>CAVQUV010000023.1:0-172047 GCA_963716855.1 uncultured beta proteobacterium | reverse complement strand
CTGCCCCCCATCCCCGCTCGTGCGGGCGACGGCACGACCGACTGCGAGGAGATCCCGACGTTCGTGTGCGAGCGTACCGAGATCGCGGCCGGTGTGGACTGGCAAGGTGTCCGGGCCGCTCACCGCGCGCACTGCCTTCGCTCCTTCCTCCTCGCGGTGCGTGCTTGCGCTTCTGCACGCTTCACTCCTTTGCGTATTCCCGAGACGAGCACGCCATCCCGGCGCGGAGCTGCTCTAACGCCACGTCGCGGAGCGTCCCGAGCGAGGAATAGGGCGTTGAACTGGCCGACGATCGGAAACTCTACGTGAGCGGCGAGTTCGAAGGCGCCTCGGACATCATGCGCGAGCTGTACCAGTCGGGCGAGCTGAAGAAGCTGCTGACGGCGCAGGCGGTATAGCTGCGCTTCGAAACGCTTCGGAATCGAGGCTCCGTCTTTGCGCGGGGCCTTTGTCTCTTTGCGGCCTGCAGCGCTACGTCCGTCGCTCGGCGACGCGCGCCAGGGCCTCCCGCGCCATCATGTAACGATCGCGAAAGTGAAGGTGCTGGAGCTCCGGCGGCGGCGGCGCGACCGCGGGGTCGTCGAGCGGGAAGGGCCGGATCGCATCGATCCCCTTCTTTGCCGACGCGTGACGCCACTCCCAGTCGACCCACTTGGACTTCATCGCGTTGGCCGACCAGAAGAGGAAGAAGGCGTCCTGCTCCGGGATCACGCGCTCGAGCTCCCGCGCCAAGGCTCGTTCGGCTTCAGATCCAGACAATCCATGAAGACCTTGAGCCCGGCGTCCCAGCGCGAAAGGGCCGAAAGGCAGAGCGCGACGCTTTGCGCGTCGAGGGACGAGTAGGACGCGAATGCCGTCGCGGGCGGACGGGCAGAGGCCGTCGCCCGCGAAGCGTCGCGGCGCCTGTGCGATGGCGATGTCGAGCGGGATGAACGCAACGGGCAGTCCCTCGATGAACGCCTCGAAGCGGAGCTGGGTGCGCGCTGCCAGGGCGTCGGGCGCAACGGTCAGCGAGAAGCTGACGAGGTTGTGCCGGCCGCTCCACTCGAACGATGCCTCCGGCGGGCGCACGCTGATGTAGGGTCCCGCCTCCAGCCGCACGGTGACCGGGGTTCCGACTTTCCAGCGCGCCGCACGGTCGGGCGCGATGCCCAGCGCGCTTTGCGCTTCATCGCCGCCGAGCTCCTTGAGCTGCTGTCGCACCCGCTCCTCGAGCGCCTCGACGTAGGCGACGAACCGCGCCGAGAACACGCCGCCGGGCTCGACGCGATGCGGCGCCGAGACGCCGAGGAGCACGGGCTCCGGCGCAGGCTCGGGGGCGGCGCCGGTCGGCGCCGGCGATGGCGGTGCCGACTTCTGCGCCGATCTCCCACGGTCGCGTGGCCGGAGCATGTCCCAGACTCGCTTCACGATCCCGGCCCCGGATGATGGGGCGGGTCGAGCAGGGCCGCGCTCGGGTTCCACTCGCATCGGCGCTTGCGCCCGCGCCGGCGCGGCCGCGGGTGCCAGCCGCGACTTCAGGTCGGAGACGAGCTGGCGGAAGTCGGGCGATGTCTGGTCGCCTTGGTACCCGGCGAGATTGGCGGCGTGGATGCTGCGAAAGCCCGTCGGCGGCGCGACCGCGTCGATCAGCACCGGCACGAGGACGCCGCGCTCGAGCCCCTCGTTCGCCTCGTCGCGGACCCAGCGCGAAACGATCGAGGCTTTCGACCACAGCACCAGCACGCAATCCGCCTTCTTGATCTCGGACTCGATGACGCCGGCGAAGGTCTTGCCGGCCTGCAGCTTGCGGTCCCACCATACCGTCCACCCCAGCGCCTCGAGCTCGACCGCGAGCTCGCGCGCGCGTTCGCGGTCCTCGTCCGCGTAGCTGAGAAAGATGTTGGCCATCGATGCGGCGCTAGAAGGCCCGGGTCACGCGTCTCGCGCGAACCGGCACCCGTGGCTGGTCACAGCCGCATGATGAGGCACGTCGTCGTTCCGTGCGCGTACAGCTTGCCGTCCGCGCCGCCAAGACGGGTGAACACGGCGAGGATGTTCTCGCGCGTGGTCGCCGTGACCTTGTTTGGCGTCCCTTTCCGCCGCCCGCCGGTCTTGCGTCTCTTCTGAGCTTCCATTCGGGAATACTACTAAGTAAACACCCGGGGAGCGGCTGCAGGTCGCGTCGCCCAGACCGCGCGCCTGCGCGGCCCGGGAACGAGCTCGGACGCGCGTCGGAGGTGAAATGAAGCTCCGCCGAGGAGATCGCGAGCGACTCGAAATACTCGGTCAGCTGGCGCACGCGGCTGATCGTGCCCGGCTCCGGCGGCGGCGGGAGCTCCAGCGTCGCCACGTCGAAGGCATACACGACGAACGTGTAGCTGTCGGTCGAACGCGGCACCGTGCCGCCCGAGCACAAGTTCTCCCACGACGGGCAGGGGCCGAAATAGGCGTACTGCGGATCGGCGAACGCGCTGAGCTGCTGTCCG
Source organism: uncultured beta proteobacterium (assembly GCA_963716855.1). Lineage (GTDB taxonomy): Bacteria > Pseudomonadota > Gammaproteobacteria > Burkholderiales > SG8-39 > JAGVSZ01. The sequence goes on along the minus strand of CAVQUV010000023.1, from coordinate 169,579 downwards.
CCCTTGAGCGTCTTCGGGAACTGGACCGACTCGAGCGCCTCCGGCACGGAAGTGACGGAATGCGGAATGTCCCAAGCAACCCAGTGGAAGGCCCGATTCGGAAACGGTCCTTCGAAGACCGTCAGATCCTTCAACGCGATCGCGTAGCTCTTGGTGTGCTTCGGCGCCTTCTTCCAAACGAGCTTGGGAGAGGCCCCCGACGCAAACGGCTGCTCCTCGCACGTGTGCTGATAGGGCAACGGATCTCGAGCAGACCAGCGACGAGCAGCTCGTCTATTGCTTCGACAAGCCGCAGCCCGATGGCCGCACGCAGTTGCGGCTTACGCCTCTGGAACTGATCGAGCGGCTAGCCGCGCTGATCCCGCCCCCCGCGCATACACCACCACCACGGCATCGAGGCGAGTCGGCACTTTATCCGGTTGAACTGCAGCTTTCGGGCAAAGACGCAATGGTGCTCAATGACCGAAAGTGGCCGGTCAGCGACCCTCAGACGAAGGGCTCAAGTCGACCCTCAGCGGACGGAGATGCCTTCAGAAAGCAGACGCTCAGCATTCGCGATTAGCGGCCGCGAACAGCGGCGGAGCCCGCTGTGAAGCGGTGCGCATTGATGGGATGGACTCCCCCCGGCTTCTCGGCATCATCGTGCCAGCTGGCCTCATGTGGTGTGGGGTGTCAGCGCTCAACCGAGGAGAGTCCGAGATGAATGCTACCGCTGCGCTGCCGGTCGTGGGAGTGGATCTTGCGAAGTCGGTGTTTCAGATCGCCGATCGCCGATGCCAATTGGCGCGTCGTCGAACAGCAGCGCCTGACCCGCACCCAGATGGAGCGCTGGTTCGCCAACCGCGCCGTCGGCCTGGTCGTCATGGAAGCCTGTGGCAGTGCGCACCACTGGGCGCGCTGGCTCAACGGCCTGGGCATCGAAGTGAAGCTGCTGCCGGCCGCCTACGTACGCGCCTACGTGAAGCGCAACAAGACCGACGCGGCCGATGCCTGTGCGCTGCTGGAGGCGGCGCGCTGCGCCGACATCGTCCCGGTGCGCGTGAAGTCGGTCGAGCAGCAGGCCGTTCAGGCGCTGCATCGCACCCGCTCGCTGTGGATGGCCACGCGCACCTCGCGCATCAACGCCCTGCGCGGCTTCTGCCGCGAGTTCGGCATCGCGATCGCTCAGGGCGCGCGCCTGGGCGTGGAGCAGATCGGCCGGGTGCTCGCCGACCCGCACTCGGCGGTGCCCGAGTTGATTCGCCCGACGATGACGCTGCTGGTCGAGGAGATCCGGTTGCTCGAGGCTCGGATCAGCCAACTCGAGCGCGAGCTGACCCTCGTGGCACGCCAGTCGCCCGGCGTGCACGACCCTGCTGTCGATTCCCGGGGTGGGCTTGCTCACCGCCACCGCGATGGTGGCCGCCACCAGCGGTCAGGTCGATCACTTCGGCGATGCGCGTCACTTCGCCGCCTGGTTCGGCCTGACGCCCAAGGAGCATTCCTCCGGGGCCAGCACGCGCCGCCTGGGACGCATCTCCAAACGCGGCGATCGCTATCTGCGCATGCTCCTCACCCACGGCGCTCGCTGCGGTCCTGCGCGCGGCCAGCGTCGGCCGCAGCGAGCCGGCCGCAGCGTCGATGCGCTGCGTCAATGGGCGCTCGCCGCTCCAGCAGCGAACCAATCACAACAAGGCGACCTGCGCGCTGGCCAACAAGCTCGCGCGCATCTGCTACGCGTGTCTGCGCGACGGCACGCCCTACGGGCGAGGCGCGGCGGCTCGAAAAGAAGATCGCGCGAGTGCCTTCCCGATCCCCGCCTGAGCACGAGCGATTCGCGTTGGCCGAGGACTTCATCACCCCACCGCTTGCGTAGAGACTGATCGCCCACCATGGCACCCAGGGTCACCCCCACACCGAATGACGCCGACAACCCTTCTGGCAGCCACGCTGGAAACAGCGCCTTGCCCGTTGCAACGATTGGCGCGCCGGTGTTCGCAGATTCCATGTCGGCACGGGCCACACAGCGCCCACTCACGATGCCGGATATACGACTGCAGGCGCACCCTCACTGCCAGAAATATCGATCAGCCTCTTCCTTGTTGGGGGGAGTCCATATACGGATGGTTGGGCCACGGCGCAATTGCCGGCATGCGACGGATGGCGAACTATTCATTCTGTTCCCGCCAGAACCCTAGCGCCTCCTGGGCAGCACGGTCGGAGTAACTGAACAGCACGCACTCGCTGCCTGCTTACAATCAGAAAGACGACTGTCGCAGCGGCTTCGACCATCGGTCGGCTCCCGATGCTATCGAGATTAGCGGGTGACGCCGAGCGTCCACCCGCCACCAATCGGACAACCGCATTGGTTTCCGGCGCGGACACGGTTCGCAAGCCCGCAGTTCCCGTAGCGCGTCACGCAAATGGTTGCATCCGGCAGCGAGGGCGTGACGAACGGATTCCCGCCCGAACCGCACATCGTGTCGACCTGCCCGCTCGTGAAACCCATCTGGGCGAGCTCGATCCGGTCCTCGGTCGAGCACGCTAGCGCGCCGGAAGCGGCAAGCAGCACCATTACACCGAAAACCAAACGGGACGCAGTTGCTTTCCGTCGCGTGTTCACGGGAGCTGTCTCCTCGTCGACGCGATCGACCACCGTGGCCGATCCGAGGCAAGCCTAGCCCCGCGAGGCGGAGGCGGGCGGTGATTATTGGCGGGCCGCGTTGGGCCAATTCACGCCGCGCCCCGCCCCTCCAGACCTTCGAGGCCGAGAGGTTACGAGTTTCACTCTTGCACGCTGAAGGCTGCCCGGCGCGCCGGTCGAAGGGCCGGAAACGGCCGGATCTCGCCCTTGCTTATGCAGTCCCGTTGCGTTTGCTACAGCGACCTGCCCCGAGCAGCGCTACTAAGGCTGAGTTCGCAAAGTCCAAGGTTGAGCGGTCCCAGTGCGACCCAAAGCGCCCGTTAGCCCGAAATCAAAGCAGACGTCCGCGACGGCGCCGCGCTGAGGCGAGCCGCGCTGTCATTCCACCCGGCACGTCGCGGCAAGATGAGCCGCGCCGAACAGGTGGTGCCGCAGCCCCAGCTCCGCCAGCGTGCGGGCAGCTCAGGCTGAGGGTGACGCCGTGCCGGCCGGGATGTCCCAAGTGTACGTTTTGACCGCACCGAGCTTGCCGGTCTTGTTGTCCTGCGGCCTGTACTCGATTTTAACTGTCTTGAACACCATCTCGACCTTCTGCATCACGTTGCCTTCTACCGTCCCGGCGTTCTGGATCTTGGTGATGAAGGCCCCTTCCAGATTCATTGTGAAATAGGTTTGGGGGCTGCCGCTGCCCGTGGACTTCATCATCTGCAGCTCGACCTTCGGGAAGGCCTTGCCGGTGCAGATGTACCCCATGATCACCGTCGACGAAGTATCGAAGTAATGTTCCCACGTAATCTTGCCCGGGTTGGGTTTGCCTACCGAGGCACCACCGCCCTTGGTCCAGCTGGTCTCGGCCTCGATTTCCCAATCCCAGCCTTGAATCTCGATCCACTTCTCCTTGCCCTTCTGAATGGACTCGCCGTCGGCTTTGTCAAAGAAACTGATGAATGCGTTGACAGCCATGATCTACTCTCCTGGTGGATACTCAGAGTTAGGCGCGAACCGAGCCAGCCGGCACGATTTTCCGACGGCAGCTTGGAGATCTGCAGAGACATCGTTGTGCAGCGATTGTCTGCCCCCGATGGTACGAGCCAAGAGCGGCTTTAGGAATGACCGCTTTAGCTTGAATCCGGCGTCGGCGCCTAGCGGCAGGTTCTGGCCGACCCCCGCCGGTGGCGTTCGGCCACGCCGCGTGCCGGCAGTTATACTGCGACCCGCCGGCAGCGAATGGTTCGCTGGCCGGCGCTCGCCCGCGGCCGCCGTACGCCGCCAAACCATCCGATGTACCGATGAGCGCCTTTTCCTCCGAACGTCCCCGCAGCAAGCTTCCCATTGTTGTTCTTGTTCTTGTCCTCGTGATCGTCATCGCCGCGCTGGTCGGCGGTGGTCTGTTCCTGCGACCGCGCTTCGAATCCGAGCCGCCGCGGATCGTCGTCTCGCCCGATGTCGACGTGGTCGGCGTGGCGCCGATGGAGATCCAGGTCACCGACCAGGGGACGGGCTTGAAGTCCGTCAAGGCGACGCTGTCGCAAGGCGGCACCGAGCACAATCTGGCCACCGAGCAGTTCGCCCAGCCGGTGGGCGAGAAAAAGATCGCGGTGGCGCTGGCAAAGGTGCCGGGTGTGAAGGAAGGTCCCGCTGTGCTGCTCGTCACCGCGCGCGACGCCTCGCTTTGGAGCGGCAACGAGGCCGTGGTGCAGAAGAACATCACGATCGACATCACGCCGCCCACGCTGGAGCTCATTGCCGACGATCGCTACGTCAATTTCGGAGGCGTGGGCGTGATCGTCTACAAGGCGTCGGCGGACACGGCGACGAGCGGCGTCAAGATCGGCAACTACTTCTTTCCCGGTTTTGCTGGCCAGGTGAAGGATCATCCGGATCACACCCTGGCTTTGTTCGCCCATCCGTACGACACACCGCCGCAGGCGAGGCCCACCCTGGTCGCCACGGACCAGGCCGGCAACACGCGCGAGATGCCGCTCGCGTATGAGCTGAAGAACGTGCGCTACAAAAAGAGCACGCTCGCACTATCGGACAGCTTCCTGCAGAACAAGGTGACGCCACTGATCTCCGACGTCGCCGCGCGGCAAGGCGCGCCGAAGGATGTATTCGTCGCCGTGAACAAGCGGCTGCGCAAGGAAAACGAGGACCGCATCACCGCGATCACGCAGAAGGCGACGCCCAAGATGCTATGGAAGGACGCCTTCGCCCAGCTCAGCAACTCGAAGGTCGAGGCCAACTTCGCGGACCACCGGACGTACACCTACAACGGCGAGCCGATCGATACCGCGTACCACCTCGGCTACGACCTCTCGGTGACGAAGCACTACCCGGTCGAGGCCGCCAACAGCGGCACGGTGGCCTTCACGGGCGACCTGGGCATCTACGGCAACACCGTGATCCTCGACCACGGCCTCGGCCTCTTCACCCTGTACGGGCACTTGAGTTCGATCGACGTCAAGGCGGGGGATTCCGTCACCCAGCGCCAAGCGCTCGGCAAGACGGGCGAGACCGGGCTCGCCGGCGGCGACCACCTGCACTTCGGGGTCTATCTCGATGGCGTCGCGGTGCTGCCGGTTGAGTGGTGGGACCAGAAGTGGATCGACGACAACATCAAGCCCAAGCTCGAAGGGCGTAGCGGGCAGGAGATCGCGGAGGCGCAGCAGCCGGCGAGGAAGGGCGGAGGGAAGCGGCGGCGATAGGCACTCGCCCCTCAGCGCTCGGGGCACAGCCGACTCACTCGGATCCTCCCGTATCCGTGGCAAATTGGCGTTCTCCGGAACACTCGCCGCGGCTCGTGATAGGCGTAGTCTTCTCGGACGTCAAGGAACGCGACAGGATCTTTCAGGGCGTTGGGCGCTGCAATTGCAGGGTTCAGCGAGCCTTTCTCCGGGTGGAGCGCGGCCTTCGACAGCGCATGAGGCGGGCGACGCATCGCCGAAACCTCCCGCCTTGACACCTCGCACCAACCGACGGATGAGGCGTCCGCAGGGCGTGAGTCGGACGTTAGTTGAATCCTTGTTGGCTGACCCTGCGTGCGGACTCAACATCCGTCGGTCGATTGCAGCCTCATAGCCGTTGCCGCGGGTCTCCTCCGGGGGACGGAATTCAATCCTGATAGGCTTTGGCCTTGTTGCTTTGACGAGGTCGGACATCGATGAAGGCTGCCTTCTTCATGCAGCATGGGGGTCCCGAGGTCTTGCAGTACGGCGACGTACCCGACCCCGCGGCCGGCGCAGGCGAACTGCTCGTGGACATTCATGCCGCCAGCGTGAACGCGGCGGACTGGAAGATGCGTGCCGGCAGCTATGCCCCCGTTGCGCACTTTCCCTATGTGCCGGGCCGGGACTTTTCCGGCATCGTCGCCGCGCCGGGCGAAGGAGCCGGCGATTTCAAGGTGGGTGATCCGGTTTTCGGTGTGTGTGACGTCGGTCAGGAGGGCGCGTATGCGGAGAAGATCGCGATCAAGGCAGCGATCGTGGCGAGGAAGCCTGACGCGCTGTCGCATGCGCAATGCGCTGCGCTTGCGCTCACCGGGCTGACGGCTCTTGTTTCAATCGAGGACACGCTGGAGCTCGCGAGCGGCGAGACGATCCTGATCCAGGGCGGCGCTGGAGGCGTCGCCGGTTTTGCGATCCAGCTCGCGAAGCACATCGGGGCGCGTGTCATCACCACCGCAAGCGCCGCGAACCATGCCTACGTGCGCGGGCTCGGTGCAGACGAGATCATCGACTATCGGACGGAGGACTTTACGCGCAAGGTGTCCGCCTGCGATGCGGTCTTCGACACCGTAGGAGGTGAAGTGGCGCTGAAGTCATTTGCCGTATTGCGATCGGGCGGTCGCGCGGCGTTCATTGCCTCGGGTGCATCCGCACCGTCCTCGCCACGGCCCGACGTGCGCGCATACCGCCCGAAGGTGGGTCGCGACCGACGCCATCTGGAGCGTATCCTGGCGCTCGTGCACTCCGGCGCCGTGCGTGTTCCCGAGATCAAGCTCTATCCCCTGTCGGAGGCTGCCGCGGCCCACGCGCTGAGCGAAGGCCGTCACTTTCGAGGGAAGCTCGTATTTTGCGTGCGCTGACCGGGGCGGCAGCCACGAGCCTACAGTCTCTCTGAGCGCTGGTGCGAGGCCGTCGGCTGGCGAGCGCGCGTGAAGGTCTAGTGACGCAGCCGAAGCGGCAGCTATTGACCGATCTGAGACGTTGGCGACGTGCCCGCGCCGCGATACGCGCTACCCAATTCTCGCCGCAGGTCGCAGCCGATGAGCGCGACGGCCGTACCTCGATCGGCACGCCCGACGGTTGGCACCTCTGGTGCGAGAGGCACCGGCTCGTGTTCCCGTGCGGGTGGTGGGAGCGGGAAGCCGGAACCGAGATGGAGGAAGAAAGCCCGCACTCGGCGGGCTTGCTCTGATCGGTACGTAGGTTACTCAGTGCCGCTTACGGCGGCGGGCGAAGCCGAGGCCGGCGGGCGCGAGGCGCGCTTTTGCCTGCTGTTTGCGCCGACTTCACGGCGCTGTCAATTCAAGATCGCGCCGTAGTCGGCAGCCAGCGTTATCGCAGAAGCCAGATCAAGTTCGCGACCAGCGCGGCGCAGAGAACGATCTCGCCGTACATTCGGATCTTCCCTCTCCGGCGGTCCACTATCACCATCTGATTCCTGCGACGCCGCTCCTTCATCTTCCTCGCCACCTGTTCCTCCTCACTCGAGTTGAGGTTCGCAATCAGCAAAGCACATAGACCGCATTCGCCTAGGCCGCTGAGGTGACTGGTGATAGCGAAGGCGCGTTAAGGACAGCGTATGCGACGAAACGTTGGGAGACTGTCAATTCTCGTGAACCGGCATGTACAAATCCAGCAATCCCCGACCTCGACACCCGCGCGCCCGGGGTCCTGACCCGCGATCGCCGCCTTCTAGCGGGCCGCACTGTCCCTCCGGCATACGAGCAGGACCTCGTCGACCTTCTCGGTGTCGACCATCCCGGGGGCTAGGGTGAGTTTCCTCTGGAAGCGCACCGCGAGCGGCATCATCACGCGGTTGTACCACCACATCGCTCGATCTCGCCGATGGGTGAGTCCCCACATCCCGAGATTGACCAATTGCGACGACCGCGGAACCATTCCATAGACGGCGCTGCGCTCTACCGAAAGGCCATGCTCCGCGAGCTTCGCGAGGAGTTCCACTGGCTCGTAGCGCCGCCGATGTCCCACGAGTTCGTCGAACGACGTCCAGCGCGAGGGCTCGAGCGGGGCCGAGAGGAGAACGGCTGCATCGGCCGCTGCGACGCGAGACAACTCATGCAGCGCGAGATCATCGTCGTCGACGTGCTCGACGATGTCGAACGCACATACCAGATCAAAGGTGCCGGCAGGAAACGGGAGCGACGAAATGACGCCCTGCACCACGCTCGCCCCCCGCTCGCGCAACTTCGCGAGGGCCGGCGCGCTGATGTCGACGAATTGGGTCCCCTCGATTGGGAGGCGCGGCCTCAGCCCCGGTGCGACCTCGAGCGGGCGCCGTGACTGCGAGATGAGGAAGCGCACCAGCGGCCACGTGTTGAAACGCTCTGGTTCGATCAGTCGCGCGTCGCTCCACAACATGTCGTAGAAGCGGCGGTTCGCTTCGAGAAGCTCGAAGTCACTGCGTGCCTTCGAGGGCATTTAGTTCATCGCGCCGTCACTCTAATCATCAAAGGGAAAAATAGGGTCGCGGCTATGTGCGTCCGCGAAGCGATTTTCCGTGGCTCCTCCTGGGTTCCACCAAGAGATTCATGAGTCCCTGGATCTGCGATGTCCGAAGTGTGAGCCCGTCGGCTATACCCGCTCAATCATCAACGCGATCCCCTGCCCCACCCCAATGCACATCGTGCACAGCGCGTAGCGCCCCTTGATGCGCTCGAGCTGATTGAGCGCAGTCGTCACAAGCCGCGCCCCCGACGCGCCCGAGCGGATGCCCGATCGCGATCGCGCCGCCATTCGGATTCACGCGCGCGTCGTCGTCCGGAATTCCGAAGTCTCGCGTCACCGCAATTCCCTGCGCCGCGAACGCCTCGTTCAACTCGATCACGTCCATCTGTTCGATCTTGAGCCCGAGCCGCGCCAGCAGCTTCTTGCTCGCCGGCGCTGGCCCGAAGCCCATGATGCGCGGCGCGACGCCCGCGACGGCGGCGCCGAGCACGCGCGCGCGGAGCCTCAACCCGTGCTTCTTCGCCGCAGCTTCCGACGCGAGGATCAGCGCGCACGAGCCGTCGTTCACGCCCGACGCGTTCCCCGCGGTCACCGTTCCATCCGGCTTGCACCACGCCCTTCAGCTTCGCGAGCTGCTCGATCGTCGTGTCGGGCCGCGGATGCTCGTCGGTGTCGAAGATCTTCGGGTCGCCCTTCTTCTGCGCCAGCGTCACCGCCGCGATCTCGCGCTTGAAGAAACCATCTTTGTGCGCGGCCGCCCACCGCTGCTGACTGCGCAGGGCGAACGCATCCTGGTCGGCGCGCGCGATCTTGAAGTCCATCGCGACGTTCTCGGCGGTCTCCGGCATCGAGTCGACGCCGTACTTCTCCTTCATCAGCGGATTGACGAACCGCCACCCGATCGTCGTGTCGTAGATCGCCGCGCTGCGCGAGAACGCGCTGTCGGCCTTGCCCAGCACGAACGGCGCGCGCGTCATGCTCTCCACGCCGCCGGCGATCACGAGCTCCATCTCGCCCGCCTTGATCGCGCGCGCCGCGACGGCGGTCGCGTCGAGGCTCGAGCCGCACAGCCGGTTCACGGTTGCGCCGGCAATCTCCTTCGGCAGCCCCGCGAGCAGCAGCGCCATTCGCGCGACGTTGCGGTTGTCCTCCCCGGCCTGGTTCGCGCAGCCGTAGATCACGTCGTCGAGCGCGCCCCAGTCCACCTCCTTGTTGCGCTCCATGAGCGCCTTGAGCGGCAGGGCGGCGAGATCGTCGGTGCGCACGGTGGAAAGGGCTCCGCCGTAGCGCCCGATCGGGGTGCGGATCGCGTCGCAGAGGAAGGCTTCGGCCATGGCAGTGTCCTCGATAAGAATGCGCGTCGATTCTCCCACGCGGCGCGGCGGGCGACGTCAGGCGCCGCCCAGCCCGATCGGCGGCGGCGCGAGCGTCACGATGCGCTGGAACAGGCGGTTGAACTCGTCCCCGGCGCCGTCCTCGAAGCCCGGATCGCGATGGGCGGCGAACGTCTTGTGGATCGCCTCCCAGTCGTCCCAGGCGAGCACGCGCTCGGCGATCGGCAGCAGCTCGTCCTCCTCCTTGCGCATGTGGGCGAAGTACCCGCTTGCGAAGGTGCGCACCGCCTCCTTGAACGCCGCGGTGGCGCCGGGCGCGCCCGCCTCGAGCCGGTTGAGCGCCGTCGTGAGCGCGTGGAGGCGCGACTCGCCGCGCGCATGCTCGCCCTCGAGGGCCGCGAGGAGGTCGTTCGCCTCGGTCGTGCGGGCGCGGACGCGCGCGAACAGCACGCGGTCCTCGGCCGGGTGGTGGAGCCGCTCGGGATACTCGCGGACGTAGTAGAGGATCGCGTTCAGCAACCGGAAGTTGGGCGTCGCGTCACGGCCCCCGAGTCGTTCGGCGAGGTACTCCAGGGCGTGTATCACGGCGAACATGGAGCGGTGCTCGGTGTGGATGATCTGGATGGCTGCGGTCTTCATGGGCTGAACCCTCGTGCGCCGCGCGGTATTGCGGGCGCTCCGGTGAAGGCTAAGCCCGGCGCGTCATGCCCGCAACCCCGCCGGTCAAGCGCGCCCCGCGCCGGTCGCGCACGCCGCGGTTTCCCTGCGACAATACGCGCCCCGACCGTCCCGAGAAACAAGGACCCGAACATGCTCGACGCCGCCGCCCTCGACCTGATTTTCCGCAACGCCCGGACGCACAACTCGCTCTCCGGGGAAGTGACCGACGCGCAGCTGCGCGCCCTGTGGGACGTCATGAAGTACGGTCCGACGACCGGCAACTCGCAGCCGGCGCGGATCTACTTCCTGCGCAGCAAGGAGGCCAAGGAGCGGCTCAAACCCGCCCTCAGCCCCGGCAATCTCGAGAAGACGCTGAGCGCGCCGGTGACGGCGCTCCTCGCCTACGACCTCCAGTTCTACGAGCTGCTGCCGCGCCTCTTCCCGCACAACCAGGCGATGAAGAACAACTACCTCGGCGAGGAGAAGAAGGCGTTCGTCGAGACGACCGCGCTGCGCAACAGCTCGCTGCAGGGCGCCTACCTCATCATCGCCGCGCGCGCGCTCGGCATCGACACCGGCCCGATGTCCGGCTTCAACAACGCCGTCGTCGACAAGGAGTTCTTCGCCGGCACCACCCTGAAGTCGAACTTCCTCTGCAACCTCGGCAAGGGCGATCCGTCCAAGATCTTCCCGCGCAACCCGCGTCTCGAGTTCGACGAGGCCTGCAAGATCCTCTGACCGGTTCGGGCGGCCCGGACGAACCGGGTTGATCAACCTCCCTGGCGCGCTCCGCGCGCCACCCCTCCCGTCTAGGCGAGGAGCAACCCCGCGCCGGCGCGCGCCAGCAGGACCGCCACCGCGAGCCACAGGAACACTCGCAGCGCGCGGCGGTAGGTCGCGACCGCGAGCCGGTCGCGGACGCGCATCCCGGCGTAGAGCGTGCCGACCGCCAGCGCCGCGAACGGGAGCATCGCCGCGGCGCTCGCCGCCGGCAGCGCGCCGGTGGCGATCAGCATCGTCGTCTGCACCAGCTTCGACGCGAGGAAGATGAAGTTGAGCGACTGCACCATCGCCAACGGGTCGACGCCGGCCATCATCAGGTAGATGAGGAGCGGCGGCACGCCGATGTTGACCGACGCCTCGAACGTTCCCGCGAGCAGCGCCGCGACCGCGCCGAACGGGATCCAGTGCCGGTGCACGATCGCAAACCGTCCCGGGCCGAACCGGTCGAGCAGCAGGTAGACGACGATCAGGGCGGCGAGCAGCAGCGTGATCGCCTGCACCGGCGCCACGAGAAACAGCTGCACCCCGAGGAACCCGCCGGCCGCCGTGACGAGCGGCAGCCACCAGAACCGGCCGATGCTCTGCCGCAGGTTTCGGCCCCGGAACGACGACACCAGCGTGATCGCGACGATCGGCACGACGGTAAGGAGCACCGCGGTCTTCGCGTCGAACACGGCGGTGAGCGCCGGCATCGCGATGATCGGGAAGCCGAACCCGATCACGCCGTGCAGGAACCCCGCCGCCGCCACGACGGCGGCGAGGACGAGCAGGTGCCAGGGCGCGAAGTTCGCGAGGTCCAAGCCGCTTGGTCGCGACGGTGCGCCCGATGCTTACGCCTTCGGCACCGTCGTGGACTGCCACGCCATCATCTGCCACCCGCCGGGGGCCCGGGTCCAGACGTTCACGAACACGTTCGCGAGCGATTTCGGGACGCCGTCCACGTCGACGTCGATGAACGAGCGCCCGTTGACGATCGCGATCGTGCCCTGGATGCGCACCGACGTGCCCTCGCGCCGCGCGGCCCGGTAGCGGTACTTGCCGCTGCGCAGTGCGGCGAGGTACTCGGCCTTCGTGTCGGTGACCGAAGTCGAGTGCGTGTAGAGCAGGTCGTCGGCGAGCAGCTTGCCGAGCGCGTCGAAGTCCTGCGCGATCATCGCCGCGTAGCGCGCGTCGTCCGCCGCGAGCACCTCGGCGGCGGCCTTGTCGGTCGGTTTGTTCAATGCATTGCTCCCGTGTTGAGCCGGCGGCGCCGCGAGCGGCGCCCCGTTCAGCTCGCCGAACACGCCAGGCCGGCACCGCGAGCGGCGCCCCGTTCAGCTCGCCGAACACGCGCCCGGCGGGCAGCGTCGCGGCGCGCTCAGCTGCCCTTGATGCCGGCCGCTTTCATGATCGGCCCCAGCACCCGCGCCTCCTCGAGAATGAGCGCGTCGAACTGCGCCGGCGACATCGGCATCGGCTCGACGCCGAGCTTGGCGATGCGCTCGCGCACGTCCGGCATCTCCATCGCCTTCATCATCTCGGCGTTCAGCTTGTCGACGATGTCCTTCGGCGTGCCGGCCGGCGCGAGGACGCCGACCCAGAAGTTGTATTCCCCGCCGGGAAAGCCGGCCTCCGCCATCGTCGGCACGTCCGGCAGGCGCGGCGAGCGCTTCGGCGTGCTCACCGCGAGCGGCACGACGCGGCCGTTCTGGATCACCGGGATGCTCGACACGAGCGGCACGAGCGCCCAGTGGATCCGGTTGCTCGACACCTCGGCCAGGATCTCCGGCGTGCCCTTGAGCGGGATGTGCACCGCGTCGAAGCCCACCGAGGCCTTGAACTTCTCGGTGTTCACGTGCGCCGCGCTGCCGATCCCCGCGCTCGCGACGTTGAACTTGCCGGGGTTGGCCTTCATCTGGTCGACGAGGTCCTTCACCGTCTTCACGCCCGTCTCCGGCGCGGCGATCAGCACGCTCGGCAGCGAACCGAGCGGGGCAATGCCCGTGAGGTCCTTCAGCTCGTAGGTGAGCCGGTCGGCATAGAGGACCGGGTTGGTCACGTGCCCGGACGAGACGACCACCAGCGTGTAGCCGTCCGGCGGCGACTTCGCGACCTGCCCGGTGCCGATCGTGCCGCCGGCGCCGGGGCGGTTCTCGACGATGAAGGGCTGGCCGGTGCTCGACGCGAGCTTCTCGCTGACGACGCGCCCGAGGATGTCGGTCGCGCTGCCGGGCGTGAACGGGACGATCACCCGGACGGGCTTGTTCGGGTATCCCTGCGCGAGCGCGCCGGCGAAGGGCGCGGCCGCGAGCGGCGCGACGAGCGCCAGGACGGCGAGTTTCTTGCGGAAGGTCATCTTGCTGCTCCTCTCGGTCGATGGTCGAGTATGGGCGCTCGTCTAAGCGAGCTGTTGTCAATCCGTTCGTGCGTCAGAACACGCCGCATGGGCAGTCGAGCGTCCAGGTGCCTCCCGCTCCCACGATCGGCGGGTGAGTGTGCCCGCCGGCCGCGGCGACCATGGGCGCCTCGCCCGCGGCGCGCTTGTAGTAGGTGCCGTACTGCTTCACCGGCAGCCAATCCTGCGCGACCGGCAGCGCCGGCGGCGCGAGCCGGGAATACGACCCGGCGGCGTAGACCACCTTCCCGCCGACGATCGTGCACACCGACTCGAGGTCCTTGATGCCGTCCTCGGAGATCGAGAAGTAGTCGGCGGACAGGATCGCCATGTCCGCGAGCTTGCCGACCTCGAGCGTGCCCTTCTTCTCGTCCTCGCTCGAGATCCACGCGCCGCCGGACGTGTACAGGCGCAGCGCCTCGGTGCGGTCGAGCAGGTTGTGGTTGGACTGGAGCTTCGCGCCACCGAGCGTCTTGCCGGTGACGAGCCAGTGGACGCCGACCCACGGGTTGTACGTGTTCGCGCGGTTGGCGTCCGTGCCGCAGGCGAGCGGGATGCCCAGCTCGCGGATGCGCGCGATCGGCGGCGCATTGGCCGCGGCCGAAGCGCCGTACTTCGCGAGAAACGCCTCGCCGTCCATCGACATGCGGTTCTGGATGCTGATGCTGCCGCCGAGCGCGGCCACGCGCTCCAGCGTCTTGGGCTGCAGCGTCTCGCAGTGGTCGAGGCCCCAGCGCAGGTTCTTGAGCGGCACTTCGCGGTTCACCTGCTCGACCACGGTCAGCACGCGCTGCGCCGAGGCGTCGAAGCTCGTGTGCTGCCGGAAGGGCCAGCCCTGCGCGGCGACGTACTTCATCACCGCGGCGAGGTTCGCTTCCATCACCGGCGGCGGCGACGGATAGTCCTTGGCGAAGTTCGTGACGTCGCCGGCGGCGAACAGGATGTACTCGCCGGCGCCGATCATGCGGAACCAGTCGTTGCCCTGGCCGACTTTCACGAGCTTCGACCAGGCCTCGTAGTTCGCGAGCTCCTTGCCGGGCGTCTGCGCGAAGAGGGAATAACCGATGCGCAGCGTGATCTGGTTCTGGGCCGCGAGCTGCGCGATCGCCTGGTAGTTCTCGGGATAGTTCTGCCCGCCCCCGCCCGCGTCGACGACGCTCGTGATGCCGAGGCGGTTGTGCTCGTGCATGAAGAGGCGCGTGGACAGCATCTGGTCCTCGGGCGAGAGGCGCGGCACGCGCAGCCACACGCCCACCAGGCTTGCGAGGCTCGTCGTCGCGACCACCACGCCGGTCGGGTTGCCCCCGGCGTCGCGCTCGATCACGCCGCCGAACATGTTCGGCGTGCTCTTGTCCCAGCCGAGGACGCGGATCGCAGAGCGGTTCAGCCACGCGCGGTCGTACATGCACATCACCATGCACGGCGTGTCGCCGGTCGCGGCGTTGATCTCGTCGAGCGTCGGGAAGCGCTTCTCGACGAACTGGGCGGCGCTCCAGCCGCCGATCACCTGCACCCAGTGCGGCGGCGGCGTGCGGCGCGCCTGGTCCTGCATGCGGCGCAGGCCCTCGGCGAGCGAGGGCACGCCGTCCCAGCGCACCTCGTTCGAGTACGTGAGGCCGCCGCGGATGAAATGCGTGTGCGCGTCGTTCAGGCCCGGGACCACGGTGCGGCCGCCCGCGTCGATCACGACCGTGTTCGGACCGCGCAGGTGCGCGAGCTCGGCATCGGAGCCGACCGCGAGGATCGAGTCGCCCTTGATCGCGAGCGTCGACACGGTCGGCTGGCGCTTGTTGAGCGTCGCGATCTTGCCATTCACGACCATCGTGTCGGCCGGGCCGGACGGGCCCATCACCGACGCGCAGCCGCCGAGCACCGAGATGCCGAAGAGGCCGGCGCTTGCGCTGAAGGTGTCGCGCAGGAAGTCACGGCGGCCGAGCTTCGGCGCGCTCGGCGTCGCGTCGACCCCGTGCGCGCAGAGCGGTGTGCAGTCATGAATCGCCATCGCTTCCTCCCCCTCGTCTTTTTCAGGCCGCGTCCTTGACCGAACCGCCCTTCGGCTTTGCCCAGTAGTCGGGCGCGGCCTTGGTCGCGGCGAGCGCCTCCGCGCTCTCGAAGCCCGGCGCCATCGAGGCGCCGGTCCCCGCGAGCACCTGGTGGTGCTCGATGTTCAGGAGCCGCAGCCAGCTCTGCTGTCCCATCGTGAGCGCGATGAAGCAGCCGAGCTCGACCAGCTCCGGTTCGGAGAAGTGCCGGTCGAGCCGCTCCCAGAACGCGTCATCGGTCTCGAGCCGCCAGGTGATCGCCTCGGCGTACGCGAGCGCCGCCTTCTCGCGTTCGGTGTAGCGCGTGGATTTCTCGAAGTTGAGCAGATCCTTCACCTGCTCCTCGACCACGGGCCGGTCGCTCTTCGTCGCCGCCTTGATCGAGCGCTGGTTGCCGCAGAACTCGCAGGTGACCGAGCGCGACACGTAGAGGCGGCAGAGCTCCTTGATCGCGTGGTCGCACACGCCGGTGTGGAAGATGTCGCGCCACGAGTTGGCGAACGCCCAGAAGGCGCCCGGCACGTGGGCGCGCACCGCCGAGCTCTCGGGGCGCGGCGTGCCCTCGCGGCGGCAGCGGTCCATCTCCGCCTGCATCGCCGGAGTCATCTTGTCGAGGTCGACGTAGCTGATCCGCTGCTTTGCCATGGTGAACTCCTCTCGTCAGTGCAGCCCGTCCGTGACGGACGCGTTCTCGCTCTTCAGCTCGATGCCGGACGCTCTTGCCTGGAGCTTGATGAGCGCCGCGAAGTCCTCCGCGCCGTAGCCGTTGCCGATGAGCGTCTGCACCAGGTCGCGCGTGATCGCGGTGAGCGGCATCGGCACCTCGAGCTCCTTGCCCGCGGCGAGGCCGAGGTCGATGTCCTTGCGCAGGAGCGCCGGCGTGAAGGTGACCGACAGTCGAGATTCACGAGCGCCGGCGTCTTGTACCGCGTGAACGTCGAGCCCATCACGCTCTTGTTCAGGAAATCGAGGAACGCCGCGCGCGACATGCCCGCCTTCTGCGCGAGGACGGTGACCTCCGCGAGCGACTGGATCGTCACGGCGAGGAACACGTTGTGGCAGATCTTGGCGATGCGCGAGAGCTCGCCCTCGCCGACGTAGGAGACGCCCGCGCCCGATCACGTCGAGATAGGGCCGGGCGACCTCGTAGGCCTGCCGGGCCCGAGACGCAGAAGGTCAGCTTGCCGGCCTTGATCACCTTCGCGTTGCCCGTCACCGGCGCCGCGAGGAGCTTCACGCCGCGCGCGGCGAGGCTCTTGCGGATCTCCGCGGACGCCTCGATCGAGATCGACGTGCTGTCCACGATCATCTTCGGCTTGCCGTTCCCGGCGAGCACGCCGTCCTTGCCTTCGAGCACTTCCTTCACGTCGTCGCCGGTCGACACCATCGTGAACACGATGTCGCAGCCGGCGAGGTCGGCCGGGCGGCCGACGATCTTCGCGCCGTACTTCGCGAGCGGCTCGGCCTTCTCGCGCGTGCGGTTGTAGACGGTCAGATCGCAGCCGGCCTTCGCCAGGCGCTCGGCCATCGCGTAGCCCATGCGGCCGATGCCGATCCAGCCCAGCTTGTGTTTCTTCAGGTCACCCATTCGTTCGCTCCGGAATCAGTACGGATTGGCGATCGGCAGCTCCTCCGCCGGGTACAGCGAGATGATCTGCGGCCCCGTTCGGCGTGAGCACGACCTCCTCCTCGATGCGCGCGGCGGAGAAGCCGTCGGTCGCCGGGCAGTAGGTCTCCACCGCGAACACCATCCCGACCTTGAGCTCGATCGGCTCGCGGAAGGAGTTGAGCCGGCTGATGACGCGGCCGCTCGTGCAGGCCGAGCCCGAGGCCGTGGCAGAAGTTCAGCCCGAACGCGTCCATCTCGCTCGCGAAGCCGATCTCCTCCGCGTCGGGAAGCGCGTCGGCGATCTTGTCGCTGCTCATGCCGGGCTTGAGCAGCTCGATGGCGCGGTCCATCCACTCGCGCGCCTTGCGGTAGGCGGTGCGCTGCGGCTCGGTGGCGCGGCCGACGCTGAAGGTGCGGTAGTAGCAGGTGCGGTAGCCCATGAACGACTGGATGACGTCGAAGAACGCCTGGTCGCCCGGGCGGATCAGGCGGTCGGTGAAGTTGTGCGGATGCGGCGAGCAGCGCTCGCCCGGAGATCGAGTTGATCGCCTCGACGCAGTCCGAGCCCATCTCGTACAGGCGCGCGGTGGCCAGCGCGACGATCTGGACTCTCGCGCACGCCGGGCTTGAGCGCCTCGGCGATGTCCTGGTAGACGCCGTCGACCATCGCGGCCGCCATGTTGAGCAGCGTGATCTCGTCGATGCTCTTGACCTCGCGCGCCTGCAGCATGACCTGCTGGCCGTCGCGCACCTCGATGCCGAGCCGCTGCAGCTCGAACAGCATGGGCGGCTCGACCACGTCCAGGCCGAGCGGCATGTCGCGCCACGCCCTCGGCCTGCAGGATGCGCCTTGATCTCCTGCGCGGCCTCGCGGAACAGCGTGAGGTCGCTGCCGACCGCGCCGCGCATGCCCGAGCAGGCCGGCGCGGCAGTGATCCTGGTGCAGCCACGGCGCGTGCAGGCGATGGTGCTTGGCGGCCGAGCCGAAGTCCCAGATGTAGGGATCGCCGTTGCCGGTCAGCAGCGAGTAGCGCGTGAGCTTGTCGCGCGCCCACTCGCCGATCACGGTGCTGGTGGTGTAGCGGATGTTGTGCTGGTCGAAGCGAGAGCAGCGCGCCCAGCCCGGAGCCAGCCAGCGCGGCGCGCACGCGCGCGAGCCGGTAGTCGTGGAGCCGGCGGAAGTCGATCCGCTCCTCGAAATCGACCTGGGTGTGGCCCGGCGCCTGGATCGGCCGCGTCCCAGTCGTGATGCGGGTCGATGTCGTCCGGCCGGACGATCTTCGGCTCCTTGTGCGACTTCGCCATGCGTGGCCTCTCCTCGACGGTGCGGCGCCGCACCGGAACTCAATGCTCGCCGGCCCACAGGGCCATGAACCCAAGCGGGCTCTGATATCAAGCGGGCCGGCGCTATGCCCGTGCCGCGCTCAAGCCTTCACCGTGTCGCTCGCGGCGATCGTCGCGCGGGTCTTGCCGGCGCCCGCGGGCGCGAGCTTGATGTCCCAGTCGAGCCGCAGGAACGGGTTCGGGAAGCCGAGCCGCTTCGCCTCGTCCGGCGCGTCGACCCTTCTTGAACTCGCCGACGAGCGAGGGCTTGACCGCGAACACCGTGTCGGACTCGAGGTACGGGTCGCCCTTGACGAACACGTGCGTGATCACCTGCTGGTAGCCCGGCGCGTCGACGATCATGTGGAGGTGCGCCGGGCGCATCGGATGGCGCCCCATCTTGTCCAGCACGATCCCGACCGGCCCGTCGGTCGGCACGCCGTAGAACGTCGGCTTGAACGTGCGGAACGCGTAGCGCCCGTCGGCACCCGCCTTGATCCGCCCGCGCAGCTCGAACTCGCCGGTCCGGATCCTGGATGTCGTACACCCCGTTCGCGCGCGCCTGCCAGACGTCGACCGTGGCGTTCGCCACCGGCTTGCCGTCGATCGAGGTGATCCGGCCGGCCACGAGCGTGTGCTCGCCGGGGATCTTCGCGCCCTTCGTCAGGTCGGCGTCGTTCGCGAACTCCGGCGCGCCGTGGACGAAGAACGGCCCGAGCACCGTGGACGCGGTCGCGCCGTCGGGCAGGCGGTGGTTGATCATGTCCACCAGCGAGGACAGGCCGAGGATGTCGGAGAGCAGGATGAACTCCTGGCGCTTGTCGTCGCACTTCTGGCCCACCGCGGTGAGGAACTTGATGCCCTCGAACCACTCCTCCTCGGTGAGCTCGACCTCGCGGGCGAACGCGTGCAGGTGCTTCACGAGGCTCGTCAGGATCTGCTTGAAGCGCGGATCCTTGACCTTGCTCCATGCGCGCGATGACGGCATCGGCGAGCTCATTTTCGGTGTAGGTGCGCATCGTTTCCTCCGACGTGGTTGCGGTTCAGGCGGGGCGGCGCCCGTGGAAGGCGTCGTCCAGCAGCTTGCGGATCGCGGGCCGCTCGACCGGCCGCGGGTTCCAGTATGGCGAAGTCGTCGCGAGGTCGGCGGCGCGGTCGAGGTCCGCCTCCTTCATGCCGATGTCCTTCAGCGCGACCGGTGCGCCGAGCTTCAGCGCGAGATCGTAGAGCGCCTGCGCCGCGTCGCGGGCGTGCAGCGCGCGCGCGGCGCGCTTGAGCGCCTCGGCGGCGGCCTCGCGGTTGTAGGCCACGGCGTGCGGCAGGACGACGGTGTGGGTCTCGGCGTGCGGCAGGTTCCAGGTGCCGCCGAGCGTGTGGCAGAGCTTGTGGTGCAGCGCCATGCCGACCGCGCCGAGCACCGCGCCGCAGAGCCAGGCGCCGTAGAGGCACTCGCCGCGCGCGTTCGGGTCCTGCGGGTTCTTCACCACGTACTCGAGGCCCGTGCGCGAGCGAGTGGA
This sequence comes from uncultured beta proteobacterium, assembly GCA_963716855.1. Classification (GTDB taxonomy): domain Bacteria; phylum Pseudomonadota; class Gammaproteobacteria; order Burkholderiales; family SG8-39; genus JAGVSZ01. Next base: position 149,624 of record CAVQUV010000023.1, on the reverse strand, counting down.
TGCCTTCCTCGGCGAGCATCGACATGATCGGGTTCGCGTCCTGCGCGTACAGCCCCTCGACGGCGTGCGCGATCGCGTTCATGCCGCTCGTCACCGACAGGCCGACCGGCAGGCCGAGCGTGAGCGTCGGGTCGTAGATCACCGTCTTCGGCAGCACGCGTCGGGTCGCGGCCGGTCTTCTTCGCGCCGCCCTCGGTGATGCCGTAGATCGGCGTCATCTCCGAGCCGGCGTAGGTGGTCGGGATCGCGAGGATCGGCAGCGCCGACTCGAGCGCGATCGCCTTGCCGAGCCCGGTGGTCGAGCCGCCGCCGATCGCCACCGCGCAGTCGGCACCCAGCGCTGCGCCTCCGCCCGCGCCTCGCGCGCGACCTCGATCGGCACGTGCATCACCGCGCGCGGCGAACACGCCGGCGCACCGCTCGCCGAGCGCGGCGCGCGACATCCTCGGCCTGTGCGCGCTGCTCCGGCGTGGACAGCACCAGCGCGCGGTGCGCGCCGAGCCGCTCGATCTCGCGCGGCAGCTCGTCGAGCGCGCCCGCGCCGAAGACGACGCGGCCGGGCAGTTGCGTGTAGACGAACGACTTCACGATTGGAGTGAGCGGCGGGAACGGGCTTTGGAGCGCACCGGATTCGGCCCGGCAATGCTACGCCGCCGCTTGGCGCGTGGCAATCGATTGCATAGAATGCCGCAGGCGACGCCTGCGGAGCGTGTTCTGCGGCGCTGCATCATGGCCACCAAACGAGTCACGATTCAGGACGTTGCGCGCGCGGCGCGGGTGCACGCGTCGACCGTGTCCCGCGCGCTGGGCCCCCGCACGCGCCAGCTCGTGACCCCTGCGGTGGCCGAGCGCGTGCGCGCGGTGGCCGGCCGGCTGGGCTACGTCCCGGACCCGGTGGCGGCAGGCCTGCGCACTCGGCGTACGGCCACGGTCGGCGTGCTGATCCCCGACCTCGCGAACCCGGTCTTTCCGCCGATCCTGCGCGGCGTCGAGAGCGCGCTCGGCGACGCGGGCTACACCGCGATCATCGCCAACACCGACAACGATCCCGACCGTGCCGTGCCAGGCGCTCGAGCGTCTGGCCGCCCGCCGCGTCGACGGGATGATTCTCGCCACCGTGACGCACGGCGATCCCCTCGTCGCGCGCTGCCGCAAGCTCGGACTGCCGGTGGTGCTGGTGAACCGCGGCGGCGACGCGAGGGGCGCGTCGTCGGTCACGAACGACGACACGCGCGGGATCGCGCTCGCGGTCGAGCACCTCGTCCGGCTCGGCCACCGCCGCATCGCGCACGTCGCCGGGCCGCGCGGGCTCTCCACCGGCGCCGCACGGCGCGCGAGCTTCGTCGCCGCGCTGCGCGCGCACGGACTGGAGACGGGCGATGCGCTGGTCGCCGAGGCGGCGACCTACAGCATCGCCGCGGGCATTCCGGCCGCCGCCGCACTGCTCGACCGCCACCCCGCCCTGACCGCGATCGTGGCCGCGAACGATCTGCTCGCGCTCGGGTGTTACGACGAGCTCGCGCGCCGCGGCCTCGCGTGCCCGGGCGACGTGTCGGTGACCGGCTACAACGACATGCCGTTCGCCGATCGCTTCGCGCCGCCGCTCACGACCGTGCGCATCGCCCATCGCGCGATGGGCGTGGAGGTCGCGCGCGTGCTGCTGGCCGAGATCGCCAGCCCGCGCGCGCGCAGGCAGCACGTGCGGCTCGAACCCGAGCTCGTCGTGCGCGGCTCGACCGCGCCGCCGTAAGGAGCCGAGATGACCCCCCTCGAAACGCTGCGCCTCTATCCGCCCCACGACGGCTCGCTCGCCGGACTGATCGCGAGCCGCGCGACGCGCAATGGCGACAAGCCGTTCCTCCTGTTCGAGGGCGCGCCATCTCGTGGCGCGAGATCGAGCCGCCGTGCTGCGCACCGCGGCGGCGTATGCAGCGCTCGGCGTCAAGCACGGCGACCGCGTCGCGACCTACGCCCCGACGCGGCCCGAGATCGTGATCACCCTGCTCGCGCTCGCGCGGCTCGGCGCGTGGATGGTTCCGGTCAACCCGGAGCTGCGCGTCGAGGAGGTGCGCTACATCCTCGAGCACGCCGGCGTGTGCGGCGTCGCCTGCGCGCGCGAGAGGCGGCGCTCGCGCTCGAGGCGACGTCGAACCTGTCGCCCGCGCCGTGGCGCATCCTGCTCGAGCCCGCGGGCGCCGACGGGCTGCCTGCGCTCGCGGAGCTCGCCGCGACAGTCAGCGCCGCTCACCGAGACTCGCGGCGGCGCGGACGACGTCTGCATCGTCGTCTACACCTCCGGCACGACCGGGTTCCCGAAGGGCGTGATGCACAGCCAGCGCAACATGGTGCTGGCCGGCGAAGGCTTCGTCGAGCGCATGCAGCTCGCCCCCGACGACCGGCTGATGGTGGTGCTGCCGCTCTTCCACATCAACGCGCTCTTCTATTCGCTGTGCGGCGCGGCCGCGGCGGCGGCTCGCTCGTGCTCGTGCCGAAGTTCTCCGCCTCGAAGTTCTGGCAGGTCGCCGCCGAGACGGGCGCGACCGAGTTCAACTTCATCGCCGCGATCAGCAGCATCCTCGCGCAGCGGCCGCGCAGCGAGTTCGTGCCGCACAGGATCACCAAGGCGTACGGCGCGCCGATCCCGGCCGAGATCGACCGGATCTTCCGCGAGGAGTTCGGCGTGCCGGTGATGCTCGAGGGCTACGGCATGACCGAGATCCCGGGCGCGTGCAACAACCCGTTCCCGGGCGCGGGGCTCGGCGAGATGCGGCTCGGCGCGCATGGGCAAGCCGGCGCGCCATCCGGATCACTCGATGCCGTTCGCCGAGCTGCGCGTGGTCGACGACGACGGCCGCGACGCTGCCGATCGGGCGCGACCGGCGAGCTCGCGGTGCGCACGCCGATCATCATGAAGGGCTACTACCGCGACCCCGAAGCGACGAGGGCGGCGTTCCGCGACGGCTGGTTCCTCACCGGCGACCTCGTGCGCGCGCGACGCCGACGGCTACTTCTGGTTCGTCGCGCGCAAGAAGGACATCATCCGCCGGCGCGGCGAGAACATCTCGGGCGCCGAGCTCGATCGCGTGATCGGCGAGCATCCCGCGGTCGCCGAGGCCGCGGCGATCGCGGTGCCGTCGCCGCTCGGCGAGGACGACATCCTCGTCGCGGTCGTCTGCGGCCCGGCATGCAGGCGACCGCGCAGGAGATCGCCGACTGGTGCCGCGCGCGCCTCGCCGCGCACAAGGTGCCGCGCTACGTCGCGTTCGTCGACGAGCTGCCGCACACGCCGACGCACCGCGTCGCGAAGTTCAAGCTCAAGGGCGACAAGACGCTCGTCGCGCGCGCCGTCGACCTCGGCTGAACGTCAGGCGGGAAACGCGCTCGCCGCCCCGTCGAGCCACGCGCGCCCGTGCGCGTACAGCGCCTGGACGGCCGGGCCCTTGAGCTGCGGCAGGTCGAGCTTGATGGTGAAGCCGTTCTTCGTCTGCAGGTACGCGAGGTGGCGGTAGCCCTCGGGAAAGCGGCCGAGGAGCTCGGGGTCGAGCGCGAGCTTCGCCGCCGGGTCGACCGGGTCCATGCGGTCCTTCTCGTAGATCGGCTGGCGGCGCACGATGCCCCACTTGCCGCCGCGCTTCGCGAAGAAATCGTAGAAGCGCCCGGTGCACACCACGTCGACCAGCCACCCCGTCGACGGCGGCGCGCTGGTTGATCGTCATCTTGGTCTGCGCGATCGCGCGCTCGCCCTTGACGTCCACGCTCGACCCGCCGAGGAAGTGCAGGATGCTCACGCCCTTCTCGAAGCCGGCGCGGCTCACCTCGATGAACTTCTCGGCCGGGCCCTGGAACCAGGTCGCCGTCATCCAGCCGTCGTCGTGCCACACCGTGCGGAAGCGCTCCCAGTCGCCGGCGTCGCGCCACAGCGCCCAGTTCTGCACCACCTCGACGATCGCGAGCTTGTCCTGCATGACGGCGTCCATGACTCTCTCCTGCGACGTCAGTCCGCGCGGATGCCGCGCCGCGCGGATCAGCTTGGTCCACTTCTCGATGTCGCGCTTCACCAGCGCCTCGGTCTCCGCGACCGTGAGCTTCACCGGCGTCGCGCCGCTCTTCTCGAACCGGCCGACCACCTCGGGCATCTGCGCGACCTTCGCGAACTCCGCGCGCAGTCGCGCGACGACCGGCGCGGGCGTCTTCGCCGGCGCGAAATAGCCCATCCACGTCTCCATGTCGAAGTCCACGACGCCGGTTTCGCGGACCGTCGGCACGTCGGGGTGATAGGGCAGGCGCTGCGCCGCCGACACCGCGATCGCCTTCACCCGTCCGCCCTGAACGTGCGGACGGGCGGTCACGGAGTTGTCGAGGAAGACGTCCACGCGCCCGGCGAGCAGGTCCTGGTACGCGGCCTGCGCGCCCTTGTACGGCACGTGCGTCACGTCGACCTTGGCGAGGTTCCAGATCACCGCGGCGCCGACATGCTGCCCGCTGCCGTTCCCGCCCGATGCGTAGGTCAGCTTGCCCGGATTCGCCCGGGCGTAGTCGACGATCTCCTTTAGCGTGTTCTGCGGCAGGTCCTTGCGCGCCACCAGCGTGTACGGGAAGCTCGCGACGAGGCCGATCGGCACGAAGTCGCGCTGCGGATCGTAGGGCAGCTTCTCGTACAGCCCGGGGTTCAGCGCGATGTTCGCGAGCGCGCCGAGGAGCAGCGTGTAGCCGTCGGGTTCCGCCTTGGCCGCGACCTCGGTGCCGACGAGGGTGCCGGAGCCGGGCCGGTTCTCGACGATGACCGGCTGCCCGAGCAGGACGGCGAGCGGCTCGCCCACCGTGCGCGCGGTGAGGTCGAAGCCGCCGCCGGGCGGCTGCGGGACGACGACCTTGATCGGGCGCGTCGGGTAGTCCTGCGCGAATGCGGCGCTTGCCAATGTGCCCAGCGCACTCAGTGCGATGGCGACGGCGACGAGTCGTGTCATCGATCGCTCCTATTCGGCGGTGGCGCCGGTCTCGCGCACTACGCGCGCCCACTTCACCAGCTCGGTCTTCAGGTACTCGGAGAACTGGCGCGGCGTGCCGCCGACGGGCTCGAAGCCGATCGCCGCGAGGCGCTCGCGCAGGTCGGGCTGCTGCAGCAGCTTCTCGACCTCGCCGTTCAGCCGCGTAACCACGTCGGGCGGCGCGCCGGCGGGGAGAAACAGCCCGACCCAGGTGTAGTCGGCGAAGCCGGGAAAGCCCGATTCAGCCACGGTCGGCACGTCGGGCAGCGCCGCGACGCGCCGGTCGCTCGTGACGGCGATGCCGCGGATCTTCCCGGACTTGATCATCGGCACCGCGGGCGGCATCGCCACGCTCACCAGCTCGACCTCGCCGGACATCGCGGCGGCGAGCGCGGGGCCGCCGCCCTTGTACGGCACGTGCGTCACCGGGACTTTCGCGAGGATCTTGAAGAGGTACTCGGCCGAAAGGTGCGGCGTCGTCCCCGCGCCGGCGGTGCCGTAGTTCAGCTTGCCGCTCTTCGCTTTCTCGACGACCTCCTGCAGCGTGCTCGCGCCGAGCGCGGGGCTCGCGACGATCACGTTCGGGCTCGACGCCACGATCGCGACCGGGATCAGGTCCTTCTCGACGTCGTAGCCCGGATTCTTCGACAGGCTCTGGTTCACCGCGATCGCGCTCGTCGTGACGAGCACCGTGTAGCCGTCGGGCGCCGCCTTCGAGACCGCCTGCGCGGCGACGTTGCCGCCGGCGCCGCCGCGGTTCTCGACCACCACCGGCTGGCCCCAGGCGTCGCCGAGCTTCTGCGCGACCAGGCGCGCGACGATGTCCGCCGGCCCTCCCGGGGCGAACGCGACCACGAACCGGACCGGCTTGGCGGGATACGCGCCGCCCTGCGCGAATGCCGGCAGAGCAGACCGCGAGCGCGATGCCGGCGAGAAGCGTGCGGAACGGGATCTTCATCGCTTCCTCCTCTTCGCTGCGATGGGCGTCTTGCCGTCGACGAACCCGAGCACGTGCCGCGCCATCTCCGCGCGGGTGCCGATCCAGACGTCGCGGGCGCGCTGCGCGAGGCGCATCGCCTCGCCGAACACCCACGCGCCGAACGCCCGGCCATAGACGTGCGTGTGCGCGGTGACGTCGATCATCAGCGGCACCTCGTCGCGGCGCGCGGCGGCGAGCGTATCGGTGAAGAGCTCGAGCAGCGCGCGCGGCGGGTTGCCGTAGCGGATGCTATGCGGCAGGTCGTTCACGTCCATCGTCAGCGGGATCGCGACGAGCCGCCGGCCGCCTGCCTCGATCACGTACGGCAGGTCGTCGTCGTTGCAGTCGCCGTGCCAGAGGAACCCCTCCTCCGCCAGCAGGCGCGGCGAGAGGAGGCTGCCGGTCCCGCGCGGGCTGATCCAGCCGAGCGGCCGCACGCCGGTCACGCCCTCGAGGGCCGCGACGTTGCGGCGGATGTTCGCGCGCTCGGCGGCCTCGTCCAGATAAACCGGGATCACGTCCATGCCCCACGAGTGCGCGAGCACCTCGTGGCCGAGGTCGTGGATCATCCGCACGGTGTCGGGATGGCGCTCGGCGAGCACCCCGTTCACCATCACGCTCGTCTTGATGCCGTGCGCTTCGGCGATGCGGATCAGGCGCTGGATGCCGCGCACCGGACCGAAGGACGCCCACGAGTGCGCATTGGTGTCGAAGTACCCCGGCTGCAGGACGTTGCCCATCGGGCCGATGCCCGGCGCCTTGCCGTCGGACCAGGCCTCGTAGGCGATGTTGAACACCACCGCGATGCGCCGCCCGCCGGGGAAGCGGAACCGCGGCGGCAGGCGCGTGATGGTGAACCGGTCCGCTGCGGCCTCCACTTGCGCGTCCGATTCCGGAACCGGCCTACAGGCCCGCGGCGCGCCAGTCGGGATTCGGCGCGGGCGGATCGGCCGCGAGCCCGGCGGCGAGCACGCCCTGGATCGCGCAGTACTCGTCCTTGTCGGAGGCGTCGCCGCTGATGCCGACCGCGCCGATCGCATTGCCGGCGGCATCCAGGATCAGCACGCCGCCCGGCGTCGCGACGAACCGGCCGTCGGAGGCGGCGGCGAGCGCGCTCTGGAACGCCGGCCGGTCCTTGAGGCGATCGCGAATCGCGCGCGTCGACATGCCCATGCCGAGCGCGGCCCAGGCCTTGCCGCGGGCGATGTCGAAGCGCAGCACGCCGCAGCCGTCCTCGCGCTTGAAGGCGACGAGGTTGCCCCCCGCGTCGAGCACCGCGACGGCAGAGCGGCAGCAGAGTTCTCCTTGCGCCGGGCGGCGATCGCCGCATCGACGATCCGCCCGGCGGCTTCGAGCGTCAGGCTGGAATGGATTGCGCGCAGCTCCGCCACCGTCGTCCCCTCCGCGTCAGTCGGCTTTGGCGCCGGAATCCTTCACCGCCTTGGCCCACTTGGGCACTTCGTCCCGCACGAAGGCGGCGAACTCGGCGGCGGTGTTGGGGCGGATGTCGAAACCGAGCGTGGAGAGCTTTTCCTTCACGTCGGGCTGCTGGAGCGCCTTCATGATCTCGACATTCAGGCGGTTGACAATGTCGGCGGGCGTACCGGCGGGCGCGAAGAAGCCGAACCAGGTCAGGTCGTCGAAATCCTTCATCCCCTGCTCGTTCATGGTCGGCACGTCGGGCAGCGCGGGCGAGCGCTGCGCGCTCGTGACCGCGATCGCGCGGAGCTCTGCCGCCCTTGACCTGCGGCACGGCGGGCGGCATCGACGTGCTCGAGATCGGTGTTTGTCCCGAGACCGCCGCGGTAACCGCCGTCGCGGGCTGATACGGCACGTGGGTGATGTCGAGCTTCATCTCCGACTTGAGCCGCTCCATGGAGAGGTGCGGATCGTGGTGCCGATTCCCGACGAGGCGTAGGCCATCGGTTGCTTGCGCGCCAGCGCGATGAGCTCCTGGAGGTTCGTCGCCTGGACCGAGGGGTGCACCGCGATGAGGTTCGGCGTGCTCGCCGCGAGCGCGACCGGCACGAAGTCCTTCAGCGGGTCGTACCCGGCGTTCGCATAGAGGCTGGGATTGACCGCGTAGGAGACGCTGATCACGAGCAGCGTGTATCCGTCCGGCGCGGCGCGCTTGACGAACTGCGCGCCGATGCTCCCGCCCGCACCGCCGCGATTCTCCACCACGACCGACTGGCCGAGCGCCTCGGCGAGCTTCGGCTGGACGAGTCGGGCAATGATGTCAGTCGAGCTCGACGGCGGGAACCCGACGACGAGCTGGACGGGCTTCAGTTTCGGCCAGTCCTGCGCGAGAGCGGGCACGCCGCACGCAAGCGTCGCCGCTCCCGTTAGAGCGAGCGCCATTCTTGTGATGGTTCTCATGTCGTCCTCCTCCTGGTGCGACCGGCCGCGACAGTAGCACACGACGTGCGTCGTTGACACGCCCGGCGCGGCTCCTCATCATGCGCGCTTCATTCAACGGAGAGAGCCATGCGAATCGTCGCTTTCGATCATCAGGGAGCGTCGCGGCTCGGCGTCGTGGACGGTGATGCGATCATCGACCTTGCCGAAGCCGCCCCCGATCTCCCCCGTGAGCTCGCGGCGCTCCTGCGTCGCGAAGGCGGCCTGGCCGCCGCTGCGACCGCGGCGAAGTCGGCGAAACCCGCCGCACGCCGCGCGCTCAAGGGGCTCCGTCTCCTTCCGCCGGTCGGCAACCCCGGCAAGATCGTCTGCCTCGGCCTCAACTACGTCGATCACGCCGCCGAGGGCGGACACGCGAAGCCGACCTATCCGAGCCTGTTCCTGCGTTGCACGAGCTCCCTATGCGGGCACGGCGCACCGATCGTGCGGCCGCGCTGCTCGACGTCGCTCGACTACGAGGCCGAGCTCGTCGCGGTGGTGGGCCGGACTGCCCGCCACGTGAAGAAGGAGAACGCGCTCGAAATCATCGCCGGCTATTCGTGCTTCAACGACGCGTCGGTGCGCGACTACCAGCGCAAGACGACGCAGTGGACGATCGGCAAGAACTTCGACGCGACCGGCGCGTTCGGTCCGTGGTTCGTGACCGCCGACGAGCTGCCCGCGGGCGCGACCGGTCTCGCGATCAAGTCGAAGCTGAACGGCGCGGTGATGCAGAACGCGAACACGAGCGACATGCTGTTCCCGGTCGACGAGACCGTCGCCCTGCTGACCGAGTGCATGACGCTCGAGCCGGGCGATCTGCTCGTGATGGGCACGCCGGCCGGCGTCGGCTACGCGCGCAAGCCGCCGGTGTGGATGGCCCCCGGCGACACGATCGAGATCGAGATCGAGGGCATCGGCACGCTCTCGAACCCGATCCGCGACGAGGACTGACCCGCCCCGGGGCTACTTGCCCCGCGCGCGTCCGTACCGGTCGGCCCGGATGCCGAGCAGCCTCGCCGCGTTGCCCCCGAGGATCGCGTCCTTCTCGGCGCGCTTGAGGAACTTCGCGCCGTTCACGAACCCGACCGGGTCGTAGTAGCCCATGTCGAACGGGTAGTCGGTACCCGCGACGACGTGGTCCGCGCCCCACAGGTCCACGAGATGCCGCAGCGCCTTGTGATCCCACACCAGCGTGTCGAAGTAGAGCTTCCCGAGGTAGGAGGTCGGCTTGCGTCGGATCTGCTCGCGGCAATCCGAGCGCGCCCCGTGCGCATGGTCCATCCGGAACGGATACGAGCCGAGATAGCCGCCGCCGTGCGCGGTGACAATCTTCAGCCGCGGATGGCGATCGAGCACGCCGTCGAAGATCAGATGTGAGACGGCCACGGTGGTGTCGAGCGGGTTGCCGATCACGTTGCTGAAGTAGTGGTCGGAGAGCCGCGCCCCGTCGGTGAAGCCGTGCGGGTGGATGAAGACGACCACGCCCAGCTCCGCCGCCTTCTTCCAGAACGGCTCGAAGCGCGAATCCGAGATCTCCACCCCCGCGATGTTGGTGCCGATCTCCGCGCCGCGGAACCCGAGGTCCTTCACGCAGCGCTCGAGCTCGGCGGCCGCCATCTGCCCGTCCTGCATGGGCACATGCGCGAGACCGACGAAGCGCTCGGGGTAGCGCCCGATCATTCCCGCGATATTCTCGTTCACCAGGCGGGTGATCTGGCGCCCGACGTCCGGCGGCGTCCAGTAGTGGAACTGCAGCGGCGAGGTCGACACGGCCTGCACGTCGACGCCCATCCGGTCCATGTCCTTGATGCGCTGCTCCACCGAGGAGAGCTGCGGCGCGATGCGCGCGCCCTGCTGGCGGTTCACCTCGCGCGTGCGGTCGTTCGAGAACCGGTCCATCGGCTCCTTCTCGAGCGCGTAGTGCGGCGCGGCGAGCGGCTCCACCGCCGCCGTCTTGCAATGGCAGTGCAGGTCCACCACCAGGGACTTTGCGCCCCGCTTCGCCACGCTGCGCTTTGCGGCCGCGCCCGCGCCGGCCCCGGCCGGCGCGCAGGAGAAGAGCTCGGTCATCACTGGCCCTTGATGTCGGCTTCTTTGATCAGCTTCGCGTACTTCTCGCTCTCGGCGCGGACATGCGCGGCGAGCTGCTCGGGGGTGCTATAGACCGCCTCGACGCCGAGCTTGGCGAAGCCGTCCTTGGTTTCCGGAAGCTGCATCACTTTCACCAGGTCGGCATGGAACTTGTCGAGAATCGGCTTCGGCGTCCCGGCGGGAAAGTACACGCCCCACCAGTTCTCGATCACGAGATTCGGCAGCCCCGACTCGGCGCAGGTCGGAACGTCGCCGACGAGCGCGCTGCGCGTCGGCCCGGTCTGGCAGATCGCGCGGAGCTTCCCGGCGCGGATGTTCTGCATCACCGGAAGCGCGTCGGAGAACACCATGTCGATCTGGCCGCCGACCAGGTCGTTCACCGACAGGATGCCGCCCTTGTAGGGCACGTGGATGAGATCGAGCTTCGCCTGGATCTTGAACATCTCGCCGGCGAGCTGCGCGACGCTGCCCGGCCCGCTGGAGCCGAAGCTCACCTTGCCGCCGCCCGCCTTGGACATCGCGATCACGTCGTTCAGCGTCTTCGCGTCCGTCTTGTTCGGGTTCACGACGAGGACGTTCGGACCGGTCGAGATCAGCGAGACCGGCGCGAAATCGCGCGCCATGTCGTAGGGCACCTTCGAGAGCAGCGGATTCACGGCGACGGGCCCGATGTTGCCGATGACGAAGGTGTAGCCGTCGTTCGGCTGGCGCGCCGCGTATTCCATGCCGATCGCGCCGGCGGCGCCGGGCTTCGACTCGATCACCACGGTCTGCCCCCATAGCTCACCGAGTTTCTGGCCGAAGATGCGCGCCATCAGGTCGGAGCTGCCGCCCGGCGGGTAGGTCACCACCAGCTTCACGGGGCGCGCGGGGTAGCTCTGCGCCCAGGCCGGGCTCAGCGCCGCCGCGACGAGCAACGCGGCAAGGGTCAAGAACATTCTTCTCATGGCTTCCTCCTGGTGAATCGCGGCCGGACGCGGCCGCTTTAGTCGGGCTTGATGCCGCCGCGCTCGACGACCTTCGTCCAGCGCGCGACCTCGGCCTGCATGAACTCGCCGAACTGCTCCGGCGTGCTCGCGACGACGTCGAAGCCGATGGCGGTGAGGCGCTCGCGTATCTCGGGCGAGCGCAATGCGCGCACGGCCGCATCGTTCAGCTTCGCGACGATCTCGCGCGGGGTCTTCGCCGGCGCGCCGGCCGCCTGCCACGACGTGACCACGAGGTCGGGAAACCCCGCCTCGGCCATCGTCGGGACGTCCGGGAACTGCGGCGCGCGCGCCTTCGCGGTCACCGCGAGCGCCCTGATCTTCCCGGCCTTGATCTGCGTGGCGACGGTGCCGAGGTTCTGGAACGAGGCGTCCACCTGGCCGCCGAGGAGATCGGTGACGACCGCCGCGCCGCCCTTGTACGGGACATGGATGCCGTCGGTGTTCGTCATCTGCTTGAACAGCTCGAAGGTGAGGTGGTCCGAGGATCCCGTCCCGCTCGAGCCGAACGAGATCTTCCCCGGCTGCTTGCGCATCTGGTCGAGCAGCTCCTTGACCGAATTCGCGGGAAAGGCGAGCTTCGTGACCAGGACGTTGGGCGTCGTGACCGCGAGCGTGATCGGCGCGAAATCGCGGACGGGGTTGTAGCGCAGGTCCTTGTAGAGCGCCGCGTTGATCGAGAACACGCCGATCGAACCGACCAGGATGGTGTAGCCGTCCGGGTCCGCCTTCGCGACGAACTCGGCGGCGATGCTGCCGTTCGCGCCCGGCTTGTTCTCCACGACCGCGGGCTGCCCGAGAAACTCCTGGAACTTCGAGCCGATTGCGCGTCCCACCGTGTCCGAGGGCCCGCCGGGCACGAAGGGGATGACGATCTTGATCGGCTTGGTCGGGTAGGCCTGTGCGTGGACCACTCCGCACCCCAGTGACGCGATGACAAGGCATGCGGCGAATCGGGCCAGGCACTTCATCGGTCTCTCCTCCACGGTTTCTCCCCAAAACGGGCGGCCCGCAGTTTAGCCGCTTGTTGGACGCCGGTGCGGGACGCGTTTAGACTCGCTCGCCCGCAATGCAAACAACAAAGGAGGAGACATGGGAGTGTCCAGACGGGAGTTTCTCGCGGCCGGGACCGCGGTCGCGGCATTTGCTGCGGCGCCGCGCGCACTCGCCCAATGGCAGCCGAGTCCGCGCTACCCGGACCCGGCAATCCAGATCCTCGATCAGAGCTTCGCGCGTTACCGGCTCGCGCTCGCCCGGGTCGAGCAGATCGCAACCGGCATGCGCTGGTGCGAAGGCCCGGTGTGGTTCGGGGACGGGCGCTACCTGCTGTGGAGCGACATCCCCAACAACCGCATCGCGCGGTGGGACGAGCCCACCGGCGCGGTGACCGTGTTCCGCCAACCGTCCAACTTCGCGAACGGGAACACGCGCGACCGCCAGGGCCGGCTGATCAGCTGCGAGCACGGGACGCGCCGCGTGTCGCGCACCGAGTACGACGGCACGATCACGACGGTAGCCGACAAGTTCGACGGCAAGCCGCTCAACTCGCCGAATGATGTGGTCTGCAAGTCCGACGGTTCGATCTGGTTCACCGATCCGCCGTTCGGCGTCCTGGGCTATTACGAGGGCTACATCGCGAAGCCCGAGCTGCCGACGAACGTGTACCGCGTGGACGGCCGCAGCGGCCAGATGACGGTCGTGGCCGGCGACGTCAACCGCCCGAACGGGCTCGCGTTCTCGCCCGACGAATCGAAGCTCTACGTTATCGAGGCCGGCACGACGCCGCGGAACATCCTGGTGTACGACGTCACTGCCGGCGGCACTCAGGTCACGAACAAGCGCAAGCTGATCGACGCCGGCCCGGGGACGCCGGACGGCATGCGCTGCGACGTCGACGGCAACCTGTGGGTGGGTTGGGGCATGGGCCAGGAGGCGCTCGACGGCGTGGCGATCTTCAATCCCGACGGTAAGCAGATCGGCCGCATCGCCCTGCCCGCGCGCTGTGCGAACTTGTGCTTCGGCGGAACCTACCGCAACCGCCTGTTCATGTGCGGGAGCACAGGGATGTACTCGCTATACGTCAACACGCAGGGTGCGCCCGGCGGCTGAACAGGATCCCCGCATGACCCAGCGCAAACGCCCCGAAGACCTCCGCAGCCACCGCTGGTACGGCGCCAAGGACCTCCGCGCCTTCGGCCACCGCTCCCGCACCGCGCAAATGGGCTTCGACCGCTCGGACTACGCGGGGAAGCCCGTTATCGCGATCATCAACACCTGGAGCGACATCAACCCCTGCCACACCCACTTCAAGCAGCGCGTCGAGGAGGTGAAGCGCGGCGTGTGGCAGGCGGGCGGGTTCCCGGTCGAGATGCCGGCGATGAGCCTGTCCGAGCCGTTCCAGAAGCCCACCACGATGATGTACCGCAACTTCCTCGCCATGGAGACCGAGGAGCTGCTGCGGTCCTATCCGGCCGACGGCGCGGTGCTGATGGGCGGCTGCGACAAGACGACGCCGGCCCTGATCATGGGCGCCACGTCGATGAACCTCCCGGCGATCTTCATGCCGGCCGGGCCGATGTTGCGCGGGGACTTCCGCGGCCAGACGCTGGGCTCGGGCTCCGACACCTGGAAGTACTGGGCGGACCTGCGCGCCGGGAAGATCACCGAAACCGACTGGCAGGGCGTGGAACAGGGCATCGCGCGCTCCCCCGGCCACTGCATGACGATGGGCACGGCCTCGACGATGACGAGTGCCGCGGAAGCGCTCGGCCTCACCCTGCCGGGGGCTGCCTCGATCCCGGCGGCCGATGCGCGCCATGCGGCGATGGCGACCCTCACCGGCAAGCGCATCGTCGACATGGTCTGGGAAGACCTGAAGCCCTCGGAGATCCTCTCGGAGTCGGCCTTTCACAATGGCGTCGTGACCGTGCTCGCGCTCGGGGGCTCGACCAACGCGATCGTGCATCTCCTCGCGATGGCACGCCGCGCCGGGGCGAAGCTCGACCTGGACGCGTTCGACCGGCTCGCGCGCAAGACGCCGCTGCTCGCCAACATCCGGCCCTCGGGCAAGTACCTGATGGAGGACTTCTACTACGCGGGCGGCCTCCGGGCGCTGCTCGCGACCCTCGGGACCCACCTGCGTCCGGAGGCGAGAACGGTCAACGGCCGGACCCTCGGGGCGAACGTCGAAGGCGCGCAGGTCTTCAACGACGACGTGATCCGCCCGCTCGCGAAACCGCTGGTCGCGGGCGACAGCCTGGCGGTGCTGCGCGGCAACCTCGCCCCCGACGGGGCGGTGATCAAGCCGCCCGCGGCGGAAGCGCGCCTGCACCGGCACGCGGGCAAGGCGGTCGTCTTCGCCGACTACAACGACATGGCCGCGCGGATCGACGACCCGGCCCTGCCGGTGGACGAAAACTCGGTGATCGTCCTGAAGCATGCCGGCCCCTTGGGCGCCGGCATGCCCGAGTGGGGCCAGCTCCCGATCCCGAAGAAGCTCCTCGAGAAAGGGGTGCGCGACATGGTGCGCATCTCGGACGCGCGCATGAGCGGCACGAGCTACGGGGCGTGCGTGCTGCACGTGGCGCCGGAGTCCTTCGTGGGCGGGCCGCTTGCGTTCGTGCGCGACGGCGACGTGATCGAGCTGGACGTCCCTGCCAGGAAGCTGACACTGAAGGTGAGCGACGAGGAGCTGGCCCGCCGCAAGGCTGCCTGGCGGCCGCCCGCCCCGCGCTACGGCCGAGGCTATGGCAGGGTGTTCGCGAGTCACGTCACCCAGGCGAACGAGGGCTGCGACTTCGACTTCCTGGAGCGGGGCGACGCGACCCCGGATCCCGAGATCCACTAGGGAGTCCCTAGAACGAGTCCGCAGGAGCGGACTCGTTCCCTGGGATTGGGGGATCGTCAAGGGGGCCGAGGAAGGGTTGGGACCCTTCCTTTCCCAACCGAGCCCCCTTGACCCGCGTTTCCCCAGTCGGCCTTGGGAACCGGGCCCCGGCCGGGCTATAGTTCAGCCGGTCCGCCCCAGAGCGGGCTGAATCAAGGGAGGAAGGCCCGTGCACGCCACAAGAGTCCGCCAGAAAGACGGCATCTTTTACTTCGCCAGCTACCCCGCCAAGGACCTGCTGGCGAAGGTACGCTTCATCAGCCGGTTCTACGGCGAGGGCGAAGAGATCCCGGCCTCCCGCATCGCGCACGACGACGACGTCGCGCAGTACATCTCCAGGATCGAGCGCACCGACAAGGCCTTCCAGCGCGGGCTCTCGCAGGCCAAAGTGAAGCAGCTGCGCAACTTCTACGAGACCGCGGTCACGCAGCCGCCGATCCCGGGCACGGTGCTGCTGTTCACCGCGGAGCGGCTCAACTTCCGCTCCGGCGGCGACGACCACGGCAGCCTGTCGGAGCCGACGGCGAAGTTCCTGATCATCGACGGCCAGCACCGGCTCGCGGCGCTGCACTTCTACCTGCTGGACCGTCCCGCCGACGGGGCGACGATCA
Source organism: uncultured beta proteobacterium (assembly GCA_963716855.1). GTDB lineage: Bacteria > Pseudomonadota > Gammaproteobacteria > Burkholderiales > SG8-39 > JAGVSZ01. Next base: position 133,683 of record CAVQUV010000023.1, on the reverse strand, counting down.
ACGTGCCCTGCATCATCTTCGACGGCCGCAGCGAAGACTTCGCGACCGAGATGTTCGTCATCATCAATTCGACCCCCACGCGCATCAACAAGAGCCACCTCGTGGACCTCTACGAGCGCGTGTCGTGGGCCGCGCCCGACCGCAAGTTCGCCTCGCGGCTGGTCGAGCGGCTGTACGTCGAGGCCGACAGCCCGCTGCGCTACCGCATCAACCGGCTCGGCGGCCGCAGCGCGCGCGACAAGTGGGTGCTGCAGGCGGAGCTGTTCAACGAGATCCACCGCTGGGTGACGCGCCAACTGGCGCAAGATCCAGATCGCGGGCGGCAGCGCGAAGGAAGTGCCGCGCTACTACGGGATCATCCGCGACTTCTTCAAGGCGGCCCACTCGGCATTCACGGACGCGTCCTGGGGCAAGGACAACTACATGGTCACCAAGCCGGTGACGATCAAGGCGCTGGTGCGCGTGTGCGCCGACCTCGCGCGCGAGGACGCCGAGCCCGCCGAGGGCCGCGTCGGGCGCTGGGAAGTGCGGCTCTCGCCGTGGGCGGACATGGTCCGGCAGTTCCGGGTGGACGGGTTCTACGAGCGCTTTCCCGCCAAGGGCGAGGTCGAGCGCGTCGCGAAGGTCCATCGCGAGCTCGCGAAGGCCGCGGGCATCGAGGTCGGCAAGAAGGACTGACGCATGACCGTCGGCTTCCGCATCCTGCCGATGCCGCAGCGCCCTTCGCGCGAGCTCGTCGCCGCGCTCGCCGAGATGGTGACCGCCCACCTCTCCGACAACATGAACCGCCTGCAGGGCGCTGCCGCGGCGATTCGCCCAATGCACGCGGGCGGCCGCCTCGCCGGCCCCGCACTGACTGTCCGAGTTCCGGCGGGCGACAACCTGATGGTCCACAAGGCGATCGACATCGCCGCACCGGGCGACGTGATCGTGGTCGATGCTGCAGGCGTGCTTGAGCAGGCGATCATCGGCGACATCATGACGAGCCTCGCCGCGAAGCGCGGTGTCGCGGGCTTCGTGATCGACGGCGCGATCCGCGACGCGGCGGAGCTCGCCGCGCGGCCGTTCCCCGTATACGCGCGCGGCGTGACGCACCGCGGCCCCTACAAGAACGGCCCGGGCGAGATCAACGTGCCGGTGTCGATCGGCGGCATGGTGGTGCGGCCCGGGGACATCATCGTCGGCGACGGCGACGGCGTGGTCGCGGTACCGCAGGCCGACGCGGAAGCCGTGCTTGCCGCCGCGCGCGAGCAGAAGAAGAAGGAAGACGCGTCGCTCGCCGCGATCGCGGCCGGCACGATCGACCGCAAGTGGGTCGACGAGACTCTGCGCGCCAAGGGCTGCAAGTTCTGATCCCGTGCCGCGCCGCCGCATGACGGCGCGCTGACAGGCGGCAAGCCGGCGGTAATCCTTGGCACGCCCGGGCCGGGCCCGCGGCCCCCCGTGCCGTTGTTCCTCGTGCCCCTCCGGGGGCGATCCGATGATGCGGTCATCGCATCCGGCGGGGACCGCGCCATGCCGCTCCTGCTCGCGCTGAACGTCTTCGTCCAGCTGCTCTTCGTCGTGCACGTCTACCGCGCGGGCGCGCCGCGCTACTGGGTGTTCGTCATCCTTGCGTTCCCGGTCGTCGGCTGCCTCGCCTACTTCGCGCTCGAGGTGTTCCCGCATTCGCGGGAGGCGACCGCGGCGCGGCGTGCTGCGCAACGCGTCGCCAGGTCGCTCGACCCGGACCGGGGGCTGCGCACCCGCGTCGCCGAGCTCGAGCTCTGCGGCAGCATCGACAATCGCTCGGCGCTCGCGGAGGAATGCCTCGCCGCCGGAATGCCCGCGGACGCGGCGAAGCTCTACCGGAGCTGCCTCGCGGGCGCCTACGAGAACGACCCGCACCTGCGCTTCGGGCTCGCCCACGCGCTCGTGGAACAGGGCGCTTGGGAGGACGCGGCAGAGGTCGTCGGCCGATTGCGCGCCGACCACCCGTGCCACCGGTCGAACGACGCGCGGCTGCTGCACGCGCGCGTGCTGGAAGGCCGCGGCGAGACCGCCGCGGCGCTCGAGGAGTACCGCGAGCTCGTGCCGGCGTTCGTGGGGCTGGAGGCGCGCTGCCGCTACGGCCTGCTGCTGGAGCGGATGGAGCGCCGCGACGCGGCGCACGCGGTGTTCGGCGAAGCGGTGACGCTGTCGGCGCGCACGCCCTCGCCGGTGGAGTCGGAGAGCCGCTGGGCGAAGCTCGCGCGCGAGCACGCCGCCCGTCGCGACTCCGCCTGAGGGCTTCGCGTCAGGCCGTCTGGGCGACGCGGTGCCGCGTTTCCGGAACGGCGTAGCCCGCCGCGCCGAAGGTGTCGCTGATCGCCTTGTTGGTGTCGAAGTACACCTGCCAGTAGTGATCGGTGTGCGTGTAGGGCCGCACCGCCAGCACCGGTCCGCGCTCGTTGAAGTCGACGATCTCGACGTCGGGCGCGGGCGTCTTCTCGACGTTCGGGATCTTCGCGAGCGCCTCCTTCAGCCGCCGCATCGCGTCGTGCGGATCCACGCTGTGCGCGAGCTGCGCCAGCCGGTCGACGCGGCGAAACGGGTTCGTCGAGTAGTTCTGGATCGTGTCGGCGAAGAGCTTGTTGTTGCCGACGAAGCTGCTGACGTTGTCGGGCGTCAGGATGGTGGTCGCGAACAGCCCGATCTCCTTCACCGTGCCCTCGATGCCGCCGGCCTTGATGTAGTCACCGACCTTGAAGGGCCGCAGCACGATCAGGAACGCGCCGGCGGCGAAGTTGGCGAGCAGCCCCGCCCAGGCCGCGCCGATCGCGATGCCCATCCCGGCCACCAGCGCGGCGAAGGAGGTCGTCTCGACACCGAAGTACCCGAGAATCGCGACGACCAGGACGATGTTCAGCGCCACGCTGACGATGTTGCCGACGTAGCGCAGCAGCGTCGGATCGACGTGCTGCCGGGTGAGCGCAGCCGAGACGAGCCGCACCCCCATCGAGATCAGGTAGCGGCCGACGATCCATACGGCAAGCGCGCCGAGGGCCTTCAGACCGAAGGCGGTGAGGCTGGTGGTGGCGGTTTCGATGATGCGGTCGAAGTTCATGCGATTCCCCGGTGATCAGGACTTGCCCGGTGCGACCTGCTCGCGGGCCTTCTTCTGCACCTCTTGGACATCGAGCATCAGCTTGTAGGCCGAGTAGTACTTGAAGATGTTGCGCACGTACCGGTGGGTCATGGGATCGAGCCTCGTCGGAGCTGGAGGGTCGAGGCCGCGGCGGTGGCCGCGGCTCGGGGCGCCGATTCTACCCACGTCCGCCCCAGCCTCGGGAAGCGTTGGCCGGCCGGGCGGCGGGACGGTCAGCGAAAGCCTGACGGCATCGAGCTGTAGGCCGGGTCGCGGAAGATGCCGACGAACTTCACCGCGCCGCTCTCCGCGTCGAACACGGGCTGGGCGATCATCTCGAAGGTGCCGTCGCGCCAGCGATAGGTCCAGGCATCGGTGGCCGTCCGCCAGAAGCTCATGCGTTCCATCGGCGGACCGACCCGGTCCAGCACCTCCTCGCGATGGGCGCCTTCGCGCATCCACTGGAAGTTTGTCGCCGTGAGCACCTGGGCGTACTCGGCGACGGTGCCGCCCGGGCCGAACACGACGCGCCAGGTCTCGAAGCCCGAGGGACCGGTCACGTAGTACCACGCGGGATTTCCGCCCGCCAGCTTGCGCTCGGCGCCGGGAGCGCCGAGCCGCTCGCGCACTTGCGCCTGCGACTCGCCCACGCGGACCGAGTCGGCGCGGGGAATCGCCGCGCAGGCGGCAAGGGACAGGGCGGCGGCGAGGATCAGAGGTCGGAGCATTCTTGGGCCTCCGCGGTCGAGAGCGCCAATCTAGCGCGTCGCGCGCCGGCGGTCCACGCCGCGCGACGCGGTTACAATTCCCACCCCTTCCCCGCACACTGGCGCCGCCCATGGACCTCCCGCGCAACACGTTCAAGCACGCGATCGCGGCCGGCAAGCCGCAGATCGGCCTCTGGCTCTCGCTGTCGAGCAACTACAGCGCGGAGGTGTGCGCCGGCTCCGGCTTCGACTGGCTGCTGCTCGACACCGAGCATTCGCCGAACGAGATCGACATGGTGCTCGGGCAGCTGCAGGCGATCGCGCCCTACCCCTCGCACCCGGTCGTGCGCGTCGCCTGGAACGACGCGGTGATCGTGAAGCGCACGCTCGACGTCGGCGCGCAGACGCTGCTCTTTCCGTTCGTGCAGAGCGCGGCCGAGGCCGCGGACGCGGTCGCCGCGACGCGTTACCCCCCGCGCGGCATGCGCGGCGTCGCCGGCACCACGCGCGCGACCCGCTTCGGCCGCGTCAAGGACTACGCGAAGCGTGCGCACGAGGAGACGTGCGTGCTCGTCCAGGTCGAGACCCAGGAAGCCGTCGACGCGATCGAGGCGATCGCGAAAGTGGACGGCGTGGACGGGATCTTCATCGGCCCGGCCGACTACCACGCCTCGCTCGGGTATCCCGGCGAGACCGCCAATCCCGCGGTGCTGCCGAAGATCGAGGACGCCGTCCGCCGCATCCGCGCGGCCGGCAAGGCGCCCGGCATCCTCACGCCGGACGAGAAGCTCGCGAAGCGCTATCTCGAGCTCGGGGCGCTGTTCGTCGCGGTGGGGGCGGACATCGGCCTCCTCGCGCGCGGGTCGGAGTGGCTCGCCTCCAGGTTCAAGGGCTAGCATGATGACGACCAGCGCGATGAAAACGGAGATCCTCTCGGTCGCCAACATGCCGGGCCTCGACCTGGCGTCGTTCGAAGAGCACTTCGCGATGCACTGGCTGTGGAAGGCGCCGGACAAGGCGCAGCTCCTCGCCGAGGTGGCGCCGCGGGTGCGCGGCATCCAGGCGACCGGCAGCTCGATCGTCGATGCGAAGCTCATCGACAGCCTGCCCAAGCTCCAGATCATCGCCTGCTGCGGCGTCGGGTACGACGGGATCGACGTGGCCGCGGCACGGAAGCGCAACGTGATCGTCACCAACACGCCGGACGTGCTGAACGACTGCGTCGCCGACATCGCGATGGGGCTGCTGATCGCGGCGAGCCGCGGCATCGGGCGCGGCGAACGGCACGTGCGCGCCGGCAAGTGGCTGAAAGGCGGCGTGCCCCTGCAGACCCGGGTGAGCGGCAAGCGCCTCGGCATCGTCGGCATGGGCCGCATCGGGAAGGTCATCGCGCGGCGCGCGTCGGGATTCGACATGAAGATCGCGTACCACTCGCGGCGCAAGGTCGCGGACGTGCCGTTCACCTACTACGACAAGCTGGTGGACCTGGCGAAGAACTCCGACTACCTCGTCGCGATCATTCCGGGCGGCAAGGAGACGTTCCACCTGATCGACGAAGCGGTGCTGCGCGCGCTCGGCCCGAAGGGCATCCTGGTCAACGTCGCGCGCGGGTCGGTCGTGGACGAGGCCGCGCTAGTGAAGTGCCTCCAGGAAGGTGCGCTCGGCGGCGCCGGCCTCGACGTGTTCGAGGAAGAGCCGAAGATGTCCGAGGCGCTGTGGACGATGGAAAACGTCGTACTCACCCCGCATATCGGCAGCGGTACGCACGAGACGCGCGCGGCGATGAGCCGCCTCACGCTCGACAACCTGGTCGCGCACTTCGGCGGAAAACCGGTTCTCACAGCGGTGCCGTGACGCAAAGTCGGCGCCGGAGGCGATGCGCCGGCGCGCGGGCGTGTGCTGCCGAGCGCCAACGCAACCCCGTGTCATGACGGGCGACACGCGCTGGCCCGCCGTGGCCGCCGCGATCGCCACCGGAGTCGTCGCAGCCGCGTACGTCGGCAAACTTCCGCCCGCCCTCCCCGCTCTCACGAGCGAGTTCGGCCTGTCGCTCGTCGCCGCCGGCTGGGTCGTCGCGATGTTCAACGCCATCGCGACCGTGACCGCCATTTTCTTCGGCGTCGCGGCCGATCGTGCCGGCGCCTTTCGCTCCTGCATCGCGGGGCTGACGCTGCTCGCGATCGGCGGCGCGGCGGGGACCCTCTCTGCCGGCCCCGCCTGGCTGATGGCCTCGCGAGTGATCGAGGGTATCGGGTTCATCACCGTATCGGTCTCCGCCGCCGCGCTCGTCTTCGCCGCGGCCGCGCCCGACGACCGCAAGCTCGCGCTCGGGGTGTGGAGCGCGTACATGCCCTTCGGCTTCGCGGTGACCGTGCTCGCCGCGCCGCCACTCCTCGCGGCCGTCGGCTGGCGCGGCCTCTGGCTCGGCATTGTCGTCGCCACGCTGCTGTGCGGCGTATGGCTCGCCACGCAGCGCACGCACTACGCGCTGCCGCCGGCCGGCGCGCGCGCGCTCGCGACGACCGCCGCGACGCTGCGGCAGCCCGGACCCTGGTGGGTCGCGGCGGCGATGGGCTGCTACACCGCCCAGTGGAGCTCGGTGATGATGTGGCTGCCGACGTTCCTCGTCCAGGAGCGCGGGTCCTCGGTGCTCGCGGCTTCGCTGGCGACCGCACTCGCGGTCGCGGTCAACGTGCCCGGCACCCTCACCGGAACGTGGCTGCTCCAGCGCCGTGTCACGCGCGGCCGGATCATCATGGCCGGCGCCGCAACGATGGGGCTCTGCGGCGTGGTGAGCCTGGCCGCACCCCTGCCCGACACGCTGCGCTACCTCGCGTGCCTGCTGCTTTCCTACGGCGGCGGGATCATCCCGCCGGCGGTCCTCAGCTCGACGCAGGCCTACGCGCGCTCGGGTGCCCAAGTGGCGAGCCTGCAGGGATTGATCATGCAGGGATCCAATCTCGGGCAGTTCGTCGGGCCGCTGGCGATCGCGTCCCTCGTGTCTGCGACCGGCAACTGGGCGACGGGCGCGTGGGTGTTGGGGCTCGCAGCGGCCTGCGGTGCGGCCTGCGGCGCCGTCGTAAGCCGGATCGAGCGCCGGCTCGCCGCTGCGTAGGGCTCGCCACGGCCTGGTTGAGTTAGGTCAAACTACGGGGGTTGGGGCGTGCCACCATGACCGTGGCAGTCCGGCCTCGCAACACGATCGGGAGAACGACATGCCCTACAAGACCATCCTCGTCCACGTCGACAACGGCAAGCGTTCCGCGGCGCGGCTCGACATCGCCTGCCGCCTTGCGAAGCTGTCCGACGCGCATCTCATCGGCCTGCACGCCCTGACCGTGGTCAACCTGCCCTCCTATGCGCGGGTCGAAGGCGGTGTGCAGATCCGCGAATTCCACGAGCGCATGGTGAGCGAGTCGGCGAAAGCCGCCGAAGCAATGTTCAAGCAGGCCGTCAAGGCGGTGGGTGTCGAGAAGGTCGAGTGGCGCACGTCGCGCCGCGACGCCCTGGAGTCGGTTCCGGTTCACGGCCGCTATGCCGACGTGCTCGTGATCGGCCAGCCGAACGAGACGGACGCGAGCGGCGTCGAGCCCGACTTTGCCGAGCGGCTCCTACTCGCGGCCGGCCGGCCGGCGCTCGTGATCCCGTATGCGGGCGACTTCCCGACCGTGGGTACCCGGGTGCTGGTCGCGTGGAACGCAAGCCGCGAGGCAACCCGTGCGCTCACCGACGCGATTCCGATCCTGCGCGAAGCGAAGCAGGTGGACGTGATCGCGTTCAACCCCAAGGACGCGCCGCACGGCGAGGTGCCGGGCGCCGACATCGGCCTCTACCTCGCCCGTCACGGCATCAAGGTGAGCGTCTCGCAGCAGACCGCGGAGGACGTCGACGTGGGCAACCAGCTCCTGTCGCGGGCGGCGGATCTCGACTCCGACCTCGTCGTGATGGGCGCCTACGGCCACTCGCGGATGAAGGAGTTGATCCTCGGCGGCGCGACCCGCACCGTGCTCAATTCGATGACGGTGCCGGTGTTGATGTCGCACTGACCGCGCCGCGCGGCGCCTCGCCGGCGCGCCGCGCGATCAACCTGGCCCTCAGGCGGGCGCCGCCTCCGCCGGATCAAAGTCGATCTCGATCTTGGCGTTGTTCGGGTCGAAGAAGAAGAGCTGCCAGGTGCGGTACTCGGGTAGCCGGCGCAGCTCGAAGGGAACGCTCTTCGCCTTCAGCTTGGCCACGGTGCCGGCGAGATCCTTGCCGGTGTACGCCATGTGGTCCAGCACGCCTTTGACGAGGTCCTTGCGATCGCGGCCCGCGACGATGTGGAGGATCGGATCGTTGCCGCCGTCGGCGTAGAGCCAGGCGCCCGGAAAGGTGAACGGGGGACGCGGGCCGGGTCGGAGGGCCAGGAACTCGGCGTAGAAGTCGAGCGTCGTCGGCAAGTCGTCGGTCAGGATGGTGAAGTGGTTGGCTGCAATTGCCGGCATGGTCTCCTCCTAAGGCATTTCACGAAAAAAGGGAACACATCCCCATTTGATCCGCTGAATCAGCGCCTTCCTAGCTCTGCTGTGCGCCGGCCTTCGTGCGCTCGAGCACGGTCATCGCGGAAGCGACGACGCTCGCCACGTCGGACAGGTTCGACGGCACGATCATCGTGTTGTTGGTCTTGGCGAGATTGCCGAACTGCTGGATGTAGTGCTCGGCGACCTTCAGATTCGCCGCCGACTGCCCGCCGGGCGTGTTGATCGCCTCGGCCACGGCGCGCACCGCGGACGCGGTCGCCTCGGCGACGAGCCGCAGCGCGGTGGCTTCGCCCTGCGCCTTGTTGATCGCCGCGGTCTTCTGACCTTCGGAGTTCAGGACCGCGGCCTGCTTCTCGCCGTCGGCGACATTGATCTGCTGCTGGCGTTCGCCCTCGCTCTTGGCGATCAGCGCGCGCTTCTCCCGCTCGGCGGTGATCTGCTGCTGCATCGAGCGCAGGATGGCCTCCGGCGGGGTCAGGTTCTTCACCTCGTAGCGCAGCACCTTCACGCCCCACGGCCGGCCCGCCTGGTCGAGCACGCTGACGACCTGCCGGTTGAGCTCGTCGCGCGACTCGAAGGTCTTGTCGAGCTCCATCTTCCCGACCTCGGAGCGCAGCGTGGTCTGCGCGAGCTGCGTGATCGCGAGCAGGTAGTCGGAGGTGCCGTAGGAGGCGAGCCGCGCGTCGGTCACCTGGTAGTAGACGATGCCGTCGACCGCGAGCTGCGTGTTGTCCTTGGTGATGCACACCTGCTCGGGCACGTCGAACGGCACTTCCTTCAGCGAGTGCTTGTAGGCGACGCGGTCGAAGAACGGGATGATCACGTTCAGGCCCGGCTGCAGCACCTCGTGGAACTTGCCGAGCCGCTCGACCACCCACGCGCTCTGCTGCGGCACCACGCGCAGGCCCTCGATCACGAACGCGATGATGAAGGCGACGATCGCGATGCCGAGCGAGAACGGGCGGGTGCCCTCCCACACGTACGCGAGTACCGAGATGACGATTGCGATGACGAGTTTGGGAAGCATGCTGGTCTCCCTGGAAACCGGGTGATGCGGAACGGGCGTGCGCATTGCAGGGGTGGCGGCCGGAACGACGCCGCGGCGGCGTCCGGCGAGGCGCTTGCGGATCTCCTCGGCCGATTGCTTGCGGCCGCCGAGAAAGTTCGAAAGGAGCCGCATGAGCTCCTCGGGGCCGGGGGGCTGCTGCTGCGGCTGAAGCGACATCGCTCGCGGAGCGCGTCGTGTCAGGGCACGCGCTTCGCGACGCGGAGCGTGCTGCCTTCGACGCGGGTGATGTAGAACACTTCGCCCGTCTCGCCGCGGAAGTCTCGACCGGGTTCGCCCTCGATGACCGCGTCCCACAGCGCGTCGCGGTACCTGACCCGCGCGGCGCGGTCGGCCTGGTTCACCCAGGACTGGAGCGTGACCGATTGCCCGACGTCGAGCGAGGCCATGTCCGGCGTCGCGAGCGCGTGCTTGCGGCTGCGGATCCAGAACACGCCGGCGACGGCGATGACGCCGGCGGCGAGGACCTGGGCGAGGAACGGCGCGCCGAACCAGGCCGCCGCGGCCGCGACGAACGCCGCGAGGCCCAGCACGAGCAGGTAGAACGTCCCGCTCAGGAGCTCGGCGACGAGCAGCGCAACGCCGGCGACGACCCAGATCCAGTAGGTTTCCACGCTTGCCCGCTTCCCTTCGATTCCGGCAGTCGGAATCGCGGCGATCATACCGCAAGGAACCCGGTGGTCAGAGGCGCGCGGCGCCGCCTAGAATAGATGCTCGTCGACGGAGGAGCCCGCATGCGGCTGACGACCGAGGAACAGGCTTTGCTCATTGGCGAGCGCGGCGAGGCGGCGCGCGACGCGCTCGCCTACCAGGTCCGGGTCGGCGAGTTCTTCGGCGCCGAGCGCTTCGTGCCGATCACCAACGCCCACATGATGGGCGACATCGAGGTGATGGGCGAGGGCGGCTTCCAGTACCTGGCCGCGCTCGCGGAGAAGCGCGCGCGCTGCACCGTGCCGGTCACGACCAATGCGCGCTGTGTCGACTTCGCGTTTGCCGACCGCCTGGGCCAGGACCGCGCCGAGGTCGCGAAGGAGCGCCGCATCATCGAGCGCCTGCGCACGATGAACGTGCTCACCACGGACACCTGCATCAACTACCAGACGCTCTACCAGCCGCACCTGGGCGAGCACGTCGCGTGGGGCGACACGGGCACGGTGATCTATGCGAATTCGGTATTCGGCGCGCGCACCAACTTCGAAAGCGGACCGGCGGCCCTCGCCGCGGCCCTCACGGGCCGCACCCCCGAGTACGGCTTTCACCTCGACCGGCACCGCAAGGGGACGTTCGTCGTGCGGCTCGACGCGCGGCTCGACGACCTCGCCGATTGGGGCGCGGTCGGCAAGCTGGTCGGCGAATCGCACCAGAGCTACTACGCCGTGCCCGTCTTTACTGGCGTGACACGAGCACCGCTTGCCGACGAGTTGAAGCACCTCGGCGCGGCGCTGGCGAGCTACGGCTCGATGGGGATGTTCCACATGGTGGGCGTCACGCCCGAGGCGCCGTCGGTCGAGGTCGCGCTGAGCGGGAACGCGCCCAGCGACGAGATGCGGATCGGCGACGCGGAGATAGACCGCGTGTACGCGGGCTACGACCTGAAGGACCGCAGCTGCAACCTCGTCGTGTTCTCCGGTCCGCAGCAATCGCTGTTCGAGATGAAGACGCTCGCCGACCGCTTCGCCGGGCGCAACCTGCATTCCGGCACGCAGGTCTTCGTCACCACGTCGAACGGCGTGAAGAGCGCCGCCCGCCAGCTCGGCTACCTGCAGACGCTCGAGACGGCGGGCGTGACCGTGCTCGAGGGCGTGTGTTTCTACATCCTGCAGAACCTCTCGCCGATGCGCGTCGCCAACGGCTGGACCAACATGATCTCCAACTCGGCGAAGATCGTGAACATCATTGGGGCGCACCGGTTCAATCACGATCCTGCGGCGCACGCAGGCGTGCGTCGATCATTGCGTGCACGGGGGTGATCGAGTGAGCGCGCCGCTCGCCACGATCCGCGTCGAGCGTGCGGCCGGTCCCGTCGTCGAGGGCGAGGCGGTGGTGTCTCCCGAGGGGTTCTCCCCGCGGTACGACCTCGACCGCTGGACCGGGCTCATCTCCAAGCCCGGCCACAAGCTCGAAGGCACGAGCATCAAGGACAAGGTCTGCATCTTCCCCACCGCGAAGGGCGGCATCGCGGCAGGCTGGGCGTTCTACGACATCAAGCACAAGGGCATCGCCCCGAAGGCGTTCGTCTTCGGCGTCACCAATCCGGTGATGGTGCAGGGCGCGGTGTTCGCGGACATCGCGATCACCGAGGGCTGGTCGCAGCCGCCGGCGGAAGTGATCCGCACCGGCGACTGGGTGCGGGTCGATCCCGGGCGGAAGGTCATCGAGTTGCTCCGCCGCGGCGCATGACGCGGCTCGCGCGTACGGCCGAGATCGAAGTCGAGGGACGGCTCGAACGGGCGGCGCGCGATCTCGACGCGCGAAGACGGGCGTCCGGCTAGCCCTTGCAGGCCGGCAGCGCGAGCGCCTGCAGCACCTCGCCCGTGCGACGGCTCTGCACGAATGCGGCGACGCCGCCGTTGGCGAGCGGCGATGCACTGACCGGGCGCGCGAGCGACGCGTTGCCCGCGGCGTCGAGCGCGAGCGGGCCCCACCATTCGCGCACGACGAAGTCGTGATCGAGCGTCGCGCCGCGGTTCTCGCCCGCGGTCACGCGGTTGGACAGCCCGTTCTCGTACACCGCGACGAAGAGCGCGGTGTCCTCGCGATCCTCCCGGCGCGGCACGCTCGCCTGCGCGCGGATCCCGCCCGCCGCGATCGCGAGCTCGATCCCGGCGCGTGCGGGCGTCGCATTGACCGCCGCGACCGCCTCGGCGAACGAGGTCCGGGCCGACCAGGCGCGGAAGTCCTTCCCGGCGAGCACGACCTGCGGCGTGTAGACGACGCGGTTCCGTCCGATGGCCGCGAGCTCGCGCTGCCGCGCGGAGAACAGCGGCTTCGCGAACGGATCCTTCCAGCCGATGTAGTCCCAGTAGTCGACGTGCAGCGCGAGCGGCACGACGCGCGCCGTCCCGAACCCGGCCGCCGGCACGCTGCCGAGCCAGCGGTCGGCGCGCGGACAGCTGTCGCAGCCCTCCGAGGTGTAGAGCTCGACGAGCGCCGCGGTCGATGCGCCGCTCTTCGCAGTGCACTCGGCCGGCGCAGCCTGGACGATCGAGACGGTGAAGGCGGCCAGGAAAGCCGCAGCCAGACTGTAGGTCATGACGCGCTCCGACGCAGTGATCCCTGCCTCAGGTCCGGTACGACCGCCGGGCCCGCGTGGATTCAGTCGGAATATCGGGGCTGAACTGACAGCCCCCGCGCGCGATCAGGTTTCGTCGTCGCCGGAGCGGCGGAACGAGAGGCCGGCGGTGCCGAGCACCAGCCCGATCAGCAGGACGTACCAGAGCGAGATCGTGCCCGCGCCGGGCGCGACGAACGAGTTCCCGACGAGGAACAGGCCCACCGTCGCCGCGACCGCGAGCGCGAGCAGCGCCGCGCCCGCCGAGCGGGAGATGCGCGTGATCGCCGGGCCGCGCGCCGCCACCGCGAGCAGCAGGTAGCCGCCGATCGTGAGCAACGGGAACAGCACCCAGGCCACCAGCTGCGGCTGCGCCGCGCCGATGCCGAACGGGGCGAGCGTGAGCAGGAGGCCCGAGACGAGGCCGAGGACGAGGAACACTGCGCCGGCGATCTGGGTCATGAGGGTGGGCCTTCGGGGGAACCATCGACTTTATAGGGGCCCGCCGACCGCGCGTCCACCGGCGCAGCACCGCGCGGCGTGCGCGTTTCACAGTCCCGGCAGGAAATCCGCCACATCGGCATCGAGGCAGCGCCGATCACCCATAATGGCGCCCGCCCGCCGATGACCGCTCCCGCCCCGCGCGCGCCCGCGCTCGCTCCGTTCTTCGCCAGCGCGTTCGCCTGGAACCTCGCGCTCGGGATGTCGCACGTGCTCATCCCGCTGTACGCGTACCACCTCGGGTACTCGGGGGTCGCGATCGGCACGCTCGTCTCCGCGCCGGTGGTCGCGCAGCTCGCGTTCAACCTCGTGGGCGGCGTGTGGACCGACCGCATCGGCGGCAAGCGGCTCGCGCTCGCGTCGTCGGTGATCCTGGGGCTTGCCGGTATGGTGTACGCGTTTGCGACCACGTTCGCGGCGCTGCTCTTCGCGCAGCTCTGCATCATCGTGGCGCGCTCGGTGTACTGGCCGGCGACCTGGTCGCTCGGCTCGCAGCTCCCGGGCGACCGCAGCGCGCAGATGGGGCGCCTCAACTCGATCTCGAGCGGCGGGCAGATCGTGGGCACCGTCGCGGCCGGGCTCGCGATCACGCACCTCGGCTACCGGGCGGGGTTCGCGACGCTGGCGTTCTTCGGCGGCGTGGTGGCGCTCGCGCTCATGGCGGCCTTTGCGGCGCCGGACCATCGTCGGCCGACGACCGTGCAGCCGATGTTGGCGACCTACCGCGCGCTCGCGCGGCGCCCGTCGATCTGGTTCGGCCTCGCCACCGCGTACATGGCCGGGCTGCCGTTCTCGCTCAGCTTTTCGTTCTACCCGATCCTGCTCGTGGCCGAGGGGTTCACGAGCGACGAGGCCGGATGGATGATCGCCCTGCGCGCCCTCGGGTCGGTGTGCGCCGGCGTGACCGCGGCGCGCTTCGTCCGCAAGGTCACCGAGCGGTCGATCCCGGTCGGGGCCGGGCTGGCGATCGCGGTGACGGTCGTCGCGATCGCCGCATTCGCGCACGGTGCGCCGATCAGCCTCTGTCTATTCGTGGTGGGACTCGCTTCGGGGATCCTGACGCTTTACTTCCAGCTCCTGGCGAGCGAGGTCTCGACGGTCGAGACGCGCGGGGCGACGCTCGCGATCGCCGGCCTCGGCTGGGGGCTCTCGCACCTGACGACGCCGCTGCTCATGGGCGCGCTGACCGATGCCGTCGGGATCCACGACGCGTTCCGCCTGTTCGGCGCGCTCGCGGTCGCGCTGGCGCTCGGCCTCGCGCCGCTGCACGCCTGGGCGTTCCGGGGCGGCCGGCCGCGCTGAAATCCCGCGCCCCGTGACGGCGTGCACGGTGGCCGCGGCGGTCCGGGCCTAGAATCGCGCCACCACCACAGGGGGACAGAAAATGATCAAGTGGGCCGCCGTCACCTTCGGAATCGGGATGCTGATCATCTTCGCCGAATGGAACATGGCGCGGAGGAAGAAGGGCGGCATCACCTGGACCGACAAGCAGCGCATGATCGGCATCTTCTGGATCTCGGTCGCGCTGGCGGGGCTCGTCGCCGGCCTGATCTGGATGTCTGACTGAGCGCCGCGGCGCGAATGCGTCTCGGCGTTCTCGACCAGAGCCCGGTCATCAGCGGGCACACGCCCGCGCAGGCGGTCGCGGAGACGGTGGCGCTCGCGGAGGCGGCGGACCGGCTCGGCTACTCGCGCTACTGGCTCGCCGAGCATCACGCAATCGCCGCCCTCGCGGACCCCTGTCCCGAGATCCTCCTGGCGCGCGTCGCATCCGCGACGCGGCGCATTCGCGTCGGGACCGGCGGCGTGCTCCTGCCCTATTACAGCCCGCTCAAGGTCGCCGAGGTGTTCCGCATGCTCGAGGCGCTTTTCCCGGGCCGCATCGATCTCGGCATCGGCCGCGCGCCGGGCGGCGATCAGATCACCGCGCAGGCGGTCTCGCGCGGGCACTACACGTTCGCCGAGGATTTTCCGCAGCAGGTGCGCGATCTGGTCGGATTCCTCGACGCCGCGCTCCCCGTCGATCATCCGTTCGCGCGGGTGAAAGCGATGCCAGCAGGCGATACCGCGCCGGAGATCTGGTTGCTCGGCTCGTCGGACTACAGCGGCGGCCTCGCCGCCCTCCTCGGCCTGCGCTTCGCGTTCGCGCACTTCATCACCGCGCAGGGCGGCGACGCGGTGATGCAGACCTACAAGTCGGAGTTCATGCCGTCCCCGCGGGAGGACGCGCCGCACACGCTGCTGTGCGTGTTCGCGATCTGCGCCGAGACGGGCGCCGAGGCCGAGCGGCTGGCGGCGTCGATCGACCTGCGCCGCCTGCACATGGCGCTCGGCGTGGATGCGCCGGTACCCACCTACGCGGAGGCGGCCGCGCGCAAGTACGACGAGCGCGAGACCGCCTACATCCGCTCGCAGCGTGCGCGGGTGGTGCTCGGCGATCCGCCGACCGTTCGCGCCCGGCTGCTGGCGCTGGCCGAGAAGTTCGCGGCCGACGAACTGATGATCATCACGATCACCGGGGACTACCCGAGCCGGCGCCGCTCCTACGAGTTGATCGCGGACGCGTTCGAGCTCGGACGCTGAACGCTCAGGCCGCGGCCGCGAGCCGTGCCGCCTGACGCTGCGCCTGCGTGAGACCGCCGTAGCCCCAGGCGTCGGCCGGCACCTCGTGCACATGCACGTAGCTCGCCTCGTGTGTAGCACCGAGAAGATTCCGCATGCGCGCAAAGACCGCTGCGACATAGCGCGCCTTCTCGTCCGGGCTGTTCGTCCCCGCGGTCACCCGCACGTCGACGAAGAAGCTCGCACGCCGCTGCGCATCGAGCGCCGGCCCGCCGACGAACCATTGCGCGTCCGGGACGTGCGCGATGGCGACCGATGTCAGCTGCCGATCCTTGCGCAGGATCTCGGACGTGAGCTGCGCCAGGGCATCGGCAACCGCCGCGTCGCGCCCGGCGTCCGGAGCGCCGCTGACGAGGACGGTGAGAATCGGCATGGCCCGCCCTCAGCAGCACTGCGCGGCGGGGGTTCGCGCCGCGGGCGCGCGCCGCACGAGCCGCGCAACCGCCTCCCGGGCGCGGTGCAGATATTCGTGCACGACCTCGGATCGCATCCGGCGCGCCCGCGCCATGTACCGCTCGATGGTTTCCGGCGTCGGATGCGCGTCGCCGGCGAGGCCGTGGAATGCATGATCGATTCGCATGATCGGGACTCCTGTTCCGGGTTGACCGTGGGTGCGCACTCTAGAGGGTCCGATCGCGCGTTGTGAAACGAGATTTCTGCACCGCATAGATGCGGCACTCGCATCCATGACGGGACGGTTTGCCGCCGTCCTGGGCACGCTTTAGACTCCGCACGTCCATCCGAGGAGGCCCGAGCCATGACCGATTCGCTGGGTTGGCGCAAGAAGTTCGCCGTCCTGATCCCGTCCACCAACACGAGCGTGCAGCCGGAGTTCGAGGACATGCGGCCCGTGGGCGTCACCAACCACATCAGCCGCATCCGCATTCCCAACATCCCGCTGCAGTCCGACGCCGACTTCAACAAGCTGATCGATCTGATCGGCAGCGCGCAGGACGAAGCGGTGGTGAGCGCGATGTCCTGCGAGCCCGACCGGCTGGTGCTCGGCATTTCCGCGGAGACCTTCTGGGGCGGCTATCAGATGTCGGTGAAACTGAAGAAGCATCTCCTGGAAATGACGCAGCTCCCCGTCTCCATGGGCTCCGAAGCCTGCGAGGAGGTCCTGAAGCTCTACAACGCCAAGACCCTGGGGGTCGTCACCCCTTACTGGCCGGTCGGCGACCGGAACGTCATCCAGTTCTTCGAGGAGGCGGGCTTCAAGGTGAAGCGCATCGAAGGCCTGAAGCGGACGAGCCCGGTGGACATCGCGCACACGACCGAGGCGGAGCTGCGTGCGGCGCTGGTGAAGGTCGATGGCGACGACGTGGACACCCTGATCCAGGTGGGGACCAACCTCGCCATGGCGCGCCTCGCCGCTCAGGCCGAGGTGTGGCTGGGCAAGCCGGTGTTCGCGATCAACACCGCCATCTACTGGCACGCGCTGCGGCACAGCGGAATCGAAGACAAGATCGACGGGTTCGGGTCGCTGCTGACGAGGCACTGACCGCGAATCCGTCGCGCAGCGAGTCGCGGTCGGTGAGGGGAGGCCCGCCGCCCGGCATCGGCGGCGTCACTCCACCTTCAGGCCCTTTTCGCGAATGATGCGGCCGTAGCGGGCGCGGTCGGCATCGATCAGGGCCTGCAGCTCGGCCGGCGTGCTCGCTTGCGGCACCGCGCCTTGGGCGATCAGCTTTTCCCGCACGTCGGGGGCCGCGATCACTTCCTTCACGTCGGCGGCAAGCTTGACGATGATCGCGTCGGGGGTGCCGGCCGGTGCAAGGAGCGCGATCCACGAGCCGGACTCGGCGTTGCTGACGCCCGCTTCGGCGAGCGTCGGAACGTCGGGGAGCGCGGGCGAGCGCTTGGCGTGCGTCACCGCGAGCCCCTTGAGCTTGCCGGCCTTGATGTTGCCGGAGGATTCCAGCACCGACGCGAAGAGCAGGTCGACATGGCCGGCCATGAGATCGGTCATCGCCGGGCCGCCGCCCTTGTACGGCACGTGGAGCAGCCGCGTCCCGGTGGCCAGCTGGAAAATCTCCGCGGTCAGGTGCGGAGAGCCGCCGCTGCCCGAGCTGGCGAACGTCACCTTGTCGGGATTGGCCCGGGCGTAGGCCACGAGCTCCTTGACCGTCTTGGGCGCGAACGAGGGGCTCGCCATCAGCACGAACGGCAGCTCGCAGATCAGCGACACCGGCGCGAAGGCGGTCTCCGGGTTATAGGGCAGCTTGGGATAGAGCGACGGATTGATCGACTGCGTGCCCACGTTGGCGATCAGCAGCGTGTACCCGTCCGGGCGTGCCTTGGCCACCGCGTCGGCGCCCAGGATGCCGGCCGCGCCGCTGCGGTTTTCGACCACCACGGTCGGGGCGCCGGACTTGCTCCACAGCGCCGTAAGTTTGGCCGCGACCGTGCGCGCCGTGATGTCGGTGCCGCCGCCCGGCGCGAACGGCACGATGAAGGTGACCGGGCGCGCTGGCCAGGTCTGGGCGGGCGCGGCGAGCGGGCCGAGGGCAAGCGCTGCGGCGATCACCGCAGCCGAGGTCATTTTCATCGGTGTCTCCTGGGATCCGTCAGGGTAGCTTCCGCGCAGCGCGGGACAGCGCATCGCGATGGTCGGGGTGCGCGAGCGCCACGAGACGCCGCGCGCGCTCCACGTAGTCGATTCCACGCAATTCGGCGACACCCCATTCCGTCGCCACGATGTCGGCCTCCGCGGCCGGCGTCGTCACGGTCGTGCAGGCTGCGACGATCCGGCTCGCCTTCCCGTCGCGGGACACCGACGGCAGCGCGATCACGGCCCGTCCGCCCGCCGCCGCCGCGCCGCGGATGAAGTCCATCGCGCCGCCCACGGCGCCGACGTAGTGCCCGCCGGCCACCTCCGCATTCATGCGGCCGAAGAGATCCACCTCCACGGCCGAGTTCACGCTCACGAAGTCGGGCAGCTGCGCGAGCACCGCCGCCGCGTGCGTGTAGTCGGGTCCGGCGAGCCGAATCGCGGGATTGCGGTGCGCATGCGCGTAGGACTTTTCGTCGCCGATCAGCAGACCGGTGACGGTGACGCCGGTGTCGATCGGCTTGCGCGCGTTGGTGACGACGCCGGCCTCGAGCAGCGGCAGCACCGCGCTCGTGAGCATCCCGGAGTGGAGCCCGAGGTCGCGATGTCCAGCCAGCGCCTCGACCACCGCGTCGGGCAGCGTGCCGACGCCGAGCTGGAGCGTCGCGCCGTCGGGCACGAGCGCCGCGACGTTTGCGGCCACGCGCCGTTCGACCTCGCCGATCTTCGCCGCGGGATAGCGCGGTAGCGGTCGGGCGCTGCGCACGATCGCATCGATCCGCAGGTCCGCCGGAAGCTCGCCGCCGTGCACCCACGGCATCCGTTCGTTGACTTCGGCGATCACCGTGCGCGCACGGCGCGCGGCGGCGAGCGCGTAGCCGTGCGACGGACCGAGCGACATCACGCCATCGGCAGCGGGAGACAAACCGAGGAGCACCACGTCCGCGCGCCACGTCCCGCTCTCGAAGAGCCACGGCAGCTGCGAGTAGTGACACGGCACGATGTCGAGCCGCCCGGCGCGCGCGAGCCGCGCGTTCGCGCCGAGCGCGCCGTAGCTGACGTAACGGAATCCGGGTGCCCGGTCCGGCGCGAACGTATCCGACCAGGTCGCCCCGATGAAAACGGTGATCGCTCCGAGCTGGTCCGACTGCGCGACGAGCGTTTCGGTGAGCGTCAGCGGCTCGCTCGACGACTGCGCGACGGCGACCGTGTCGCCCGGCCGGATGAAGCGCGCGAGGTCGAGCGATGCCGGGTCGAGCTCGACCATGCAGCTCTACACGCCACGAGGGGGCAAAGCCGCCTCGCGTCGCCCCCTCGTGCTCCCCGAAGTCGGCGAAAGCGATGCCTGCGGCATCGGTTTCATCTCATGCAAATCAGATCACCTTCTCGGCCCGCAGGCGGTCGATGTCCGCGTCCGCGTAGCCGACGCTCTTCACGAGCTCGGCCGAGTGCTCGCCGAACTCCGGCACCCGCAGATCGGGGCGCGCCGGCTCGTGCGCGAACCGGATCGGGACGCCGAGATGCTCGATGCCGTGTTCATCGACGAGCAGCATGCCGCGCTCGGCGGTGGCCGGGTCGAACATCGCGTCGTGGAGCGTGCGCACCGGCGCCCAGCACACGTCGACACCCTCGAACCAGGCGGTCCATTCCTCCAGCGTCTTCGATCGGAAGCACTCGCGCAGGTAGTCCTTCACCGGATCCTGCACCGGCCCCGGCGGCTGATGGCAGAGCGGGATCAGGTCGGGGCGCCCGGCCTTGTTGAGGAAGTTCTCCGCGAACTTGTGCTCGACGCCGCCGAGCGCGATGTGGCGGCCATCCTTGGTGTCGTACACGTTGTAGAACGCCGCGCCGCCCCAGTTGCGCTCGTGCTTCACCACGTGCGCGCGATGCTCGGCGAACACCGGGCCCTGCACGTTCGGCGTCCACGCGATCAGGGAGTCGTACAGCGAGACATCGAGGTAGTCGCCCGCTCCCGGTCTGCCGCTGCTTCAGGAGCGCCATGAGGATCCCGGAGAGCGCCATCAGCGACGCGCCCATGTCGCCGGCGGGAATGCCGGGGTTCGCCGGACGCCCGTCGGTGCCGAGGTTGAGGCCGAGCACGCCGGCGAGGGCCTCGACCGCCATGTCGTGCGCCGGCTTGTCGCGATAGCGTCCCGTCTGCCCGAACGCCGAGATCGAGCAGTAGACGAGCTGCGGCGCGCGCGGCGCGACGTGCGCATACCCGACGCCGAGCCGATCCATCACGCCCGGCCGGAAGCCTTCGACGAGCACGTCGGACTTCGCGGCGAGGCGGAGCAGGATCTCCTTACCGTCGGGATGCTTCAGGTTGAGCCGCAGGCTCTTCTTCCCGCGATGGGTGTTGCGGAACCAGACCGAGTGGCCGGCCTTCCGGAGGCCGAGGTTGCGCACCGGCTCGCCGCCATCGTAGGGCTCGACCTTGATCACCTCCGCGCCGTGGTCGGCCATCATCATCGCGAGATGCGGCCCCGGCAGGAAGAGCGAGAGGTCGAGGACGCGGACGCCTTCGAGCTTCATTTCTTCGCCCGCTTGCGACGCCACTGCGCGTAGCGCGCCCGCGTCGCGTCGTTCGGCGGATAGACGCCGGGCAGCGCCTTGCCGGACTTGATCTCCTCCATCACGAACGCTTCGAGCGCCTCCTGTTCCGCGGCGTCGGCGGCGACCCCGTCGGCGAGGTGGCGCGGGATGATCACGACCACGCCTTCGCCGTCGCCCACGATCGACGTCGCCCGGGTAGACCGGCACCCCGCCGCATGCGATCGGACGCTGGTAGTCCGCCGCGTGATGCCGCGCGAGGTTGAGGGGCGCCGAGCCGCCGGCGCAGAAGACCGGAAACGCGGTCTCCGCGACCTCGGGCGTGTCGCGCACGCAGCCGTCGGAGACGAACCCCGCCGCGCCACGCACCTCGAGCCGCTTCAGGAGAATCCCGCCGGCGGAGGCGGCGCGCGTGTCGCCGCGGCAGTCCACGATCAGGACGTGACCGGGTGGGACGATCTCGATCGACTTGCGCTGCGGGTGCTCCGGATCCTCGAAGACGCCGACATGGTCGAGGTCTTCGCGCGCTGGAATGTTCCGCAGCGTGAACGCCGGGCCCACCATGTTCGGGCCGGTGCGGCTCACGCGACGCACGCCCTGCACGAATACGTTGCGGAGCCCGCGCTTGAAGAGCTGCGTAGTGAGCGTCGCGGTGCTGACGCGACGCAGCCGGGCGAGGGTTTCGGCGGACAGTGCTTGTTTGTCGCGCGCGCGAGCCATGTTCAGACCTTGTTCCGCTCGACGAGCTGCCTGGCGATAATGATCCGCTGCATCTCGTTCGTCCCCTCGCCGATGCACAGCAGCGGCGCGTCGCGGTACAGCCGCTCGATCGGATACTCCGTCGAGTAGCCGTAGCCGCCGTGAATGCGCATCGCCTCGAGCGCGTTTTCGACCGCGGCCTCGGTCGCGAAGTACTTCGCCATGCCCGCCTCCATGTCGCAGCGCCGCCCGGTGTCGTACGCCTGCGCCGCCGACTCGACCAGCAGGCGCGCCGCCTCGCAGCGCGTCGCCATCTCGCCGAGCTTGAGCTGGATCGCCTGGTGCTCGCAGATCGGCTTGCCGAAGGTCTTGCGCAGTTGCGCGTAGCGCACCGACTCGTCGAGCGCCGCCTTCGCGACGCCCACGCCGCGCGCCGCGACGTTGATGCGCCCGAGCTCGAGCCCGCTCACGGCGAGGTAGAAGCCCTCCCCTTCCGCGCCGATGCGGTTCGCCGCCGGCAGCCGGTAGTCGTCGAACACGAGCTCGGCCGAATCGATCCCCTTGTAGCCGAGCTTCTCGAGCTTGCGCGAGACGCCGAACCCGGGCCCCTTCTCCATGATGAACATTGAAATGCCCTTGCGAGCCGGCTGGGCCTCGAGGTCGGTCTTCACGAGCACCGCGAACGCGCTGCCCTGGATGCCGTTCGAGATCCAGGTCTTCGTGCCATTGACCACGTAGTGCTCGCCGTCGCGCTTCGCGCGCGTGCGGATCGCGGAGAGATCGGTGCCGGCGTCGGGCTCGGTCAGGGCGAGGCCGCCGCGGATCTCGCCGCTGACGAACTTCGGCAGGAAGCGCGCCTTCTGCGCCTCGGTGCCGAACCGCTCGACCAGGATCGCCATCATCAGGTGCGAGTTGAAGATGCCGGTGAGCGACATCCAGACCTCCGAGATCGCCGTGACGATCTTCGCGTACGTCGACGCCGAGAGGCCGAGCCCGCCCCACTTCGGATCGATCACGGCACCGAACAGGCCGAACGCCTTCATCTGCTCGACCATCGCCGCCGGCCAGACGTCGTCGTGCTCGAGCTTCATCACGTGCGGCCGGACGTCCTTGTCGAGCCACTTCCGGATCGCGTCGAGGATCGCGCGCTCTTCTTCCGGATCGGTGTGCCGGACGGGGCGGGCGGGGGCTGCGAGTTTCATGGCATTACTCCGCTGGCGGCGCGACCTGCGCCGCGAAGTGCGCGGCGATCGCGCGCCGCGTCGCGACCCACACGCCCGGGCGGCCGGCGACGTGCTGCAGGAAGCGCTCCAGCGCGCCGATGCGTCCCGGGCGCCCGATGATGCGCAGGTGCAGGCCGATCGACATCATTCGCGGCGCGTGCGCGCCCTCCTTGTACAGCCACTCGAACGTGTCGATCGCGTACTGCAGCCACTGCGCGGTGGACAGCGCCGGGTCGGTCCAGAACTTCATGTCGTTCGTGTCGAGCGCGTACGGCATGATCACGAGCGGCTTGCCCGCGACGACCTCCCAGAACGGCTGGTCGTCGCTGTAGTCGTCCATGTGATAGAGGAAACCCTCTTCCGCGAGCAGCCGGCGCGTGTTCGCGGTGAGCAGGTAGCGCGACAGCCAGCCGTACGGGCGCGTGCCGGTGGTGCGTTCGATGGATGCGACCGCATTGCGTATGAACGCGCGCTCGACCGCCTCCTCCATCTGGAACTGGTGCACCCAGCGATAGCCGTGGGCGCACGTCTCGTGTCCCTGCGCGGCGATCTCGCGCGCGAGCTGCGGCGCGCGCTCGAGCGCGACCGCCGCGGCCGTGAACGTCGCCTTGACGCCGTGGGCCTCCAGCAGGCGCAGCACGCGCGGCGCGCCCGCCTTGATGCCGTACTGGTAGTTGGACTCGTTGCCGTAGTTGCGAATCGGCTTCTTGAGCGCGATGCCGAGCTCGTCGACCGGCTCGGGACCGCGATCGCCCTCGGCCACCGTGCTCTCGGCGCCCTCCTCGACGTTCACGACGACGGAGAGCGCGAGGCGCGCGTCCTGCGGCCAGGAATAGGGTTGCGGAGGCATGCGGCGGGGCGGGAGGTGTCCGGACGATGTTACGGGCGGCTCCTACGAGCGTCAACGCGTCAGGACGCGCCTTGCTCCAGCGCGGCGAGCACGTCCAGCACCAGCCGATCCTCGAACGCCGGCGCCATGACCTGGATCGAGAGCGGCAGGCCGTCGGGGTTTCGCCCGTAGGGCACGCAGCCCGCCGGAATGCCGACGATGTTCGCGAGGCCGGTGAGATCGGCCTGATTCGCGGGTACCGGCGCGGAGAACGGGAATGCGGCCTGCGGCGTGGTCGGCAGGACGAGCACGTCGATCGCGGCAAAGACGCGGCGCGCGAGCACGCGCACCTCGGCGAGCCGGCGGTACGCCTGAGCGGCGCGCGCCGCCGACTGCTTCGCGCCGAACGCGAGATTCGCGCGCAACTCGTCCGAGAAGCCCTCGGGATGCGCCGCGAGGTCCTTCTCGAAGAAGGTGGCGGCTTCGAACTCGGAGACCAGCAGCCCCTCGCGGCGCATGCGCGTGAAGTCGTAGGCCGCGAGATCGACGTCCACGATCGTCGCGCCGCGCGCCGCGAGCGCCGCGACGGCGCGCGCGTGGGCAGCGGCGACGGCGGGCTCGAGCGCGACTGCGGACAGGTCCGCGGGGCGCCCGACCCGCAGCCGCGCGAGGTTCGCCGGGTCGGCGCGCTTCGGAACGAGGATGCGCGGCCCGCGCCGCGCGTACGCCGACTCGCGGTCGAACCCTACGCAGGCGTCGAGCAGCAGCGGCAGGTCGGCGGCGCACGGCGCGAGAAAGCCCACGTGGTCGAGAGTCCAGGACAGCGGCAGCACCCCGCGCGTGCTGATCCATCCGAACGTCGGCTTGAAGCCCGCCGTGCCGCAGTACGACGCCGGCACGCGCACCGAGCCGAGCGTGTCGGTGCCGAGCGCGCCGGCGCAGAACCCGGCCGCGACCGCCGCGCCCGAGCCGCCGCTCGAGCCTCCCGGCGTGTAGCCGGCGCGATGCGGGTTCTCGCAGCGGCCGAACCACGAGTTGGCGGTCGTCGCGCCGAGCGCCGCCTCGTGCATGTTGAGCTTGCCCAGGATGACCGCGCCCGCCCCGCGCAATCGCTGGATCACGAACGCGTCGTGCGCGGCGATCCGGTCGCGGTAGAGCGCGATCCCGCCGGTGGTCGGCGCGCCGGCGACGTCGATGTTGTCCTTCACGCCGAGCGGCACGCCGTCGAGCGGTCCGAGCGCGGCGCCGGTCCTGCGGCGGGCGTCTGCGGCGCGCGCCTGCGCGAGGGCCTCCTCGCGCAGCACGCGGACGAACGAACGGATGGACGCGTCGCGCGCCTCGATCCGGGCGAGGCACCCCCGCGTCGCGTCCTCGGATGTGAGTTCGCCGTGCGCCAGCCCCGCGGCAAGCGCCGCGACGCCGAGCGGAAGGTCGACGGTGTTCATTTCCCGCGCTCGTCGATCAGCCGGATCGGCTTCTGCCGCGAATCGATCCCGGTCAGCGCCGCGAGCTCGCGCGGCGCCCGCAGCGCCACTTCGACGTCGAGCCCGAGCCTGCGCCGCAGCAGCTCGCGATACGCCGCCGCATCCGCCGCACCCGGTTCGCGCACCTCGACCATCAC
The DNA here is from genome assembly GCA_963716855.1 of uncultured beta proteobacterium. Classification (GTDB taxonomy): domain Bacteria; phylum Pseudomonadota; class Gammaproteobacteria; order Burkholderiales; family SG8-39; genus JAGVSZ01. Next base: position 108,414 of record CAVQUV010000023.1, on the reverse strand, counting down.
CGTCAGCACGTCGCGCCCGGCGGCGTCGCGAGCGACGCGGCAGACGTAGTCGCCCGCGTAGCCCGGCGCGTCGGCGAGCATCGCCGCGATCGCCTGCGGAAAGACGTTGATGCCGCGCAGCTTGAGCATGCTGTCGCTGCGGCCGAGGAAGCCGCGGATGCGCGCGAGCTTCATGCCGAGCGGCGACGCGTCGGTACGGAACGCGGTCACGTCGTGCGTGTTGAAGCGGATCATCGGGTAGATCTCGTCCTTGAAGAGGACGGTCACCACCATGTCCCCGCTCGCACCCGCCGCGACCGGATTGCCGGTCTCGATGTCGAGCAGCTCGAGATACTGCGCGTCTTCCATCACGTACAGCCCGGCATGGTCCGGTCCTTCGCCGGCGATGATGCCGGTGTCGCCGACGCCGTACCAGTCGAACACCTCCGCTCCGCCCCATGCGCGCGCGACCGCGTCGCGATCCTCGCCGACGTGGCCGCAGATCATGCGCACCTTCAGGTCGCGGGCCGGATCGATGCCCGCCTCGCGCGCCACGTCGGCGAGGTGCTTGATGTAATCCGCGAAGCCGACGATCACGGTCGCGCCGAAGTCGCGCATCAGCTCGACCTGGGTCGCCGAGCGCGTCTCGACGCCGGTGCCCGCGGAGAGGAACAGCGCGCGGGTCCAGTGCGTGAAGGTCTCGCGGACGTAGTGGCCGCCGTTGATCATGCCGTGGCCGTACACCGAGTGGACCACGTCGTCCGCGCGCAGGCCCTGGAAGAGGTAGGCGCGTGCGAGCAGGAGGTTCTGGACCTCGCGGCCGCGCGGGCCGAAGAGCAGCACCTGCGGCTGGCCGGTCGTGCCGCTCGTCGTGTGCAGGATCACCGGCGGGCGCTCGGACGCCGCATAGCTCTCCATGCCGTGGAAATCGCCGAGCGGCGGGCGCCGCGCGATCGAGTTCATGAGGTCCGACTTGTCGAAGGTCGGGAGCAGCGCGAGCTCGTCGAGCGAGCGGATGTCGCCCGGCTGCGCGCCCGCCTCGCCCCACAGCCGCTGGTAGAACGGGATCGTCCACGCGCGCTCGACCACGCGCCGGAAGCGCGCCTCCTGCTGCGCGCGCAGCTCGTCGCGGCTGATCGCGGTGAACCGGCGCACGAAGGCCTCGCCGAGCGGAAACTCGGCGGCGAGTGCGCGGGCGTCGATGCTGGTCAGGTAGTTCAGCATCACGGCAGCTGCGCGGCGAGCTCGGCCACGCTTCCGCCGGCGTCGAGCGCGAGGCACGCGTCGGCGAGCCGCCCCGCGCCCCCGGCGTCGAGCCCGCCCGCGCACATCAACGCGAGCGCCTTCGCGCGAATGCCCGCCTCGTCGAGCGGATTCTCCGGGTCGCCGAGGGCGTCCGGGACGCGCGCGACGTGCCGCGCGCCGTCGGCGAGCTCGATCTCGACCTCGGCGCCGTAGCGCGCGGGATACGCGGCGGCGTACGGTTCGGCCTCGGTCACCTCCACCGTCGCGCGCAGCGCGGCGATGTCCGCGCGCGCAATCGCGGCCGGCTCGAAGGCCGCGAGCGCCGGCGGCCCGTCGGCGAGCGCGACCGCGACGCTGTGCTGTAGGCTGAACCGGGCTTCGATCGCCGTGCGCGGCTCGGAACGGTCGCAGAAGGCGAGCGCGTCCCCGTAGGTGCGCACCGCGACCCGTCGCACCGAAGACCGACCGGTCTTCGCTGCGCAACGCGAGGGCGGCGTCGATCGCGGCGTGCGCATGGCGACACGCAGGCCACGGCTTGAAGCTCGTGCCGTGGATCTTCCACCGCGACTCCGGCTTGCGCACGACTTCGTGCGGGTCCGCGCCCGGGCACATCGCCGCGAAGAATCCCTGCGGCCCTTCCAGGATCGACGCAGGCCCGGTAAACCCGGCACGCGCGAGATCGGCGGCGAGCAGGCCCGCGTGCGCGGCGCGCCCGTTGTGGAGTTGCTTCGACATGACCGCCTCGTGGCGCACCTGCCACAAGCCCGCCGCCTGCGTGCCCGCGTTGCCGAACGCGTCCACCCAGCGCGTCGCGGGCAGGCCGAGCAGCGCGCACGCGGCGGCGGTCGCGCCGAACGGCCCGCAGGTCGCGGTGTTGTGCCAGTACTTGTAGTGATTCGGACCGACCGCGGCCCCGACGCGGATCATCGCTTCGTAGCCGCGCACGACCGCGTCGAGGAGCGCGGTCGCGGTCGCACCCTCGCGCTCCGCGAGCGCGAGCGCCGCCGGGATCACGACCGGGCCGGGGTGCAGGATCGCGGTGCGATGGATGTCGTCCATCTCGAGGATGTTGCCGACGCCGCCGTTCACGATCGCGGCGGTCCAGAGATCGCGCCGGCCGGCATGCAAAGTGCGGCACGGTCCGGCCGGCTGCTGCGCCGCCCAGCGCGCGAGCGTGCGGCCGGCCTCCGCGGCGCTTCCGCTCACCGCGCAGCCGGCCCAGTCGAGGACGTGCAGCGCGGCGCGCGTCCGGTCGGCGTCGTCGACCGTGCGCAGGCAAAGCTCGGCGAGCTGGGCGGTGATGGACAAGCGGGCGCGCTGACGCGATGTTGTCCGGACATACTATCATCGCGCCTTCGTTCCCCCGGAAGCCCGCCGTGTCGCGACCCGCCCGCGCCCGCCCCGCCCGCTCCGCTGCGCGCACTCGCGCCGCGCGCGCTCCGGGCAAGCCGCGTCGCGCCGATCTGCTGCCGCGCTATCGCGAGATCGGCAATCTGCTGATGGCCGACATCGCCGACGGCGTCTATCCGGTGGGCACGTACCTCCCGGCCGAGCTGGAGCTCTGCCGTACGCACAAGATCAGCCGCTTTACCGCGCGCGAGGCGCTGCGCCAGCTCGCCGAGGCAGGCCTGGTCTCGCGGCGGCAGGGCGCGGGCACGGAGGTGATCGCGGTTCCCGGCGCGGCGAAGTTCGTGCAGGAAGTCGGCTCGGTCGGCGACCTCACGCAGTACGCGCGCACCACGGAGCTGCGCATCGTCTTCACCGGCAAGGTCGCGCTCAACCGGCTGCTCGCGCGTCAGTTCAAGGCGAAGCCGGGCGACGAGTGGCTCTTCGCCGCCGGCATCCGGATCGACAAGGCGCCGGGCCGCGCGCGGCCGATCTGCGTCACTCGCGTCTACCTCAATCCGGTGCTCGAGGGCATCCAGGAGCACCTCCGCGCGCGCGAGGGCGCGATCTACGAGCTGATCGAGAGCGTGTACGGCCGCCGGATCGCGCGCGTCGAGCAGCAGATCACCGCCGTGTCGCTCGACCGCGACGACGCCGCGAGCCTCGACGAGACGCGCGGGGCCCCGGCGCTGCGGACGCTGCGCATGTACTACGACGACGTTGAGCGCCTCCTCGAAGCGAGCGAAAGCATCCATCCGGGCGACCGGTTCGCCTACACGATGAACCTGCGCCGCAATGCGTAGGCGCCAGCGTTGTTGTCCGGACATTTCCGCCTGCTAGCTTGCGCACTCTTCCAGGAGGACACACCCATGCTCGACCGGCTGGTTCGTTCCGCAGCAGTCGCGGCGCTCGCGCTCGCCGCTCCGCTTGCCTGCGCGCAGTCCAAGCTCGACGTCTCGATGCCGTGGGGACCGACCGAGTTCCACGTGGTCAACGCGCAGAACTTCGCGAGGCGCGTCGCCGAGGTCACGAAAGGCCAGGTGACGATGACGGTCCATCCGGCGGCGCGCTCGGCATCACGCCGAACGAAAGCCTGCGCGCGGTGGAGGACGGCACCGTGCCGATGGCCGAGTACGCCGCGTTCCAGAACGTCGGCGACCTGCCGCTGCTCGGCATCGAGAGCCTGCCCTTCCTGATCGACGACTACCAGCAGCTGAAGGTGATGCACTCGTTCGCGCGCCCGGCGTGGGAGGCGGCGCTCGCGAAGCGCGGGCAGAAGGTGCTTTACGTCGTGCCCTGCAGCGATGACTGCCCCGCCGCTCCAAGGTTTGCGCGTCCTCGCCGTCGAGCAGTACGGCGCCGGCCCGTGGGGCTCGCTCTACCTCGCCGACCTCGGCGCCGAGGTGATCAAGATCGAGAACCCGCACGACGGCGGCGACACGGGCCGCAGCGTCGGCCCGCACTTCTTCGCGCCCGGCGACAGCCAGTTCTTCCACACCTTCAACCGCAACAAGAAGAGCGTCGCGCTCGACCTCAAGAACCCCGAAGGCATGGCCGCGTTCCGGGACCTCGTGAAAGCGTCCGACGCCGTGTTCGACAACCTGCGGGGCGACGTGCCGGGACGCATCGGCCTGACCTACGCGCATCTGCAGGACGTCAACCCGCGCATCGTCTGCGCGCACCTTTCCGCGTACGGTCGCGACGGTCCGCGCGCGGCCTGGCCCGGATACGATTACCTGATGCAGGCCGAGGCGGGTTACATGACGGTGACGGGCGAGCCGGATGCGCCGCCGACCAAGTTCGGCCTCTCGATGGTCGACCTCGCCACCGGCGTGACCGCGGCGCTCGCCCTGCTCGCCGGCGTGCTCGCCGCGCGCGCGACCGGGGTGGGGCGCGACCTCGACGCGAGCCTCTTCGACACCGCGCTCCACAACCTCAATTACCCCGCGACGTGGTACCTGAACGCGGGCGCGGTCACCGGACGGCAGCCGCGCTCCGCGCATCCCTCGCTCGTGCCGAGCCAGCTCTACACGACGCGCGACGGCTGGCTCTTCATCATGTGCAACAAGGAGAAATTCTGGGGCCTGCTCGTCGACCTCCTCGGTCATCCCGAGTGGCGCGACGACGTCCGCTTCCAGGACTTCAAGGCGCGCCTCGCCAACCGGGCGCTGGTACAGGAGCTGCTCGACGGCGTGCTCGCGAAGGAGCCGACCGCGCATTGGCTGGAGCGTCTGTCGGGCAAGGTCCCCGTCGCGCCGGTGTTCGATATCGCACAGGCGCTCGAGAGCCGGTACGTCGCCGCGCGCCGCGACCTCACCGACTACACGCGCGCCGACGGGCCTTCCGTCCGCATGGTCGAGAATCCCATCCGCACGCCCGGCGTCGATCTCCCGCACCGCGCCGGTCCGGCGCTCGGCGAGGACACCGAGCGGGTGCTCGCGAGCATCGGTTACTCCCCGGAGCGCATCGCGCAACTGCGCGCTGCCGGGGCGATCGGCTGAACCGTCACTTCCTCAGGAGAACGGCCATGGGCGCAGACGAGTCCCGCATCCTTCCCAAGACGCAAGGCTTCCTTGCCGAGGGCGCGAAGCTCCCGACGGTCCGCATGGGCGCGCTCGAGGGCCGGGCGAGCGCCGGCCAGGTGGACCTCAAGCCGCTGCTCGTCGGCAGCGACATGTTGATGGTGGAGATCTTCGAGAAGGCCGGGGTGCGCGTCCCGGAGCACTCGCACGACGATCACGAGTCGGTCGTGTATCTGATCAAAGGCAGGATGAAGCTGGTGATAGGCGGCAAGGAGTTCGTCGCGAATTCCGGAGACGCGTGGATCCACCCGAAAGGCGTGCCGCACTGGAGCGAGACGCTCGAGGATTGCCTCGCGATCGAGATCAAGTCGCCGCCGCGCAAGACCTGGGCATGACGAACCCGATCGTCCCCCTCGCCGAAATCGTTTCGCGCACGCGTTACGAGGACCTGCCGCCGCACGCCGTCGCCGCGGCCAAGACATTCATCCTCGACACGCTGGGGGTCGGCGTTGCGGGCCGCACCGGCCCGCGCGTGCGCGAGCTCGCCGACACGCTCGCTTCCTGGGGCAAGGGCGAGGAGGCGACCGCGTGGGGTTGCGGCCGAAAGCTGCCGGCCGCCTCCGCGGCGATCGTCAACGCTTATCAGATTCACGCGCTGGAGTACGACTGCGTGCACGAGCCGGCGGTCGTGCACCCGATGGCGACGCTCTTCTCCGCGCTGCTCGCCCACGCCGAGCGGCGTGGCGCGCGTGGCCGCCCGGGGTCGGGGCGCGAGCTCCTGCTCGCAACGACGCTCGGCGTGGAGATCGCCTGCACGATCGGCGCGGCGGCGAAGTCGGCGATGCGCTTCTTCCGGCCGGCGACCGCGGGCGGATTCGGCGTGGTCGCGGGCGTCGGCGCGATGGACCGCCTCGACGTCGAGACGGTGCTGAACGGCTTCGGAATCCTCTACGGCCAGACCTCGGGTACGCTGCAGCCGCACCTCGAGGGCTCGATGGTGCTCGGGCTGCAGGTCGGGATGAACGCGCGCGCGGGACTCAACGCTGCGGACCTCGCGGTGGCCGGGCTCACCGGGCCGCGCGACGTGCTGACCGGGACGTACGGGTACTACAGGCTGTTCGAGCCCGAGAGCGACATCGAGACCTGGTGGGCGCAGCTCGGCAAGGTCTGGCAGATCTCGCGCCTCTCGCACAAGCCGTTCCCGAGCGGGCGGCTCACCCACGCCGCGATCGACGCGGTCCAGCGCGCGCGCCAGGAGCGCGACTTCGGCGCCGATGAGGTGGCCGAGGTGCGCGGCTGGATGCCGCCGCTCGCGCATCGACTGGTGGGGCGACCGGATATCCCGAATCCCGCCGTGAACTACGCGAAGCTTTGCACCGCGTTCGTCACGGCAACCGAGCTCGCGCACCGCGAGGTGATTCCGGAGTCCTTCGCGCCGGAGCGGCTCGCCGATCCGCGCCTGCATGCGCTCGCGGCGAAGGTCGCGGTCGAGCAGTCGGACAACCCGGACCCGAACGCGCTGTGGCCGCAGCGCTTCGTCATCAAGCTGAGGGACGGCTGGACCTGGGACGGCACCATCGACAAGGCGATCGGCCATCCGGACAACCCGCTCGCGCGCGAGGCGCACCTCGCGAAGTTCAGGCGTTGCTGGCGCTACGGGCGGCCGGATGCGGATCCCGCGGTCGCCGAGCGGCTGATCGCGATGGTGGATCGGCTCGAGACGGTCGAAGATACCCGGGCGCTCGCGACGCCCCTCGCTTAGCTACGGCCGCACGAGCTGCAGGAACTCCTTGCGCAACTCCGGATTCTGCAGGAACGAACCGCGCATGACGCTGTTGGTCATGTGCGACTCGTCCTTCACGCCGCGCCAGTGCATGCAGAAGTGATCGGCCTCGAGCACGATCGCCAGGCCGTCGGGCTTGAGCCGACCCTCGATCAGATCGGCGAGCTGGATCACCGCCTCCTCCTGGATCTGCGGACGGCTCATGATCCAGTCGGCGAGGCGCGAGTACTTCGACAGCCCGACGAGATTGGAATGTTCGTTGGGCAGCACCCCGATCCAGAGCTTGCCGAGGATCGGCACCAGATGATGCGAGCAGGCGCTGCGCACGGTGATCGGACCGACGATCATCAGCTCGTTGAGGCGCTCGGCGTTCGGAAACTCGGTCACCGGCGGCATCGGGTGATAGCGGCCCTTGAACACCTCGTGCAGGAACATGCGTGCGACGCGGCGCGCCGTGCCGCGGGTGTTGTGATCGGCCTCGGTGTCGATGACGAGCGACTCGAGCAGCGCCTGCATGCGACCGGCGACCTCGGTCTCGAGCGCGGCGAGCTCGGCCGCGCCGCCGATGAACTCGGCGATGTTGTCGTTCGCGTGGATGCGCCGTCCTGCGGCGGCGATGCGCTCGCGGATGCGCGCGGAAGCGAGAGGCAGCGGAGGCTGTGGATCGTTCATCGGAAACCTTTCGGTGGTTCGCGGACTCGCCCGGCACGGGAGGACCGCGCGATGAGCATCGTACCGAAAGCCGCCGCGGCAAACCGGCCGGCCCGCGCCGAAATCCCTCCAGTAGAAGATGGGATCAGCGGCGCCCGAGACGCCGCGCCGCTACTTCGACTTCTTTGCGCCCGGCTTCGACTTCGGGGCCGTCTGCTTCGACGCGGTGCTCGGGTCGTAGTCGCCGATGACGCTCTTCAACGGGCAGACGGAGAACGCGGGGCACTTCTTGCAGCCGGCGACTATCGCGATCGGGCAAAGCGTCATGGCGTGTCTCCTGCGTCCGAAGGACGGGAGACGAGCATACAGGAGCGGGCGTACGCCGGTGGCGCGCGCCCGGGGCGGCTAGTACCGGCGGGCCGCTTCCCGCGCGTTGCGCGCGTTGCGCGCGTTGACGGCTGCCTGCTGCTGCTCGCGGGTGAGGGGACGGTCCTGCTGCACCCACTGGTTGATCGCGGCCGGCTTGTCGCAGTCGACGCCGCGGTTCGCCTTGCACTTCTCGACCGCGGCGGCGCGCTCGCGCTCGGCTGCGGAGGGCCCGCCCGTCGCAGTGGAGCGTTGCTGGACGCGCTTCGATTCCTCGCTCTGCGCGGCGCGCTTCTGCTGATCGGCGCGCAGGCCCTGGCAGGTGATGGTGTGGCAGTCGTCGAGGCTTCCCGAAGCCGCGGCGCTCGGCGCGGGGGTCGGGGGCGCCGCGATCGTGGTCGCGGACTTTGCGCCCTGCGGCTTGTCGCCGTAGTGCACCTTGCCGTTCTCGTCGGTCCACTTGTACACCTGTGCGGCCGCCGGCCAGGAGACGGCGAGCAGCGCGCAGGCGACGCTGAGCGTTATCGGGTGCATCGGAATCTCCCGGCAGGTCCTCGCACGCGATGGTGCCCCGGCCTCCACGGCCGGGTCAAAAGGGACCGCCTGCACCGCGCCAACTGGTGCGCAGCGGGGCGATCGCTCCAGCGCTCCGCCCGCGCGCGAACCGGGCATATTCCCTGCGACTAGAATGCCGGGTCCCGCTACGCTACAGGAGAACGCCGTGAGAACTGTCCGGTTCATCGCCACCGTGGCGTTCGCCCTCTGCGCCGGTTCCGTCGCAGGGCAGGCCTACCCGACCAAGCCGATCCGCATCGTCGTCCCGTTCGCACCCGGCGGGACCTCCGACGTCCTCGCGCGGCTGTACGCGCCGAAGATGCAGGAGGGTCTCGGCCAGCCCGTGATCGTCGACAACAAGCCCGGCGCATCCGGAAACATCGGCGCCGACCTCGTGGCGAAAGCCGCGCCCGACGGCTACACGATCGTCCTGATGGACGTCGGCAATCTCGTGATCACCCCGAGCGTGATGCCGAACCTGCCGTTCGACATCGTCAAGGACTTCGCGCCGGTCACGATCATCATGTACTCACCGCACCTGCTCGCGGTGCATCCGTCGGTGCCGGCGAACTCGGTCGCCGAGCTGGTCAAGTACGCGAAGGCGAATCCGGGCAAGCTGAACTACGGCACCACCGGCCTCGGCAGCGCACCGCACCTCGCCGGCGTGCTCTTCGCGCAGGGACAGGGCGTCAGCTGGGTGGACATTCCCGGCAAGGGCGGGGCCGACTCGATCCTGCACGTCATTTCCGGCCAGGCCGACGTGCTCTTCAACGGCATGGTCGCGACGCTGCCGCACGTGAAGAGCGGCAAGCTGAAGCTGCTCGCGGTCTCGAGCGACAAGCGGGTCGCCGGCATCCCCGACACGCCGACTGTCGCGGAGGCGACCGGCATGCGCGACTTCAAGACCGGGACCTACCAGGGCGTCCTCGCGCCCGCGGGCACGCCCCTGCCGATCGTCGAGCGGCTGTACGCCGAGTTCGTGCGCGTGTCCGCGCTCCCCGACGTGAAGGAGCGCCTCGTCGCGCTCGGCGCCGAGCCGATGCTGAACACGCCCGCGCAATTCGCCGACTGGATGAGGAGCGAGTCGGCGAAGTGGGCCAAGGTCGTCAAGCAGGCCAACCTCAAGATCCAGTAGCGGCGTGACGATCGCCCTCTGGGTCCTCGCCGTCGTCCTGATCGTCGCCGGCGTCGTCGGCACGGTGCTGCCCGCGCTGCCGGGCGCGATCCTCGTGTTCGCGGGCGTCGCGCTCGCAGCGTGGATCGACGACTTCGCACGCATCTCGGGCTGGACGCTCGGCGTGCTCGGCGTCCTGACTGCGATCGCGTGGGTGACCGACTACGTCGCGGCGGCGGCCGGCGCGAAGAAGGCCGGCGCGAGCAAGTTCGCCATCATCGGCGCGGCCGTCGGCACCGTCGCCGGGGTGTTCACCGGCCTCGTCGGCCTGATCTTCATGCCGCTCGTCGGCGCGGCGATCGGGGAGTACCTCGCGCAAAAGGACGCGCTGCGCGCCGGGCGGGTGGGCATCGCGACCTGGCTCGGCATGCTGGCCGGGACCGTGGTGAAGGTCGCGGTCGTCTTCCTGATGGTGGGAATCTTCATTGCGGCGCTGCTGATTTGAGCCGGATGCGGCCCTAGTCGCGAGATCCACTACTCCGCGCGTTGAGGCAGGCCATCCCGGATCTCGAACCACGGCGCCTTCGACGCCGTGAAGATGTGCAGGCTCGGCCGGATGCCCGGATCGTCGTCGAGCGCGCCGATCGCGATGTCGATCTCCTCCGGTCGGTCGTCAATGATCCACTGCAGCGTCGCGCCGCACGTCCCGCAAAAGGTGCGCATCACGCTCGAAGACGAGCGGTAAGTGCGGATGCTGTCCGCACCCGAAATCAGAGCGAAATCGCTCCGCTTCACGCGCGAGTACGTGCCGAACGCCGCGCCGTGCGCCTTCCTGCACATCGAGCAGTGACAGTGGCTCATCACGCCGAGCGGGCCGCGGATCTCGAAGCGAACGGCGCCGCAAAGGCAGCTTCCCCGCACCATTTCGTGCGCCCTCCTCGTGTCGCGGGACTAGCCCGCCAGGAAAAACTGCACTATTATCGGCACCCATCGCTCTTAGCAACCCGGATGCCGGCCCGGTTCCCGTGAGTTCCCTCCGCGACGTCTGGTTCGAACTCGGCGCCGATGCGGCCGGCGGGCTTTCGCCCTGGCTCATCCGCGCGATGGTTGCCACCTGCCGCGTCACGTGCCAGAGCGGGGACGTCCTCGAGCGCGCGCGCCGCGACGAGGCGTTCATCGGCGTGCTCTGGCACCAGGACATCGTCTTCTTCGGCGACCATCTGCGCGGCAGCGGCTTTACCATCCTCACGAGCCGCAGCCGCGATGGCGAGATCGGCGCGCGCATCGCACACCGCCTCGGTCTGCAGACCGTGCGCGGTTCGTCGTCACGCGGCGCCGAAGAGGCGCTCGCCGAGCTGATCGAGATCGCCCGGCGCGGCGAGTGCATCGGCTTCGTCGCCGATGGCCCGCGCGGACCAAGCCGTATCGCGAAGATCGGGCCGATCATCGCCGCCAAGCTATCGGGGCGCCCGATCGTGCCGATGGCGTGCGCGATGCGCGGCGGCTTGCGGCTGCGTTCCTGGGACCGCATGCGCGTGCCAGTGTTCGCACGGATCGTCGTACGCGCCGGCAACCCGATCGCGGTGCCGCACGATGCGACGCGCGCGGACTGCGAGCGTCTCCGACAGCAGCTGCAGGACGAGCTGATCCGGACCGAGTCGATCGCGGCCGAAGCGCTCTGACGCGCGCGCCGGCCGCAGCGCTGCCCCGCCGTCACCCCCGCGCGCGCAGGATCATCTGCGTGCAGCGGAACAGCGCGATCGTCTTGCCGGTGCGCTCCGCGCGCACCTCGGCGTCCCAGACCTGCGTCGCGCGGCCCTTTGTGAGCGGGCGTCGCCACGACGACGACGTCGCCCTCGAGCGTGGTGCCGAGAAAGTTCGCCTTCAGCTCGACCGTCGTGAAGCCGGTCGCGTCCTCGGGCAGGTTGCGCACGGTCGCGTAGCCGCACGCCGTGTCCGCGAGCGTGACGACGGCGCCGGCATGCAGGAAGCCGTTCCAGGCGCACTTCTCCCGCTCGACGCGCATTCGCGCCCGGACCTCGTCGGGCTCGACGAGGAGGAACTCGATGCCGAGATGGCCGGGCAGATACTCGCGGCCGCGCGCGTTCCACTCGGCCAGCGTCTGGGGGATCGTCAGTCGCTCCATCGCGCCCTCACCAGCTATGTCGGCAGCACGTGCGGGCAGCTGCACGCGTTTCTCGCCGTCTCGCCGGCGGGCGCCCTACGCCATGTCGAGCGCTCGACGAGGGCGACCGGCTACGGCACGATCCGTTCGTCAATACCGTGACCGTGCCAGGCAGGTCGCCCAGTACGAGCATACCCTGCGTCATGAAGCGGTCCTCGACAGGGATTCGGCGCTCGGTCGGCACCGACAACACTACGCGCCCGAACGGAACGGGCACGCAGAGATCCCGCACCGCGATTTCCTGCTCCACCGCTCGGCTCTTCGCGGCCTCGGCCGCGACCGCATCGAGCGGAATGCCTCGAGCGTCGGCCGACGTCGCGCCGGGCCAACGGGGCACGTAATCTTAGCTGCTCGAACCGTGCGGATTCGAGGCTTTCCGGTGAGCGCGCGCGGGGCGTCGCTAAGGATCGATGAACCCGCGAATCAGCCTATTTACGCGCGCCGGCTGCTCGTGAATCACCCAGTGCGTGCCTTCGTCGATGCGCTCGATGCGCAGGTCCGGCACGCACGCGTCGAGCCCGTCGAGCAGGCTCGGCCGCAGGAATTCGTCGCGCATGCCCCAGATGACGAGCGTCGGCACGCGCACCACGAAATCCTTCGGATCCAGCTTGAGGCGCGCCGCGCCGGGATCGTCGCCGATCGGCGGATAGAACGGCGAGGCGCGGTACCAGTTGAGCATGCACGTGAGCGCACCGGGCTGCGCCCACGCCTCGTGGTACGCGCGCCGCTCCTCTTCGCTCGCATTCCACGCGTCGACCGACATGCGTGCGAGTCGCCGGTAGCCGTCCTCCGACATGACGCGCTCGGCCTTCGCGTCCCGGAAGAGGTTCATGTAGCTCGACGCCTTCTGGTGCGCGGGGTTCCCGCCGAGCTCGCGCGCGAAGGGAATGGGATGCGGCGCATTCACGATCACGAGCTTCTCGACCATCTCGGGATGCGCGATCGCGAAGCTCCACGCGATCGCGCCGCCCCAGTCGTGCGCGACCAGCGTGAACCGCGGGTGCCCGAGAGCGAGCGCGAGCGCGCGGATGTCGGCGATGAGATGCCGCGCCTTGTACGCCTCGACGCCCTGCGGCTTGTCGGAGAGGTTGTGGCCGCGCTGGTCGGGCGCCACCGCCAGCCGGTCGCGCCCGAACTCGGCGAGCTGCGCGCGCCACGCGTACCAGAACTCCGGGAACCCGTGCAGGAAGAGCACGAGCGGGCCGTTGCCCGCGGCGGCGTAGTGCAGCCGGATGCCGTTCGCGTCGGCGTAGCGGCGGGCAGTCTCCGGGATCACCGTTTCAGCAAGCCCCGCGCGCGCACTGCACGACGCGGTCGCCCATGAAGCGCAGCAGCTCGCCCGTGAACTCGAGCTGTGCGTTCGGGTCCTTGAGCGCCGTCGCGAAGCCGTCCGAGCACTGCTCCAGGGCGCGATCGCGCTCGGCCGCGCGCGCCTTGCGCCCGCCAGGGTCGATCTTGTCGAGGCGGGCTTCGATGCTCACGACGTCGCCGAGCCTCGCGAGGTACCGCTCCTTGCCCGCCGGGGTGCCGACGTTGGGCGCCTCGGCCACGAGCTGCTGGAGCAGGCGCGTGCGCTGGCGGTCCATCTCGAACGCGTGCGGCGGCAACGTGGCGGCGGGCTTGGCGGGCGACGCGGCGGGCGCCGGTTGCGCAGTCGCGGGCGCGGGCTGCGCCGCGCCCGGCTTGGTCCCCGGCGGCGGCACGTTGGTGAGCTTGGTCTGCCCCGTCTCCGGGTCGAGATAGCGATACATCTGCGCCGTCGCCGGCACTGCGAGCGCCGCCAGCGCGAGGATCAGGACCGGCCGCAGCATCGCCCGCCCGCTCAATCCAGGAACAGATCGACCAGGAACTTGGTGTTGCCGGGCATCACGGCGTACTTCCCGAGGTCCGCGACGCCCTCCACCGCGAGCACCTGCTCGTCGATGTAGAAGTGCCCGGTGTGCTTGCGCGCGTCGCGGTTGAAGATGGCGTACGCGGTGTCGGCGAGGATCTCGGGCTTGCGGCAGAGCTTCGGGTCGATGCCGGGCAGCATCGCGAGCGCAGCGGTCGCGATCACGGTACGCGGCCAGAGCGCGTTCACCGCCACGCCGTCGGCGCGCAGCTCCTCCGCCATCCCGAGCACGCACATGCTCATGCCGTACTTCGCCATCGTGTAGGCGACGTGGCTCTTGAACCAGCGCGGATTCATGTTGAGCGGCGGCGAAAGGTTGAGGATGTGCGGGTTGCGACCGGCCTGCGCCGCCTGCTTCAGGAACGGGATGCACGCCTGCGACACGCAGTAGGTGCCGCGCACGTTCACGCCGAACATGAGGTCGAAGCGCTTCATCGGCGTCTCGAGCGTGGGCGTGAGGCTGATCGCGCTCGCGTTGTTGACGAGGATGTCGATGCCGCCGAAGTGCTCGGCGCACCGTTTCGCGGCGGCGGCGACGCCGGCCTCGTCGCGGATGTCGCACGGGATCGGCAGCGCCTGGCCGCCCGCCTGAGCGATCTCCTCGGCTGCGGTGTAGATCGTGCCGGGCAGCTTCGGGTTCGGCTGCTCGGTCTTGGCCACGACGGCGACGTTCGCCCCATCCTGGGCCGCACGCTTCGCGATCGCGAGGCCGATGCCGCGCGACGCGCCGGTGATGAAGAGCGTCTTGCCTTTGAGGCTCATGGAGTTCTCCTGTCTTAGCAATGGGTCAGCCGAACCGGGTGAAATCCGGCTTGCGCTTCTCGAGGAACGCGCTGAACGCCTCCTTCGCCTCCGGCGAGCCGAGGCGCTCGCCGAAATTGCGGAGCTCCTCCGCCAGCGCCGCGTCGATGGCCGGCATCCAGGCGCGTTTCATGAGCCGCTTGGTGATGCGCACCGACGCGGCCGGCTTTTCGGCGAGCCTGGTCGCCGCCTCGCCTGCGCGCATCATCAGGATCTCCGCGGGCACGACCTCGGTGACGATGCCAATCTTGTATGCCTGCGCCGCGTCGAACGTCTCGCCGAGGAGGAGCAGCTCGGCCGCGCGCTGATACCCGACGATCGCAGGCAGCAGGAAGCTGGAGGCCGCCTCGGGGCACAGCCCGAGGTTGACGAACGGCAGCGCGAACTTCGTGCCTTCGGCCGCGTAGACGAGATCGCAGTGCAGCAGCATCGTCGTGCCCACGCCGACTGCGACGCCGCTCACCGCCGCGACGAGCGGCTTCTCGGCGTGGCTCACGGCGTCGAGGAACCGGACGACCGGCGCATCCGGGGTGCGCGGCGGATTGGCGAGAAAGTCCTGCAGGTCGTTGCCGGCGGTGAACGCGTCGCCGGCGCCGTGGATCAGCACGACGCGCACGCCGGCGTCGGCGTCGGCAGCCTTGATCGCCTGCGCGATCGCGGCATACATTTCCGCGGTCAGCGCATTCTTCTTCTCGGGGCGGTTGATCTGGATGCGCTGGACGGCGCCTTCGCGTGCGCTGAGGACGAGGCTCATCGTTGCGGGGTCCGGTGATCGGTCGAGGGGGCTGCGATGATAAACTGCCCGCGCAGCAGCCGTGCGCCGCACGCACTCTCCAGGAGGACACCTCATGAAGGCCTACTACCACCCCGCTTCGACCACCAGCCGCATCGTGATGCTCTATGCCGGGGAAGAAGCGCCCGAAATCGAGTTCCAGGTCGTCGATCTCTTCACCGGCGAGCACATGAAGCCGCCCTACTCGACGATGAACCCGAGCTGCCTCGTCCCGATGCTCGAGGACGGCGACTTCCGGCTCACCGAGTGCTCGTCGATCCTCAAGTACCTCGCCGACAAGAAGGGCTCGGCGTCCTACCCGAAGGACCTGCGCGAGCGCGCACGGGTCAACGAGATGATGGACTGGATCAACACCAACCTGTACCGCGACTTCGCCTACGGCCTGGTCTACCCGCAGGCGTTCCCGACCCACAAGCGGCGCAGCGACGAGGCGCAGGCGTCGACGCTCGCGTGGGCCAAGGAGAAGTCGCAGGGCTGGCTGAAGATCCTCGACCAGAGCCTGATCGGCCCGAAGAAGGCGTACCTGTGCGGCGACAAGATCACCATTGCCGATTACCTCGGCGCAGAGATGATCGGCCTCGGTGAGCTGATCCGCTGCAACTTCTCGCCTTACCCGAACGTCGAGCGCTGGCTCGGAAACATGAAGCGGCTCAAGAGCTGGCCGAAGGTGCACGAGGTCTTCCACGGCTTCGCCGGGTCGATCAAAGACACGCCGTTCGTCGCAATCTAAGGTGAAACCCGCTGCCGAGGGCAGCGGGTTTCGTGGGCTTGAGGAGCACGAGGGGGTGTGGCCCCTCGTGTCGTGAAGACCAGGAGTGCCGCCATGATCAAGGGACTGCATCACAACGCCTATCGCTGCCGCGACTCGGAGGAGACGCGCAAGTTCTACGAGGACTTCCTCGGCCTGCCGCTCGCCGGCACGCTGTGGATCAAGGAATCGAAGAGCGGCCGCAACACCGATACCCTGCACACGTTCTATCGCCTCGACGACGGCTCGTACCTCGCCTTCTTCGAGGCGCCGGACATGGCGTTCGAGTTCAAGCAGCAGCACGACTACGACCTGCACATCGCGCTCGAGGTCGAGCGGGCCGTGCTCGAGCCGATGATGGCGAAGGGGAAGGGCGCCGGCATCGAGGTGCGCGGGATCTCCGACCACCGCTTCATCGATTCGATCTACTTCCGCGATCCGAACGGCTATGTCATCGAGCTGACCGCGAAGCGGTCGAATCACGATCGCGAGATGGATCCGGCCACGAACGGCGCCCGGACGAAGCTCGACCAGTGGCAGAGCACGAAGCGCGAGCGGGCGACGAGCCCCGGTTAAGCACCACCCCGCCGGAGCGCCGCCACACAAGCGGCGCCCGGTCCACCGCAATCAGGAGGATCGAGACGATGAGAAGCAGCTGGATAGTTGCCTGCCTTGCAACGGCAGTCGGTGCCGTTAGCGCGTCCGCATGGGCCCAGCAGAAGGGCGAGAAGAAGATGTCCGCGGACGCGCAGCGCGGGCGCTACCTCGTGCAGATCGCCGGCTGCAACGACTGCCACACGGCCGGCTATGCGCCGTCGAACGGCAAGGTCGAGGAGAAGCTGTGGCTCACGGGCGACAAGCTCGGCTGGCGCGGCCCCTGGGGCACGACCTACCCCGCCAACCTGAGACTCGTCGCACAGAGCATGACCGAGGCGCAGTGGATGAAGCGTGCGCGCAGCGAGCTGCGCCCGCCGATGCCCTGGTTCAACCTGCGGGACATGAGCGACGGCGACGTCAAGGCGATCTACCGCTACCTCAAGCACGTCGGGCCCGCGGGCGAGCCCGCGCCCGCGTACGTTCCGCCGGACAAGGAGCCCGCGCCGCCCTTCGTGCAGTTCCCCGCCCCGCCGAAGTGACGGGGACTACGCCGCCGGCAGCTTGTAGTCCTTCATCCGCTCCCGCAGCGTGAGCTTCGACAGCTTGCCCGTCGCGGTGTGCGGCAGCTCGGCGACGAACACGACGTCGTCCGGGATCATCCACTTCGCGACCTTGCCCTCGTAGAACTTCAGCATTTCCGCGCGCGTCACCTCGGCGCCCTGCTTCTTCACGGCGACGACGATCGGGCGCTCGTCCCACTTGGGATGGTGCACGCCGATCACCGCGGCCTCGGCGATCGCCGGATGCGCGACCGCGACGTTCTCGAGGTCGATCGAGCTGATCCACTCGCCGCCGGACTTGATCACGTCCTTCGAGCGGTCGGTGATCTGCATGAAGCCGTCGGCGTCGATAGTGGCGACGTCGCCGGTCGGGAACCACCCGTCGCGCAGCGGGCTGCCGCCGTCATCCTTGAAGTAGCCGTTCGTGATCCACGGCCCGCGCACCAGCAGGTCGCCGAACGCCTTCCCGTCGCGCGGCAGTTCCCTGCCCTCGCCGTCGACGATCTTCATCTCGACGCCGTAGATGGTGCGGCCCTGCTTGCACCGCAGCTCGAACTGCTGCTGCTCGGGCAGAGCGGCGTGCTTGGTCTTCAGGGTGATCAGCGTGCCGAGCGGGCTCATCTCGGTCATTCCCCAGGCGTGCTGGCAATCGACCCCGAACTCGTCGTCGAACTGCCTGATCATCGCCGGCGGCGCCGCCGAGCCGCCGACGATGGCGCGGCGGAGCGTGGAGAACTTGAGGCCGCTGCTCTTCATATAGGTGAGCAGGCCGAGCCAGACGGTCGGCACGCCGGCGGTGACGGTGACCCGCTCCGCCTCGAACAGCTCGTACAGGCTCTTGCCGTCGAGCGCGGCGCCGGGGAAGACCAGCTTGCAGCCGTTGAGCGTGGCGAGATACGGGATGCCCCAGGCATTGACGTGGAACATCGGCACCACCGGCAGGATCGTCTCGCGCGCCGAAGCCGCGAAGACGTCCGGCAGCGACGCCCCGTACGCGTGGATCACGGTCGAGCGGTGCGCGTAGAGCACGCCTTTCGGGTTGCCGGTCGTGCCCGAGGTGTAGCAGAGCCCCGAGGCGGTCCACTCGTCGAGCCGCGGCCACTCGTAGGCGCCGCTCTCCCGCGCGATCAGCTCCTCGTAGCACAGCAGGTTCGGCACGGGGATCTGCGGCATGTGGGCGCGGTCGGTCATTGCGACCCAGCCCTTCACCCCCGGGCACTGCGGCGCGAGCTTTTCGACGATCGGTGCGAACGTGAGGTCGAAGAACACGTACGCATCCTCGGCGTGGTTGACGATGTACACGATCTGCTCGGGAAAGAGCCGCGGGTTGACCGTGTGGATCACCGCCCCCATGCCCGAAACGCCGTAGTAAAGCTCGAGGTGGCGGTATCCGTTCCAGGCGAGCGTGCCGATCCGGTCACCCTGCTTCACGCCGAGCCGCCCGAGCGCCTGGGCGACCTGGCGCGCGCGCTTGTGCGCATCGGCATAGGTGTAACGATGGAGGGGGCCCTCCACCGAGCGCGAGACGATCTCGGTGTCCCCGTGGCAGCGCTCGGCGTGCACGATCAGCGACGAGATCAGAAGCGGCATATCCATCATCAGGCCGCGCAGCATGGGAGTCCTCGATCGGTGGCCGGGGTGGGCGGGCAAGTTACCCGCGGGGCGGGAGTCGTGTCAACAGTCGCTCCCCGGCTGATCCGCCGACCGGCTCAGAGCGGCGCGGGACCGGTGCCCCAGCCCCCCCGCTCGAGCCACTCCGCGAGCGCCGCACCGCCCTGCGGGCGGGCGATGAAGTAGCCCTGCGCCTCGTCGCAGCCGAGCCGCGTGACCATCGCGAGGGCATCCCCGGTTTCCACGCCTTCGGCGACGACCTTCAGGCCCAGGTCGTGGGCGAGATTGATGGTCGAGCGCACGATCGAGGCGTCGCGGACGTTCGTCGTCATGCCGGCGACGAACGAGCGGTCGATCTTCAGGCTCTCGATCGGCAGCTGCTTGAGGTAGGCGAGCGACGAGAACCCCATCCCGAAGTCGTCCACGCTGAACCCGATCCCGAGCGCGTGCAGTCGCTCGATCGTCTCGAGCGCGCGCGTCGGGTCGATGAGCATCGCGCTCTCGGTGATCTCGAAGACGAGCGCGTCACCGGGCACGCCGTGGTCCTCGAGGATGCCGCGGGTCTCGGCGACGAATCCCTGGTCGATCAGGACGCGCGTCGACAGATTGACCGCGATCCGGAGCCCGAGGGCGCGCCCGCGCCAGGCGTTCCACTGGCTCGCGGCATCGCCGAGCACTTTCAGCGTAAGGCTGCGAATGTGGTCGCCCATCTCGGCGAGCGGGATGAACTCGTCAGGTGCGACGTCCCCGTACTCCGGATGCCGCCAGCGCACGAGTGCTTCGACGCATTCCACCGACCGGTCGGCAAGCCGCGCGAGCGGCTGGTACTCGACGTGGATGTGCCCGGCGCGGACCGCCTCCCCGAGCGCGTTGGCGAGCGCGAGCCGCCGCGGCGAGTAGCGGTCGAGGGCGGGGTCGTAGACCGCCGCGTGCAGGCCCTTGCGCTTCGCCTCGTACATCGCGACGTCGGCGTAGCGCATCAGCGTCGAGGCGTCGAAGCCGTGCGCCGGCGCGATCGCCGCGCCGACCGAGGCGTCGATCCCGAGCTTGAGCATCCCGACCTCGAACGGCGTGCGCAGGCACGCGATCATCTCGTTCGCCACCGCCAGCGCGGCCCGCGGGTCGCGGCAGCCGCGAACGATAACGGCGAACTCGTCGCCGCCCAGCCGCGCGAGCTCACCGCCGCGCGCGGCGAGCAGCGGCGCGAGCCGCGGGCCGATCAGCTTGAGGAGCTGGTCGCCGGCGAAGTGCCCGAGCGCATCGTTGATTTCCTTGAAGTGATCGAGGTCCATCATCATCAGCGCGAAGCCGTCGCCCGCGAGGCGCGCCTCCTCGGCGGACGTGTCCAGCCGCTCGGCGAGCCACTTGCGGTTCGGGAGCCCGGTGAGCGGATCGTGGCGCGCCTGGAACTCGAGCGCCCGCACCGCCTCCTTGCGGCGGGTGATGTTGCGCCACGTGCTCCAGAGCGCGACCAGGTGGCCGTCGGACGCGACCGCGATCATCGATCCGAGCAGCCACAGCGGCTGGCCCTCGATGTCGAGCACGTCGACCTCGTGCTCGCTGAAGCGGTAGCCGGCGCGGATCCACTCGGTGAGCAGCTTCTCGGCGGCATCGGGACGGATCAGCGACTCGATGGTGCGACCGATCAGCCGGTCGGGCGAGGCGGCGCCGATCAGCCGGGCGACCGCCGGGTTCGCCTCGGCGACCGTGCCGTGCCGACGAATGTGTGCGACCTGTTCCTCGACCGGTGTGTCAGTCGCGACCGGCGGGGAGATCTCGACCCGGAGGATACCCTCGGTGGACAGGTTCACGAAGGTGCGGTAGCGCTCTTCGCTCCTCACGAGCCGGTCGGTGAGTTCCCGACGCGCATCGGCGTCGAGTGCCGTCGCGACCACGTCGGCGACCGAGGCGGCGAAAACCTTCTCGTCGAGCAGCCACTGCCGCGGCGGGCCGACGTGTTCGTGGCACACGACTCCCACGAGGCGACCGTCGTGGCGTACCGGGGCCTCGAGCATCGCGCCGACGCCGAGCGGCACGAGATAGTCGGCACCGAGCTCTGCGGTGCGCGCATCGCGGTGCGCGTCCGCCGCCGCGATGGCGCGGCCGGACTCGAGCGCGCGGAAGTACGCGGGGTACGCGGCGGCCTCCAGCGTCGCGCCCGCCATGTGCTGCTGGAGGCTGCGGCGATAGAGTTTGTGGCAGCGGATGTGGGTGTGCTCGGGCGTGAACAGCCAGACGCTGGTGCGCTCGACCTCGAGCGTCCGTCCGGCGACTTCGGTGATCAGCCGGAACGCCTCGTCGAGCGGAAGCTGCGTGATGCGTTCCTCGGCCAGCAGGCGCAGCAGCCCGGCCTGCTGCCGGCGCATGCGGCGCTCGGCGATGACCGTCGCCGGAACCTCCTGCATCGTCCCGACGATGCGGACCGCCTTGCCCGCAGCGTCGCGCAGGACGCGGCCTTTGGCGGAGAACCAGCGCGCGACGCCGGTCAGATCGACGACGCGCAGTTCCAGGTCGGTCTCGTTGCCGTCCGCCGCGGCGGCGGCGATCGCCTCCTCGACCCGGACGCGGTCGGCGAGCACGAGCCGCTGGAGAAACGTCTCCGCCGTGCCGTCGAACCCCCCGGTGGGGTAGCCGAGCAGCGTCTCGAGATGCGGCGAGAGCGCCAGGCTACCCGAGCCGACGTGCCACTCCCACAATCCGATGCCCCCCGCGATCAGCGCGGTCTGGACGAGCGCCTCGGGCGCGCCGCCGAGGACGTCGGGAGAAAGGGTCGGACCCGAGACGCGTGTCATGCCCGTGCTGAGTGAACGGAGCGCAAACCCCGCTAATGACGATATTAGGGGGAGGTCGATGCGCCTCCGCCATACGCCGTTTGGTCTATGGGCTGCACTACGGCGGTGCGCAGGATTGCAGTCCGCGTACGCGCAGCACGACGAGATCGATCGGGCGCGCCCTGATGCAGACGGTCGTCCCGCGCCCGATGAAAGAGCGTAAGGCCGCGTCGCGGTCCCGACGAACGCTGGGCCTGCGCTCCAGACGGCTCACGCCCTTCAACCACGGAAAGGAGAAGCAAAATGAAACCCTCGAAAATCGCCGCCGCCTGTCGCCATGGGGCTCGCCCTCGGGTTCGGCCAGGTCGCGTTGGCCCAGAAGAACATGGACAACGTGATGAAGATGGACACCGACAAGGACGGCATGATCTCCAAGACCGAAGCCATGCGGATGTTCGAGTCGAAGTTCGACGCGATGATGAAGCAGAAAGGCATCCAGAAGCTCAGCGCCAAGGACGTCCAGACGATCATCGACGACATCGCGAAGACCTACGGCACGGCGCAGTAAGGCCGGCGCCTGCCTGCGCGCGACCCCGCGCGCCCTGCGGGACGGGGGAGCTCGACTCCACCGGCCCGTTTCCTGCGCGCTGCGAGCACGCGCGCGGCGCCAGTTGACCCCCCCTGACCCTTTCTCTACCATCGTCTCGGCATCAGGAGAGGAGGGTCATCCGGCGTTCGTCCGGAGGCCGACGTTGCCCCAACGAGGAGGAGGAGTCCCCATGCTCGCGCGCAGCCTTTCGCTCGCTCGTCGTCGCTGCCCTTTCGCTCGCCGCCGCCCTGCCGGCCACCGCCCAGGAAGTCCTGCGCATCGCCTACGTCGATCCCCTGTCCGGCCCGTTCGCGAACGTCGGCGAGGCCGGGCTCAAGCAATTCCAGTTCATGGCCGACGAGCTGAACCGGCGCAACGCCGCGCCGGGCGTGAAGTTCGAGGTCGTGGGATTCGACAACAAGGTGAGCCCGCAGGAGACGCTGAACGTCTTCAAGCAGATCGTCGACCGCGGCATCCGCTACGTGACGCAGGGCAACAGCTCGGCGGTCGCGCTCGCGCTCTCCGACGCCGTGCAGAAGCACAACGAGCGCAACCCCGGCAAGGAGATCATGTATCTCAACTATGCCGCGGTGGACCCCGATCTCACCAACTCCAAGTGCCACTACTTCCACTTCCGCCTCGACGCGAACAGCGACATGAAGATGGAGGCGCTCACCACCGAGCTGGCGAAAGACCAGAAGATCAAGAAGGTCTACCTGATCAACCAGAACTACTCGTTCGGCCAGGCGGTGTCGCGCGCCGCGAAGGCCGACCTCAAGCGCAAGCGCCCCGACATCGAGATCGTGGGCGACGACCTGCACCCGCTCGGCCAGGTGAAGGACTTCGCCCCGTACGTGGCGAAGATCAAGGCCTCCGGCGCCGACACGGTGATCACCGGCAACTGGGGCAACGACATGTCGCTGCTCGTGAAGTCCGCGCGCGAAGCCGGCCTGAACGTCATCTTCTATACGTACTACGCCGGCTTCGCCGGCGTGCCGACGGCGGTGGGCGAGGCCGGCGTCGATCGCATGAAGCAGATCACCGAGTGGCACACCAACGTGCCGTCGAAGGAGCTCGAGCGCGTCAACGCCGAGTTCAAGAAGAAATACAACCTCGACTGGTGGTTCCTGCGCGTCCACACCGGGATGAACATGCTCGCCGAGGCGGCGAAGCTGGCGAAGTCCACCGACCCCGTGAAGGTCGCGCAGCAGCTCTCCGGCATGAAGTACGCAACCGATGTCGGCGAAGTGGAGATGCGCGCCGCGGACCACCAGATGATCCAGCCGCTCTTTATCTCGACCTTCGTGCGCTCGGCCGCGAAGGGCGGCCCGAAGGACGTGAAATACGACGTGGAGAACACTGGCCTCGCATTCCGGACCGACGTGCGGATCGAGCCCTACGTTTCGGCGCAGCCCACGTCGTGCCAGATGAAGCGGCCCGGGAAGTAGTGCCCGCGCACTGACGCACTCGCGTCGAGGGCGGCGACCGGGCCGCCCTTGTTTTTCGCCCGTGCCATGGACCGATTGAGGAAGGGGGCCTAAGGAAGGGTTGGGACCCTTCCTTTCCCAACCCGACCCCCTTCCGAATCCCCCAAGTCAGACAGAACCGGCCAATGGAGTTCTTCGTCATCCAGACCCTGAACGGCCTGAGCTACGGGCTGTTGCTCTTCCTGCTCTCTGCCGGCCTCACGCTCATCTTCTCGATGATGGGCGTGCTCAACTTCGCGCACGCCAGCTTCTACATGGTCGGCGCGTACTTCGGCTACCAGATCACGCGCTGGCTGGGCTTCTGGCCGGGGTTGCTCGTCGCGCCGCTCGCCGTGGGCGTGATCGGCATGCTGGTCGAGCGCTACGGCCTGCGCCAGGTGCACAAGCACGGCCACGTCGCCGAGCTGCTGTTCACGTTCGGCCTCGCCTACATCATCGAGGAGGCGATCCACCTCGTCTGGGGCCGCGCGGCGGTCGAGTACAACCCGCCGCCCGCGCTCGACGGCCCGCTCTTCACCGTGTTCGGGTCGAGCTTTCCGATCTACCGCGGCTTCATGGCGGCGGTGGCCATCGCGATGCTCGTCGCGATCTACCTCGGGCTCACGCGCACGCGCGTGGGCCTCGTGATCCAGGCCGCGCTCACGCATCCGCGCACGGTCGAGGCGCTCGGGCACAACGTGCCGCGCGTGTTCATGCTCACGTTCGGCGGCGGCTCGGCGCTCGCGGCGCTCGCCGGCGCGGTCGGCGGACCGGCGTTCGTGACCGATCCCGGCATGGCCGCCGCGATCGGCCCGATCGTGTTCGTGGTCGTCGTGGTGGGCGGCATGGGCTCGCTCGCCGGCGCGTTCCTCGCGAGCCTCCTGATCGGGCTGCTGCAGACCTTCTCCGTGTCGCTCGACGCGTCGCTCGGCGGCCTGCTGAAGCCGCTCGGCATCGTGCCCGCCGACGGGACCTTTCTCGCCGAGGTGCTGAACCTCACGGTCGCCCAGGCCGCGCCGATGCTGCCCTATCTGATCATGGTGCTGATGCTCGTCGTCCGGCCGCGCGGGCTGATGGGGACGAGAGAAACGTGAGCGCGCGATGAGCACGCTCAAGTTCAGGCCCGTCAACGTCGGACGCTGGTCCGCCTGGGGCACCTTCGCGTTCGTGCTGCTCGTCCTGCCGCTCGTATTCCGGCAGGGCTTCGCACTGACGCTGATGAGCCAGATGGGCATCATGATCATCTTCGCCCTGTCGTACAACATGCTGCTGGGGCAGACCGGACTGCTCTCGTTCGGGCACGCGGTCTACATGGGGCTCGGTGCCTACTTCGCGATCCACGCGCTGAACCTGATCGGGCAGGGCAAGCTCGCCCTCCCGGTGACCCTGCTCCCGCTGGTCGGCGGGCTCGCCGCGGCGCTCTTCGGGGCGCTCATCGGCTGGGTGACGACGCGCAAGGCGGGCGTCGCCTTCGCGATGATCTCGCTCGGCATCGGCGAGATGGTGCACGCGATGTCGCTCATGCTGCCGGCGTTCTTCGGCGGCGAGGGCGGGGTGAACGCGAACCGGATGGTCGGGCCGACGCCGTTCGGGATCACCTACGGTCCGGCGATACAGGTCTACTACCTGATCGCGCTCTGGACCATCCTCAGCATGGCTGCGATGTTCGCGCTCACGCAGACCCCGCTCGGCCGCATCGCGAACGCGGTGCGCGACAACGAGGAGCGCGCGGCCTTCGTCGGCTACAGCACCGAGCGCGTGCGGCTGCTGATGTTCGTGCTGTCGGCTTTCTTCGCCGGCATCGCCGGCGGTCTCGCCGCGATCAACTACGAGATCGTCACCGCCGAGACGGTCTCGACGCTGCGCTCCGGCGCGGTGCTGCTCGCGGCATACATCGGCGGCGTCGGGTTCTTCTTCGGGCCCGTCATCGGGGCCGTGGTCTTCACCTTCTTCCAGACGGCGCTGTCCGGATTCACGAAAGCGTGGCTGCTCTACCTCGGGCTGTTTTTCATTGCGATCGTGATGTTCGCGCCCGGCGGGATCGCGATGATCGCGATGCAGAACCTGCGCGTCTGGAAGTTCGGCCTGCTGGGACGGCTCATCCGCCCGTACGGGTGGGCGCTCGTCGCCGGCCTGCTCGGGCTGGTCGGATTCGTGGGAATCGTCGAGATGACCTACCACGTGAGCGCGACCGGCGCGCCGCGAGAGCTGATGCTCGGCGGCATCGCCGTGGCGCCGTTCAGCGCGACGCCGTGGCTCGCGTGCGGCGTGCTGCTCGCGGCCGGCGTCGCGCTGCATCGCGTCGCCTGGCGGCGCGTGCGCGCCGCATGGGACGCGGTGCAGCGCGAGATCGAGGCGAAGCGCGTGATGGCGTCGGCCGCATGACCGCGCCCGCGCTCGAGCTGTGCGGGGTGCATAAGCACTTCGGCAAGACCGAGATCATCCGCGGCGTCGACCTCGCCGTCGCGCGGGGCGAACGCCACGCGATCATCGGCCCGAACGGCGCGGGCAAGTCGACGCTGTTCAACCTCGCGAGCGGCCGGTTTCCGGTGTCCGCTGGCCGCATTCTGCTCAACGGCGCCGACGTGACGCGCCTGCGTCCGCACCAGATCAATCGCCGCGGACTGTCGCGGAGCTTCCAGGTCACCAACATCTTCCAGAACCTGTCGGTGTTCGAGAACCTTCGCTGCGCGGTCCTCTGGTCGCTCGGCTACCGCTACGCGTTCTGGCGCGCGCTGTCCACGCTCGCCGACGCGCGCCGCCGCGCCGAGGACGTGATGGAGCGCATCGGACTGACGCGGCGGCGAGACACGCTCGCCGGCGTGCTCTCGTACGCGGAGCAGCGCGCGCTCGAGATCGGGGTCACGATCGCCGGCGGCGCCGAGGTGATCCTCCTCGACGAGCCGACCGCGGGCATGAACCGCTCGGAGACCGCCGCAGCGGTCGCGCTGATCCGCAAGGTGACCGAGGACAGGACGCTGGTCATGGTCGAGCACGACATGGGCGTCGTCTTCGATCTCGCCGACCGTATCAGCGTGCTCGTGTACGGCGAGCTCATCGCGAGCGGCGCGCCGGCGGCGATCCGCGCGAACCCGAAGGTGCAGGAAGCCTACCTCGGAGTCGCCCATGCTTGAGGTGCGCGACCTCCACGCGTGGTACGGCAAGAGCCACATCCTGCAGGGCGTGCATCTCCGGGTCGGTGTCGGCGAGTGCGTGAGCCTCGTCGGCCGCAACGGCGTCGGCCGCTCGACGACCATCCGGGCGATCATGGGCATGGTCGACGCGCGGGGCTCGGTGCGCTTCAAGGACGCCGAGATCCTCGGCCTCAAGAGCTACCAGATCGCGCACCGCGGGCTCGGCTACGTGCCGGAGAACCGCGACATCTTCCCGACGCTGACCGTGCGCCAGAACCTCGAGCTCGGGATGAAATCCCGGGGCAAGACCGGGCGCTGGTCGGTGGACGACGTGTTCCGCCTTTTTCCGCGGCTCGCCGAGCGCGGGGACACCCAGGGAGGAGTGCTGTCCGGCGGCGAGCAGCAGATGCTCACGCTCGCGCGCACGCTGATGGGCGACCCCGACCTCGTGATGATCGACGAGCCGACCGAGGGCCTCGCGCCCAAGCTCGTCGAGCTGGTCGCCGACCTCTTCCGCGAGATCAAGCGGCGCGGCGTGGCGATCCTGCTGGTCGAGCAGAAGCTCGCGATCGCGCTCGATCTATCCGAGCGGATGTACGTGATGGGGCACGGGCAGATCGTCTTCGAGGGCGCACCGGACGACCTGCGCGGGAACGCGCTGATCCGGCGCGAGTGGCTGGAGGTCTGAGAGACATCCGAACACGCCCGGCGTGCCGGGCGTGTTCACCGGGTCCGGGAATTGCAGAGGGCGCGGCCCCTCGCCGGCTGGAGCTACCTCACCTGGAGTCGATCGAGGTATTCGATCAAGGCGAGGATCCGAACCCGCACGTACACCTCCGGGTTGTACGGCACGTCGATGTAGTACGCGCCGGCCTTGGCCTGGTAGTCCATGCCCCAGATCGGCATGTCCCGCGGGCCGTGCGCCGCCACGTCTTGCCTCCCGTCGATGACTTCGTACACCCGTGAGACGGGAAACACGCCGTTGTTCTTCTTCGCAAGCTGCGTAATGTCGGACGGGCGCTTCATGAAGGTCATGTACGGACCGTCGCCTTTTCCGGTCTCGCCATGGCATCCGCCGCAGTTGAAGACGTACTCCCGCTTGCCGAGGTCGATTCCGGTCTGAGCATGGACTCGCTCCGACGGCGCAGATCATCGTCGCCCCGAGTACCACTGATCCAATCATAGAAGGCTTCATCGCAATCCTCCCGTTTGGACACCGGTCAACTCGAAATTCACTCTGCCAGATGCCCGCCCGAAGCGTGTTGACCGCAGTCAACCCGCCTCGTCGCCAGTGCAAAGCGCATCGCAGGGGAAGCACGCTGATGCTGCGGCGCACTCCAGGTGGAGTCGAATCGGCAGGGCGAACCCCGGTCGCACGGGGAAGGTCTACAATGCCCGCGCGTTGCCGCGGCAGTTCCGCGGTGCAGTCTGCGAGCCCTTCCGCATGCACTGGATCTACCTCATCCTCGCCGGACTCCTCGAAATCGTGTGGGCCATCGGGCTCAAGTACACCGAGGGCTTCACGAAGCTCGTCCCGAGCCTCGTCACCGGCGTGGCCCTCGTCGCCAGCATGCTGTTTCTCGCGCTCGCGCTGCGCACGGTGCCGGTCGGCACGGGCTACGCGATCTGGACCGGGATCGGCGCGGTGGGAACCGCGATCCTCGGCATCGTTCTCTTCGCCGAGCCCGCGACCGTCGCGCGGCTCGGCTGCATCGGCCTGATCGTCGCGGGGATCGTCGGGCTCAAGCTCGTCACCCCCGCCTGAACCTCACTGGAGCGCGCATGAACGCAGCCGAATACGCCGTGCACGGCGACATCGCCGTGGTCACCCTGAACAACCCGCCGGTCAACGGACTCGGACATCCCCTGCGCAAAGGGATCGTCGAGGGCATCGACAAGGCCCTGGCCGACGCGAACGTGAAGGCGGTCGTCCTGATCGGCGGCGGCAACGCGTTCTCGGGCGGCGCCGACATCAAGGAGTTCAACAGCCCGGCGGCGAGCGCCGAGCCGCATCTGCGGCAGGTCATCGCGAAGATCGAGGCGGTGTCGAAGCCGGTGATCGCGGCGGTCCACAAGGTGGCGATGGGCGGCGGGCTGGAGCTCGCGCTCGGCTGCCACTACCGCGTCGCGGCGCCCGGCGCCCAAATCGCGCTGCCCGAAGTGAAGCTCGGCATCCTGCCCGGCGCCGGCGGCACGCAGCGCCTGCCGCGTGCGATCGATGCGAAGGCCGCGCTCGACATGATGGTCTCCGGCGCACCGACGCTGTCGGAGAAGATGCCCTCGGGCCTGTTCGACGAGGTCGTGCCGGGCGATCTGCTCGCCGGCGCGCTCGCTTTCGCGCGCAAGGTGATCGCCGAGAAGCGCCCGCTGCGCAAGCTCCGCGAGGAAAAGGTGAGGCTCGAAGGCGACGCGGCGGCATTCCTCGCCGCAGCCGCCGGCAAGGTCGCCAAGGAGTCGCGCGGTTTCCCCGCGCCACCGAAGATCGTGGCGTGCGTCGAAGCGGCGACAAGGCTGCCCTTCGACCAGGGGCTCGAGTTCGAGCGCCAGCGCTTCGAGGAGCTGGTCGTGACGACCGAGTCCAAGGCGCTGCGGCACGCCTTCTTCGGCGAGCGCACCGCCTCGAAGATCCCGGACGTGCCGGACTCGACGCCGATCGTCGAGATCAAGAAGATCGCGATCGTCGGCGCGGGCACGATGGGCGGCGGGATCGGGATGGCGTTCGCGAACGCGGGCTTCCCGGTGACGCTGCTCGAGGTGAAGCAGGACGCGCTCGATCGCGGGCTCGACGTGATCCGCAAGAACTACGCCGCAACGGTCTCGAAGGGCCGCCTCGCGCAGGCAGAGATGGACAAGCGCATGAGCCGGTTCTCGACCGCGCTCTCGTACGATGCGATCAAAGACGCCGACCTGGTGATCGAGGCGGTGTTCGAGGACCTGGGCGTGAAGGAAAAGGTGTTCCGGCAGCTCGACGCGACCATGAAGCCGGGCGCAATTCTCGCGAGCAACACCTCGACGCTCGACCTCGACCGGATCGCGTCGTTCACCAGGCGCCCGGAATGGGTCATCGGGCTGCACTTCTTCAGCCCGGCGAACGTGATGCGGCTGCTGGAGGTCGTGCGCGGCGCGAAGACCTCGAAGGAAGTCCTCGCGACGGTGATGAAGCTCGCGAAGAGCATCAAGAAGCTCGGCGTCGTCTCGGGCGTGTGCGACGGCTTCATCGGCAACCGCATGCTCGAGGAGTACGTGCGCCAGGCCTACTTCCTGGTCGAGGAAGGCGCGCTCCCGCAGCAGGTCGACAAGGCGGTGCAGGACTGGGGCCTGGCGATGGGCCCGTTCGCGATGATGGACATGGCGGGCCAGGACATCGGCTGGCACATCCGCAAGCGGCGCCGCGCCGAGGATCCCGAGCGGCAGGTCTACCCCGCGTGGATCGACCGCGTCTGCGAGATGGGCCGCTTCGGGCAGAAGACCGGCAAGGGCGTCTACAGGTACGAAGCGGGCTCCCGTGCCCCGATTCCCGATCCGGAGATCGAGCAGCTGATCGTCGCGCACTCGAAGGAGGTCAACGTGACGCGCCGTCAGATCTCCGATCAGGAGATCGTCGAGCGCTGCATCTTCGCGCTCGCCAACGAAGGCGCGAAGATCCTCGACGAGGGCATCGCGCTCCGCGCGAGCGACATCGACATGGTGTACCTGGCCGGCTACGGCTTTCCGCTCTACCGCGGCGGGCCGATGTTCTACGCCGACACCATCGGGCTGAAGAACGTCGTTGCCGCAATGGCGAAGTTCGCCGGGGGGCGCAACGGCCAGTACTGGAAGCCGGCGGCGCTGCTCGCGAAGCTCGCCGCGGAAGGCAAGACCTTCAACTGAACCCGGAGTCGCCCATGACCGACGCAGTGATCGTATCCACCGCCCGCACCCCGCTCGCCAAGTCCTGGCGCGGGTCGTTCAACATGACCCACGGCGCGACGCTCGGCGGGCACGTCGTCAAGCACGCGATCGAGCGCGCGAAGCTCGCCCCGGCCGAGGTCGAGGACGTGATCATGGGTTGCGCGAACCCGGAGGGTGCGACCGGGTGGAACATCGCGCGCCAGATCGCGCTCCGCGCCGGCTGCCCGGTCGAGACCGCCGGCATCACGGTGAACCGCTTCTGCTCCTCGGGCCTGCAGACGATCGCGATGGCGGCACAGCGCATCATCGCCGGTGAAGGCGACATCTACGCCGCGGGCGGGGTCGAATCGATCTCGTGCGTGCAGAACGAGATGAACAAGCACATGTTCACCGAGGACTGGCTGATGCAGCACAAGCCGCAGATCTACTGGCCGATGCTCCAGACCGCCGAGACCGTGGCGCAGCGCTACAAGATCGGCCGCGAGGCGCAGGATCGCTACGGCGTGCAGAGCCAGCTCCGCGCCGCCGCGGCGGCGGCGGCCGGCAAGACGAAGGACGAGATCGTCCCGCTCGCGGTCAGGATGAAGGTGATCGACAAGAACACCAACGTCGAGTCGTTCAAGGACGTCACGGCCGATCGCGACGAAGGGATTCGCGGCGACACGACCTACGAAGGGGTCTCGACGATCAAGCCGGCGGTCGAAGGCGGCGTGATCGCCGCCGGCAACGCGAGCCAGTTCTCCGACGGCGCCTCCGCTGCGGTGGTGATGAGCGCGCAGACGGCGGAGCGCAAGGGCCTCAAGCCGCTCGGCATCTTCCGCGGCTTCGCGGTCGCGGGATGCGAACCCGACGAGATGGGGATCGGCCCGGTGTTCGCCGTGCCGAAGCTCCTGAAGCGCGCCGGGCTGAAGGTGCAGGACATCGACCTCTGGGAGCTCAACGAGGCGTTCGCGGTGCAGGTGATCTACTGCCGCGACAAGCTCGGCATCCCCGACGACCGGCTGAACGTGAACGGCGGCGCGATCGCGATCGGCCATCCGTACGGCATGAGCGGCGCGCGCCTGGTGGGCCATGCGCTCATCGAGGGCAAGCGCCGCGGCGCAAAGCGCGTCGTGGTCACGATGTGCATCGGCGGCGGAATGGGCGCGGCCGGGCTGTTCGAAGTCGTATGAGCGACCCGGAGGGGATCATGACGAGAATGCTTGCCGCGCTTGCCGCGGCGCTGGTGGCCGGATCGGCATTTGCACAGCAGTACCCCAGCAAGCCGCTCCGGGTCATCGTGCCGTGGCCGCCGGGCCAGGCGACCGATCTGTCGGCGCGGCTCGTCGCGCAGAAGGTCTCGGAGTCGATCGGTCAGCCGATCGTGGCCGACAACCGGCCCGGTGCCGGCGGGATCATCGGAACCGAAGCGGCCGCCAAGGCCGCACCCGACGGCTACACGCTGCTCGCCGGCTCGAGCGGCCCGCTTTCGATCAACCCGCTGCTGCAGAAAGTGCCCTACGACCCGGAGAAGTCCTTCGCGCCGGTCAGCCTGATCGCAACGGTGCCGTACGTACTGGTCACCGCGCCGGGCTTTCCGGCCTCCAGCGCGCGCGAGCTGATCGCGCTCGTGCGCGCAAACCCGGGGAAGTACACCTTCGCGTCGTCCGGCACGGGCGCGACGACGCACCTGATCACCGAGGTCTTCAACAGCCGGGCGAACCTCCAGGCGATCCACGTGCCGTACAAGGGCAGCGGTCCTTCGCTCACCGACGTGATGGGCGGGCAGGTCGCGTACACCATCGAGACGATGGCCGCGGTCGTGTCGAACGTCCGCGCCGGGCGGCTGAAGGCGCTCGCGATCACCAGCGCACAGCGCAACGCGGCGCTTCCCGACGTGCCGACGGTGGCCGAGGCGGCGGACATGCCCGGGTTCAACATGATTGCGTGGATCGGCTACCTCGCTCCGGCCGGGACTCCGAGCGAGATCGTCAATCGCCTCTCCGGCGAGGTGCAGAAGGCGCTCGCCTCGCCCGACGTGCGGGAGCGATATGCGACGCTCGGTCTCGATCCCACCTCGACAACGCCGGACGACCTGGCCAAGCTGATGCGCGACGAATCGGTGCGCTACGCCGACATCATCAGGCGCGCCAACATCAGGCTCGAGCAGTGAAGCCGCGATGAAGATCGCCATCGTCGGTTGCGGCGCGATGGGCTCGGTGTACGCCGGGCTGCTCGCGGCCGCCGGCCACGAGGTGTGGGCGGTGGACAGCTGGCGCGAGCACGTCGACGCCATCCGCGCCAATGGATTGCGCGTCGAAGGCGCCTCGGGCGACCGCACCGTGCGGTTGAACGCAACGACGGCGGCAGCGGACGCGGGGCAGTGCGATCTCGTGATCATCGCGACCAAGGCCCGCGACGTCGAAGCGGCGGCGCGATCGGCGCAGGCGATCGTCGGGCCGAAGACGCTCGTCCTCTCGATCCAGAACGGTCTCGGCGGACCCGACACGGCGGCGGCGGTGCTCGGCCGCGAGCGGCTCGCGGTCGGCGTCGTGGGCGGGTTCGGCGCGTCGATGCGCGGCCCGGGCCACGCGCACCACAATGGCATGGAGCTGGTGCGGCTCGGCGAGTTGGCGGGCCCGATCACGCCGCGACTCGAGGCGGTGGCGGAAGTGTGGCGCTCGGGCGGCTTCCGCGTAAAGTGCTTCGACGACATCGATCAGCTGGTCTGGGAGAAGCTGATCTGCAACGTGTGCTTCTCCGGCACGTGCGCGCTCACCGAGCGCACGATCAGCGAGGTGATGAACGACGCCGACACCTGGCAGGTCGCTTCCGGCTGCGCGGCGGAGGCTTTCCGGGTCGCCCGCAAGCGCGGCATCAAGCTCGGCTTCGACGACCCGGTCGCCTACGTGCGCGACTTCGGTTCCAAGATTCCCGACGCACGGCCCTCGATGCTGCTCGACCACCTGGCGAAGCGGTGCTCGGAGATCGACGCGATCAACGGCGCGATCCCGCCCGCCGCCAAAGCGGTCGGCCTCGCGGCGCCGTACAACGAAGTGATCTCGGGACTCGTGCGGGCGAAGGAGCGGCAGCTCGGCTGCTCCTGAGGCCCGAGCTACTTCACGGCGTAAAAGTCCAGGATCACGCGCTCGCGCGTGCGCATGCCGGTGCACACCGCGATCGTGCGGTTGAGCCACTCGTGCTCCGGGGCCGCGGTCTCGAACACCGGGGCCGCGCGGAAGTAGTAGCGCGCGGGATCGACGTCCTCCCCGCGCGCGATGCGCATGAGCAGCTCCGGCGGGCCGTGCCGGTAGCCGAAGTTCCGCACGTAGATCATCGCACCGTCTGCGGCCTCGATGGTGTAGCGCGCTTCGAGCACCGTCGTGCCGTCGTCGCGCACGATCTGCCAGTCCGCTCCGCCGGGCAGGATGCGCCCGGACAACCGCGGTCCGGTCACCTCCCCGCCGACGATGTCGACGATGCGCCGCTCCCCGACCGGCGTGCGGCCGAGCGAACGCGCCGCGGCCACCGCGACGCTGGCGCGGAACATGAGCTCGAGCTGCGGCTTCGGCGGGTCGTGGGCCACGGCACGCCCTCCCCCGGCGCGACGCATCGCCGTGCAGCTTAGCGCGCTCGACCCCGTGCGACAATCGCCGCGAAAGGAGCGGTCCCATGAGCGTACGCACACTCTTCGACCTCGGCGGACGGATCGCGCTCGTCACCGGCGGCTCGCGCGGGCTCGGGCTGCAGGTCGCCGCGGCGCTGGGCGAGATGGGCGCGAAGGTCGCGCTGACCGCGCGCAAGGGCGACGAGCTCGAGGCCGCCCGTACGCAGCTCGGGCGTGAGGGCGTGGAGGCGCTTCCGATCCCCTGCGACCTGTCCCGGCCCGAAGCGGTCGAGCCGATGGTCGACACGGTATTGGCGAAGTACGGGCACATCGACATCCTGGTCAACAACGCCGGCGCGACCTGGGGCGCGCCGACCGAAGATCATCCGCTGGAGGCGTGGCAGAAGCTCCTCAACCTGAACCTCACCGCGGCGTTCCTCGCCTGCCAGGCGGTCGGAAAGAAGTCGATGATCCCGCGCCGCTACGGCCGGATCGTCAACATGGCCTCGATCGCGGGCCTGCGCGGGAACCTGCCGGACAAGCTGCGCACCATCGCGTACAACACCACCAAGGGCGGGCTCGTCAATTTCACGCGCGCCCTCGCCGGCGAGTGGGGCCAGTACGGCATCACGGTGAACGCGATCGCGCCGGGGTTCTTCCCGTCGCGGATGACCCGCGGCTCGCTCGAGCGGATCGCCGACCAGGTGATCGCCGCGACGCCGCTGCGTCGCCTCGGCGGCGACGAGGACCTGAAAGGGCTCGCGGTGCTGCTCGCTTCGGATGCGTCGCAACACATCACGGGACAGATCGTCGCGGTGGATGGCGGGGCAAGCGTCGTCTAAAGAAGGCCTGAACAAAGGGGGATACCTCCCCCTTTGATCCCCAATGTCAGAGAACGATCTGCTTCGTTATTCGAATGAAGCAGCGCTTCCCTGGGTGAAGGACGGCACAGCGCTTGCTTCGTGAACGCGAAAGCGAATGCGCTTGTCGACAACGGTCGCCCCGCCCTGCTATAACACCGGTCATGTTCACCCTCACCACCGCCTCCGATCGATGACCACTCAATCGCTCTCGCGCGTCCGCATCCCGTTCGTCGAGCACCTCGGCATCCGCCTCACCGAGCAGTCGAAGGAGCGCGCGTCGATCGTCCTCGACAAGCGTCCGGAGCTCCTCAACAGCTGGGGCGCCGCGCACGGCGGCGTGGTGATGACGATGCTCGACTACGTGATGAGCGCCGCGGTGCGCGGCCACTACGGCGTCGACGGCGGCGTTCTGACCGTCGACATGAGTGTCGGGTTCATGAACGCCGGCACCTCGAGTCACATCTTCGCGGAGGGCCGCGTGCTGCACGGCGGCCAGTCGACCGCGTTCTGCGAAGCCGAGGCCCGCGACGAAGGCGGCAAGCTCCTCGCGAAGGCGATCGGCACCTTCAAGCTGCTCGGCGACCGAAGAGGTCACGCGCGCGCCTCGTCACTCCGGCAGCGGCGGGCCCGAGCCGCAGCTCGGCGCCGCCGATCAGCAGCCTGTTCCACGTCGGCGTGATCACGATCTCGTTCAGGCAGACGTGCGGCGGCATCTCCGCGACGAAGCGGATCGTGCGGCCGAGATCGTCGGGCTTCAGCATCCGGTCGAGGTCCGCCTGCGACGGCGGCGACGGGCCGCATCTTCACGATCGGCGTAGCGACTTCGCCCGGGTAGATCACGCAGCCGCGGATGCCGTGCATGCCCTCCTCCAGATTGAGGTGGTGGGTGATCGTCGCGATCGCGTGCTTGCTCGCGCCGTAGGCCGTCGCCGCCGAGATAGCCGACCCAGCGGCCGAGCCAGGACGCGATGTTGATCACGAGCCCGCCCTTCTGCGCGCGCATCGCCGGCAGCAGGGCGCTCATGCAATAGAGCGCCCCGTTCAGGTTGATCCCGATCACCTTGTCCCAGTCCTCCGGCACGAGGTCCTTGTAGTAGCGCTTGGGCACGTTCAGCCCGGCGCTGTTCACCAGGATATCGCAGCGGCCGTGGCGATCGAGCAGCTCTTTCGCGGCGTGCGCGACCTGCCGCTTGTCGGAGACGTCGAGGGGGAGCTTCTCGACCTCGCCGCCCGGCGTCCATCACCAGCCGGCGCGTCTCCTCGAGCGTCTCGGCGCGCCGCCCCGAGATCACCACGCGTCGCGCCGGCTTTCGCGAGCTCCACCGCGCCCGCCTGGCCGATGCCGCTGCCGGCGCCGGTGAGCCAGGCGACCTTGCCGCTGAGCGTTGCCATGCGTCTTCCCTCCTCGATCCACCCGCACTGGGCGCACATGCTGCCCCGCGCGGCGTCCCGAGGCAAGCGTCCGTTTATACTCGGCCGCGCCTTCCCGGTCGCACCGCAAGATGATCACGGTGATCTACGCCCATCCGCACCCGCTGCGCTCGCGCGCGGGCCGCGTCCTGCTCGACGCGGTGCGCGATGTGCCGGGCCTGACGGTCCGCAGCCTCTACGACCTCTACCCCGACTTCTCGATCGACGTCGAGGCCGAGCAGCGCGCGCTCGCGGCGAGCCGGCTCGTCGTGTGGCAGCACCCGCTCTACTGGTACAGCGTGCCGGCGCTGCTCAAGCTCTGGTTCGAGCGCGTGCTCGCGCACGGCTGGGCCTACGGCGAAGGCGGAACCG
The DNA here is from genome assembly GCA_963716855.1 of uncultured beta proteobacterium. Lineage (GTDB taxonomy): Bacteria > Pseudomonadota > Gammaproteobacteria > Burkholderiales > SG8-39 > JAGVSZ01. The sequence continues at coordinate 71,545 of CAVQUV010000023.1, read as the reverse complement.
CGTTGCGCGGCAAGGACTGCCTCTGGGTGGCGACCACCGGCGGGCCGCCCGAGTGGTACACGCCGGAGGGCCCGCACGCCTACCCGTTCGACGCCTTCGCGCCCGCGGTCCGGCAGACCGCCCGCTTCTGCGGCATGAACTGGCTCGATCACATCGTGGTGAAGGGCGCGCATCACGTCTCCGAGGACGCGCTCGCGGCGACCGCCCGCCACTACCGCGAGCGGTTGGCCGGGTATGCCGGGACGGCAGCATGAGCGCCTCGTTCCTCGTCGACACGATGGTCTACCTCGCGGCGGCGGTCGTCTGCGTGCCGCTCGCCGCGCGCTTCGGCCTCGGTTCGGTGCTCGGGTACCTGATCGCGGGCTGCGCGATCGGTCCGTGGGGCCTGGGGTTCGTGCGCGACGTCGAGTCGATCCTGCACTTCGCGGAGTTCGGCGTCGTGCTGATGCTCTTCCTGATCGGACTCGAGCTGGACATCGGGCGGCTCGTCCGCATGCGCCGGTCCGTCTTCGGCGGCGGGTCGCTGCAGCTCGCGCTGTGCGGCGCCCTGCTCGCCGCGGGCCTCGCCGCCGCGGGCCTGGGCTGGGTGCCGGCGATCGTCGCCGGGCTCGCGATCGCGATGTCGTCCACCGCGATCGCGGTGCAGACGATGGCGGAGCGCAACCTCCTCAACGCGCCGGTCGGACGCAGCGCGTTCGCGGTGCTGCTCTTCCAGGACATCGCGGCGATCCCGCTCATCGCGCTCGTCCCGCTCCTGTCGGCGGAGGCTGCGGACACGGGCAACCCCTGGGTCGACGGAGCGCAGGCGCTCGGGGCCATCGTTGCGGTGATCGTGATCGGGCGGTTCCTCACGCGGCCCGTGTTGCGGCTCGTCGCGAAAGCGAACGTCCGCGAGGTGTTCACCGCGTTCGCGTTGCTGCTGGTCCTCGGCATCGCGGAGCTGATGTCGCTCGCGGGGCTCTCGATGGCGCTCGGCGCTTTCCTCGCGGGCGTCCTGCTCGCGAGCTCCGAGTACCGGCACGCGCTCGAGAGCGACATCGCCCCGTTCAAGGGTCTGCTGCTCGGCCTGTTCTTCATCGCGGTCGGCATGTCGATCAACTTCGGGCTGATCGCGGCGCGCCCGCTCACCCTCGCGGGCCTGACGCTCGGTCTGCTCGCGCTGAAGGGCGCGGCGCTCGCGCTCATCGCCCCGCGCCTCGACGTGCCGCCGAAGCAGCGCTGGCTGTTCGCCGCGCTCCTGGCGCAGGGCGGCGAGTTCGCGTTCGTCGTGCTCGGGGTCGCGCGCGGCGCACGCGTGCTGCCGGGGGAATGGGAGGCGCTGCTGATCGCGGCCGTGGCGCTCTCGATGGCCGCAACGCCGTTCCTGCTGCTCGCGCACGACGCCGTAGAGTCGCGCTCGGCGCGGCGGACGTCGGAGGCCGACGTGATCGACGACGACTCGCCGCCGGTGATCATCGCCGGCTTCGGCCGCGTCGGGCATGATCGTCGGGCGGCTGCTGTTCGCGTACGGCTGCCGCGCGACGGTGCTCGATCACGATCCGGACCAGATCGAGCTGCTGCGCAAGTTCGGCTTCAAGGTGTTCTACGGCGACGCGACGCGGCTCGATCTCCTGGAGGCGGCCGGCGCCGCGAAGGCGAAGGTGATCGTGGTTGCGGTCGACAGCGTCGACGAGTCGCTGCACATCGTCGACATGGTGCGGGAGCATTTCCCCGGCCTCGCGATCATCGCGCGGGCGCGCAACGTCCAGCACTACCGGCAGTTGCGCAGCCGCGGCGTGATGCTGGTCGAGCGCGAGACGTTCGAGGCGGCGCTGCGCATCGGCCGCGACGTCCTCGAGCGGCTCGGCGCGGAGCCGTACGAGGCGCGACTGGTCGCCGACACGTTCCGCCGGCACAACCGCGCCGACCTCGAGCAGATGGTGGCGCAGCCGCGGGACGCGCAGCAGGCGGTGGCCGCCGCGCAGCAGGGCCGCGAGGAGCTCGAGGAGATGCTGCGCCTCGATCGCGCGCGGCGCAGCCGCGAGCAGGTCACGGGCTGGGGGCCCTGACCGCCGGCGGGCGCCGCGGCCTCAGCGCTTCTGGAACTGCACCGAGCCGAACATCACCTCGCGCTGCTCGGCGGTGAGCGGCGTGGTGCGCCGCCGCTCGGCCAGCACCTGCAGGCCGCGCTGCACCGCGGGGCGCGCGTTGATCTTGTCGAACCAGCGCCGCACGTTCGGGTACTCGTCCAGGTTCACGCCCTGCCGCTCGTAGGAGCGGAGCCAGGGCATGATCGCCATGTCCGCGATCGTGTACTCGCCGCACGCGACGTACGGGCTTTCCGCGAGCCGCTTGTCGAGCACGCCGTAGAGGCGGTTCGCCTCATTGCGGTACCGGTTCATCGCATACTCGATCTTCTCGACGGCGTAGCCGAGGAAGTGGTGCGCCTGGCCGAGCATCGGGCCGATGTGCCCCATCTGGAACATCACCCACTGCATCACCGCCCAGCGCAGGCGGATGTCCTCCGGCAGGAACTTGCCGGTCTTCGACGCGAGGTAGAACAGGATCGCGCCGGACTCGAACATCGACATCCGCCTTCCGCCGGGGCCGTCCTGGTCGACGATCGCCGGGATCTTGTTGTTCGGGCTGATCTTGAGGAACTCGGGCTTGAACTGGTCGCCGGACTGGATGTCGACCGCGTGCACCGTGTAGGGCAGGCCGGTCTCCTCCAGCATGATGTGGACCTTGTGGCCGTTCGGCGTCGGCCAGGTATAGACGTCGATCAAGGGCGCGCTCCTTTGTGGGGTGAAACGGCGGAGCGCGCATTATAGGTGCGCGAGAACTCGCGCACCTTCGACCGAAATGGAATGTCCCTCGCGTCCGCAGGGGCCACGCGAAGGTTGGAAATCCCCTGCTACGCGGGCGCTATGCAGCCCCTCCGAGAGAGGGGCCGATTAGCGCTACTTCTTCGCGGTCCGGGTCTCTCCGGCGACCGGCAGCGTCGGCTTCCACTCCGTGGGCTCGGTGCTGCGAACGCGGAAGCGCCCGTCGTGGCGGAAGAGCCACGTCTCGAGGAAGCGCACCGACTGCTGGCCCGCCGCGCACCTGCGTCCGACGGCGCGGGAAAGCGTCCGACCTTGCGCACGCTCTCGAGCGCGGTCTTCTCGAGATCCTCGTAGCCGTTCGAGCGCCACAGCTTGAGCTCGGTGACGTTGCCCTCGTGGTCGATCGTCACGTCGAGGACGATGACCCCTTTCAGGATCACCGGCAGCGTGTCGGCGAGCCGGTCCTTGCCGCGCTCGCTGATCAGCTCGGCGAATTGCTTCTTGTAGGCGTCGACGCTGGACGCCGACGAGACTGCGAAGGCGACGCCGGGCCGCGGGCTCATCGTGGCCGCAGCGGCGGCGAGCGCCTCGGGGGCCGGCGCGGCCTCCTCCGCGTGCGCGAGCCAGGTCGATCCGGCGAAGAGCACCGCGCCGAGCGCGGCGGAGAGAAGAACGTCGGAGCGGCGCATGATGCCTCCGTGCAGTTGCACTTCAGGGAAGCGCAGGCTAGCACCGCCCGCGCGGCAAAGGCTATGCCACCGTCATCATTCGTGAAGGAATCCGCGACACTGTCGGCGCGCGGACACCGTCACACCAGCTGCACCAGCTGCTTGCCGAAATTCTCGCCCCGCAACATGCCAAGAAATGCACGCGGCGCGTTCTCGAGCCCCTTGGCGACCGACTCGCGGTACTTGATCCGCCCCGCCGCGACGTGCTCGCCGAGCTCGCCGAGCGCCTGCGGCCAGAGCTCCAGGCGGTCGGAGACGATGAAGCCCTGCATGCGGATGCGGTTCACGAGGACGGAGCGGATGTTCTTGAGACCGTACTGCTCCGTCGCGCTGTACTGCGAAATGAGCCCGCAGATCGCGATGCGCGAGAACGGCTTCATGAGCCGGAGCGCGGTGTCGAGCGACTCCCCGCCCACGTTCTCGAAGCAGACGTCGATGCCGTCGGGGAGCGCGGCCTTCAGGTCCTCGTACAGCGCGCCCTTCTTGTAGTCGACGCAGGCGTCGAAGCCGAGCTCCTTGACGACGTACTCGCATTTGGCGGCGCCGCCGGCGATGCCCACCGCGCGGCAGCCCTTGCTCTTCGCGAGCTGCCCGACGACGCTGCCCACCGCACCGGATGCCGCCGAGACGAGTACGGTCTCGCCGGCCTTGGGCTGTGCGATGTCGAGCAGTCCCACCCACGCGGTGACCCCGGGCATGCCGAGCACGCCGAGCGAATACGACAGCGGCGCGCGCTTCGGGTCGACCTTGCGCATGGCGCTGCCGTCCGAGAGCGCGTACTCCTGCCAGCCGAGCGCGCCGGTGACGAACTCGCCGACCGCGAACTTGGGATGCCGCGACGCAACGACCTCGCCGACCGTCCCGCCGGTCATGACCTCGCCGAGCTCCACGTACTTCGCATAGCTCTTCACCGCATCCATCCGGCCGCGCATGTACGGGTCGAGCGACAGCCAGTGATTGCGCACGAGAAACTGTCCCGCGGCGGGCTCGGGCACCGGCACTTCGACGAGCTCGAAGTTCGCCTCGGCCGGGAATCCGGCGGGACGACTGGCGAGCAGGATCTGGCGGTTGGACGGCACGGCCGCGCGCCTTGGTCTCGTTGGGGGAGCGCAGTGTACCAGCGCGTGCGGCCCGCGCGTCGCGGCACGCGCACCGGCCCGCGGGGGGCCCGGCGCGCGTGCCGCCTTGGGGAAGTCAGCTAGTTCGCGGCCGCGGCGGCGACCGGCTGCGGCTCGGCGAGGCTGCGGATCTGGAAACGTCCGTCGGCGCGGAAGAGCCAGGTCTCCAGATAGGCGATCGTCGGCGCGCCGCGATGGACGGCGACCGACGGCGCAGGCAGCCGACCCGCGCGACGCACGCTCTCCAGCGCAGTCGCCTCCAGCTCCTTGTAGCCGTTCGACCGGCGCACGGTCGCCTTCACGACCTTGCCGTCGCGATCGATGGTGAGGTCGAGCACGACGACCGATTTGAGGATCTCGGGCAGTTTTCCATCGAACGCTTCGGGGCTCGCGGCAACGATCTGTTTCGCGGCCTGCTTCTTGTAGCCCTCGAGCGTGAGCGCGGGCACGACGGACGGCGCGGGCGACTGCGCGGCGGGCTGGCCGGCATCCGGCGGCGGCGTGGATGTAATTGCAGCGCAGCCCGCGGTCAGCGCGACTGCAGCCAGCGCCGCCATGCGGATCGATCGGTCGTAGGACATGTCCGGCCTCCCTGCGAAGCGCACGATGCGCCGCAGCCTAGCACTGCCGGTGCGGGCGGCTCGCTATGCCATCGTCATCAGTGTGAAGGAGTGCCTGCGCGGACGGCACTCGCGAGTTCAACGGCTCCGGGCCGTCCGGAATCCGACGAACGGGTCGCGCCGGTCGGGCGCATAGAAGTTGCGGAACGTCGGGCGCGCGAGCGCCGGCGCGGTGACCCAGCTCCCCGCGCCGCGCAGCTCCGCGTGGCCCTTGAACCACGGCACCGAATAGTCGGCGTACGGGTCCGCGCCGAACTCGGGGTACGGCCCGAATTCGGTCGCGGTCCACTCCCAGCAGCGGGCGAGCGTGAACGACGCGTCCCCGGACGCCCGCACCCATTCGGCGGCGGTCGGGAGCCGGCGGCCGCGCCATGCCGCGAACGCCTCCGCCTCGTGGCGCGAGATGTGGATCGCCGGCTCGCGCTCCGGCGCGAGCCAGCGATCGAAACGGCGGAGCTGCCAACCGCGCCGCTCGCGCCGCCAGTACACGGGATGCTTCGCCCCGGTCGCCGCAAGCCAGTCGCGCCCGGCCTGAGACCACAGTTCGGCACGGCCGTAGCCGCCCGCGTCGACGAACTCGGCGAACTCGCGATTGGTCACCGGCCGGCGGTCGATCTCGAACGCGCCGTGCGGCACCGCATGCGCCCACTTCTCGTTGTCGAACACGAAACCGGCGTTGCGCGGCGAGCCGAGCGTCACGAGTCCCGCGTCGAACGCGAGCAGGGCGCCGTCGCCGAGCGCGGGCAGCTCGGGGATGGCAGGCGGCACGAGGGCGCGCTGCTGCCACATCATCCACCACGCTTCGATGTGCATGCGCTCGTGATGGAGCGCGAGCTCGGCGTAGTAGCGATCCTCCGGCGAGGGCGCGCGGCCCAGCTTCTCGGTCACCGCCGCCAGGACCTCGGCGCCGTACGCACGCGTCTCCTCGATCGGCGGCAGCGGCGCGCGCCACCGCGCGGGATGCGGGATGCGCGACGAGTCGTAGAGCCAGTCCGCCCAGCGCATGCGCGACTCGCGCAGCGGCGCGAGCAGGGGCGACGCGCGCCAGTCGACGCCCGGCTGCACGCGCAGGCACCAGTGCTCCTGGAACCAGACGATGTGGCCGTACTCCCAGAGCGGCGGGTTGAGCGTCGCGGCGAAGGGCCCCATCCACTCGTCCGCGCGCAGGCGCGACGCGAGGGCGTCGAGATCGCGGCGCGTTGCCGCGAGCTGACCCGCGAGGTCCGATGGATCGAGGAGGCTTGCCGGGAGCGTCATCGGCCCGCAGGCGCGAACACGAGGAAGTACTGGTCCGGCAGGAAGCCGTGCTCCGTCGCGAGCGCGTAGCCCGCGCGTGCAAGCTCCTGCTTGACCGTGTCCGGTGCGATTCGCGCCGAGCGCGGCGGACCGCGGGGAGCATCGAGCCGGAAGTCGACGATCGCGACGCGGCCGCCCGGCCCGAGGGCGGAACGCAGCACGGCGAAGTACTCCGTGCGCGCCGGAATGTGGTGGTAGACGTCGACGAGCATCGCCACGTCCACCGGCTCCGGGAGATTCGGCCCGCCCTCCGCCGCCTGCACCGCTACGAGGTTGGCGAGACCCTCGCGCTTCGCGCGCTCGCCGAGGTAGCGCACCATGTCCGGCGCCGAATCCACGGCGTACACGCGGCCCGCGGGCACTGCGCGAGCCAGGCGCACGGCGAAGTAGCCGGTGCCGGCGCCGATGTCCGCGACCTTCGCGTCGGGCGCCAGCCGCAGCGCGCGGATGACTTCAGCGGGCTGCTGCCAGGCGTCGCGCGCCGGATCGTCGAAGACGCGCGCCCACTTCTCGGCATCGTCGAAACGGTGGTGATAGGGGCCGCCGTGCTCCCCGCACGCGGCGAGCGCGGCGCAGAGCGCGAGGACCGCGAGCCGGATTGACGCTCGCGTGGGCATGCCGGCGACGGCCCTACGCCGCGACCGCGGCGAAGCGCTCGGTGTGCCAGTCGCTGTCGCCGAGCCAGAAATCGATCATCGTGAGCCGCTTCGAGTAGTGCGCCGCGGGCAGATCGAGCGTGACGCCCATCCCGCCGTGGAGCTGGGTCGCTTCCTTGGCGACCGCGCGGCCCGAACGCCCGACCAGCGACTTCGCCGCCGAAACCGCGCGCCTGCGTTCGCGCACATCGGCCGACTGTGCCTGCGCCGCGGCGAGGCATGCGATCGACTTGGCCTGCTCCGCATGGACCAGCATGTCGACTGCGCGGTGCTGCAGGGCCTGGAAGCGCCCGATCGGCTGGCCGAATTGCTGACGCGTCCGGAGGTAGTCGAGGGTCAGCGCGTTCAACTGCTCCATCACGCCGACCGCTTCGGCGCACAACGCCGCCGCGCCGAGATCGACCGCGCGCTCGAGCACCGCGAGGCCGCCGTCCACCGGCCCGAGGGCCGCGTCGGCACCGACGCGCACGCCGTCCAGCACGAGGTCGGCCGCGCGCAGGCCGTCGATCGTCCGGTAGTCCGTCAGCGTCACCCCCCGCGCGCCGCGCTCGACGAGGAAAAGGGTGACGCCCTGCGCGTCCCGCTGTGCGCCGGCCGTGCGCGCCGACACGACGAGCGTGTCCGCGGTCGCACCGTTGAGCACGACCGCCTTCTTTCCGCTCAGCACATAGCCCGAACCGTCGCGACGGGCCGTGGTCGACACGTCCTGCAGGTCGTGGCGCGACTGCGGTTCGCCGTACGCAAGCGCGAGCTGGCGCTTGCCGGCGACCACGCCGGGCAGAAGCGCCTCCCGCTGCGCCGCGTTGCCCGCTGTCGCGACGGCGCCGCCCCCGAGGACGACCGTTGCGAGGTAGGGCTCGACGACGATGCCGCGGCCGAGCTCCTGCATGACCACCATCAGGTCGACGCCCGACCCGCCGAGTCCGCCATCGGCCTCGGCGAAAGGCACGCCGAGCAGGCCCATCGCCGCGAATTGCGCCCATACCTCCGCGCTCCAGCCCTGCGGCGAGGCGACGATCTTCTTCCTTGCCTCGAACGAGTATTCGTTCTGAACGAACTTCGCGACGGCATCGCGGAAAAGCTGCTGCTCTTCGCTCAGGGAAAAATCCATTTCAGAGCCCCAGGACCTGCTGCGCGATGATGTTCCGTTGAATCTCGATCCGATCGACCGCGCCGGCTGCTCCGCAACCGCGCCGGCGCTGACAATGCGTCGTGCTCATAAGCCGAGGACCTGCTGCGCAATGATGTTCCGTTGAATCTCGTTCGAGCCGCCGTAGATCGACGCCTTCCGCCAGTTGAAGTAGCGCGCGGCGAGCGGCGCGGCGTACTCCGGCGCGAGCGGTGCCGCGGCGCTGCCCTCCTCGATCGCCCGTCGCGAGAACGGCGCGGCGGCCGGCCCGAGCGCGTCCATCATCAGCTCGGTCAGCGCCTGCTGCACCTCGGTGCCCTTGATCTTCAGGATCGACGCCTCGGGTCCGGGCTTCGTGCGGCTCGACAGCACGCGCAGAAGCGTCATCTCGAGCGCGAGCAGTTCGATCTCCACCTGCGCGAGACGCTGCCGGAAGACGGGGTCGGCAGCGAGCGGCTTCCCATTCTTGAGCTCGCGCGCCGCGATCTCCTTGAGCAGCGTGAGCTCGCGCTTGGACGCGCCGACGCCCGTTATCCCGGTCCGCTCGTGGCCGAGCAGGTACTTCGCGTAGGTCCAGCCCCGACCCTCCTCGCCGACGAGGTTCTCGACCGGAACCTTCACGTCGTCGAAGAACACCTCGTTGACCTCGTGCTCCTCGTCGTAGAGATAAAGCGGCCGCACCGTCACGCCCGGAGAGTGCATGTCGATCAGGAGAAAGCTGATGCCCTCCTGCTTCTTCACCGCGCGTCCTTCTCCACCCGGATCGGTGCGCACGAGGCAGAAGATCATGTCGGCGTACTGCCCGAGCGTCGTCCACGTCTTCTGGCCGTTCGCGACGTAATGGTCGCCCTGGCGGACGGCCCGCATCCTGAGCGATGCAAGATCCGACCCGGAGCCGGGCTCCGAGTAGCCCTGGCACCACCAGTCCTCGGACGAGAGAATGCGCGGCAGGTAGTGGCTCTTCTGCCACGCGCTGCCGAACTGCATGATCACCGGCGCCACCATGCTCAGGCCGAACGGTATGAGGCGCGGGGCGCCGGCGGCGGCGCATTCCTCGTCGAAGAGGTGCTGCTGGACGGCGGTCCAGCCCGTGCCGCCGTACTCGACCGGCCAGTTCGGGGCGATCCAGCCCTGCGCGTGGAGGATCTTCTGCCAGCGGACGTAGTCGTCCTTGACCACGCGCCGATGGTTCAGGACCTTCGCGCTGATGTCGCGCGGAAGCGACGCGCGGACGAACGCGCGCACCTCCGCGCGGAACGCCTGCTCTTCCGGGGTGTACTGGAGGTCCATCGGGTTTGCCTTGCTGGACGAGATGTGATCTTACCGCGCGGCAGCGCCCCCCGGCCAGCCGGAGGCAATCGGGCCGCGAGCCGCGCGCCGAGATACGGTATAAACCTCCTGCAGACGACGGCTTTCCCGGAACGACACAAAAGATGCGCAACGACTTCCGCAAGCGCGTGCTGGTGACCGGCGGCGCCGGGTTTCTCGGCTCCCACTTGTGCGAGCGGCTGCTCGCCGACGGCCACGACGTGCTCTGCGTCGATAACTTCTTCACCGGCACGAAGGACAACGTCGCGCATCTGCTCGGCAATCCGAATTTCGAGGTGATGCGGCACGACGTGACCTTTCCTCTGTACGTCGAGGTCGACGAGATCTACAACCTCGCCTGCCCGGCCTCGCCGATCCACTACCAGCACGACCCGGTGCAGACCACCAAGACGAGCGTGCACGGCGCGATCAACATGCTCGGGCTCGCCAAGCGGCTGCGCGCGCGCATCCTGCAGGCCTCGACGAGCGAGGTGTACGGCGACCCCGAAGTGCATCCGCAGCGCGAGAGCTACTGGGGGCGAGTCAACCCGATCGGCCCGCGCGCGTGCTACGACGAGGGCAAGCGCTGCGCCGAGACCCTGTTCTTCGACTACTGGCGCCAGCACAAGCTCGCGATCAAGGTGGCGCGCATCTTCAATACCTACGGGCCGCGGATGCACCCGAACGACGGCCGGGTGGTCTCGAACTTCATCGTCCAGGCGCTCGGCGGCGAGCCGATCACGATCTACGGCGACGGCCGCCAGACCCGCTCGTTCTGCTACGTCGACGACCTCGTCGAGGGCATCGTGCGGCTGATGAACACGCCCGACGACTTCACCGGTCCGGTGAACCTCGGCAACCCGGCCGAGATGACGATCCGCGAGCTCGCCGAAAAGGTGATCGAAATGACCGGCTCGCGCTCCAGGATCGACAGCCGCCCGCTGCCGCAGGACGATCCGATCCAGCGCCAGCCCGACCTCGCGCTCGCGCGCGAGAAGCTGGGCGGCTGGGGGCCGCGCGTCGCGCTGGACGCCGGTTTGCGCAAGACGATCGACTACTTCGAAGCGCTGCTGCGCGGCCGTGGGGCCGCCGGCGCCGCCTAGAGCCCGCCATGTCCTCGAAAATCGCGCTCATCACCGGCATCACCGGGCAGGACGGCGCCCTGCTCGCCGAGCTGCTGCTCGCCAAGGGCTACGTCGTGCACGGCGTGAAGCGCCGCTCCTCCTCCTTCAACACCGGTCGGGTCGACCACCTGTATCACGACCCGCACGAAGCGGATCTGCGGTTCTTCATGCACTACGGCGACCTGACCGACGCCACCAACCTGATCCGCATCGTGCAGGAGGTCCAGCCGACCGAGATCTACAACCTCGCCGCGCAGTCGCACGTGCAGGTGTCGTTCGAAACGCCCGAGTACACCGCGAACGCCGATGCGCTCGGCACGCTGCGGCTGCTGGAAGCGATCCGCATCCTCGGCATGAAGGACCGCGTGCGGTTCTACCAGGCCTCCACCTCGGAGATGTTCGGCAAGGTGCAGGAGGTGCCGCAGCGGGAGACGACGCCCTTCTATCCGCGCTCGCCCTACGGCGCAGCCAAGGTCTACGCCCACTGGATCACCGTGAATTACCGCGAGGCCTACGGTTTCTACGCCTGCAACGGCATCCTCTTCAACCACGAAGGGCCGACCCGCGGCGAAACCTTCGTGACGCGCAAGATCACGCGCGCGGTGGCGGCGATCCAGCTCGGACGGCAGAAGCGCCTGTACATCGGCAACCTCGACGCGACGCGCGACTGGGGCCATGCGCGCGACTTCGTCGCGGGCATGTGGCTGATGTTGCAGCAGCCGGAGCCCGAGGACTACGTGCTGGCGACCGGCGAAGCCCATTCCGTTCGCGAGTTCATCGAGCTCGCCTTCGGTCAGGTGGGGCGCCGGATCGCGTGGCGCGGCGCCGGGAAGGACGAGCAGGGCGTCGACGCGCAGAGCGGCGAGGTGCTGGTCGAGATCGATCCGCGCTATTTCCGCCCGGCGGAGGTCGATGCCCTGCTCGGCGACCCGACCAAGGCGCGCACCCGGCTCGGCTGGTCGCACCAGACCAGCTTCCGCGACCTGGTGCGGGAGATGGTGGAAGCCGACCTCGTCGAAGTCGAGCGGGAGTACCGGCGGCATGACGTCACGCCCTGACTACGCGTTGCGCGGCAAGCGCGTGTGGGTGGCCGGCCATCGCGGCATGGCGGGCAGTGCGATCGTGCGCCGGCTCGCCGGTGAAGGCTGCGAACTCCTGACGGTCGGCCGGCAGGAGGTCGACCTGCGGCGGCAGGACCAGGTCGAAGCCTGGATGGCGAAGACCCGGCCCCAGGCGGTATTCATGGCCGCGGCGACGGTCGGCGGGATCCTGGCCAACTCGACCCACCCCGCCACGTTCCTGTACGACAACCTCGCGATCGAGACCAACGTCATCCATGCGGCGTGGCAGACCGGCGTGGAGAAGCTGCTCTTCCTCGGCTCCTCGTGCATCTACCCGCGCCTCGCGCCGCAACCGATGACCGAGGAGCAACTTCTCACCGGGCCGCTCGAGCCGACCAACGAGTGGTACGCGGTCGCGAAGATCGCCGGCATCAAGCTCTGTCAGGCCTATCGCCGCCAGCACGGTTGCGACTTCATCGCCGCGATGCCGACCAACCTCTACGGGCCCGGCGACAACTACGACCCCCAGTCGTCGCACGTCGCGGCGGCCATGCAGGTGAAGGTGCACCGCGCGAAGCAGACCGGCGCGCCGACCATCGAGATCTGGGGAACGGGCACGCCGAAGCGCGAGTTCCTGTACGTCGACGACCTGGCCGACGCGCTCGTGTTCATGATGAAGCGCTACTCCGGCGAGTCGCACCTCAATGTCGGGACCGGCCGCGACATCACCATCCGGGAGCTCGCCGAGCTCGCGGCGCAGGTCGCGGGCTGGAAAGGCGAGTTCGTCTACGACCGCGCCAAGCCCGACGGCATGCCGCGCAAGGTGATGGACGTCTCGAAGCTCGCGGCGCTCGGCTGGACGGCGCGAACGCCGCTCGAGGACGGGTATCGCCGCGCCTACGAGTGGTACGTCGCCAACGCGGCGGGGCGCGACTGAGCGTCTAGGTCCGGGCGCCGCCGTGCGCCCATACCATGATCGCCCGGATCATATGGAGCTTCACTTGGTCGCGCTGGCACACGCGCCCGGCGGTGGCCCCCGTTTCACGCGCACACTGGCCGGCGAGTGGGACCGCAGCGACGCGCTCGAACTACCGGACTGCGACCGCCTTGTGCTCGAGCCGCGAGATCAGGCGCACCACCGGCCACAGCAGCACCAGGTACATCAGCGCCGCCAGCACGATCGGCGTCGCGTTGTAGGTCAGCGCCTGCGCGTTGCGCGCGGCGTTGAGCAGCTCCGGGATCGCGACGACGCTCGCGAGCGTCGTGAGCTTCACCACTTCCAGCGTGTTGCTGATCAGGTCGGGAAGGACGTTGCGCGTCGCCTGCGGCAGGACGACGTTGACCATCGTCTGCGCCCAAGAAAGCCCGGTCGAGCGCGCGGCCTCCCACTGGCCGCGCGGCACGCTCTCGATCCCGGCGCGGAAGATCTCGCCGTAGTAGCTCGAGGTATTGAGCAGGAATCCGATCGCGACCGCAACGATCGCCGGAATTTCGATGCCGACGAACGGGAAGCCGAAATAGATGAACAGCAGCAGGACAAGTGGAGGGAACGCGCGAAAAAAGTCGACGTAGACGATCAGCAGCGCGTTCAGCCACCGCTTGCGCAGCGACCACAGCGCGGCCACGGCGAGCCCGCTCGCGAGCCCGAGCGGCACCACCATCAGCGACAGCAGCGCCGTCGTCCCGAGCCCCTTGAGCAGATAGAGCCAGACCTTCGCGATGATCGCGGGATTGAGGAACTGCTGGAAGACCTCGTTCATCGGCTCAACGCTTCCACGCAAACCTCGTCTCCACCCACCGCCCGAACAGCACGAACGGGATGAAGAGAACCAGGTAGGCGATCGCGCCGAGCGTCAGCGGCGTCGGGTTGCCCGCGAGGCTGGAGGCCGAGTGCGCCGAGCCTAGAATCTCCGCCAACGCGACCACCGAACCCAGCGCGGTGCCCTTGGTGATCGCGATCGTGCGGTTGGTGAGCGGCGGAATCGTGATCCGTACCGCCTGCGGCAGGATCACATTGACGAGTGTCTGCCACGCGCTCATGCCGGTCGAGCGCGCCGCCTCGTACTGCCCCTTCGGGATCGAGACGATGCCGGCCCAGAAGATCTCCTCCGAGAACGCCGCGAGCACGAGCGACAGCGACAGCCACGTCGCCGTGAACGCGCTCATCGGCAGGCCGGCGTGCGGGAACGCGAAGAACAGGATGATGATCACCATCAGCGGCGGCAGGGCCCGCAGGGCGTCCGCGAAGAGCACGATGCCCCAGTTGACCGCGCGCATCTGGAACGAGCGCACCAGCGCGAGCGCCAGCCCGAGCGCAAGTCCGGTCGCAATCGTCGCCAGCCCGAGCTGCAGCGTGACGACGAACCCCTTTGCGATGTCGGGCCAGTACTCCCGCGCGATCTCGGGGTTGAAGAAGGTGAAGGCGAGGCGGTCGAGCTCCATGTCTCAGCGATGACTTTGCGTCGGCCGCACGCCGCAGCCCGGCCTGCTAGCGGGCGGGGGCAGGAGCCGCGACGTTGACCCCGCGCACGCCGTGCCGCGCGATCGCCTGCGCGACCAGGTCGGAGGACTTCGCCTCTTCGACGAACTCGCGCAGGTACGTCGCGGCGGCCGCGCGCGCCTTCGGCGTGCCGATGCCCTGTTGAACCGCTGTGAACCGACCGTCGAGGATCCGCGCACCGGGGAGCGTCTCCACGTCCATGAGCAGCCGCGGCTTGAGACCGGAGAGCACGTCGAGCTTCTGCGCCACGAAGAGATCGTACGAGCCGTCGATGCCTTCCGCCCGCACGAGCTCCGCGTGCTTCAGGGTGCGGCTCAGGTAGAGATCGTAGGCGGCCTTGTTCGCGACCGCGATGCGCACGCCCGGACGGTCGACATCGGCGATGGCGCGGAGCGGCGACCCGGCCGGCACGAGGTAGGTCGCCTCGATTTCCAGGTAGGCTGCGGTAAACGCAATCACATCGGCGCGCGCCGGCTCGGCAGCGAGGAATGCGACGTCCCAGACGCCGGTCGTCACCGCGTCGGCCATCTTCCCGGCCTGGTCGAAGCGGACGAACTCGACCGGCACGCCGGCGCGCCGGCCCAGCTCACGCGCGAGATCCGGCGCAATCCCCTGGGGCTCGCCGCTCGCGGAGTCCTTGAGCACGAGCAGGAAGTTGCCGTAGTTGAGCCCAACGCGCAGCTTCCCCGTCGGGGCCAGCTCCGATCGCACTGCCGGGGTGATCTGGGAAGTCATCGCACTCGTCCTTCGGGTTTGTACCTGCGCTCGGTCGACGGCGGGTGTCAGCACCCGCAGTTCGGTTTCAGCTTGAGCATGAAGTGCCCTCGCGTCAATGGTGCCCGGTAATGGTCGCCACGAAATCGCGCACCCGCTGCGACTCCGCGCCGGCGAAGATCCGCTCCGGCGCACCCTGCTCGACGATCTGGCCGTGATCCATGAACACGACGCGATCGGCGGCGGCGCGCGCGAAGGAGAGCTCGTGGCTGACGACGACCATCGTCATGCCCGACTCGCGCAGCTCGCGCATCACCTGGAGCACGCTGCCGACGAGCTCCGGGTCGAGCGCGCTGGTCGGCTCGTCGAAGAGCAGGATGTGCGGCTCGAGCGCGAGCGCGCGCGCGATCGCGACGCGCTGCTGCTGACCGCCCGACAGCTCGCTCGGATAGCTCTTCGCCTTCTCCGCGAGGCCGACCTGGCGCAGCGCGGCCATGCCTCGTTCTTCGGCCTCGGCACGCGTGCGGCCCTGCACCTTGCGCAGCGCGACGGTGACGTTCCCGAGCGCGTTCATGTGCGGGTACAGGTTGAAGGACTGGAAGACGAAGCCGATCCGCTGCCGCACGCGGTTGATGTCGACCCCTGGTGCGCAGATGTTCTCGCCCTCGACTCGGACCTCGCCGCCGGTCGGCTCCTCGAGGCGGTTGCAGCAGCGCAGCAGCGTCGACTTGCCCGAACCCGACGGCCCGATGACGAACACCAGCTCGCGCGGCGCGACGGCGAGGTCGATGCCGCGCAGGACCTCCGTGTCGCCGAACGACTTGCGGAGCGCGACGACTTCCAGCAGCGGGGTGTCGGCCATGATCGGACGAAAAACGCCGGCCGCTCGGGCCGGCGCGAGCATGCTGACCGATGGGCGGGCGGTAGGACTCAGGCCCTCAGGAGCACTTCAGCTCCACGGGTCCGGGGTCGTACCCGGGGAGGTCGGGCACGCCGTGGCCGGGGGCGATCTTGTAGACCCAGGAGTCGGCGGCCGGCTTGATGCCGAACCACTTCTCGTACAGGCGCGCGATGGTGCCGTCCTTCTTCATGCATTTGATGACCATCGAGACCTGGTCGCGACCGGCCTTGTCGTCGATGCGAAACGGCATCGCCCAGACGAGCCCGGTCTTGTAGGTGTAGGTCGGCGCGAGCGTGGGCGTGTTCTTCGCCGCCCAGAGGATCACGGTGTGGCCCGCCATGTTGGTATCGGCGCGTCCAGAAAGAACGGCCTGGACGGCGTCCGCGTTGGTGCCGTACACGTCGAAAGTGAAGCCGTACTTGTCGGCGTTCTGGCGCACCCAGGACTCGTACGCCGAGCCCTTGTTGACGGCCACCTTCTTGCCCTTGAGATCCTCGAGCGACGCGATCGGCTTGTCCGTCTTCTTCTGGAGGAACATGTAATCGGTCTCCATGTACCCCTCGGTGAAGAGCAGCGTCTTGGCACGTTCCGGCGTGACCGTCGTCGGCGCGATCAGGAAGTCGTACTTCTTCGCGTTCAGGCCCGGGATCAGGGCGGAAAACTCGGTGCCGTCGATCTGGATCGGGCGTCCCATCCGCCTGGCGAGTTCGTTTGCGAGATCGATGTTGAAGCCCTCGAGGCCGCCGCCGAGCTTCGGCATGGCGTGCGGCGCGAAAGTCGCGTCGATCCCGGTGCGGATCGGGGTCTGCGCGGACGCGGGGGCCGCCGCCGCAAGCGACAGGGCGGCGAAGACGGCAAGAAGCGTCGAGCCTCGCTTCATCTTCTGGATCTCCTGACTAGTGGGTTCGGCGTTTGCGCCAAGGCGCTTTATAGCAGGAACGGTCGCGCGCGGCGCGGGTTGCCCGACCTCATACCCGGCTGTTCATCGCGTAATACGGCTCGCGCACCATGCCTTCCTCCCATCCCTTGTACCACCGCTGCATATGCGGCTTGATCCGGGCGAGAGCTTCGGCGCGCGCACGATGCTCGGGCGGAAGCCCCTTCTCGCAGAACGCACGCACGTCGCGGAACAGCGCATCGACGTCCATGCTGCGCAAGCGCCCGTCCTCGAGCAATACCTTGCCGCCGACGACGACCGTGCGCACGTCCGCGCCCATGGCGCGCTGGACGAACGCCTCCACGATGTCCGAACGCGGGTCGAGCCACGGCTCCCGTTCGACGCGGGCGAGGTCCACGAGCACGGCGTCGGCCTTCATGCCGGAGACGAGTGCGCCCGCCTCGCCCTCGAAGCCGCACACCCGTGCTCCGTTGACCGTGGCAATCTCGAACGCCTCGTACGGATCGAGCGGCGGGCTGCCGAGGTCGAAGGTGTCCACGCGGTGGACCTTGTGGATCATGCGCAACTCCATGATCGCGTCCTCGTCGTCGTTGATCGTCTTGTCATCCAAGCCCATCGCCACGTTTACGCCGGCCCTCCGCATGCGCATCACCGGAGTGATGCCGTTGCGCATGATGAAATTGCAGCTCGGATGGTTCGTCACCGACGCGCCGCGCGCTCCGATCAGATCGATTTCCGCCTCGGTGACGTGGATGCAGTGACCGTAAGTGACGTTGCGCGCGACCATGCCGAGTTCGTCGAGCCACTGCATCGTCGACTTGCCCATGCGCCGCGCGGCATAGGCTTTCTGAACCGGCGTCTGCAGGGTGTGCATATGGACCTGCGTGCCGCCGTGACGCGCGGCGGTCTCGCGCACTCGCGCCAGAAAACGTTCGCTGGCGCCGTGGGTCCACGAGGGCGAGAGCAGCACCCGCGTGTCGCCGCCGTTGTACCGGCCGTGAAGCGCTTCGAACAGGGCGAAGTAGTCTTCCTCCACCTGCCGCTTGTCGTAGAAGACGCGCGGCCGCGCGAACTCCTTCAGATCGTCGGGCAGCGTCGCGAAGAACGCCTGCTCGTCGAGCGCGAGCTTGCTCTCGTCGCGCACTCCGGGGGAAAAGGCGAGCCGGATTCCGCTGTCGAGATACGTGCGGATCGCCGTGTGTGCGCGCGCGAGGCCCGTCGGTCCGTCGTCGTCGAACCCGTTGTGATGCAGCAGGGTGCACCCCGAGCGGATGTGGTGATAGGCGGTCATGCCCGCGCACAGCTCCGCGGGAAGAAGGTGCATGAATGCCCAGTCGAACAGGCAGTTCTCGAGGAAATCGTTGGCCACGCCCTTCTGAATCGGCGACATGCCGCGGCCATGGCTATGGGCGTCGACGAGCCCCGGCATGAGCAGTTGGGTTCCGTCGCCGAGAACGCGCGCCTCCGGCGCGCGCCGACGCAAGTCTGCGTAGGCGCCGACCGACTCGATGCGGCCCCCGGCGATCGTGATGGCCCCGTCCTTCAGGACGCCATTCGATTTCAGGCGCGGATCCGTCAGCACGTACTTCCCGCGCATCAGTAGTTCGACCATGACCGGACTCTCCCCTTTCAGCCCAGCGGATCGCCGGCGCCGATCCGCTCGACGATGAGTTTGTAATGCTCCGGCCGCCGGTGCGCGGCGAAGTTGAACATCGTCCGCTTGAGGTTCGCGGCGAGGTCGATGTCGCAGTTGAAGACGATCGCCTCGTCCTCCTCGGTCGCCGACTTCACCGCGATCTCGCCCGACGGCGCGACGATCAGCGAATGCCCGAACATGCGAAAGCCGTCCTCGAAGCCGCACTTCGCCGTCTCGACGAGCCAGGTCGCGTTCTGGAACGCCATCGATTGCGCCATGATCAGGTGATGGTGCACCCGCAGCGCCGGCGGCTCGGGGTAGTGCAGGTTCTCGGTCGGCGTGTTGAATCCGAGCGCGACGATCTCCGCGCCCTGCAGCGCGAGCACGCGGAACGCCTCCGGCCAGCGCCGGTCGTTGCAGATCAGCATGCCGGTCACCGTGTCCATGAACCGGAACGCGCGAAAGCCGAGGTTGCCGACCTCGAAGTACTTCTTCTCGAGGTGCTGGAACGCCGCTTTGGGCTTGTGATCGGCATGACCGGGCAGGTGGATCTTGCGGTACTTCCCCACGATCCGGCCATCGGGACCGACAAGGATCGCAGTATTGAAGCGATGGGTCCTGCCCTCCTCCTGCGCGAGCTCCCCGTACCCGAGGTAGAAGCCGACGCCGTGCGCTTTCGCCAGGTCGAAGAGCGGCTGCACCGTCGGGTTCGGCATCGCGGGCTCGAAGAACTTGCGGTCGACCTCGGCCTGGTCCTCCATCCAATAGCGCGGGAAGAACGTGCTCAGCGCGAGCTCGGGAAACACCACGAACTTCGCGCCCATCCCGATCGCTTCGCGAAATAGCGCGATGAGCCGCCTTGCCGCGGCCTCGCGCGTATCGGAAAGGTGCAGCGGGCCAAGCTGCGCCGCCGCGATCTTCATGTGTCTTGCCATCGTCTCGACTCCTGCTCTCGGTCCCGTGTGTCAGCTCCCGTATGCGCGCAGCGTGCATTGCGGCGCGTGCCGGACGAGATCCTGCGGCGTCTCGCGGTAGCCCGGCTCGACGCGCCAGACGTCGATCCGGCAGCGGTACGGATCCTCGGAGACGAACACCGCCTCGTAGCGGACGCCCGCCTCCGGCGTGAATGTCACGGCCCGCGCGCACCCGTAACCGTACCACCCGTCGAGCAGCCCTTGCGCCTGCACGAGCAGCGTGAACGGCCGGTCCGGCGGGATCTTCACGGCGACGGCGGGCGCCAGCGCCGGCGAGCCGTCCGGAAGGTAGACCGTGCGCAGGTCGGGCGGCTGCGGTTGCGCGAGCCGTGCAACCAGCCGGCCGCCGCCGTCGCCGCACCCCGGCTCGTCGCGCGCAACCGCGAAGATCGTGCCGCCGAGCGCGTTGGCGAAGACCCGCAAGTCCGCCTGCGGCCCCACGCCCGGCGGGGCATACGGCCCGAGCGCGGTGCATCCGGCTAGGAGCGCGGTGACCGCGCTCCCGGCCCGCTTCACCCCGCACGCCGCATGAAGGTCCGTGCGCGCGAGGCGAGCAGCGGGACCGCATGCTCGAGGTAGTGCTTGAACGGCCCCGTCTGCTGGTGCGACTCGAACGCCGCGTCGTCCTTGTAGATCTCGTACAACATCACTTTCGTCGGGTCGTCCTTGTCCACGAGGACGTCGAACTGCTTGCAGCCCGCTTCCGAGCGCGCGGCCTTCGCGTTGGCGAGCACCTCCGCCATGAACTTCTCGACGTTCTCCGGCTTGATCCGGATGTTCACCACCAGCACCAGCTCGCTCATTTGCGCTCTCCAAGTAGACCCCGCAACAAACCCGCCCCGCCGCCCGACGGTCGCGCGGTCGCGACCGCCTCGGGCTCGCCGCGCGGAATGAACTCGCCCGTTCCGCGCGCGACTTTCAGCTCGCCGTCCTCGACCACCACGCGCCCCCGGCCGACCACCGTGGTCGGCCAGCCGGTGACGGTCATCCCTTCGTAGGGCGTGTAGCCGACGTTGTCCTTCATCATCGCCGCGGTCAACGTTACCTGCTTCGCGGGCTCCCAGATCGCGAGGTCGGCGTCCGCGCCGACGGCGATCGTTCCCTTGCGCGGCGCGAGGCCGTACATCCGCGCGTGGTTGGTCGCGGTCAGCGCCACGAATTCGTTGAGCGTGAGGCGCCCTTTCCCGACGCCCTCGGAAAAGAGCAGCGGCAGCCGCACCTGCAGCCCTGGCACGCCGTTCGCCATGTCCTTGAACGTCGTCTGATCGCCCTTGGGCAGCTTGCCCGTCTCGTCGAAACGGTAGGGCGCGTGATCGGACGAGAACACCTGGAACGTGCCATCGGTCAACCCCTGCCAGACCGCCTCCTGCGCCGCCTCGTCGCGCGGCGGCGGGCTGCAGCACCACTTAGCGCCCTCGAGGCCCGGCTTGTCGGCATCGGTCGCCTTCAGGAAGAGGTACTGGGGGCACGTCTCGGCGAAAACGCGCGCGCCGAGCGTCTGCGCAGCCCGGATCGTCTGCACCGCCTCGGCGCCCGACACGTGGACGATCAGCACCGGCACGTCGAGCAGGCGCGAGAGCGCGATCACTCGGTTCGTCGCCTCGGCTTCGGCGAGCGGGTGGTGGCTCGTCATGTGGAACTTCGGCGCCTTGTGCCCGCGCTCGAGCAGGCGCTTCGCGATCCACTTGATGATCTCGTGGTTCTCCGCGTGCACCATCACGAGCGCACGCTCGCGGTCGGCCGCGGCGAGCACGTCGAGCAGCTGGTCGTCGGCGAGACGCAGCAGGTCGTAGGTCATGTAGACCTTGAACGACGTGATACCGCGCCTGATCATCGCCGGCAGCTCCTCGTTCAGCGCGCGCGCGTTGGGGTCGGCGATGATGAGGTGAAAGCCGTAGTCGATCACCGCCTTCTCGGCCGCGCGCCGGGCGTAGTCGTCGACGATCGCGACGATCGAGTCGCCGCGATGCTGCGCGGCGAACGGGATGATGGTCGTCGTCCCGCCGAACGCCGCCGCGACGGTCGCGGTGTAGAAGTCGTCCGCGCACATCTTCCCCGTCGAGGAGAGCTGCTCGACGTGGCAGTGGCTGTCGACGCCGCCCGGCAGCACGAGTTTCCCGCGCGCATCGATGTCGCGCCGGCCCGGCGCGAGGCCCTTGCCGATCGCGGCGATGCGCGCGCCCGCGACGCCGATATCGGCCTCGAACGTGTCGGCGGCGGTGGCGACCGTGGCGTTGCGGATGGTGAGATCGAACATGGGAAGACGTGACGCGATCCGAACATAGTCCGGGCGGACGCGCGCCGTCAAGCTCGGAGACAATGCGCACCATGCTCTCGCATCGCCTTTGCACCGCGCCGATGATGGACTGGTCGGACCGGCACTGCCGGTTCTTCTTCCGCCAGCTGGCGCCGCACGCGGTCGTGTACACCGAGATGATCACCACCGGCGCGCTCCTCCATGGCGACGTCCCGCGGCACCTCGACTTCGACCCGCGGGAACACCCGGTCGCCCTCCAGCTCGGCGGCAGCGAGCCGGACGAGCTCGCCTCCTGCGCGCAGCTCGGTGCGCGCTGGGGCTACGACGAGATCAACCTGAACTGCGGCTGCCCGTCCGAGCGCGTGCAGCGCGGCGCATTCGGCGCCTGCCTCATGGCCGAGCCGGAGCTGGTGGCCGATTGCATGAAAGCGATGCAGGACGCGGCATCGATCCCGGTGACGGTCAAGCACCGGCTCGGCATCGATCGTGCGGAGGACTACGACTTCGTCCGTCGCTTCGTCGAGACGGTCGCGCGACGCGCAGGGTGTCGGACCTTCCTCGTGCACGCGCGCAATGCCGTCCTCAAAGGCCTCTCGCCCAAGGACAACCGCGAGATCCCGCGGCTGCGGTACGAGGAAGTGCACCGCCTCCAGCGCGAATTTCCCGAGCTGGAGATCGTCGCGAACGGCGGCATCGCCACGCTTGGCGCGGTAACCGAGCAGCTCGCGCACACGGCCGGCGTCATGCTCGGCCGCGCCGCTTACCACGACAGCTATTGCCTGGCGACGATCGACGCGCAGCTGTTCGGCGGGGCGGCCGCCACGCACGCGTGGGTGGTGGAGCGGATGCACGAGTACGCGACCGCCCAGGTCGCGCGCGGGACGCCGCTGCGCGCGATCGCGCGGCACATGCTGGGCCTCTACCAGGGCCGACCGGGCGCGCGTGCCTGGCGCCGCATGTTGTCCGATGCTGCAGCGCTCGCGCGCAACGACCCGGACTTATTTCTCGCCGCGGCAGCGCGGGTGGCGGGTCCGGTCGCCGCCGCCGCATGAAAGTTCCCGCATAATTGCCGCCATGGGCGAGACGATTTTCGTCGTCAATCCGAACTCGACCGAAGCGGTCACGCGCGGCATCGACAGCGCGTGCGAGCCGCTGCGCATGACGGGCGCACCGCGAATCGAGTGCGTGACGCTCGCCGCGGGTCCGCCCGGCATCCAGACGCAGCGCGACGTAGACGGCGTCGTCGCGCCGATGCTGCGCCTGATCGCGGAGCTGGACCCGCGTGCGGCGGCTTTCGTCATCGCGTGCTTCAGCGACCCGGGCCTGCACTCGGCGCGCGAGACGACGCGGCGACCGGTGCTCGGCATCATGGAGTGCGGCATCCTGACCGCGCTCACCCTCGGGCAGCGCTTCGGGGTGATCGCAATCCTGCCGACCTCGATTCCGCGCCACCTGCGCACGATCAACGCCATGGGCGTCTCGAGCCGGCTCGCGAACGAGCGCGCGGTGGGCCTGCCGGTGGTCGAGCTCGCCGACGAGTCGAAGACGGCGAGCCGCATGATCGCGGTCGGCATGCAGCTCGCGGCCGACGGCGCGAACTCGATCGTGATGGGCTGCGCCGGCATGGCGCAGTATCGCGACCGCGTCGAGCAGGCGGCCGGCGTACCGGTGGTCGAGCCGACCCAGGCCGCGGTGGCGATGGCGATCGGGCGGGTGCGATTCGGATGGTGACGCAGGTCCTGCCGCGGGCCGGAGGGCGCGACGCGACGCGCGAGCTCGCGATCCGCGCCGAGGAGCCGCACGATGCGCGCGCGGTGCGGCGGGTGATCGTCGCCGCGTTCAAGGGTCAGCTCGAAGCCGATCTCGTCGACACGCTCCGCCGCCACGGCAAGATGGCCGCTTCGCTGATCGCGACGATGGGGCATGCGGTCGTGGGGCACGCGCTGCTGACCGACGTGGCGCTGCACGGCCCCGGACTCTCGCCGCGCGGCGCGGGCCTTGCGCCGCTCGCCGTCCGGCCGGCGCTCCAGCGCCGCGGCATCGGCACGCTGCTGATGCGCGCCGCGATCGTCGGTGCGCGCGACGCCGGCTACGGTTTCATGGTGCTGCTGGGCGACCCCGAGTACTACCGCCGCTTCGGTTTCCGCACCGCGGCCACGCTCGGACTCGCATGCGAGTTCGAGGCGCCCGAAGAGGCCTTCATGGCGCTCGAGCTCGCGCCGGGCGCGCTCGCCGGCGCGAGCGGCCTGGTGCGCTACGAGCCGGAGTTCGACGCGGCGCTATAGCGCGTCACTGCTGCGCGCGCTTGCAGTTCGCGTACTGGGGGTTGCCGCCTTCTTCGAGCTGCACCTCGTCGCCTTTCGTGCGCAGGTCCGTGCGGCCGTTCGAATACGCCACGCCGGACGCCGAGCGCACCTGGTCGAGACGGAACTCGCGGTCGGGAAACATCACCATCGCCGCCTTGCCGCCCTCCAGATAGCGCACGACGAGCGTCTTGTTCGCTTCGCACTTGTAGACCGACGCGTCCGCGGGATACCACGGACGGTCCGGGCTCGGCGAGCTGCCGAAGGGCCACCAGCTCGAGCAGCCGGCGAGCGCCGCCGCCGCGGCGACGACCGCCAATTTTCGGATCATCACGTTGCCGTCCCTCCCTTGTTCGCTCTTCACGTCGCGTACACCAGCGCGCCGGCAATGTCCTCGGCCTGCTTGGGCCCAGTCGTCGCCGTCGGGAACGACGAAAGATAACGCAGTGGGGACCCGCAACGAAAGGGGCCGCCGGCGGGCTGGCCGAGCGCGGTCCGGGTCAGCGTGCGCGGCGATCCCGCTCAGCACTCCGGCTCCCCCGGCGCCGGGCGCGGATCGGCATCGAAGCCGAAGCGCGCGGGGACCTCCGCCGCTACGATGGCGCTCAAGGGGATGCGCCGGAGCCCGAGATCGAGCGTGAGATCGGGAAGCGCCCCCGCGGTGAGCGCCGCGAGCGACTCCTCGCTCGCCGGTCCGCTCGCGGTCTCGATGCGGTCGAGGAGCGTGGGCAGGTCGCGGTCGAGCAGGACGCCCGGCCCGAGCTCGGTTTCGACCACCAGCATTCCCGCATCGTCGATCCACGCGCCGCGCACCTCGGCGGCGGCGAGGCCCGTGTGCGTCTCGAGCGATTCGCGGTCGCCCCGCAGGCGGTACACGAAGGGCGTGTATTCGAGCGTGACGAAGACGCGCTGCGGTCCGTTCTGGAAGTACCAGCGCCCCGCGCCGTCGTGCGCATAGTTGCGGCCGATGAATTCGATCACGGCCGCGTTGCTGATGCGGTCGAATGCCGGCTGGGCGTCGCCCGACGGGCGGCTCTTCACGAGCCAATTGCCGCGGCGGTCGAGCCGGAGCCAGCCGAACACGTTCGGCACGCTCGGCCACTTCTGCATCGCGCGGATGACGATCTCGTCCACGATCCCGGTGTTCGAATTGGGCGCGACTAGAATGCCACAGAAATGTGGCCGTCCCTCCGTCCCGCGCCGTGACCGCGGCCGCTCTCGCGCTCCTGCTCGCCGCCGCGCTCGCTCACGCGACGTGGAACTTCCTCCTCAAGCGCGCGCGCGGCGGCGCGGGTTTCATGACGCTCGTCGCCCTGGTGGCGGCGGTGATCTGGGCGCCGCTCGCCGCGGGGCAGTGGATTCACCAGGACTATGAATTCCGGCTCGTGCATCTGTGGCCGGTCCTCGCGAGCGCGGCGATCCACACCGCGTACTTCATCCTGCTCGACCGCGGGTACCGGTACGGCGATCTCTCGATCGTGTACCCGCTCGCCCGCGCGACCGGGCCGATCCTCACCATCGGCGCGGCGATTCTCGTGCTGGGCGAGCGCCCCGGCGCGCTTGCGCTCGCCGGCGCGGCGCTGGTCGTCGTGGGCGCGTTTCTCCTCACCGGGAACCCGCTGCGCCTGTTCTCGCGCGACCGACCCAAGGGCGCAGGCTTCGCCCTGCTGACCGGGGCCTCGATCGCGCTCTATACCGTCGTCGACAAGATCGCGGTCAGCCACTACCTGATTCCGCCGATCGTGTTCGACTGGGCGTGCCTGACGCTGCGGGTCTTCATGCTCTGGCCAATTGCCGCGTGGCGTGCGCAGGGTGCGCTCGGCGCAGCGTGGCGCGTGGATCGGCGCTGGATCGTGCTGGTCGCGATACTGTCGCCGCTCGCCTACATCCTTGTGCTGACAGCGATGGTATTCACGCCGGTCAGCTACGTCGCGCCGACACGCGAGCTGAGCATCCTCTTCGCCGCGCTGATGGGCACCCATTTCCTCAAGGAGGCGGATGCGACGCGGCGCCTCGTCGCCGCGGCTCTCATCGTCGTCGGCATCGCCGGGCTCGCGATCGGCTGAGACGAGTGCTAGAGTCAAGCGCGTTCAACGCCGTGGAGGACCGCAATGATCACCGAGATCGTTCTGTTCAAGCTGCCCGTCGGCATGACGCGGGCCGAGTACGCCGCCAAGGCGCGCGAATCCGCGCCGGTCTGGAGCGCGAACCCCGACCTGATTCGCAAGAACTACCTGTTCGATGCCGAGCGCGGGTACGGTGGCGGGGCCTACACGTGGAAGTCCGTCGCCGACGCGCAGAAGTGGCACGGCGACGCATTCAAGAAGCGCATCCGGGAGCTGTACGGCAGCGAACCGACCTTCACCTACTACGACACGCCGATCCTGGTCGACAATCAGGCCCGGCACATCCAGGAAGCGGCCTGACGGCGCGGCGTCGGCCGCTTGGCTACGCGGCGAGACCCGCCGCGAACTTCGGATAGGTCTCCGCGATCTCGTCCCGGATCTTGCCGCGTATGAGCGCGAGCACGCGCGGGTCGGGATCGGGTGTCGTCGGCGTGCTCGCCGGATGGTCGAACTCGAATCCGGTGTTCGCGACGATCTCGTCGACGGTGTGGCCGGGATGCACGCTCTCCAGTGCGAAGCGCTTGCGCGACTTGTCGAACGCGAACAGGCCCAGCCCCGTGACGAGCTTCCACGGGCCGCCGGGCCGATAGACGCCGGGCGGGCTCGTGCCCGGCGCGCTCACGAAGTCCACTTTCTTCACGAAGACGCGCGGCGTGTGCTCCTCGCGAAACAGGATCACGCGCGGCACGAGGAAGTAGAGATAGGCCGAGCCGAACGATCCCGGCCAGCGCACGTCGACGCGCGGGTACGCGCCGGAGCCGACCAGGTTGATGTTGGCTTCGCCGTCGATCTGACCGCCGCCGAGGAAGAACGCGTCGACGCGCCCCTGCGCGGCGCGATCGAAGGTCTCGACGCCGCCATTCGTGAAGTCGGTGTGCCGGCGCGAACCGAGGATGGTGACGCGCAGCGCGCCGTCGGAGAGCTCGCGCGCGACGAGCGCCGCCGAGCCGGGAATCGGCGACTGGTTGCCGATGACGACGCTGCGGCAGCCATCGAGCAGCCGCGCGATCGTTGCGATCAGAATCTCGGTCTGCGTCGCGCTCACGCGACCGCCGCCGCGGGCGTGCCGGCGAGCCAAGAGGCGAGCCACGCGCCGAAGCCCTCGCGCGTGCGTGCCGCCTGCGCGTAACGCCCCAGCGCCGCCCCGTCGGGATCGTATCGGCCCGGCAACCCGAGCGGCCACGCGCCGCGCGGGGCCACCGCGATCCGCTCGATATACAGCGCCGGGATCACTCCGGCAGAGCGCTCCGGATCCTCGAGCAGATTCGTGTCGACGACCTCCTCGACGGTGACCAGGCTCGCGTGCGACGCCTGCGCGATGTTCACCAGGTCGCGCGCGCGCCCGATGAAGACGTTCCCGAGGCGGTCGGCGCGCGGCGCATGAAAGAGCGCGACGTCCGGGCGGATCGCCGGCAGCACCACCACCGCGTCGCCGGGCGCGAACGGGTTGTCGATCACCTTCCAGTCGGACCGCTGCGCGAGGATATCGGTGCCGAGCAGCCCGCGTAGCGGGATGAACGGCAGCCCCTTCATGCCGGCCTGCAGCCGGGCATGGATCGCCGGACAGGTGGCGTCGAGAATCTTGACGCTGCCGTCGCGCGCGGCGGCCGCGAAGCGCGGCGCGGTGCCGTATTCGCCGACCGACACCGCGGAGGTCTCGATCGACGCCACGCAGCCGGCGCCGATCAGCACGTCGGCCTGGATGCCGCTCGTCGGCACGCACAGGATGTGGAGGTCGCGCACCCGCCGCCGCACCAGCTCGCGCGTCGCGGCCATCGCCACGCCGAACGGGTCGTTCGGGATCGCGAGCTTCGCGCCGTCGGGGATCGCGGCGGCGAGTGTGGCGAGGTCGCAGATTGCGTTCATGGAGCGGCTCCGGTCGGCAAGGCATTATAGCGACGCGGCGTCGCTATACTGCGCGCCTCGACCGGATGGAATCGCCATGGCCCGCCTGCCCTACCCCGACATCGACCGTTCCGACCTTGCGCCGCTCGTCGAGCGCATCAAGCGCGAGCGCGGCGGCCGGCTGCTTAATCTCTATCGCATGCTGCTGCACAGCCCGCCGATGGCCGAAGGCTGGCTCACGTTTTTCACGTCGGTGCGACAGAAAGGCGCGCTCTCCGGCCGCTATCGCGAGCTCGCCATCATGCGCATTGCGGTGATCAACGGCGCGGACTACGAGTTCAAGGCGCACATTCCCTTCGCGCTGAAGGAGGGGCTGACGCAAGCGCAGCTGGACGCTATCGCCGTCGATCGCGTCCCCGCGGGGCTCACCGAGGCCGACCGTGCGGTCCTCGCCTACGCCGACGCGATGACCCGACAGGTGCGCGTTCCCGACGACGTGTTCGCGCAGGTGCGCAAGCACCTCCCGGAACGGGAACTCGTCGAGCTGACGGTCACGATCGCCGGCTACAACTGCGTGTCGCGCTTTCTCGAAGCGATCCAGGTGGATCACGAGTAGATGCTGCGCGAGCACTTCACTTTCTGCCACGCGCTGCGAGTCCGCTGGGCCGAAGTCGATCGGCAGGACGTCGTGTTCAACGGCAACTACTTCCTGTATTTTGACGTGGCCATCGCCGAGTACTGGCGCGCGATCGGATTCGCGTACCCGCAGGACATCGTCGCCCTGGGGATGGACATCTACGCGATCAAGGCGACCGCGGAGTATCACGGCTCCGCCGGATACGACCAGCTGCTCGACGTGGGCTGTCGGGTCGCGCGCATCGGCCGGACCTCGATGGTGTTCCTGTTCGGAATCTGGCGCGGCGACGAGCACCTCACCAGCGGCGAGCTGATCTACGTGAACGCGGACCTGAAGACGAAGCAGTCCGCGCCCTGGCCGGATTTCCTGCGTGAGAAGATTCTCGCCTATGAGCGCACGCCACCCGAAGTCGTCGGGCTGATGCGCGCCTAGGGGCCGCGCGGCGCAGCGAGCCGATCGACCATTGCCTTGACGGCCGCGATCTGCGGTCCGGCCCGGGTCATGTACTGGCTCCCGGTGTAGCCCCACCAGTCCCAGCACCCGCGCGGGTTGAACACGAAACTCCACTGCAGACCGGCCATTCCCCAGCCGTTGCGGCTGGTCGTCTGCGGGTAGAGCACGACGAGCCGGTTCGTATCCGCCCACCGGTTGTAGCCCGCTTCGCGCACGAAGCGCTCGCCAATCGCCTCGACGTTTTGGCGGCAGCCGTGGAACGCGACGTGCACTCGGCACTGCGCCGACTCGCAGGCGCGCGGCACATAGGCGTAGCCCGAGTCCGCCAGGCTGATCGAATACGCACCGCCGGCGGCAAATGCCCGCTGGTCATAACGGATGATGCGCCCGGACTCCTTCGCCGCGGGCGGCTCCAGGGGCCCGAGCAAGTGCTTCAGCGCTTCGCCGGCCGCATCGAAATCGCAGTCGTTGATGTACGGCGGCGCAGTGACTGCGCATGCGCCGCCAGCGCTCTCGGTCACCATCGCGTGCCCCGCCGGCCTGTCCTTCACGAATGCAATTCGCTCGGGCGGCACGCCGTAGCGCGCATAGAACCCGCGCAATGCGTCGACGACCGACGGATCCACCGTCCGGTCGCTCGTCCCCGAAAAGAGCCACACGCGCGCACTCGCGAGGTTGTCGGTCGGGTCGATCGACCGCGCGCGCGCGAGCGCGTCCGTCTGCGCCTTGAGTTGCTCGATTCCCGGAAGCGGCGTCCAGGTCCCCGGCGTCATGCAGTTGTAGTACGCAGTGACCACCGAGCCCTGTGCGCAGTAGTACGGCCCGGCCGCAAGCACGCCCGCTCCCGTCACGACGCTTGAATGCGCCACGTTGAATTGCACCGCCATGAATCCGCCGGAGGAGATCCCCGACACCGTCACTGCGCGCGGATCCGCGCCGAGCGCGGGCAACGGATCGTTCGCGCGTGCCGCCGCGGCAATCAGCGCGAGCGCGACGGCGAGAACACGGGGAAGGGGCATGCCTCCGTATAATAGGCGCCCTTCCGCCCTCCTTCCAACGAGGCTCCCGATGCAGCTCCGCGACAAGCTCTACATCAACGGCGCGTGGACCGCGCCGCACGGCAAAGGCACGATCGACGTTCATTCCGCCTCGACCGAGGAGGTGATCGCGAAGATCCCCGCAGGCGATGAGAACGACGCGGCCTCGGGCGTCGCCGCTGCGCGCGCCGCGTTCGAAAGCTGGGCCGCGACACCGCCGGCGGATCGCGCGGCATTCCTTGCGAAGATCAACGAGGGCCTGAAGGCCCGCTCGGACGAGATCGGCAAGATCATCGCGCAGGAAGTCGGCATGCCGGTGAAGCTGGCGACGCGCATCCAGGCCGGGTCGCCCACCTTCACCTTCGGCATGTACGCGAAGATGCTCGGCGGGTACCAATGGGAGGAGAAGGTCGGCAACTCCATCGTGGTGCGCGAGCCGGTCGGCGTCGTCGCCTGCATCACGCCGTGGAACTATCCGCTCCATCAGATCGCCGCAAAGGTCGCGCCGGCGCTCGCCGCCGGCTGCACGATCGTGCTGAAGCCTTCCGAGGTCGCCCCGCTGAATGCCTTCATCCTGGCGGAGATCATCGACTCGGTCGGGCTCCCGAAAGGCGTGTTCAACCTCGTGACCGGCTTCGGGCCGGTAGTCGGCGAGGCGCTGGCGAAGCATCCGGACGTCGACATGGTGTCGTTCACCGGCTCCACGCGCGCCGGCAAGCGCGTGTCCGAGCTCGCGTCGGCGACGGTGAAACGCGTCGCGCTCGAGCTCGGCGGCAAGAGCGCCGCCATCGTGCTCGACGACGCCGACCTCGCGGCGGCGGTGAAGGGCACGGTGTCGGCATGCTTCCTCAATTCGGGCCAGACGTGCAGCGCGCACACGCGCATGCTCGTGCCAGAGTCGAAGTACGCCGAGGCCGCGAAGCTCGCCGTCGAAGAGGCGCAGAAGTTCACGCTCGGCGACCCCATGGACGAGAAGACGAGGCTCGGGCCGCTCACCTCGGCGGCGCAGCGCGAACGCGTGCGGGGCTATATCCGCAAGGGCATCGAGGAAGGCGCCGAGATGCTCGCCGGCGGACCCGATGCGCCGGCGGGCCTCGACAAGGGCTACTACGTGAAGCCCACGGTGTTCGGCAGGGTGAAGCCGGGCTCGACCATCGCGCAGGAGGAGATCTTCGGCCCTGTGCTCTCGATCATCACGTACAAGGACGAGGCCGACGCGATCCGCATCGCCAACGACACGCCTTACGGCCTGGGCGGCGGTGTGTGGTCGGCGACCGAGGAGCACGCGCTCAAGGTGGCGCGGCGCCTGCGCACCGGTCAGGTGGACATCAATGGCGGGCCGTTCAACATGTTTGCGCCTTTCGGCGGCTTCAAGCAGTCGGGGCACGGCCGCGAGCTCGGCAGGTTCGGGCTGGAGGAGTTCCTCGAGCTCAAGTCGCTGCAGCTCAAGCCGGAAGAAAAGCCGAAGGCGTAGCGCGCGGCAGTCGATGCCGGCCACCCGCCGCTTCGTCCTCGGCGTCGACCTCGACGGCGTCTGCGCCGACTTCTACGGCGGGCTGAAGCCGGTCGCGGCCGAGTGGCTCGGCGTCGACGTCGCGAGCCTCCCCGACCGCGTCTCGTGGACCCTCCCCGAGTGGGGCGTGGACCAGGCCCCCGGCGGCTACGACGCGCTGCATCGCTTTGCGGTCACGCAGCGCGAACTGTTCCGTCGGCTGCCGCCGATGCCCGGCGCGCCGCAGGCGCTGCGCAGGCTCTCCGCGCAGGACGTGCGCATCCGCATCATTACGCACCGCCTCTTCATCAAGTACTTCCACCAGGTCGCGGTGCGCCAGACGATCGAGTGGCTCGACTTCCACGACATTCCGTACTGGGACCTGTGCTTCATGCGTGAAAAGGCTGCCGTGGGCGCCGACCTCTACGTCGAGGACTCGCCCGAGAACGTCGCGCGGCTGCGTGAGCAGGGGCTCAAGACCATCGTTTTCTCCAACTCGACCAACGAGCACCTGCCCGGGCCGCGCGCGCATTCCTGGGACGAGGTCGCTCGCCTGGTGGTCGCGGAGAAGGCGGCGTGGGAGACGCGCGGCTAGAGTCTTCGCGTCCGCGGGAATAGCCCTGCAACGAACTCCGCGAACGCCCGCACCTTTGCCGAGAGGTGGTGGCTCTGCGGATAGACGACCGAGATCGGATAGGCGTCGGTGCGCTGCCAGTCGACCAGGATCGGCCGCAGCGCGCCGGAGGCGACCCAGCGACTCGCGAACATGTCGAGGGTCTGCACGACGCCCGCGCCGTTCACCGCCGCGTCGAGCATCGCCTCGCCGTTGCTCACCATGAGCCGGCCCCCGGGCGGGCGCACGACGCGCGCCCCATCCTTCTCGAACGCCCAGTCGAAGGCCTCGCCGCGGGAGACGACGTAGAGGCCCAGGCAATTGTGGCCGTCGAGCTCGGCGGGTGTCTTGGGCTCGCCGTGCAAGGCCAGGTAGTCGGGCGACGCGTAGGTCGCCCACCGGGCCTCGAACACCCGGCGGGCGACCAGCGTCGAGTCGCTCAGCGGGCCATTCCGCACCGCGGCGTCGATGCCCTCCTCGACGAGGTTCGTGCGTCGGTCCTCGAGCAGCGCAATCACCTGCAGCTCCGGGTACTGCGACGCAAATCGGGGTAGCGCCGGAACGATGTACTGCCGGCCCAGGGTCACCGGCATCTCCACGCGCAGGATCCCCCGCGGCACGCTCCGCCCGGCGCTGAGCATGGCGTCGGTCTCCTGCACGTCGGCGAGGATCCGGCGGACGTGCTCGAGATAGGAGGTCCCGTCGTCCGTCAGGCTCAGTCGCCGGGTGGTCCGGTTCAGCAGCTTGACGCCGAGGCGACTCTCGAGTGCTGCAATGTGAGCAGTCACACTCGCTCTTGACAAGTCCAGGCGGTCAGCCGCTCGGGAGAAGCTTCCCAGCTCCACCACCCAGTGGAAGACCTCCATGCTGGTCAGGCGATCCATGTCGGTCGGTCGATTGTCAATCCATGCTGAACAGTTATTTCGATGTTACTGGATTTATTCATCCCTGCAGAACATTCAGACTGCGTCCCATCGAGATCGCAGCGCTCCTACCCGAGCACGCGATCCCGAAACAAGAGACCGATCCATCAACCCAAGCTCGAAAGGAACAGCACCATGAAACGCAACCTGATCGCCATCGCCGCCGTCGGCCTTGCGCTCGGCGCCAACGCCGCCTTTGCCGACAACAACTGGGCGTTCGACGACGCCTACTGGAAGCAGGCGCAAGCCGCCTCGTCCGTCCAGTCGGCGCAGTCGACCGAGACGCGCGGCAAGTACGACCAAGTCGACCGCTACAACCCGTAGTGCCGGGGCAGGGGTGCCGGGGCGAAGTCGCCCCGGCCACCCACGGCCTCAGACAAGGAGGCTCAAATGAACACCATGCAACTTCGAATCTCCGGTTTGGCGCTGCTTGCCGCCGCGGCCTTCGGGCTGCTGCTCGCGCCGATCCATGCGCGTGCCGACACCGCAATGACGGACCGGCACGAGATCCCGACGTTCGTCCTCGAGCGCATCGAACTCGCGATCGGCGCGAACGGCGAAGTCGGCTGAACGGCCGTCGGAAATATGCGAACCTAGACCTCCGGCCCCTGCGGCAGCTACGACGCCGCGGTCCAGGGCCCGCACAGGGGGAAACGGGGATGCTCGTCGTCGGTGGAGGTTCAGGACGCGTCGTGCGCGCGGTCGCCGCCGCGCTTGCACCGCTCCCCGGCAAGAAGCGCCTCGGGCTGTTGAAGCCGGGGGCCGCCGCGGGTTTCCCCGGAGAGTTTGCGGTCCAGTTCGCCCCGCTCGCCTCCCCCCAGGACCGCCAGGACTTGCTGGCGGGCGCGACCGATCTCGTGCTCGTTCCAAGCTTCGATCAGCGCGCAACCGAGCAGCAGATGTCGCTCGCAGCGACGGCGCGGGCCGCGGGCATCGCGCGCATTCACCTGTTGTCGGCAGCGGGCGCCGATGCGCGCTCGCCGGTGACGCTGCTGCGCTGGATCGGGCTCGTCGAGCGCGAGGTCGTCGCCTCAGGTCTTCCCCACACGCTGCTCCGCTGCATGCCCTATATGCAGACAATCCCGCTCTTCATGCGCCGCGATACAGCGGGCTGGCGCATCGTGGGCCCGTTTCGCGACGCGGCTTTCGCCTGGCTCGACGCGCAGGATGCCGGCGCGGTGATCGCCCGCCGCATCGCGATCGACGCACGCGACAATCTTCTGTGCGAGCTCTCGGGCCCGACAGAAGCGGGCTTCGAGACGGTCGCCGAGCTGCTCGCTGCGGAACTCCACGAACCGGTGCGCTACGTCGATATCGGGCTGCCCGAGGCCTCGGGGATGCTGGAGGCGAACGGGATCCCGCCCGCGCGCATCCGCGCGGTCACCGAGTACTGGGACTACCTTGCCAGCGGGGTGCTGCGCTGCGGGTGCTGCGGCGGGGCGGAACAGCTGCTCGCGCGGCCGCGGCGCACGCTCGCCGAGTACGTGCGCGAGTACGCGACCGAGTTGCGGCAGGCCGCCTGACCCGGACTCCCGTACCCGCGCATGACGAACCTCGAAGACATCGCCGGGTCGCCGCTCTTCCTCGTCGGCTTGGCGTTCGGGCTGGTGGGTCTGCTGCAGATGGCCGCGGGGTTCGTGGTGCTGTTCCGCCGCGAGCCGGTCGGGTTCGCGGTGCGGCTGCTCATCGGCCTCGCGGTCGCAGCGATCGGCCTGGCTGCGACGATCGTTTCCGTGGGCATGCGCGGATACCAGGCGCTCACTCGCGAGGAAGTCGCGGCGCACATCACGGTAAAGCCGAGCGGGCCGCAACGATTCGACGCACAGGTGCGCTTTCCCGACGGCCGCAGCACGGGCTACGTGATCGCGGGCGACGAGCTGTACGTGGACGCGCACATCCTCAAGTGGAAGCCGATCGCGAACGTGATCGGCCTGCACACCGCCTACGAGCTCGACAGGATCGCCGGGCGCTACCGCTCCGTCGAGCAGGAGCGCACCGGTATGCGCACCGTCTACCCGCTGGGCGAGCCGCGTGCGCTGGATCTCTTCAAGCTGCGCGACCGCAGCGCATGGCTCGCGCCGCTCTTCGACGCGGAGTACGGCTCGGCGAGCTTCGTTCCAGTCGATCGCGCGATGGATCTCGAGGTGCGCGTCTCGACGACCGGCCTCTTGATCCGGGAAGCGAAGAAGTAGCGCCGCTTTAGCGCGCTTTAGCGCCGGTCGCGCTCGGCGAGGGACAACTCGAGCTTCTCGACGCCGACCTGGACCACGTCGCCCGCGCCGAGCGGCTGCCAGTCGTCGACGATCGGCTTGCCGTTGACGCGCGGCGGCTTGCCCTCGACCCGCGCGATGAAGTAGCCCTGCGGCCGGCGGAAGATCGCGGCGTACTCATCGCCGCGCCGCCCCAGCGCGGTGAGCGCATGGTCGAGGACGATCTCGCGCCCGCCGGCCTGCCCCGCGCCGCGCAGCACGCCCTCGGGAAGCTTCACCTCGAGCACGCGCGCCTCGGCCGCGGGCGCCCGAACGCCCGACGCCGGGGCCGGCGCCTGCCCGGCGTCGGCGGCATGGAAGATCGTCGTGCGCTCGCCCTCGTTCCCCACCACGCTCTTGTGGTCGACGTAGCGCAGCTGAAAGTCGAGGATCTCGACCAGGTCGCCGTGACGCATGAGGTGACGGGTGATGCGCGTCCCGTTCACGCACGTGCCGTTCGCGCTGCCGAGATCCTGCAGGATGTGATCGTTGCCGACCATCTCGATCGCGGCGTGCTGCTTGCTGACCGCCTGGTCCTCGAGGCGAATGCCCGCGCCCTCGGCGCGCCCGATGACGACCCGCTCGCGCTCGATGAACCAGGAGCCGAGCGCCGCGCCGGCGCGGCTCGCAACGAGTTTCGCCATCCTTCCTCCGCTCCCCTCTCAGCCCCCGAACTTCGTGCGCAGCCAGCCGAAGAGGCCCTGCGCCTGCGGCTCGGGCGCGCGCTTCGTCTCGCGCCTGCGGTCGATGCGTACCACCACCACCGAGATGTTGTCGCGCCCGCCGCGATCGTTCGCCATGGCGACCAGCGTCGATGCCGCGAGATCGAGGTTGGGCGCGAGGACCTCGAGCGCGCTGGCGATGTCGCCGTCCTCGACCAGGTCGTGGAGCCCGTCCGTGCACAGCAGGTACACGTCGCCCGGAAGCACCTCGTGCTCACCCAGGTCGGGCACCACCTGTTCCTCTGCGCCGAGGACGCGCGTGACGAGCTGGCGGCTGCGCGACACGCGCGCCTCCTCGCTCGTCATCTGACCGGCGTCGAGCTGGCTCTGGACGAAAGAGTGGTCGGTCGTCAGGCGCTCGAGCCGGCCCGTGCGCCACCGGTAAACGCGCGAGTCGCCGACGTGCGCGATCGACACCCGATCGCCCTGGAACCAAGCGAGCGCGAGCGTCGTTCCCATGCCCTTGAGCGTCGGGTCCGCGCGCGCACGCTCCAGGATCGCGCGATTGGCGGCGGCGAAGGCGGCGTGCGTCGCCGCCCGCGGCGCGAGGTTCTGCCCGGCGAGCAGCGACTGCACCAGTGTGGTGGTGGCGAGCTTGGCCGCAAGATCGGCGCCCTTGTGCTCCGCCATCCCGTCGGCGACGGCCACCATGCCCCGTTCGGCGTCGGTGACGAAGCTGTCCTCGTTGAAGCTGCGGACCCGACCGAGATCGGACCGCGCCGCGACGTCCAGGGCGAGCCGGCTCATGGTCGGGACGATGCGCCGCAGCACCGCCTATTGTATGACATTGACATAGTTGGAGTTTTCTTCCGGGCGCGGGCGCGATAACTCCCGACCTCATCCGGCGTGTCCCGCAATGTTAGGCTGGCAGACGCCTTCGACAAAAAGAAATAGTTTGGATTCCGGCGCTTATCGCCGGCCGTTTCAAGGGCTTTCTTGCGACAATAGGACCCATGCAAGAGGTGAGCCAGGCACTCCAGACCGGCCGATTGGGACGCTACGAGCTGCTCGGCGAGCTCGGCCGCGGCGCGATGGGCGTCGTGTACCGCGCCCGCGACCCGATCATCGATCGGGTCGTCGCGCTCAAGACCATCGACTCGGGCCGCTCCGGCGAGGCGGCGGCGAGCTTCACCGAGCGGTTCTTCCAGGAAGCGCGCTCCGCGGGACGGCTCAACCACCCCAACATCGTCACGATCTACGATGCGGGCGACGCGGGTGGCCAGGCGTACATCGCGATGGAGTTCCTCGAAGGCACCGGCTTGCGCGAAATGCTCGACGAGCAGGCGCCGCTCCCGGTCGCGCGCGCCGTCGAGATCGCGGCTCAAGTCGCCCGCGGGCTCGCGTACGCGCACGAGCACGGCGTCGTGCACCGCGACGTCAAGCCCGCGAACATCATCATCCTACGCAATCGCCGTCCGAAGATAACCGACTTTGGCATCGCGCGTCTCGGTGAGGCCGACGTCCTGACCGGCAGCCGTGCGGGCTCGCCGAAGTACATGTCGCCCGAGCAGATCCGGGGCGACGGCGCACTCGACGGGCGCAGCGACATCTTTTCCCTCGGGGCGGTCCTCTACGAGATGCTCACCGGGCGGCAGCCGTTCGGCGGCGTCGAGGTGGTCGACATCATGCGCACGGTGCTTCAGGACACGCCGCAAGCACCGAGTGCGCACAACCCGCGCGTGCCGGCGGAGCTCGATGCGCTCGTGCTTCGAATGCTCGCCAAACGTCCCGACGAGCGACACCCGAGCGCACGATGGCTGTACCGCGAGCTGCGCCAGGTCGAAGAGAAGCTCGAAAAGGCGCCGAGCGGCGCCGCACCCCGCGCCGAATCCCCGGCGCGGAAAGTTTCGCTCGACGACCCGACGTTGGTCATGGGCGCCGAACACCCGGCCGAAGTTCCGGCGCCCGGGCCGATGAAACGCTTCGGCGGCCGGCTCGCCGCGGTCGCCGCGGCCGTGTTGGTCGCCGGAGCCGTGATCCTCCTCGCGCCATGGAGCGGGTCGCCACCTCCGCCCGCCCCTCAGGCCGCAGCGCCCATAGTCGCCGCGGCGCCGCCGGTGGTCGAGGCGCCACCCGCGCCACAAGTACCATCGCCCGTGGCCGCGCCCGAGAAGCCGCCGGAGCCCGCGCCACCGCCGAAGGCGCGGGCGCGCGCCGCGAAGAAACCGCCCGAGCCCGCGCCCATTGCGGCACCCGAGCCCGTGCCGCCGGTCGAGGTCGTCGTCGCGCCACCGCCCAAGCCGGCCCCGCCGCCGCCGCCGCAGACCGGGAAGCTCGTCCTAGCGGTGTCGCCGTGGGGCGAGGTCTACGTCGACGGCAGGTTGCGCGGCACCACCCCGCCGCTTGCCGAAGTCGAGCTTCCGCCAGGCCGGCATCGAGTCGAGATCCGGAACTCGGCGCAATTGCCGTACCACACGTTCGTCGAGCTGCAGGCCGGCCAGACCCAGCCGATCCGCCACAGCTTTTCGTACTAGATCCTTGCCGCAACGCGGTCGCGCGCGATTTGCGCCGGCTGCGCGATGACGGCACGCGCGAATTCGCACGCTGAGTCAGGCGCCTCCCCGGGCGGGCAGGAAGCCCGCGCTGCATTTCGACTTCGGGGATAATCCGGGCGGAAGCGGCCCAGCGGGCCGCATCTTTTTTCCCCACCGTGTTCAAGTACTACTTCGACGACTTCCATCCCGGCTGGACGTTCGAGCTCGGCGAACGCACGCTCTCGGCGGAGGACATCATCTCATTCGCGCGCCAGTGGGATCCGCAGCGCTATCACACCGACGAGGCGCAGGCCCGCGCCTCGCCCTACGGCGGCCTGATCGCGAGCGGCTGGCAGACCGCGTGCGTGGGCATGCGGCTGATGTGTGACGGCTACCTCAACGAGAGCGCGTGTGTCGGCTCGCCCGGCATCGAAGAGATCAAGTTCATCAAGCCGGTGCGCCCCGGCGATACGCTGCGGTTCCGCTCCACTGCGACCGAGGCACGCCCCTCCAAGACCAAGCCGAACCGTGGCACGGTGACGTTCATGTGGGAAGTCATCAACCAGGTCGACGAAGTCGTCCTGTCGATGATCGGCACGCAGCTCTTCCTGCGTCGCACGGCCGCGGCAGAGAGCGACGCGTGACGAAGAAGATCCACTTCGAGGACTTCACGCCCGGGCGGGTGTGGGAGATGGATGGCCCGACGGTCGGCAGGGACGAGATCGTCGAGTTCGCGCGCCGGTTCGATCCCCAGTACTTCCACGTCGACGAGCGCGCGGCGGAGGATTCGCCGTACGGCGGCCTCATCGCAAGCGGCTGGCAGACGGTCGGGATCTGCATGCGCCTCATCTGCGACGCCTACCTGCTGCAGGCCGCGAGCCTCGGCTCGCCGGGCGTGAACGAGGTGCGCTGGACCAAGCCGGTGCGGCCCGGCGACCGGCTCAGGATGAAGATGACCGTGCTCGAGGCCAAGATCTCGCGCTCCAAGCCCGACCGCGGCACCGTGTTGCATCGCTGGGAGGTCTACAACCAGCACGGCGACATGGTGATGCACATGGAAGGCTACGGGATGTACGCCCGGCGCCCCGAGTGATGGCCGCGGCGGTCCCGCTCGCGCACAAGGTCCACGTCCTCGGCCGCAAGGAGGATCTCGACACGGTGCGCGTCCCCGGGAAGGTGGCGATCGTGCTCGACGTGCTGTTCGCGACCTCGACCATCGTCACCGCCGTGGCGCACGGCGCTTTGGGAGTGATCCCCGCGCTCGACGAGGCGGCCGCACGCGAGGAGGGAGCGCGGTGCGCGCCCGGCTCGTTCGTCCTCGCAGGCGAGCTCTACGCGGAAACGCTGCCGGGGTTCGCCCCACCGACGCCGCTCGCGCTCGTCGAGCACGGTGTCGCTGCGAAGACGGTGATCTACTCCACCACCAACGGCACCGTGGCGCTTCAGGGGGCGGCAGGCGCCGAGGACGTTTACGCGGCAGCGCTGCTCAACGGTCGCGCCGTCATCGAGCGCGTCCTCGCGGCGCATCGCGACCGCACGATCCTCATCGTGTGCTCCGGTTCGATGGGCAACTTCAACCTCGAGGACTTCTACGGCGCGGGCTATCTCGTCGACCTGCTCGCCGAGCAGCTCGGCGAGCGGACGGATTTCTCCGACGCGGCCCGTGTCGCGCGCGCGCTGTACCGGTCGGGCGACCCGTTTCCGACGCTGCGCGAGTGCCGCGTCGGGCGAATGATGGCCGAGCGCGGTCTCGAGCACGAGATCGAGTTCGCCGCGCAGCGTTCGACGCTCGACGTGGTGCCTCGCCTGCAGGGCGGGCGGCTGGTGCCGGTTTAGCGCGCCGGCCCGGGCTACAATCGCCGTCCGCGTCATCACGAACGAATCGGGAGGAGATCATGCGAGCGCTTCGTTTCGCCGCCTGTGCCGCAGGGCTTGCGTGCGCGGCTTCGGCCTCGGCCCAAATCGCCGTTTCGGCCAACGACAACAAGGCCGTGCTCGAGAACGGCGTGACGAAGGTCGTCCCGAACCCCCGCCCCGACACGGTCACGATCATGAACCTCGCAAGCTCGCCGCCGGTCATGATCGGAGAGGTCGAGGCACCCGCGAGTGTCGTCGGGCCGCCGCTCTCCGTCGCGATCGCACCCGACGAGTCGATCGCGCTCGTCACGTCCGCAATGAAGATTTCGCCGGCCGATCCGACGAAGCAGGTGCCCGACAACCGGATGTCGGTCATCGACCTGACCGCGCGCCCGCCGCGCGTGCTCGCCGTGGTCGAGGCCGGCCTGGGCGCCGCGGGGGTCTCGATTAACCGCGCGGGGAACCTGGCCCTGGTGGCCGACCGCAGCGCGGGCACCGTCTCGGTCTTCACGATCGCGGGCAAGACCGTCACGCCCGCGGGGAAGATCGATCTCGGCGCGCCCAACTCCGGCCCGAGCCACGTCGTGATCAGCCCCGACGGGCGCACGGCGCTCGTTAGCCGCGACAACGATCACAAGATCTCGGTGCTCTCAATCGAAGGAACAAAGGTCGAGTACACGAAGCGCGACCTCAATGCCGGCTTGCGACCCTACGGCATCGACATCTGCGCGCCGGGAAACATCGCGGTGGTCGCCAACATCGGATTGGGACAGGGCGACAACGACACGGTCAGCGTGATCGACCTGACCTTGAAGCCCGCGCGCGTCATCGAGACGATCACCGTCGGCCAGACGCCGGAAGGCATCAAGTGCTCGCCAGACGGGTCATTCGTCGCAGTTGTAGTGATGAACGGCAGCAACAAGCCGGCCAATTCGCCCTTCTACAACGCGAGCGGCAAGCTGGTGCTCTACCAGGTGAACGGCAAGACCCTGATGAAATACGCCGAGGCGCCGATCGGCAACTGGTCGCAGGGCGTCGCGTTCGGCGGCGGTCAGGTGCTCGTGCAGAACATGGTGCAGCGGGAGATCCAGGTTTTTCGGCTCGACACCAAGGGGCTCTTCGACACCGGCCACCGCATCAAGATGAGCGGCGGGCCGGCGGGGATTCGTACGGCGGAGCGCTAGCGAGCGCTTCCGCGGGCGTGGCGGCGCTACGAACTCGCGCGCCACGATCAGACGTCGCCGAAGTGCTTCTCCGCGTATCCGAACCAGCCCATCAGCAGGCGGGCAGCGCCGTAGGCGATCCAGATTCGCACGCGCAGGCCGAGCGGGTTCTTGCGCCAGCGCGGCCGTGAGACCGGCGTCGCGCCGGCCGCGATGCGCTCGATCAGCCGCTCGCGCAACTCCTGCGCGAAGCGCCGGTCGTCGGCCACGACGTTGGCCTCGCGCGAAAGCAGCAGGCTGAGCGGATCGATGTTCGACGAGCCAACGGTCGCCCAGCGCCCGTCGACCACCGCTACCTTCGCATGCAGGAAGCTCGCTCCGTACTCGTACAGCTGCACGCCCCCGTCGAGGAGCTGGCCGTACAGCGCCCGCGACGCGTAGTGCAGGAGGACGTACTCGACCCGCTTCTGGAGCAGGATCACCACCCGCACGCCGCGTCGCGCCGCCGCGATGAGCGCGCGCCGGAAGGCCACGCCCGGGAAGAAGTACGCGCTCGCCAGGATGATCTCCTCGTTCGCGCCCTCGATCGCCGCGAGGTAGGCGTCCTCGATGTCCGAGCGATGGCGGAAGTTGTCGCGCACGAGGAACGCCGCGCGCTGAAAGCCGGTACCGCGGGCTGCTCGAGGGGCGCCGCGGCCTCCCACCACTCCTTGAAGTTGGAGAGCGCGACGAGACGCCAGAGGCGGTCGGCCTCCACGCGGATCTCGGCGACGAGCGGGCCCTCGATCCGCACCGCGTAGTCGTAGCGCGGCGGCTTGTGGCCGGGGGTGTGCATGTCGTCGATGACGTTGATCCCGCCCACGAACGCCACGCAGCCGTCGATCACGGCGAGCTTGCGGTGCAGCCGCCGCAGCCGCGTGCGCCGGAAGTTCCAGGGCGAAATGTCGGGCCGGTAAATGCCGAGCGAGACGTTGGACGCGAGCAGCCGATCGCGGATGCCGCGGCTATAGCGCTTCACCGTCATCCCGTCGACGAGCACGCTCGTGCGTACGCCCTGCGCAGCAGCCTCGGCCAGCGCGCGCGCGATGCGTCGACCGGTCGCGTCGTCGGCGAAGATGTAGGTCTCGAGGTAGACCTCGTGCCGCGCCGACGCGATCGCGGCCTCGAGGGCGGGGAAG
Organism: uncultured beta proteobacterium; assembly: GCA_963716855.1. GTDB lineage: Bacteria > Pseudomonadota > Gammaproteobacteria > Burkholderiales > SG8-39 > JAGVSZ01. The sequence continues at coordinate 28,749 of CAVQUV010000023.1, read as the reverse complement.
TACGCCGCGCCGCTCTCGAGCAGCGTCAGGCGGTTGCCTTCGAGGAGCTGCATCGCGCGCCGCAGCCGCGCGGCTTCAGTCGAGCGCGAGGCGCGCGGTCAGCATTGCGTGGTCGGAGATGCGCGACCACGAATGACCGTGGTGGACCTCGGCGTGATGGATGGAGAACCCCCGCACGTAGATGCGGTCGAGCCGGAACAGGGGCAGCCGGCTCGGAAAGCTGCGCGCGGGCCGACCGCGATGGTCCCGGAACGCCTCCACGAGCCCGAGCTCGGTGGCGAGGCGGTGGCCGACGCGATTGCGCCAGTCGTTGAAGTCCCCGGCGACGATCAGCGGCGCATCGTCGGGCACGAGCTCGACGATCCGGTCGATCAGCGCCTTGACCTGCTGGCGTCGGCCGCGCTCCACCAGCGCGAAGTGAACGCACAGGCAGTGCAGGCTGACACCGGTGCGCGGGATGCGCACTTCGCAATGCAGGACGCCGCGGCTCTCGAACGGATTCGACGAGACGTCCTGGTTCTCGGCCGAGACGATCGGGAAGCGCGACAGAATCGCGTTGCCGTGGTGGCCGTGGTCGTACACCGCATTCCGGCCGTACGCGAACTCGCCCCAGACGGCGTCGGCGAGGAACTCGTACTGCGGCTCGTCCGGCCACTCGTGGAACCGGTTCGCGTGCTGCTCGTGCCGGCCGATCACCTCCTGCAGGAAGACGATGTCGGCGTGGAGCCCGCGCAGTCGATCGCGCAGCTCGTGGATCACCATGCGCCGGTTGAAGGCCGAGAACCCCTTGTGGATGTTGTACGTGGCGACGTGAAGATCCATCGTGCGTTGCGATCGCTCCTTGCCCCGATTGTAGTTTCCCGGGCGGCATGCCGCCCGACTTGGATCAAGGCAGGTCGAACTCGAAGTAGCCCGCGAGCAGCCCCGGATCGTCGAAGTGACGCCGCCCGACGAAAGCGGTCGCGTGCCGACCCCACTGGCGCATCGCCCCGGGCTCGCGGATCCCCATCGGCCAGAACAGCCAGCGCTCGCCGCGCTCGCTGCCAGCGACGATTCCGTCCCCGCGGAACAGACTCTGGTGCGTGCCGTCCGGCCGGTGCAGCGAGCGCAGCGTGTCGTCGGCAGTCAAGCCGTAGCCGCGCGCGCCGGCGCTATCGGGCGCCGCAGGGGTGACGCGCTCGAGATAGTGCGTCCCGGATGCGATGCGGAGCACGAGCCGGTCCCCGGACGGGAGCGCAGGCAGCCGCTGCGGGGCGAATGCCGTCTCCTCGATTGTGTACGGCTGCCCGCGCAGCCGGGCACGCGGCGTCGGGAAGAACATGTGGTAGCAGCCGCAGTTGTGCATGGTGTCGAAGAGAACGGGATTCCCATCGGGCGCGAGCGTCACGCGCCAGGTCAGGCCGTCGAGCCGTCCGGCGAGCGGGTCGAGCGGCGAGCGCTCGGGGCGCGCCTGAAACCAGATGCTGTACACGAGCTGCAGCAGCACGTGCTCCCCGACGCGCGCGTACGCGACTCGCGTGAATACCACAGGGCGTCTCACGTCGACCGTCGGCAGGCCACCCTCGCCGGGCGTCGGGAATCCCGGACGGTCGTTCGCATCCGACTCGTCGATCTCGAGCACCGGCGCGAAGGCCCTTGTCAGGCGTTCCAGCTGCGCGCCCTCCGGGCGCGGAATGCCGAGCGGCCACGTCGTCGTGCCTGCAAGGATCGCGGCAACCTCGATCGCCGTGAGCGTCACGCTCTCGGGCGGCGCATAGCGCACGAGCTTGCCGCTGACCGGAAGCTGCTCGAGCGGCGTGTCGAAGGTCGCCTGAACGCCGGCCTGGTACCGGCTCACGCCGTACGCGAACGGAACGCTCGCGAGCGCGTAGAACCCGACGATGCGCTTCCAGGTGTCGTAGTCGTCGGGCACGTGCGCTGCGTCTCGGAGCCGGTCGCGGCCGCCTGCCGTCGCAAGATCGTGATCGCGCAGCGCCCGTGAGCAGCCTTCGATCAGAACGCCGGGCGCCACCCCGGGCCAGCCGTCGTCGGACAGGCGCCCCATGACGGCCGGTCGGGCGGCCGGCGGCAGGTTGTCGAGCTCGGCGCGACGCGCATCGCGGTCGAGGCTGATAAGCGATTCGACCCAGGCGCGGTGCGCGGCATCGTCGAGCGGGGCAGCGCGGAAGCTCGCGAGAAACCGGTCGACCCGCACGTACGGAAATTCCGCGATGCGGGCCGCGCCGCCGTCCTCCACGCCCGCGCGCGCCACGGCTGAATCGAGCGTTCCGTACAGCCGCTCGCAGCGCGCGACGAGGCTGTCCGGCGCGACCTGCCTGGACGGCGGCGACACGAACGTCGCGCATCCGCCGAGCGCGGCGAGTGCGACGAGCGTGCTCAACGGGCGGGCGCTCATCGGCGCGCGGCGCTCTGCCGCTCGATCTCTGCGATCATCGCGGTGAACTGGCGCTCGACGTTCCTGCGGACGGCGAACGTACCGATCAGCGGCGGCATCGCGAAGTCCGGCACCAGCCTCCCGGTGTAGGCCACCCTGAGCGTCGCCCCGTTCTGAAGCAACTCGTAGCGCCCGGTCATTTCGCGGAAGCTGCCGCCCGTGGCACGCGACTCCACGATGCTCGGCGGCCGCTCGCGGATCTCGTACTTCACCTCGAGGGGAACCCGGAACCACAGAAAGCGCATCTCGCCGCGCTGCTCGACCACCGCGCCGTCGGCGCCGCGCCACACCGTCCGGCTCGAGTGCAGGTCCGGCACGAACGCGGGATACCGATCGTACTCGGTCAGGACCCGCCACGCGAGGCCGGCATCCGCGTCGAGATCGCCGCGCGCGGTGATCACGTACGCATCGCCGTCGCGCGTGGCCTCGACCACGATCTCGGCCGGGGCGGCATGCGCTGCACGCGCCGCGAGCAGCGCGAACACCAGCACTGCGCCGGCCCGGAACGCGCTCAACGTGCGCCAGCGGCGACGCGGGCGGGCAGCGCCAGGATCGCGTCGCGATTCGACCACGAGAAGCACTTGTCGGCGGCGACCTTCCAAGGCAGCCACAGGGACTGCGAATGCTCCTTCGGCGCGAGGCGAACCGGCAGCGGCTCGGGCAGCGTCAGGCCGAACACGTGCTCGACGTTGTGCGACACACCAGGCGCGTAACGGGATCGCCATTGCCGGTAGATCTCGTAGGAGTTCTCGATGCCCCAGTCGACGAGCGCGAAGCGCTCGGCCGCAAGGCCGGTCTCCTCGGCCACCTCGCGAATCGCCGTTTCGCGCAACGGCTCGTCCGCGCGCTCCACGCTGCCGGTCACGGACTGCCAGTAGCCCGGCCACGGGGCGCGCTCGAGCAACAGCACGAGGAGGCTCGGCGTGTGGATGACGACGAGGACGGAGCGGGGAATCTTGTACTGCAAGGGACTGTGGATTCAATGCGAAATGCCGGGTGCTCAGTGCTTGGCGAAGAACACCAAACGCTCACCACCGAACACTACTCGCTGTTCTCCCCCAGCACCGGAAGATCGAATGCCGCCGGATCGATGCCGTCGACGAAGACCCAGAACGGGATGTCCTCGTCGTAACAGCCCTCGGCGACGCTGTCGAGCACCTCGAGCGCGGTCTCGAGACTCTCCGGATCCGCTTGCGCCAGCTCGCCGCAGTTGGCAAGCGTCAGCAGGACGCCGCCCGGCTGCTCCCACGCCATCTCGGCGAGCACGTCGTTCAACGCGTCCCAGTTTCCGCCGAACCACTCGGGAAAGGCGAGCCGCTGCGCGAGAATCGCGAGCAGCTGCTCCTTCGTCTTCACGCCGGTGAGGTCGACCGCCCAGCGCGTAAGCCCCGCGCGCTCCGCCGCCGCGTCGAGTTCGGCACCGTCGGGCGGGCGCGCGAAGATGCCCGCCTCGCCCGGGTCGCTGAGCAACTGCTCGTAGTCCATCGCGCGAATCTACTCCCGGATCCGACGAAACGTGCGGTAGTGATCGTCGCTGTAATAGTACTCGCCCGAAGTGCGCGCGTCGCCGGTCGCGCCCTGGCCCGCGACGATGCGCCGTGCGCCGCGGTCGCGGGCGCCGGGGGTCGGCACCGTGTACTCGCGGTAGTAGCCGCGCGCGCGCTGCGGCAGATGCTTCTCGAAGTTGCCGAACGTCGCCCCGTCCTTCCGGTACGGGAACGGCCCGCCATTCCGGATCAGCGCGAGCGTCTCGCGGGCTTCCTTCGGCAGCTCGGCGACCGCGACCTCGCGGAGCGGCGGCGCCTCGCGCGCGACGGTGCCTGTCGTGAAGGCGCAGAGGACGCAGGCAAGCGCGACCAGCAGCCGGTTCACCCGATCTCCTGCGCGGCTCCGGCGTCGCATGCGCTCGAGGCTCAGGCCCTGCCCTCCGTCCGCAGCCGGATGTGCAGCTCGCGCAACTGCCGCTCGTCGACCGGCGACGGCGCCTGGGTGAGCAGGCACTGCCCTTTCTGGGTCTTCGGGAACGCGATCACGTCGCGGATCGACTCCGCGCCCGCCATCATCGTGACGATGCGGTCGAGCCCGAACGCGATCCCGCCGTGCGGCGGCGCGCCGTACTGCAGCGCATCGAGGAGGAAGCCGAACTTGCGCTGCGCTTCGTCGGCGCTGATCGCGAGCGCCCGGAACACCTTCGACTGCACGTCGGCGCGGTGGATCCGCACCGAGCCGCCGCCGATCTCCCAGCCGTTCAGCACCACGTCGTACGCCTTGGCGAGCGCGCGCGCCGGGTCGGACTCGAGGTACGCCTCGTGGCCGTCCTTCGGACTGGTGAACGGATGGTGCATCGCGACCCAGCGCTTGTCGGCATCGTCGTACTCGAACATCGGGAAATCGACGACCCAGAGCGGCCGCCAGCCGCCTTCGGCATGTCCCTTCTCGTGCCCGACCTTCTGGCGCAGCGCCCCGAGCGCATCGCTTACGACCTTCGCCGTGCCGGCGCCGAAGAACATCAGATCCCCGTTCCGCGCGCCGGACCGCTCGACGATCGCCTTCAGCGCCTCGTCCGGAAGGTTCTTGACGATCGGCGACTGCATGCCGTCGCGCCCCTTGCCGATATCGTTGAACTTGATGTACGCGAGCCCCTTCGCGCCGTAGATGGACACGAACTCGGTGTACGCATCGATTTCGCCGCGCGTGAGCTCGCCCCCGCGCGGCACCAGCAGCCCCGCGACGCGGCCGCCGGGCGAGCCCGCCGGCCCCGCGAACACCTTGAACTCGACGCTCTTCATCACGTCGGTCAGCTCGGTCAGCTTGAGCGGCACGCGGAGATCCGGCTTGTCCGATCCGTAGTCGCGCATCGCGTCCGCGTACTGCATGACCGGGAACGGGGCCGTGAGCTCGACGTCCAGGACTTCCTTGAAGACGGTCCTGACCATGCCTTCCATGATCGACCGGATCTCCTCCTCCGTGAGGAACGAGGTCTCGACGTCGATCTGGGTGAACTCGGGCTGGCGGTCGGCGCGCAGGTCCTCGTCCCGGAAGCACTTGGTGATCTGGTAGTAGCGGTCGAACCCCGCCACCATCAGCAGTTGCTTGAAGAGCTGTGGCGACTGGGGCAGCGCGTAGAACTCTCCGGCGTTGAGGCGCGAGGGCACCAGGTAGTCGCGCGCCCCCTCGGGCGTCGACCGGGTGAGCATCGGCGTCTCGATGTCCAAGAACCCCTGCGCGTCGAAATACCGCCGCACCGCCATCGCCACGCGATACCGCAGCATCAGGTTGCGCTGCATCTCGCGCCGCCGCAGGTCGATCACACGGTGCGTCAGCCGCACGTTCTCGCTCAGATTCGTATCGTCGAGCTGGAACGGCGGCGGGGTGGCCGGGTTGAGGATCTCGAGCGTCTCCGCGACGACTTCGATCTCGCCGGTCGCGAGCTTCGGATTGACGAGCCCCGGCTCGCGGCGGATCACCTTGCCCGTCACGGCGAGCACGTACTCGCTGCGCACACGCTCGGCGGCCGAAAAGGCGGCGGTGCGGCTGGGATTGCACACGATCTGAACGAGCCCCTCGCGATCGCGCAGGTCGATGAAGATCACGCCACCGTGGTCGCGTCGCGTGTTCGCCCAGCCGAAGAGCTGGACGGTCTGGTCGAGATCGGCGGCGGTCACGTGGCCGCAATAGTGGGTGCGCATCGGATTCGGGAAGGGAAAAGGAGGAAGGGGAATGGGGAAGGGCGACGCGGCCGCGCCCGCTCGGCTCACAACGGCGGCGTTTTCAGGGCCGCGGGCGCCGCCCGCGGCGGCACGCGCGACGGCACGGCGACGCCCATCGAGATGATGTACTTCAGCGCCTCGTCGACGCTCATGTCGAGTTCCACCACCGCGGTGCGCGGGAGCATCACGAAATAACCGCCGGTCGGATTCGGCGTCGTCGGAACGTAGACGCTGACGTAGTTGATGTCGAGGTGGTTCGCGACGTCACCGCCGGGCGCGCCGGTCACGAATGCGATCGTCCAGCTCCCGGGCTGCGGCCACTGCACCAGCACCGCCTTCCGGAACGCCTGGCCACCGGGCCGGAACAGCGTGTCGCTGATCTGCTTCACGCCGCCGTAGAGGGAGTTCACGACCGGGATGCGGCGCAGGATCGCCTCCCAGACGCGCAGCATGCGCTGTCCGAGAATGTTGGAGGCCAGTACGCCGGTCACGAACACGACGATCACGGTGAGGACGAGTCCGAGGCCTGGGATCTGGTGCCCGAGCAGCGCCGGCGGCTGCAGCGCCGGCGGAAGCAGGGTCAGCACCTGGTCCATCGACGACACGATCAGGTGCAGTACCCAGATCGTGATCGCGAGCGGAATCCAGATCAGGAGCCCGGTGATGAGATATTTTTTCATCGGCGCGGCGCGCTTGCACGACGGCCACGCGCGCTCTCGATCGTGCGCGGGCGGCGGTTCAGGAGCAGGCCGGCTCGGCTCCGGCGCCGCTCGCGGGCGCGGCCGCCTTCGTGTCGCCCTTCTCGTCGGACTTGCTCGCGCCGCCGGACTTGGTCGCGCCGTCGGTCTTCGTCTCGGCCGGTTTCGCGCTCCCGCCCTTGAAGTCGGTGGCGTACCAGCCGGAGCCCTTCAGCTGAAAGCCGGCGGCGGTCAGCAGCTTCTTGAATGAATCCTTCCCGCATTGCGGGCAGACCGTGAGCAGCGGCTCCGACACTTTCTGGAGGTACTCGTTCTGGAAACCGCACGCGGCACAGCGGTACTCGTAGATCGGCATGCCCATCCCCGGAAAACTCAGACAAGGTTGTGGAGTATACCGGAACGCACCGGATTTCCTGAGTGAAATCGGGATGTTGCGCACCCCGCGCGCATGCTGCAGGTCGGTCGTCGCCAGCGGGCGACAGCCGTGGTGGACGTCGACTTCGCGACATTCACCGACCGTTTGTCGGCTATTCACGCCCCCCGCTTGACGGGTGCGCGCGGCTGCGGCTAAATGCCGTCGTCATAAATGACGATGGCATAGCCGGGCGTGGCGCCCACTGCAACACCGAGTGCCGCGCGCAAAAGAACGGCACGCCACGCGACGGACGCCCGCCGGCGGGGGCGGCCTCAAGGGACGAAGAGATGCCACGCTACTCGAGGAGCCGGTCGCCCGCACGCGGGAGCGACATCGCCAGCCGGGCCGCAATGCGGCCGGTGCTCCCTCCGTCCCGGACGCCCGATCCCCTACTCGCGCCCGCCGCACGGGGCGCGTCCGCTGACAGGAAGGAGCCCCGATGAGACCGTTTCCTCTCGCTTCGCGCCCCGCGATCGCAGCCCGTGCGGCGGTGATCGGCCTCACCCTCTCGCTGGCCGGCTGTCTGGGCGGCGGCGGTGGCGGCGGCGGTGGCGGCGATCCAGCCCCAGCAAGCGGCGGCAGCGCCGCCGCGGGCAGCACCGCCGCGACGGGTGGTACCACGCCGGCCCCGGCGCCCGCCCCGGCACCTGCCCCGGGCGTCACCCCGCCCGCGCCGACGCCCGCCCCGGCGCCGGGCACGATGCCCACGGCGCAACCCGCCACCGCGGGCGACGCGGTGCGCTTCCTCGAGCAATCGAGCTTCGGCCCGACCGAGGCGACGATCCAGGAAGTGATGCAGAAGGGTCCGGCGCTCGCGCTCGAAGAGCAGTTCGCCAGGCCGATGAGCGGCTACGGCTCCTTCACCGACGCCGACCCCGACCCGCGCAAGGGCTGCCCGGACACCGCGCTGCCGACCCCCGAGATCTGCTATCGGGAGACCTACACCGTCCAGCCCCTGCAGCGCCGCTTCTTCCAGAACGCGGTCGGCGGGCAGGACCAGCTGCGCCAGCGTGTGGCGTTCGCGCTCTCGCAGATCGTCGTCATCTCGGGCGCCGAGCTCGAGACGATGCACGGCATCGGCTACTACCAGCAGATGCTGATGAACTTCGCCTTCGGCAACTTCCGCGACATCCTGTACGAGATCACGCTCAGCCCGGCCATGGGCGAGTACCTCGACATGGTCAACAACCCCAAGCCCGACCTGGCGCGCAACATCGAGCCGAACGAGAACTACGCGCGCGAGATGCTGCAGCTCTTCTCGGTCGGCGAGTTCGAGCTCAACGCCGACGGCTCCCAGCGCCTGGACGCGAACGGCCAGCCCATTCCCGCTTACGAGCAGGACACCGTCGAGAACCTCGCGCGCGCCTTTACCGGCTGGACGTATCCGCCGCGCGCGGGCGTGGCCATCCGGTTTCCGAATCCGCCCAACTACCTCGGCCGGATGGTGCCCTTCGCCGCGCAGCACGACACCGCGCAAAAGGTGCTGTTCGGCACCCGGACGATCGCCGCCGGGCAGACGCCCGAGAAGGACCTCAACGACGCGGTCGACATCGTCTTCAACAACGCCAACGTCGGCCCATTCATCGGCCGCCAGCTGATCCAGCACCTCGTCACGTCGAACCCGACCCCGGCCTACGTCGGCCGGGTCAGCGCGGCGTTCAACAACAACGGCGCGGGCGTACGCGGCGACATGCGCGCGGTGCTGCGCGCGATCCTGCTCGACCCCGAGGCGCGCGGCGACGTCAAGACTGCGGCGGACTACGGGAAGCTGCGCGAGCCGGCGCTGCTGCTCGCCAACGTGATGCGCGCGCTGAACGGCAGCTCCGATGGCGTGTTCCTGTTCGGCCAGGCCTCGAGCATGGGCCAGAACGTGTTCCAGCCCCCCTCGGTGTTCAACTTCTATCCGCCGAACTATCCGGCGCCCGGCACGACGATCGACGGCCCGCCGTTCAAGATCATGCTCACCGGCACGATCCTGAATCGCGCGAATTTCGTCGACCGCGTCGTGTTCGGCGCGAATGTGAACCCGGACACCACCGTGAGCGGCGCGACGGGGACGCGGATCAACCTGCAGCCGCTCCAGTCGCTGGCCGCCAATCCGGACCAGCTGCTCGACCGGCTCAACCTGATCCTGATGCACAACACCCTGTCGCCGCAGAGCCGCCAGGCGATCCTGACCGCGGTGAACGCCTACCCGGCGACCGACACGCTCGGGCGCGTGCGCCAGGCCGCCTATCTCATCGCCACGTCGGCGCAGTACCAAGTGGAGCAGTGACCATGAGCTTCCAGATCCTCCGCAGGAACTTTCTCAAGGGCCTTGGCGCCATTACCGCCGCCAACACCCTCCCGGGTCTGTCGCTGATGAACGCGTACGCGCAAGCGGCGAACGACTACAAGGCGCTGGTGTGCGTCTTCCTCTACGGCGGAAACGACGCGAACAACATGGTCGTCCCGGTGCAGTCGGCCGAGTACAACGTCTACGCGACCGGGCGCGGCACGATCGCGCTGCCGCAGGCGAGCCTGGTGCCGCTCGCTCAAGGGGCCGTGACGCGCTTCGGCCTGCACGCGAACCTCGCGCCGCTCCAGCAGGTCTGGACGAACGGCGACCTCGCGCTGCTCTTCAACACCGGGCCGCTCGTCCAGCCCCTCACCCGCGCGCAATACCAGTCCAACCGCACGGCGCGGCCGCAGAACCTGTTCTCGCACGACGACCAGCAGGAGCAGAACCAGTCGGCGATCCCGAACAACCAGACGAGCGTCGGCTGGGGGGGCCGCCTCGGCGACCGCCTGCAAGTCCTCAACGCGGGTTCGACGGTGCCGATGAACATCTCGGTCGGCGGCAACGACATCTTCCTCAAGGGCCAGACCGTGCCGGCGTACTCGGTTCCCACCGGCGGGGCTTTCGGCCTCACGACGACTGGCGGCAACGCGGCCCAGCGGCAGGCGCGCAACACGGCGATGCAGTCGCTCTTCGCCCTCGACCGGCAGAACCAACAGGTCCGGTCGGCGGGCGACGTGATCTCGAGCGCGGTGAACGCGAGCGCCGCGCTAAACACGGTCGTCAACAACGCGGCATCAGCGGCGGCGCCGGCGTTCCAGGGGCTCAACACCGGTCTCTCGCGTCAGCTGTTCGCCGTCGCGAAGATGGTCGAGGGGCGTGCGACGCTCGGCCTGCGCCGCCAGGTCTTCTTCGCCCAAGCGGGCGGGTTCGACAACCACCAGAACCAGCTCGTCGATCAGGGCAATCGCTTCACCGAGGTCGGGCCGGCGCTGCGCGCCTTCTACAACGCGCTCGTGGCGCTCGGCATGCAGGACCAGGTGACGCTGTTCACGCTGTCCGACTTCGGCCGGACGCTGCGCGTGAACGATGGCGGGTCGGACCACGCATGGGGCAACCACCACATCGTGATGGGCGGCGCGGTGCGGGGCGGGCAGACGTACGGCACGTTCCCGAACCAGGCGCTCGGCGGACCCGACGACACCGACCGCGACGGCCGCTGGATCCCGACCACGGCGGTCGATCAGTACGCCGCAACGCTCGCGAAATGGTTCGGCGTCGCGGATGCGGATATCCCGGCGGTCGTCCCGAACATCGCGCGGTTCCCGACGCGCGACCTGGGGTTCATGGCCTGAGCTGCGAGTGCAGCACAGGCGGAAGACGGGCCGCGCGGCACGCGCGGCTCGAGTCGTCTAAGGGAACGACTGAGCGAGCGGCGCGAGAGCGATAGAAAACGGAGGAAATGCCTATGAGCAACCCCGGTCAACGCGGCTTCACGCTCATCGAAGTCATGGTCGTGGTCGTGATCCTCGGCCTGCTAGCCGCCATCATCGTGCCGAAGGTGATGAGCCGTCCGGACGAAGCCCGCGCGGTTGCGGCGCGCGCGGACATCGCCGCGATCACCCAGGCGCTGAAGCTCTACCGGCTCGACAACACCGCCTACCCGTCGACCGAGCAGGGCCTGGGGGCGCTCGTCCAGCGGCCGACGACGCAGCCGCAGCCGATCAACTGGAAGCAGGGCGGCTATCTCGACCGCGTCCCGAAGGACCCGTGGGGCCGCGAGTACCGCTACCTGAACCCGGGCGTGCGCAGCGAGATCGACGTGTTCAGCCTCGGCGCCGACGGCGAGCCCGGCGGCGAGGGCAACAACTCGGATATCTATCATTGACGGGACGCGGCCCGGCATGCGCACCGCGAACGCCACCGTCCGCAGCACCTCCGGCTTCACGCTGCTCGAGGTGCTGGTGGTGGTGGTCATCCTCGCGGTGCTTGTGTCCCTGGTGACGGTGCGCATCGCGCCCGACTCGCGCCAGAGCCTGCGCGAGGAGGCGACACGCCTCGCGGCCGTCCTCGGGCATGCCCATGACGAAGCGGTCGTCACCGGCGCGGCGTTCGCCTGGCAGCCGGACGCGAACGGTTACCGGTTCGTGCGGCGCGATCCCGACCGCGTGTGGCGCGCGGTGGACGGCGATGCCGCGCTGCGCGCGCGCACCTTCGTCACCGGGGTCCAGCTCGCGGCTGTCGAGACGCCGGAGCGCACCACCAACGCCACGCCGGCGATCGTGATCCTGCCGACCGGCGCGAGCGGGCCGTTCCGCATCACCCTCGCGCTCGACGACCACCGCATGCGCGTGAGCTCCGACGGCCGCGGGCGCCCGGTGGTCGAGGACGCGCACTGAGAGGAGGCCGACATGAGACCGATCCGCGGCTTCACGCTAATCGAGGTTCTCGTGGCGCTCGCCATTCTCGCGGTGGCGCTCGCCGCCGTCGTGCGCTCGGCGAGCATCGCCGCGGACGGCACGCTCGAGCTGAAGGAGCGCCTGCTCGCCACCTGGATCGCGCAGAACCGGATCGCGGAGTACAGCGCGCGGCCCCTGTGGCCCGACGTCGGCACCCGCGCCGGCAACGCCGAGCAGGGCGGTGTCGCATTCGCGTGGCGCGAGACGGTCACCGCCACACCCAATCCGCTCTTCCGGCGCGTCGAAGTGCAGGTCTACGGCCCGCGCACGCCCGATCGCACGGCGGCGACGCTGGTCGGTTTCGCAGTCAGGAGCGAATGACATGCGCCGCACATCCGGCTTCACGCTGATAGAAGTCCTCGTCGCGCTAGTCATTTTCGGCGTGCTCTCCGGCCTGGCGTACCGGTCGCTGTCGGTCGTGCTCGACAGCCGCAGGCACATCGACCGCGAGAACTACAAGTGGCGCGAGGTCGCGCTGTTCCTCGCGCGCCTCGAGCAGGACGTCGCAACCGCCGTCCCGCGCCCGGTGCGCGACGCGAGCGATGCGGTCGCGCCCGCGGTGACCGGAACGCCTGTGCCCGCGCGCGCGCACGAGGGCCAGCTCGTGCTCACGCGGACGGCGTTCGCCGCGGATCCCGGCGCCGCCGAGTCGCCACGACGGCTCGGCTATCGGTTGCGCGGGAGCACGGTCGAGCTGCTCGCGTGGACCGTTCTCGACCAGGGCCCGCGCACCGAGCCGACCGTGGTCGCCGCGTTGCGCGACGTCAAGGAGATGCAGGTGCGCTTCCTCGACCGCCGTGGTCAGTGGCACCTCCAGTGGCCGCCGGCCAGCGCGACGGCGCCGCAGAAGGCCGTTCCGGCCGGCGTCGAGGTCGCGCTCACCCTAGTCTCGGGCGAGCGCGTCGTACGACTCTTGCCGACGGCGACGAGGCAGCCGCAGCTATGACGTACGGCTCTGCTCTACGCGGCTCGAGCCGCGTCTCAGCCTCGCTACGGGAGGGGAATCGTGCCTGCACTCCCGTTGTTCGCCGTCGAGTTGAACCGGATCGTGCCTAGGGGTGACGCGATGCGCGACGCCGACAGCAGGCTTATCGAAGCGATCGTCGGCGCGCTGTTGGCCGCTGCCTTACTACTCGCAGCGTTCGCCGTGGTCGCGCAGGAGCCGGCGGCGACCAACGGGCTGACTGCACGGGCGACGGCGCAGGCCAGTGCTCCGGCGAAACCGGATATGGCCACAGCTCCGCCCGCGGTCGACATGACGATCCGCGGAAGGCGAATCCGCGCCGGCAGCCGCGACCTCAGCGGTCGGCCGGTCTCGGGCGACGATTTCCCGTGTGAGGAGGCCCCAAGGCGGTTTACCGCTGCCGACGAGGACGAAGGTCGCAACGCCGATCCGGCCGTTTCCGATAACGACCTCTCCGAGGCCGAGCACTCACCGCTCGATGCGTGTCCGCAACGCGAGGACGCAAGCCGGCTTGACATCCGGATCGCTGGGATCACCGCACCAAACATTCCCGCACCACTCCCCGACCCCGCGCCGGTCTTGGCCGCATCGACCCTGGCAGCGGTCGAGATTACGCCCTCAGGGAGCGTCGATCGTGGCGGTGGCGGCTGCGTCGTCGCGCGCGACGGCGCCCCCGACCTCGTTCTGCCGCTCTTGGCGCTCTGGGCAGCGAGCCGCCTCGTCCTGCGGAGCCGTGCCACACATGGACCTCGCCGTACGCCTCGCGCGTGATCCGCAGTTCGCGGCAGCGGCGCTCGTGGCGCCGGCGGTGTGGCTCGCGCTCTACGCCGCGGCGCAGAGCCCGGCCGACCCCTCGTGGGCGCTCGCCGACCCGCTGCGGTTCGCGAGCCTAGTGATCGCCTGGCCGCTGCTCGAGGAGTTCGTGTTCCGCGGCGCCATCCAGCCGCGGCTCGCCCGCACCGCATGGGGGGCGCGCGAGAACTGGGGCATCACGACCGCGAACGTCGGCACGAGCGTACTCTTCGCGACGCGCACCTCGCCGCGCAGGCGCCGGCGCTTGCGGCGGCGACGTTCTGCCCTTCGCTCGTGTTCGGATACTTTCGCGATCGCTATGACTCGATCGCGCCCGGCGCTGCGCTGCACGTGTTCTACAACGCGGGCTGGTTCCTGCTCACCGGCGGCTGAGTCCTCACGGGAGGCCGCCCGGGCGTCGCCGTGCCAAACTGCGTGGACGCACTGCCACGCGGGGCGAGTAGCCTTTCCCGCGGACCCCGATGCCCATCCGGTTCCCCGCTGGGTCAAGATCGCGCTCGCCGGCGCCGCCGGTGTCGTCGTCGTGGCGGTCTTGGGCGTCATCGTGCTCGTCCACACGATCGACCTTGGGAATTACGCGAAGCTCGCGACCGACGAGGTGAAGGCGGCGACCGGGCGCGAACTGCGCATCGGCGGCAAGCTCGACATCAAGCTCTTTCCCCGCCTCGCGCTGGTGGCCGTGGACGTCTCATTCGCGAACGCGCCGTGGGGCTCGCGACCCGACATGGCACGGGTGAAGCGAGTGGAAGGAAGCGTCGCTCTGCTGCCGCTGCTCCGCAAGCAGGTCGAGATCACCCGGCTCGTGCTCGTCGATCCCGATTTGCTGCTCGAGACCGACGCGAAAGGCGTCGGCAACTGGGTGTTCAAGCCGCCCGCCGGGGCGAAGCCCGGCGCGGGCGACCGAATCCGGAGGCGTGGAGTTCGACCTGCTCGGCGCATCGATCGACCGCGGCCAGCTCACCTGGCGAAACGGTGCCAAGAAGGAGACGCTGCGCCTCGCGATCCAGAGGCTGCGGCTGGACCGCAAGACCCTCGGCGACGAGCTCAACGTCGATCTCGCCGCGGCTTTTCGCGACCAGCCGTTCACGCTGAAGGGCTCGATGGGACTGCTTCGTCGCCTGCTCGCGAAGGACAGCTCGTGGCCGGTCGATCTCGCGTTCGCGACCGCCGGTGCGACCGTAAATGTGAAGGGCACGGCCGACTTCAGCGCGAAGCTCCCGACGCTCGACGGCGACGTGAAAGCGGAGGTGAAGGACGCCGCGGGGCTCGCGAAGCTCTCCGGCGGACCGCTCGCGCTGCCGGTGCCGTTCGCGCTCACGGCGAAAGCGAAGGCCTCGCGCGACGAGTACCTCGTCGAGCCCATGCGCGCATCGTTCGGCAAGAGCGGCATCGAGGGCCGCGTCGCGGTGAAGACCGGCGGCGCGCGGCCGTTCGCGACCGTGAGCGTGAAGTCGCCGCTGGTGGACCTCGCGTCGCTTGGAGCCCGGGGCGGCAAGGGCAGCAACGGCCGGATGTTCAGCGACGCGCCGTTCCCGCTCGATGCGCTCCGGAGTTTCGACGGCAACGCCGAGGCGTCTGTCGAGCGACTTGTGCTGCCGAACGGTCTACCGCTGGAAAAGCTCCAGATCAGGGCGGCACTCAAGGACGGCCGACTGGACGTCCATCCCCTACAGGCGCTCGTGGGCGGCGGCACGGTCGGCGGACGCGCCACGCTTGACGGCGCGCGTGGGAAGGCGGCAACGCTCGCACTCAACATCGAAGGCAAGGGCATCAGCGGCGAGAAAGTCGCCGCCGCGATGGGTCACGCCGGCGCGATCAGCGGCGGCAGCACCGACCTTGCCCTGAATCTCGCCGGCCCCGGGGAGTCGGTTGCGCGCTTCATGGGCGGTGCGAACGGCGAGATCCGGGCGACCATGGGCCCGGCGAGAACGTCGGGGGCCGGGCTCGATTTCGGCGGCGACGTGCTCACGAAGATCGCGGATCTGGCGAACCCTTCGCGCCGCACGGAGAAGTACAGCGAGACCAAGTGCGCGGTCGTACGGCTGCCGGTGCGCGACGGCATCGCCACCGCGCAGCGCACGATCGCGGTCGAAACGGCGCGCGTCGACATGGTCGCGGCGGGCACGATCAACCTGCGCACCGAGGCGCTCGATCTCGCGCTGCGGACGCAGGTCAAGGAAGGCCTCGGGATCGGGGCGGCGAGCCTTGCGGAGCTGGTGCGCGTCACCGGCACGCTCGCGAACCCGACCGTCGGCATCGACACGCTCGGCTCCGCGCGGGCCGCGCTCTCGGTCGGCGGCGCGATCATGACCGGCGGCCTGTCGCTTCTCGGCGAGGCCGCACTGAAGAAGGGCACCGCCGACCCGCACCCGTGCCAGACCGCCGCCGCGGGCGGCTCCCCGCCGAAGGCCGCGCAGCAGGAAGCGAAGCCGCAGCAGCAGGAGGAAGGCGGCGTGCTCGGGTCGATCAAGCGGCTGTTCAAGTAGCCCGGCGGTGGTGCGTCGAAGCGTTTTCTAGGGCGCGTGCTCTATTTCGGGTGTGCCCTCTAGGGTTCTTGGCTACTCTCCTCGATGAGATTAGAGATCTCGCTTTTCAACTCACACAGGGGATAGTCATGATCGCAAGAACCGCCAACGCGTATGAGCAGCAGCTCACGCAGGTATTCGGGAAAGTGAAAGGCGCTTCGCGTGGCGCGTGGCTTGCCGGCCTCGGCGCCGTCGCCCGCGTGCAGTCGCGCGCGCCGCGCTACATGTCCGGGCTCGTCAAGGACGGCGAGCGCTTCGAGGGCCGTGCCCTCAAGTCGGCCGGCGAGATCATCGCGACGATCAAGGACTCGCGTGGCTACGAGGTCGTGCAGAAGGCCGCCAAGCCTTACATCGGCAAGCTGCAGAAGGCCTACGGCGAGACGGCGACCGCCATGCGCACGCGCCTCACGGGCAACGGGGTGAAGAAGACCGTTGCCACCGCGAAGCGCAGCGTCAAGCGCACCGCGAAGACCGCAGCACGCCGCGCCAAGCGCGTCCGCGCCGCCTAAGCCGCAGCCTCGCCGCAGAGACAAACGGCGCGCGCCCTGAGGCGTGCGCCGTTTCGTTTTCGGCTGCGCCGATCAGAACGGAATATCGTCGTCCATGTCGGCGAGGGTGGTCGCCGGCTTCTTGGCCGCGGGCTTCGCGCCCGCCGCGGCAGGCTCGCCCGACTCGCGGGGCGGCGCATCGCCCATGCCCTCGCGTTTGCCGAGCAGCTGCATCGCGTCTGCGACGATCTCGGTCGTGTAGCGATCCTGGCCTTCCTTGTCCTGCCACTTGCGGGTGCGGATCCGGCCTTCGACGTACACCTGCGAGCCCTTCTTCAGGTACTGCCCCGCGACCTCGGCGAGCCGTCCGAAGAACGCGATGCGGTGCCACTCGGTGGCCTCCTTCATCTCGCCGCTCGCCTTGTCCTTCCAGCGGTCGGTCGTCGCGATGCGGATGTTGGTGATCGCATCGCCGCTCGGCATGTAGCGCGTCTCCGGGTCGGCGCCGAGGTTGCCCACGAGGATCACTTTGTTCACTGAGGCCATCACGCCCTCCCTTTCACCAATGTCAGAACGCTCGACTCGTCCCAGCCCGGCGTCACCTTGAGGTGCGCAACGCCTTCGCCCGGCACGACCACCGCTTCACGCACGCCGCGGATCTGCACCAGCCGGCGGCGCAGTTCCTCCGGATCCATTGCCGCCGACACCGCAACGGTGCGCTGGCGGACCGGCGGCGGCACGTCCATTCCGGCCGCGATCACCGCCCACATCGCCATCAGCGCCGCGCAGAGCCCAAACACGCCGCTCGCGCCGAAGTGCTTCGCGACCACGCCGCCCAGCGCGCCACCCACGAACAGGCCGAGCGCCTGGGTCGTATTGTAGACCCCGAGCGCCGTCGCCCTGGCGCGCGTCGGCGCGACGCGCGTCACGAGCGACGGGATCGCCGCCTCGAGCAGGTTGAACCCGACGAAGAATGCGAGCAGCCCGAGCACGATGCTACCCAGGCCAGTGGCCCACCCGGTGAGCCACACCTGCGCGAGGCCGACCACCGCGATCGAGCCCAGGAACAGGCGCCGGGAGCGGCCGTGGCGCTCCGCCGCCAGCAGCGGCGGCACCATCAGGACGAACGAGGCGGCCACGACGGGCAGGTAGACCTTCCAGTGGTCGGTGACCGGCAGCCCGCCGCGGTCGACGAGGAGCGGCGGGACCACGACGAACATCGCCATCTGCGCGGCGTGCAGCGCGAAGATCCCGAAGTTGAGTCGCAGCAGTTCCCCGTTCCGCAGCACGCCGCCGACCGTCGCCGGGGCAAGATCGGCGCCTGCCGGCGCGTGGGTCGCGGGCTCGTGCGGAACGACCTGCAGCGTCACCCAGATGCCAAGGAGCGCGAGCACGCCGGTGAGCGCGAAGATGCCCGCCATGTCGATGGCTCGATAGAGCGCCGGTGCGGCGACCAGCGACAGCGCGAACACCAAGCCGATCGACGCTCCGATGACGGCCATTGTCTTGGTGCGGTGCTCTTCGCGGGTGAGATCGGCCGCGAGCGCCATCACCGCGGCGCTGATCGCGCCGGCGCCCTGGATCGCGCGGCCGAGGATGGTGACGTAGATGTCCGTCGCCCCGGCAGCGACGAAGCTTCCCGCTGCGAACAGGACGAGGCCGATCACGATCACGCGCTTGCGGCCATAGCGGTCGGCCGCAATGCCGTACGGGATCTGCAGGAACGCCTGCGTGAGGCCGTAGGCGCCGAGGGCGATGCCGACCAGCGTCAGGTTGTCGCCGCCGACGAGGCTCGGCGCGTGCACCGCGAACACGGGAAGGATGAGGAAGAGGCCGAGCATCCGCACCGCGAACAGGAACCCCAGCGAGAAGCCGGCGCGGAGTTCTGCCGGCGACATGCGGCCGGCGTGGGAGGGATCCTGCATGGGGAGCAGACGGGACGAGCGCCGGCATATTAGCGGATTCGCATGCATCCGGACGCTCCCCGCGCGCTGCAGAGGCCCCGCAGGACGCGGCTCCGGCGGCCGGCTGGAGTCGCCCGGCCTCGCGCGCTCCGGGTCACGCAAGGGTGGCGCCGGGCGGTCGGACTCTCGTAAACTAGCGGATTCCCTTCGCCCCACCCGCAGCATGGACGAGATTCGCATCCGCGGCGCACGCACGCACAACCTCAAGAACCTCAGCCTCGACCTCCCGCGCAACCAGCTCGTGGTGATCACCGGCCTGTCCGGGTCGGGCAAGTCGTCGCTTGCGTTCGACACGCTCTACGCCGAAGGCCAGCGGCGCTACGTCGAGTCGCTGTCGGCGTACGCGCGCCAGTTCCTGCAGCTCATGGAGAAGCCGGACGTCGACCTGATCGAGGGCCTGTCCCCGGCGATCTCGATCGAGCAGAAGGCGACCTCGCACAACCCGCGCTCCACCGTCGGCACGGTCACCGAGATCCACGACTACCTGCGCCTTCTTTTCGCGCGCGTCGGCACCCCCTACTGCCCCGACCACCTGCTCCCGCTCGAGGCGCAGTCGGTGGCGCAGATGGTCGACCACGTGCTCGCGCTGCCGGAGGACACGAAGCTGATGATCCTGGCGCCGGTCATCGCCGGCCGCAAGGGCGAGCAGGCGGATCTCTTCGACGAGCTGCGCGCGCAGGGGTTCGTGCGCCTGCGCATCGACGGGCAGATCCACGATGTCGAGACCCTGCCGAAGCTCGCGAAGAACGCGAAGCACACGATCGAGGTCGTGATCGACCGCCTCAAGGCCCGCGCCGACGCGAAGCAGCGCCTCGCCGAGTCGTTCGAGACGGCGCTGCGCCACGCCGACGGCCGCGCCATCGCGCTCGAGCCGGACAGCGGCAAGGAGCACCTCTTCTCGGCGCGGTTCGCGTGCCCGATCTGCAGCTACTCGCTGCCGGAGCTCGAGCCGCGGCTCTTCTCGTTCAACAACCCGATGGGCGCATGCCCGCAGTGCGACGGCCTCGGGTCGATCGAGTTCTTCGACCCGAAGCGCGTCGTCACGCACCCGGAGCTGTCGCTCGCTTCCGGTGCGATCAAGGGCTGGGACCGGCGCAACCAGTTCTACTTCCAGATGCTCACGAGCCTGGCGGCGCATTTCCAGTTCGACGTCGACCGCGCGTTCGAGCGGCTGCCGCCGGCGGTGCAGGAGGTCGTGCTCTACGGCACCAAGGAGAAGATCCCGTTCTCCTACCTCAACGAGCGCGGCAAGACCTTCGTGCGCGAGCACGACTTCGAGGGCGTGATCCCGAACCTCGAGCGGCGCTACAAGGAGACCGACTCCATTGTCGTGCGCGAGGAGCTGGCGAAATACATCAACCGCAAGCCCTGTCCGGAGTGCGCCGGCACGCGCCTGAAGCGCGAAGCCCGGCACGTCAAGGTCGGCGACAAAGCCATCTTCGAGGCGAGCGCCCTGCCGCTGCGCGACGCGCTCGCGTTCTTCCGCACGCTCGCCCTGCCCGGCCAGAAAGGACCGGTCGCCGAGCGGATCGTCAACGAGATCTCGGCGCGGCTCACCTTCCTGGTGAACGTGGGGCTCGAATACCTCTCGCTCGATCGTTCGGCGGAGACCCTGTCCGGCGGCGAGGCCCAGCGCATCCGGCTCGCCTCCCAGATCGGCTCCGGGCTCACCGGCGTCATGTACGTCCTCGACGAGCCGTCGATCGGGCTCCACCAGCGCGACAACGGCCGGCTGCTCGCCACGCTCAAGCACCTGCGCGACCTCGGCAACACGGTACTGGTCGTCGAGCACGACGAGGAAGCGATCCGCGCCGCCGACCACGTCGTCGACATGGGCCCGGGCGCCGGCGTGCACGGCGGGGAGATCGTCGCCGCAGGGCGTGCCGCGCGAGATCGAGAACACGGAGGGATCGCTGACCGGCCAGTACCTCGCCGGCAAGCGCGCGATCGCGGTGCCGCGGCGGCGCAACCGGCCGGACGTCGACCCGGCGAAGACACTGCACCTGCGGGGCGCGCGCGGCAACAATCTCAAGTCGGTCGAGCTCAGCCTCCCGATCGGCCTCTTCGTCTGCGTGACAGGCGTGTCGGGCTCGGGCAAGTCCACGCTCATCAACGACACGCTCTACAGCGCGGTCGCGCGCGAGCTGCACGGCTCCGCGCTGGAGCCGGCGGCATACGACGCGATCGACGGCCTCGGGCAGTTCGACAAGGTGATCAGCGTCGACCAGAGCCCCATCGGCCGCACCCCGCGCTCCAACCCGGCGACCTACACCGGCCTCTTCACGCCGATCCGCGACCTCTTCGCCGGCACGCCGGCGGCGCGCGAGCGCGGCTACGGGCCGGGCCGCTTCTCGTTCAACGTGAAAGGCGGCCGCTGCGAGGCCTGCCAGGGCGACGGCGTCATCAAGGTCGAGATGCACTTCCTGCCCGACATCTACGTGCCGTGCGACGTCTGCCACGGCAAGCGCTACAACCGCGAGACGCTCGAGATCCACTACAAGGGGCGCGGCATCCAGGACGTGCTCGAGATGACCGTCGAGCAGGCGCACGATTTCTTCGACGCCGTGCCCGCGGTGAAGCTGAAGCTGGCGACGCTGCTCGAGGTGGGCCTCGGCTACATCAAGCTCGGACAGCCGGCGACGACGCTCTCCGGCGGCGAGGCGCAGCGCGTGAAGCTCGCGCTCGAGCTCTCGAAACGCGACACCGGCCGCACGCTCTACATCCTGGACGAGCCCACCACCGGGCTGCACTTCCACGACATCGATCTGCTGCTGCGCGTGCTGCACCGGCTGCGCGACCACGGCAACACGGTGGTGGTCATCGAGCACAACCTGGACGTGATCAAGACCGCGGACTGGGTCGTCGACCTCGGCCCCGAGGGCGGCGACGGCGGCGGGCGCATCATCGCGCAGGGCACGCCGGAGGAGGTCGCGGCGACGGAAGGGAGCTATACCGGCCAGTACCTGCGCGCGGCACTCGCGAAGCAGCCGGTCACGCCGGCGAAACGGGCGGTGCCGGCCTGAGCGCCGGCCGGCGCGTCAGGCGGCCGTCTTCCGCTTGATCGCGGAGCCGGCGAGAAGACTGCCGAACGCCTCGGCAGGGACCGGTCTGCTGAAGAGGTACCCCTGGGCCTCGTCGCAGCCGCGGCCGGCAAGGAAGTCGCGCTGCGACTGCGTCTCGACCCCTTCGGCGACCACCGCGAGCCCGAGGCAGTGAGCCATCGCGATCACCGCGATCACGATCGCCGCGTCGTCGGGGTTGGTGTCGACGTCGGTGACGAAGGAGCGGTCGATCTTCAGCTCGTCGATCGGGAAGCGCTTCAGGTAGCTCAGGGACGAATACCCGGTCCCGAAATCGTCGATGGACAGCGTCAGCCCGAGCGCCTTCAGCTCGTGCAGCGTGCGGACGTTGCGTTCGGCGTGATCCATGATCGCGCCCTCGGTGATCTCCAGGCCGAGGTGCGACGGGTTGACCCCGCTCGACTTCAGCGCCCCGACTACCGACTCGGTGACCGTGCGCGCCTTGAACTGCTTGCTCGACACGTTCACCGTGATGCGCGGCACGCGCATGCCGGCGCTTTGCCACTTCCTGATCTGCGCGCAAGCGGTCCGCAGCACCCAGTCCCCGAGCGGCACCACGAGGCCGGACTCCTCCGCGACCGGAATGAACTCGCCGGGCAGCAGCAGCCCGCGGGTCGGATGCTTCCATCGCACCAGCGCCTCGGCGCCGGTGCCGCGGCCGTTCTGCACGCGCACCTTCGGCTGGTAGTAGAGGCACAGCTCGTCGTTCTCGATCGCGCGCCGCAGCTCGCTCTCGATGCTGAGCCGCGCGATCGAGCCCGCGTTGAGGTTGCGGGCATAGAAGCAGACGCCCTTGCCGCCCTCCTGCTTCGCGTGGCGCATCGCCACGCCGGCGTTCGAAAGGAGCGCGCTCGTCTCCATCCCGTCGTCGGGGAAGACCGCGATGCCGATGCTCGAGGGCAGCAGCACCTCCTGGCCTCCGGCGCGGAACGGCGCCTGCATCGCGGCCTGGATGCGCTGGGCAATCGGCGCGGCGAGATCGCCGCTCGCCATGTCGGTGAGCAGCACGCCGAACTCCTCGCCGTCGAGCTTGCCGACGCTCGGGCGGATGCCGGGCTTTCCGTCGCGCGCGATCGACTCGGTGCTGCGCAGCGCGAGGTCGAGCCGCAATGCGACCGCCTTCAGGATCGAATCGGCGATCCCGATCCCGAGCGCCTCGTTCACCTCTTCGAAGCGGTCCAGATTGAGCAGCAGCACCGCGCCGGTGTTGCCGGCGCGCGCCGACAGGCGGAGCGCCCGTTCGATCCGGTCGGCGAAGTGGCGCCGGTTCGGAAGCCCGGTCACCGCGTCGTAGTTCGCGAGGCGGTCGCGGTAGGCCTTCGCCGAAAGCGTGTTGCGCAGCCGCAGCGCAAGCTCGCTCGAGTCGACGGGCTTCGCGAGAAAGTCGGTCGCGCCCAGCTCGAGCGCCTTGAGCTTGGTCTCGGCGTCGGTGGCCGAGGTGAGCACGATCACCGGGGTATGGCGCAGCGTGTCGTCGGCGCGCAGGCGCTCGAGGATCTCGAAGCCGCTCATCTCCGGCATGACGAGATCGAGGAGCACGACGTCGGGGCGCCGGTCGGCGATCAGCCCGAGTGCCTCGAGCGGCGCGGTGACCGGAACGAACTCGCGGTAGCCGGCCTCTTCGAGGAAGGTCTGCAGGACCTCGAGGTTGAGCGGCTCGTCGTCGATCATCATGATGATCGGTTCGGCCGCCGGTTCGCCGTCCCATTCGGATTGCTCGGCGCGGGCCTCCGGAACGAAGCGCGCCGCCCGGTTGGCGAGCGCAGGCTGGCTCGCGGGCAGCCGGAGTTCCGAGGAGGCGCCTTCGAAGGTGATCGCGTTCATGATCGGCTCATCATCCTAGTGTTCGTGGCTCTGGAGCACGCGCAATTCGTGCCTTCTTTCCAGCCGCGCCAGCGGCGCGACGTGATGGACTCCGCAGCGGAGTGCGAAAAGCTCATGCCGCCACAGCCCCCTCCTCGTCCGGCACCACCATGCGCTTCGCCAGGCCGTGCAGCTCGTCGAGCGCTCCCCGCGCTCCGGCCCCGTCTGCGGCCTTGGCCGCGCTCTCGAGAGTGCGCGCGGGCACGGTGAAAGCGTCGTAGCCCACCGTCCCGCCGGCGCCCTTGAGCCAGTGCGCGAGCGCGGCGAGCTCGGGGAAGTTGCCGGCCCGGAGCGCGAGCTCCATGGCGGCGAGCTGCTCGTCCAGTCGCGTCGCGAACTTGCGCGCCGCGGAGCGCAGCCGCGGATGATTCGCAAGCCGCGACACGACCGGGGAGTCGTCCGCGAGCACGGATGCGGCCGGCGCGGCGTCGAGCGGGCACCGCCGGTGCGATCGGCTGCTCCTGCACCGGCGCCATCGGCGCCGCCACGCCCTGGACGCGGCGACCGCCGAGCTTCTCGGCGAGCGTGCCGAGCAGCACGTCGATGTCGATCGGCTTGGTGACGTACCCGGTGCAGCCCGCGGCGAGAATTTCCTGCTCGAAACCCTTCATCGCATGGGCCGTGAGCGCGATGATCGGCACCTTCGAGCCGCGGCCGCGCAGGACCTTGGTTGCGGTGTAGCCGTCCATCACCGGCATCGACATGTCCATGAGGATCGCGTCGTACGCGGTGCGCGCCGCCATGTCGACCGCGATCTGGCCGTTCTCGGCCTCCTCCGCGGCGAGCCCCGCCTCCGCCAGCACGAGCGTGACGAGCTCGCGGTTCTCCGGCCCGTCGTCCACGACGAGGATGCGTCGCGCCGGGAATTCCCAGCGCGCCTGGGCATCGGCCGAGACCTCTTCCTCCACGCGCGCGGCCTCGGCTGGATCGAGCATCCGCACCCCGGCGAGCGGGCCGGTGTCGATCGTCGCGGTGAACGTGCTGCCTTTGCCTGCCTCGCTCTTCACGACGATGTCGCCGCCCAGCGCGCGGGCGAAGTTGCGGCTGAGCACGAGGCCGAGGCCGGTGCCGCCGAACTTGCGCGTGACCGAGGTGTCGGCCTGCACGAACGCCTGGAACAGCTTGTCGACCTTGTCGGCCGGAATGCCGATGCCGGTGTCGATCACGTCGATGGCGAGCTGCGGCGCGGTCCGCGTACCGGTCACGCGCGCGACCACGCGCACGCCGCCGCGCTCGGTGAACTTGAGTGCGTTGCCCGCGAGGTTGGTGACGATCTGGCGCAGGCGGCCCGGGTCGGACTGGATCTTCTCCGGGAGCGGCGTCCCCGCCTCGAAGGCGAGCGTGACGCCCTTCTCGCGCGCCCGCGCCTGCAGCACCTTCACGACTTCACGGATGACCCGATGCGGTTCGCAGTCGATCCGCTCCACCTCCATGCGCCCCGCCTCGACTTTCGACAGGTCGAGGATGTCGTTGATCAGCTCGATGAGGTGCCTGCCGCTCGAGTGGATGGTGTCGAGGTGCTTGCGCGCCTCGCGCTCGCTCTTGCCCCAGCCGCGCTTGAGGACCTCGGTGAAGCCGAGGATCGCGTTCATCGGCGTGCGGATCTCGTGGCTCATGTTGGCGAGGAAGTCGCTCTTCGCGCGGTTGGCGGCCTCGGCCTCCTCCTTCGCCTTGCGCAGCTCGACCTTGTTCTCCTCGAGCTGCGTCACGTCGTCGAAGCTGATCAGCACGCCGCCCGGCTTGCCGTCGCCGCCGGGGATCGGCGAGCAGTTCACCTTGAACGTGTGCAGCTTGGAAGCGCTGTCGGCGAGGTGCACCATGCAGTCGCGCTGCAGTGCCCCCTGCTTGAGCGCGGTGGTCCACGGCGCGGCGTCCTTCGCGAGCGGCGAGCCGTCGGGCGCGAGCCAGCCGAATTCCCCGGCCTGGCGGCCGAGCAGGCTCTCCGGCGGCACGCCCATGAGCGTGGCGAACGCCTGGTTCGCGAGCACGATGGTGTGCTTGCGGTCGATCACGAGCAGGCCTTCGGCGAGGGTGTCGAGCGCCGCGCGCACGCGGCCCGGCACCGCCTGAGACGGATCGAGGTGGCGCAGCATGCGCGCGAGATAGAAGTAGAACGAGCTGAAGCACGCCACGAGCATGAACCCGGCGAGGTAGAGCCACGGCATCTCCATGCCGAACGCCGCGGGCACGCCGGTCGGCTTGAATGCCATCTCGAGCTGGCCCCAGCGCGCCTTGTTCGCCCAGATCGGCACCTGGATCTGCTCGTCGGTCGAGCGGTCGCCCGCGAGCGGGCGCCATACCTTCTCGTGATCGCCGGCGGTGACGACCAGCGTCCCGTCGGCGCGGCGCACGGCGGCAGAGCGCAGATCCTTGTTCCGCTCGAGCATGAAGTTGAGCATCGCCTCGACGCGCGGCTCGCCCTCGGGATTGATCGCCCCGGTGCTGGACGCCGCGGCGAGCTCGGAGAGCGCCGTGCGCCCCTCGCGCAGCGCGGCGGCGCGGTCGGGTACCAGCCCGAAGAAGGCCGCGGCGAGCAGGATGCTCGCGACCAGGAACGAAAGCCCGACGGAGAGATAGGTGCGGGTGTTGAATCCCTTTAGCTTCATGTGGCGCTCCTCCTAAACGCTTGCAGCACTCGCATGGCGCCGCGCGGCGCCGGCGTTTCGTCTTCCGTCCCCGCTGCGTCGCCGTCCGGCTGGTTGTCCACCATCTCCTCGAGCGATTCGTCGTCCTCGTCCGACTGTCCGCCGACCCGGCCGAGCACCGGCAGCGGGTCGACGAGTCGCCACGCCGGGATCGACGAAAGCAGGCTCGCGAGCAGCACGCCGCCGCGCAGCAGCCAGAGCACGTAGCCGACCGAGAGCCCGGTGCTCACCGCGAACACCGAGGCCGCGACGCGCGTTTCGACGACCGCCTCCTGCTGCACCTCTTCGCGCAGCTTGTTCAGCTCCTGGCGGAACTCGGGATCGCGCATGACTGCGATCTCCTGCATCGCGGCCTTGACCTCGACTTCGGGCAGCTCGCCGCGCGCCTGGAGCGACTCGACCGAGCCGAGCGCACGCGTGTCCGTCTGCAAACCGCCGGAGGACGCCGACACGCCACCGCTCGGGCCCGCGAGCGTCCCGATCGGCGCGGCGGTGACGGCGGCGGCGGTCGGCGCGGCGCCGGCTCTCGGCCGTCGGCGCGGCCGCGCTTCCGAGAACGTCGGCGTCGTTGCCGACCGCGCCGCCCCGCCGCCACCACCGCCGTGCGTGCCGCCCGTTGCCGGCGGCGGCGCGCCGTCCGGTCCCCGGGCTCGGCGCTTGGTGCCGGCGCTGGCGGCGACGGCGCGGGTCGGCGGCGGCGGTGCCGGAGGCGTGACGGTCCGGCAACCGGTGCCGGGCGATGGCGGCGGCGCAGGCAGGCACGATGAAGCCGACGGTCATCGTGTGGCCCGCGGCCGCGTACACCGTGCCGTCGTGGACGACGAAGCCAAAGCTGTCGGCGCCGACCGTGCCGGAGGGCGCGACGTATTGAAGGCTCCCGGCGGCGATCTCGGCCGCGGTGACGACCTGGTTCAATGCGACCGCCACGCCCCCGAGCGTGAGCGAACCGACCGTCGGCAGCGCGGTGATCTGAACGTGGTCGAGCGGGTCGCCATCCACGTCCGCGTAGTTGAAGTCGGCGAGCGCGAACGTGTATGCGACGGCCGGCGTCGAGAGGACGTTGCCGCTCGCAGCGGTCGGCGCGTCGTTGACCGCGCTCACGGCGATCGTGACGGTCGCATCGCCGGAGACGAGTGCGCCGTCGCTCACGCGATAGACGAAGCTGTCGACGCCCGTGAAGTTCGCATTGGGCGTATAGACGAAGCTGCCGTCGGCATTGAACGCGACCGAGCCGTTCGCCGGCCCTGCGACGAGCGCCGCGGTGATCGGGTTCAGGTCCTCGTCGCCATCGTTCGCGACTGCGCCGGGCGCGCCGACCGAGAGCGGCGTGTCCTCGACGGTCGTGTACGCGTCGCCGGTGACGAACGGCGCGTCGTTCGCGTCGGTGACGGTGATCGCGAGCGCTTGCGTGTCCGAGCCGCCGGCGCCGTCCTCGACCCGCACGACGATGTCGTAGACGTTGTTCGCCCCGGCGTCGGCGGGTGCCTCGAAGTTCGGGGCCGGATTGAACGTCAGCACGCCGGTGGTCGCGTTGATCGAGAAGCGCGCCGCGTCGGTGCCGGCGACCGAGAAGGTGAGCGGCTGGCCGTCGATGTCCGCCGCCGTCACCGTCGTGACGCCGGTGGTGTTCTCCGGCACCGTGATCGCGGCGGGGGCCGGGGCGCCGTTGGAGGTGATGACCGGCAGGTCGTTGACCGGCGTCACGTTGACGGTCATCGTGTTTGGCGCCAGGTCGAAGAGCGGGCCGGGCGGAACGCCGGTGTCCCTGACGCTGAACGTGAAGCCCGCATAGCCGGCGCCGTTCGCGTCGGGCGGGGGCGTGAATACGAGGGTGCCGACGGCCGCGACCGGGATCACCGTGCCGGGTGTGACCGAAACGCCCCCGAGCGTCAGCGTCGCGCCGGCCGGCAGTGAGATCGAGTCGATGCGCACCTCGGTCATCGCGTCGCCGAAATCGACGTCGTTGAAGCCGAAGTTTCCGACGGTGAAGGTGTAGCTCGAGTCCTCGTTCAGCGTGACGGTCGTGTCGGTCCCGTCGGGTGCGTCGTTGACCGGGAGGACGTCGATCGTCGCGAGGTCGGTGTCCGACAGCGGCCCGCCGGCGCCGCTCGCGCCCAGGTCGTTCGTGGTCAGCTGGATGAACGCGAGGCCGTTGTAGTTGAGGCTCGGCGTGAAGACGAGGCCGTCGAGCGCGGCGTTTATCGACGCCACGGTGCCGGTGAACGTCATGGTCGCGTCGGCCGTGCCGTCGCCCACGATGAAAGTGAGGCCGCCGACGCCGCCCAGCGTGACGACGCCGTTTGCGACGTTGAGCGTGGCCTGCACCGACGCGCCGCCGGCGTCGACGTCGGTGATCGAGATCTGGTTTCCGCCGGCCGCGCTGTAGGTGAACGGAGTGTCCTCCAGCGTGGTC
>CAVQUV010000022.1:0-20916 GCA_963716855.1 uncultured beta proteobacterium | reverse complement strand
AGGTGCTCGGCCAGTCGGTCGTGGTGGAGAATCGCGGCGGTGCGGGCGGGAGCATCGGCGCGCAGTTCGTCAAGCGCGCCGCGCCTGACGGATACACGCTGCTCGTGATCAGCGTCTCCTACGCGGTCAATCCCAGCCTCTATGCGAACGCCGGGTACGACCCGCTGAAGGACTTCGTGCCGGTCGCGCTCGCGGCGAGCACGCCGAACCTCATCGCGGTGCACCCCTCGGTCCAGGCGACGAACCTCCAGGAGCTCATCGCGCTGGCGCGCAAGCAACCGATGGCCTACGCCTCGTCGGGAATCGGCACCACGACACACCTCTCCATGGAGCGGCTCAAGTCGGAGATGAAGCTCGACATCACCCACGTGCCGTATCAGCCCGCGACGGCGGTTACCGCGGCGGTCTCGGGACAAACACCGATCTCGAGCACGTCGATGCCGCCCGCCGTGCCGCAGGTCAAGGGCGGCAAGCTCCGCGCGATCGCGGTTACGAGCGCGCAGCGCTCGCCCGCGCTGCCCGACGTGCCGACCATGAACGAGCAGGGGATGAAGGATTTCGACGACCTGACCTGGTTCGGCTTCTTCGCGCCCGCAGGTACGCCCGCCGACATTGTCAACCGCCTGAATGTCGAGATCATGAAGGCGCTCCAGCAGCCCGACGTGAAGGAAAAGCTCTCCACGCTCGGTTTCGACATCCGCCCCAACACCGCCGCCGAGTTCGCCGCCTTCGTGCGGGACGAAGTGCCCAAGTGGGCCAAGGCGGTGAAGGATTCCGGCGCCAAAGCCGACTGACGCGGAGGGGACGACGGTGGCGGAGCTGCGCGCAATCCATTCCAGCCTGACGCTCGAAGCCGCCGGGCGGATCGTCGATGCGGCGATCGCCGCCCGGCGCAAGGAGAATCTGCTGCCGCTTGCCGTCGCGGTGCTCGACGCGGGGGGCAACCTCGTCGCCTTCAAGCGCGAGGACGGCTGCGGCGTGCTGCGCTTCGACATCGCCCGCGGCAAGGCCTGGGCCGCGCTCGGCATGGGCATGTCGACGCGCGCGATTCGCGATCGCCTCAAGGACCGGCCGGCGTTCCAGAGCGCGCTCGCCGCCGCCTCCGACGGCCGGTTCGTCGCGACGCCGGGCGGCGTGCTGATCCTGGATGCCGCCGGCAATGCGATCGGCGCGGTCGGCATCAGCGGCGACGCCTCCGACAAGGACGAGTACTGCGCGATCCAGGGCGTGCTCGCCGCCGGGCTCGCGGCCGATCCGCCCGCGCCGAATCCCGACTGGCGCGCCGCGGGCCTGTAGGCCGGTTCCGGAATTGGACGCGCAAGTGGAGGCCGCAGCGGACCGGTTCACCATCACGCGCCTGCCGCCGCGGTTCCGTTTCCCCGGCGGGCGGCGCATCGCGGTGGTGTTCAACATCGCCTACGAAGCCTGGTCCGACGGCAAGGCGCCGGGCATCGGCCCGATGGGCAACGTCCTGCAGCCGGGGTACTTCGACACCAACGCGCACTCGTGGGCGTCCTTCGGTCCGGTGCGCGGCATCCAGCGCCTGATCCGGATCGCCGAAGCGCACGGCATCAAGACGAGCGTGATGGTGAACGGGGTGCTCGCCGAGCACCATCCCGACACCGTGCGGATGATCCACGACCTCGGCCACGAGGTGCTCGCGCACTCGTGGGGCATGGACGTGATCCCGGTTTATCTGGACGAGGCCGCCGAGCGCGCGAACATCCGCCGCAACGTCACGACCCTCAAGGGCGTGACCGGCGCGCGGCCGCTCGGCTGGATCAGCCCGCGCGGGACCGGCAGCCTCCTCTCGCCGCGCCTGCTGGCGGAGGAGGGGTTCCTATGGCACGGCGACTGCAACGACGACGACCTGCCGTACGTGATCGAGTCAGGCGGCCGGCGCCTCGTCGCGATCCCGCTGACGATGGACGTGAACGACCTGCCCCATAGCATCCGCTACGGCAACCCGCCGCGCGCGCTGCTCGAGCTCTTCGCCGATACGCTCGCCGCCGCGCGCCGCGACGAGGTGCCGCTGATGATCGACGTCACCGCGCACACGCACGTCTATGGCCGGGCGTTCGGCGCGTGGGTGTTCGGCGAGGCGATGCGCCTCGCGCAGCGCGCCCGCGACGTCTGGATCGGCACCCGCGCGGAGATGGCGCGGCACGTGCTCGGATTCGTCGAAGGCAAGACGCCCGTCGCAGCGAAGAGGAGGAAGCGATGAAGATCCCGTTCCGCACGCTTCTCGCCGGCATCGCGCTCGCGGTCTGCTCTGCCGCAATCGCGCAGGGCGGCGCGTATCCCGCCAAACCGGTCCGGTTCGTGGTCGCGTTCGCCCCGGGAGGGCCGGCGGACATCGTCGCGCGCCTGGTCGCGCAGAAGCTCGGCGACGCCTGGGGCCAGCCGGTGGTGGTCGAGAACCGCGGCGGCGCCGGCGGCAACGTCGCGGCGCAGGCGGTGTCCAAGACCGCGTCCGACGGCTACACGGTGCTCGTCACCACGAGCGCGATCGCGGTGAACCAGAGCCTGTCGAAGAATCCGGGCTACGACGTCGAGAAGGACCTGATCCCGGTCGCGATCGTGGCGTCGAGCCCGAACGTGATCGTCGCGAGCCCCGCGCTCGGCGCGAGCACGCTGCAGGAGGTCGTCGAGAAAGCGAAGAGCGGCAAGCTGAACTACGGCACCGCCGGGGCGGGGACGACGCCGCACCTTTCGGCCGAGTACCTCTTCAAGATCCTCGCGAAAGTCCCGGTGACGCACGTGCCGTACAAGGGCGGCGGCCCCGCGCTCGCCGCCGCGATGTCCGGCGAGGTCGAGCTGGTGAGCGTGGCGATGCCGCCCGCGGTGCCGATGATCAAGTCCGGGAAGATCCGCGGCATTGCCGTCACGAGCGACCGGCGCGTCGCGGCGCTGCCCGACGTGCCGACCGTGGCTGAATCGGGCTTTCCCGGCTTCGCCGACTACACCTGGGTCGGGCTGTTTCTCCCCGCCGGCGCGCCGCCCGACGTGGTTACGCGGCTCAACGGCGAGGTCGAGAAGCTGCTGCTGCAGCCCGACCTGCGCGAGCGCCTCGCGGCGATCGGCTTCGAGCCCGTCGGCGGCACGCCGCGCCAGTTCGCCGAGTACCTGAAGACCGAGCTGGTGAAATGGGCGCGCGTGGTGCGCGAGACCGGCGCCACCGCCGAATAGGAGCGATCGATGACACGACTCGTCGCCGTCGCCATCGCACTGAGTGCGCTGGGCACATTGGCAAGCGCCGCATTCGCGCAGGACTACCCGACGCGCCCGATCAAGGTCGTCGTCCCGCAGCCGCCCGGCGGCGGCTTCGACCTCACCGCGCGCACGGTGGGCGAGCCGCTCGCCGTCCTGCTCGGGCAGCCGGTCATCGTCGAGAACCGGCCGGGCTCCGGCACCCTCGTCGGCACCGAGGTCGCGGCCAAGGCCGAACCCGACGGCTACACGCTGCTGCTCGGCGCGCTCGCGAACATCGCGCTGAACCCCGGGCTGTACGAGAAGCTGCCCTACGATCCGCAGCGCGACTTCGTGCCGATCGGCCTCGTCGCGAGCTTCCCGTACACGCTGGTGGCGCGCAAGGACCTGCCGCAGAACACGCTAAAGGAGATTGTCGACTACGCCCGGGCGAATCCGGGCAAGCTGACCTACGCATCGGGCGGGAACGGCAGCGGGCAGCATGTCGGCGCCGCGGTGATCTGGAACCTCGCCAAGGTCGACGTGACGCACGTGCCGTACAAGGGCGCGCAGGCCGCGTACCAGGACCTGCTTGCGGGGCGTGTGGACGTCTTCCTCGACAACTCGGTCACCGCCCGGCCGCACGTTCAGGGCGGTCGCGTGAAGGCGGTCGCGGTGTCGGCGGCGCAACGGCTTCCCTACCATCCCGACGTCCCGACCGTGCGTGAGACCGGCGTAGTCGATTTCGACATGGCGACCTGGATGGGCTACTTCGCCCCGGCCAAGACGCCGGCGCCGGTCGTCGCGCGACTGCGCGCCGAGTTCGACAAGGTCGCGCAGATGCCCGACGTCGTCGGCCGATTCGAGAAGAGCGGCGCGACGCCCATGCGGCTCTCGGTCGCCGAGACCGAGGCGCTGGTGAAGCGCGACATCGAAAAGTGGACCAAGCTGATCCGCGCGGCGGGCATCCGCGCGGACTGACGTCGCAGGAGAGAGTCATGGACGCCGTCATGCAGGAGAAGCTCGCGATCGTCGAGGTGGTGCAGAACTGGGCGCTGTGGCGCGATGCCGGCGACTGGGAACGCTTCCGCACGGTGTGGCACGACGACGGCTGGATGTCGGCGACGTGGTTCCAGGGCCCGGCCGAGAAGTTCATCGAGGTCAGCCGCGCCGGCTTCGAGAAGGGCGTGAGCATCCTGCACTTCCTCGGTGGGTCGAGCGTGGACCTCAAGGGCGAGCGCGCGATCGCGCAGACCAAGATGACGATCAACCAGCGCGCCGCCGTCGACGGGGTGGCGGTCGACGTGGTGTGCACCGGGCG
This sequence comes from uncultured beta proteobacterium, assembly GCA_963716855.1. Classification (GTDB taxonomy): domain Bacteria; phylum Pseudomonadota; class Gammaproteobacteria; order Burkholderiales; family SG8-39; genus JAGVSZ01. Next base: position 16,406 of record CAVQUV010000022.1, on the reverse strand, counting down.
CTTCTACGACTTCTTCGCCAAGCGCGGCGGCAAATGGGGCATCGTGCGCCGCCAGCCGATCTACGAGAAGGACCGCATGGACCCGGTGGACCCGGCGGCGAAGCTCGCGCTCGACCCCGAGCTCCTCGGCCGCTTTCCCGAGGGCTACCGCCACCTCGCTTACCTGCAGACCAAGAACGGCTTCACCGTCAAGCTGCTCGACCTGCCTGGCCTCAAGGGCCCATCCGTTCAGGCGCTTTATGCGCACGGGCGCGCGTGGCTCGACGGTGCGGCGAGCGCATTTCCCGCGTAGCGCGGGAATTCCTTCAGCCGAAGCCGGTTGCGTAGACGGAAGTGGGCGGAGAAGCCCTACACGAAAAAGTCGTAGACGACAGTCAGGATGGGAGTCAAGAGAACCTGCTGGTCACGGACAGCAGGTGGTCTTCGATGGCCGCGTCCACGGTGTCCGGGTCCGTGAGCGGGCCGAGATGGCCGGCGCCGTCGATCCGGAGCACCCTCGCCCGGGGCAGCGCGTCGTGCAGCAGATCGATGGCGCAGCGCGCCGCGGCGGTCGACCGGGTTCCGGAGAGCAGCAGGCACGGCACGTCGAGGGCGCCCAGCGCGTCGACGGGCCAGCGCTCTTCGAAGGTGGCGATCCAGGCCGCGCGCAGGGATCGAACGGTCGCCAACAGCCTGGGGCGCCGTGCCTCGGCGACGCCGGCCCAGCTGCCCGATCCGGCCCAGTAGTCGATGAAGCGCTCCGTCGCCGCTTCCAGCCGATCGCCGTCGATCAGCCGGATCGTGTCGTCGCGCACCGCCTCGATCTCGCGCGTCGCCGGGTCGTGGGGACGCAATTGCGACAGCGTCCCCCAGATCGCCGGCTCGTACAGCGCCATCGAGCGCACGCGCGCGCGATTCGCCGCCGCGATCCGGAGCGCAACGGCGGCGCCGTAGGAGTGCCCGACGAGGTGAACCGGCCCATCTTCGGGCAGCAGCGCCTGCAGCCGCGCGGCTTCGTCGGCGAGCGCGAAGGGCTGGCCCTGCGGCCACGCCGGGCTCTTGCCGTGCCCGTAGAGGTCCCCTGCCAGCACGCGAAAGCGCGGCCCGAGGCGCTGCGCGAGCCCCTGATACTGGACCGCGCTGCTGGAGAACGAGTGGATGCAGAGCACGGTCGGCACGATCCCGACCGCCTCGACCCGGGCGTGGGCGTTCATCGCTGCGCCCACCACCGGTTGTCGAGCACCTGGGCGATCCGCTGCGCGGCGCGCGCCGCACCGTCCGTTTCCACCGCCCGGTAGCGGACCGGTTCGTGCATCGCCGCGAGCGCCTTCTCCGCGAGGGCCGCGGGGCTGATCGAGCCGTACTCGACCGAACGGTCCGCTTCGTAATTGGCGAGCCGCCGACGCACGTGGACGCACTGCTCGAAGTGCCGGCGCAGCGGAAAGCTCAGGAACGGGCGCCGGGTGGCGACGAGCTCCATGGTCGTGCTCAGGCCGCCCTGCACCAGCGCAAGGTCGCAGCACGCGAGGTGCTCGAAGAGGTTGTGCACGTACGGACGCACTTCGAGGCCGTCCAGCCGGGGAAAGGTGTCCGGCGAGAGGCGCGGACCGGCGACCAGGACCATGCGCAGCTCGGGCACCTCGCGCTTCATGTGCGGGAAGGCGCGCGCGATCTTGTCCAGCAGATGCCGACCGACGCCCGTTCCGCCGACCGATGCGATCGCGATGCGCTCCTTCGGCCCGTATCCGAGTCGGGTGCGCAGTTTCTCCGTGTCGGCAAAGGCGGCCGGGTCGAACGGCAACGCGTAGCCCGTATAGGAGAAGTTGCGGTCGGTCCAGGCGCGGATGCTCGGCAGCCCGGGCCCGAACGGCTGCGCGGTGACGTCGTCCGGATTGCCGACGAAGATCGCCGCGTCGCGCACGTACGGGTAGCGCGCCACGTGCTCGATGTCGTCCGCGTTGCGGTCGGCGCAGAGGTGCGCTTCGCGAGCGTCTTCGGCCTCCTCCACGGGCAGGCAGCCGACGAAGTCGGTCAGGAAGACGAACGGCTGGCGCTTCAGCTCCGGATTCTCGTGGTAGTAGAAGTCGACCTCCCAGGACTCGTCGCCGATCACGAGGTCGTAGTGCTCGGCCTCCATGAGGTCGGAGAAGGTCATGAAGTTGTTGACCATGATCTCGTCCATCGTGCGCAGCGCGAAGAACGCGGAGAGGTCGTGCTCGCCGGCGACGGACTCGAAGTGCCGGCTCTCGTTCGCCAGGCGCCGGGTGATCGGGTGGAGGCGCTCGCCTTCGCGCTCCAGGTAGCGCGCCGCAGGGTCCACGGTGAACCAGTCGATCTCGAGGTCCGGATGCAGCTTGCGCAGCGCGCGCGCGATCGCGAGGTCGCGCTGGACGTGGCCCAGGCCGATGGGGCTCGAGATGAACAGCGCCCTGCGCTTGCGGCTCATGCCGCGCACCCAGGTCGCCGGCCGCGGCGCGCCCGAGACGAACTGGCGCACCGCGCGGTTGAAGAGCACCGGGTCGCGCACCGCCGTGAGGTGCCCGCCCCCGCCGACCGTCAGCATCTGCGCCCCGGGCACGAGGTCGCGGATCGCCTCGCCGCTGGCGTAGGGCACCCGCTTGTCGCCGTCCCCGTGGATGACAAGCGTCGGGCAGCGGACGCGGCGCGCGAGCGCCGTCACGTCGTTCCCGATCCAGCCGTTCCGCGCCCAGTCCACCAGCTCTCCGCTCGCCGACCAGCCGTACCGCACACCGTCTTCGAAGGCCTTGGTCGAGTGCGGCTCGGTAAAGCAGATCGAGAAGAACCACTCCAGGTAGCCCGGCCAGTCGTCGCGCATGCGCTCGCTCTCCTTGCGCATGCGCTCCGCCACCTTGGGATGGTCGAGGCGCGCCTCGGCGTAGCCGCCCGCCGCGATGACGTGGCTCACCCGCTCCGGCTGCTCCGCGGCGAGGCGCAGCGCCGTCATCGTGGTCGCGGAGATGCCCACCACCGCCAGGCGGTCGGCGCCCGCGGCGTCCAGCACCGCGACGAAGTCGCGGTAGTACTCCTCGAAGCTGTAGGCCGCCTGTCCGCGCGGCCGGTCGGAGCGCCCGTTGCCGCGACCGTCCATCGTGATCACGCGGAAATGGCAGGCGAGGTACGGCACCACGGCCTTCAGGATCTGCGAGTGCGTGATCTGGAAGATCGGCGCGAAGGCGAGCCAGGGCCCCTGGCCACCCCACACGGCGTACCAGCTTCTCACCCCGTCTCGCTCGACGTAGCCGTCGCGGTCGGGACGCAGGGTGCCGAACGGGAACGCATCGCTCTCGGGCAGTCGCCCGCCCTCGGGCAGCGCGCCCACGACCTTCCGGAAGCTGTCGGGCTGGCGCGGATCCATCAGCGCTTCCTCCTGCGCGCCGGGCGCTTCGCGACGCGCGCGTCGAGCGACTCCAGCAGCGATTGCACCGCGTCGAGTCCGGCGCGGTTCCGGGCCCGTTCCTCCGTCGCCCCGAGCAGGTCGGTGAACTCCATGCCGAGCCAGTATTCGGAGATCCAGCGGGAGATGACTTCGGCGGTGAAGGGAGAAGGCAGCTTCACGCCTCCGGCTTCGGACATGGCCAGCGCCTCCCGGACGGCTTCGAGCACGACCTTCTTCCACGCCAGCAGGCGCGGCAGGAACTGCTCGCGGAGCGCTTTGTTCGACAGGCTCGCGGCCCACAGCTCGGCCTGCACCCGGACGAAACCGGACGCGAGGTCGCTCTCGTAGAAGCGCCGCGCCTGCGCCCACTTCTCGGCGAAGCCCCCGGGTTCCCGGTACATCGAAGTCTGGCGCTCCAGGAGGCGACGGTTCGCGGCGTCCAGGACCGCGATGACGAGCTGGTCCCTGGTGCGGAAGTGGTAGTTGATGAGCGCGTGGTTGACGCCCGCGTCCTTTGCGATCTCGCGCACGCTGAGGGCCGCGTAGCCGTCGCTGGCGAGCCGGCGGAACGCGGCATCGAGGATCTTCGCCTTGGTCGCGCCGAGATCCGCGTCGGCGAGGATCCGCAGGGGGGCGGCAGCCCCGGTCTGCAGCCCGGCAGGTGGGGTGGCTGGCATGGTTTGAACGCTTGGTTTGACCAAATGGTTTATACAGTCGTTCAAATTATAGGTGCGCGCTTCGCGTTGTCAAGTTCCCTGCGGTTGGACGTGGAATGCCCGCGCCCGCAAGCCTGGTGGCGCCGCCGCATTCCCCGCGACGGAGCGGTGTGCAGAAGCGACGGCGGTTCCGTCAGCCCGCCAGGTCGGTCGCTCGCGGCACGAGCGTGCGGTCGCCCTTCAGCTTGAACTTGGCGACGCGGTGCGTCGGGGTGTGCGGCAGCTCGTCGAGAAAGAGCACGTAGCGCGGCACCTTGTGCGCGGCGAGGCGCGCGCGGCACCAGTCGGCGATCTCCTGCGCGGTCGCCTGCATGCCGGGTCGCACGACGACCGCGACGAGGATGTCGTCTTCGCCGAGCGGTGACGGCACCGCGATCGCTGCGGCCTCCGCGACGGCGGAGTGCTCGCCGATCACGCGGTCGAGCTCGGCCCCCGAGATGTTCTCGCCGCGCCGGCGGATGATGTCCTTCTTGCGCGCGACGAACCAGAAGTAGCCGTCCGCGTCGCGGCGCACGAGGTCGCCGGTGAGGAACCAGCCGTCGCGGAACGCGGCCTTCGTCGCCTCGGGATCGCGGTAGTAGCCTTTCATGATGATCGGCGTGCGCACGGCGAGCTCGCCCGTCGCGCCCACCGGCAGATCGCGCCCGTCGTCGTCGACCACGCGCAGCTCGGCGAACGGCATCGAGTGGTCCGGATGGCGCGCCGGCTTGCCCATGCTCCCCAGCCGCATCTCGCCGAGCCCCGCGCCGGGGAAGGGGTTGTTGCAGGCGCCCGGGATCTCGGTCATGCCGTAGCCCTCGAGCATCACCTGCACGCCGAACTCCTCGCGGAAGATGCGGTCGATCTCCGCCGGGATCGGCGCGCCGTAGGCCTTGGTGATCTTGTGCGGCACGAACTCGCTGCGCGGCCGCTGCGCGAGGATGCTGCTGATTGCCGCGATGAAGTTGAACTCGGTCGCGCCCGTCTCCGCGGCGATCTGCCAGAACCTAGAGGCCGAGAACTTCGGGACGAGCACGACCGCGGCGCCGGCGGCCGCAGCACCGCACACCGAGTAGAAGATCGCATTGATGTGGAAGAGCGGCAGCACCGCCATCAGCCGGTCGTCGGCGCCGAGCTGCATGCGCTCGACGAAGCCCTCGCCGGCCAGCACGAGGTTGCGCTGGCTGTGCATCACGCCCTTGGGGAAGCCGGTCGTGCCGGAGGTGTAGACCACGAGGCAGACGTCGTCCGCGCCACCCCGGTTTCCGGTGAACGGCGCGGCGCGCGCGGCGAGCTCCGCCAGGGCGGGCAGACCGCCGGCGCCGGCCGGTTCGAGCAGGATGCGCCACGGTGCGGGCGACACGTTTGCGGCGCCCTCGAGCGCGAGCGCAGTGCTCTCGCGAGCGCAGGCGACGCCGCACACGCCGGCGTGCTCGAAGATGTAGCGCACCTCTTCGACCCGCAGCTCCGGGTTGACCGGCACCATCCACGCTCCGAGCCGCGCCAGCGCGAGCAGCGTGATCAGGATTTCCGGACGCGTCGGCGCCAGGATCGCGACGCGGTCGCCCGGCTTCACGCCCTGGGCGGCGTACGCGCCCGCGGCTCGCTGCACCAGCGGCTCGACCTCGCGCCACGCGATCGTGTGCCCTTCGAACAGAAGGAACGGGCGGTCGCCGTTCGACGCCGCGCGGCTCGCGATGAGACCGGCGAGCGAACCGTCGTGGGGCGGGTAGAGGCGTAGCGTTTCGAGGGGAGTCATCGGGGCTCCTTGACGCGCGGCGGCGCGGTCGAGCCGCGCACCACCAGCTCGGGTTCGAGCCGGACGTGCTGCTTGCGCGCGCGCGGGTCCGCGATCTCGGCGAGCAGCACGCGCGCGACTTCCACGCCCATCGCACGATGGGCGATGCGCACGGTCGTGAGCGGCGGCGCGAAGCGGTCGGCGAACGGCATGTCGTTGTAGCCGGTCACCGACATGTCGCCCGGGCACGCGAGTCCGCGGCGCGCGAGCTCGTCGTAACACCCGAGCGCCAGCAGATCATTCGCGGCAACGAGCGCGGTCAGGGCGGGGTGGCGGTCGAGCAGTGCGGCGGCGGCCGGAATGCCCGCGGCGATGCTGTAGCTCGCCGCCTCGACGACCCGCGCATCGCCCGTCTCCAGTCCGTGCGCGCGCAGCGCGGCGACGAAGCTCGCGCGCCGTGCGGCGCCGGTGGAGAGCCCGCGCGGCCCGCCGACGTGCGCGATGTGTCGATGCCCGAGCCGGACGAGATGCTCGACCGCGAGCGCGATCCCGCGCGTGTCGTCGTTCGTGACCGACGACACGCCCGCCGCGTCGCCGCCGCGGTTCACGAGCACGACCGGCAGCCCGAGCTTGCGGCAGCGCGCGACGAGCGGATCGCCGTGCGTCACGGTGGCGAGGATCATCCCGTCGACGCGGCGGGCGGCCAGACGCTCGAGCGCCTGGCCGGCGCGGTCGGGATCGTTGTCCGTGTTGGCGATGATCGCGGTGTAGCCCGCGTCGCCGAGCGCGCTCTCGACGCCGCGCAGGATCGGCGGAAAGACCGGGTTCGCGAGGTCGGGGATGAGCACGCCGACCGTGGCCGTACGCCGGGTGCGCAGGCCCGCCGCGACCGGATCGGGGACGTAGCCCAGCCGGCCGGCCACCGCGCGCACGCGCTCGGCCACCGCAGGGGTCACGAGCTGGCGCGTGCGGGGGTTCAGCGCGCGGGACACGGTCGACGCGTGCACTCGCGCCGCGCGCGCAACGTCCTGAATCGTGACTCGTTTGGTGGCCATGATGCAGCGCCGCAGAAGGATCTCCGCAGGCGTCGCCTGCGGCATTCTATGCAATCGATTGCCCCGCGCCAAGCGGCGGCGTAGCATTGGCGGGCCGAATTCGGTGCGCTCCGCAGCCCGTTCCCGCAGCCCGTTCCCATCGTGAAGTCGTTCGCTTATACCCAGCTCCCCGGCCGCGTCGTTTTCGGGGCAGGCGCACTCGACGAGCTGCCGCGAGAGATCGAGCGGCTCGGCGCGCGCCGCGCGCTGGTGCTGTCCACGCCGGAGCAGCGCGCGCAGGCCGAGGATATCGCGCGCCGCCTCGGCGAGCGCTGCGCCGGCGTGTTCCCGCGCGCGGTGATGCACGTGCCGATCGAGGTCGCGCGCGAGGCGCGCGCGGAGGCGAAGCGCCTGGATGCGGACTGCGCGGTCGCGATCGGCGGCGGTTCGACGACCGGGCTCGGCAAGGCGATCGCGCTCGAGTCGGCGCTGCCGATCCTCGCGATCCCGACCACTTACGCGGGCTCGGAGATGACGCCGATCTACGGCATCACCGAGGGCGGCGCGAAGCAGACCGGGCGCGACCCGCGCGTGCTGCCGAAGGCGGTCATCTACGATCCGACGCTCACGCTCGGGCTCCCGATCGGGTTGTCGGTGACGAGCGGCATGAACGCGATCGCGCACGCCGTCGAGGGGCTGTATGCCCAGGACGCCAACCCGATCATGTCGATGCTCGCCGAGGAGGGGATCCACTCGCTCGCGCACGGGCTCGAGTACGTGGTGAAGAACCCGCAGGACCTGAATGCGCGCGGCGAATGCCTCTACGGCGCCTGGCTCTGCGGGGCGGTGCTCGGCGCGGTGGGCATGGCGCTGCATCACAAGCTCTGCCACGCGCTCGGCGGCACCTGGAACCTGCCGCACGCAGAGACGCACACCGTCGTTCTGCCGCACGCCGTCGCCTACAACCGCGAGGCCGCGGCCGAGCCGCTCAAGCGCGCCGCGCGCGCGCTTCACACCCGCGACCCGGCGCAGGCGCTTTATGATCTCGCGTTGAAGCTCGGCGCTCCCGTCGCGCTGAAGGACATCGGCATGAAGGAGGCGGATCTCGACCGCGCCGCCGACCTCGCGACGACTTCGCCATACTGGAACCCGCGGCCGGTCGAGCGGCCCGCGATCCGCAAGCTGCTGGACGACGCCTTCCACGGGCGCCGCCCCGCCTGAACCGCAACCACGTCGGAGGAAACGATGCGTACCTACACCGAAAACGAGCTCGCCGATGGCGTCATCGCGCGCATGGACAAGGTCAAGGACCCGCGCTTCAAGGAGATCCTGACGGGCCTCGTGAAGCACCTGCACGCGTTCGCCCGCGAGGTCGAGCTCACCGAGGAGGAGTGGTTCGAGGGCATCAAGTTCCTCACCGCGGTGGGCCAGAAGTGCGACGACAAGCGCCAGGAGTTCATCCTGCTCTCCGACATCCTCGGCCTGTCCTCGCTGGTGGACATGATCAACCATCGCCTGCCCGACGGCGCGACCGCGTCGACGGTGCTCGGGCCGTTCTTCGTGCACGGCGCGCCGGAGTTCGAGAACGACGCCGACCTGACGAAGGGCGCGAAGATCCCCGGGGAGCACACCCTCGTGAGCGGCCGGATCACCTCGATCGACGGCAAGCCGGTGGCGAACGCCGTCGTCGACGTCTGGCAGGCGCGCGCGAACGGGGTGTACGACATCCAGGACCCGGCGGGCGAGTTCGAGCTGCGCGGGCGGATCAAGGCGGGCCCCGACGGGCGCTACGCGTTCCGCTCCTTCAAGCCGACGTTCTACGGGGTGCCGACCGACGGGCCGGTCGGGATCGTGCTGGACAAGATGGGGCGCCATCCGATGCGCCCGGCGCACCTGCACATGATCGTGAGCGCGCCGGGCTACCAGCAGGTGATCACTCACGTGTTCGTCAAGGGCGATCCCTACCTCGAGTCCGACACGGTGTTCGCGGTCAAGCCCTCGCTCGTCGGCGAGTTCAAGAAGGTCGACGCGCCGGAGGAGGCGAAGCGGCTCGGCTTCCCGAACCCGTTCCTGCGGCTCGACTGGGACATCAAGCTCGCGCCCGCGGGAGCCGGCAAGACCCGCGCGACGATCGCCGCGAGCGACACGGTGAAGGCCTGAGCGCGGGACACGCGCGTCGCCGGTCCGCCGGGACCGGTGGTAATTGTTTTCTCGCGCGGCGCCGATCGGCGCCGCGCCGTCGAGGAGAAGCCCCGCATGGCGAAGCCGCACAAAGAGCCGAAGATCATCCGCCCCGACGACATCGACCCGCATCACCGCTGGGACCGGCCGCTGCAGTCGCCGGGCCACACGCAGGTCGACTTCGAGGAGCGGATCAACTTCCGGCGCCTGCACGACTACCGGCTCGCGCGCATCCGCGCCGCGCTCTCGGGTTCGGGCCTCGGTGCGCTGCTGAGCTTCGACCAGCACAACATCCGCTACACGACCAGCACGGTGATCGGCGAGTGGGCGCGCGACAAGCTCACGCGGTACTCGCTCCTCACCGGCAACGGCGACCCGTACATCTGGGACTTCGGCTCCGCGGCCAAGCACCACAAGCTGTACGCGCCGTGGCTGCACACCGACCACTGCCGCGCCGGGCTGCTCGGCATGCGCGGCGCGGTCGGCTCCGACATCTTCCTGTTCCGCGACGCGGCGAAGGAGATCAAGGTGCTCCTCGACGCCGAGGGCGTGGGCGACATGCCGCTCGGCATCGACGTGGTCGAGCCGCCCATGCTCTTCGAGCTGCAGAAGCTCGGCATCGAGGTGCGCGACGGCCAGCAGGTGATGCTCCAGGCGCGCGAGGTCAAGAACATCGACGAGCTGACGCTGCTCAACATGGCCGCCGCGATGGTGGACGGCGTCTACCAGGACATCGCCGAGGCGCTCAAGCCCGGCGTGAAGGAGTCGGAGATCGTCGCCCTCGCCACCGGGCGGCTCTACGAGATGGGCTCCGACTGCGTCGAGGCGATCAACTCGATCTCGGGCGAGCGCTGCAGCCCGCATCCGCACAACTTCACCGACCGGCTGATCCGCCCCGGCGACCAGGCGTTCTTCGACATCATCCAGTCGTTCATGGGCTACCGCACCTGCTACTACCGGACCTTCAACGTCGGCAAGGCCACCGGGCCGCAGCGCACCGCGTACCGCAAGGCGCGCGAGTGGATGGACCGCGCGATCGAGCTGCTCAAGCCGGGCATGTCCTCGGACAAGATCGCCGCGGTGCTGCCGACCGCGGAGGACATCGGGTTCGCGAGCGAGATGGACGCGTTCGGCCTGAACTTCTGCCACGGCCTCGGCCTCGGCCTGCACGAGCGGCCGCTCGTCTCGCGGCTGAACTCCTTCAAGGAACCGATCGAGCTGAAGGCCGGCATGGTGTTCGCGGTCGAGACCTACTGCCCGGCGACCGACGGCGTGTCGGCGGCGCGCATCGAGGAGGAGGTGATCCTCACGCCGACCGGCGCCAAGATCATCTCGCTCTACCCGGCCGACGAGCTGCCGATCGCCAATCCCTATTGATTCCCGGAGTGACCGAATGAGTGACCTGAAGAAGCACAAGCTGGGCTGGATCGGGATTGGCCGCATGGGCTATGCCATGGCCGAGCGCCTCGCGAAGGCCGGCTGCGATCTGACCGTCTACAACCGCACGCGCGAGAAGGCCGAGCCGCTCGCGAAGTACGGCGCGAAGATCGTCGGCCGCCCGGCCGACCTCGCCGGGTGCGACATCGTGTTCACGATGGTGTCGACCGGCGACGACGTGAAGGAAGTGCTCGAAGGCAAGGACGGCGTGCTCGCCGGGAGCGGCAAGCCGAAGATGATCGTGGACAGCACGTCGATCTCGATCGAGGCGTCCGCGGAGATCCGCAAGAGCCTCGCCGCGCGCGGCGTGAAGCTCCTCGCGGCGCCGGTGTCGGGCAACGCGAAGGTGATCAAGGCCGGCAAGCTGACCTTCTGCATCTCGGGCCCGGCCGACGCCTACGAGGTCGCCAGGCCCTATCTCGACGTCATCGGGGCGGGCGTCTCCTACGTCGGCGAAGGAGAGCTCTCGCGCATCGCCAAGATCGCGCACAACGTGTTCCTCGCCGTGACGATCCAATCGCTCGCGGAGGTGACCGTTCTCGCGCAGAAGGCGGGCATGTCGCGCGCGGCGTTCCTCGATTTCCTGAACAAGAGCGTGATGGGCTCGACGTTCTCGAAGTACAAGACGCCGGCGCTCGTGAACCTCGACATGTCCGTGACCTTCACCCCGGCGCTCCTGCGCAAGGACATCGACCTCGGCCTCGCCGCGGGCAAAGAGCTCGAGGTGCCGATGCCGCTCACCGCAATCACGCGCGATCTGGTGCAGACGCTCATCGGCAACGGCTACGGCGCGGAGGACTTCGCGGCGCTCATCAAGCTCCAGGCAAGAGCGTCCGGCATCGAGCTGAAGAGCGAGAACGCGTCCGTCACGGACGGGCTGCACTGATCGAAGGAGTTCCCATGGCAAAGCAGCGGATCAGCTACGTCGACCTCGACAAGATGACTCCGGCGATGCAGGCGGAGATGGACCGCTGCCGCCGCGAGGGCACCCCTCGCCCCGAGAGCTCGGCGGTGCGCGCCCACGTGCCGGGCGCCTTCTGGGCGTTCGCCAACTCGTGGCGCGACATCTTCCACACCGGCGTGTGCGACCACGCGATCAAGGAGCTCTGCCGCCTTTACGTGTCGCGCTCGGTCACCTGCGAGTTCTGCGGCAACCAGCGCTCGATCAAGGCGGCGACGAAGAGCGACCGGCCCGTGGTCGAGGAGCAGGTGAAGGATCTGCTCAACTTCGAGAAATCCACGCGCTACACCGAACGCGAGAAGGCGGCGCTCGCGTACGCCGAGGCGATCACCTGGCGGCTCGAGACCGACGACGCGTTCTGGGAGCGGCTCGACCGGCACTTTTCCGAACCGGAGCTGGTCGAGCTCGGCTGCTTCATCGCGCTCACGATGGGACAGCAGAGCTGGCTGCGGCTCCTGAACATCGAGCACCACCAGGTGCTCGCGGGGACCGGCGCCTCGATGGCGCCGGGCTTCGAGAGCGCGGAGGCGCTCGCCGCGACCAAGGCCGCGCCCGACTACTGGGCAAAGCCGAAGGGCGGTTCGGTCAAGGACGCGGCCTGACAAAAAACGATTGGGAGGAAGCGATGGCGATTCATGACTGCACACCACTCTGCGCGCACGGGGTCGACGCGACGCCGAGCGCGCCGAAGCTCGGCCGCCGTGACTTCCTGCGCGACACCTTCAGCGCAAGCGCCGGCCTCTTCGGCATCTCGGTGCTCGGCGGCTGCGCGTCGGTGATGGGCCCGTCCGGCCCGGCCGACACGATGGTCGTGAATGGCAAGATCGCGACGCTCAACAAGCGCCAGCCGACCGTGTCGACGCTCGCGATCAAGGGCGACTCGATCCTCGCGGTCGGCTCCGATGCCGAGCTCGCGCACCTGCGCGGTCCGAACACGGTCGTGATCGACGCGGGCGGCCGCACCGTGGTCCCGGGCCTGAACGACGCGCACACGCATTTCATCCGCGGCGGCCTCACGTACTCGAACGAGGTGCGCTGGGACGGCGTGCCCTCGCTCGCCGAGGGCCTGCGCCGCATGCAGGACCAGGCGCGCCGCACGCCGCCGCCGCACTGGGTGCAGGTGATCGGCGGCTGGAGCGCCGCCCAGTTCGTCGAGAAGCGCTTCCCGACGCTCGACGAGATCAACGCCGCGACCGGCGACACGCCGTGCATGGTGATGTGCATGTACGACCGCGCGTGGCTGAACCGCTCTGCGATCCGCGTCCTCGGCTGGGACAAGAGCACGCCGAACATGTTCGGCGGCGTGATCGAGCGCGACGCCGGGGGCAACCCGACCGGCGTGGTGGTCGCGACGACGAGCCTCGCAAGCCTGGTGGGCGTGTGGCTGCGCGTGCCGCGCCTCTCGCCCGAGGACCAGATGCTGTCCACGCGCCTCTTCATGCACGAGCACAACCGCCTCGGCATCACGAGCGTCGTCGACGCGGGCGGGGGCGGGCAGAACTATCCCGAGAACTACCAGGCGATCGCGCAGCTCGCGGCCCAGAACCAGATCACGCTGCGCATCGGTTATTCCCTCTTCGCGCAGACGCCCGGCAAGGAGCTCGCGAACTACGAGGCCTGGTCGAAGCTCGTGAAAGTCGGCCAGGGCAACGACTGGTTCCGCATGATCGGCGCCGGCGAGTACATCCTGTTCGCCGCCGGCGACGTCACGAACTTCGCCAAGGACTATCCGTCGCCGCCGCCGGTGATGGAAGCGAACCTCGCCGCGGTGATGAAGTACGTCGCCGCGCAGGGCTGGCCCTTCCGGCAGCACACGAGCTTCGACGCCTCGGCGCAGCGCGTGCTGACCGTGGTCGAGCAGGTGAACCGCGAAGTGCCGCTCAAGAACCTGCGCTGGGGCCTCGACCACTGCGAGACGCTGCAGCCCAAGACGCTGGAGCGCGTGGCCGCGCTCGGCGGCAGCATCAGCATCCAGAACCGCATGTCGATGGACGGCGAGGCGTTTCTCGCGAAGTACGGCGCTTCGGCCGCGGCCAATGCGCCGCCGATCGCGCGCATCCGCGAGCTGGGCATCCCGCTCGCCTGCGGCACGGACGCCAACCGCGCGAACACGTACAACCCGTGGGTCGGCGTCCACTGGCTCGTCACCGGCAAGACGCTCGGTGGCGCGAAGCTCCAGTCCAACCACAACCTGCTCGACCGCACCGAGGCGCTGCGCCTGTACACGTCCGGCGGCGCGTGGATCTCGAGCGAGGACGAGAAGAAGGGCACGCTCGAGGTCGGCAAGCTCGCGGACCTGGCGATCCTGTCCGCCGACTACTTCTCGATCTCCGAGGACGGCATCAAGGACCTCGAGTCGGTGTGCACGATCGTCGGCGGGAAGGTGGTCTACGCCGCCGGGTCGTATTCCCGGCTCGCGCCGCCGGCGCTGCCGGTTGCGCAGGATTGGCTGCCGGTGAAGCAGTACGGCACCTACTACAAGCGCGCCGCGGGCGAGGCGCCCATGGTCGCCGCGGCCGGCGGCCACACTCACCCGCCGATCGTGGGAGCGGGTGGCACCTGGACGCTCGACTGCCCATGCGGCGTGTTCTGACGCACGAACGGATTGACAACAGCTCGCTTAGACGAGCGCCCATACTCGACCATCGACCGAGAGGAGCAGCAAGATGACCTTCCGCAAGAATCTCGCCGTCCTGGCGCTCGTCGCGCCGCTCGCGGCCGCGCCCTTCGCCGGCGCGCTCGCGCAGGGCTACCCGAACAAGCCCGTCCGGGTGATCGTGCCGTTCACGCCGGGCAGCGCGACCGACATTCTCGGGCGCGTCGTGAGCGAAAAGCTCGCGTCGAGCACCGGCCAGCCCTTCATCGTCGAGAACCGCCCCGGCGCCGGCGGCACGATCGGCACCGGGCAGGTCGCGAAGTCGCCGCCGGACGGCTACACGTTGGTGGTCGTCTCGTCCGGGCACGTGACCAACCCGGTCCTCTATGCCGACCGGCTCACCTACGAACTGAAGGACCTCACGGGCATTGCCCCGCTCGGTTCGCTGCCGAGCGTGCTGATCGCCGCGCCGGAGACGGGCGTGAAGACGGTGAAGGACCTCGTCGACCAGATGAAGGCCAACCCCGGCAAGTTCAACGTCGCGAGCGCGGGGATCGGCAGCGCGGCGCACGTGAACACCGAGAAGTTCAAGGCCTCGGTGGGCTTCGACGCGGTGCACATCCCGCTCAAGGGCACGCCGGAGATCCTGGCCGAGGTGTCGAGCAACCGGATCCACTGGGCGCTCGTGCCGCTCGTGTCGAGCATCCCGGTGATCCAGAACGGCCGCGTCGTGCCGCTCGCGGTGAGCACGCCGAAGCGCTCACCGCGCCTGCCGGACGTGCCGACGATGGCGGAGGCCGGCTTTCCCGGCGGGGAATACAACTTCTGGGTCGGCGTCCTCGCGCCGGCCGGCACGCCGAAGGACATCGTCGACAAGCTGAACGCCGAGATGATGAAGGCGATGGAGATGCCGGACGTGCGCGAGCGCATCGCCAAGCTCGGCGTCGAGCCGATGCCGATGTCGCCGGCGCAGTTCGACGCGCTCATTCTCGAGGAGGCGCGGGTGCTGGGGCCGATCATGAAAGCGGCCGGCATCAAGGGCAGCTGAGCGCGCCGCGACCGCTGCCCGCCGGGCGCGTGTTCGGCGAGCTGAACGGGGCGCCGCTCGCGGTGCCGGCCTGGCTCAACACGGGAGCAATGCATTGAACAAACCGACCGACAAGGCCGCCGCCGAGGTGCTCGCGGCGGACGACGCGCGCTACGCGGCGATGATCGCGCAGGACTTCGACGCGCTCGGCAAGCTGCTCGCCGACGACCTGCTCTACACGCACTCGACTTCGGTCACCGACACGAAGGCCGAGTACCTCGCCGCACTGCGCAGCGGCAAGTACCGCTACCGGGCCGCGCGGCGCGAGGGCACGTCGGTGCGCATCCAGGGCACGATCGCGATCGTCAACGGGCGCTCGTTCATCGACGTCGACGTGGACGGCGTCCCGAAATCGCTCGCGAACGTGTTCGTGAACGTCTGGACCCGGGCCCCCGGCGGGTGGCAGATGATGGCGTGGCAGTCCACGACGGTGCCGAAGGCGTAAGCATCGGGCGCACCGTCGCGACCAAGCGGCTTGGACCTCGCGAACTTCGCGCCCTGGCACCTGCTCGTCCTCGCCGCCGTCGTGGCGGCGGCGGGGTTCCTGCACGGCGTGATCGGGTTCGGCTTCCCGATCATCGCGATGCCGGCGCTCACCGCCGTGTTCGACGCGAAGACCGCGGTGCTCCTTACCGTCGTGCCGATCGTCGCGATCACGCTGGTGTCGTCGTTCCGGGGCCGAAACCTGCGGCAGAGCATCGGCCGGTTCTGGTGGCTGCCGCTCGTCACGGCGGCCGGCGGGTTCCTCGGGGTGCAGCTGTTTCTCGTGGCGCCGGTGCAGGCGATCACGCTGCTGCTCGCCGCCCTGATCGTCGTCTACCTGCTGCTCGACCGGTTCGGCCCGGGACGGTTTGCGATCGTGCACCGGCACTGGATCCCGTTCGGCGCGGTCGCGGCGCTGCTCGCGGGAACGTTCGAGGCGTCGGTCAACATCGGCGTGCCGCCGCTCCTCATCTACCTGATGATGGCCGGCGTCGACCCGCTGGCGATGGTGCAGTCGCTCAACTTCATCTTCCTCGCGTCGAAGCTGGTGCAGACGACGACGCTGATCGCCACCGGCGCGCTGCCGGCGGCGAGCGCCGCGGCGATGCTCCCGTTCGCGGCGCTGGCGGTCGGCACGCTCTACGCCGGGATGCGCGTCCGCGACCGGCTCGCGGTCGCGACCTACCGCCGCGCGCTGCGAGTGTTCCTGTGGCTCGCGGTGGCGGTCCTGCTGGCGCGCGCCGGCGCGGGGTTGCTCCTCGCCTAGGCGGGAGCGGTGGCGCGCGGAGCGCGCCGGGGAGGTTGATCAACCGTCCGGG
>CAVQUV010000021.1:0-324298 GCA_963716855.1 uncultured beta proteobacterium | reverse complement strand
CCTACTGCGGGCTCCTCGCTGGTCCGGACGAGCGCATGACCCGCAACTGGGCCTGCAGCCACGTCCCGCTCGGGACAGGGGCACCGCTCCCGCACTTGACCAGATAGGGTTGACTCGTCGTGCTGCTGCTCGAGGCGGCCAGCTCGATGAACTGCTCGGTGCTCTGCACCGCGCCCCGGTCCTCGAGATACTTCAGCTTGCGCAACAGGTGCGATTTCGCCTCGGTCGCCGGGTACCAGGTGCCGTTGCGGTTGAACGTGCACGACGAGGCCTCGAGCCTGGATAGCAGGCCGTCGATCTCGACCTTGGCAGCGGGAGGAAGGGATGCAGCGTTGGCCGTCGCCGCGAAGCTGCAAGTCAGCAAGAAGAGTAGGACACGGTGCATGTTTCGAGGCGATTTCGGCGCCGGGAAAGGGTGCCGGTCAGAGTAGCCAGTCGATCGGGAGAATCGAATAGAAGTCGACGCTCCGACGCTGGAACCAGGTCGTTCCCGGTTCGGTGTCGTAACGCGTTTCGCCTGCGGCGGTCCGCTCGATCCACTCCAGACTGCGACCGTCCGGCCCGAGCCGGACCTCGTACGCACCCACGGGCGCGGCCGTGTCGAAACGCTCGGCGAGCTGCCGGGCGAGCGTCGGACTGTCGATCACCAGGCCCATCTCGGTGTTCAGTCGCGCCGAGCGCTGGTCGAAGTTGAACGAGCCGACGAAGATGCGGCGGCGGTCCACGGCGAACGTCTTCGCGTGCAAGCCCGTCGACGAGCTCGATCCGAACTTGACCTTCTCGTGACGCGCTTCCCGCGCCGCCGTCGTCTTGATCTCGTAGAGCTGGACCCCGGCACGGAGCAGATCCTCGCGGCGCTTCGCGTAGCCCGCGTGCACGACACTCGCCTCGGACGACGCCAGGGAGTTGGTGAAGATGCGCACCTTCACGCCCTTGCCGGCCTGCGTCACCAGCGCGGCGGTGCCCTCCTCGCCAGGCACGAAGTACGGGGAGATGAGATCGAGGGTCTTCTCCGGCCGACCCATGGTCCGCACGAGCTCCGGGAAGAGCAGGACGTCGGTCCGGGCGGTCGTGTCGAGCGTCTTGGCCGGGTCGTCGTACACCACTTGGGCGTGCGTCCATTCCAGCGCCAGCTGGCGGCCAAGCAGATCGCGTACGAGCGACGTCGAGCGCACCGCCTCGGCGAAGGCGACGGACTCCGGGTCGACGCGCGTCGCGGCGAACTTGGCCTTTAGGTCGGCCGCGCCGTCCGGCCCGGGTGTGCCCACGAAGTCCGCCGCCGGATACGCGGACGGACTGTTCCAATAGAGATCGAACTCCTTCGATACTTCGGGCACAACCGCGCCGACGGCGATCACGTCCAGGTCGGCGAACACCACTCCGCCGCCCGCGCCGAAGTACTCGTTGCCGATGTTGCGCCCGCCGACGACGCTCACCTGGTTGTCGACGGTGAACGACTTGTTGTGCATGCGCCGGTTCACGCGCGTGAAGTCGGTGACGAAATTGAGCATGCGCGCGCCGCGCTGCACGAGCGGGTTGTAGAGGCGCACCTCGATGTTCGGATGCGCGTCCAGTGCGGCGATCGTGGGGTCGAGCCCGCCCGTGTTGAGATCGTCGAGCAACAGGCGCACCCGCGCCCCGCGCTCGGCCGCCTGCCAGAGTGCCTCGAAGAGCAGGTAGCCCACCTGGTCTCCATGCCAGATGTAGTACTGCGCATCGATGGACTTCTCTGCGGCGGCAGCGAGCACGACGCGGGCCGCGAAGGCGGCTTGGGGCTCGGAAAGCGGGTGGATCCCGGTCTTGCCCGGATTCGCGGCGACATCCGCGGCCACCGCGCGGCCAAGCCGCGTCGCCGCCGTGTCGGTGAGAGCGGTCGTCGCGGTCCGGCCTTCCAGCGGGGGCAGGCTCGCGCAGCCCGCCATCAGTGCCGCGAGGGCAGTAACGGCGAAAACCAGAATGCGGCTCATTCGAACGGCTTTCCCATGCTGGCGTAGTGCCGAGTGTAGTGAATTGCACGCAGCGCCGGGACGGGCCGTCGACCCTGCGCGTGAATGGTGGCGGCCCCTCGACGGACGAAGAGAAGACCGTTTCGGATACGATCAGGCCGGCGAGGACGATCCGGCGCCCGGAACCCCGAATAGTATGAGTCGCAAATGGGCACACGATGCTGCGGCCGGAGGTCATGAGGGATCGCCGAGTGGCTCGCGCATCGATCGGCACATGACGTTGGGTGGCTCTCGCACAATGCGTTTCCGCTCACTGGTAAACCTCGTACTGGCGATGGGCGCCGTGCTGCTGGTCGCGCCGGCGCAGGCGGGCGAGGCGCTCGACGCCGTCAAGGCGCGCGGTCTGCTGCGCTGTGGCGTGAGCGAGGGCATCGCGGGCTTCTCGGAACCGGACGCGAGCGGACGCTGGCGCGGGATGGATGCGGATTTCTGCCGCGCCGTGGCAGCCGCCGTACTGGGCGATGCGGAGAAGGTGCAGTTCGTGTCGCTGAAGGCCTCGATGCGCTTCCCGGCCTTGCAGGCGAAGAGAATCGACCTGCTGGTTCGCAACACCACCTGGACGCTCACGCGCGAGGCGCTGCTGAAGGTCCAGTTTCCCGGCGTGCTGTTCTACGACGGGCAGGCATTCATGGTCGCGAAGTCGGCAGGCATCAAAGCGCTCGCCGAGTTGAATGGCGCGACGGTCTGCGTCGAGAAGGGCACCACGCACGAGCAACGCCTGGCGGACGTTTTTGCTGCGCGCGGGCTCGCGGTGAAGCCAGTGGTGATCGATTCCTCGAAGGAAGTCGCGACGGCCTTTTTCGCCGGGCGCTGCCGCGCGTACACCTCGGACGCCTCGCAGCTCGCGGCGGTGCGCGTGCGCGCGCCGGGCGGCGCGCAGGGCTTCGACATCCTGCCGGAGCGCATCTCCAAGGAACCCCTCGGTCCGGTGGTCGGTGGCGGCGACACCGAATGGGTGACGCTGGTGCGCTGGGTGCTCTTCGCGCTGATCGCCGCGGAGGAGCGGGGCGTCACGCGCGCCAACGTCGAGGCGGTGGTGCAGCAGTCGCAAGGCGCGGCGTGGCGACTGGCGAGCGGCACGGACGAGCGGCTCGCCCGCGCGCTGGGTGTGCGGCGCGACTGGGTGGTGCGCGCGGTGAAGGCCGTCGGCAACTACGGCGAGATGTACGAGCGCAATCTCGGGCGCGACAGCCCGCTCAACATCGAGCGCGGCCTGAACCGGCTGTGGACGCAGGGCGGCCTCCTGTACGCGCCGCCGATCGACTGACGGCGAAGGCATCGAATGACCGATTTCCAGATTTACCTCACCCTCGCCGTCTTCGCCGGCGTGATCGTCGCGATCGCGCTCGACGTCATCGACATGGCGGTCGCGGCTCTGATCGGCGTCTGCGTGCTGATCGTGTTCGGCATCCTGCGCGAGCCGGAAATGATCGATGCGCTGCGCGTGGCGGGCGGTCCGCTGGCGCTGCTGTTCGGCGGCATGGTGGTGGCGCGGGTGCTGGGCGAGACCGGCCTGTTCGAGCGCGTCGGGGCGACGTTTCTGCGCGCCACCGGCGGCAGCGGCAAGCGCTTCCTGATCCTGCTCGTGGCGCTGGTCGCGCCGGTGTGCGCATTCCTGCCGAACGCGACCACCGTGATCCTGCTGGCGCCGGTCATCATCGCCGTGGCGCGCGCCCTCAAGGTGAGTTTCGTCGGGCCGATGATGATCACCGCCATCGTCAGCAACTCGGCCGGCATGCTGACGCTGGTGGGCGACCCGGCGACGTTCCTGGTCGGCAGCTCGATGGGCTGACCTTCGTCCAGTATCTGCGACAGGTGAGCCTGGGCGGCCTGCTGGCGGTGCTGGTGATCGTGCCGCTGCTGCCGCGGCTGCTGCCGGAGGTCTGGAACGCGCGGGTCGAGGTGCCCCGCATCGGCAAGCTGCCGCCGATCGAACGGCCGGGTTTTGCGCTGCTGGCGCTGGCGACCCTGGCGTTGATGGTCGTCCTGTTCCTGATCGGCGAGGATCTGCCGATCCGCATCGTGCCGCCGGCGGTGGCGATCATCGGTGCGACACTCGCGCTGCTCGTGGTCTACGGGTGGCGAGTCGAGCCGGTGGACAACGTGTTTCGCGACGTCGACTGGAAGACGCTGGTGTTTCTCGGCGCCATCTTCTGCCTGGTCCAGGCCTTCACCAAGACCGGGCTGCTGCAGGGCCTGTCGCTCAAGCTGTACGGCTGGTTCGGCGTCGAATTCACGCTGGTGGCGCTCGCGCTGCTGGCCGGCATCGGCGTGTTGTCGGCCCTGCTCGCCAACATCCCGGTGGTCGCCGCCTCCCTGGTCATGACCAAGGGCTACCTGGTCGCGGCCGAGGCGGTGCCCGAGACGGCGCTGGCGGCGGGTTTCGCCGACTGGCCCGCGGCGACGGTCCCGGTGTTCATCGCCATGATGTTCGGCGCGACCCTCGGCGGCAACGCCACCGTGATCGGCGCTTCGGCCAACATCGTGAGCGTCGGAATCTGCGCCACCCACGGTGAGCGCGTGACCTTCATGCGCTTCATGCGCTACGGGCTGCCCATTACCGTGGTGCAACTGATGGTCTCGGCGTTGTACGTGATGGTGCTGTTCTGGATGGTGCGCTAGGTGTGATGGCCCGGTTCGGGATGAGCCCGGCGTTCGTGGGCTTCACCGCCGCGCTCTACTTGCCCCCGATTCCGGAGCGCACGGTAGTTGAGAAGGATCAAGTCTAAAGGGCGTGATGTACGCGCTCGGCATCCAGGGCAATAAGATCACCAAGATCAAGAAGTGATCGCGATCGATCCCCTCTCTCGCGGAGATCCCGGCGGGCGTCAGAACCGCTCCTTGACGAACTTGAACGGGTAGTCCGGCTCCCGGTAGCCGCCCGCCTTCTGCCGCTTCGGCAGCTTCACCTTCTCGCGCGGCGCCGTCTTGTACGGGATCTGGCTGAGCAGGTGGGTGATGATGTTGAGGCGCGCGCGCTTCTTGTCGTCCGACCTCGCGACGTACCACGGCGCGAAGTCGGTGTCGGTCGCCGCGAACATCTCGTCGCGCGCCCGCGAGTAGTCGTACCAGCGGCTGTAGGACTTGAGGTCCATCGGCGAGAGCTTCCAGATCTTGCGCCCGTCGTCGATGCGCGCCTCGAGCCGGCGCGTCTGCTCCTCGGGGCTCACCTCCAGCCAGTACTTGAGCAGGATGATCCCGGAATCGACCATCGCCTTCTCGACGAGCGGCACCACCTTCAGGAACTTCTGCGCCTGCTCGTCGCTGCAGAAGCCCATCACCCGCTCGACGCCCGCGCGGTTGTACCAGCTGCGGTCGAAGATCACGACCTCGCCGGCGGCCGGCAGGTGCGGCAGGTAGCGCTGCACGTACATCTGGCTCTTCTCGCGCTCGGTCGGCGCCGGCAGCGCGACCACGCGGAACACGCGCGGGCTCACGCGCTCGGTGATCGCCTTGATCGTGCCGCCCTTGCCCGCGCCGTCGCGGCCCTCGAAGACGATGCAGACCTTGAGCCCCTTGTGCTTGACCCACTCCTGCAGCTTGACCAGCTCGACGTGCAGCTTCGCGAGCTCCTTGTCGTAGTCCTTGCGCTTCAGCTTCTCCGTCGGCGCCGCGCTGCCTCGCAGCCTGCCTTGCGATTGCCCTTCTTGCTTCGCTTTCACGGTTTCACCTTCTCCCAGAATCGACTAGCTTGCGGTCTGGTTGCGCTCGAGACCCCGAGCTGCTCGTACTTCGCGACCGCAGCCTGCACGTTGAAGAACATCCGCTCGCGGCCCGAGCGTCTCGCCGAGCCTCGAGCGCTGCGACGACCGCCAGCACCTCCGGATTGAGCGCCGCCAGCCACAGCGCGATGCCGTCGCCGGCGCAGCCGCTCCTCCGCCTCGACGAGCATCTTGAGCGCGGTGTACTCGATGTCGAACACGGCGCTGCAGTCGAGCAG
The DNA here is from genome assembly GCA_963716855.1 of uncultured beta proteobacterium. Lineage (GTDB taxonomy): Bacteria > Pseudomonadota > Gammaproteobacteria > Burkholderiales > SG8-39 > JAGVSZ01. Next base: position 318,352 of record CAVQUV010000021.1, on the reverse strand, counting down.
CACGACCGACGGCTTCGCCTGCTCGACCAGCGGCCACATCTTGTCGCCGACGCGCTGCGCGTTGGCGAAGAACAGCGCGCCCTTCGACGCGCAGGATCAGCAGGCCCGGCCAGGTCTCGTCGTCGGGATGCTCGTCCGAGAGCGGCCGGAAGACGTGCGTGCCGCGCTTGCGGCCGAGCGCGTAGACCGGCGGGTTGTAGGCCTGCTGCGCGAGCGCCAGCAGCGAGACGATCACCGCGACGAGGATGCCCTTGAGCGTGCCGAGCAGCACCACGCCGGCGAACGCGATGAGCGCCCAGCGGAACTCGGTGCGGCGCACGCGGCGGATCTCGCGGAACTCCGCCGGCTTGATCAGCTCGAGCGAGTAGGCGACCACCACGGCCGCGAGCGCGGCCTGCGGCATCAGCGCGATCACGGGCGCGAGCAGCAGCAGCGTCGCGAGCGGCCGCCGCCGCGGTGACGAGCTCGGCCACCTGCGTCCGCGCGCCGGCCTGGCGGTTGACCGCCGTCTGCGTCGTGCCGCCGCCGGCCGGCATCGCGCCGAACAAGCCGCCGGCGACGTTGGCGAGGCCGAGCGCGAGCAGCTCCCGGTTCGGCTCGGGCCGCGGCTCGCCGGGGCGCGGCGAACGCGCGCGCCGCGGCGATCGTCTCGGTGAAGCTCATCAGCGCGATGCCGGCCGCCGCGGGCCACATCTGCTCCGACGAGATCGAGGTGCGGCCAGACGAGCGTCGGCAGGCCGCTGCGGGACGCTCGCCGACCGTCGCCACGCCGGCCTCGCTGCAGGCCCAGCAGGCCCGAGCCGACGATGGCGACGGCGACCGCGATCAGCGGCGCCGGCGCGCGCGGCGCGAAGCGCTCGAGGCCGAAGATGAGCACGAGCATGCACGCACCGCGAGCAGCAGCGTGGCGAGCGACGTCTGCGGCAGCTGCGTGCGATGATCGCGAGCGAGGTCGCGGAAGAACCCCGCCTTCTCGATGTGGACGCCGAGCAGCTTCGGGATCTGGTCCACGACGATCACCAGGCCGATGCCCGACTTGAAGCCGGTCAGCACCGGCTCGGAGATGAAGTTGGCGACGAAGCCGAGCCGCAGCACGCGCCGCCAGCACGAGCATGGCGCCGACCAGCATCGCCAGCGTCGCGCTGGCCGCGATCAGCGTCGCGCGGCGTCGCCGCCGGGCGCGGCCACGACCCAGCTCGGCCGCCGCGAGGATCGCGATCGTCGTCGTCGTGCTGACGCTCGAGCGGCCGCGACGTGCCGAGCAGCGCGTAGACCACCATCGGCACGAACGCGGTGTACAGGCCGACCTGCACCGGCAGGCCCGCGATCGTGGCGTAGGCCATCGCCTTGGGGATGACGACCGCGGCCGCGGTCAGGCCCGGCGATCGACGTCCGGGCGCAGCCACTCCCGCGGGTACTGCCGCAGCCAGGCGATGCTGGGGATGAGGCCGGATGGCGCCACTGTGCCTACCTTCGCGAGCGGCGTGACGTGCGCCGCGGCTCCAGGTGCCGTGGCCTACATCGCACCACTGTACTGCGGGAACCCGGCGTCATTCAGGCGCTTTTTCTCGGCCTCCTGCGAAGTCACCCAATCGACTCCCTGCTTAGAGCGGGGATCCGAGGCGCAGGCGGCCAGCACGAGCATCGCCAGCGCCGCCGCGAGCGCGGCGCGACGCTTGCAGATCTGCTCATGGAGCAATTGTCGATTCTCCTTGCCACCGTCAATCGTCAGCGCGAGGCCGCGCGGCTCCGGGGCCATCACCCTTGTGCTCGCGCGTGCGTCGGCGAGCAGTGACGCCCGCTGCCGGAGCGGCTCAGGTTCCCGGCTGGACCTTCTGCCAGCTCGAGTCGGGATCGAAGCGCGTCATCGCGGCCGCGCGTGCGGCGGTGTCCGGACCGAGATCCTTCTCGTACACCACGCCGTCGTGGCTCACCATGAAGGTCATCACGCCGGTGTCGCCGTACTTCACCGGCCAGGCGACGACTGCGAATCCGCCGATCATCCGGCCGCGTGCGACGTAGTCGAACGCGCCGCCCGGCGCGTTCTTGCCCTGCGAGGTAAGCAGCTTGTACCGGTAGCCGTAGTAGCCTGCATCGCCGCCACCGCCCGCCGCGCGGGCTGCGGCAACGGCCGGTCCGAGCGGGCTCTCGGATCCTCGCCCGCCTTGGTCGGCCAGTACAACCCGTCCTGCTTGCCCGGCGAGCTCGTGAACTTGGCGGCGTACTGGAGCACGCCGTCGCGATTGCGGTCGTTGCCGCGCGTACTCCTTCTGTGCATCGTAGATCGCCAGCATGACCTGCATCACGGCGAGCTCGTTGCGACCGATGCGGCGCACGCGCATCTCGTCGGCGCCGGCGCGCGTGTCGAACCGCCAGCCTTGCGCGGTCTTCACGATCGGGATGGGCAGCGTCCAGCCGTCGTTGCCGACGGCGATGTGAGCCTTCGCGTCGCCCTCCGCCTTGATCGAGTGCGACTTGGCCCACGCGGCGAGGAATCGATAGCGAGCCTCCGCGCCGATCGGCGGGATGAACGTGCGATAGTCGGCGCCGAGCAGCGCCTTCATTGCGTCGTCGTCGCTCGTCGCGACCGCGTCGCCGAACGCGTTCATTGCCGCCTCCGGCGACGCGAACGTCTTCTGCTGCGCGAAGGCCATCGGTGTCCCGGCGACGAAGAGCGCGACTGCAACGGCGAACGACGCGACGTGCAGGGCCGCAGTGGCGCGGAATTGCTGAAATGTGGATCGCATTGTCGAGTCTCCCTTAGCGCCTGCCGCCGCCACCGCGACCGCCGCCACCGCCACCGCGCGCGCCGCCGCCGCCGCCCCGCGTGCGCCGCCGCCGCTCGATGGGCGCCTGCACTGGCGCCGCCGCCGCTCGGCCGCGCGCCTGCACTGGCGCCTGCGCCGCCGCGATTCGCCATCGATTGATTGCTGGCGTGACCGCGGTCGGTGTCGCGTTGCGAAGCGGACCCGCCACCGACGCCCTGGAAGGCATTGTCGCGACCGCCGGCGCCGGGTCCGCCGCGATCGGCCGCGCTGGGTCCTCCGCGATCGCCGGCGCCACCACGATCGCCCGTCCGGTCCGCCGCGATCGCGCCGCTCCACCACGATCACCCGTGCCGGGTCCGCCGCGATCAGCCACGCTCGGGCCGCCGCGATCTCCCGCACCGCCCCGGTCGCCCGCACCGCCCCGATCGCCGGCCCGCCGCGGTCTCCCGCTCCGGCACGATCCCCGGGGCCGCCGTCGCGTCCGCGGTAGTCATTGCGCCCCGCGGCGCCGCCGACGTCCTTGCCGAACTTGTCGCGGCTTCCCTGGTCGCGGTACGAGACGCCCTTGCGATGGCTCGCGTCGTGCTGCCACTGGCCGCCGCCGCCCACCTTGGTGCTATTGAAGCTCCGGTCGATGTTGGTCGCGCGGTTCACGTTGATGTTCACGTCCCCGCGCCCCCAGTTGCAGCCGCCGAAGAGCGCACCCGCGGCCGCGACGCCCACGCCCCACGCGAACCCTCCACGAGCGCGCCGCCGGGATAGTACAAAGGCGGCGGCGGCCAGTAGTACGGCGGATAGGCCGGGTAGCCCCAGGCCCCGTAGACGACGGTCGGGTTGTAGGCCGGGACGTAGATCACCTGCGGGTTTGCCGGCTCGATCTTGATGACGGTCTGCTGCGGTGCCGCCTCCTCGATGATGACCTTCTGCTGCTCGGTCGTCTTGAGATTGCCCGACTTCTCGGCCTTCAGCCGCAGCCGCTGCACGGCGTCGAGCACCGCCTTCTGGTCGGCGAGGAACGCGTCGCCGAGCTTCTGGGTCCAGTCGAGCTTCTCGTTCATCGGCTCCAGGACCTGCGGGAAGGCGACGAGCGATTTCACGCTCACGTCCCAGGTCTGGCTCTCGACCGCCTTCACGGCCGCGTCGCCCTTGACGTTCGGATTCGCCTTCACCCAGCGCGCCGCCTGCACGATCTCGAGCGGGTAGGTCGAGGCCATCAGCACCTGCGAGAGCAGCGAATCGGGATAGAGCGCGATCGGCGCGACCAGCGCTTCGATCTCCTCGGGCTTGAACGGCGGCGGCTCGCCCTGTGCGCGCGCGACGCCGGCGAACGCCGCGGCGAGCAAGAGGAGCAGCGCGACGAGGGCTCGCGTGCCCAGCCTCGATGGGGGATGTCATTCGTGGACCTCTCTTGAAGCCGTCCGAACCGCTGCCGGGGGTCTATTTAAGGTCCGCCGTCGCGGTATGTTCGAGCCGCCGCCAATTGTCGTGGCGGTCGATGTTGCCACAGAAATGTGCCACTTCGTCGAGACCCCGAAAACGGGTATCGGGAGGCGCTACAGTGTGTCACCCGCTCAATCCGAGCGAGACATGAACGACGCCACTCTCGCGTCGCTGGCGCGTCGGTAAACCGCACCGCTCGAACACTTTCAGCATCGGCGAGTTTTCCGGCAGTACCTCCGCCTCGAGCTCGTTCGAGCCCCGCCGCCCGCGCAATCGTGACGAGGTGGCGCATCAGGGCCGAGCCGATCCCCTGGCCCTGGTGCGCATCGTCGACGCTGAAGGCGACTTCCGCGCGCCCGGGCTCCGACGGGATGTAGCGCCCGCCGCCGGCGATCGCGCCGTCGACCACTGCCACAAGCGCGACGTGGCCAACGAAGTCGACGTTCAGGTAGAAGTCGATCTCCTTCTCGGTGAAGGAGCGCTTCGGCGCGAAGAAGCGCCGGTACCGCGCTTCCTCGCTCATATTCGCGACGGCCTCGAGCAGGCCGGCGCGGTCCGAGGGCCGGAGCGAGCGAATCTCGACGCGGCGTCCATTGCGCAGCGTCTCGACGGCGGAGTACCGGGAAGCGTCCATAAGAGAGCGGGGCGACGGGCTCGAGTATAGCCAAGCGCGCACGCGGCGCGGCCGTGTGCTAGCAGCGCAGCGCCGATTTGGGGCACACTACGCGCCGACGCACACCCGGATCCGCCGGGGATCCCGCGGCGGCCTAGCCCGTTTCGTCACGACCAGGGAAGTCCCGCCCCATGCCCGCTGTCGCGCTCCCACGACCGGTCCTCGCCTTCGCTGCCGTTGTCGCACTCGTCGGCCGGCTGCTCGAAGGAGGCACCGCCGCCGCAGCGGCCGGTGCCCGAGGTCACCGTCGTCACGGTGCAGCCGAAGGACATTCCCTGGACGCCGAGCTTCGTCGCGCAGACCGAGAGCTCGCGCCAGGTCAACATCGTCGCGCGGGTGTCGGGCTACCTCGACAAGATTGCTTACCAGGAAGGCGAAGTGGTGAAGGAGGGGCAGCTCCTCTTCCAGCTCGACCCGAAGCCGTTCCAGGCCCAGCTCGAATCCGCCCGCGGTGAGCTGCAGGCGCAACAGGCGCGCTTCACCACCGCGCAGGCGAACCTGGGCCGGGTGAAGCCGCTCACGCAGCAGAACGCGCTGTCACAGTCGGACCTCGACAAGGCGCAAGGGGAATTCGATTCGGCGAAGGCCGCCGTCTACTCCGCGCAGGCGAAGGTCACCGAGGCCGAGCTCAACCTCGGCTACACCACGATCCGGTCGCCGGTGAACGGCCTCGCGAGCCGCGCGCTGCAGCGCCAGGGCGCGTTCGTCAATGCGCAGTCCGACAGCGCGAACCTCACGTACGTCGCGGCGATCGATCCCATCTGGGTGAACTTCAGCGTGTCGCAGAACCTCGCCGCGAAGTTGCGCGACGCGATCGCCAAGAAGCTGGTCATCGAGCCGAAGAACCGCGACTACGAGGTCGAGATCCTGCTCTCGGACAACACGCCTTATCCCTACCGGGGCAAGATCAACTTCGCCGACCCGTCCTTCAGCCAGGACACCGGCTCGTTCCTGGTGCGCGCGGTGCTGCCGAACCCGAAGAAGGCGCTGCGCCCCGGCATGTTCGTGACCGCGTACGCGCATGGCGCGCAGCGGCCGGGCGCGATCGTCGTGCCGCAGCTCGCCGTGCAGCAGGGCTCGAACGGGCACCTCGTCTACGTCGTCAAGCCGGACGGGACCGCCGAGGTGCGGCCGGTCATGGTCGGCGATTACTACGGCGAGAAGGACATCGTGATCGAGGCCGGCCTGAACGAGGGCGACCGGGTGGTGGTGGACGGCGTCCTCAAGGTCGTGCCGGGCCAGCCGGTGAAGATCGTCGACCCCGGCGCGGCAAAGGCGGCGCGCCGAAGCCGCCAAGGCCGACGCGGCGAAGAAGTAGGCGGCCGACCGCGCATGTTCACCCACTTCTTCATCGACCGACCGATCCTGTCGTCGGTCATCTCGATCCTGATCCTACTCGGGGGCTCGGTGGCGATGTTCGTCTCGCCGATCTCCCAGTACCCCGAGCTCGCGCCGCCGATGGTGACGGTCGAGGCGAGGTACCCGGGCGCGACCGCCGAGGTCATCGCCAACACCGTCGCCTCGCCGATCGAGGCGCAGATCAACGGCATCGACAACCTGCTCTACTTCAACTCGGTCAGCTCGTCGAGCGGCAACGTCTCGATCAGCGTGGTGTTCAGGCCGGGCAGCAACCCCGACATCAACCAGGTCAACGTCCAGAATCGCGTCAGCCAGGCGCTGCCGCTGATTCCCCAGGTGGTGTCCCAGCAGGGCGTCACGGTGGAGAAGAAGTCCTCCAGCATCATGATGATCCTGTCGGTCTTCTCCCCCGACGAGCGGTACTCCTCCACTTACATCGACAACTACACGAACCTGTACGTGCTCGAGGAGCTGAAACGGGTGCCGGGCGCGAACCGCGCGCACGGTGTTCGGTCTGCCCGACATCGCGATGCGCGTGTGGCTGCGTCCGGACCGCATGGCGCAGCTCGCCATCTCGGTGCAGGACGTCACGGCCGCGATCCAGAGCCAGAACCAGACCTTCGGCATCGGCCAGATCGGCGCCGAGCCGAGCCCGCCGGGGGTGCAGCAGACCTACGTCGTCACCGCGCAGGGCCTGCTGACCAAGCCGGAGGAGTTCGAGAACATCATCGTCCGCGCGGCCAAGGAAGGCACCGCCATCGTGCGGGTGCGCGACATCGGCCGGGTCGAGCTCGCCAAGCGCGACTACTCGATCGTGAGCCGCATGAACGGGAAGACCGCGACCACGATCGGCATCTACCAGCAGCCGGGGGCGAACGCGGTCGAGACCGCGCGGCTGGTGCGCGCGCGGATGGAGGAGCTGAAGAAGCAGTTTCCCACCGGCCTCGACTACAAGATCACGCTCGACACCAGCCTCTTCACGCTGAACTCGATCGACAAGGTCGTGCACACCTTCTTCGAGGCGGTCGTGCTGGTGATCCTGGTCGTCTATCTCTTCCTGCAATCCCTGCGCGCCACCATCATCCCGATCCTCGCCGTGCCGGTCTCGATCGTCGGCACGTTCATCGGCATGCACCTCCTCGGCTTCTCGATCAACATGCTGACGATGTTCGGCATGATCCTCGCGATCGGGCTGGTGGTCGACGACGCGATCGTGGTGGTGGAGAACGTCGAGGTGAACATGACCAAGCACGGCCTCGGCGCGCTCGAGGCCGCGAAGCGCGCGATGACCGAGATCGCCGGCGCGCTGATCTCGATCGTGCTCGTCCTGGTCGCGGTGTTCCTGCCGGTCGCGTTCCTCGGCGGCGTCACCGGCACGCTCTACCAGCAGTTCGCGATCACGATCGCCATCTCGGTGGTGATCTCCGGGATCATGGCGCTCACGCTGTCGCCGGCGCTCGCCGCGATCATCATCAAGGCGCACCACGGCGAGAAGAAGGGCTTCTTCCGCTGGTTCGAGAACGGGTTCCAGCGCCTCACGGACGGCTACGTCGGCGGCGTCGCGCGCCTGATCCGGGGCTGGCCGATCACGCTCCTCCTCTACGGCGCGGTGATCGCCGGAATCCTGGTGATGTTCCGCATCCTCCCGGGGAGCTTCGTGCCGGACGAGGACCAGGGCTACTTCTTCGTCGTCGTCGAGGCGCCGGACACGGCGAGCCAGGGCTACGTCGGCGCGCTGACCGACAAGATCGAGAAGATCCTCACCGCCGAGCCGGCGGTGCAGGACGTCGCGGTGGTGAACGGCTACAGCATCGTCGACGGCACGTACCGGAACAACGCCGCGATCTTCTTTCCGTCGCTGAAGCCGTTCGACGAGCGCACCGATCCGTCGCAGCTCAGCTTCAGCGTGCTGCCGCGGCTGAACCGCCAGTTCGCGCAGCTCAAGGACGGCTTCGTCTTTGCGCTCAACCCGCCGTCGATCCCGGGCCTCGGCACGACCGGCGGCTTCGAGTTCTACATCCAGAACCGCGGCGCGGGCGACACGCGGGCCACGAGCCAGGCGGTGCAGGCTTACCTTGCGGCCGCGCGGCAGCGCCCCGAGCTCGTCGGTCTCACCACCACGTTCCGCGGCGCGACGCAGCAGCTCTTCGTCGATCTCGACCGCAACAAGGCCGAGGTGCTCGGGGTGCCGGTCCAGGATGCGTTCCAGACGATGCAGAGCTTCTTCGGCTCGTCGGTCGCCGGGCAGTTCAGCCAGTTCAGCCGCGTATGGTGGGTGGTGCTGCAGGCCGACGCGAACTACCGCATCAACCCGGACGACTTCAACAAGGTCTACGTCCGGTCGAAGAGCGGGAACATGGTGCCGCTGTCGGGCCTCCTCACGGTGAAGTACGTGGCCGCGCCGAAGCTGCTCGAGCGCTTCAACGGCTTCCCCGCGGTGAAGATCACCGGGAGCCCGGCGCCCGGTTTCAGCTCGGGCCAGGCGCTGGCGGCGATGGAGGCCGTGGCGCGCGAGACACTTCCCGGCGACTTCTCCTACGCGTGGGCCGGGCAGGCGCTGCAGGAGAAGCAGGCGGGCGGCACGTCGGCGATCGCCTTCGTCGCCGGCCTGATCGTGGTGTTCCTGCTGCTCGCGGCGCAGTTCGAGAAATGGACGCTGCCGATCGCGGTGGTGCTGACGGTGCCGATCGCGGTCCTCGGCGCGCTCGCTCCTCACCTGGGTGCGCGGCCTGGAGAACGACGTGTACTTCCAGGTGGGACTGGTGACGCTCGTCGGGCTGTCGGCGAAGAACGCGATCCTGATCTGCGAATTCGCGATCGAGCGCGTACGCCACGGCATGGCGGTCAGGGAGGCGGCGATCGAGGCGGCCGGCCTGCGGCTGCGCGCGATCGTGATGACCTCGCTCGCGTTCGGCCTCGGCTGCGTGCCGCTCGCGATCGCGAGCGGCCCCGGGGCGAACAGCCTGCGCGCGATCGGCACCGGCGTGATCGGCGGGATCCTCGCCTCGACCGCGATCGCGATCTTCTTCGCGCCGCTGTTCTTCTGGATGCTCGAGAGCGTGAGCGCGAAATTCGCCGGCAAGAAAGCGGCAGCAGCCACCGCAGGGCACGGCGGCGCGGCGCCCGCGGCGGCGCCGCACGCGAAGCGGGAGGGCGACTGACATGCGCAGGCTAGCCGTCGCAGCGGTGGTCGCCGCGCTCGCGTCTGCTTGCACCGTCGGGCCCGATTACTCCCGCCCCGACATCTCGAGCCCCGACAAGTGGCGTATCGACTACCCGCAGGCGGCCGACGTCGCAAACACGCGCTGGTGGGAGCAGTTCGGCGATCCGGCGCTGAACCAACTGATCGACACTGCGCTGCGCAACAACCAGGATCTCTTCATTGCCGCGGCGAGAGTCGACCAGTTCGTCGGCGCACTCGCCGTCGTGCGGTCGCAGTTCTATCCGCAGATCGGCTATAGCGCCAACGCGAGCCGCAACCGGGCGAGCGAGGTCGGCCAGCCGCCGCTCGCGCCCGGCACCGATCCCTACTACACGCTGTACCAGGGTGCACTCAGCGCGCAGTGGCAGATCGATCTGTTCGGGCGGGTGCGGCGCCAGAGCGAGGCGGCGCAGGCGCAGGTGTACGCGAGCGAGCAAGGTCGCCGCGGTGTGATTCTCACGCTCGTCACCAGTGTCGCGTCGAGCTACATTGGCCTGCGCGCGCTCGACCGGCAGCTCGAGATCGCCCAGGCGACGGCGAAGAACTACGCCGACACCGCGAACATCTTCGAGCTGCGCTTCAAGGGCGGCGTGGTGTCCGAGGTCGAGCTCAACCAGGTCGAGTCGCAGTACCAGCAGGCGCTCGCGGCGATCCCCGCGCTCGAACAGCAGATCGCCGCGCAGGAAAATCTCATCTCGGTCCTGCTCGGCCGCAATCCCGGCCCGATCCCCGCGGCAAGACGCTCGACGAGCTGGTCGCGCCCGGAATCCCGGCCGACCTGCCCTCCGACGCTCCTCGAGCGACGCCCCGACATCCTGCAGGCCGAGCAGATCCTGGTCGCGGCGAATGCGAACATCGGCGCCGCGAAAGCGCTCTACTTTCCCGACCCTCTCGCTCACCGGGCTGCTCGGCTCCGTGAGCACGGCGTTCGGCGATTTCCTGACCGGGCCGGCGTCCGCGTGGTCGGTCGCGGCGGGTCTGACGGGGCCGATCTTCACGTTCGGAGCGATCGAGGGGCAGGTGCAGACGCGCGGAAGCCGCGACGCGCGGGGCCGCTCGCCTATCTACCAGCAGATCGATCCTCAACGCCTTCCGCGAAACCAACGACGCGCTCGTCGGGACCGTCAAGCGGCGCGAGGAATCGGACGGCCCAGACGAAGCGCGTCGCCGCGCTGCGCGAGTACGCGCGGCTGTCGCGGCTGCGGTTCGACAACGGCTATGCCGGCTACCTCGAGGTGCTGTACGCCGAGAACGAGCTCTTCAGCGCCGAGCTCACTGCGGTGCGCTCGCAGGCCGAGCGCCTACACGCAGATCGTCAACGTCTACCAGGCAGTCGGCGGCGGCTGGGTGGACGAGGCGAGCCGGCTCGCGCCGCAACCGCTGCTCGGCCGCTCGGAGGGCGAGGCGGCGTCCACCGCCGCGCGCTGACGCATGGCTGCGCCCCCGCGCGTGACCGCGATCCGCGGACCCGCGCTCACCTATACCGGGGATCCGTTCCGGGACGGGCTCGAGGCGACGATGCGCCTACGAGTCCGACGCCATCGTCGCGATGGCGGGCGGAAAGATCACTCACTTCGGCCCCGCGAAGAAGATTCGTCCCCGGCTGCCGCGCGGCACGAAGGTCGAGGACTACGGCCGCGACGCGCTGCTCATGGCCGGGTTCATCGACAGCCACGTCCACTATCCGCAGACCGAGATCATCGGGGCGTACGGCGCGCAGCTCCTCGACTGGCTGAACAAGTACACGTTCGTCGCGGAGCAGCGCTTCGCCGACAAGCGCCACGCCCGTGCCGCGGCGCAGGTGTTCCTGGAGGAATGTCTGCGCAACGGCATCACCACGGCCGCGGTGTACTGCACCGTGCACCCGCAGTCGGTGGACGCGTTCTTCGAGGAGTCCGTCGAAGCTCGGCCTGCGCATGATCGCGGGCAAGGTGCTGATGGACCGCAACGCGCCCGCGGCGCTGTGCGACACGGCGCAGCGCGGCTACGACGAGTCGAAGGCGCTGATCGCGAAGTGGCACGGCCGCGGGCGCTCGATGTACGCGATCACCCCGCGCTTCGCGCCGACCAGCACGCCCGAGCAGCTCGACCGCGGCCGGCGCGCTCAAGCGCGAGCACCCCGACTGCTTCGTGCAGTCGCATGTGTCCGAGAACAAGGCCGAGGTCGAGTGGGCGAAGCAGCTCTTCCCCGGGCGCCGCGATTACCTCGACGTCTACGACCACTACGGCTTGCTTGGCCGCCGCGCGATCTACGGCCATGGCATCCACCTCTCCGAGGCGGAGCTCGCGCGCCTGCACGAGACGGGTGCGGCGATCGCGCACTGCCCGACCTCGAACTTCTTTCTCGGCAGCGGCTGCTTCGACCTCGGCAGGGCGATGCGCCAGGAGCGCCCGGTGCGCGTGGGGCTCGCGACCGACGTGGGCGGCGGCACGTCGCTCTCGATCCTGCAGACGCTGAACGAGGCGTACAAGGCCGCGCAGATGAACGGCTACTCGCTATCGGCGGGACACGCGTTCTACCTCGCGACGCGCGGCACGGCGCACGCGCTTCTACCTCGAGGACACGATCGGCAGCCTCGCGCCGGGGATGGAGGCGGACCTCGTGGTGCTCGACCTGAAGTCGACGCCGCTGATCGCGTTCCGGATGAAGCACGCCGCGGACCTCGACGAGGCGCTGTTCGTCCAGATGACGCTCGGCGACGACCGCGCGGTGCGCGCGACGTACGTCGCCGGCAAGCCGGTCTACGCGCGGCCCGCCCGCGCGCGTGCCTAACGGGTCGGCGCGCCGCGGGCCGGCACATCGTGCTTTCGTAGTATGGTCTTGGCAGGGATCGGTGGTAGACTTTGCGCGCTCGACGTCCCGAGCAGTACGAGGGTCGCGCAAGCGATGGGGACCTGGGCTCGCCCTGGCTCGCGGCCACTCACGGCACCAAGCAGAACCTTCGTGCGGCGCGTGCCACCAGAAGCAGTTGATCCCGGACGACAACGAGACGGTCGTCAACAAGCAGTGCGTTACCTGCCATGGCGGCTACGACAAGCTCGCACCGCAGAGCAAGGCCAAGCTCAAGAACCCGGAGATCAACCCGCACGGTTCGCACCTCGGGCCGGAGATCGCCTGCACGGTGTGCCATCAGGGACACCAGGAGTCGAAGCCCTACTGCCTGAACTGCCACACCAACTTCGAGATGCCGATCCCGGGGGCCGCGGCGAAGGCGGCCGCGCCCGCATCGGGCAAGTGACAGGAGACCCGTCATGAAGCGACGCGACGTCCTCAAACTCGGCACCCTCGCGATGCTCGCGGGGCCGCGGGCTTTCGCCGCCGCGCGCCACGAGCGCGCCGACGTGATCGTCATCGGCTCCGGCGGCGCGGGCATGACCGCCGCGATCACCGCCTTCGACGCGAAGGCGAAGGTGGTAGTGCTCGAGAAGATGCCGATCACCGGCGGCAATACGCAGCTCGCCGCCGGGGGCATGAACGCCGCCGAGACCGTGTTCCAGAAGAAGCGCGGGATCCAGGACACGGTGAAGATCATGTACGACGACACGTACAAGGGCGGCAAGAACCTCGCCAGGCCCGAGCTCGTCGAGATCCTCGCGCGCAGCTCGTCGTCGTCGATCGACTGGCTCACGTCCATCGGCGCCGACATGAGCGACGTCGGGCGCATGGGCGGCGCGAGCGTGAACCGCACGCACCGCCCGACCGGCGGTGACGCGGTCGGCCATCACATCGTCCACGTGATGCGTCAGAACGCGATCAAGCGCGGAATGGACGTGCGCACCAACGCGAAGGTGCTGAAGATCTTCGAGACGCCGGGCGGTGCCGTGTCCGGCGTGCTGGTCCAGAACAAGCTCGGGCAGCTCTATTCGATCGAAGCGCCCACGGTGATCCTCGCCTCGGGCGGGTTCTCGGCGAACCTCGAGCGCGTGGCGAAGTACCGGCCCGAGTACTCGGCGTTCACGAGTACCAACCAGCCCGGCGCGACGGGCGACGGGCTGGACCTCGCGGCCGAGTTCGGAGCGAAGCTCGTGGACATGGAGCAGATCCAGATTCATCCCACGCAGGCCGCCGGCTCCAAGATCCTGATCACCGAGGCGGTGCGCGGCAACGGCGCGATCTGCGTGAACCGCGAGGGCAAGCGATTCATGAACGAGCTCACCACGCGCGACGCGGCGAGCGCCGCGATCCTGAAGCAGAAAGGGCAGAGCGCCTTCCTGGTGTTCGACGAGACGATCCGCCGGTCGCTCAAGCAGATCGAGGGCTATTTCCACCTCGAGCTGGTAAAGAGCGGCAAGACTCCCGAGGAACTTGCGAAGGCGATCGAGGTGGACGGCGGCAACCTCGCGGTCACCATCGAGAGCTACAACAAGTTCCAGGCGGCGAAGAAGGACGACGAGTTCGGCCGGCCCGACATGCCGCGCGCGGTCAAGGACCCGGGCTACCACGCGATCGAGATCCGCCCCGGGATCCACTACACGATGGGCGGCGTCGCGATCGACGAGCGCACTCGCGTGCTGGGGCAGGACGGCAAGGCGATCCCGGGCCTCTTCGCCGCGGGCGAGGTGACCGGCGGCGTGCACGGCGCGAACCGGCTCGGCGGCAACTCGATCTCGGAGACGATCACCTTCGGCCGCATCGCAGGACGCGAGGCGACGCAGTTCGTGAAGTCGAACCGCCCCGCCTGATCGCCGCGTACACCGAGGCGTTGCTGCGGCCGACGCGAAGAAAGCGCTCTTTAAGGGCGCCGCACGCGTGCCGGCAGCGTGTCGACACACGCTCGGCGGTCAGCTCATGACCATCAACGCCTTGACGCGCGAAAAATCGCGATCGTGGGTCACCAGCGCGTCGGCGTTCACGGCCATGGCGCTCGCGACTTGGATTGCATCGGGGAGCTTGAGCTTCAGGGCGGCGCGAAACCGCGCTGCGCTCTCTGCAAGGTCGGCGGTCAGATTGATCACCTGCCACGATTCCATCACGGCGCGATAGCGCTTTGCGAGCGCTTCCTCGCCGGCGGCAAGAGGGCCCGTCAGAACCTCGGCGATCGTCGTGGTCGTCACCGCGAACTGGATGTCCCCCGCCGCCTGGAGGTCGAACAGCGGCTGGAACCGCCGCGCGAGCTGCGGGTGCGCGTCCAGGACGTAGACGATCGGGGCCGTATCGACCAGTACCAGCCCCCCATGCGGCAGGGCCGCGAGATTCAGCGGTTCCACTCGTCCCGCAGGCGACGCAGGGTCCTGGTGCTGTCCTTGCCCCACAGGCCCTTGCCCGATCCCGCCAGTCCTACGAGCGATTTCTGGCGCGGCGCGCCGGTGGCGCGCGCGATGGGCACGATCGCGGCGACCGATCGACCGTGACGGGTGATGATCGTGACGCGTCCCTTTTCGGCCTCCGCGAGCAGTGCAGGCAGCTGGCTGCGGGCCTCTTCGACGCCTTTGCGGTTGGATCGCGACATGGAAACGTACTGTACAGACTGTACGGAATCAGGTCAAGCGCGAGCCGCGCCGGGTCCGTGGGTCTGCCGCGGCCCAGTTAAAGGCCCACCGATTCGGCGACCAGCCGCGCGAGCTCCCTGCGCAGCTTCGCGCGCACCGGCGCGTACGTGCGGCTCGCCGATCAGGTTCTTGAGCTCGTACGGGTCGCGGTCGAGGTCGTAGAGCTCGTCGAGCATGCCGCCGTCGCGGTTCACCCAGTGGATCAGCTTGTGGCGGTCCGTCCGCACCGCCTTGTAGCCCATGCCGACGAGCCACGGCAGCGCGTTCTCGCTGAAGTACTCGCACAGGAAGGACTTCCGCCAGCCGGCGCGCTTGCCGGCGAAGAGCGGCAGGAGCGAGCGGCCCTGCATCGTCGCCGGCGGCCTGCCCCCGGCCAGTGCCACCAGCGTCGGCGCGATGTCGATCGTGAGCACGAGATCCGTGATCGTGGCTGCCCGCCTTCGCGCGGCGCGGGTAGCGCAGGATGAACGGCGCACGGATGCCTTCCTCGTAGGCGAAGCGACGCTCGGGGCCGAGCGCGTGCTCGCCGAAGAAGTAGCCGTTGTCGCCGAGGAACAGGATGAACGTGTCGTCGAGCTGCCTCGTGCGCGCGAGCGCGTCGAAGATCATGCCGACGCCTTCGTCCACCGAGGCCATCATGGCCGCGCGCAGGCGGATCTCCTCCTGAGTGCCCGCCTGGATCGCGCGCAGCGTCGCCTGCGAGCGCTCGGTCGCCTTCAGCTTGAACGCCTCCGCCCAGACCGGCTTCTGCTTCACCACCTCCTCGGGCGGCAGCATGTTCGGCCGCTTCGGGAACACCGCGCCGCGATAGAGATCGGCGTGCCGCGCCGGCACCATGTAGCCGCCCCCGCTCGTGAGATCGAGCGTGCCGTCCGCGGCCTGGACCGCGTCCGGATGCACCGCCTTGTGCGCGAGGAAGAGCGCGAACGGCTTGTCGCGCTTCGCCTCGACGAAGCGCACGGCGCGCTCGTTCAGGAGATCGGTGATGTAGCCACGGTGCTGGACTGCAGTGCCGTCTTCGTTGAACTCCGGGTCGACGAGCCGCCCGTGGCCCTTGAAACTCACCCACAGGTCGTAGCCGGGACGGGGCGCGGCTTCGTTGCCCATGTGCCACTTGCCGATGTGCGCGGTCTCGTAGCCGAGGCGCTGCAGCACGAGGTGGTAGTTCGGCAGGCGCATGCTCGCGGCGTCGCGCGCGACGTTGTCGATGATCCCGTGCCGGCTCGCGTACTGGCCGGTCAGGATCGACGCGCGGTTCGGCGAGCAGATCGGGGTGGGATGGAACGCGCGCGTGAACATCGCGCCCTCGTGGGCGATCCGGTCCACGTGCGGGGTCTTCATGTACGGATGGCCGCCGGCGCCGAACTCGTCGAAGCGCAGGTCGTCGATCAGGATGACGAGCAGGTTGGGTTTCTTCATTGCTTCTGCCCGGTGGCTGGATTCGTGAGGCGGATGGGCGCCGTGCAGCCGGCGGGCGCAGCAGCGCCGCGGGACCGTGCACCGCGTGCGGCCCGTGCTCGTCGTGCGGGTGCGGCGCGCGCGAGGCGTACGAGCCGACGACCATGCCGAGGATCGAGAACGCGAGCCCGACGAGCTGCGGCGGCCAGGTCGAATCCGCGGCGAGGGCCTCCATGCCGATCCACGTTACCAGGCCGAGCGCGATCGAAAGCAGCGCGCCCTGCGCCGTCGCCCGGTGCCAGTAGATTCCCGCGACGAGCGGCACGATGCAGGAGACGAGCGTGACCTTGTAGGTGTTCTGGACCATCTGGTAGATCGAGGCCTCGCTCGCGAGCGCGAAGCTCACGACCGCGAGCGTGAAGATCACCAGCACGAGACGCAGCGTCAGCAGGAACTGGCGGTCGCTCATGTGCGGGTAGAGGCGCTTCAGCACGTTCTCGGTGAACAGGGCCGTCGGCGCGAGCATCGCGCCGCTCGCGGTCGAGAGGATCGCGGAGAGCAGCGCGCCGAAGAACATCACCTGCGCGAACACCGGCGTCTGCTGAAGGATGAGCGTCGGCAGGATCTCCTGGAAGCGGTTGCCCTCGGCCCCGAGCAGCTCCCCGACCATCTTCCCGTCGATCAGGAACGCCGAGTAGGCGAGGAAGATCGGCACGAACGCGAACACGAAGTAGAGCCCCCCGCCGATCATCGAGCCGCGGACGGCGGTCTTCTCGTCCTTCGCCGAGGTCACGCGCTGGAACACGTCCTGCTGGGGGATGCCGCCGACTGCGGCGGTCAGCCAGGCGGCGAAGAAGCCGAGCATTTCCTTTGTCTCGAGCTTCGGCCAGAACTCGAACTTGCCGGCGGAAAAGGCGTGCGCGATCACGACGTCGGCGCCGCCGGCCATTCCAGCGAGCAGCCAGGCGAGGTAGAGCATCCCGAGCACAATGATCACCGTCTGAAAGAGATCGGTGAAGGCGACCGAGAACATGCCGCCGAACAGCGTGTAGACGAGCACCACGCCCGCGCCGAGCACGATGCCGACCGGCATCGAAATCGCGCCGCCCGAGAGCGCGTTGAACACGAGTCCGAGCGCGATCATCTGCGCGGAGGTCCAGCCGAGGTAGGACACGGTGATGCACAGGCTCGTGATCAGCTCCGCGGCGTGCCCGTAGCGCTTGCGGTAGAAGTCGCCGATCGTGAGCAGGTCCATGCGGTAGAACGCCCGCGCGAAGAACAGGCCGACCAGGATCAGGCAGAGCGAGAACCCGAAGGGGTCGGCGACGATGCCGTGCAGGCCTTCCTTCAGGAACGTCGAGGAGACCGCGAGCACGGTCTCGGCGCCGAACCAGGTCGCGAACACCGTCGCGACGTTCATGTAGAGCGGCAGGCTGCGCCCGGCGATGAGAAAGTCCCTGGCGTTGTGCACGCGGCGCGCCGCCCACAGGCCGATGGCGATGGTGATCGCGAGATAGAGGACGACGAAGGCGATCAGCATGGCACGGCTCCGGTCCCGATCAGCTCGCGAGCAGAACGTAGAGCAGGATCGCGAGCACGCCCGTCGCGACGAGCGTCAGCGCCGCGAGCAGCCAATTGCGGCGCCGGTCGGCGGCGAGGATCGCATCGAGCTTCGCCTCGATCCCGGCCGCGGGATCGGCGGCGAGCAGCCGATGCGCCAGGCGCGGGAGCTGCGGCAGCAGGTTCGCCCACTGCGGCGCCTCGCGCTCCAGGTTGCGCGCCAGACCGCGCCAGCCGACCTGATCCTCCATCCACTTTTCCAGGAACGGCTTGGCGGTGGTCCACAGGTCGAGCTGCGGGTAGAGCTGGCGGCCGAGGCCCTCGATGTTGAGCAGCGTCTTCTGCAGCATGACGAGCTGCGGCTGCACCTCGTAGTTGAAGCGGCGCGCGGTCGCGAACAGGCGCACCAGCACCTGGCCGAACGAGATCTCGGCGAAGGGCCGGTCGAAGATCGGCTCGCAGACGGTGCGGATCGCCGCCTCGAACTCGTCCACGCGCGTGCCCGCCGGCACCCAGCCGGCGTCGACGTGCGCCTGCGCGACGCGCTTGTAGTCGCGCCGGAAGAACCCGAGAAAGTTCTGCGCGAGGTAGTCGCGGTCGGCATCCGAGAGCGAGGCCATGATCCCGAAGTCGAGCGCGACGTAGCGGCCATCCTGCGCCACCAGGATGTTCCCCGGGTGCATGTCGGCGTGGAAGAACGCGTCGCGGAAGACCTGCGTGAAGAAGATCTCCACGCCGTAGCGCGCGAGCCGGGGAATGTCCTGCCCGGCGGCGCGCAGCCGGTCGACCTGGCTGATCGGGATGCCGTGCATGCGCTCCATGGTCATGACGCTCGGCGTGCACCAGTCCCAGTGCATCTCCGGGACGACCAGCAGGGGAGAGTTCAGGAAGTTGCGGCGCAGCTGGCTCGCGCTCGCCGCCTCGCGCATGAGATCCAGCTCGTCGTCGAGGTGCTTGGCGAACTCGCGCACCACCTCGCGCGGGCGCAGGCGGCGCCCCTCCGGCCACATGCGCTCGACCAGCCATGCGCCGGCGTCGAGCAGCTCGAGATCGCGCGCGATCACCGGGCGCATGTCGGGTCGCAGGATCTTCACCGCGACCTCGGTGCCGTTCGGGAGCGTCCCGAGATGCACCTGCGCCACCGACGCGCTGGCGACCGGCGTGCGCTCGAACGACCCGAAGACCGCCTCGATCGGCTTCCTGAACGCGCGCTCGACCTCGGCGACCGCGAGCTCGGAGGCGAACGGCGGGACCTGGTCCTGCAGCTTCGCGAGCTCCTCGGCAATGTCGGGCGCGAGGAGATCCCGTCGGGTCGACAGCACCTGCCCGAACTTGACGAAGATCGGCCCGAGCGTCTCGAGCGCGCGGCGCAGCCGCACCGCGCGCGGCTCGTCGAACTTCCGGAAGCGACAGCGCGCGCAGCACCAGGCGCGGCAGCCGGCCGGCCGGGTCGGCGGCGAGCGCGAACTCGTCCAGACCGAAGCGATATCCGACCCAGAGGATCTTGGCGAGGCGCAGGGCGCGGCGCACGGCTTGTCGTTCTTGGAGGGAAGGCGGAATCTACCGGGAATCATGACGCGTCGCAAAACCGCACCGCACGGGCGCGGCAGGGCTGACGGTGCGTGCTATTCTCCGGCGCGCATTCGCTCTATCGGAGAATCCGCATGCGTCGTACTCGAAATCTTCTCGTTGGTGCGTCGATCGCCTTCGTGGCGGGAATCGCCACGGCGCAGACCTTCGGCTTCATGCAGGACGCGCCGGTCTCCAAGATGAACCGGGAGGACACGACGATGCTGGTGCGCAACTACCAGCAGGCGCTCGACTCGCTTCCCGACGGCCACACCAACGCCTGGACCAACCCGAAGACCGGCAGCAGCGGCACGGCCACGCCGCTCAACACCACGAAAGAGAAGGGCATGACCTGCCGCCGGCTCGAGCTCACCAACAACGCCGGCGGCATGTCCGGCCGCACCGAGTGGACCTTCTGCAAGACCAAGGACGGCTGGCGAACCTCCGGGCGCTGACCGCGGCCGGTCAACCCCCGCGCAGCGCCGCCAGCTGGCGGTCGTGCAGTCGCGCGAGCGATAGCTGCGCGGTGATCGCGCCGACGAGCGCGAGGAACATGTCCCACTGCGTGTCCCATTCGTCGCCCTGCGTGCCGAGGAACTCCTTGGCGCCCTCGCCGAGGATCACCGCACTCCACCATTCCAGGAACTCGTAGACCGCGCTGATCGCAAGGCAGACGCAGGACACGAGGAAGAAGAGCCACTTGCCGGGCACGAGGGGCGAGCGCCGCAGCAAAATCTCGCGCGCGAGGATCGCCGGCACGAAGCCCTGCGCGAAATGGCCGATGCGGTCGTACGGGTTGCGCGCGAAGCCGAAGAGATCCTGCAGCCAGAACCCCAGCGGCACGTGCGCGTAGGTGTAGGCGCCGCCGAGGATCAGGATCAGCGCGTGCACGCAGATGAGCCGGTACGCGAGCGGCGTAAGGCGGAACCGGTCCCACGTCAGCCAGAGCAGCGGCGCGGCGACGAACACCGGGAAAGTCTCGAGCATCCAGGTGCCGCGGTCGCGCGGCGCTATGCCGGAGGCCATCAACGCGATCGCGACGATCGCGAGTAGCGTGAGCGCTTCGCGCGTCTCGCGCGAACTCGGAGGCGCCGTCACCCTGCGGTGCCCCGCCCTTTCGCCTCCTCGAGGTGCGCGATGCGCTTCTCGAGCCGCTCGACCGCGTCGCGCAGGTCGTCGACCGCGCGCGCGAAGCCGGATACCGCGGCCTGCGGTGCGATGACGCCCGCCTCCTCGGTCAGGTACTCCGCGAAGTTCTGACCGAGGCGCACGGCGGCCTCCTTCTGCCATGCGACGAAGTCGCGCGCGCCACCGGCGATGCGGTGCGCGGCGACGTCCCCCACGACGCGGGACAGGTCCTCCTCGACGTCCCATTCGAGATGGCGCGCAAGGTATTGAAGCGCGGCGGCGAGCTCGGCATCGCCGGCGAAGGTCATCTCGCCCAGCACCGATTCGTCGCGCCGCGCGAGTGCAGGGAGCGCCGCCGGCGTCAGGGTCACGACCAGGTGCGGCTCGAGCGCGTCGGAAGCGTCGAGCATGCCGTTCGCGCGGACGACGAATGCGAGGTCCGGCAGCGGCGGGAGCTCGACCCGCCAAGTTCGGCCCATGAACGGCGAAAGCCGCTCGCGGGCCCACGGGGCGGCTTCGAGCAAGTGATTGAGGAACGCGGCGACGGATGCGTCCACCATGACCGGGAAAGGATAGCACCGGGGTCGGATGCGCCTCGACCGCAACGCCAACGAAAAGGCCGCCCGCGGGCGGCCTTTTCTCGGCGTAGTCCGGTGCTTACGAGGTCTGCTGAATCCCCGCGAGCAGCCAGCCGCTGTCGCCCTGCGCGGATTTCTGGAGGTTCCAGATCTCCTCGAACGGCTGCGGTGCGGCGCCGGTGTCCTCGCGCAGCATCCCGGAGAACCGCACCGATGCCAGGTGCAGCATGCCTTCGGTCACCACCTCGAGCAGCTCGGCGTTGAGCGTGACGACGTCGGTCTGCTGGCCCGCCGCGGCGCGCGCGTCGATGTCCCCTTTCAGGTGCTGGAACATCTCGTCGGTGACGAAGTCGCGGATCGAGCTGGCGTCGCCGCGATCGTTCGCGGCCTGCAGCGCGATGAAGCTCTTCTTCGCCTCGCGCACGAACCCGTCGACGTTGAAGCCCTCGGGGATGCGCCGCGCGAACTGCGCGCGGAAGCTCGGCTCGGCCGGGCCACCCGTGACCTGCGACGGCGGCGGCGCGGCGACCGTCTCGTTGCCGACGCCCGCGTACTGCATACCCTGCGGCGCGGTCTGCTGGCCGGGCTTGCGGAACAGGCGCATCAGCATCATTACGACGACGATCCCGAGGACCCCGAACAGCAGCGCGGTCACGACCGATCCCAGCTGGTCGCCGAGCAGGTACGCGAGGCCGAGGCCCGCCGCGAGACCGGCCAGCGGCCCGAGCCATCGGCTCATGCCCGATTTCGGCGCTGCGGCGGCGGCAGGAGCCGCCTGCTGGGCCGGTGCGGCGGCGGGCGGGGTCGCAGGTTTGTCGGGCAGGGCCTGGCGCTGCGTGCCGACAGGCTTACCGCCACCCAAGCGACGCGCTTCGACGTCGAACGGGGCGAGGCCCGCGATGAAGACGGTAGCGAACAGGGCGAGTAACCACTTTTTCATTGTGTGTGTCTCCTCTCTCAGAACTTCCAGCCACGGTGCAACGCTACCACGCCTGCGGCCAGGTTGAAGTATTCGACGTTCTCGAAGCCGGCGCGTTCCATCATCTCCCGCAATTCCTCCTGGCCCGGATGCATGCGGATCGACTCGGCGAGGTAGCGGTAGCTCGCCTCGTCGCCGGCCACGCGCTTGCCGAGCCACGGGAGCACCTTGAACGAGTACCAGTCGTACGGTTTCTCGAGCGGCTTCCACACTTTCGAGAACTCGAGCACGAGCAGCCGGCCACCCGGTTTGAGGCACCGCCGCATTTCCGCGAGCGCGCGATCCTTGTGCGTCATGTTGCGCAGGCCGAAGGCGACCGTGGCGCAGTCGAAATGGTCCGCCGGGAAGGGCAGGCGCTCCGCATCGCATTGCGCAACCGGGGCGACGACGCCGTCGTCGAGCAACCGGTCCCGGCCGACCGCGAGCATCGCGCGGTTGATGTCGGTGAGCCACACCTCGCCCGCGTCGCCGACGCGGCGGGCGAACGCGCGCGCGAGGTCGCCCGACCCGCCGGCGATATCGAGCACCCGGCTCCCGGAGCGCACGCCGCTCATCTCGATCGTGAACGCCTTCCACAACCGGTGCAGTCCGAGCGACATGAGGTCGTTCATCAGGTCGTACTTCGGCGCGACCGACGCGAAGACGCCCGCGACTTTGCGGACCTTCTCGTCAGCGGGGACTTGCTCGAAGCCGAAGTGCGTGTTGCCGGCCATGCGCGGGATCAGCGCGTCGCGCAGCTCCCGCCGCCGCGCGCGGTGGGACTGATCGTGGTGTCGACCTCGCGGCTTGCGCCGGCGGCGGCGAGGCGCTGCAGGTACTCCGCCCACATCCGGTCGCGGTTCACGCCGAGCTCGTAGAGGTAGTCCCAGGAGTAGATCCCGGTGTTGTGTCCGTCGGAGAACTGCGGCTGGATCGCATAGCTCCCGACCGGCTCGACGCCCACGATGTCCACCTCTTTCTTGCCGCTCTGCAGGACCTCCTGCCCCGGCCCGTGCCCCCGCACCTCGGCGCTGGGCGAATAGATGCGGAGGAACTCGTAGCTCAGCTCGAAGCGCCGGCCGTCGGCGTAGGTGAGCTCCATCAGGCGGGATTTCTGATGGAGCTTGATCTCGGTGGGTGCGGGGGTGGTGGGGTCAAGTCCGGCCATGGCCTGCCTCGTACACCAGCAGATGCGGGCGCGGAACGCTACCACAAGGCCGCGACCCGGGCAGAAGGGCCGCGAGCCGGAGCGGCGCGGTCACAAAACCGTCACCGAACGGACATAGAATCCGCCGTTGAGAGTCATCGAGGCGCCGCGCATGTCCGCCAACATCCTAGTCGTCGAAGACGAGCCCGCGATCCAGGAGCTGATCGCCCTCAACCTGGAGCATGCCGGCCATCACGTCATGCGCGCCCGGGACGCCGAGCAGGCCGGGGATCTCGTCCGCCACGCCCTGCCCGACCTGATCGTGCTCGACTGGATGCTGCCCGGCCAATCGGGGATCGCCTTTGCGAAGACCCTGCGCCAGGACGAGCGCACGAAGAGCGTCCCGGTGATCATGCTCACCGCCCGCGGGCAGGAACAGGACAAGGTCGCCGGCCTCGATGCGGGCGCGGACGACTACGTCACCAAGCCGTTCAGCCCCCGCGAGCTGCTGGCGCGGATCAAGGCGGTGCTCCGGCGCCGCGCGCCGGAACTGACCGACGAGCCGATCGAGATCGGCGGCCTGCGGCTCGACCCCGCGACCCATCGTGTCGCCGGGAACGGCACCGCGGTCGACCTCGGCCCCACCGAGTTCCGCCTGCTGCATTTCCTGATGGCCCATCCCGAGCGCGTGCACAGCCGCTCCCAGCTGCTCGACCAGGTCTGGGGCGATCACGTGTTCGTGGAAGAACGGACCGTCGACGTGCACATCCGGCGCCTGCGGAAGGCGCTCGAGCCGACCACGCACGACCGGCTGATCGAGACCGTGCGCGGGAGCGGGTACCGGCTGGCCGGAACCGCCGCCTGACCGACCGCCGCGCTTCGCGCGTTTCTGTTAAGTTCCGGCCGCCTTCGCGGGCTCGCGGCCCGCGCCCCACACGCCCGTCCGGATCGTGAAGACCGTCTGGCTCCGCACCGCGCTTCTCGTCGCTGCGCTAGGCGTCGTCGCCCTGATCGTCGGGCTCGCGTCCGGTCGCGCATGGGGCTTGGGAACGCTCGCAGCGGGACTGGCCGCGCTGCTCCTCCACCACGTCGCGAACCTCGGCGCGCTTGCCGGGTGGCTACGCGATCCCCTGCGCGCCACCGTGCCGATGGGGCGCGGCCAGTGGGAGGGCATCTTCACGGCGCTCTACAAGTTCGTCCGCGGGGCGCTCCTGAACCAGCACCGCCTCACCGCGCAGCTCGTGCGCTTCCGCAGCGCCGCGCAGGCGATGCCCGACGCGGTCATCGTGCTCGACGACGAGGACCACATCAGCTGGTGCAACACCACCGCGGAGCGCTACTTCGGCCTGGACGTCGGTAAGGACACCGGCCAGCCGATCCTCAACCTCGTGCGCCAGCCGGATTTCGCCGAATACATCAAGCGCGGGGAGTACGCCGAGCCGTTCATGCTGCGGCTCCAGCGCGGCGAGTCGCTCGTGCTGTCGGTGCGGATCGTGGCGTACGGCCAGGACGAGAAGCTGCTGCTGTCGCGCGACGTGACGCAGGCGGAGAACCTCGAGGTCATGCGCCGCGACTTCGTCGCGAACGTGTCGCACGAGCTGAAGACCCCGCTCACGGTGGTGAGCGGGTTCCTGGAGACCATCGCGGACGGGAACGTGGCGCTCGAGGCGCCGCGCGGGCGGCAGGTGCTCGGTCTGATGCGCAGCCAGACCGACCGCATGCTGCGCCTGATCGACGACCTGCTCACGCTGTCGGTGCTCGAGTCGACCGCCCTGCCGGCGCGCGAGACGGCGATCGACGTGCAAGCGCTGCTGCGCACGATCCACGAGGAGGCGCGCGCCCTCTCGGGCGGGCGGCACTCGATCGTGCTCGAGCCCGGGCCGGCCGCGACCCTGTGGGGCGACGAGCGCGAAGTGCGCAGCGCGATCGCGAACCTGGTCTCGAACGCGGTGCGCTACACGCCGAAGGACGGGCGCATCACGCTCGCCTGGAGCGAGCGCGATGGCGAAGGCTGCATGAGCGTCGAAGACACGGGTATCGGCATCGAGACCCGCCACTTGCCGCGCATCACCGAGCGCTTCTATCGTGTCGACACCAGCCGATCGCGCGAGACCGGCGGGACCGGGCTGGGGCTTGCGATCGTGAAGCACGTGTTGACGCACCATCAGGCGCGCCTGGAGGTGGCAAGCGAGCCCGGGAAGGGCAGCCGGTTCGCCGCGGTGTTTCCCGCGCGGCGCGTGACGTGGCTCGCCGATCAGGCCGAGACCGGTCCGGCCACCGAGAAGTTGGCGCGATCGTAGTCGTACCCGCGGTGCACGACCCCTAGGAGCTTCACGCGCTTGACGTCAGCGTCCTCGCGCATCTCCAGCTCGCGCCCGTGCTGGTACCAGCCCGATGGCAGCAGGAGCGACGAGGGCTGCGCGGCTGCGTTCGGCAGCAGGAACGCCTGGGTGAACGCCTCGGGCGCGTTGTTCGCCAGGCTCGCGGGGCGCACTGCGACCGCCGCCCCGAGGCCAGGCAGCGCCGATGCGCCGATGGTGAGCGAGCCGTCGATGCCGGTCATCAGCCAGCGCACCTCGCACAGGATGAAGCTGCGCGCGCCCTCCGGCTTCAAGCCGACGAGCTGACCGAGCGCGAGCCGCTCGCCGCCGCCCTTGCGGCGCAGGCGGAAGCCGTTCGCGCTCTCGTCGAGCGTCTCCCACTTCTCCGCGCTGAACCCGCTCGTCGTGTCCTCGGCCGCCGCCGCAGGCGCCACGCCCTGGTAGATGTAGATCTGCTCGGCGTCGCGGCGGGTGTAGTCCCAGTGCCGCGCGGCGCTCCGGAACGCCTTGCCGCTCAGCGCGAGATGGATCGACTCGAGCCCGCTCGTCAGCTCGGTGCGCCCGGTAACGAGGCGCCGCGTGAACTGCCGCTGCGCCGGCGACTCGATCCAGGCGCGGCCGAGCGACACGAGCAGCCGGCCGACCTCGGGCTGCACGCAGTCCTTGCCGAGACCGAGGGTCTGCGGTTCCACGCCCGACTCGAGCTTCTTGACGCGGCTGCGCACGCTGCGCCGCAGATTCGTCGTCTCGAGGAAACGCACGGTCGGCTTCGCCGACTCGGCCTTCACCCAGGTCGGCGGCTGGTTGTGTGCGAGGTCGACCGAGTAGCCCTGCGCGTCCGCAGCGGCCGCGACGAGGTCGACCTTGTAGGCCCACATCGTCGCCCAGCGACGCGTCCACGCGAGCTCGCGCGCGGCGAGGCCGTAGGGGTTCGCGAGCGCCAGCAGCAGCGCGCGCACATAGACTTCGGCGCAGGTCGACACCGACTTCGAGCGGTGGCCGGCCGATACGGTGGTCATCACGACGCCCGCCTGCTCCGCGGTCTGATAGACCTGATGCAGCTCCTGCCAGAGCTCCGATTCCACCTCGCGCCGCGCGCGATAGTGCACGAGCATCAGTTCCCCGACGCAGTCGAGCGCACGCTGGGCGAGCAGCGCTTCCTTGCCGGCGAGGTCGGGGCTGCCGTCCTCGATCGCCGCGCGCAGCAGGCGGCGGTACGCGCGACCGAGGGTGGCCCACAGGTCGTAGACCTGCTCGAACGCGGAGATCTCGTATTCCTTGAGCGGCAGCGGCCGCGCCGCGAACTTCTTGCCGTGTTCGGCCTGCGCAATCACGATCGGCTCGCGCAGCCGCTCGAGGACCTCGAGGTACGCGCCCTCGGACGGGGACACGTCCTCGAGCGCCTCGAGCAGCCCGGTCAGTTCGTGGCAGGCCTGCTTCGGGTCGGCGAGCGTCGCCTGCGCAAGCCAGGCCTCGCAACTCTTGGCGTCCGCAACCACCGGCTGCTGCGTGGGCAGAAAGCTCGGCATCGTGTTCTTCGCGCCACCCGGGCGTCCCGGCCGGCGTCTCCCCTGCTTGGTATTCCGTTGGCATTGAGTATATCGCCCATTCCGTTGATTCGAATGAGCGTTTGCCGGCGCCCGGGGACCCGGGGGGGCAGATGTCACAAGCGCGTCACTCCAGCCGCGGGGTGCCGGGCCGCATCGACGCGCTCGCGCCGGGCGGATTCGGTTTGCAGGAGACCCCGGACCGGCGCCGGAGGCACCGGTCTTCCTGGCTCCAGGGAGTACGAGGAGGGGGAGTGGCCCCTCGCGTCGTGAGAGCGCGCTACTGCCGCGCGAGGCGGTAGATCTTCGCGCTCGCGGTGATGACGTAGACCTCGCGGTTCGCGTCCTCGCCGAACGAGAGCACCCGCCCGACCGCGGGCAGGTTCCAGTCGATGCGCTCGATCGCCTGGCCGTTCGGCGCGAGGCGGAAGCTGCGGATGAAGCCCGCGCAGTAGTCCGAATAGAAGTACCGCCCCTGCAGATCCGGGAGCGCGGCGCCTCGGTACACGTAGCCGCCGGTCACGGCGCAGGCGCCGGTGAGGTGATCGAACTCGAGCTTGGGCAGGGTCTGGCCCGACTTGCTGCACGGATCGTTCGGGTAGCACGACGAGGCCTCGGTGATCGGCCAGCCGTAGTTCACGTTCGGCACGTCGGTGGCGACGACGTTCACCTCCTCGAAGCGACCCTGCCCGACGTCGGCGATGTAGATGCGCCGGTCGCTCATGTCGAACGACCAGCGCCACGGGTTGCGCAGCCCGATCGCCCAGATCTCCTCGCCGCGCCCGAACCCGGCGAACGGATTGGAGGCGGGGATGCGGTACGGCAGCGTGCTCACGTCGATCCGCAGCAGCTTGCCGAGCAGGCGCGTCGTGTTCTGCGCGTTCTGGCCCGGGTCGCCGCCGCCGCCGCCGTCGCCGGTGGAGATGTAGAGCATCCCGTCGGGGCCGAACGCGGCGACCCCGCCGTTGTGGTTGTCGAACGTCGGGTGGGGAATCCGGATCACCTCGACGCCCTGTGCATTCGCCACGTTTGCGTTGCCCGCCGACGCCGTGAACTGTTCGACGACGATGTCGCCGTTGAGGTTGTTGAAGTGCAGGAAGAAGCGGCCGTTCTGCGCATACAGCGGATGGAACGCGAACGAGAGCACGCCGCGCTCGCCGGTCGTGGACACGCGCGCCGCGATGTCGAGAAACGGCGTCGCGAGCACCTGGCCGTTCAGGATCACGCGGATGCGTCCCGGGCGTTCGGCCACGAAGATCCGGCTCGCGTCACCCGGCGGAGAAGCAAGGAACACGGGCTGATCGACCCCGGCGGTCGCGACCTCCTCGAGCCGGATCGTGAACGCGCGCTGGGTGTTGTAGCTCACCGTCGCATTGGCGGTCTGCCCCGCGACGACCTGGACCGCTTGCGTCGCCGCTCCCGGGGCCATCACGGACTGTCCCGTGAGGACCGGCATGGCAGTGACCGTGTACGCACCGGGCGCGAGGTTCGGGATCGAACCGCTCGCGGTGACGAACTGGTTCGTGCCCGCGCCGGTCACGGTGACGTGCGCTTCAGTGTTGGCCGGGAGGCCGGCGATCTGCACGCTCATCGCGCCGACCGTCGCTGCGGGTGCGGGCGCGGGTGCAGGTGCGGGCGCCGGGGCCGGGGCCGGTGCGGGTGCCGCAGCCGCCGACGAGGCGGCGGCCGGCGGCGGGCTCGAATCGGACCCGCCGCCTCCCCCTCCGAGGCAGGCGGCGAGCGCGAGAGCGAGCGGCAGCGCGAAAACGAGGCGGGCGGATGGCATGGCAGGCTCCTCCAGTCGGGCGCTTATGACATCGTCATTATGACGCTAGCATAAGACTCCGGACGAAGGAAGCGCCGCCCGCCGAACGGCCTGTCGGCGCGCCGACAGGCTACAGAAGCACGCGCTCGATGCCGCCTCGGTTCGCGCGCGCCACGTACTCCGGCAGCCAGTCCGGGCCCAGCACGTGTCTGGCGATTTCGACGACGATGTAGTCGGCGCCCGCCTCGGCGTCGTCGCGATAGCGCGCGAGGCCCTGCAGGCACGACGGGCAGGAGGTGAGGATCTTCACCTCGCCCGCGAAGCCGTCGGCGCGCACGGCCGCGGTGCCCTTGCGCATCTCCTCCTCCTTGCGGAAGCGGACCTGGGTCGATACGTCGGGGCGGGTCACAGCGAGCGTGCCGGACTCGCCGCAGCAGCGCTCGTTCAGCGTCACGTCCGTGCCCATGAGCCGGTTGACCACCGTCATCGGCTGGTAGGTCTTCATCGGCGTGTGGCACGGATCGTGATACATGTAGCGCACCCCCTGCACGCCCTCGAGCTTCACGCCCTTCTCCATCAGGTACTCGTGGATGTCCAGCAGCCGGCAGCCCGGGAAGATCTTCTCGAACTCGTACTTCTCCAGCTGGTCCATGCACGTCCCGCAGGACACGATGACGGTCTTGATGTCGAGATAGTTGAGCGTGTTGGCGACGCGGTGGAACAGCACGCGATTGTCGGTGCTGATCGCGCGACCCTTGTCCTCGTGGCCCGCCGCGGTCTGGGGATATCCGCAGCACAGGTATCCCGGCGGCAGCACGCACTGGGCACCCACGTGATAGAGCATCGCCTGCGTCGCGAGGCCGACCTGGCTGAACAGCCGCTCCGAACCGCAGCCCGGAAAGTAGAACACCGCCTCCGAGTCGTCGGTGACCTTCGCCGGGTCGCGGATGATCGGGACGATCTTCGAGTCCTCGAGGTCGAGCAGCGCGCGCGCGGTCTTCTTCGGCAGCCCGCCGGGCATCGGCTTGTTGATGAAGTGGATGACCTGCGACTTGAGGGGCGGCTTGCCGACGGTGGACGACGGCTGCCGCGTCGATTGGCGCGTGATCAGGAACGACTTCGCCAGGCGATGGGCGAGACGCTGGCCGCGGTACCCCCAGTCGATCATCACCTTCTTGGCGAGCTTGATCGTGGTCGGGTCGGTCGCGTTCAGGAAGAACATCGACGCGGCGGTCCCGGGGTTGAAGCGCTGCTTGCCCTGCTTGCGCAGGAGATTGCGCATCGCGATCGAGACGTCGCCGAAGTCGATGTCCACCGGGCACGGGCTGGCGCATTTGTGGCAGACCGTGCAGTGGTCGGCGACGTCGCCGAACTCGTCGAAGTGGCGCAGGCTGACGCCGCGGCGCGTCTGCTCCTCGTACAGAAACGCCTCGATGAGCAGCGACGTGCCGAGGATCTTGTTGCGCGGGCTGTAGAGCAGATTCGCGCGCGGCACGTGCGTCGCGCAGACCGGCTTGCACTTGCCGCAGCGCAGGCAGTCCTTGATCGAGTCGGCGATGTGGCCGATCTCGGAAGCCTCGAGGATGAGCGACTCGGCGCCGATCAGGTTGAACGACGGCGTATAAGCGTCGCGCAGGTCCCCGCCGGGGAGGAGCTTCCCCTTGTTGAACCGGCCCTCCGGGTCGACGGTCTGTTTGTACCGCCGGAACGCGTCGATCTCCTCCGCTTCGAGGAACTCGAGCTTGGTGATGCCGATGCCGTGCTCGCCCGAGATCACGCCGCCGAGCGACTTCGCGAGCGCCATGATGCGCGCCACCGCCGCGTTCGCCGCCTGCAGCATTCCGTAGTCGTCGGAATTGACCGGGATGTTGGTGTGCACGTTGCCGTCACCGGCGTGCATGTGCAGGGCGACGAACACGCGGCTCTTGAGCACGCGCCGGTGCACGGCGTCCAGGCCCTCGACGATCCTGCGGAACGGCAGCCCGTCGAACAGCTCCACGAGCTCCGCCCGCACCTCGTCCTTCCACGACACGCGCAGCGCATGGTTCTGGACCAGCGCGAAGAGCGCGAGCTCCCCGGCGCCGAGCAGCGCGAGCCCGGGCACGAACTCGCGCTGCGCGTCCGCGACCGGCGCATCGAGGTTGTCGAGCAGGTAGCGCCAGCGGCCGCGCACGCGCGCGAACAGCGCGCGGGCCTGGGCCGGGCGGTCGCCGAGCAGTTCGGCCGCAGCCAGTTTTTCGTCGTGCTGGTAGAGGGGCAGATCGCCGGCGAAGTACTCGTCGAGCGCGTCCAGCAGCCGGAGCTTGTTCGCGATCGACAGCTCGATGTTGATGCGCTCGATGCCCTCGGAGTAGTCGCCCAGGCGGTCGAGCGGGATGACCACGTCCTCGTTGATCTTGAACGCGTTCGTGTGCTTCGCGATCGCCGCGGTGCGCGCGCGGTCGAGCCAGAACTTCCTGCGCGTCTCGGCCGATACCGCGACGAATCCCTCGCCGCCGCGCGCGTTCGCGAGCCGCACCACCTCGGAGGTCGCGCGCGCGACCTGGTCGTCGTCGTCGCCGACGATGTCGCCGATGAGCACCATCTTCGGCCGCCCCCCGCGTTTCGCCTTGGTCGCGTAGCCGACCGCCTTGAGGTAGCGCTCATCCAGGTGCTCCAGGCCCGCGAGCGTCGCGTGCCGATGCGTGTCGAGATAGTTCTTGATCTCGACGATCGCCGGCACCGAGTCGCGAACCTGGCCGAAGAACTCGAGGCACACGGTCCGGATCGCCTTCGGCATCGTGTGCAGGATGAACCGTGCCGAGGTGATGATCCCGTCGCAGCCTTCCTTCTGCACGCCCGGCAGGCCCGCAAGGAACTTGTCGGTCACGTCCTTGCCGAGGCCGAGCTTGCGGAACTGCCGCCCGGGGATCTCGAGGATCGCCGGTGCTTCGTAGGGCGTCTTGCCGTCCTTGCGGAACTTCTGGACCGAGAAACGCGCGACGGCCGCGTCGTGGATCTTGCCGAGATTGTGGTCGAGCCGCGTGGCCTGGAGGAAGTAACCGTTCGGATCGACCATCCGCCAGGAGACGAGGTTGTCGAGCGCCGTGCCCCACAGCACGGCCTTCTTGCCGCCGGCGTTCATCGCCACGTTGCCGCCGATGCACGAGGCGTCCGCGGAGGTCGGGTCGACGGCGAACACGTGGCCGGCCGCCTCCGCCGCGTCCATCACGCGTCGCGTCACGACACCGGCGCCGCACCGGATCGTGGGAACCTTGCGCGCCACGCCCGGGAGCTCGCGCGCCTCGATCGGGCCCAGGGTATCGAGCTTCTCCGTGTTCACGACCGCCGCCCGCCGCGTGAGCGGGATCGCGCCGCCGGTGTACCCGGTGCCGCCGCCGCGCGGGATGATCGTGAGCCCGAGCGCGATGCAGTCGCGCACGACGCGTGCGACCTCCTCTTCGGTGTCGGGCGAGACCACGACGAACGGGTATTCGACGCGCCAGTCGGTGGCGTCGGTGACGTGGGAGACGCGCGCGAGCCCGTCGAACTGGATGTTGTCGCGGCGCGTGCTGCGCGCGAGCCGGCGCAGCACGCTGCGGCGCAGCTCGATGGTCTCGTCGAACTCCCGCTCGAAGGCGGCGACGGCCGCGCGTGCCCGCTCGAGCAGGAAGGCGACCTTGGCATCGCGCGCCTCGAACTGCGCGCGCGCCGGCGCGTCCCGTTCCCGGCCGGACTCCTGCGCGTATCCCTCCCGCCGCTTCTCGATCTCGCCCAGCCGGTGATGGAGGGCCTCGATCAGGGCCGCGCGCCGCCGCGGGTTGTCGATCAGGTCGTCCTGGAGATACGGGTTGCGCTGGACGACCCAGATGTCGCCGAGCACTTCGTAGAGCATCCGGGCGGAACGCCCGGTCCGGCGCTCCGCGCGCAGGCCGAGCAGCGCCGTCCACGCCTCCGCACCGAGCAGCCGGATGACGATCTCGCGGTCGGAGAACGAGGTGTAGTTGTACGGGATCTCCCGCAGTCGCGCGGGGCCCGGATCGGTCCCGACCTCGCGAGACCTCGCCTGCATGAGCATGCGGCGGAGTTTACCCCCGCACTGCAGCACGGCGGACGCCGCCGGGGCCGGGCCGCCTAGTCCGCCGGCGCGTCGGCGAAGACGTCGCGATAGCTCGCGTAGAAGCTCGCGTAGAGCGCGGGTAGCAGGATCACCACCACCACGAGCGCCAGCGTCGACATCAGGCCGGCCGCCGCCTGCGAGCCGCGCACCGCGACCGCGAGCGCCGAAAATGCGATGCCGGGCACGAGACCGGCGACGATCGAGACGGCGACGCCGTACACGAGAAATGCCCGCCAGTTCTGCAGGCTGGCGAAAAAACTGAAGAACAGCGCCTTCACGGCGGACATGCCGTGCCAGGCCGCGAGGACCGGCGCGAACCAAAACGCCATGATCACCGGAACGAACAGCACGAACGCGGCGATCGCGGCGATCGCGAGCGCGTCGCCGCTCGCCTCGTCGCGCGGCACGGCCTTGCCGAGCAGCATCCAGCGCATCAGCAGCCCGTCGTCGAAGAGCTGGCTCGCGGCGAGAATCCCGAGGATCGCGAGGAAATAGATGCCGCCCAGCGCCGCGAGCGACTTCAGGTTGCGGCGGAAGCCCGCGAACAGCAGCGGCAGCTCGAGCGGCCGCCCGCGCTCGAGCTCGCGGCACATCGCCATGAAGCTCACCGCGAACGCCGGCGTCGCCACCATCACGGCGACGAGGCCGACGTAGGGCAGCACGCCCACGACGCTCACGAGCACCCAGTAGGATACGGCGACGAGGATCCAGGTGAGCGGTGCGCGGCCGAAGAAACCGAAGCCGTGCTTCAGCCAGAGCCAGCCGTTCGCAGCGGGGACAACGCGCATCGTGCCGCGGTCCTCACGCGACCCAGGGCAGCTCGTGCGCGTCGCGAATGCGCAGCTCGAGTATGCGGCGGAAGTGCTCGGGATCGTGCGCGTGCACGAGCTCGCCCGGGCGCGGGAGGTGGAAATCGTGGAGCCGCGAGAGCCAGAAGCGCAGACTCGCCGCGCGCAGCATGGCAGGCCAGGCGCCGCGCTCGATCGCGCGGAAGGGGCGCGCGGCGTGGTACGCGCCGAGCAGCGCGCCGGCGCGCTCGCGGTCGATCTCGCCGTCGGGATGCACGCACCAGTCGTTCAGCGTCACCGCCACGTCGAAGAGCCACGCATCCACGCCCGCGAAGTAGAAGTCGATCAGGCCGCCGATCTGGTCGCCGTCCCAGAGCACGTTGTCGCGGAAGAGGTCGGCGTGGATCGGGCCGCGCGGCAGGTCCTGGAAGCGATAGCGCGACTGGAACTCGAGCTCCGACTCGAGCAGCTGCCGCCGGGGCGCGTCGAGGAACGGCGCCGCCAGCGGCGCGGTCTCGCGCCACCACTTCGGCCCGCGCGGGTTCTCGAGCCCGCCGGCGAACGATTGCCCGGCGACGTGCATGCCGGCCAGGACGCCACCCACCTGCGCGCAATGCGCGGGTCCCGGCGACATCACCGGCGCGCCCGGCAGGCGCGTGACCAGCGCAGCTCGCTTGCCGTTGAGCATCGAATAGAGTCCGTTCGCGTGATCGACGATCGGCGCCGGGCAGGGAACGGCCTGGCGCGCGAGATGCGCCATCAGCCCGAGGTAGAAGGGCAAGCTCCGCTCGGGCAGTCGTTCGAACAGCGTGAGGACGTAGCGACCCTGCGTGGTCGTGACGAAGTAGTTGGTGTTCTCGATCCCGGCGGCGATGCCCCTCAGCTCGGTGAGGGTGCCGACCGAGTAGCGCTTCAGCCAGTCGGCGAGCTGGCTCGGCGTGACCTTGGTGTAGACCGACATCCGCCGCGGACCTGCGTGTGACCGTGAGGGCCGGGGGCGGCGCCGCTCACCACTCGAGGACCCTCCACATCGGCGCGCGCACGCCGGAGTCCTGGGAATTCCAGCCGGCGTAGGGACTGAAGCCCGGCATCGCCTCGATCAGGTGATACTGCGTGCCCCATTGCGTGGTCACCACCAGGTACTGCTGGCCGTCGAGCGTGTGGCGCTCGACCTTGTCGCCCGGCTGGATGCTGATGCCCAGCTCGGCCGCCTGCTGCTGCGGGTCCAGGCCAACTTCGGCGGGCGCCTCCGGAAGAGGCTCGAGGCTAGGCGGCGGGGCAACCTGCTGGGCAGCGACCGAAAGGGCGACGGCGAGAACGGCGGCGGCGGCAACCAGGCGGCGCATGAACTGGATCTTTCCCGAAATCCGATTCAAGTCTAGCAGATCCGATACGGCGTTCGCCTCGCTAAAGGTTGAGGAACGTCTCGCGCTCTGCGGGCGAAGGGATGAATGCGCGATTCTCGTAGTGGCGGAAGATGGTCTCGACGACCTGCTCCGGCTCGTTGTGGACCTGCACGAGATCCATGTCGTCGGCGTCGATCATGCCTTCGCCCACCAGCCGCTCGCGGAACCAGTCGAGCAGCCCGCGCCAGAACGGCTCGTGCAGGAGGATGATCGGCATCTTGCGCGTCTTGCCGGTCTGCACGAGCGTGAGCGCCTCGGTCAGCTCGTCGAGCGTGCCGAAACCGCCGGGCATTACGACGTAGGCGGTCGCGAAGCGCACGAACGTCACCTTGCGCGCGAAGAAGTGCCGGAACGAGAGACTGATGTCCTGGTAGGTGTTGCCGAACTGCTCGCGGGGCAGCTCGATGTTGAGACCGACCGCCGGCGAGCTGCCGAAGAACGCGCCGCGGTTCGCCGCCTCCATGATGCCCGGCCCGCCGCCGGAGATGACCGTGAAGCCCGCGTCGGACAGCAGCCGGGCGGTGCGCTCCGCGAGCGCGAAGTAGGGATGATCCTGGGGCGTGCGCGCGCTGCCGAAGATCGACACCGCGGGGCGCACCTGGTTCAGGCGCTCGGTGGCCTCGACGAACTCTGACATAATCGCGAGCAGCTGCCACGCCTCGCGCGTGTTGTAGGCGCGCGTGTCGTGCCCTGCGGCCACGAGCTTCGGCAGCTTGTCGGGCCGGTCCTTCTTCACACTGTCATCCATGGCTGAAGAAAAGTTGCTGGTTCTGGTTGACGGCTCGTCCTATCTCTACCGCGCGTTCCACGCGCTGCCGGACCTCAGGAGTCCCGCCGGCGAGCCGACCGGCGCGATCTACGGCGTGCTGAACATGCTAAAGCGGCTCGTCGCCGACTACAAGGCAGATTTCCTCGGCTGCGTGTTCGACGCGAAGGGCAAGACCTTCCGCGACGAAGTGTATCCCGAGTACAAGGCGCATCGCCCGCCGATGCCCGACGATCTTGCCGCGCAGATCGAGCCGCTGATGGAGGCGATCCGCGCCATGGGCTGGCCGCTGCTCGTCGTCGAGGGCGTGGAGGCCGACGACGTGATCGGCACGCTCGCGCGCGAGGCCTCGGGGGCGGGCCTTCGCACGGTGGTGTCGACCGGCGACAAGGATCTCGCCCAGCTCGTCGACGCTCACGTGACGCTCATCAACACCATGTCGAACGAGACCCTCGACGTCGCCGGCGTGAGCGCGAAGTTCGGCGTGCCGCCGGAGAAGATCGTCGACTACCTCGCGCTCGTCGGCGATGCGGTGGACAACATCCCGGGCGTCGACAAGGTCGGGCCCAAGACCGCGGCGAAGTGGATCGGCGAGTACGGCTCGCTCGACGGGGTGCTGGCGCACGCGGACGCAATCAAGGGCGTCGCGGGCGAGAACCTGCGGAAGAGCCGCGACTGGTTGCCGAAGGGACGCGCGCTTGCGACGGTGAAGTGCGACGTGCCGCTCGAGATCAGAGTGGGCGATCTCGCGCCGCGCGCGCGCGACGCGGAGCGCCTGAAGGCGCTGTTCGCCCGCTTCGGATTCAAGACCTGGCTTCGGGAGGCGGAGGACGCCGGCAGCGCCGCTCCGCCCGCGATCGCGCCCGCACCGCAGCTTCCTGCGGCGGATGCGCCGCGCCATTACGAGACGCTGCTCACGGAAGGCGACTGCGCGCGCTGGCTCGAGCGCATCGCCGCTGCGCCCGAGACGTGCGTGGACACCGAGACCACGTCGCTTGATCCGCTCACCGCGCAACTCGTGGGCGTGTCCTTCTCCGTGGAGCCGGGGCACGCGGCGTACCTCGCCATCGCGCATCGCTATCCCGGGGCGCCCGAGCAGATCGGCGCGGCGCGGGCGATCGAGCTGCTGCGGCCGTGGCTCGAGGATCCCGCGAAGCCCAAGATCGGGCAGAACCTGAAGTACGACCAGCACGTGCTTGCGAATCACGGCGTGAAGCTGGCGGGCGTCGCGCACGACACGCTGCTTCAGTCCTACGTGCTCGAGAGCAACGCACGCCACGACA
Source organism: uncultured beta proteobacterium (assembly GCA_963716855.1). Classification (GTDB taxonomy): domain Bacteria; phylum Pseudomonadota; class Gammaproteobacteria; order Burkholderiales; family SG8-39; genus JAGVSZ01. Next base: position 281,107 of record CAVQUV010000021.1, on the reverse strand, counting down.
TGGACACTCTGGCCGAGCGCCACCTGGGCGTGAAGACGATCACCTACGACGAGGTGACCGGCAAGGGCGCGCAGCGCATCGGTTTCGAGGAGGTGAGCGTCGAGCGCGCGACCGAGTACTCGGCGGAGGACGCCGACATCACGCTGCGCCTGCATCGGGCGCTCTATCCGCGCGTGGCGGGCGACGCGAAGCTCAAGTTCGTCTACGAGTCGATCGAGATGCCGGTGCGCGAGGTGCTGTTCCGGATGGAGCGCAACGGCGTGCTCGTCGACGCGGCGCTGCTGGAGCGCCAGGGTCACGAGCTCGGCCAGAAGATGCTCGAGCTCGAGCAGAAGGCCTACGCGGAGGCCGGGCAGCCGTTCAACCTCAACTCGCCCAAGCAGATCGGCGAGATCTTCTTCGAGCGGCTGCAGCTCCCGGTGGTGAAGAAGACCGCCACCGGCGCGCCCTCCACCGACGAGGAGGTGCTGGAGAAGCTCGCGCTCGACTACCCGCTGCCGAAGACGCTGCTCGAGTACCGCACGGTCTCCAAGCTCAAGTCGACGTACACCGACAAGCTGCCGCGCATGGTGAACCCGAACACCGGCCGGGTGCACACGAACTACGGGCAGGCCACCGCCGTCACCGGCCGGCTGGCGTCCAACGATCCGAATCTGCAGAACATCCCGGTGCGGACCGCGGAGGGCCGGCGCATCCGCGAGGCGTTCGTTGCCCCCCCCGGGCACGCGATCGTCTCGGCCGACTACTCGCAGGTCGAGCTGCGGATCATGGCCCACATCTCCGGTGACGAGGGCTTGCTCGCCGCGTTCGCGCGCGGCGACGATATCCATCGGGCCACGGCCGCCGAGGTCTTCGGACGCGAGCCGCGCGAGGTGAGCGCCGAGGAGCGCCGCTACGCGAAGACGATCAACTTCGGGCTGATCTACGGCATGAGCGCCTTCGGTCTCGCGCAGCAGCTGGGGCTCGAGCGTGCGACGGCCCAGGCTTACATCGACAGCTATTTCGCGCGCTACCCGGGCGTGGCCCGCTACATGGAGGCGACGCGCCAGGCCGCGCGCGAGCAGGGCTACGTCGAGACGGTGTTCGGCCGCCGTCTGTGGCTGCCCGAGATCCGCGCGGGCAACCAGGGCCGTCGCGCCGGCGCCGAGCGCGCCGCGATCAATGCGCCGATGCAGGGCACTGCGGCGGATCTCATCAAGCTCGCGATGATCGCGGTGCAGAACTGGATCGACGCGGAGCGGCTCGGCACCCGGCTCGTCATGCAGGTGCACGACGAGCTCGTGCTGGAAGTGCCGGAGTCCGAGCTGAAGAGCGTGAAGCGCGAGCTGCCGGAGCTGATGTCAGGCGTGGCGAGCCTGCGCGTACCGCTGGTCGTGGACGTCGGCGTGGGACGGAATTGGGACGAGGCGCACTGAGCGCGCCACTTCCCCGGCAATCCGAAGACCTTCTGCGCCATTCCGGTCGCCGCGCCGCCTCGGCGTGGGCATGCCCGTCTCGTTCGCCGTGGACCCGCTGCGCAACGACGGCGTCGGGCTGGACGATATCGTGGTGCGCCTCATCGCCGCCTTCGGCGGCTGGCTACGCAGGCTCGCGCAGCTCGAGCCTGAGCGGCTGATGGTCGGAAGCGTCGGTGTCGAGATCGACTTCGATCGCGGCGATGCGCCGCGCGACGTCCGCCGTCACGGCGAAGTAGTCCCGGCAGTGCCCGCCCATCGGCCACTGCCTGCGGTCGAACACGCCGGTGGTGGGCGGATGGGGCTCGCCCCCGCGCACGTGGCGCCAGGCATCGATGAGCGGGGGCTGGAAGAGCTGGTGGTACTGCGCGTCGCCGGGCAGCAGATTGAGGTCGCCGCACAGGACGAGCGACCCTGGACGCGGGATCGGGTCGTAGGGGCTCGCATCGGGCCTGGAAGGCCGCGCCTCGTTTTCGGCGGCCTCGGCCTGCAGCGCGCGCAGGCGCTCGATCTGGGCGTTGCGATGCGCGGGGGAGAAGTATTCGAGATGCGTGGTCACGACGCGTAGCGGTCCACCGCGCGTCTCGACCGCCACCTCGATCGCCTGGCGCTGCATGTGCTTGACCCCGCCTTCGGCCGGATGCGGCAGCAGGTGGTGGAACACCTGCAGCACCGGGAGCCGCGAGAGGATCAGGTTGCCGAACTGGCGCCGCGCGCCGTTCGTTCCGCCCTGGCGATCGAGGCCCGCGCCGAAGAAGGTCTGGTAGCCCGGGAAAAGCGCCTCGAGCGCGGCGGCCTGGTCGGCGCCCCCGGCGATCGCCGCGTCATTGCGCGTCACTTCCTGGAAGCACAGCACATCGGCTTCGCCCATCGCGCGCGCCACGCCCGCGATGCGCGCGAGATCGAGGACGCCGTCGCAACCCAGGCCGCACTGGATGTTCCAGGTGACGATCGCCGTCACTTGATGCCCGCCTGCATGAACGATTGCATGAACTGCCGCTGGAACAACAGGAACGCCACCAGCAGTGGCGCGACCGCCATGATCGTGCCCGCGCTGATCACGCCCCAGTCCACGCCCGACTCGGGCGCACCGAAGATCGCTAGACCGACGGTGAGGGGTCGCGTCTGCACCGTGTTGGTGATCACCAGCGGCCAGAGGAAGTTGTTCCAGTGGTAGCTCACCGACACCAGGCCGTAGGCGAGATAGGTCGGCCGCGCGAGCGGCACGTAGACGCGCCACAGCACCCCGAGGAAGGAGCAACCCTCGACGCGCGCGGCGTCCTCCAGCTCGCGCGGCACCGTCTTGAACGTCTGGCGCAAGAGAAAGATCCCGAAGGCGCTCGCCATGTACGGCAGCCCGATGCCGAGGATCGTGTCCACGAGTCCCAGACGGCTCATGATCTTGTAGTTCTCCACGATCAGCACTTCCGGCATGACCAGCAGCTGCACCAGCACCAGGCCGAAGGCGATGTCGCGCCCCGCGAAGTCGAAGCGCGCGAACGCGTACCCCGCCAGCGTGCACAGCACGAGCTGCGCCGCCAGGACCATCGTCACCAGCATTATCGTGTTCAGGAAGTGGCGCGCGAACGGCGCGAACGTCCACGCCTTGGCGAAGTTGGCGAGCGTGAGCGGCGCCAGCGGGTCGAAGCGCGTGGCGAATTCGGCCGGATGAAACGCCGCCCAGAAGGCATACAGCAGCGGCGCGAGCCACAGCGCGGCGAGCAACCAGGCCGCCGAGGTCTCGAGAACCGGAGTGCGTCGGCCGGAGGCGCTCACCGGTAATGCACCCGCTTCTCGATCAACTGGAACTGCAGCAGCGCGAGCCCCGCCAGGATCGCGAGAAGCACCACTGTCAGGGTCGAGGCGTAGGTGGTGTCGAAGAAGCTGAATGCCACCTGGTAGATGTAGTACAGCAGCAGGCTGGAGGCGTTGTCCGGACCCCCTTTGGTGAGAATGAAGAGATGGTCCACCAGCTTGAACGAGTTGATGGTCGCGTTCACCAGCACGAACAGCGTCGTCGGCATGAGCAGCGGGAAGGTCACGCGGCGGAAGAAGTACCAGCGCGAGGCGCCCTCCAGCTTCGCCGCCTCCTCGATCTCGGGCGGCAGCGACTGCAGCGCGGCGAGGTAGAAAATCATGAAGAAGCCGGCCTCTTTCCAGATGACCATCGCCATCGTGCAGGCGAGCACGGTGTTCGGGTCGCCGAGCCAGTTGCGGCTCGGCAGGCGAGCCTGCGCGTGCCGCTCGTCGTCGACGTCGGGGTGGGGCGGAACTGGGACGAGGCGCACTAACGCAACGCTGCAAAAGGGGCCTGGTTGGAAAAGGAAGGGTCCCAACCCTTCCTTCATCCCCTATTGCGAATCCCCATTTCAAGTGCAAAACCTCGGCTTGCCGAGGTCTTGCAGAGGTCGCCGAAAGGCGCTACTTCCCCAGCAGCCCGAACACCTTCTGCGCCATTCCGGTCGCCGCGCCGACCGGGTCCTTGCGGATCGCGCGCTCCTGCTCGGCGATCACGAGGTAGAGACCGTCGAGCGCCTTGCGCGTCACGTAGTTGTCGATGTTCGCGTCTTCCTGCTTCACCAGCCCGAAGCTCGCGGCTTGACCGGCGAGATTGTTGTATTGCTCCGCGAGTTGCACCTTCGCGGTCATCTTCTTCACGATCGGCAGGAATCGCTGCGTGAGCTGATCGGAGGTCGTGCGCCGGAAGTACTGCGTCGCCGCGTCGTCACCCCCGGTGAGAATGCCCTTCGCGTCCTGGACGCTCATCTTCTTGATGGAGTCGGTCAAGACTGGCGTCGCCTCCTTCACCGCCATCTCCGCGGCGCGGTTCATGCTGAGGACCAGCTCGTCCGCCTGCTTGCCCATGCCGACCATCCGCAACCCGCTCTCGACGCGCTTGATCGAGTCGGGCAGCGGGATCTTCACCTTTGCGTTGCCGAGGAAGCCGTCGGCACCCCCCAGCTGACTCACCGCCTTCGCCGCGCTCTGCGACAAAGCGTCCTTGAGGCCGGCCACCGCGTCCTGGTTGCTCAGGCTCGCGAGCGACTGCGCGCCCGCCGGCGCGCCGATGGCAAGGCCGGCGGCGAATCCGAGGGCGACGAACGAGACGCGCATTGCCGGTTTCCTTCCGTGCCGATCAATGCCGGGCGACGCTCTCGGACGGCGGCGCTTCGGCGAGCAGGGGTTTGAGCAGCGCCTCGAGCTTGTCGGGCGTCACCGGGCCCGCGATGCGGTGCCGCAGGACGCCCTGGCGGTCCACGATGTAGTACATCGGCGTCGTGGTGACGCGGCCGTAGTGGTCGAAGAACGCGTCGCTGCGCATCGCCACCGGCATCGTATAACCGTGTGCACGCCAGTACTCGCGCACTTCGCCGATGCTCTCGTCGATCGAGAGGGCGAGCACCTCGAGCCCCTTGCCCCGGCCGTCCGCGTAGTGCCGCTGGAGCTCGCCGAGCTGCATGCGCGCCGCCGGGCTCCACGTCGCCCAGATCATCGTGACGACGACCTTGCCGCGCAGGTCCCGCGCCTTGAGGAGCTTGCCGTTGATGAGCCGGACATCGAGGACGGGGGCGGGCGCGTCGACCGGGACCGGCCCCGCCGCAGCGACGCCGCACGCGCAGCCGAAGAACGCGGCGGCGAGCGTGACCGCGCGTCGCAATCCGTGAGCCACTGCCATGCCTGCCTCCTTCGGAACCTGCTGCGCAGCCGCGGCGCTTCAGACCACGCCGGCCCGATGCGCCTGCTGGTCGGCGTGGTAGCTCGAGCGCACCATCGGGCCGACTGCCGCGTGGCTGAATCCCATTGCCCGTGCCTCGTGCCCGAACATCGCGAACACGTCCGGATGCGCGTAGCGCGCGACCGGCAGGTGGTGCGCCGAGGGCGCGAGATACTGGCCGATCGTGAGCATCTCCACGCCATGCGCGCGCAGGTCGCGCATCACCGCGAGGATCTCCTCGTCGGTCTCGCCCAGGCCGACCATCAGCCCCGATTTCGTCGGGACGGCCGGATGCCGGGCCTTGAAGTCCTTCAGCAGCCGCAGCGAGTGGAGGTAGTCCGAGCCGGGACGAGCCTGTCGGTACAGGCGCGGCACCGTTTCTAGGTTGTGGTTCATCACGTCGGGAGGCGCGGCGTCGAGCACGTCGAGCGCCCGCTCCAGCCGTCCGCGGAAATCGGGCACTAGGACTTCGATCGCGGTCGCGGGAGAACGTTCCCGGACCGAGCGGATGCAGTCAACGAAGTGCTGCGCGCCGCCGTCGCGGAGGTCGTCGCGGTCGACGCTGGTGATCACGACGTAGGAAAGCTGCAGCGCAGCGATGGTCTGCGCGAGGTTGGCCGGCTCCTCGGCGTCGAGGGGATCGGGCCGGCCGTGACCCACGTCGCAGAACGGGCAGCGCCGGGTGCACTTGTCGCCCATGATCATGAAGGTCGCGGTGCCCTTGCCGAAGCACTCCCCGATGTTCGGGCACGACGCCTCTTCGCACACCGTGTGCAGCCGGTGGTCGCGCAGGATGCGCTTGATCTCCTGGAAGCGCGAGCCGGCGCCCGGCGCCTTGACGCGGATCCACTCCGGCTTGCGGAGCGGCGCGGCCGGGACGATCTTGATCGGGATGCGCGCCGTCTTGGCCGCACCCTTCTGCTTGCTGTCGGCAGCGCTGCTCATGCGCGTGCAGCTTACGCCTTACCCGGCTGGTAGTCCGCCCAGAAGTTGCCGATCGCCAGGCAGTCGATGCGGTTGTCGACCAGCGCCTGCGCGGCTTCCTGCGGCTGGCAGACGATCGGTTCCTCGTGCACGTTGAAGCTCGTGTTCAGCACGAGCGGAATGCCCGAGAGCTGGCGGTAGCGGTCGATCACCCGCCAGTAGAGCGGGTTGCGATCCTTGCGCACGAGCTGCGGCCGCGCCGTGCCGTCGACGTGCACGACCGCCGGGATCTTTTCGTGCCAGTGCTGCTTCACGTCGTAGGTGATGGTCATGAACTCGGCGGTGTGCCGGCCGGGCTCGACGTTTTCGAACAGCTCATCGGCGTACTCGGCGAGCGCGCTCGGCGCAAACGGCATGAACTCGGTCCGGTCGAGCCGGTCGTTGAGGCTCTTGTTGATGCTCGCCTCGGTTGCGCGCGCGATCATCGAACGGTTGCCGAGCGCGCGCGGGCCGAACTCCATGCGACCCTGGAACCAGCCCACCACGACGCCCTTGTGGATCGCCTGTGCCGTGCGCTCGACGAGCGCGTCCTCGTCGAGGCGCTCGTACCTGAGGCCGCGGCGGTCGAGTTCGACCTGGATCTCCGCGTTCGTGAATCCCGGTCCAAGGTAGACGTCGCGCAACGCCTGTGCGTTCCGCGCCAGGTAGCCCGGATCCAGCTTGTCGAGCACCATCACCGCCGCACCGACGCTGTTCCCCGTGTCCGACATGCCCGGAAAGACGAACAGCCGCTCGACCTCGGGCAGCGCCGCGATCCGCTGGTTCAGCTTGACGTTGGCGAACACCCCGCCATTGACCGCCAGGTGCCGCTGGCCGGTCTCGCGCATGAAGTTGCGCACGACGCCGACGATGGCCTCCTCGAACACGGTCTGCGCTGCCGCGGCGACGTTCTCGCGCGAATGCCCTTTGATCGCATCGGCGATGTAGGCCTTGCGGCGTGTCGATCGCGCGCGCCATGTTCGACGAAGTCGGATTCGAATCCCTTGCCGTCGGGCGACATCCGCAGCGCGCGCTTGAACGCGTCGTGGAGCGGCTTCGCGTCGCCGAACGCGGCCAGCCCGAGGACCTTGCCCTCGTGGCGCAGCGGGCGGAAACCGAGCAGCTCGGTGACGTCCATGTAGAAGAAGCCCGTGGACGTGCCCGGCGTCGTCCGACAAGTGCAGGCAGCGCAGCCGCCCGTCCGCGAAGACGCTCGAGGTGTGGTGCATGCCGAGATCGCCCTCGCCGTCCATCGTGACGACGGCGGCCTCGCCGACGCCGCTGTAGAACGCCGCCGCCGCTGCGTGCGTGAGGTGATGGTCGACGAAATGAATCTGCGTATCGGGCCGGAACCCCTCGCCCTCGAGGAAGCGCGTCGCGCCGGAAGTAAGTCGTCGAAGCGCTTGTCCGGCGCGACGTCGCGGATGTGGCGCAGCACCTCGTTCAGGAAGTACTGCGTCTCGCTTGCGCCGGCCGGTGAGCTTCTTCCGCGGCCCGCGACAGGCGGCGCTCCACTTCCTTGCGCAGCGTCGTCCGGCGGCAGTACCGCTCCGGAACGTGGTTATAGGTCATCGCGATGTGGTCGACGTCGCGGCGCGTCGCGCCGGCCATCTTCGAGCACCGCGTCGATCGCGAGCTCCGGGCAGGCGATTGCCGTCGGTCTTGATCCGCGAGAGCCGCTCCTCGGAAATGGCGGCGACCATCTCGCCGTCCCGGAACACGCAGGCCGAGGCGTCGTGCGAAGAACAAAAGCCGAGGACGAGTGCCAAGTTCCTTCTCCCTGCCAGAGGTCTCAGTGCGTATCCCTGCCGAGGGCGTCGGCGAGCCGCGTCGCGAGCGCGTCCGCGGCATCCGGCGTCGACAGCCGGACTCCGAGATCGCCGAGCTGCGTCACCGCGAGCCCCGCGTAGCCGCAAGGGTTGATGTCGCGGAACGGGGCGAGATCCATGTTCACGTTCAGCGCAAGCCCGTGGTACGCGCACCCGCCGCGCACCCGCAGACCGAGCGCGGCGACCTTCGCGCCTTCGACGTACACCCCCGGCGCGCCGGGGCGCCGGGCGCCCGCCACGCCGTGCGCCGCGAGCAGGTCGATCACCGCCTGCTCGAGCAGCGACACGAGCTGCTTCACCGCGAGGCCGCGTCGCCGCAGGTCGAGCAGCACGTAAGCGACCACCTGCCCGGGCCCGTGGTACGTGACCTGGCCCCCGCGATCGACGCGCACGACCGGAATCCCGTTGTCGCGCAGCAGATGCTCCGGCTTGCCGGCTTGTCCCAGCGTGTAGACGGGCGGGTGCTCGAGGAGCCAGAGCTCGTCGGGCGTGGCCGGGGCGCGCCGCGCGGTGAACGCGCGCATCGCGTCGTACGCATCGGCGTACCCGGTGACGCCCATGCGGCGCACCGTGAGCGAAACGGGAAGCGGAAAACGGGCCGCCTCCGGCGCGCTTTGCGCGTCGCTGCCGGCGCTCGCCGCAAGCTCGCCGATCACGCTTCCCCCTCCTCGCCTCAAAGCACCATCGTGACCATCGGATGGTCGCAAAGCTCGCGATAGAGCTCATCGAGCTGTTCGCGCGAGGTGGCGCGGATGGTGAGCGTGAGCGAAAGATAGGTCGCCTCGCGGCTGGCGCGCATCTCTAGGCTCGCCGGATCGAAGTCCGGTGCGTGCCGCTTCACGATGTCCACCATCGTCTGTGCGAAGGCCGCCTGGCGCTTCCCCATCACCTTGATCGGGAAGTCGCACGGGAAGGCGAGCAGCGTCGAGGCGTCCGGGTCAGGCATGCGCCTGCGCGCGTGCGCGCGCCTTGTAGTCCTGGAACAGCTGGTACATGCGCGCGTACACGGGCCCCGGCTTGCCGCTCCCGATGCGCTTGCCGTCGACCAGGGTGACCGGCAGGACTTCGCGCGCCGACGACGAGAGCCACACCTCGTCGGCGTCGAAGAGCTCCTCGCGTCTCACCTCCCGCGTCTCGAGCGGCAGCCCGGCCTCGCCCGCCAGCTCGAGCGCGAGGTCGAAGGTGATGCCGTGCAGGATCAGGTTGTCCTTGGGCGGATTCAGGATCACGCCGTTCTTCACCAGGAAGACGTTGCAGGTCGAGGCTTCCTTGACGTTGCCGTCGCGGATGAGGATCGTCTCGACCGCGCCGGCGTCCTCGGCTTCCTGGCGCAGCAGGCAGTTCGCGAGCAGCGACACCGACTTGATGTCGCAGCGCCGCCAGCGGTAGTCGTCCCGCGTCACCACCGCGACGCCGTCCGCGCGCTGCTCGGCCGTCGGCATCTTGAGCGGGCTCGCCATGGCGAATACCGTCGGGCGCACGTCGCCCTTCGGGAACTCCTGCGTGCGCGGCGCGACGCCGCGCGTCACCTGGAGGTAGATGCTCTGGTCCTCCCAGGGGTTGCGCGCGACGACGCTCCCGAGGAGCGCGCGCCACCCCGCCGCGTCGTGCGGGTTCGCGATCCGGATCGCGCGCAGGCTGTGCTCGAGCCGCGCGAGATGCTCCTGCAGCCGGAATAGGGCGCGACCGTATGCCGGGATCACCTCGTAGACGCCGTCGCCGAAGATGAAGCCGCGGTCGAGCACCGGGATCTTCGCTTCGGCGAGCGGCACGTACTCGCCGTTCAGATAGACGATCGGGTCCAAGGTGCGCGCCTCCGGATCACTTCAGCCACAACCGCATGCTGTCCCACGCGCGCCCGAAGATGCCGGCGACCCCGACCGTCTCGAGCGCCACGACCGGATACTCGCCCACCGCCTTGCCGTCGAGCGACACCTTGATCGTCCCGACGCGCTGCCCGGCGCTCACCGGCGCGACCAGCGGCTGCTCGCTCACCAGGTCCGCCTTGAGCTTCTGCGCATCGCCGCGCGGCAGGACGAGGTTCAATTCCTCCGGCGCGCCGGCCTTGAGCTCGTTCGCCGCGCCTTTCCACACCCGCAGCCGGCTGACCTCCTGCCCCTTCTCGTACAGCCGCACGACCTCGTAGAACTGGAAGCCGTAGTTGAGCAGCTTCTGGCTCTCCTGCGCGCGCAAGCCGTCGGAGTTCGTGCCCAGCACCACCGACAGGAGCCGGCGCGGGCCGCGCTTCGCCGACGCGATCAGGCAGTAGCCGGCGGTCTCCGTGTAGCCGGTCTTCACGCCGTCGACGTTCGGATCGAGCCACAGCAGGCGGTTGCGATTGGGCTGGGTGATGTTGTTGTACCGGTACTCCTTGGTCGCGTAGAGCGTGTAGTACTCGGGAAAGTCGCGGATCAGCGCGCCCGCGAGAACCGCGAGATCGCGCGCCGTCGAGTAGTGCTTGGCGTCCGGCCAGCCGCTCGCGTTGACGAAGCTCGAGTTCTTCATCCCGAGCCGCTGGCCCTCGCGGTTCATCATCTGCGCGAAAACCTCCTCCGAGCCCGCAACGAGCTCGGCGAGCGCGATGGTCGCATCGTTGCCCGACTGGACGATCATCCCGCGCAGCAGCTCGTCGACGGTGACCGGCTTGAGCGGCTCGATGAACATGCGCGAGCCGCCGGCTTTCCAGGCGCGCTGGGACACCGGTGCCGTCTGCTCGGGCTGGATCGCCTTCTTCTTCAACGCGTCGAAGACCAGGTATGCCGTCATCAGCTTGGTGAGGGACGCGGGCTCGATGCGCTCGTCGGCGTTCTGCGCGGCAATTCGCTGCCCGCTCGGCAGGTCGACCAGGAGCCAGGCGCGCGCGGCGATGGGCGGAGGCGGCGGCGCATCGGCGCGCGCGAGGGGAGCGAGCAAGAAGAGCAGCGCGAGGACTCGGAGCAGCATCGAGGAGGTGTGCGGGGACGAACGGGCGGGAACCAACGGCGGGCGGGAATCTAACGGCTTCGGCGGGGTGCAAATTATAGCAGCAGCCTCCTCGCCTTCCTCCGGGAATCGGGCACCGTCAGCGCACGACCACGTGCGGCTTCACGTCGAGCGCGTCCTTGAGGCGGTCGGCGGCTGCCAGCGCTTCCGCACGCGTCCGGTAGGGACCGACGTGGAGGCGGAAGAAGCCGTCTTTGCGGTAAACCTCGGCCGGCCGGTCGAGCGTTGCGAACTCGAGCGCGAGTCGGGCGCGGAAATTCTCGGCATTGTCGCGGTCGGTGAATGCGCCGAGCTGAAGATAGATGCCGCCCGCCTCCGCCTCGACCGGAACGCGCGGGGACTCGGGCGGCGGCGCTTCCGGCGCGCGCGGCACGACCGCCGCGCGCTCGGGACTCTGCGACGGCGTGGAAGCGACGATGGCGCTGACCACCGGCGTGCGGTCGTACGAAATCGTCTCGACCTCGACGAGCGCGCTACCCTGCTCGATGTACCCGAGCTTCCACGCCGCGGCGTACGACAGGTCGATCACGCGGTCGTGCAGGAACGGGCCGCGGTCGTTGACGCGCACGACGACCGAGCGGCCGTTCGCGACGTTGGTGACGCGCGCGTAGCTCGGGATCGGGAGCGTGGGATGAGCGGCGGTCATCGCGTACATGTCGTAGATCTCGCCGCTCGCGGTCTTCTGGCCGTGGAACTTGCGCCCGTACCAGCTTCCGACGCCGCGCTGCTTGAGCGGCCGCACCTCGCGCTCGGGCACGTACTGGCGACCGAATACGACGTATGGGCTGTTCGCGAACCGGTGCAGGGCTTCGGCGCGCGGCTCCGCATCGGCGATGCGATCGAGCTCGGGCGGCGGGCCGTCGCCGGGGCCGTCGTCCAGGTAATAGCCGCCGCCGCGACGCTGCGGCGCGGGGGTCGTCGTCGCCGGCGCCTTCGCCTCGCGCTCGATGCGCGGCGCCGTCGGCGCGCCCGCGCATCCGGCTACGATCGCGGCGATCGCGCAGAGCGCGACCGTACCCTTTCCGCTGTCTCGCTTTCTCCGCTCCGGTGCTCACGACTGGACGAGCTTCCGGTGCTTCTGGATGCTCATCAGGATGCCCAGCCCGAGGAACAGCGTCACCAGGGCGGTGCCGCCGTAGGACACGAGCGGCAGCGGCACGCCGACGACCGGCAGGAGACCGCTCACCATCCCCATGTTCACGAACGCGTAGGTGAAGAAGATGAGCGTAATCGCCCCGGCGAGCAGGCGGGCGAAGAAGGTCGGCGCGCCCGCCGCGATGAAAAAGCCGCGTCCGATCAGCATCAGGTACAGGACGAGCAGCACGGCATTGCCGAGCAGGCCGAACTCCTCCGAGAAGACCGCGAAGATGAAATCGGTCGAGCGCTCGGGAATGAACTCGAGATGGGTCTGCGTGCCCTCGAGCCATCCCTTGCCGGTCAGGCCACCCGACCCCACCGCGATCGTCGCCTGGATGATGTGGAAGCCGCGTCCCAGCGGATCGGTGGTCGGATCGAGCAGCGTGCACACGCGCGCCTTCTGATAATCCTTGAAGCCGGGCCAGACGAGCTCGGGCTGACAGATCTGCGACTCGAAGACGATCACCGCCAGCAGACCGATGGCGCCCAGGACCGCGACCGGGACGATCAGGCGCCATGACAGCCCGGCGAGGAAGATCACGTAGAAACCCGCCGCCAGGACGAGCAGCGCCGTCCCGAGGTCGGGCTGACGGGCGATCAGCAGTCCCGGGACGACCAGGATGAGCGCCGCGACCGCGTAGTCGCGGACCTGCAGCGTCGCCTCGCGCCGCTGGAAGTACCAGGCCAGCATGAGCGGCATCGCGATCTTCATGATCTCGGAAGGCTGGAAGCGCACGACGCCGACGTGCAACCAGCGGCGCGCGCCGTTGACCACCTCGCCGAAGAGCGCGACCGCGACGAGCAGCAGGAGGCCGAGGACGTAGATCGGCACGGCGAAGCGCATCAAGGTCTGCGGCGGGACCCGGGCCGCGATCCACATCGCGGTGCACGCCACGCCGATGTTGACGAGCTGCGCCTGGATGCGCGTGGGGTTCTCGTAGGCGGCGCTGTACAGCGTGAACAGGCCGAGCGTGAGGATCAGCACCGCGATCAGCATCAGCGAACCGTCGATGTTCTCGGTCAGGCGGTCCCACAGCCGTGCGGCAAGCTGCCTCACCCGGTCAGCCCTCCGGCGCGTCGGCGTCGAGCTCGGGCTTCTTCTCCGGCACCTTGCCGAGCAGGTAGTAGTCCAGCACCGTGCGGGCGATCGGCGCGGCGGTGCCGCTCCCGTGGCCGCCGTTCTCGACGAGGATCCCGAGGGCGATCCTCGGGTTCTCGGCCGGCGCGAACGAGACGAACAGCGCGTGGTCGCGGTGCCGCTCCGCGACCTTCTTCTCGTCGTATTTCTCGCCCTGCTTCATCGCGACCACCTGCGCGGTGCCGGTTTTCCCCGCAAACGTATAGAGGGCTCCCGCGCCGGCGCGCGCCGCGGTGCCGCCGGGGCGCGTGACGTCGACCATCGCCGCCTTCACGAGGTCGACCCACTTCTGGTTGAGCGGCACCGTGCGCACCGGCTGCGGCTCGATCCGGCGCGCCTCGCCGGAGCGCGCGTCGACGACCTGGCTCACCACGTGCGGCCGGAACACGACGCCGTTGTTGGCCACGATCGCCGACGCGAACGCGAGCTGCAGCGGGGTGGCCAGCAGGTAGCCCTGCCCGATCCCGACCGACACGCTGTCGCCGGCGTACCACTTCTGCTCGTCCGGGCGCTTAAAGCGCTTCCTCTTCCACTCGCGCGAGGGCAGCAGCCCGCCCTTCTCGCCGTCGATGTCGATGCCGCTCGGGCTGCCGAACCCGAGCTGCGACAGGAACGCATGCTGCTGGTCGACGTCCATGTCGGCCGCGAGGCCGTAGTAGTAGGTATCGCACGACACGACGATCGACTTGTGCAGGTTGACGGCGCCATGCCCGCCGACCTTCCAGTCGCGGAACGGGCGCGCGAGTCCTGCGAGCATGTAGAACCCCGGGTCGCTGATCGTGTACTCGGGGGTGCGCTTGCCGAGCTGGAGCGCCATCAGGGCCATGAACGGCTTGATCGTGGAACCGGGTGGATACGCGCCGGTGAGCGCGCGGTTGGTGAGCGGCTTGTCCTGGTCTTCGTTGAGCGCCTGCCAGCTCTGCGGGTCGATCCCGTCGACGAACAGGTTCGGGTCGTAGCCGGGCCGGGACACGAACGCGAGCACGCCGCCGGTCGTCGGATCGATCGCGACGAGCGCCCCGCGGAAGTTGCCGAATGCCTGCTCGGCCACCTCCTGCAGCTTGATGTCGAGCGTGAGCACGAGGTTGTTGCCGGCCACGGGCGCGGTCGAGGACAGCGTACGGATGCCGCGGCCGCCCGCGTCGATCTCGACCTGCGCGGTGCCGGTCGTGCCGTGCAGCTCGCGCTCGTAGCTCGCTTCCACCCCGCTCTTGCCGATGAAATCGGAGCCCTTGTAGTTCGCGGTCAGCCCGTCGGCCTCGAGGCGCTCCAGGTCGCGGTCGCTGATGCGGCCGATGTAGCCGAGCGCGTGCGACGCAGTCTCCCCGAAGGGGTAGGACCGGAAGAGGCGCGCCTTGATCTCCACGCCGGGAAACCGATACGCGTTCGCGGCAAAGCGTGCGACCTCCTCGTCGCTCAGGCGCGTCTTGATCGGGAGGCTTTCCGCGCCCTTGATCTCCTGGCGGAGCTTCCGGAAGCGGTTGCGGTCGCGCGGCAGGATCTCGATCACGGCGGCGAGCTCGTTGATCGTCTGCTCGAGGTTGGCCACCTGCCGCGGACTGATCTCGAGCGTGTACTGGGACTCGTTGCGCGCCAGCACGATCCCGTTGCGGTCCAGGATCAGCCCCCGGTTGGGAACGATCGGGACGATCGAGATGCGGTTGTCCTCGGCCTTGGTCTTGTAGTAGTCGTGCTGCAGGAACTGCAGGTACGCGAACCGGCCGAGCAACAGCACGAACGCGCCGAGCACGACCGCGCCGGCGACGCCGAGCCGGACCTGGAACCGCCTCAGGTCGCCGTCGAGATCACGGAACTCGGTGTAGCGCACGATCAGATGGGCCTCGTCTCGTCCACCTCGTGGGGCCGCCGCTGCGGCGCGAGCAGCACGAAGGTCACGAGCGGCCAGAGCGCCGCCGAGATCACGCTGCCGACGAAGAACGATACGCCGGGGAAGGTCCCGCCGGCCAGCATGCGCACCGCGAGCATGACGAGCTGGCTTCCCAGTAGCAGGACGAGCACGTGCAGCGCCTGCGGCCAGGGCGGAAAGCTCAGGATGCGGCGGTGCAGCCCTTGCGCAGTGTAGGCGAGCGCGGCATAGGCGAGCGCGTGCTGGCCGAACAGCGCGCCGTTCGCCGTGTCCATGACCAGCCCGAGCAGCCACGCGATGCCGATGCCCATCTTGCGCGGCTGGTGCACGCACCAGAAGGTGAGCACGAGCGCGAGCAGGTCCGGCACGCCGCGTACGTCCTGCCACGGCAGCAGGTTGAACGCGAGCGCCGCGACGACGCTCGCGGTCATGAAGCCGACCTTGACCGGCAGAAGGATGTGCTGCGAGTTCGCGGCCATCACTCGCCCTTGCGCGCGCTGCGCTTCGCGCGCGCGCCCTTTTTCGCCCGATCGGGCTCGGCGGACCAGGTCGGCGCGCTGGCGGCGGTGGCGAGCACCAGGACCTGCTGATGCTGGGTCGTTCCGGCGACCGGTTGTCCGAGGATCTTGGCGAATGCGTACGCCGAGTCGCGCTCGATCTTGGCGATCTTGGCGACCGGCAGGCCGCGCGGGTACTGACCGTCGAGCCCCGAGGTGACGAGGAGATCGCCCGCCTCCACCTCCGCGTTCGATGCCATGTGGCGCAGCTCGAGCGTCGAGCCGTCTCCGGAGCCGTAAGCGACGCCGCGCAAGCCGTTGCGCACCACCTGCACCGGGATCGCGTGATCCTTGTCGATGATCAGCGTCACCTCGGCGAGCAGCGGCTGCACGCGCGTCACCTGACCGAGCACGCCGTTGGCGTCGACGACCGGCTGCCCCGTCTGCACGCCGTGCTGCGCGCCCCTGTCGATGATCACCTTGCGGCTGAACGGGTCGCGCCCCGCGTACACGATCTCCGCGAAGATGGCCTCGCCGGGCACCTGCTCCTTCGCGGCGAGCAGCCGCCGCAGGCTGTCGTTCTCCGCGCGCAACGCCTCGAGCGTGAGCAGGTCCTCGGCGTCGCGCAGCTTCTGCGTCCGCAGGGCGGCGTTCTGTTCGCGCAACGCCGATTGGGTGGAGAAGAACTCGCGCGAGCGCGCGACCGCGGTGAACGGCGCGATCGCGATCTGCTGGAGCGGATAGGCCACGATGGCAAGGACCTGGCGGAGCGGCTCCGCGTAGCGGAACCGCGCATCGAGCACCATCAGGAACACGGAGAGGAGCGCGAAGAACGTCAATCGCGCGATCGGAGCCGGGCCGCGGTGGAAGAACTGGGGCGGCGTGTGCTCCATGGGCGCGAAGCGGGAAACGCGAAACGGGGAACGTCAGGGCAGCGCCGCGGACTTCACGCCTGCCCTTTTCCCGCTTCCCGTTTTCCTATTCGTTGGTGAAGATGCTCCCGAGCTTGTCCATCTTCTCGAGCGCCTTGCCCGAGCCGCGGACGACGCACGTGAGCGGATCCTCGGCGACGATCACCGGCAGCCCGGTCTCCTCCATGAGCAGCCGGTCGAGGTCGCGCAACAGCGCGCCGCCTCCCGTGATCACCA
The DNA here is from genome assembly GCA_963716855.1 of uncultured beta proteobacterium. Taxonomy (GTDB): domain Bacteria; phylum Pseudomonadota; class Gammaproteobacteria; order Burkholderiales; family SG8-39; genus JAGVSZ01. The sequence goes on along the minus strand of CAVQUV010000021.1, from coordinate 264,377 downwards.
TGCCCTTGGAGGCGATGTCGGCGCCGAGTTCGGGCGGGGTCTGCTCGAGCGCGGATTTCACGGCCGAGACGATCTGGTTGAGGGGCTCGGTCAGCGCCTCCAGCACCTCGTTCGACGAGATCGTGAAGCTGCGCGGAATGCCTTCCGCGAGGTTGCGGCCCTTCACTTCGATCTCGCGCACCTCGGAGCCGGGGAACGCGGAGCCGATCTCCTTCTTGATCATCTCCGCGGTTGCCTCGCCGATCAGCATCCCGTAGTTGCGCCGGATGTAGTTGATGATCGCCTCGTCGAACTTGTCGCCGCCGACGCGGACGCTGCCCGAATAGACCATCCCGCCGAGCGATATCACGCCGACCTCGGTCGTGCCGCCGCCGACGTCGACGACCATCGAGCCGGTCGCCTCCGCCACCGGCATGTCCGCGCCGATCGCCGCGGCCATCGGTTCCTCGATCAGATAGACCTGGGAGGCGCCGGCACCGATCGCGCTCTCGCGGATCGCGCGGCGCTCGACCTGGGTCGAGCCGCACGGGACGCAGATGATGATGCGCGGCGACGGCGAGAGCAGCCTCGACACGTGCACTTTCTTGATGAACTGCTTGAGCATCTGCTCGGTCACGGTGAAGTCGGCGATGACGCCGTCTTTCATCGGGCGGATCACGGTGATGTTGCCCGGCGCCTTGCCGAGCATCTGTTTCGCTTCCTTGCCGACCGCCTGAATGGTGCGCTTCGCGTTCGGCCCGCCTTCCTGGCGGATGGCGACCACGGACGGTTCGTCGAGGACGATGCCTTTGCCGCGGACGTAGATCAGGGTGTTCGCGGTGCCAAGATCGATCGCGAGATCATCGGAGAAATAGGCGCGCAAGAATCCGAGCATGTAGAAATTGATCTCCTGAATCGTGCCCCGCCGGTCGGGGCGATACGCAATTTAGCTATAATACCCGAATCTAAGCGCTTGTTCTAAGTCGGAAATCACGAATGACGTTAAGCGTCGCAGACATCCGTCGTATCGCGCAGCTCGCCCGGCTCTCGGTGACGGAGGCCGAGATCGCGGCGGTGCAACACGAGCTCAACGGCATTCTCGGGCTCGTCGAGCAGCTCAAGGCGGCCGACACGGCGGGGATCGAGCCCATGGCCCACGCCCAGGACGTCATGCTGCGCCTGCGCGAAGACGTGGTTACCGAGGGCGACTCGCACCGGCTGTTCCAGTCGATCGCGCCTCAGGTCGAGGCGGACCTGTATCTCGTCCCCAAGGTGATCGAGTAGCGGGAAGGGGAGGTGCGACTCGGGGACGGCAGCATCCCCGCACCCCGGCGCCTCCCGCCTTCCCGTCCCGATTCCCGCGCCCGATGATCGAAGCCTCCCTCACCGAGCTCGCCGTCGCCCTTGGCGCGAAGCGGATTTCGAGCGTCGAGCTCACCCGGCTCTTTCTGGACCGGATCGCCCGACACCAGCCGCAGCTCAACGCGTTCATCACGGTCGATCCGGACAAGAGCCTCGCCGAGGCGCGCGCCGCCGACGTCCGGATCGCGCGCGGCGAGCGCGCGGCGCTCACGGGGATCCCGATCGCGCACAAGGACATCTTCTGTGCGCAAGGCTGGCTCACGACCTGCGCGTCGAAGATCCTCTCGAACTTCGTGGCGCCGTACGACGCGCACGTTGTCCAGCAGTTCGCCGGCGCGGGCGCCGTGATCCTCGGCAAGACGAACATGGACGAGTTCGCGATGGGCTCCTCCACCGAGAACTCCCACTACGGTCCGGTGAGGAACCCGTGGGACACTGCGCGGGTCCCGGGCGGGTCCTCCGGGGGCTCGGCGGCGGCCGTTGCAGCCCGGCTCGCACCGTGCGCCACCGGCACCGACACGGGCGGGTCGATCCGGCAGCCGGCCGGGTTCTGCGGGATCTCCGGCATCAAGCCCACTTACGGCCTGGTGTCGCGGTACGGCATGATCGCCTACGCATCGAGCCTGGACCAGGGCGGCGCGTTCGCGCACGACGCCGCGGACCTTGCGGTCATGCTCAACGCGATGACGGGTTTCGACGCGCGCGACTCGACGAGCCTCGAGCGCCCGAAAGAGGACTACGCGCGCGACCTGGCGCGGCCGCTGGCCGGCGTCCGGATCGGGTTGCCAAGGGAGTATTTCGGCGAAGGCATGGACGCCGACGTCCGTGCGGCGGTCGAGGCGGCCATTGCCGAGCTCCGCAGGCTCGGCGCGACCACGGTCGAAGTCGCGCTCCCGAACAGCGCGCTCTCCGTCCCGGCGTACTACGTCATCGCGCCCGCCGAGGCGTCGTCGAATCTCGCGCGCTTCGACGGGGTGCGCTACGGCTATCGTGCGCCGGAGTACCAAGACCTCGCCGACATGTACTGCAAGACGCGCGCGCAGGGCTTCGGCACGGAGGTGAAGCGCCGCATCCTGGTCGGGACGTACGTGCTCTCGCACGGCTACTACGATGCCTATTACCTGCAGGCGCAGCGCGTCCGGCGGCTGATCGCACAGGATTTCGTCGCGGCGTTCAAGGCTTGCGACGTTATTGCCGGCCCGACTTCGCCGACCGTCGCGTTCCGGATCGGCGAAAAGGTCTCAGACCCCGTATTGATGTACCTCAACGACATCTATACCGTCGGCCCGAACCTCGCCGGTCTGCCGGCGATGTCGATTCCCTGCGGCGCGGGCGCCGGCGGGCTCCCCGTGGGATTGCAGCTGGTCGGCGGCTACTTCGCCGAGGCGCGAATGCTCGGCCTCGCGCACCAGTTCCAGCTCGCGACGGACTGGCACAAGCGGACGCCCGCGGCGTTCGCTGAAAACAGGTGAGGAGACGCGGTTGAGCTGGGAAATCGTCATCGGCCTGGAGACCCACGCGCAGCTCGCGACGCGCGCGAAGATCTTCTCCGGGGCCTCGACGGCGTTCGGCGCGGCCCCGAACACGCAGGCCTGCGGCGTCGACATCGCGCTGCCGGGCGTCCTGCCGGTGCTGAACCGGGGCGCCGTCGAGCGCGCCATCCGTTTCGGCCTGGCAGTCGGCGCGACCGTGAACCGGACCTCGGTGTTCGCGCGCAAGAACTACTTCTATCCCGACCTTCCGAAGGGCTACCAGATCAGCCAGTTCGAGCTGCCGATCGTGCTGGGCGGATCGATCACGATTCTCACCAGCGCCGGCGAGAAGACCGTCCACCTCACGCGCGCTCACCTCGAGGAGGACGCCGGCAAGTCGCTCCACGAGGACTTTCACGGCGCGAGCGGGATCGACCTGAACCGGGCGGGCACGCCGCTGCTCGAGATCGTCTCGGAGCCCGACATGCGCACCGCCGAGGAGGCGGTCGCCTACGCGCGGACGCTCCACGCCCTCGTGCGCTGGATCGAGATCTGCGACGGCAACATGCAGGAAGGTTCCTTCCGCTGCGACGCGAACGTGTCGGTGCGACGGCCGGGGGCGCCGCTCGGCACGCGCTGCGAGATCAAGAACCTGAACTCGTTCCGTTTCCTCGAGCGCTCGATCGACTACGAGGCGCGCCGACAGATCGAGATCCTCGAAGGCGGCGGCAAGATCGTCCAGGAGACGAGACTCTATGACCCCGACCGTGACGAGACGCGGTCGCTGCGCTCGAAGGAGGAGGCGCACGACTATCGCTACTTCCCCGATCCCGATCTCCTGCCGCTCGCGATCAGCGACGCCTGGATCGAGGAAGTGCGCGCGCGCCTGCCCGAGCTGCCACAGATGAAGCGCAGCCGCTACGAGCGCGAGCTCGGGCTCACGTCCTACGATGCCGCGACACTCACGCAGTCGCGCGAGTTCGCCGAGTATTTCGAGGCGACCCTCGGCGAGACGGCCATCGCCGCGGGCGGAATGGTGCCCGCGAAGACCGTCGCGAACTGGGTCACGGGGGAGCTCGCGGCGCGGCTCAACACCGAGGGCAAGGATGCCTCGCAGAGCGCCGTCAGCCCGGAGCGGCTCGGCCGGCTCCTCGCCCGCATCCAGGACGGCACGATCTCCGGCAAGATCGCCAAAGACGTCTTCGACGCCATGTGGTCGGGCGAGGGCGAGGCGGATGCCATCATCGAACGGCGCGGGCTCCGGCAGATCTCCGACGCGGGCGCGCTGGAGGCGATCGTCGCCGACGTGCTCGCCGCCAACGCAAGGTCGGTCGAGGAGTTCCGGGCGGGCAAGGACAGGGCCTTCAACGCGCTCGTGGGCCAGGTCATGAAGGCCACGAAGGGCAAGGCCAATCCGCAGCAGGTGAACGACCTGCTCAAGAGGAAACTGGCCAGGTAGCAGCTCGCCCGGCCAGTTCCGGTGCGGCGCGCACCGCGGGTTCGCGATCTACTTCTTCGTAGGGGTCGCGGTCGCCACCGTTCCCGCCTTGATCAGCTCGAGATAGCGGCGCTTGTCCTCGTCGTACTTCGCGTTGATGCCGATGGTTTCCTTGCGCTTCGCGTCCAGCAGATCGTTGTGCGCCTTCATCTCGACCTGGTTGGTCTGGATGTCGAGCTTGAGCTGCGCCGGCATCGGCTTCTTCTGGAAGAACTCGGCCTCGGAGGCGAGTTGCTTCTGGCGCTTCTGGGCGTCGGCGAGCTTGCGCTCCGCTTCCTTGATCGCCTCGTCGTTGACCTGCAGCGCGCGCCCGCGCGCCTCGTCGATGTCCTTCTCGGTCGCGTAGGTGTTGAGCAGCGCCTGATTCTTGCGCTTCTCCTCCTTCGCGGCCGCCTCTTCGTCGAGCTTGCGCTTGCGGTCGGCCTCCCGCGCGGCCAGTTCCTCGGCAGTGGGTGCGGGGCCTTCCCGCTTGACCACCGTGCCCTGGCGATTGAGCTGCTCATTCGCCTTGCCGGCGGCCTCCGCCGGAAGTCGCTCGGTGTAGACCGTCTTGCCGGTCGCCGGGTCGGTGTACTTGTAGAGCCGCTGCGCGTGCGCAGGCAGCGCCGCGAGGAGCGCGCACGCCAGTAGCGCGATATTCAGTCTGCTATCCATGACCCTTAACTCCGTATTGTTGGCGGTATGCGGCGATCGCGCGCAGGTTCTCCTCGTACTGCGGCGCGCCTTCTAGGTATCCGAGAAGGTCGTCGAGATTCGCGATCGTGACGACCGGCATTCCATATTCGTGCTCGACCTCCTGCACCGCGGAGAGGTTCCCCTTCCCGCGCTCCATGCGGTCGAGACAGACCGCGACCCCAGCCGGCTCCGCGCCCGCCGCACGGATCAGCGCGACCGACTCGCGAACCGCGGTGCCCGCGGTCATCACGTCGTCGACGACGAGCACCCGGCCCGCGAGCGGCGCCCCCACGACAGTGCCGCCCTCGCCGTGGTCCTTGGCTTCCTTGCGGTTGTAGGCGTAGGGCACGTCGCGCCCGGCACGCGCGAGCGCCATCGCGGTCGCGGCCACCAGCACGATTCCCTTGTACGCGGGACCGAAGAGCATGTCGAAGGCCAGTCCCGAGCGCAGGATGGCGAGTGCGTAGAATTCCGCAAGCCGGTCGAGGCGCCCCCCGGTGTCGAACAGGCCCGCGTTGAAGAAGTAGGGCGTGGTTCTGCCGGATTTCGTCACGAAGGTGCCGAAACGCAGCACCCCGTTCGCGATGCAGAACGCGATGAAGTCGGCGCGGTAGTCGTTCACCGCCGCGGCCCGAAGACTGTCCGATTTTTCGACACAATTCAATATGTTACGCGTCATTGGACTAAATCTCAACGGCATCCGTTCGGCGGCCGCGAGGGGATACCTCGCCTGGCTGGTGCGACAAAAGGCCGATTGCGTGTGCATGCAGGAGATCAAGGCGCATCAAACCGACTTGCCAAACGCAATCCTCATGCCAGGCAACCTCAAGGGCTATTTCGACTTCGCGCACAAGAAGGGCTACAGCGGCGTCGGCATGTACTGCGCTCGCACGCCCGACGCGATCGCCACCGGGTTGGGCAGCCGCGAGTTCGATCCCGAGGGGCGGTTCCTGCGGGCGGACTTCGGCAAGCTGTCGGTCGTGTCGATCTATCTGCCGTCGGGCTCGAGCTCCGCCGAGCGCCAGCAGGCGAAGTTCCGCTTCATGGACGAGTTCATGCCGGCGCTCCGGAAGCTGGCGCAGAGCGGGCGCGAGTTCATCCTGTGCGGCGACTGGAACATCGCCCACCAGGAGATCGACCTGAAGAACTGGCGCTCGAACCGGAAGAACTCCGGTTTCCTGCCCGAGGAGCGCGCCTGGCTCAGCGCGGTGTTCGAGAAGGCCGGCTGGGTCGACGTGTTCCGGCGCCTCGACCCGCGCCCCGAGCAGTACACGTGGTGGTCGAACCGCGGTCAGGCCTGGGCGAAGAACGTGGGCTGGCGCATCGACTATCAGATCGCCACGCCGGGGATCGCGGCGAAGGCGCTACGCGCATCGATCTACAAGACGAAGCGCTTCTCGGATCACGCCCCGCTCACCATCGACTACGACTGGACGCTCGGAGCGGAATAGGCCGGGCGGGCGGGCGCTTTACGGCACGGTGCGCGGGACGGCGCGATTGAGCGCGCCGACCGCCCAGCGGTAGCCGCGCCACACCGCGAACGCGCGTCGCGCCCAGCGGAACGCACGCTTTGGCGATAGCACGACGAGCGCCGCGACGGCCACGACGACGAGCGAGGGATGCTCGCGCACGTAGGCGGCGATCGCGACACCCCGGTCCGCGACGGCGAGGGGTGCGTGCCAGGGCGCAAGCAGCAGCGCAACCTCGTCGCGTTGCGCCGCGGCCTTCGCGAGCAGGCGTTCGCGGCGCGCGTGGATCTGGGCGAGGCGGCGTGGGTTCACCGGACGTCGCTGCCGCGGCCAAGCCGCTCGTCGTCCTTCGCAAGTTCTCCCAGGGTGCTCGCGAACATGCGCGGGCGGGTGCGCAGTTGGCGGCGCAGATACAGGTACAGCGCCATGCCGCCGAGCAGGAACCCCGCGGAGAACACGCCGAGCGTGACCAGGCGATGCGATTCCCAGAGCAGCACCACCATCAGGATCACGAACAGCAGCACCGCCATCTGCAGGCAGAACGCGATGGCGGCCACGACGAGCGCAAGCCCGGCGAACCGGATGCGCTCCTCCTCGATCTCCGTGCCGAGGATCTCGAGGCGCGTGCGCAGCACCGCGAGCGCGGTGCGCGCGAGGCGGGAGATCGATCCGGCGAGCCCCGGAGGGCGGGGGGCGCCGGCTTCGGCTGCCATGACGAGCGCGGGCCCGGGGCTAGCGGCGCGAGATGAGCATGCCGATGACCAGGCCCGCGCCCGCGGCGATACCGACCGAACGCCAGGGGTTCGCGTGCACGTAGTCGTCGGTCGCGCGCGCGGCCGCCTTCGCCTTGTCGACCACGACCTCCTGGGCTTCGGCGAGCTTCACCCGCGCGGTGCGCAAGCTATCTTCCATGCGCGTGCGGGCGGCGGAGACCCTGTCGCCGGCCGCGCTCGCCGTGGCCTTGAGCAGCTCCTCGGCGTCGGCGATGACGACCTTCATGTCGGCAACGAGCTTGTCCTTGGATACATCGGCGTATTCCGGCATGTCTTTCCTCGGGGATGAGTGTGGAACGGGCTCCGGCGGGGCGCCGGCGGAGCAATCGAGGCTACCGAGTTTCGCGGGGCAAATCAACCCGCCCCATCTACTCGAAGCGCGCACGGCAGCGGCCGAGACCCTCGATCTCGACCTCCGCGACCGCACCGCGGCCCATCCACTTCGTCGCGACAACACTGCCGGTCGACACGAACTCGCCGGCACGCAGCCCGGGCCCGCGCGCCGCGAGGTGATTGGCGAGCCAGGTCAGGGCATTCAGAGGGTGGCCGAGGACGTCGGCGCCGACGCCTCGCCCGACCTCCGCGCCGTCGACGCGGGTCGTGCCGCGGAGCGCGCCGAGGTCGAGCGCGGCATCCCATCTTCGCAGCGGGCCAAGCACCGACGCATCGTTGAAGAAGTCATCCGCAATCAGCGTAGGCGTGTCGACGCGTTTGTAGTCGTCCCACCGGTCGTCGACGATCTCGATCGCCGCGGCGACCGCCGACACCGCGGCACGCACTTCGTCGACCGTGTAGGGCACCCCGCGCGGAGGCAGATCGCGCCCGAGCAGCACGGCAATCTCGGTTTCGACGCCGACGTGCAGGAACGAGTCGTAGGGGACAGCGACCGACTCGCTGAAGACGCGCGTCGCGAACACCCCGCCCGCACACGGATGATCGATGCCGAGGAACTGCTGCATCACTGCGGTCGTGCAGCCGATCTTGTGCCCCGCGAGGCCGCCGAAACCGCCCGCCGCGAGCATTCCGTGGAGGGCCTCCTGCACGCGGTAGGCTTCGGCTTCGTCCGCGGGCCGAATCCCCACGGGGAGACCGGGCAGGCGCATGCCGTCGAGCCGCGCGTGCGCGAGGACCTGCGCCGCCTCGATGACGCGCGAGCTCATGGCCTGACCACCCGGTTGCGCAATACGCCGATGCGCTCGACTTCGAGCTCCACCACGTCGCCCGGCTCAAGGAAGCGCAGGTGCTCGAGTCCGCAGCCGTCGCCGACGGTGCCGGAGCCGAAGAACTCGCCCGGGTGCAGCGTCTCCGCGCGCGCGACGTGCGCGATGCAGTCCTCGAACTTCCAGCGCATGCTGCGCGAGTTGCCTCGGCCCCATTCCGCGCCGTTCACGCGCACCGTCATTTCCAGGTCGTACGGGTCGGGGATCTCGTCGGCGGTGACCAGGCACGGCCCCATCGCGTTCGCGTTGTCGAAGTCCTTGCCCTTGCCCGGGCCGAGCTGTCCGGGCATCTCCTTCGTCTGCTCGTCGCGCGCCGAGAAGTCGTCGAAGATCGTATAGCCGAAGATGTGGTCGCGCGCCCGCGCCCGCGGGATGTCCTTGCCGGGGCGTCCGATGTAGCAGCCGAACTCGAGCTCGAAGTCGAGCACCTGGCAGTAGGCCGGCCAGGGCACCTCGTCCTCGTGCCCGCACACGCTGAACCGGTTCGGGTGATAGAAGATCGGGCGCTCGTACCAGGTCTGCGGGACGGCGAGGATTCCCTTGGCCTCCATCTCCGCCAGCGCGGCCTCGGGATCGGCGCTGCTTCGCGCACGCAGCTTGCGCGCCGCCTGGAACGCCTGAACGAGGTGCTTCTCGAAGCACAGGAAGTCGCGCATTTGCGGCGGACGCGGGATCGGCGCATCGAGCTTGACCGCCGCGCGCGGCAGCTGCGCGGATTTCGGGCGGCGCTTCGCTTCGACGAGCGAGCGCGCGAGCGCGAGCGCGTCGTCGCCGCCTTCGACGATGGCGAGCACGCTGCCCAGACTGCGCGCGCCGCGGCCGTAACGCGCGCGATGCGCGGCCTGCAGGTCGAGCACGTGCGCGCCGCCCTCGACGAGCGCCCCGGCGCGCGGTGCCCCGCGACCCGCGACGCGGAACGTGACGAGCTTCATCTGCCTCCCCTCCAGCGGTATTCTACGGCCCCGCTGCGACCGCGAACGAACCGAGGAGGAGCACATGATCTGGAGAGTCCGGAGGGTGGTCACCGGCCACGATGCCGAGGGCAAGTCGATCTTCCTGAGCGATGGCGTTGCGCCCAACGTGAAGGAGATGGCCTCGATGCCGGGGCTGGCGCTGACCGATCTCTGGGAAACCAGGGGTGCGCCCGCGCGGAACGTCGGCAGCGCGGACAACGCCGATCGCCCGGTGCGGCTGGAGCCGCCGAAGAACGGGACGATCCTGCGCATCGTGGAGTTTCCGCCCGACTCGCAATGGCGCAATCGCGCCGACGCCCGCGCCGCGTTCGACTCGATCGGCGCGGGGCATGCGCCGGACGCAAGCTCCGCGGATCCGATGATGCACAAGACGGCGACCGTCGATTACATCATCGTGCTGAAGGGCGAGATCTACGCGATCATGGACAAGGGCGAGACGCTGCTCAAGGCAGGCGACGTACTCGTCCAGCGCGGGACCAATCACTCCTGGAGCGTGCGCTCCAGCGAGCCCTGCATCATCGCCGCGATTTTGGTGAACGCAGCGCCGCTGGGCGCGCAACGGCCGGCTAGGAAGGCGGCGAGGCGCCCGGCGAAGCGACCCGTGCGTCGGCGCGCGCGAGCATCCGCTTCACCCAAGGCAGCAGCGCGTAAGCGGGGAAAGACAGGAAAAAGGTGAGCAGGAAGTACGGCGCGTAGCCCATCGCTTCCGCGCCGAAGCCGCCCGCCCAGCCCGCGACCGAGCGCGACAGCGCGAACACCGACGAGAGCAGCGCGTACTCGGTGGCCGAGTGGCGCTTGTCGACGATCGCCATCAGGAACGCGAGGAACGCCGCGGTCCCGAGGCCGCCGGTGAACGACTCGGCCGCGCTCGCCGAGTAGAGCACGGCGCGGTGCCAGAGCTCGGGCGATGCGCCGGGGCCGTACGGCAGCAGCGATGCGGCGACCGCATAGCCGACGTTCGACAGCGCCTGGAAGAGCCCGAGCACCCACAGCGCCTTGAAGATGCCCGCGCGATCGGTGTACCAGCCCCCCGCGATGCCCCCCGCGATCGAGAGCCCGAGGCCGATGTTCACCGACACGAGGCCGATCTCGGTCGCGGTAGAAGCCCGCGTCGACCCAGAACGGCTTCACCATGAAGCCCATCGACGCGTCGCCGAGCTTGAAGATCAGGATGAACGCGAGCACCGGCCAGATGTACGGCCGGCCGAGGAGCTCCATCAATGCGCCGAACATCGGGCCGCGCGCCGGGTCGACTTCGGCCGCGGCCTGGGCGCGCACGCCGCGACCGCCGATCCAGCCGAGCGCGAGCGCGGCCGCAGCGGTGCCGAGCGCGATGCCCCAGAACGGCGGATAGGCGCTCGACCACTTCGTCGTCGCGTCGACGAGCCAGAGCACGCCGAGCGCGAAGCCGATCACGATCGCCAGGTGCTGGGGATCGGCGAGGAGGCGCCGCCACTCGAGCGCAAGCGTCGTGTCGGGCGGCCGCTCGATCGTCCGCTCGCGCGGCGCGAACAGCACGGCGATCGCGCACGCCGCCAGGATCGCGGCGGCACAGGCGAACGCCCCGGGCCAGGTGATCCAGTCGGACAGGACCAGCACGAATCCGGAAGCGAGCATCCCGACGCGGTAGAGCGCGATCCGCACCCCGTTCGCCAGCCCGAGCTCGTCGCGCTCCAGCAACTCGATCGTGTAGCCGTCGATCGCGATGTCGTTGGTCGCGGAAAGGACGGTGAAGACCCCGATCGCCGCCCACACCCAAGGACCGAAGCCCGCCAGCGCGGCGAAGAAGAGCAGCACCCCGCCCATCGCGAGGTTGACCGCGGCCATCCAGATGCGGTGGTGGCGGTAGTGGTCGACGGCCGGCGCCCAGAGAAACTTCAGCGTCCAGGCGAGCCCGAGCAGGCTGAGCATGCCGATCGAGCGGAGATCGACGCCCTGCTGGCGGAAATAGACCGGGAACAGCTCGTAGAAGACGCCGAGCGGGAAGCCTTCGGAGAAATAGAGGAAGGCGACCCAGAAGAGCTTCGACTTGAGCACACTGGCCCGCGGCGCGCCGGGCGGGGCGGTCGCGGTCACTTCTTCAGCACGTTCCGTCGCACCTGGACGCCGGCCACCGGCGCGGGGCCGCGCTCCAGCTCGCGGAACGCCTGCATGTTCCACGGCCGGATGGCGACGAGCAGGCTGTGGCCAAAACGCTTGTCGAGGGGCAACCGGATGTCGTCGTTGTGCAGCGCCGAGCACTCGTTTGCGACCTGCTTCAGCCGCTCGATCATCGTGGCGGCAGAGCCCTTCGAGAGCATCGAGTTCACGAACAGCATCAGCTCGCCCTCGCGATCGAAGCGGGAGCGGAAGAACTCGTGTTGCGCCTGGCTCTTGAAGAACTGCTGGATCGGCCCGTCCGGCAGCCACGCGAACGTGCGCGAGACGAGGAGCCGGATGCGGTTGCCCGGCGCGAGCTCGATGAACTTCAGCTTGTCGAGCCGCGCGAGCAGCCGCACGAGCTCGGCCTCGGTCAGAGCGTAGGTCTCCAGGATCTGCTCGAAGGTGAAATGGTTGAGCGCGCAGACGGCAGTGAGGAAGAGCTTGCGATTGCCGACGATCTCGCGCTCCTGCTCGAGCGTCAGCTGCGAGATCTCGCGCTGCTTCGTTTCCGCCGCGCGCGCGAGGTCGCTGATCTCCACCTTCGCGAACTGGCAGATCTCGTCGAAGCGCTTCAGTGTGAAGCTCTCCTGCGAGAACATGCGCTTGACGCTCGCCTCGCTCATGGCGATGGCGCGGGCGACCTGCGCGTAAGTGATGGCGCGCGCCTTCAGCTCGCGCTTCAGCGCCTCCACGAGAGAGCTCGTCTGGGCCATGGAATCCTCCGCGGCGCTAGGTCGCGCGCTTCTCGAACCGGAACACCGCCAGGCTGCCCAGCAGGTTGGGCAGGAACGCGACCGGCCGTCCCCCGCGCAGGACCAGGCGCTCGAGGATGCGTATGCCGTGATCGGCGCAGAAGCGCTCGAAGTCGCGAATCGTGCAAAGGTGGACGTTCGGCGTGTCGTACCACTGGTAGGGCAGCGTGTCCGACACCGGCATGCGCCCGCCGAAGGTGACCTGCCAGCGCGCCTGCCAGTGGCCGAAGTTCGGAAACGTGACGATCGCCTCGCGCCCGACGCGCAGCATCTCGAGGATGATTGCCTCGGTCTGCCGCACCGCCTGGAGCGTCAGCGAGAGCAGCACGTAGTCGAACGAGCCGTCGTCAAACCCCCAGAGGCCGCGCTCGAGGTCCGCCTGGATCACGTTCACGCCGTTGGCGACCGACGCGATCACTTTGTCGTCCTCGACCTCGACGCCGTAGCCGCGCGCGCCGCGCGTTTCGGCGAGATGCTTGAGGAGCAGGCCATCGCCGCAGCCCAGGTCGAGGACCGATGCGTTCGGACGCACCCACGCGGCGATTGCCTCGAGGTCGGGCCGACCTTGCAGGCGGGTCGGAACGCTGGTCTGGGGCAGATACAAGGGGGCTTTGCCCCCTTGCTCCCGCGTTTCCCCAACGTGCCCGTTCCCGGTCATGCCGCGAACCCGCTGGTGAGGGCGTCGGTCTGGCCGTGGCGCACGAGCGGTTCACCCGGCAGCTCCACCGAAACGCCGCTCCCTGGCGTCGCACCGACCGCCCGCGCGACATTTCCGAAGTACGCGTTGACGACCGCGTGATAGCGCGCGTCGTCGAGCAGGAAGGCGTCATGGCCGTGCGGTGCGTCGATCTCCGCGTAAGAGACGTCACGGCGGTTGTCGACGAGCGCCTTGACGATCTCGCGAGAGCGCTCGGGCGAGAACCGCCAGTCGGACGTGAACGACGCCACCAGGAAGCGCGCCTTAGCCGGCGCGAGCGCGGCGGTCAGATTGCCGCCGTGCGCGTGCGCCGGATCGAAGTAGTCGAGCGCGCGCGTGATCAGGAGGTAGGTGTTGGCGTCGAAGTACTCGGCGAACTTGTCGCTCTGGTAGCGCAGGTACGACTCGACCTCGAAATCGACGTCGAAGTGGTAGCCGATCGAGCCCGAGCGCAGCACCCGTCCGAACTTCTCCATCATCGCGTCGTCGGAGAGGTAGGTGATGTGCCCGATCATCCGCGCGAGCCGCAGGCCGCGCTTGGGCTTCACGCCGTGCTGGTAGAAGTCCCCGCCGTGGAAGTCGGGATCGGTCGTGATGGCGCGCCGCGCGACCTCGTTGAACGCGATGTTCTGCGCGGTGAGCTTCGGCGTGGCCGCGACGACGATTGCGTTCGCGATCCGGTCCGGATAGGAGATCGCCCACTGCAGCGCCTGCATCGCGCCGAGGCTGCCGCCCATGACCGCGGCGAAACGGCGGATGCCGAGCTGGTCGGCCAGGCGTGCCTGCACCTCGACCCAGTCCTCGCAGGTGAGGACCGGGAAGCTCGAGCCGTACGGCTTGCCGGTGGCGGGATTGACCGACATCGGCCCGGTCGAGCCGAAGCAGCTGCCCGGGTTGTTGACGCCGATGACGAAGAAGCGATCGGTATCGAGCGGCTTGCCCGGTCCGATCATGTTGTCCCACCAGCCGACATTCTGCGGGTCGTCCGCGTAGTAGCCGGCGACGTGGTGCGAGGCGTTCAGCGCGTGGCAGACGAGCACCGCGTTGGAGCGCTCGGCGTTCAATTGCCCGTAGGTCTCGTAGACGACGTCGTAGGCCGCGAGCGTGCCGCCGCCCCGGCACGCGAGCGGCGCGTCGAACCGGAGCCGGCGGGCGACGACCGGTCCGGCCGAGCGGGGAGGGGGAGCGTTCTTGGGCGCCATAAAAACAAAAAACCCGTTCAGCTTGATTCTGCCGGAACGGGTTGCCGTCGCTTTAGCAGGATTTCGCCCGGGGCATCGATCGGGTCTCCCCGTTTCGGGGATCTGCAAGGAGGCGTGCCCCCCTGTCTCGATCGGGTCCGGACCGCGCCCGCAAGCTGAACCTCAAATCGGCGCGTCGCAGTCAAGGTACCGCAAGCCCGGACGCGCTGTCAAACGCGCGCGCTCGGACGGTGCGGTCACCCCTCGTCGTGCTCCTGCCAGCCCTCGCGGCGGAAGCGGCGACGCGGCTGGCGCGCGGGCGACCCGACCTGCGCGAAATCGCGGATCGTCCGCAGCACCGAGGTACTGATCCGGTGCGGGACCTCGCCGCACTCGGCGGCGAACCGCGCCGCGAGGTCGTCGGGGTTGAAGCGATCGGCCTCGGGACCGTCGTGGAAATGCCCGGTCTCCTTTTTCCACACGAGCGCGTGCTCGCTATGGCCCACGCCGTAGCAGAGCTCCAGCCCGACGATCTCGCCCTCGTCGTCCTGGCGGACGAAGAGATCGAAGTAGTCGTCGTGGAACCAACGTCGGGCGTTCCCGCTCGGGTCATGGCTCACGCCGGTGATCTCGCGCAGCACGGGTTCTCTCCTGCTCATGCGTTCAGTTTAGCCAGAAGCGCGCGGGTGCGCTCGGGGTCCTCGCTCCGCAGGATCCGCTGCACGATCACCTCGACTTCGGGGATCGAGGAGCGCAGCACCTGCTGCTTGACGGCGAGCAGCTGCGCCGGATGCATCGAGAACTGGCGCAGCCCCATGCCGAGCAGGAGCCGGGTCAACCCCACCTCGCCCGCCATCTCGCCGCAGACCGCCACCGGGACGCCGGCCTTGTGCGCCGCCCGGATGGTGTGCCCGACGAGCTGCAGCACCGCCGGGTGCAGCGGGTCGTAGAGGTGCGCGACGGTATCGTCGGTACGGTCGATGGCGAGCGTGTACTGGATGAGGTCGTTGGTGCCGATCGACAGGAAGTCGAGCCGCTTCACGAATGCGCCGAGCGCGAGCGCCGCCGCGGGGATCTCGATCATTCCACCGACCGGCAGCGCGGGATCGAACGGCACCCCGTCGCGTGCCAGGCTGGCCTTGGCCTGCTGGACGTAGTGCAGCACCTGGTCGACCTCGTGCGCGTGCGCGATCATCGGCACCAGCAGCCGCACGCGCCCATAGTGCGAGGCGCGCAGGATCGCGCGCAGCTGCGTGACGAACATCTGCGGCTCCGCGAGGCAGAAGCGGATCGCGCGCAGGCCGAGCGCCGGGTTGGGCCCGGCCCGGTTGGCGCCGTTGACCGTCTTGTCGGCGCCGATGTCGAGCGTCCGGATGGTGACCGGCCGTCCGTCCATGGCCGCCACGACCTGGCGGTAGGCCTCGAACTGCTCGTCCTCCTCGGGCAGCGCCATCCGCCCCATGAAGAGGAACTCGCTGCGGAACAGGCCGACGGCGACCGCGCCCGATTCGAGCGCCTGCTCGACGTCCTCCGGCAGCTCGATGTTGGCCGCGAGCTCGACCGGAACGCCCTCGATGGTCGCCGCCGGGGTCGTGCGCAGGCGCTTCAGCTTCTGCCGCTCCAGGTCGAACTGGCTGCGGCGCAGCTCGTACTCGGCGAGGACCTGGCGGTCGGGATTGACGATCAGCACGCCGGCGGCGCCGTCGGCGATCAGCAGCTCGCCCTCGCGGATCATGTGCCGCGCGCGGTGCAGGCCGACGATCGCCGGCAGGCCGAGGCTGCGCGCGACGATCGCGGTGTGCGACGTGACGCCGCCGAGGTCGGTCACGAAGCCCGCAAACCGGTGCTGTTTGAAGAGCAGCATGTCGGCGGGGGAGAAGTCGTGCGCCACGACGATGATGTCCTGCTCGTGCTCCGGCACCGCCGGCGCGTGCCCGGTGCCGAGCATCGCCTTCAGCACCCGCTCGACGACCTGCTGCACGTCGGCCTTGCGCTCGCGCAGGTACGGATCCTCGATCTCCTCGAACCGGTGCACCAGGATCTCCATCTGGTGCACCAGCGCCCATTCGGCGTTCGCCCGGCGCGTGCGGATCAGCTCGCGCGGCGCCTGCGACAGCATCGAATCGCCGAGGATCATCATGTGCACGTCGAGGAACGCGCCCATTTCGACCGGTGCATCGACCGGCACCGCCGCATGCAGCCCGACCAGCTCGCCGCGCACCGCGGCGACGGCGTCGTCGAAGCGCGCGATCTCCGCATCGACCCCTTCGGCGGGGATCTCGTAGTGGGCGACCTCGAGCCGCGCCGAGGAGATCAGGTGCGCGTAGCCGATCGCGATGCCGCCCGAAACGCCGGCGCCATGCAGCGTGAAGCTCGCGCCCGGCTGCGCGGCGAGCGCTGCTTCCACCGTTGAGGTCTCGGGCTTGCCCATCATTCGTCTTCGCCGAACTTGTCCTCGATCAGCGTCACCAGCGCGGCGAGCGCCTGGTCCGCGTCCGCGCCGTCGGTCTCGATCGCCACGCGGCTCCCCCTGCCGGCCGCGAGCATCATCACGCCCATGATGCTCTTCGCATTCACGCGCCGGCCGTTGCGCGACACCCACACGTCGGCGGCGAACTTGCTCGCCGTCTGCGTCAGCTTCGCGGACGCCCGGGCGTGCAGGCCGAGCTTGTTCACGATCTCGACCTCACGCTGCGGCATGGGGCTCCCAGTCGCCGCTCAGGTGCACCACGCCTTCGCACCCGCCGCTGACCGCCTTGGCCACCACGGACGCGAGCGGCGCGTCGCGGTAGGTGAGCGCCCGGATGAGCATCGGCAAGCTCGCGCCCGAGACGATCTCCACCTTGCCGGGCGCAGCCAGGCGCGCCGCGATGTTCGACGGCGTGGCGCCGAGCATGTCGGTGAGCACCAGGACGCCGTCGCCGTCGTCGAGGTCCCGCACCAGGCCCTGCGCCTGCGGCAGGATCGCATCGGGATCGTCGTGCACCGTGATGCCGACCTGTCGCACGCGCAGGGGGCGCCTGCCCAGGACGTGGCTCGCGCAGTGAATGAGCGCCTCGCCGAACGCGCCGTGGGCGACGATGAGTATGCCGATCATTGGACCGCCGGGACCACCGAAGCCGCTGAAACTGCTGGGAGTTTACCCCGGCGCAGGGGTCCCGGGCAGGCCCCGGGGCGGGATTCAGGCGCCGGCCGCCCGCTCCAGGGCGTCGAGGAACATCCCGGCGACGTTGAAGCCGGTCTGCTGCCGGATCTCCTGGAAGCAGGTCGGGCTCGTCACGTTGACCTCCGTCAGGTAGTCGCCGATCACGTCGAGGCCGACAAGCAGCAGGCCACGGCCCCACAGCTCGGGCGCGAGCGCTTCGGCGATCTCGCGATCGCGCGGCGACAGCGGCCGCGCGACCCCGGTGCCGCCGGCCGCAAGATTGCCGCGCGACTCGCCCGCCTTCGGGATGCGCGCGAGGCAATAGGGCACCGGCTCGCCGCCGATCAGGAGCACGCGCTTGTCGCCGTCGCGGATCTCGGGGATATAGCGCTGCGCCATGATCGTGCGGTGGCCGTGGGCCGTGAGCGTCTCGACGATCACGTTGCGGTTGGCGTCGCTGTCGGTGACGCGGAACACCGATTCCCCGCCCATGCCCGCCAGCGGCTTGAGCACCACGTCGCCGTGCGCGTCGATGAAGGCCTGGATCTGCTGCATGAGCCGCGTGACGAGCGTGGGCGCGGCGAACTGCGCGAACTTCGCGATCGCGAGCTTCTCGCTGTAGTCGCGGATCGAGCGCGGGTCGTTGAACACCCGCGCGCCCTCGCGCACCGCCGCCTCGAGCAGCCACGTGCTCGTGACGAACTCCATGTCGAAGGGCGGGTCCTTGCGCATCAGGACCGCGCCGAAGTCGGCGAGCGGCGTCTCGTGCGGGGGCAGCTCCAGCCGGTACCAGTGGGTGTCGTGGAACGCCGGGTTGCCGAGGCGCTTCTCGCCGTCGAGAAGATCCAGGCGCACGTGCTCGGCGACGACGCGGCCGCCCTTCCACATCAGCCCTTCCTGCGGCGCGAAGTGGACCTCGTGGCCGCGGCCAGCCGCCTCGACCATCATCGCGAACGACGTGTCCTTGTACGTCTTGATCGACGCGAGCGGGTCGAGGATGAACAGGATCTTCACGGGCCGGCCGGCGCGGTCTCTTCGAGCTCGATCGCCGCGGCGAGCGACGCGAGGCGCGCCACGACGCCGTAGACGTACAGCCGGTTCGCCAATGCCGCCGGCCCCGACGCCGGGTCGGGGCGGATGCAGCAGTCGTCGAACGGGATCGGCTCGAACTGCATGCCCGGCGCGTTCAGGTTCTCGTCCTTGCCGCGCGCGGTGTGCACGCGGTAGAACCCGCCGACCACGTAGCGGTCGACCATGTAGACCACCGGCTCGGCCGCGGCTTCGCGCACCGTCTCGTGAGTGTGCACGCCCTCCTGGAGGATGACCTCGGACACCTCGAGGCCTTCCTTCACGACCGCCATCTTCTTGCGCGCGTCGCGGTTCATGCCGCGCACGTCGTCGGGGCTCTTCGCCGTCATCACGCCCATGCCGTAGGTGCCCGCATCGGCCTTCACCACGACGTAGGGTTGCTCCTTGATCCCGTACTCGAGGTACTTCTGGCGGATCCGCCCGAGGAGCCACTCGGTGTTCGAGACGAGGCACTCTTCGCCGCTGCGCTCCTTGAAGTTCACCTGGCCGCAACGGGCGAAGTACGGGTTCACCAGCCACGGGTCGATCTGGAGCTCGCGCGCGAAAGCCGCCGCGACGCCGTCGTATGCGGCGAAGTGCCGCGACTTGCGCCGCACCGTCCAGCCGGCGTGCAGCGGCGGCAGGAGCACCTGCTCGTTCAGATCCGTCACGGCCTCCGGCACGCCGGCCGAGAGGTCGTTGTTGAGGAGGATCGTGCACGGATCGAAGTCGGCCAGGCCCAGCCGGGCGCCGTGTCGCACGAGCGGTTCGAGCAGGAGCGGCGCCTCGTCGGGCACCGCGAGCTCGGTGGGGGCCTTGATCTCGGGGATCAGTGTCCCGATGCGGACGTTGAGACCGGCCTGCCGCAGGATCGTCCGGAGCCGCGCGACGTTCCGGAGGTAGAACGCATTGCGCGTGTGGCTCTCCGGGATGAGGAGCAGGTTGCTTGCGTCCGGACAGTGTCGCTCGATCGCGACCATCACGGCCTGCACCGCCAGCGGCAGGAAGCTCGGGTTCAGGTTGTTGAATCCGCCGGGGAACAGGTTCGTGTCCACCGGCGCGAGTTTGAAGCCGGAGTTGCGCAGGTCCACCGACGAGTAGAACGGCGGCGTGTGCTCCTGCCACTGACCGCGGAACCAGCGCTCGACTGCGGCGCTGCCGTCGAGAATGCGCCGCTCCAGGTCGGTAAGCGCGCCGCTGGACGCGGTGGAAAGCTGCGGGATCATCGTGACGGTGTCGTTCGGGGGGCGGGCCATTCTAGCCCATGGGCACGGCGCGTCGTCCGGCGCGCACCGTTACGTTGCCAGCCCGGGGGGCGGGTGCTAAATTGCAGTGCGATAAGCATTCAACAACAGCAGTACACCGCACAGCCGGACAGGGCGTGACAGCAGACCCGGCATGCATCATGACTCTCTATTGAACCTACTGGAGGAAGCGATGACTCTCACGCAAGTGATCCGCGCTCTTGCGGCCGCGGTTTGTTCGGTTGCACTTGCAGCCGCCGCGCACGCCCAGGTGAATCCCGCCTGGCCCAAGAACCTCACCCTCGGCACCGCCTCGGTCGGTGGGACGTACTTCGTCTACGGCCAGGTCTGGGCGAGCCTGGTGAACGAGAAGGTCGGCACCAACATCAGCACCCAGCAGACGCAAGGCCCGAACCAGAACATCATCCTCACCGACTCGAGGCAGGTCGACTTCGGCATGACGACCATGGGCGTGGGGCTGCAGGCCTGGGAAGGCAAGGGCGACTGGACCAAGGGCAAGCAGTACCGCAACATCCGCGCGCTGTTCCCGATGTACGACACGCCGTTCCATTTCGTCGCGCTTGAGAAGTCGGGCATCAAGAGCGTCAAGGACCTCGCGGGCAAGCGCGCCGGCGTCGGTCCGCGCGCCGGAACGTGTGGCACTTACTTCCCGCTGATGTTCGAGGCGCTCGGCATCAAGGCGACGATTCGCAACGGCCAGGCTTCGGACATGGGAGCGAACCTTCAGGACGGGCTGATCGACGCGTTCCCGTTCTGCGCGGGAGTCCCGATCGCGGTGTACTCGGAGCTGGAGACCACCAATAAGGTGACGTTCTTCACCTACACCGACGAGGAAATCGCCAAGCTGAAGAAAGCCCTGCCCGAGCTCTCTGACTCGGTGATCCCGAAAGGCACCTACAAGCAGCAAACGGCCGACCACAAGACCGTCGGCGTCTACAACTTCTCGATCGCGCACAAGGACGTGCCCGACGATCTCGCGTACGCGGTCACCAAGGCTGTGCTCGAGAACAACGCGGCGCTGGTGAAGGGGCACGCGGCGGGCAAGGAGACGCTGACCGAGAACTGGAACCGGAACACGTTCCTGCCGTTCCACCCGGGCGCGGTGCGGTACTACAAAGAGAAGGGCATCAACCTGCCGAAGAACCTCTTGCCGTAGAGGTTCCAGCCGCACGCTCGGAACGCATTCGGCAGCCGCGCTCGGGCCCGACTCGAGCGCGGCTTTGCTTTCTCTGGGAGGAGGAGAAGACCGATGACCGCTGCACCCAAGCACGAAGTCGCGCCGCCGCCGGTCCCGGAGGAGGAGTACGGCGGCAACAAGCGCAGCCTGCGGAAGTGGGAGGCCTGGCTGCTCGCGGCGCTCGCGATCGGCTTCACGGTCTTCCACATGATCGTCCTCAACTTCTACCCGCTGGAACCGCTGCTCTTCCGCGCGATCCACGTGGGCTGGGGCGCGGCGATCGGCTTCATGCTCTACTCGGCCGCGCACCGCATCCGCGCGACCGGCGTGCCGTGGTACGACTGGATCCTGGTGATCGCCTCGATCGCGTGCGCGGTCTACGTCGCGATCGAGCTCGACGGATTGCTCTTCCGCGCCGGGGCGCAGTTCACCACCGGCGACGTCGTGAGCGGCGTCGTCGGCACGCTGATCGTGCTCGAGTTCGCGCGCCGGACCGCCGGGCTCGCGCTGCCGATCATCGCCGCCGTCTTCATCGTCTACGCCTTCGTGGGGCAGTGGATGCCCGGTGTGCTCGAGCACAAAGGGTTCGGCGTTGACCGCTTCTTCACCTACATCTACAGCGAGTACGGGATCTTCGGGGTGACGACGCAGGTGTCGTCCACCTACATCATCCTGTTCGTCACGTTCGCCGCGTTTCTCACCGTCTCAAAGGTCGGCGATTACATCAACGACCTCTGCAACGCGATCTTCGGCTGGGCACGCGGCGGGCCGGCGAAGGCGGCGGTGGCATCCGGCGTGCTGGTCGGCACGATCTCCGGGTCCGCGGTCGCGAACGTCGTCGCTTCGGGGATGGTGACGATCCCGATGATGCGCAAGGTCGGCTACGACAAGGAGACCGCGGCAGCGATCGAGGCGACCTCCTCCACCGGCGGCCAGATCACGCCACCGGTCATGGGCGCGGGTGCGTTCCTGATGGCCGAGATCACCGGCATTCCGTACGGCGAGATCGCGTTCGCGGCCATCATGCCGGCGTTCCTGTTCTATGTCGCATGTTGGGTCCACGTCGACCTGCATGCGATCCGCCTCGGCCTGCGCGGCGTCTCGCGTCACGAGCTGCCGTCGCTCGGCAAGATGATTACGCTCTTGTACCTGTTCGCTCCGATTGTCGTCCTGGTCTGGGCGCTGGTCAGCGGATACTCGCCGTTCCGCGCCGGCGCGCTCGGGATTGGCACGGCGATGATTGCGGGGCTGATCGCGTTCCGGCTCGGCGACTTCAACCTCGATGATGTAGGCGCCGTCCGGTACGGCGCCCTTCAGGTCAGCCAGCGGCTGCTCATGCGCGTCGTGTCGATCGTCGCGCTGGGCGCGCTGTTCTACTTCGTGCCCGCGACGCTCGCGGGAACGGCTGCGGCGGGGCTCGGCGAACTGGGCACCTTCGCCGTCGCGCTCGTTGCGATCCTGATCCTTGCCGCGCTGTTCGGCTGGAAGCGCACCGGTGACGGCTTGATTGCTGCAGCAAAGGATTGCACCCAGCTCGTCGCGGTCTGCGCGTGCGCCGGCATCATCGTCGGCGTCATCGCGCTCACCGGGATCGGCGGACGGTTCTCGCAGATGCTGCTCACGCTCGCCGGCCAGCACCAGCTGATTGCGATGTTCTTCGCGGCGCTGGTCGCGCTGATCCTCGGCATGGGGATGCCGACGACCGCCGCCTACGCGATCGCAGCAGCGGTGATTGCGCCCGGCGTCATAAAGATGGGCGTCCCGCCGCTCGTTGCGCACATGTTCATCTTCTACTTCGCGGTGATTTCCGCGATTACCCCGCCGGTGGCGCTCGCGTCGTTCGCCGCGGCAGGCATGGCGCAGGCGGACCCGTGGAAGACCTCATGGGTCGCGCTGAAGATGGGGCTCGCGACCTTCATCGTGCCCTTCATGTTCTTCTTCAGCCCGGTGCTGCTCATGCAGGGCACATGGCCGGAGATCGTGCAGGCCGGGATCACCGCGTCGATCGGAGTATGGTTCCTCGGCGCCGGTACCGAAGGGTGGGCGCGCCGCCCGCTCGCGATGTCGCTCCGCGTCGTGATGATCGTCGCAGCGCTGCTCTGCATTCATCCGGGCACCGTGACCGACGTGATCGGCGATCGTCCTCGGCGGAGTCGATCTATGCCTATCAGACCCTGCGCGCCGCAGGACCGCGGCGCGCAGCTCGCCGGTTCCGGTCAGCCACGGCCGCGGGCGCCGCGGCGAGCACCCACTTCGCCAGCGGCCACAGCCACACGACGATCGCCACGACCCCGAGGCTGGCCGCGATCGGGCGCTCGAAGAAACCCAGGAACCGTCCGTCGGACTTGATCATCGATGTGATGAAGTTTTCCTCGAGCATGGTGCCCAGGATGAGCCCGAGGATCGCGGGGGCGACCGGATAGCCGTTCTCTTCCATGAAGTAGGCGATGACGCCGAACACCAGGATCACAGCCACCGCGAAGACGGTGTTGTTGATCGCGAACGCGCCGACGATGCAGAACAGCAGGATGATCGGCATCAGGATATTGCGCGGCACTTCGAGAATGCGCCGCGCCGCCTTGATCGCCGCCCAGCCGAGCGGGATCATCAGCAGGTTCGCCATGAAGAAGACGATGAACACGGCGTAGATGTTCTCCGGGTTATTGATGAAGATCGTCGGGCCCGGATTCATTCCCTTGATGTATAGGACGCCGATCACGATTGCAGTGATCGAGTCGCCGGGGATCCCGAAGACCAGCGCCGGGATCCACGCGCCTGCGAGCGCACTGTTATTGGCCGCACCGGCTTCGACGATGCCTTCGACGTGGCCCGTACCGAACTTCTCGGGGGTCTTGGAAAAGCGCTTCGACATCGCATACGACATCCATGCGGCGATATCCGCGCCGGCACCTGGCAGCGCGCCGATCGCGGTGCCGAGCACGCTGCCGCGCACGATAGACCACGGATACTTCAAGCACAGGCCCCACATCCCGCGGAAGACGTTGCCGATCTGTTTGCGAAACACTTCCGTGGTCTCGTGCAGCGACACGGAGAAGCGCAGGATCTCCGACACCGCGAACATCCCGATCATCATCGGGATCAGGCCGACCGAGCCGAGCAGCTCGATCGAGCCGAACGTGAAGCGCGGGTGGCCGGCCGGGTTATCGAGCCCGATCGAGGAGATCAGCAGCCCGAAAAGAAGCGAAACGATGCCCTTCAGCGTGTCGCCGATCGTGATGATTACCGCACACGTCAGGCCGAGCAGCACCAGCCAGAAGTACTCGAACGAGCTGAATTTGAGCGCCACCTCGGCGAGCGACGGCGCGGCCGCGACGAGCACGATCGTGCCGAAAATACCGCCGATCACGGAGAACACGAGGTCCGCACCGAGCACCGTTTCGGCGAGGCCCTTCTTGGTCATCATGTACGACTCGTCGGTGTACGCAGCCGACGCCGGCGTCCCGGGGATGCGGATCAGCGCGCCGGGGATGTCGCCGGAGAAGATCGCCATCGCCGTCGCGGTGACGATCGACGCGATCGCCGGCACCGGCGGCATGAAGAACGTCACCGGCACGAGCAGCGCGGTGGCCATCGTGGCGGTGAGCCCCGGCACGGCGCCGACGAACAGCCCGAAGAGGCTGGCGGCGAAGATGACGCCGAGCGTGTAGGGCTCGAAGACCAGGCCGAAGGCGGTGGCGATGTGCTCCATGTCTCGCGGCTACCAGGCGAACCGCTCGAGGACGCCCCACGGCAGGGGTACCTTGAGCAATTTGTAGAAGAGCCAATGCATGATGAGCGTCGTCGCGACGGCCGTCACGACCGCTCCCAGCGGGCGCACGCCGAACTTGAGAAACAGCGCGACGAGGAGAATGACCCCGGTGGGGATGAACCCGAGCGGATCCACCGCGAGGGCGTAGAACACGAGTGCCGCGCACACTGCGAGGAAGTTGGTGACGAGCCCCCGCTCGCGCATCCACTCACCGGGCGCGAGAAGCGGAAAACCCGCCTTTACGCCGCGCAGGACGAGCAGGCCGCCGGTGACGATGAAGCCAACCGCGATCAGTCCGGGAAACAGCGCCGGGCCGTACTTCTGGCCCGGCATCATCGGGTAGCCCTGGATGTGGACGAGAATCGCGACCGCCAGCGCGATCAGCGCAACGCCGGCGACGGCGTCGTTGATCCTCATGCGTGCACGTCGTTCCCGCGCATGCAGGTATCCAGCTCGATCACTCGACTGGATCCCGGCGTGTGCCGGGATGACCGCGCTCGCGCGCGGTCACTTGACGATTCCGACCGCCTTCATCGTCGCGCCGAGGTCGCTCGACGACTTCTCCATGAACTTCGCGAACTCCGCCGGCGGCATGTAGATGACGCCGAAGCCGCGGTCCGCCATGAATTTCTTGTAGTCGGCGCTGTCGTAGGCTTTCTTCACGGCGTCGACGAGCTTCGCCTCGACGTCCTTCGGGATTCCCTTCGGCGCCGCCATGCCGCGCCATGCGGCCATCGTCCAGTCGGTACCGAGCGCCTTCTTGAGCGGCGGCACGTTCGGGTAGAGCGCCGGCGGATCCGCGTCCATGATCGCGAGGCTCTTCACCTTGCCCGCATCGATGAGCGCGCGCGCCTCCGGGATCGAGCACGGCACGACCTCCACGCCGCCGGCGACGAGATCCTGCAGCCCGGGCGCCGCCCCGTTCGACGGAACCCAGGGGACGGTCGCGGGATCGACGTTGAGGCTCTTGAGCATGCCCGCGATCGAGAGGTGCCAGATCCCGCCCTGCCCCGTGCCGGAGGCCTTGAACTTGCCCGGGTTCGCCTTGATCGCGTCGAGCAGTTCCTTCGCGGTCTTGTACGGCGAGTCCGCGCGCACCTGCAGGCCCGCCGGGTCGGCGTTTACCAGGCCGAGCGGCGTGTACGACGCCCCGGTGAGCTTGGTGAGCCCCTGCCAGTGCATCATCCCGATCTCGACGGTGATGAGGCCGATCGTGTAGCCGTCGGCCGTGCCCTCTGCGATGGCCGAGTGACCGACCACACCGCTGCCGCCGGTGCGGTTGACGACGTTGATCGGCTGCTTCAGCTCCTTCTCCATCATGGCTGCGAGGATGCGCGCGGTGGCGTCGGTGCCGCCGCCCGCGCCCCACGGCACGATGAGCGTGATCGGACGGTTCGGATACTGCGCGAGTGCGGCCGGGGCGAGCGCGAAAGCGACGAGGGCGGCGGCGAGCCGCAGGACGGTACGGCGAAGCATCTGGATCCTCCTTCGATGGGGCGCCCGCGCGCGGCAGCCGTGACGGCTTTCATTCTTCTCGCGGGCGGATCGCGGCGCAGGATTGCATCGTTCCCCGGCAGTGTCAACTCGCCGGACCGGGCCACGCGTGCAACAAAAAAAGGGCGGCCTGGGCCGCCCTTTTCCGCGCGCGCTGCCGGTTACTTCGCTGCGGCTGCGGCGGGTGCCGCCCCCGGCACGAGCTTGCCGCCCCCCGCGTCGAACATGTAGAGGATCGCCTTCTTCATCTCGGGATCGGTCAGGTCGGCGAACCCGCCGCGCGCCGGCATTCCGCCGTGCCCCCTGATCGCGCTCGCAGTGACCTTGTCGATTCCAGCCGAGATCCGCTTCGACCACGCGGCGCGGTCGCCGATCTTCGGTGCGCCACCTTCTCCCGTGAGGTGGCAATTGCTGCAGCCCGCCTGCACGATCTGCTCGCCGGTGCGGTCGGCCGATGCCGCGGGCTGCGCGGCGGGCGCCGCCGGTTCCTTGAAGTTGGCGCCCGCAGCATTGGCTATGTAAACGACGGCGCGCGTGACCTCGAGATCGGAGAGGTCCGGATTGCCGCCGCGCGGAGGCATCGCGCGGATGCCGTTGATCGCGCTCTTGGCGAGCGCGTCGAGACCTTGCTTGATGTGCGGGGCCCAAGCGGCCTTGTCGCCGAACTTCCACGCACCTGCGGCGCCGGTCCCGTGACACGCCGAGCACACGGCCTTGTAGACCTCCTCGCCGCCCTTCGCGGCGCGCGGGCCGGCTGCCGCGTCCGCGAACTCGACGCGTGCGACCGGCTGGATGCGTCGCGCGACCACGTCGGGCGCCTCGGACTTCGACGCCGCGCTGCGATAGCCGGAGATCACGAAACCTGCGAGGAGGATGAACCCGATGACCGGGATCACGAACGCCAGCACCACCACCACGGCAAGCTGCTGCGGGGTCTTGATCGGCGAGGAATGAGCGTGCTCGTAGCCTTGGTCTTTCATCGTTCGACGCCTCGGAGGAGGGGAGTGGCGCAGCTGGGAGGCGGGATTATAGCCGCCCGCCCCCTTGCGGTAAAATGCGCACGCTCCTCCGCGCGCCCGTAGCTCAGTTGGATAGAGTGTTGGTTTCCGAAGCCAAAGGTCGCAGGTTCGACTCCTGCCGGGCGCGCCACGAATCCCTCCGAGGTCACATCTGACTTGGGGGATCTACAAGGGGGCATTGCCCCCTTGTCCAATCGGGTTGGTTTCCGAAGCCAAAGGTCGCAGGTTCGACTCCTGCCGGGCGCGCCATACCCACCTCGGGTCCGTATGGCGCGCGTAGCGCGTCCCGCCGTACCCCCTTTCGCGCCGTCCGGCCGCGCGATTTGACTCAGGTCAAGACCGCACTGCCGTCCCGCCGCCACCCTGTGCGGGGCTCGAAGGAGGGGGCAATGTCGGACGCGAAGGCGAGCGAGCACTTGGCGACGCTGCGCGAGATGCGCAGCCGCGCGGTGCTTGGCGGCGGCGCGAAGCGCATCGAGCAGCAGCACGCGCGCGGGAAGCTCACCGCGCGCGAGCGGCTGGCGCTCCTCCTCGACGAAGGATCGTTCCAGGAGTTCGGCGCGCTCGCCACCCACAACGTCTCCGAGTTCGGCCTGGACCAGCAGCGCTTCCCGGGCGACGGAATCGTCACCGGGTTCGGCAAGATCAACGGGCGGCGCGTCGCCGTGTTCGCGCAGGACTTCACCGTCCTCGGCGGATCGTTCTCCGAGGTCCAGTCGAACAAGATCTGCCGCATCCAGGATCTCGCGCTCGAAAGCGGCATCCCGCTGATCGGCCTGAACGACTCGGGCGGCGCGCGCATCCAGGAGGGCGTCCGCAGCCTCGCCGCCTACGGCGAGGTGTTCGTGCGCAACGTGATGGCCTCGGGCGTCATCCCGCAGATCTCGCTCATCCTCGGGCCGTGCGCGGGCGGCGCGGTCTACTCGCCCGCGCTCACCGATTTCGTGATCATGGCCGGCGGCGCGTCGATGTTCCTCACCGGTCCCGACGTGATCAAGGCGATCACCGGCGAGGAGGTCACCGCGCTGACTCTCGGCGGCGCCGCAGTGCACACCGGCCGCAGCGGCGTCGCGCATCTCGCCGCCGAAACCGAGCCGGCCGCGCTCGAGCTCGTCAAGCGGCTGCTCGGCTACCTGCCGCAGAACAACCACGAGGATCCGCCGCAGGTCGCACCCTACGACCCGACCGACCGCATGGACGAGGCGCTCAACGCGCTCGTTCCGCGCGACGAGAACGAGCCGTACGACATGCGTACGGCGATCTGGCACGTCTTCGATCGCGACAGCTTCCTCGAGATCCACCCCGACTTCGCGCCCAACGCCGTCGTCGGCTTCGCGCGGCTGGACGGCTACTCGGTGGGCGTCGTCGCGAACCAGCCGGCGCACATGTCCGGCGCGCTGAACATCGA
The DNA here is from genome assembly GCA_963716855.1 of uncultured beta proteobacterium. Lineage (GTDB taxonomy): Bacteria > Pseudomonadota > Gammaproteobacteria > Burkholderiales > SG8-39 > JAGVSZ01. Next base: position 235,838 of record CAVQUV010000021.1, on the reverse strand, counting down.
TGCGAGCGACAAGATCGCCCGCTTCATCCGCACCTGCGACGCCTACAACATTCCGCTCGTGACGTTCGTCGACTGCCCCGGCTTCCTGCCCGGCGTCGAGCAGGAATACGGCGGCGTGATCCGGCACGGCGCGAAGATCATCTACGCGTACTGCGAGTCGACCGTGCCGAAGATCTCGATCGTGACGCGCAAGGCCATGGGCGGCGCGTACGTCGCGATGAGCTCGAAGCAGATGCGCACCGATCTCGCCTTCGCCTGGCCGACCGCGCAGATCGCGGTGATGGGCGCCGAGCCCGCGGTGCGGGTGCTGTATCGCGAGGAGGTGCGCGCCGCCGCCGATCCGCGCGCCAAGGAGCGCGAGCTGATCGCCTACTACCGCGAGAAGTTCTTCAATCCGTATCGCGCCGCCGACGTCGGCCAGATCGACGAGGTGATCGAGCCGCGCGAGACGCGCCCGCGACTCGCGCGCGCGCTCGAGATCCTGCGCACGAAGGTGCAGCAGAACCCGGCGAAGAAGCACGGGCTCTTCCCGTCCTAGGCGCCGCGCGTGGAGAACCTCGGCTGGGGTCTGCAGATGACGGTGGTCGGCATGGGCCTCGTGTTCGCGCTGCTCGCCGCGCTGTGGGGCTTGCTCAGCCTGGTGCTCCGCTTCGACGCGCCGCCCGCCGCGCCGGCACCGTCGACGCGCGCAATGGAGCAGCCGACCGCGGAGGCGCCGACCGGGGGGATGGACGCGGACCTCGTCGCCGCGATCACCGTCGCCGTGCTGACGCACAAGGCGGTGCGCCGTCGTCAGGCCGCGCCGGCGATGCGCAGCTACTGGCCCGGCAGCCTGCTCTATGCCTCGCGCTGGGTGGCGACCGGGCGCGCGCGCCAGAACCGCAGCTGGCGAGGCAGGTCATGAGGCGCTACACGCTGCAGATTCGCGGCCGCGAGTTCGTGATCGACGTGCAGGAGCAGTCGGCCGATCGCTTCGAGGTGGTCGTCGGCGACGAGCGCTACGAAGTCGCGCTCTCGGGCGACGAGGATCTTCCCGAGGCGACGATCACGCCCGGCATTGCGCCGGCGCGCGGCGCGTCGGCGACGAATGCGCCGGCCGAGCCTGCAGCGCCGGTCAGCCGCAAGCCCGCGCCCGCTGCGCCCAAGCCGACGCGCAGCGGCGGCGGTGCCGCGGGCGCGCTCAACGCGCCGATGCCCGGCGTCATCCTCGAGGTCAGCGTTGCGGCCGGCGACACGGTCGAGCGCGGCCAGGCGATCGCGGTGCTCGAGGCGATGAAGATGAAGAACAGCATCAAGTCGCCGCGCGCCGGAACGATCGCCGAGGTGTGCGTCGCCGTCGGGCAGGCGGTCGGACATGGCGACGCGATCGTCCGCTTCCGTGCGGGCTGAGCGGCCGTGAGCGGCGACACGCTGGACCTGCTGCTGCAGGGCATCGCGCACGTGACGCCGCAGTCGGTGATCATGATCGCGGTCGCCTGCGTGCTGCTGTACCTCGGCATCGCCAAAGACTACGAGCCGCTGCTGCTCGTGCCGATCGGCGCCGGCTGCCTCCTCGCGAACCTGCCGCTGTCGCCGCTGTCGCCGACGACGGGATGCTGCGCGTGCTCTACAACGCGGGGATCGCGAACGAGCTCTTTCCGCTGCTGATCTTCATCGGCATCGGCGCGCTCACCGACTTCGGGCCGCTGCTCGAGAACCCGCGCATGGTGCTGCTCGGAGCGGCCGGCCAGTTCGGGATCTTCCTCACGCTCGTGCTGGCGCTCCTGTTCGGCTTCAGCCGCGAGGAGGCGGCGTCGATCGGGATCATCGGCGCGATCGACGGCCCGACGTCGATCTACGTCAGCGGCATCCTCGCGCCGCACCTGCTGGGGCCGATCACCGTCGCCGCGTACAGCTACATGTCGCTGGTGCCGATCATCCTGCCGCCGATCATGCGCGCGCTGACGACGCGGCGCGAGCGCCGGATCCGCATGCCGTACAGCCAGCGCGCGATCAGCCGGCGCACGCGCATCCTCTTCCCGATCGTGGTCACGGTGCTGGTCGGGACGCTGGTGCCGTTCGCGACGCCGCTGATCGGCATGCTGATGCTCGGCAACCTGATGAAGGAGTCCGGCGCGGTCGAGCGGCTCACGAAGGCGTCGTCCGAGGAGATCGCCAACATCGTGACGCTCTTTCTCGGGCTCGCCATCGGCTCGACGATGGTCGGCGCCGAGTTCCTCAAGCCGAGCACGCTCGCGATCCTGGTGCTCGGCATTCTTGCCTTCGCGGTCGACACCGCCGCCGGGCTGCTCTTCGGCAAGCTCCTGAACGTGCTCAGCGGCGGGCGTTTCAACCCGCTGATCGGTGCGGCCGGCATCAGCGCATTTCCGATGGCGGCGCGCGTCGTTCAGCAAGATGGCGCAGGACGAGGACTTCGAGAACTTCCTGCTGATGCACGCCATGGGCGCGAACGCCGCCGGGCAGGTCGCGAGCGTCGTCGCGGGCGGCGTGCTGCTGGCGCTGATGGGCGCTCGGTGATAATAGAATTCCGGCACGCGGATTCGACCCTTCGATCTTTCGACCCTTCGACATGAGCGCGCGACCATTCCGCATCCTCGGCCTGCAGCAGATCGCCATCGGCGCGCTCGACAAGGCGCGTCTCGCGAAGCTCTGGGTCGACACGCTCGGTGTCCCGGTAGCCGGCAACTACCGCAGCGAGCGCGAAAACGTCGACGAGGACATCCTCGCGCTGGGGTCGGGTGCGCACAAAGTCGAGGTCGATCTGATGCAGCCGCTCGACGCGGCGAAGAAGCCCGCGGTGCACGAGACGCCGCTCAATCACATCGGCCTTTGGGTCGACGACCTGCCGAAGGCGGTTGAGTGGCTGACGGCGCAGGGCGTGCGCTTCGCCCCGGGCGGCATCCGGCGCGGTGGCGCCGGCTACGACATCTGCTTCATCCACCCGAAGGCAAACGGCGAGTTTCCGATCGCGGGCGAGGGCGTGCTGATCGAGCTCGTCCAGGCGCCGGCGGAGGTCATCGCGGCCTTCGCGCCGCGGTGACCGGCGCGTTCAGTCGAACTCGATGATCGACTGATCGACCGCCAGGCTGTCGCCCGGCTTGGCGAGCAGCGCCTTGACGCGCGCGTCGTTCTCCGCGCGCAGCACGTTCTCCATCTTCATGGCCTCGATCACCGCGAGCTTCTCGCCCGCCTTGACCTCCTGGCCCGCGGCGACGGCGATCTCGGTCAGCAGACCCGGCATCGGCGAGATCAGGTACTTCGAGAGATCCGGCGGCGGCTTGCGCGGCATGAGCGCGTGAAGCTCGGCCGCGCGCGCGGTGAGCACCATCACGTCGACCTGCGTGCCCCAGTGGAAGAGGCGGTAGACGAGGTTCCGCCGCTCGACCTGCATGCAGACCTCGCGCCCGTTCACCGTGCCGCGGAAGATCGGGTGTCCGAACGCCCAGTCGGAGCGCACGGTGAACGCCTCGCCCTTGTACGCGACGTGCTGGCCGTCCGCGATGTTGGACACCGTCACGGGATGATGCTCGCCGCGCATGACGACGACCCAGTCGGCCCCCACCTTGCGCTCGTGGCCGCGCAGCTGGCCGCGTGATCCCGGCGGCGCGGTCCATGTATCGGCGGTGAAGCACGGCGGCGACGCACATCAGCAGCGCCGGATCGTCGTGCGGCACGTCCTCGCTGCGAAAGCCCTGCGGGTACGCCTCGGCGATGAACCCGGTGTTGAAGCGCCCCGCCACGAAGCGCGGGTGCTGCATCAGCGCGGCCTGGAACGGGATGTTCGTGGACACGCCGCGGATGACGAAGGCGTTCAGCGCGTCGCGCATGCGCGCGATCGCCTGGTCGCGGGTGGCGCCGTGGGCGACGAGCTTCGCGATCATCGAGTCGTAGTACATCGAGATCTCGCCGCCCTCGTAGATCCCGGTGTCGACGCGCACCATCCCCGGCAGCTCGGCGGGCGGCGATGTACTTCACCAGCCGGCCGATCGAGGGCAGGAACCCGCGGAACGGATCCTCCGCGTTGATGCGGCATTCCATCGCCCAGCCGTTCAGCTTCACGTCCTTCTGCGCGAACGCGAGCCGCTCGCCGGCGGCGACGCGGATCATCTGCTCGACGAGGTCGAGGCCGGTGATCATCTCGGTCACCGGGTGCTCGACCTGCAGCCGCGTGTTCATCTCGAGGAAGTAGAAGCTGTGGTCGGCGCCGACCACGAACTCGACGGTGCCGGCCGACTGGTAGTCGACCGCCCGCGCGAGCGCGACGGCCTGCTCGCCCATCGCGCGGCGCGTCCGCTCGTCGAGGAACGGGGAGGGCGCCTCCTCGAGCACCTTCTGGTGGCGCCGCTGGATCGAGCACTCGCGCTCCCAGAGGTACACGCAATTGCCGTGCGCGTCGCCGAGCACCTGGATCTCGATGTGGCGCGGCTCGACGATGAACTTCTCGATGAACACCCGGTCGTCGCCGAACGCGGCCTTTGCCTCGTTGCGGCAGCTCTGGAACCCCGCGCGGCACTCGGCATCGGTCCATGCGACCCGCAGGCCCTTGCCGCCGCCGCCGGCCGACGCCTTGATCATCACCGGATAGCCGACGCCCTGCGCGATTTCGACCGCCTGCTCGGCGTTCCCGATCACGTCGGTGTAGCCGGGGATCGTGCTGACCTTGGCGGCAGCCGCGAGCTTCTTGGAGGCGATCTTGTCGCCCATCGCCTGGATCGACCTCGCCTTCGGCCCGATGAAGACGACGCCGTTCTTCTCCAGCAGATCGCAGAACGCCGCGTTCTCGGACAGGAAGCCGTAGCCCGGGTGCACGGCTTCGGCGCCGGTGTCCTTCGCCGCCTGCAGGATGCGATCCATGAGGAGATAGCTCTGCGCCGACGGCGGCGGGCCGATCAGCACCGCCTCGTCGGCAAGGTCCACGTGCCGCGCGTCGCGGTCGGCCTCGGAGTAGACCGCGACGGTCGCGATGCCCATCCGATGCGCGGTGCGGATCACGCGGCAGGCGATCTCGCCGCGGTTGGCGATCAGAATCTTCTTGAACATCGTGTGCCGGAGGCAGCGCGCGGAGAGCGGCGCAATCACGCCGCTCCCGTTCTCCGTCTCCCTTCCCCCTTCGCTACAACGGAATGTTCCCGTGCTTGCGCCACGGGTTCTCGAGCTTCTTCTCGCGCAGCATCGCGAGCGACCGGCAGATGCGCTTGCGCGTCTCGTGCGGCATGATCACGTCGTCGATGAACCCGCGGCTGCCGGCGACGAACGGATTGGCGAACTTCCTCCGGTACTCCTCGGTGCGCGCGGCGATCCTCTCGCGGTCGCCGAGGTCCTTGCGGAAGATGATCTCGACCGCGCCCTTCGGCCCCATCACCGCGATCTCCGCCGACGGCCAGGCGAAGTTCACGTCGCCGCGCAGATGCTTCGAGCTCATGACGTCGTAGGCGCCGCCGTAGGCCTTGCGCGTGATCACGGTCACCTTCGGCACGGTCGCCTCGGCATAGGCGTACAGCAGCTTGGCGCCGTGCTTGATGATCCCGCCGAACTCCTGCGCCGTTCCCGGCATGAATCCCGGCACGTCCACGAACGTGATTATCGGAATGTTGAACGCGTCGCAGAAGCGCACGAAGCGCGCCGCCTTGATCGAGCTCTTGATGTCGAGGCAGCCGGCCAGGACGAGCGGCTGGTTGGCGACGATGCCGACGGTGGAGCCCTCCATGCGGCCGAACCCGATCACCATGTTCTTCGCGTAGTCGGGCTGCAGCTCGAGGAAGTCGGTGTCGTCGACGACCTTGAAGATCAGCTCCTTGATGTCGTACGCCTTGTTGGGGTTGTCGGGGACGAGCGTGTCGAGCGAGTAGTCGAGCCGGTCGGCGCCGTCGGTGGTGGGGCGCACCGGCGGCTTCTCGCGGTTGTTGGGCGGCAAGTAGTTCACCAGCCGCCGCACCATCGAGAGCGCCTCGACGTCGTTCTCGAACGCGCGGTCGGCGACGCCCGATTTCGTCGAATGCGACACGGCGCCGCCGAGCTCCTCGGCGGTGACCTCCTCGTGGGTCACCGTCTTCACGACCTCCGGACCGGTGACGAACATGTAGGAGGTGTCCTTCACCATCAGGATGAAATCGGTCATCGCCGGCGAGTAGACCGCGCCGCCCGCGCACGGGCCCATGATCACCGAGATCTGCGGGATCACGCCGGACGCGAGGACGTTGCGCTGGAACACGTCGGCGTACCCGCCGAGCGAGGCGACGCCCTCCTGGATGCGCGCGCCGCCGGAGTCGTTCAGTCCGATCACGGGCGCCCCGGCCTTGAGCGCGTGGTCCATGATCTTGCAGATCTTCTCCGCGTGGGCCTCCGACAGGGCGCCGCCGAACACGGTGAAGTCCTGGCTGAAGACGAACACCAGGCGGCCGTTGATCGTGCCGTAGCCGGTCACCACGCCGTCGCCCGGGACCTTCTGCTCGCCCATGCCGAAGTCGACGCAGCGGTGCTCCACGAACATGTCCCATTCCTCGAACGAGTCGGGGTCGAGCAGCAGCTCGATGCGCTCGCGGGCGGTGAGTTTGCCCTTCGCGTGCTGCGCCTCGATGCGCTTCTCGCCGCCCCCGAGCCGCGCGCCTGCGCGCATCTCGTCGAGCTGCCTGATGATGTTGTGCATCCTTCCTCCCCGATCCGAACTAGTTCCTGGCGACGGCGAGCAGCCGTGCCGCTGCGGCGGCCGGCGTCATTCTCCCCTCGGCGACCGCCGCCTGCACCGCGGCGAGCTCGGCCTTCACCGCGAGGTTCTGATAAAAGCGTGCGCGCAGCTCGTGCTCGACGAGCGCGATCATCCAGTCGAGCGCCTGCGCCTTGCGCTTTGCCGCCGCCGCCCCGCTCGCGGTCGCAGCCGTGCGAAAGCGCTCCGCCTCGCCCCAGAACGCCTCGACCCCCGCACCGGTGAGCGCGCTCAGGGCGAGGACCGGCGGCGACCAGTGCGCCGCGCGTGGGCGCAGCATAGAGAACGCGTTGGCGATCTGGGTGCGTGCGAGCTCGGCCGCCTTCGGATCGATGTCGGCCTTGTTCACCAGCACGAAGTCGACGAGCTCCACGATGCCGCGCTTGATCGCCTGCAGGTCGTCGCCCGCGTTCGGCAGCGCGAGCAGCACGAAGCAGTCGGTCATGCCCGCGACCGCGGTCTCGGACTGCCCGACGCCCACCGTCTCCACGATCACCACGTCGTAGCCCGCCGCCTCGCACAGCGCGAGCGCCTCGCGCGTCTTGTGCGCCACGCCGCCGAGCGTCCCGCCCGAGGGGCTCGGGCGAATGAACGCATTCGGATCGCGCGCGAGCCTTTCCATGCGCGTCTTGTCGCCGAGGATCGAGCCGCCCGAGACGGCGCTGGTCGGATCGACGGTCAGCACCGCGACGCGCCGTCCGCGCGCGGTCAGGGAAAGTCCGAGCCTTTCGATGAACGTGGACTTGCCTGCGCCGGGCGCGCCGCTGATGCCGACGCGGAAGCTCCCGCCGGTGTGCGGCAGCAGCGCCTCGAGAAGCGCGGTGGCGCGCGCCTGGTGGTCGCGCCGCGACGACTCGATCAACGTGATCGCTTTCGCGAGCGCGCGCGGCTCGCGCGCGACCACGCCTTCCGCGAGCCGCCGGTCGGCGGGATCGAGGTGCGCGGGCTCGGGCGTCGAGCGCTTGTGGACCGGCATTGGAGGATGTCCGCTCGGCGCGTCGTTGCGGTGCCCGGAAACCTACGGGGCCCCGGCGCGCCCGCCTTGCGTCAGATCAAACCGCGCCCGCGGCGACCCGGGCGCTCCGAATGGCCTTGAGCGTGGTCCGCGCGGCCTCGGAGATCACCGTGCCGGGACCGAAGATCGCCGCGACGCCGGCCGCCTTCAGGAACTCGTAGTCCTGATGGGGAATCACGCCGCCGACCACCACGATGATTTCCGGCGCGCCTTGTGCGCGCAGCGCCGTGACGAGCTCCGGCACAAGCGTCATGTGCCCGGCCGCGAGGGTGGAGACGCCCACCGCGTGCACGTCGTTCTCGATTGCCTGGCGCGCGGCTTCCTCCGGCGTCTGGAAGAGCGGCCCGATATCGACGTCGAAGCCCAGATCCGCGAACGCCGTGGCGATGACTTTCGCGCCGCGGTCGTGCCCGTCCTGGCCGACTTTCGCGACCAGAATGCGCGGACGGCGACCCTCTGCGGCTTCGAACTGCTCGATGTCGCCCTTGAGCGCCTGCCAGCCGGCGTCCTGCAGGAACGCCGCGCCGTAGACGCCCGACACCGTCTGCGCGTGCGCCTGGTAGCGTCCCCAGACCTTCTCGAGCGCGTCGCTCACTTCGCCTACCGTGGCGCGGGCGCGGATCGCCTTGATCGAGAGGTCGAGGAGGTTTCCGTTCCCGGTCCGCGCTGCTTCGGTCAGCGCCGCGAGGGCGGCCGCGACCGCGCGTGAATCGCGCTTCGCCTTGACCTCCCGCAGCCGCTTGATCTGCGCCTCGCGCACCGCAGTGTTGTCGATCTGGCGGATCGCGAGCGGCGCCTCCTCGGCGAGCTTGTACTTGTTGACCCCGACGATCACGTCCTCGCCGCGGTCGATGCGGGCCTGCTTTTCGGCCGCGCACGCCTCGATGCGCAGCTTCGCCCAGCCCGACTGCACCGCCTTGGTCATCCCGCCGATCTTCTCGACCTCTTCGATGATCTCCCAGGCCTTGTCGGCCATGTCCTGCGTGAGCTTCTCCATCATGTAGGAGCCGGCCCAGGGGTCGACGACGGCGGGGATGTGGGTCTCCTCCTGGATGACGAGCTGGGTGTTGCGCGCGATGCGCGCCGAGAAGTCGGTCGGCAGCGCGATCGCCTCGTCGAACGAGTTGGTGTGCAGCGACTGCGTGCCGCCGAACACCGCCGCCAGCCCCTCGATCGTCGTGCGCACGATGTTGTTGTAGGGGTCCTGCTCGGTGAGGGACCAGCCCGAGGTCTGCACGTGCGTGCGCAGCATCAGCGAGCGCGCGCTCTTCGGGTTGAAGTCCTTCATCATCCGCCACCAGAGCAGGCGTGCGGCGCGCAGCTTCGCGACCTCGAGATAGAAGTTCATCCCGACGTTGAAGAAGAACGACAGCCGCCCGGCGAACTCATCCACGTCGAGCCCGCGCGCGAGCGCCGCGCGCACGTAGTCGCGCCCGTCGGCGAGGGTGAAGGCGAGCTCGAGCGCCTGCGTCGCGCCCGCCTCCTGGATGTGGTAGCCCGAGATCGAGATCGAGTTGAACTTCGGCATGTGGCGCGCCGTGTGCTCGATGATGTCGGCCACGATGCGCATCGACGGTTCGGGCGGGTAGATGTAGGTGTTGCGGACCATGAACTCCTTGAGGATGTCGTTCTGGATCGTCCCCGAGAGCTCGGCCTGCTTCACCCCCTGCTCCTCGGCGGCGACCACGTAGCCGGCGAGCACCGGCAGGACCGCGCCGTTCATGGTCATCGACACGGAGGTCTTGTCGAGCGGGATGCCGTCGAACAGCACCTTCATGTCCGCGATCGAATCGATCGCCACGCCCGCCTTGCCGACGTCGCCGCCGACGCGCGGGTGATCGGAGTCGTAGCCGCGGTGCGTCGCGAGGTCGAACGCGATCGATACGCCCTGCTGGCCGGCCGCGAGGTTGCGGCGGTAGAACGCGTTCGACTCCTCGGCGGTCGAGAAGCCCGAGTACTGGCGGATCGTCCACGGCCGCACCGCGTACATCGTCGCCTGCGGCCCGCGCACGAACGGCTCGAAGCCGGGCAGCGTGTTCGCGTAGGGCAGGCCCTTCAAGTCCTCGGCCGTGTAGAGCGCCTTGACCTCGATGCCCTCCGGCGTGCGCCAGACGAGCTTGTCGGGCGAGCCGGCGGATTTGGCGGCGGCCTTCTGCCACGCTTCGAGCGCGGCGGGGTTCGAGCTCCGGTCGTTCATGATGTGCCCCCGCAACAGGAATATGGGCCACCGCCGCCAATGCGGCGGTGCGACAGTCCCCCGTATTCTATGGTGGGAACCCGCCCCGCGCGCCGCGGTCGGCGCGTCCGCTGACTGATCGACAGTCAACCCGCATTTCATCACCGAAACGGCGACGCCGGTCCAGGGTGCGCGAGCACACCACGAAGTTCACCTCGGGACGGACCTCCTGCCCGTCGGCGTGGATCACGAACCCGGCGTGGTCGAGGCCGGTCGTCGTCTCCGGGACGTTTCGCGCGCGGCCCATTCGCGGTTTGACTTGTGTCAAGGGCCGTTCCCTACGGACTCGTATAAGCCTAGACTATGCAGAGACCCGTTTGAGTTGGGGTCGCCTCCGCAAGCTCCTCAACAGCAACAACAGCCTCAAAGGAGAAACCGTCCATGACCATGCTTCGACCCGGCACTTTCGCTCTCGTCCTCGCTGCCTCGATCGCCGGCGGTTGCGCGGGCGACCGCCCCATCGCGCCCACCGAGATGCGCGGTGGCGTGATGACCGACTGGTACGAGCACAGAACGCTATATACCAACAGCAACGACGCGGCCAATCCCCCCAGCAGCACTTGCGACACCGCGTACTGCATGTGGCAATGGGCGCCGTTCACGACGGCCGGCGGGGGTAGTCCCCGGGGCGACCTGACGACCTTCAAGCGCGCAGACGGCACGATGCAGTGGGCTTACAAGGGCAAGCCGCTCTATTTCTACGTCGGCGATACGAAGACGGGCGACAAGACCGGGGACGGCCGGAACAACGGGGTCTGGCGCGTCGTGACCGCGAACTAGCCGCAGTCGGCGCCCCGCGATCCTGCCGACACCCGTGCCTCAAGGAGGGGCGTTGGGGCGCTGATCCTCCCTCATGCGGAGGTTGTTGGTCGACGAGACCATGAACAGCTCCGGTAGCTGGTGCGCCCCGATTGCCCGGAAGACGGCGAGGCTCACGACGAGCGCACCAAGCACCTCCATTCCCGCACCCGTGCGCTGAGCCCCGCTGCAGGATGTCGTTCCGGCGTTACGCGGCATAATCGCGGCGCCGTGGGCCCGATCGTCAACATCGAAGATCTCCGCCGGCGCGCCCGCGGCCGCCTGCCGAAGGTCGTGTTCGACTTCATCGACGGCGGCGCGATGGACGAGCGCACCCTCGCGGCCAACCGCGCCGACTTCGAGGCGTGGGAGCTGCTGCCGAAGATGCTCGTCGACGTCTCGCAGCGCAGCCTGAAGACCACGGTGCTCGGGCGCGAGATCTCGATGCCGCTGATGGTCGCGCCCACCGGCATCAGCGGGCTCGCGACGCCGAAGGGCGAGCTGCACGCTGCCGGCGCGGCGAAGGCCGCGGGCACCGTGTACTGCCTGAGCACGACCGCGACCTGCAGCATCGAGGAGATCGCCGCGGCGACCGGGGAGCCGTTCTGGTTCCAGCTCTACGTGATGCGCGACCGGGGCGTCACGCGCTCGATGGTCGAGCGCGCCGCCGCGGCGAAGTGCGGGGCGCTGGTGCTCACGATCGATCTCGCGGTGCAGGGTCGGCGGGAGCGCGACGTCTACAACGGGTTCACCGTCCCGCCGCGCGTGACGGTGCGCAACGTGCTCGAGGTGCTCGCACGCCCGCGCTGGATGCTCGACATGGCGATCGGGCCACGCATGACCTTCGCCAACTTCACCGACGCAATCACCGCCGGCGAAGGCTTCATCAACCTCGGCAAGCACATCAACTCGCAGTTCGACCAGTCGGTGACCTGGAAGGACGTCGACTGGCTGCGCTCGATCTTTCCCGGCCCGCTCGTGATCAAGGGCGTGCTGACCGCGCACGACGCGAAGCTTGCGGCCGAGCACGGCGCCGCAGCGGTCATCGTGTCGAACCACGGCGCGCGCCAGCTCGATCACGTGCCGTCGTCGATCCGCGCGCTGCCGGAGGTCGTCGAGGCCGTGGGCCACCGGCTCGAGGTCTATCTCGACAGCGGCGTGCGGCGCGGCAGCGACATCGCGAAGGCGCTCGCGCTCGGCGCGCGGGCGGTGCTGGTGGGCCGGCCGTTTCTCTACGGCCTGGGCGCGCTCGGACCGGGCGGCGCGGCGCGCGCGCTCGAGATCCTGCGCGACGAGCTCGACAACTGCATGGCGCTCGCGGGCGCGCCGTCGGTGGCGGCGCTAGACTCCTCCTTCGTCCGGCGTCGCTAGAATCGCGACGCGTCCGCCTCGGGAGTTGCTCATGCGCCTCGTTGCCATCGCACTTGCATTCTTTCCGCTGCTCGCCTGCGCCGGCGGCTCCAACTACGGCGTGACGCCCGGCGCGAAGGAGCTGACCGGCAAGATCACCGAATGGCCGGTGCCCACGCCGAAGTTCGCGCGCGATCCGGCGATCGGTCCGGACGGCAACATCTACATCGCGGTGATGCAGGGCAACCGCATCGCACGCTTCGACACGAAGACCCAGCAGTTCACCGAGTGGGAGCTGCCGCCGAACGCCAAGCCGCACGGCTTGCTCGTCGACGAGAAGAACATCGTCTGGTACACCGGCAACGGCAACGGCACGATCGGCGCGCTCGATCCGCGCTCCGGCCGCGTCCTCGAGCACAAGGCCCCCTCGGGCGGCGATCCGCACACGCTCGTGCTCGCCGACGACGGGATCATCTGGTTCACCGTCCAGGGCGGCGGGCGCATCGGCCGGCTGGATCCGCGGACCTCGCGCATCACCGAGTACAAGACCTCCGGCAGTCCCTACGGCCTGGCGCTCGACAAGCAGGGCAACGTCTGGTTCTGCCGCTTCAGCGCGGACTCCCTCGGGCGGCTCGATCCGAAGACCGGCGAGATCACGACGCTCTCGACCGGGCCCGGATCGCGCCCGCGGCGCATTGCGACGGCGCCGGACGGCACCCTGTGGGTGACGCTACTACGGTAACGGCAAGCTCGCCCAGGTCGACCCGGTCGCGCGGAAAGTGGTCCGGGAGCTGGAGATGCCGGCCGGCACGGCGGGCGGCCCCTACGCGGTGGCCGTGGATGCGAAGGGGCGCGTCTGGGCCAACGAGATCCAGACCGACACGGTGGCGATGCTCGATCCGGCCACGCTGCAGTTCCGGGTGTTCAAGCTGCCCTCGAGCGGGGTCGGCATCCGCAAGGCGATCGTCGATGGCCAGGGCCGATACTGGTACATGGGCAGCCACAACGGCCGCCTCGGGGTGATCGAGTAGTGCCGGGCGGCCCCCCCGGGCCGCCGCCGCAGGTTGATCTGCATCAGGAGGCGGCACCGGCCGCCTGCGATAGACTTCAGGCGCTGTCGCGTAGCGCGCCCGGCCTGGGGACGACGACGAGAAGGCGCGCGCCGACCATCCCGATTAACGGAGGAGGTTTCGATGCTTCGCAAGCTTCTCACTGCGGCGGCGCTCGCGCTGCTCGCCGCGCCAGTGTTCGCGCAATACCCCACCAAGCCGGTCACCCTGGTGGTCCCGTTCTCCGGCCGGCGGGCCGACCGACACGGTTGCGCGACTCATCGCGATCGCGATGCAGACGTGCTCAAGCAGACGGTGATCGTCGAGAACGTCGGCGGCGCCGGCGGCACGATCGGCGTCAGCGCGCGTCGCGAAGGCGAGCCCGGACGGCTACACGATCCTGCTGCACCACATCGGCATGTCGACCGCGCCCGGCGTTGTACCGCAAGCTCACGTTCGACCCGCTCAAGGACTTCGAGTACATCGGCGTGGTCACCGACGTGCCGATGACGATGATCGGGCGCGGAAACTTCCCGCGCGAAGGACTTCAAGGAGTTTCTCGAGTACGTCAAGGAGAACAAGGACGAAGGTCTCGTACGGCAACGCCGGGCTCGGCTCGGCGTCGCACCTCTGCGGCCTCCTGTTCTTCACCAGCATCGAGACCGACATCACGACGGTGCCGTACAAGGGGACCGCGCCCGCGATGAACGATCTGCTGGGCGGCCAGATCGACTTCATGTGCGACCAGACGACCAACACCACCTCGCAGATCAAGAGCGGCAAGGTCAAGGCGTTCGCGGTGACCACGCCGAAGCGGGTGGCCTCGCTGCCCGATCCTGCCGACCATGCAGGAGCAGGGTCTGAAGGGCTTCGACGTGGCGATGTGGCACGCGCTGTACGCGCCGAAAGGCACGCCGAAGGCGGCGCTCGACAAGCTGAACGAGGCCCTGGTGTTCGCGCTGAAGGACGAAGGGGTGAAGAAGCGCTTCGCCGAGCTCGGCACCGAGCCCGTCCCGCTCGAGAAGGCGACCCCGGCCTACCTGCAGAAGCATCTCGACTCCGAGATCACGAAGTGGGGGCCGATCATCAAGGCTGCGGGCAGTACGCGGACTGAAGCCCGCGGCAGCCCGGGCGAGCCCCGCAGGGATCCTGCGGGGCTTGTTGTTTGCTAACGCGGGAGGAAGTCGAGGAGCGGCCCTTCGACCGTCCCGGGCGCTTCCGAGCGACCGCGCGCCTCGCAAGCACCCGATCGGCGCGCTGCCCCCCTCACCCTAGCCCTCGCCCCCAAATTCGGGGGAGAGGGGATCTCATCGGCGCAGGAAGTCGAGCAACGGTCCTTCGACCGTCCCCGGCGCTTCCTCGGGTATGAAGTGGCCGCAGTCGACCGGGAAGCCGCGCACGTCGTTCGCGAAACGGCGCCAGGTCTGCATCGGATCGCCCGACTTGCCCTGGCCGACGAACGTCCCGGACCACACCGCCAGCACCGGGCAGTCGATCTTGCGCCCGGCGTCGAGGTCGGCGCGGTCGTGGGTGTCGTCCAGCGTCGCGCCTGCGCGGTAGTCGGCGCAGCTCGCCGCGATCACCTCCGGCCGCCGGAAGCACCGCTTGTACTCCGCCATCGCGTCCTCGAGCGCCTTGAAGTTGCGCGCCCACTTCCGGCAGATCGCCTCGACCCAGAAGTCCGGATCGGCGCCGATCATCTTCTCGGGGATGCCGCCCGCCTGCGCGAGGAAGCCCCAGTGGAACGTGTTCACCGCGAATACCCGGTTCGCGGTCTCCCACATCGCGCCGGTCGGCACAATGTCGAACGTGGCGAGCTTGCGCACCCGGTCGGCATGGTCGAGCGCCATTCGGTAGCCGACGCGCGCGCCGCGATCGTGTCCGACGACCAGGAAGCGCTCGTGATTGAGCGCGCGCATCAGCGCGACGAGGTCCGCCGCCATTGCGCGCTTCGAGTAGCGTGACGACGAAGGATCGGGGGCGGGCGCGTCGCTGTCGCCGTAGCCCTTGAGGTCCGGCACGATCACCGTGAACTCGCGCGCGAGCGTGGGCGCGAGGTGTCGCCAGACGAGGTGCGTCTGCGGATAGCCGTGCAGGAGGAGGACGGGCGGTCCCTCGCCCCCCTCGCACACGTTGAAGGAGACGCCCGAGGCGACGACGCGGCGCTGGTTGAGGCCCGGAATCATCGTCGTGCCGTGTGTCGTGGTTCGGGCGTCGCTGCCGCGAGCGCTACACGCCGTGCTTCTTGAACCAGGCCAGCATGCGCTTCCAGCCGTCCTCCGCCGCGTCCTTGCGGTAGGTCGCGCGGTAGTCGGCGTTGAAGGCGTGCGGCATGCCCGGGTAGACGTGGATGATCGACTCCTTGTCCTTCCCGAAAGCAAGCAGCCCGGCGCGCAACCGCTCGACCTGCTCGAGGGGGATGCCCTGGTCGGCGCCGCCGTAAAGACCCAGCACCGGCGCATTCAGCTTGTCGGTGATGTCCATCGGCGTCGTCGTGATCGCGCCGCCGGTTCCCAGGCCGCCGTACCAGGCGACAGCGGCGTCGATGGCCTTGTTGTGCGCGGTATACATCCAGACCATTCGCCCGCCGCGGCAGAAGCCGGTAATGGCCAGCCGCTTCACGTTCGCCTTCGGCTGCTTCTCGGCCCAGCGCACGGTCGAGTCGAGATCGCTGAACGCCTGCTCGTCGGTGAGCTTGTTCGCGTTGGCGATCACCTCCTTGATGTCGGTCATCTTCGCGAGGTCGCCGATCTTCCAGTACGGCTCGTTGGCGACCGCGAAGTAGCCGGTCTTGGCGAGGCGCCGGCAGATGTCCTTGATGTGCTCGTGCGCGCCCCAGACCTCGCCGACGACGAGGACCACGGGGAACTTCCCGGCCTTCTTCGGGCAGGCGTAGTAACCGGGCATGTCGCCGCCGCTCGTCGGGATCTTGATGTCGCCGCCCTCGAGCCCGTCCATCGGCGTGACGATCATCGTCTGCGCCATGAGCGGGCCGGCGGTCAGGGCGAATCCGGTTGCGGCGGACGTGACGAGAAAGCTCCGGCGGTCGAACGCGACCTTCGGGAGCAGGCTGTCGAGTTGCGAATCGCCGAACTGCGAGTGCTCACCCATGTCAACAGTCTCCTGGTTTGTTGGGGGTCGAGTTGGGTAGAATCGATTGCCGGCGCGCATTGTGCCATTTTGCCGCGCTGCCGCCGACCCCCTATGAACATCCGCGACCCGCGTTCCATTCCGCCGATCAGCCGCTTCCCGGTCCCCAAGCTCGAGGAGCTGCCCGACGACATCCGTGCCCGCATCCTCAAGGTGCAGGAGAAGTCCGGCTTCGTTCCGAACGTGTTCCTGGCGCTCGCCCACCGCCCCGACGAGTTCCGGGCGTTCTTCGCCTACCACGATGCGCTCATGGAAAAGGAAAGCGGCCTGACCAAGGCCGAGCGGGAAATGATCGTCGTGGCGGTCGCCGGCGCGAACGGCTGCCAGTACTGCGTCGTCGCGCACGGCGCCATCCTGCGCATCCGTGCGAAGGACCCGCTCATCGCCGACCAGGTCGCAATCAACTACCGCGAGGCGGACATCACGCTGCGCCAGCGGGCGCTGCTCGATTTCGCGCTGAAGGTGGCCGAGGACTCGCGCGCGATCGACGAGCGCGACTTCGCCGCCCTGCGCGCGCACGGCTTCACCGACGCGGACATCTGGGACATCGCCGGCGTCTCCGCGTTCTTCTCCCTGTCGAACCGGTTCGCGAACTTCGTCGCGCTGCGCCCCAACGACGAGTTCTACCTCATGGGTCGAGCGCCCAAGTAGTCGCACCGTTCGCGCACCGGCGACTTCCTCCGTCCGGACGCGAAATAGTCGGCACTCGCGGCCGAGCTCGAGGCGACGGCGCGGCACTATGCACTCGCGCGTTCGCCCACCGGGCCCCAGAGTTGGCCCTCGCAAAAAAAGGGGAGCTCGCCATGCCGTCTGCCAAGCACGCCGCCGTCGCACTCGCCGCCGCACTGACCCTGTTCGTCGCGCCCGCCGGGCTGGCCGCGGACGAGGTTCCCGAACCCGCCGCCAAGGTCGACAACGGCCTCGGTGCGCTGCCCCCATACACGCAGTGGAACGAGACCTGGCTGTACGCCACGCCTGCCGACAGCATCGACAACGGCCTGGGCGAGATGCCGGACGTGTCGCGGATCACCGAGGTGTGGCTCTACGCGATGCCGGCGGAAAAGGTCGACTCGGGACTGGGCGAGATCGTCGCGCGCACGATCGCGGCCCGCGATCCGCGCTGACGCGCCGCGCGCTCAGCGCGAGAGCAGCACTCGCGCCGCAACGATCGCGACGACCACCAGCAGCACGCTCATGAAGATGGCGGCGCGGCGTTTTGCCCGCTGCCGCTTCCGCATCTCCGCGGCGCGCTCGGCCTCCATGAGCGCGGCCATCCGCGACCACTTGCCGTCCGCATCGTGCCCTTTCGTGCCGCTCGCGGCCGGGTGGTCCCATCCGGCGACCGTCGGCTGATCGAGCGGCGTGACGTGCGCGGCGGGATGGTCCCAGCCGACGACCGTGCGCCCGTCGAGCGGCGAGGTCGGCGTGCGGACCGGTGCGGCCGGGTTGGCCGGCTGTGGCGCGGCGCCGGCACGCTTCGCCTGCGCCTCGCGCCGCGCCGCCGCGACGAGTTTTCGCTCCTTGTCGCTGAGGCTGCCCTCTTTCATCGCCCGGATTTTGCGCGTCCGCCGGCAGGCCGGTCTACCGGACGCGACGCGGACGCGGTGCGGAAAGTCACGCCGCTCCGGTCGCGATGCGTGCTCGGAACAGCGGTGCGCCGATCACGGGCAGGCGCAACTTGCCCTCGAGCAGCGACGGAAGCGGCATCGGCGGGTCGCTAGTCGCGTTTCGGCCGGGCGTGCGCGCTCGCTTCCTCGTCGATGCGTTGCCAGACCTCGAGCGCCATCGGATGCTCGGTCTCCTCGAGGATGTGGCCGACCAACCCGACCGCGCGCGCCATCACGCCGAGGCCGCGCACGATGCGATCGGGCACGCCGAGCTCGCAGCAGATCGCGCCGATCGCGCCGGTCGCGTTGATCGGCAATTGCTTGCCCGAGGCGCGCTCGGCCTCGGCGGCGATGAGCTGCACCAGCCGCACGTAAGCGCCGGACAGGCCGTTCTCCTGCGCGATCTGGAACAGCCGCGGCGTGCGCGGGTCGACCGGCTTGTGGATCGGATGCCCGAGGCCCGGGATCGGGTGCTTTCGCGCACGCCAGGACGCGACCGTGTCGCGGGCAATCGCCTCGAGCTCGGCCGCGGTCGCCGTCTTCGCGCGGCTGCGCGGCAGCACCTCGGCGAGCATCTTCGCAACGCCTTCCATGCTGCCGACGAACACGGTCCCGAGCCCGCACAGCCCGGCGGCGACCGCGGCCTGGAGCGACTCCGGCGCGCCGGCGTAGGTGAGCCGCGCGGCGAGCGCGCTCGGCGTGATCCCGTGCTCCACGAGCGTGACGAGGATGGCGTTGAAGACGGTCGACTCCTGCGGCGTCGGCACGCGTCCCATCAACTCGAGGAACGCCATGTCGCCGAGGTTGATCTTGCCGAGCAGCTCGCCCGGCAGGTCCTTGCCGCGGACGACGATCTTGTCGGGGGTGCTCCAGCCGAGGTCGCTGCGCAGGGGCTTGGTTTGACGGGGCATCGGTGCTCCTTCAGGGCGTCTAACGAGGTGAGGGGCGATCCCCCGGCTTAGATTGGATCCCAGGAGAAGACGTCCGCCGAGACGTCGAGCGGCAGAAAGCTCGCCTTGAGCGCGGGCAGCGCGTGCGCGGCGATCGCCTCGGCGGTCCAGCCCTCGGCGCGATGGACCGAACGCACCGGCCGCGGCTGGCTCATCACGAAGATCTCGTTCGCGCGCACCGCGAAGACCTGACCGCTCACCTCCCGGGCGGCGTCTCCGGCCAGGAACACCGCCATCGGCGCGATCTTGCCCGCTTCCATGCGCTGGAGCTTCGCCACCCGCGCCTGCTGCGCGGGCGTCTCGGTCGGGATCGACGCGATCATCCGGCTCCAGGCGAACGGCGCGATGCAGTTCGAGCGCACGTTGAACTTCGCGAGATCCACTGCAATCGACTTCGACAGCGCCGCGATTCCGAGCTTCGCGGCGGCGTAGTTGGCCTGCCCGACGTTTCCGATCAGCCCGGAGGTCGAGGTCATGTGGATGTACGCGCCGCTTTCCCGCGCGCGGAAGTGCGTCGCGGCCGCGCGACTGACGTAGAAGGTCCCCATCAGGTGCACCTGGACGACGGCCTCGAAATCCTCCGGCGTCATCTTGTGGAACAGGCGATCGCGCAGGATCCCGGCGTTGTTCACAACGCAGTCGATGCGGCCGAAGGCGTCCAGCGCGACCTGCACGATCCGGTTCGCCGCGTTCCAGTCCGACACGCTGTCGGTGCTGGCGACGGCCGCGCCGCCGCGCGCACGGATCTCGTCGACCACCCGCTGCGCTGCCCCGGCGTCGCCGGGCTCCCCGGTGAGGGACGCGCCGATGTCGTTCACGACGACCTTCGCCCCGCCAGCCGCCATCGCGGCCGCGATCTCGCGCCCGATCCCGCCGCCGGCGCCGGTGACGATCACGACCTTGTCTCTGACCATGCCTGCCTAGATTAGGATGACGTCGAACTGTTCCTGCGGGTAGCTCGTCTCGACCTGCATCGACACCGGCTTGCCGATGAAGTCTCCGAGCATCGCGAGCGACTGCGATTCCTCCTCGAGGAAGAGATCGATGACGCTCTGCGCGGCGAGGATGCGGAACTCGCGCGCATTGAACTGGCGCGCCTCGCGCAGGATCTCGCGCAGGATCTCGTAGCACACCGTGCGCGCGGTCTTCACCGTGCCGCGCCCCTGGCAGATCGCGCACGGCTCGCACAGCACGTGCTCCAGCGACTCGCGCGTGCGCTTGCGCGTCATCTCCACCAGCCCGAGCTGCGTGAAACCGTTCAGCGTCATCTTGGTCCGGTCGCGCGCGAGGAATTTCTGGAACTCGGCGAGCACCGCGGCGCGATGGTCCCCGTTCGTCATGTCGATGAAGTCGAGGATGATGATGCCGCCGAGGTTGCGCAGGCGCAGCTGCCTGGCGATCACCTGCGCGGCCTCGAGGTTGGTCTTGAAGATCGTGTCCTCGAAATTGCGCACGCCGACGAACCCGCCGGTGTTGACGTCGATCGTCGTCATCGCCTCGGTCTGGTCGACGATCAGGTAGCCGCCGCTCTTGAGATCGACGCGGCGGGCGAGCGCGCGCTCGATCTCGTCCTCGACGTTGTAGAGATCGAACAGCGGCCGCTCGCCGGCGTAGTGCTCGAGCTTCGGCGCCACCTTCGGGACGTAGTCGACCGCGAACGCCTGCAGTCGCGTGAAGGTCTCGCGCGAATCGATCAGCACGCGTCCGGTGTCCTCATTCACGAAGTCGCGCAGCACGCGCTGCGCCAGCGAGAGGTCCTGGTGCAGGAGCGACGGCGCGTGCGAGGTCTGCGACCGCTCGCGGATGTAACCCCAGAGACGCCGCAGGTAGGCGACGTCGTTCGCGAGCTCGGCCTCGGTTGCCGTCTCGGCCATGGTGCGGATGATGTACCCGCCGCTCTCGTCGGCCGGCAGGAGCTGCTGGAGCCGCTCGCGCAGGACCTTGCGTCCGGTTTCGTCCTCGATGCGCTGCGAGACGCCGATGTGCGAGTCCTGCGGCAGGTGCACGAGCAGTCGCCCGGCGATCGAGATCTGCGTCGACAGGCGCGCGCCCTTGGTGCCGATCGGGTCCTTGATGACCTGCACCAGCAGCGGCTGCCCCTCGGCGAGGATCTTCTCGATCGGGCGCGTCGTGCCGGCGCGGGGCGGGTCGCCGTTCGCGGCGCCATTCTGGCGCTCCTCCCAGATGTCGGCGACGTGAAGGAACGCCGCGCGCTCCAGCCCCATCTCGACGAACGCCGACTGCATGCCGGGCAGCACGCGCACGACCCGGCCCATGTAGATGTTGCCGACGAGCCCCCGCGTCGCGGAGCGTTCCACGTGCAGCTCCTGAACCACGCCGTTCGCCATTACGGCGACGCGCGTCTCCTGCGGCGTGACGTTGATGAGGATGTCCTCGGCCATGGCTTCCCGCGGCGCTCGGCCGGGGCCGCAAGCTTAACCCGGAAGCTCAGCCGAACCGGGACTGGAACTTGCGCAGCAGGCTCGCCGTCTCGTACAGCGGCAGGCCCATCACGCCGGTGTAGCTGCCGAGGATCTCCGGGATGAACGCCGCGGCGCGGCCCTGGATCGCATAGCCTCCGGCCTTGTCGAACGGCTCGCCGGTGTCGACGTACTGCGCGATCTCGGCGTCATCCAGGTCGCGGAAGCGAACGACGTTCTCGTTCAGGATCGCATCGACGGTGGCGTCGAACGAGAGCACAACCGCGGTCAGGACGCGATGCTCGCGTCCCGACAGCGCGCGCAGCATGGCGATGGCGTCGGCGCGATCGGCCGGCTTCCCGAAGATGTCGTTGCGCAGGCACACGGTGGTGTCCGCCGCGAGCACCGGGTGGCGCGGGAGGCCGCGCTGCACCACGCGTTGCCACCCGGCCTCGGCCTTGCTCTTGGCGACGCGGGTGACGTAGGCGTCGGGCAGCTCGTTCGGGTGGGGCGTCTCGTCCATGTCCCGCCCGCGCAGGCCATGCTCGCGGAAAAGGAGCACCTCGAAGCCGACGCCGATCTGCTTGAGAAGCTCCCGGCGGCGCGGGCTGCGCGAGGCGAGGTAGATGCGCGGAACGTTGTACGCCACGGCCGCCTTTCGCTTGGCTCTAGTTATTCTCGCTGGTCGTTATTTCCGATGGTACGGGTGATTATCGAGGAGCGAGAGGGCCCGATAAAGCTGTTCCGCGAGCAGGACGCGAACCAGTGCATGCGGCAGCGTGAGGCTCGACAGGCGGAGCTGCAGGTCGGCGCCGGCCCGGAGCGACTCGTCGAGCCCGTCCGGTCCGCCGATCAGGAAGCCGACGTCCTGCCCGCCCGCGAGCCAGCCGTCCAGGAGCCGGGCGAGCTGGGCCGTGGTGACCTCGCGGCCGCGCTCGTCGAGCGCGACGCGCCGGCAGCCGGCCGGCAGGGCCGCGTCGAGGCGCTTTGCCTCCGCGGCCATCGCCTGCGCAGGAGTGCGGGTGGGGCCACGCTTCTCCGGCCGGATCTCCGCCAGGATGAGCCGGGCCTTGCGCGGAAACCGCCGCGCATAATCGGCGAACGCCTCGTCGACCCAGCCGGGCATCCGCTCCCCGACCGCGACGACGAGAAGTTTCACTCAGGTTGCCGCCTCTTTTGCGGGTTTGGGCTTCGAGCGGGGACGCTTCGCGCGCGGGGCGGGCTGGTCCCACAGCTCCTCCAGGTTGTAGTGCTGGCGAACCGCCGGCTGCATGATGTGCACCACGACATCCCCGAGGTCGACCAGCACCCACTCGCCGCCCGCCTCGCCTTCGAGGCCGAGAACGCGCTCGCCGAGGGCCTTCATCCTCTCGCGCAGATGAACGGCGAGGGCCTTCGTCTGCCGCGCGGAGTCGGCGGTGACGATGATCACCCGGTCGAACAGACTGGTCAGGTGGGTGACATCGAATGCCGCGACGTCGCGGGCCTTGATGTCCTCGAGCGCGGCAACGACCGCCTTCTGCTTTTTCCGGATGTCCATCAGTTGGAGGGCTGGTCCTCTCGGTAAAGGTCGTGTGCTCGAATATATGCGAGAACTTCGGGCGGGAGCAAATAGCGCACGCTGCGGTCCGAGGCGAGCCGGCGTCGCAGTTCGGAGGCCGAGATCCCGAGCAGGGTCATCGGGAACGTGACGATGCGCCCGGCGGGGGCGGCCGCCAGCGCCGCAGGCGTTCCGGCGCGCTGCGCGTACTCGACGCCGACCTCGGCCGGGAGCGCGTCGCGGGTCACGGCGAAGCCGGGGCGTTCACCGACCGCGAAGTGCGCCAGCGTGAGGAGCTCGCGCCACGCGCGCCAGGTGTGGAACGCGTGCAGCTGATCCGCGCCGATGATGAAGACGAGCGGCGCTTCGGTCCCGAGCTGCGCGCGCAGCCGCTTCAGCGTGTCGATCGTGAAGCCCGGCGCGGCGCTCTCGGCTTCGGCCTCGTCGACCTCGAAGCGCGCGTCGTCGCGCACCGCGATGCGGACCATCTCGAGCCGGTGGCGGCCCGCCGTGCGCGGCGCCGTGCGGTGCCCCGGGCTGCCCGACGGGATCCAGCGCACGCGCGTGAGTCCGAGATGCTCGGCGGCCTCGTCGGCGAGACGCAGATGCGCATAGTGCACCGGGTCGAACGTGCCGCCGAGGAGCCCGAGCAGCGGGGAAAGCGCCATCCAGGTCGCGCGCGCTCGCGCCGTCAGGCCTTGCGGGTCGCGGCGATCTGGATCGACGCGAGACGCTGCATCTCGGCGGCGTCGAAGAGCTGCGGATTGTCGAGGTAGTCCCGCAGCAGGTCGGTGGCGTCGAGACCCCAGAAGAGATGGCCGTCGACGACGAAGGTCGGTACGCCGAAGACGCCGGCCCGGATCGCCTCCTCCCCGTACTCCCGCAGCTGCGCCTTGACCCCTTCGCTCGCCGCCAGCACCTCGGCACCCGGTACGCCGAGGGTGTCGCAGAGCGCCTTCCATTCGTCGTTCGGGGAGCGGCCCTGGCCCCAGATGAAGTCGAAGATCGATTTCACCGTCTCGTAGGTTGCTCCGAAGGCGAGCGCGAGCCGCAGTGCGTGAATCGGGTTGAACGGGTGGGCCGGGGGTACGCGCAACGGCACCCCGCGCTTCGCGCCGAGCCAGGTGACGTGACGATAGGTGTGCTGGCGCTTGGCCTCGATCTCCGCCGGCGCCTTCTGGCCCCAATGGTCGAGCAGCGCCGCCAGCACGAGCGGCCTGAGCTCGACGTCGGAGCGCTGGAAGAGTTCCGGCTCCGTCGCGAACTGCAGATATGCGTACGGGGAGAGGAAGTCGAAGTACCACTGCATTCGCGCCACGCGAGCTCCCTTCGCCTGTCAGGTGCGCACCTGCCCGGTGCCCAGTACGACGTACTTCTGCGAGGTGAGTCCTTCCAGCCCCACCGGCCCGCGTGCGTGCAGCTTGTCGGTCGAGATGCCGATCTCGGCGCCCAGCCCGTACTCGTAGCCGTCGGCGAAGCGCGTCGAGGCGTTCACGATCACCGAGCTCGAGTCGACCTCGCGCAGGAACCGCTGCGCGCGCGCGTCGTCCTCCGTGACGATCGCGTCGGTGTGCTGCGAGCCGTACTTGGCGATGTGGTCCATCGCCTCGTCGAGGCTCTTCACGACGCGCACGCCGAGCACCGGCGCGAGCCATTCGGTGTACCAGTCCTGCTCGGCCGCGGGCTTGATCGCCGGCGCCGCCCCGTCGAGCGCGTCGCGGATCACCTTCGCCGCCGCGTCGTCGCAGCGGAGCTCGACGCCTTTCGCGGCGTAGATGCGCGCGAGCGCCGGCAGCACGCGCGGAGCGACGGCCGCGTGCACGAGCAGCGTTTCCATCGTGTTGCAGGTGCCGTAGCGCTGCGTCTTCGCGTTGTCGGCGATGCGCACCGCCTTGTCGAGGTCGGCGCGCTCGTCGATGTAGACGTGGCACACGCCGTCGAGGTGCTTGATCATCGGGATGCGCGACTCGGCGATGACGCGTTCGACCAGCGCCTTGCCGCCGCGCGGGACGATGATGTCCACGTAGTCGTGCATGCGCAGGAGCTCGCCCACGGCCGCGCGGTCGGGGGTGTTCACGACGAGCACCGCGTCCTCCGGCAACCCCGCCGCGCGCAGACCCGCGTGCACGCACGCTGCGATCGCCAGATTGGCGTGAATCGCCTCCGAGCCGCCGCGCAGGATGCAGGCGTTGCCCGACTTGAGGCAGAGCGCCGCGGCGTCCGCGGTGACGTTCGGGCGCGACTCGTAGACGATCCCGATCACGCCGAGCGGCACGCGCATCCGGCCGACCTTGATCCCGGTCGGCCGCTCCGCGAGCTCGGTGATCGCACCTACCGGATCGGGGAGCGCCGCGACCTGCTCCAGGCCTTCCGCCATCGACTCGACCGACGTGTCGGTCAGCGTGAGCCGGTCGACCATCGCGGGCGCGAGGCCTGCGGCGCGCGCGGCCGCGACGTCCTGCGCATTGGCGGCGAGAATCGTCGCCCCATCGCGGCGCACCGCTGCCGCCATTGCGCCCAGCGCGCGGTTCTTGGTCTCGGTATCCGCCTTCGCGACCACGCGCGACGCGGCGCGCGCGCGCCGGCCGAGGTCCTGCATGTACGCCTTGACGTCCATGCAGCAAGTTTAGCCTACGGAAGCGCTCGGATCCGCCCTACGCGAACCGTAAGCCCAGCTGCAGCAACTCGTCCCACGGGTCGCCCTTCGCCAGGCCCTTGATCGTCCGGTCGACCGCAGCGGCCTGCGCCAGAGCGGCATCCAGCGCCTCGTGCGCCATGCGACGCGCGGCGGCCGCGACGAGGCGCTGGCGCGCCTCGCCCCAGACGCGGCACTCGCGGAACAGGTCGGCGGCGTTGCGGCCCTCGGCGAGTCCCCGCTGGACGCGGGTGACCGCGCGCACGTCGTCGGACATGACCCACAACACCCGCGGCGGCGCTTCCCCCTCGCCGGCGAGCCCGTCGAGCACGCGCGCGAGCCGCGCACGATCTCCGGAGAGCATCGCCTCCGACAGCTGCGACACCTCGAAGCGCGCGACGTCCAGCACCGCGTCGCGCACCTGCTCGAACGCGAGGTCGCCGGGCGGATAGAGCAGACCGAGCTTCTGGATCTCCTGGTGCGCCGCGAGCAGGTTGCCCTCGACGCAGTCGGCGATGAACGCGAGCGCGTCCTCCGCGGCCCGCTGCTTCTGTCGCGCGAGGCGCGCGCCGATCCAGAGCGGCAGCGTGCGGCGCTCGACCGGGAAGACGTTGACCACGACGCCGGCGCCGGACAGGGCGCCGAACCAGGCCGAGTTCTGGCCGGCGCGATCGAGCCGCGGCAGCGTGACGAGCGTGACGATGTCGGGCTGCAGCGCGGCGCAATAGGCGGTGATCGCCGCAGCGCCGTCGGTGCCGGGCTTCCCGGACGGAATGCGCAGCTCGATCAGCCTGCGGCTCGCGAACAGCGAGAGCGCGGCCGCGGAAGCCGCGAGGCGGTCCCAGTCGTAGTACCGCTCGACGAGATGGACTTCGCGCTCCGCGTGGCCCTCGGCGCGCGCCTTGGCGCGGATCGCGTCCGCCGCCTCCATCGCGAGCAGCGGCTCGTCGCCGTGGACGACGTAGAGTGGCGCAAGCACGCGGGCAAGATGGACGTCGAGCTGGTCGGCCCTGACCTGCGGCACGGCGGCTTCACCCTACTCGGTTTCGGCCACCAGCGGCTTTGCGGCAGCCAGCCGGCGGATGATCTGCTGCACCAGGTCGGAGCGCATCTCCCTGTAGAGCTGCGCCTCCTCGGTCTCCTTCGCGAGCACCTGGTCGTTGAAGGTGATGTCCCGGGTGAGCAGCAGGGAGGTGGGCGGGATGAAGTCGAGGCCCTTCGGGGTCGACACGCGGAACGCGACGCGGTAGCGCAGCTGGTATTCGGTCACGCGGCCCTGCGTGTTGAGCGAGAGGATGACCTTTTCCTGCGCCTCGCTCATGATCGACAGCACGGCGTCCGCATCGGCGGCGCTCTCGACGAGCTTGGTCTGGTCGTTCGCGGCGGCGATGTTGCGCTTCAGCTCGAATCCGAGCGGCGTGTTGACCGGCACGCTGATCGTATCGAACGGGAAGGTCTGCTGGCCGCGCAGCTTGAAGCCGCAGGCGGCGAGCGCAAGCGCCGCACAAGCGAGCACGGCGAGCAGCATGCGTCGCGCGCGCACGCGGTCCCGGCGCACGCCGTGGTCCCGATGCTCGATTCCGGGCTGCGCCGGAATGTCGGGTATGCGCATGGCGTCATTACACCACGACGTTCACCAGCCGTCCCGGGACGACGATCACCTTCTTCGGCGGCCGGCCTTCGGTGTGTCTCAGGACCGCTTCGTGCGCCAGGGCGAGCCGCTCGATCGCCGTCTTGTCGGCGTCCTTGGGCACACGCAGGTGTCCGCGCAGCTTGCCGTTTACCTGCAGCACCAGTTCGACCTCGTCGGTCTCCAGCGCCGCCGGATCGGCTTCGGGCCACGCGGCGGTCATCGGGTCGCCGGCGTAACCCAGCTCGCGCCACAGCGCGTGCGCGATGTGCGGTGCGATCGGGTACAGGACGCGCAGCAGGATCGAGACACCCTCGTGCAGCAGCGTCACGGCCGCTTGCGCGGCATCTCCGGTGCGCGGCACGGCGGCCAGCGCGTTGTAGATCTTCATCGCCGCGGAGGCGACCGTGTTGAACTGCTGGCGATCGATGTCGTAGGTCGCTTGCTTCACGTTGGCGTGGATCTCGCGCCGCGCCGCGGCGAGCTGCGGATGCTTGCCGAGCCACTCCGCCGGGTACGCGTACTGCGCATACGCGCCCGCGCGCTTCTGCGATTCCGCGCCGACGAGGGGCGAGAGATCGTACGCCAGGCTCCATACGCGCTTGAGGAACCGCGACGCGCCCTCGACGCCGGCGTCGTTCCACTCGAGCGTCTGCTCCGGTGGACTGGTGAAGATGATGAAGAATCGCGAGGTGTCGGCGCCGAACCTGTCGATGAGATCCTGCGGGTCGACGCCGTTCCGGCTCGACTTCGACATCGTCGAGATGCCCCCGTACGGGACCGACAAGCCAACTTCCTTCGTGGTCGCTTTGACTACGCGGCCGGAGGCGTCGCGCTCGATATCGAGCTCCTCGGGCGCATAGAACGTGCGCTTGCCTTTCTCGTCGACGAGCACGAAGACCTCGTTTAGCACCATCCCCTGCGTGAGCAGGTTCGCAAACGGCTCGTCGAACTTCACGAGCCCGAGGTCCCGCATCACCTTCGACCAGAAGCGTGCGTACAGCAGGTGCAGGATGGCATGCTCGATGCCGCCGATGTACTGGTCGACCGGCAGCCAGTAGTTCACGCGCGCATCGACCATCGCCGTGCTCGCGTCCGGGCTCGCGAAGCGGCTGAAGTACCACGACGAGTCGACGAACGTATCCATCGTGTCCGTCTCGCGTCGCGCAGGCTCGCCGCACTTCGGACACGGCGTGTTCACGAATTCGGCGCGTTTATCGAGCGGGTTGCCGCTGCCGTCGGGGACGCAGTCCTCGGGCAGCACGACCGGCAGATCCTTGTCTGGCACCGGCACGTCGCCGCACGCGGGGCAGTGCACCAGCGGCACCGGCGTGCCCCAGTAGCGCTGGCGCGAGATACCCCAGTCGCGCAGACGCCATTGCACCTGCTTGCCGCCGAGGCCCTTCGCCGCCAGGTCGGCGGCAATGGCGTCGGTCGCGTCCTTGTAGTTCAACCCGTCGTACTTGCCCGAGTTGACGCAGACCCCGTTCTCCTTGTCCGCGTACCACGCCTCCCACGCGTCCGTGCTGTAGGGCTTGCCGGCGACCGTCGATCACCGGCTTGATCCGGAGCCCGTACTTCTTCGCAAACTCGAAGTCGCGCTCGTCGTGCGCAGGCACGCCCATTACGGCGCCCTCGCCGTAACCCATCAGGACGTAGTTGCCGATCCACACCTCCACCTGCGCCCCGGTGAGCGGGTGCGTCACGAACAGCCCGGTGGGCATCCCTTTCTTCTCGATCGTCGCGAGATCGGCCTCCATCACGCTGCCGTGCTTGCACTCCTCCACGAATGCGGCGAGCTTCGCGTCGCGCTTCGCGGCCGCCGCAGCGAGCGGATGCTCGGCCGCCACCGCGCAGAAGGTCACGCCCATGATCGTGTCGGCGCGCGTGGTGAACACGCGCATCAGCTTCTTTTCGCCCTCGAGCTCGTACGGGAAGCCGAAGTTCACGCCCTCGCTGCGGCCGATCCAGTTCGCCTGCATCAGCTTCACGCGCTCCGGCCAGCCGGGCAGCGTGTCCAGCGCCGCGAGCAGTTCCTCCGCGTACTGGGTGATGCGGAGGTAGTACATCGGAATTTCGCGCTTCTCGACCACCGCGCCGGTGCGCCAGCCGCGGCCATCGATCACCTGCTCGTTGGCGAGCACGGTCTGGTCGACGGGGTCCCAGTTCACCACGCCGGTGTGCTTGTAGGCGATGCCCTTCTCGAGCATGCGCAGGAACAGCCACTGGTTCCAGCGGTAGTAGTCGGGCTTGCAGGTCGCGAGCTCACGCTCCCAGTCGATCGCAAAGCCGAGCGACCGGAGCTGCCTCTTCATGTAGGCGATGTTGTCGTAGGTCCATTGCGCCGGCGGCACGCGGTTCGCCATCGCCGCGTTCTCCGCCGGCAGGCCGAACGCGTCCCAGCCCATCGGCTGCAGCACGTTGTAGCCGCGCATCCGGTAGTAGCGCGTGAGCACGTCGCCGATCGTGTAGTTGCGCACGTGCCCCATGTGGAGCTTCCCCGACGGATAGGGGAACATCGACAGGCAGTAGTACTTGCGCTTGCCCGGGGTCTCGACGGCGCGGAACGCGTGCGTCTCGTCCCAGAACGCCTGCGCCTCGCGCTCGACCTTCCCCGGGTGGTAAACCTGATCCATTGCGGCTATCTTGCTGTCGGAAAGGGCGGAATTATAGCTGTGCACTAGTTCCGCCCTGCGCTCATCCGGTCGGGAACGCGCCTCGTAGAATCGCTGGACCGCCGTGGGAGGAGGAAGCACGCATGAAGCGCCTGATCGTGATCGCCGTTGCTGCGCTCGTCGTCGTCGCGGCGCAGGCCGCGGACGAGCCCAAGCGTGCCGCTCCGCCGCCGGCCGTCGTGGAGGCGGTGCAGATGCCTGCGTGGGTGGAGCGCGGTGGACTGCCGCGTTCCCCCTCGCCCCGGGAATGACGCTGCAGTCTGACGACGACCTGCGCACCGGCGCGAACGCGCGCCTGCGGCTCAAGCTCGCCGAAGGCAGCGCCGTGAAGCTCGGCGAGAACGCGCAGCTCAAGCTCGCGAACGTGCAGGTGCGCAAGGACAACGTGTTCGCCTCGACGATGAACGTGCTCGCCGGCGCCTTCCGGTTTACCACCGATGCGCTTGCCAAGGCGCGGCGGCGCGAAGTGAGCATCAGCGTCGCCACGGTCACCGCCGGCATTCGTGGCACCGATCTGTGGGGCAAGGCGGCGGCCGACCGCGACATCGTGTGCCTGATCGAGGGGAAGATCGAGGTGACCCGTGCAGGCGATCCGCCGGTCGCCATGGATCAGCCGCTGTCGTTCTACATCGCGCCGAGGGGCCGGCCGGCGCTCCCCGTGCAACCGGTCAACGCCGATCAGCTCAAGCAGTGGGCGGAGGAGACCGAAATCGGGGTGGGCACGGGCGCGGCGCGGCGCGGCGGCCGGTGGAAGGTCGTGCTCGCGAGCGGCGAATCCGAGAACGACGTGCTGCGCGTGTACCAGGACGTGCGCGCCGCCGGTTATGCGGCGGAGCTCGATTCGAAGCGGGTGCAGGGCCGGCGCGCGTACGACGTGCGCATCGCGCAGCTGCCGTCGCAAGCGGAGGCCGAGGCGCTCGCCGCAAGCCTCGCGGGCAAGTACGGCGTGTCCGCGCCGCGCGTGACGCAGTAGCAGTGCGGCCGGCTCGCGCGCGAGCTCGGCATCTAGGCCGGCTAGGGGGTGTCAGCGCCGCGCGTCGACGACGTGCAGCGCGCGGCTCCAGTAGTCGTTGGCGGCGTGCAGGAAGGCTTCGGCGGCGTCGAACGCCGCCACACCGAGACGGCGCTGCGAATCGATCAGGGGCACCGCGGTGCGCGATTTGAGCAGCGCGTGCGGCTGCTCGAGCGCTGCGGCGTCGACGAGAGCAGCCCCGTCGCAGCGCAGGAGTTTGAGCAGCGTGCGCATCGCGTACGCCCAGTAGTCACTCGTCTGTGCGTCCGCGCCGTGCTCGAAGTCGGCCAGCGCGACGGCCTGTCGCCAGAGTTCTTCGGCGCGTTCCAGGGGCACGTCTTGACGGCGCGCGAGCCAGGGCAGCAGTTTCAGCTTCTGCATCTTCGGTCTTTCGCCTCGTGGGCAGTGGAGGGCTCGGCTAACGGGCTTCGTGGGCCGTTCGCCGGGCACGGGACATGGTGCATATTGCATCGCACCATATATCACGTCAACTCATGTATAACACGTTGATGTAGAAAAGTTCCTCTATCTGCTGTGTCGCGGGATCCCGACACATTCTGAGCACCATTCCGGGGCACTGGTGCGCATCCGGAGTGCGCAGGGTCGGCTGCTATACTCGCCGCCTCTTTCGCGCCTGTGGCATGTCCAGTCTTCTCGAACATCTCAACCCCGAGCAGCTCCAGGCGGTCACTCTTCCGAACCAGCACGCGCTGATCCTCGCGGGCGCCGGATCGGGCAAGACGCGCGTCCTGACGACGCGCATCGCGTGGCTGATCCAGACGGGCAACGCCTCGCCCGCGAGCATCCTCGCGGTCACGTTCACGAACAAGGCCGCCCGGGAGATGCTCACGCGCGTTTCCGCGATGCTGCCGGTCAGCACGCGCGGAATGTGGATCGGCACGTTCCACGGCCTGTGCAATCGCATGCTGCGCGCACACCATCGCGACGCCGGCCTGCCGCAGCTCTTCCAGATCCTCGACTCGCAGGACCAGCTCGGTGCGGTGAAGCGGGTGCTGAAGAGCCTGAACGTCGACGAGGACCGCTACCCGCCGAGGCAGGTGCAGTGGTTCATCAACGCCGCCAAGGAAGAGGGACAGCGGCCGAAGGACGTCCCGATCCACGACGAGGCGAGCCGGCGCAACGCGGAGCTCTACGCGGCCTACGACGAACAGTGTCAGAAGGAGGGCGCGGTCGATTTCCCGGAGCTGCTCCTGCGCTGCTACGAGCTGCTCCAGAGGAACGAGATCCTGCGCGCGCACTACCAGAGCCGCTTCCGCCACATCCTCGTGGACGAGTTCCAGGACACGAACCGACTGCAGTACCGCTGGCTGAAGCTCCTCGCAGGCCAAGAGAACGCGATCTTCGCCGTGGGGGACGACGATCAGTCCATCTACGCCTTTCGGGGCGCGAACGTCGGCAACATGGCCGACCTCGAGCGCGAGTTCCGCGTGCGGAACGTGATCCGGCTCGAGCAGAACTACCGCTCGCACGGCAACATCCTGAACGCCGCGAACGCGCTCATCTCCCACAACCGCAAGCGCCTCGGCAAGAACCTGTGGACCGCGGCGGGCGAAGGCGAGCCGCTGCGCGTCTACGAAGCGCAGTCGGACGGCTACGAGGCGCATTTCGTCGCCGACGAAGTCCAGAACCTGCTGCGCGAGGGCCTCGCGCGGCGGGACATCGCGATTCTCTACCGCTCGAACGCGCAGTCGCGGGTGATCGAGCACGCGCTCTTCACGCAGGGCATCCCGTATCGCGTGTACGGCGGGCTGCGTTTCTTCGAGCGCCAGGAGATCAAGCACGCGCTCGCGTACCTGCGTCTGCTCGCCAACCGCGACGACGACGGCGCGCTGCTGCGGGTCGTGAACTTTCCGGCGCGCGGCATCGGCGCGCGCACGATCGAGGCCTTGCAGGATGCGGCCGCCGCGGGCGGCACGAGCCTGTGGCAGGCGGTTCCGCAGGTGGCCGGCAAGGCCGGAGCCGCAGTCGGCGCCTTCGCGAAGCTGATCGACACGATCCGGCAGGGCACGCAGGGCGTACCGCTGCACGAGGTCGTGGAGCACATGCTCCACGCGAGCGGCCTGCTCGATCACTACAAGAACGAGCGCGACGGTGCGGATCGCGTCGAGAACCTCGAGGAGCTCGTGAACGCGGCCGCGGCGTTCACCCAGGACGAGACTTACGCCGCGCAGGCCGCCGCGGCGGATGCCGCGGAAGACGCCCAGCCCGCCGCGCCCGATCCGCTCGGCCAGTTCCTGGCGCATGCGGCGCTCGAGTCGGGCGAGAATCAGGCGGCCGAGGGCATGGACGCGATCCAGCTCATGACCGTCCATTCGGCGAAGGGACTGGAGTTCCACGTCGTGTTCATTACCGGCCTCGAAGAAGGGCTGTTCCCGCACGAACAGAGCGTCACCGAGCAGGATGGCCTCGAGGAGGAGCGGCGGCTCATGTACGTCGCGATCACCCGCGCGCGGACGCGCCTCTACCTCACCTTTGCGCAGACGCGCCTGCTGCACGGGCAGACGCGGTACAACGTCTCGAGCCGCTTCCTCGACGAGGTCCCGGCGGGCGTGTTGAAATGGCTCACGCCGCGTGGCCGGCCGCTCGTCGCCGACAGCGCCTGGAAGACCGCGGAGCCGCTCGCCCGCTACCGCAAGGAGCCGGGTGGCGGCGCGCCTAACCTGCCGTTCCGCATCGGGCAGAGCGTCGTGCACGCCAAGTTCGGCCAGGGCGTCATCGTCAACGCTGAAGGCAGCGGCACCGATGCGCGCGTGCAGATCAATTTTGGCCCGCAGGGCATGAAATGGCTGCAGCTGGAGTACGCCAAGCTGCAGGCAGCGTAGTCCCACAAAGGAGGTCGTCCCGTGAGCATTCAGTGGAAAGCAGCAGTCGCGTTCGTCGCGGCAGTGTCGGTGGTGGCGGTGCAGGGTCCGGCGTTCGCTCAGGCGGCGGCCGACAAGAAAGGCGAGAAGCAGGAGTACCAGCCGCAGGTCGGCCAGGCCGGCAAGGACGTCGTGTGGGTGCCGACGCCCGAAGCGCTCGTCGAGCGGATGCTGCGGATGGCGAACGTGACCGCGCGCGACTACGTCATCGACCTCGGATCGGGCGACGGCCGCACCGTCATCATGGCGGCGCAGAAGTTCGGCGCGAACGCCCTTGGCATCGAGTACAACCCGGACATGGTCGCGATCTCGGTGAAGGCCGCCGAGAAGGCGGGCATCTCGGACAAGGCGAAGTTCATCAAGGCGGACATCTTCGAGACCGACTTCAGCAAGGCGACCGTCATCACGATGTACCTGCTCCCCGCGCTGAACATCAAGCTGCGGCCGAAAATCCTCGATCTGCGGCCGGGTACGCGCATCGTGGCGCACGCGTTCAACATGGAGGACTGGGAGCCCGACCAGACGGCGACCGTCGAGGGCCGCGACGCCTACCTGTGGATCGTGCCGGCGAAGGTGCAGGGCAACTGGGCGCTGTCCGTTCCGGCCGGCAACGGCGAGGAGAAATGGCAGATCGCGCTGAAGCAGACCTTCCAGAAGCTCTCCGGCACCGCGCGCCTCGGCGACAAGTCGTACGACCTCGCCGACGCCCGGTTGCGCGGCGCCGACATCGCGTTCTCCTTCGTGGACGGCAACGGGACCCGGCGCCAGTTCAGCGGCCGCGCGACCGGCGACAAGATGGAGGGCACGACATCGGCCCAGGGGGGCGCGAAGGTCAACTGGTCGGCAGCGCGCGGGCGGGCTTCCTGACCCGGCGCCCGTTCTATAGCGCCGCGCCCTGCGCCACCAGCAGGTAGCGCGCAAGGCGCCCCGCCGCCTGGAACGCGGCGGACGCCATCCAGTTCAGCTTGAGCCAGCCGGCGGCGACGCACAGCGCGTCGCCGACGAGCGGCGCCCACGCGAGCAGCAGCGCGACGGGTCCCCATTTTTCCAGCTGCTCGACGTGCTTCAGCGGCTTCCGCGCGGCGAGGAAGCGCCCGATGAGGTACGACGTCATCCCGCCGAGCGTGTTCGCCACGGTCGCCACTGCGATGGCCGGCCAGAAGAGATGCGGGTGCAGCTTGAGCACGCCGAAGAGCGCGACTTCCGAACTCAGCGGCAGCACGGTTGCCGCGAGGAAAGCGGCGACGGCGAGCGACCATAAGCTCGCTTCGGGGCCGATCAGGTGGGCGAGGTCCACGCTCAGCGGGGCGCAAAGCCCGCCACGCTACTGGCGCCGACTGCGCGGCGCAAGGCGAATCGCGTCAGGCTCGGGGCGCGGAGCGCGCCGCGGCTTCGGCGGCGGCGCGGCTCGAGAGTTGTGCCTTGAGGTCGGGGTCATCGACGCCCGCCGCGAGCCGCAGGTACAGCTGCACGGTGGTCCGGCACTTGCGCGCCGCCTCCTCGACCAGCGCCTGCCCCTTCGGACCGACGCGCGCCATCATTTCGACGCCGAGCGCGTGGACGAGTCCCGGATCGCTCCGATCGAGCGTCGCGGCAGCCCCCGGACTGGCACCGGCCGGCGGCACCGAGGAAGCGCCGGTGGCTCGCGCCGCGGCGCCTGCTTTTGCAGCGAGCGGTTCGGTCGCGGCGACGAACGCCTTCGCCGCAACGGCGTCCATCTGTGCCGCGACCTTCCGGCGGATGGCCTCGAAGCTCCCACCCGCGGCGGCGGCCTGCTCGACGATGAGGGTCGCGATCGGTCCGAGCGACGCCGCCGCATGCGTCGCGAGCGCATCGAGCAACTGTCGGTTGTCGTCGCCAGCGGCCATGCCCGCGTCCGCTCAGGTCGTGCGAGTCCGCGTCGGCGCGCTCACTTCTTGGCGCGCAGCATCTGCATGGCCTTCGCGAGGCTCGTCGTCATGCGATTGAACGACTGCGCGAGCTTCGCGACCTCGTCCGTGCCCGACGCGTCGATCGCGGCGAGCTCGAAGTTGCCGCCGCTGATCGCGTCCGCGGCCGCCGACATGCGCACGATCGGCTTGATGACCAGGCGGTCGAGCATGATGTTGAGGATGATGAACATCGCGAAGAAAATCGCCACCAGCGCGCCGATCGAGGTGTAGAAGGTCGTCTTGGCACGCTGCATCGGCACGGCCATCGGCACGGAGACGACCTGCGCGCCGATGATCTCGTTCAGGTTCCAGCCGAAGCCGGCCTGCTCGCCGTAGGTCTTGAGCATCGACGCCGGCGCGGCCTTGGGCTCGCTGTGGCAGGCCAGGCAGGCGGGGTTCTTGATCTGGATCGGCCGCGCCACGTAGAGGCTCGGGCCGGTGCGGGTCGAGCGCACGCCGTTCACCTCCTGGGTGGCCGGGTCGGCGCGGAACGCCTCGACGATCTTCGCTTCCCATTCCTCCGCCA
The DNA here is from genome assembly GCA_963716855.1 of uncultured beta proteobacterium. Classification (GTDB taxonomy): domain Bacteria; phylum Pseudomonadota; class Gammaproteobacteria; order Burkholderiales; family SG8-39; genus JAGVSZ01. The sequence continues at coordinate 199,729 of CAVQUV010000021.1, read as the reverse complement.
GGTCGCGCGGATTGGTCGGGTTGAGCGTCGCTTCCTTGTACGCGTACTCGGGGTACTTCTTGCGCAGCGTCGTGAGCGTCTCGGTGGCCGCGAAGGCGGGCACCGTCTGCGGCATGAATTCCTCGTCGGGCAGCTTCGACAGGCGCGGCCGCACGTGATCCACGGTGTAGGCGCGGATCGCGAGCGCCGACTCCATCAGCAGCCCCGCCTCGTGCAGGACCTCGTCGCGGGCGTTCTTCTCGAGCACGCGATTCAGCTGGAAGCTGCTGAGCGCGAGCCCGAGCACCATGACGGCGAGCAGGCTCAGGTTGAACTTCAACCGCAGTGACATTTTTCTTCTCCTAGTGGACCCGGACTCCTGGGAGGGCATACGTTATCTGCCCTCTGGGAAGCGCCACAGGAACACTTCCCGCTGTGACGGGTGGCGTTACTGTCGGCCCCTCTTGCGATGCGAAATCGGTCACGAACGCGCGCACGACGGCGCGCGTGGTCGCTCGACTCGATGGCCTTTGCGCCACGGTGACGTTCGGCTTAGAGTAGCGCCCTTGCTGCGCTGCGATAAACGCCTTTTCGATGCCGATCGACTACCTCCAGCGGATCCTGAACTCGCGCGTCTACGACGTCGCGATCGAAACGCCGCTCGAGCTCGCGCCGAACCTTTCTGCGCGGCTCGGAAATCGCGTGATGCTCAAGCGCGAGGACATGCAACCGGTGTTCTCGTTCAAGCTGCGCGGCGCGTACAACAAGATGGCGAACCTTCCGACGCAGGCGCTCAAGCGCGGTGTGATCGCCGCGTCCGCGGGCAATCACGCACAGGGTGTCGCGCTCGCGGCCCAGAAGCTCGGCTGCCGGGCGGTGATCGTCATGCCCGTCACCGCTCCGCGGATCAAGGTCGAGGCGGTCGCCGCCCGCGGCGCCGAAGTAGTGCTCCAGGGCGATTCCTACAGCGAGGCCCGCGAGCACGCGCGCAAGCTGGAGCGGCGGCTACGGCTTGCATTCGTGCATCCCTTCGACGATCCCGACGTCATCGCCGGCCAGGGCACGATTGCAATGGAGATCCTGCGACAGTCGACGCGCCCGATTCACGCCATGTTCGTCGCGATCGGCGGCGGCGGGCTGATCTCGGGCGTCGCGTCCTACGTCAAGCGGCTGCAGCCGGACATCAAGGTGATCGGCGTGCAGCCGGTCGATTCCGACGCGATGAGGCGCTCGATCGCGGCCGGGCGGCGCGTCGTCCTGCCGCACGTCGGGCTCTTTGCCGACGCCGTCGCGGTGAAGCAGGTGGGCAAGGAAACGTTCCGCATCGCGCGCGCGCTCGTCGACGACATCGTGCTCGTCGACACCGACGAGATCTGCGCGGCGATCAAGGACGTATTCGAGGACACGCGCTCGATCCTCGAGCCGGCGGGCGCGCTGGCGATCGCCGGCGCGAAGAGATACGTCGAGCGCACGCACGTCCGCGACCGCAAGCTCATCGCGATCGCCTGCGGCGCCAACGCGAACTTCGACCGCCTGCGCTTCGTCGCCGAGCGCGCCGAGGTCGGCGAGCACCGGGAGACGATCCTCGCGGTGACGATCCCCGAGCGCCCCGGCAGCTTCAAGAAGTTCTGCGCGACGCTCGGCTCGCGCAACATCACCGAGTTCAACTACCGCATGGCCGACCCGGTCGAGGCGCACGTCTTCGTCGGCGTCGAGGTGCACGATCGCAGCGAGACGGCGAAGCTCCTGCGCACGCTGCGGCGGCACGGGCTGCGGACCCTCGATCTTTCCGACAACGAGATGGCGAAGCTGCACGTCCGCCACCTCGTCGGCGGGCACTCCGCGCGCGCCGACAACGAGCTCCTCTACCGCTTCGAGTTCCCGGAGCGGCCGGGGGCGCTGATGCGGTTTCTCTCGAGCATGCGCTCGGACTGGAACATCAGCCTGTTTCACTACCGCAACCACGGCGCCGACTACGGTCGCGTGCTGGTGGGAATGCAGGTGCCGCCCCGCGAGATGCGTGCGTTCCGCGTGTTCCTGCAGAAGCTCGGCTACCCGTATGTCGACGAGTCGCGCAACGCCGCGTACCGTCTTTTTCTCGGTTGATGTCCAGGCGTACCTGGGGAATCGACGAGAAGGTACGCAAGTACCTGCTCGATCATTCGCTGCGCGAGCCGCCGGTCGCCGCCGAACTGCGCGCGGTGACCGCGAAGCTCCCGTACGCCGGTATGCAGATCTCGCCGGAGCAGGGTCAGTTCATGGCGCTTCTCGTGCAGGCGATCGGCGCGCGGAGCGCGATCGAGATCGGCACCTACACCGGGTACAGCGCGCTCTGGATCGCGCTCGCCCTGCCGGCCGACGGAAAGCTCGTTTGCTGCGACGTGAGCGCGGAGTGGACGGCTGTCGGGAAGCCGTATTGGGACAAGGCGGGTGTCGCCGGGAAAATCGATCTCCGCATCGCGCCGGCGACGCAGACGCTCGACCGGTTGCTCGCGGGCGGCGAGGCGGGCGCCTACGACTTCGCGTTCATCGACGCGGACAAGACCGGTTACGACGGCTACTACGAGCGCTGCCTTCGGCTGCTCCGCCCCGGCGGACTGATCGGGATCGACAACGTCCTCTGGGGCGGGGACGTGGCCGATCCGAAGAAGCGCGGCGCCGACACGCTCGCGCTCCGCGCACTGAACAAGAAGCTCCACCACGACGAGCGTGTCTCGCTCTCGATGTTACCGGTCGGCGACGGGTTGACGCTCGTGCTGAAGCGATGAGGCGGTTCGCGAGACAAGCTATTGCGGATGAACTCTGACAGGGAACGGCCCGGTCGTTACAAAATCCGGGTTCATCGCAATCTCCCGGTGATTCCGTATCATCTTTCTTGTTCCCCGCCGCCGAACAATCCCGGGTCCAGCTCGGCCGCGTAGCACACCGGGGAGCTGAGCGGGCTCGCGCTCCCGCCCGGCGGTGCACCGAGAAACTCGAGCCGGTCGCCGTCACGGCGGTAGATCCCGCGCTCCGTGACGATCCAGTCCATGGGCACGTCGTGCGGCTGCGGATGGATCGTGTCCAGATGCGCGTTTTCGTAGGCGACGCCGATCACGACGGGCTTCCGCGCGAGGGCCGCGAGCGTGCGGTCGAAGTAGCCGCCGCCGTAGCCGAGCCGGTAGCCCGCGTCGTCGAAGCCGACGAGCGGCACGATGACGGCGTCCGGCGCGACTTCGCGGCTCCCGACCGGGTACAGAATCCCGAGCACGCCGGACTCCAGCCTGACTCCGGGGTGCCACTCACGGAACACGAGCGGAGTTTTCGGCGCCACGACCACCGGCAGCGCGGTCACCGCGCCCTGCTCGCGCAAGGCGCGGGCGAGGAAACGGGCGTCGTACTCGCCCTTGTACGGCCAGCAGAAGGCGAGAACACCGCGTGCGAGGCCCGCAAACCCGCGCCCGAGGTGGCGGTCGATCGTTTCGCGAAAGCGCGTCAGCGTTTCAGAGTCGAGCGCGTTACGTTCTTCGATCAGCTGGGTCCGCAGCGACTTTCGCCAGGCTTTGACTTCGTCGGGCGTCACACCACGCTCCAATTTTGGTGGATTTCCCGTGGTGCTGTGGTATTCTGCATGTGTTTCATAGGGTTAGGCGAACAAGACAGGCAAGATGGTACGCCTTCCGATTAGTTGCTCACGCTCACGCTCGCGCTGGTCGCAGGCGCGCCAACTCTGCACGCGCAGATGAACGGCAAAGCGCGCGCGGCGCCGCTCACCCAGGACGATCGCTTTCTCGCTGCGCGCGAGGCGTTCCGCGTCGGACAGTACGCGAAGGTCGCGGAGCAGGCGCCGAACCTGAAGGGCTATGTCCTCGAGCCGTACGTCGAGTACTACCTGCTGCGCATGAAGCTGGAGGAGGTGCCCGCCACGGACGTGCGCGACGTCCTGAGCAGGCAGCAAGGGACATACATCGCCGATCAGTTGCGCCGCGACTGGTTGAAGGTTCTCGCCAAGCGCCAGGATTGGGACGGATTCGAGAGCGAGTATTCGGCCGTCGTCGGCGACGACCCGGAGCTCGCCTGCTACGCCCTGCAGGCCCGCTGGCGGCGCGGCGACCAGCCGGCCCTGGATGAGTTCCGACGGGTATGGGCGGCGCCGCGCGAGCTGCCCGAGGGCTGCGTGCCGCTCGCCGAGTCGGAGATCGCGGCCGGCAAGCTCACCACGCGCCACGTCTGGGACCGCGTGCGGATCCTGCTCGAGGCGGGACAGGTCGCTGCCGCGAAGCGGGCGATCAATTATCTGCCTGCCAACGAAACGCCCGACGAGCGCACGCTCGACGGCATCCGGCAGAAGCCCGCGAACTTCATCGAGCGCGCCGACAAGCTCGACCTGAAGAAGCGCATGAACCGGGAGCTGCTGCTCTACGCATTCGCCCGCGCCGCGCGCGGTGACCCGGAGCTGGCGCTCAGCCACTGGTCGCGCAAACTCCAGGAGCGGCTCCCGCCCGAGGATCAGGCGTGGGTCTGGGGGCAGATCGCGACGCAGGGCGCGAAGCGCCACCTGCCGGGCGCCCTCGAGTGGTACGCGAAGGCCGACGGGGCGACTCTGTCCGAGGAGCAGCTCGAGTGGTGGGTACGCGCCGCGCTGCGCGACGAGAACTGGGTGACGGTGCGCGCGGTCATCGAGAAGATGCCCCCGCTGCAGCGGACCGAACCCGCGTGGACGTACTGGCGGGCCCGCGCATTGCGGGCGGCCGGGGACAAGGATTCCGCCGAGGCGCTGTTCGCGCGTCTCGCCGGCGAGTATCACTTTTACGGCAAGCTCGCGCGCGAGGAGCTCGGCCAGCCGTTCACGATCCCGCCGCGCGGCCACACCCTCACCGCAGAGGAGGTCGCCAAGATGGCGGCTAATCCCGGGCTGCAACGCGGGCTCACGCTGCTGCGGCTCGACCAGCGTATCGAAGGGGTCCGAGAGTGGAACTGGGCGCTGCGCGGCATGGACGACGAACAGCTGCTCGCGGCTGCGGAGGTCGCGCGCCGCGCCGAAATCTGGGATCGCGCGATCAACACGGCCGATCGAACCGTCGGCACGCACGATTTCAACGTGCGCTTTCTCGCGCCTTATCGCGGCGTGTTCGCCGAGCAGGCCCGCGCCCAGGGCCTCGAGGAGCCGTACGTGCTCGGTCTCGTGCGGCAGGAGAGCCGATTCGTTCCCAACGTGCGGTCGGTCGCCGGCGCGTCCGGCCTGATGCAACTCATGCCTGCGACGGCACGCTGGGTCGCGCGCCAGACAGGTATGAAGAACTATGCGCCATCACGCGTGGCCGACATCGATGTGAACATCGCGCTCGGCACGAGCTACCTGAAGTACGTGCTCGATGAGCTCGACGGCAGCCCGGTCCTCGCCGCGGCCGCGTACAACGCCGGGCCGGGGCGCGCGCGCAAATGGAAGGCGGACCGGCCGCTCGAGGGCGCGATCTACGCCGAGACGATTCCGTTCAGCGAGACGCGCGACTACGTGAAGAAGGTGTTGAGCAACACCATGTACTACGCTGCGCTCTACGGCGGCGACGCGAAGCCGCTGAAGGCCCGCCTGGGCACCATCTCGTCGCGCAAGGGCGGAGAAGGCTACGCCGCCACGATCACCGGCCAAGCAACGGTAGAATAGCCCTCGCTCGCGGCGCGATCCCCGCGCCGGCGTTTGCCGTTCGTTCTCGCCATGGCCAGGATCTGCGTCCTCGGCGGCTCCGGGTATATCGGCCGCCATCTCGTCGCCAAGCTCGTCGCCGGAGGGCACCGAGTCGTCGTGCCCACACGGCGGCGCGAGCGCGCGCGTCACCTCATCATGCTGCCCACGGTCGAGGTGGTGCAGGCCGACATCCGCGACCCGGTCACCTTGGAGCGCCTGCTCGTGGGCTGCGACGCGGCGATCAACCTGGTCGGCGTTCTCCAGAGCCGCAACGGCCAGCCTTACGGCCCGGCTTTCGCGGCGGCGCACGTCGAGCTGCCGCAGCGCCTGGTGGCTGCGTGCCTGGCGGCGAAGGTCCCGCGGCTCGTGCACATGAGCGCGCTCAAGGCGGCCGCCGATGCGCCGAGCCAGTACTTGCGCTCCAAGGCCGACGGCGAGGCCGCGATCGTAGCGGCGCGCGCGCAGCTCGCGACGACGATCTTCCGGCCGTCGGTCGTGTTCGGGCCGGAGGACCAGTTCCTGAACCTGTTCGCGCGCCTGCAGCGCATGCTGCCGGTGCTGTTCCTCGCCAGTCCGGATGCGCGGTTCCAGCCGGTGTACGTCGGCGACGTCGCGGAGGCGTTCGTACGCTCCCTCGACGCGGACGCGAGCCACGGCAAGGCCTACGACCTCGTCGGGCCGAAGGTCTACACGCTGCGCGAGCTGGTGGCGTACGCCGGGCAGGTGTCCGGCCATCCGCGGCCGATCGTGGGCCTGGGCGAGCGGCTCTCGTACCTGCAGGCGTGGTTGATGGAACTCGCGCCGGGCAAGCTGATGAGCCGCGACAACTACCACTCCATGAAGCTTTCGAACACTTCCGACGCGAAGCTCCCGTTCGGCATCCCTGCGACGCCGCTCGAGGCCGTCGCGCCGGTCTACCTGAAAGGCCTGTCGCCGCGCTCGCGCTACAGCGAGTTCCGCTACCACGCCGGCCGCAAGACGAGGGAAGTGTGAGCCGGCCGAACGCTCGTCATCGCAAACAAGAACTACTCGTCGTGGTCGATGCGGCCGTGGGTGCTGCTGCGCGGCCTCGGCATCGAGTTCGACGAGGTCCAGCTCAAGTTCGGCAGCGACGCGCACCGGGACGGCATCGCGCGCTGGTCGCCGACCGGGTTGGTCCCGGTGCTGTGGCTCGACGGGGAACCCGTCTGGGACACGCTCGCGATCGCCGAGACCGTCGCGGAGCGATGGCCGGAACGCCGGGCCTGGCCGGCGGACGCGCGCGCACGGGCGGTGGCGCGGTCGGTCTGCGCCGAGATGCACTCGGGATTCCGCGCCCTGCGCGGAGCGATGCCGATGAACATCCGCGGCGCTTATCCCGGCAAGGGCATGAATCCGGACGTGCGCAAGGACATCGATCGCATCGTTGCCATCTGGACGTCCTGTCGCGAGCGCTTCGGAGCGGGTGGCGATCTCCTCTTCGGCGGGTTCGGCATTGCCGATGCGTACTACGCGCCGGTCGTCACCCGGTTCGTCACCTACGCGGTCGAACTTCCTCCGGCGGCGCGCCGCTACGCCGACGCGGTGCTCGCGCTGCCTGCGGTGCGGGAATGGTCGGCTGCGGGCCGCGCCGAGCCCGAGTTCGTCGCCGAGGACGAGCCGTACGCGGCACGGCCCTAGCGGCCGTCCGCCGCCGACCATGAAGGTGTACGCCGTCGGCGGTGCCGTCCGCGACGAGCTTCTCGGGCTCCCGGTGAAGGACCGCGACTACGTCGTGGTCGGTGCGACCCCCGAGGAGATGGTGCGCCTCGGCTTCAAGCCGGTCGGCAGGGACTTTCCGGTTTTTCTCCACCCGGTCACGCGCGAGGAGCACGCTCTGGCGCGCACCGAGCGCAAGACCGGCCCCGGCTACAAGGGCTTCACGGTCCACGCTGCGCCCGACGTCACGCTCGAGGACGACCTTGCGCGCCGCGACTTGACCATCAACGCCATCGCGAAGGACGAGCACGGGAACGTGATCGACCCGTTCGGCGGCGCGCGCGACCTGCGGGCACGAGTGCTGCGGCACGTCAGCCCCGCCTTCGCCGAAGACCCGGTGCGCATCCTGCGCGTTGCACGCTTCGCGGCACGGTTCGGGTTCGACGTCGCGCCGGAGACGATGGCCCTGATGCGCACGATGGCCGCGAACGGCGAGGTGGACGCGCTGGTTTCCGAGCGGGTGTGGCAGGAGTTCGCAAAGGGGCTGATGGAGGCGGCGCCACGCCGGATGATCGAGGTGCTCGCCGAATGCGGCGCGCTAGCACGCGTGCTGCCCGAGTGGTCCGCGCTCGACGAAGCGCACGCGCTCGGGGCACTCGATGCGGCGGCGGCGCGCGGCACGGATCTTTCCGTCCGCTATGCGGCGCTGTTCGCGGGGGGTCCGGAAGCGGTCGCAGACCGGGCGTCGGCGCGTCTGCGCGCACCGGGCGAGTGTCGCGATCTTGCCGTCTTGGCTGCGCGCACGCGGACGACGATCGAGCGCGGCCCGGCCCTGGATGCCACGGCGCTCGTCGATCTTCTCCAGCAGGTCGACGCGTTTCGACGGCCGGAACGCTTCGAGTCCCTCCTCGCCGTGCACGAATGCGACGCCGCCGCCGCGGGTCGCGCCGACCCGACAGGCCCGGCGCGCCTGCGTCGGGCCGCCGAGACGGCGCGCACCCTGGACGCCGGGGCGATCGCGCGGGCGCGTCCGGACGACATCGCGAACGCGATCCGCGCGGCGCGCATCGACGCGGTGGGACGGATACTGTAACGCCGCATGAAATCCTCGCTCGCCCTCCTCTGGCACGGACTGCGCCGCAACGTGGTCGCCGGGACGCGTCTCGCGCTGTTCCTGCGCGTGAGCGCGCTCGACTACCGCGTGTCGCCGGCGGATTTCGCCGCGCTGCTCGCGTTCATCGCCGCACTGACGCTCGTCGGCGGAATGCTGCGCGAAGGCATGCCCGGCGCGGTCAACTTCGCGGCGATCCCGGTCTTCCTCAGCCAGGTCCCGCTCGTGCTGGGGGCGTGCGTGATCGTCGCCGCCATCCTTTCGCGGCGCGAGCTCGTGCTGGGGTTGGGCCTCGCGCTGTTCGCCTCCGACCCGCTGTTCGAGGTCGCCGGCACCGTGCTCACCTACCTGCTCGCTGTAGCGCCCGTGGAGTTCACGGTGGCGCTCGGCTACGCCTTCATCGCGTGGGGCGCAGCGACGGCGCTGCGCGCGCTGGTTGTCTTCACCGGATGGCACGGCGCGCGCTCCGGCGCAGCGGCGGGCGTTCTGCTCGCGCTCATTGCCGGGATGCTGCTTTTCCTGCCGCGCAGCGAGCTGTGGCTTCTCGACCTCCCGCCCGAGGAGCCGGACGCCGGCCCGCCGTCGATCGCGGACGAGCGCCTCTTCCACGGCCAGCAGAAGCTCCTCGACGCGACGCTCGCGCAGCTCGCGCCCGAGCGCCCCGGCGTCGAGGACCTGTACTTCGTCGGGGTCGCGCCGTATTCCGCGCAGGACGTGTTCGTGCGCGAGCTGCGGACGGTGCGCACGATGTTCGACGAGCGCTTCGGCACGGCGGGCCGCTCGGTCGCGCTGATGAACGGCAGCGACACGCTAGCCGAAGTGCCGATCGCGACCGCGACCAATCTGCGCGCGGTGCTCGAGCACCTCGGCAAGCTCATGAACCCCGACGAAGACGTGTTGTTCCTCTTCATCACGACGCACGGCGACGCGCGCCACAGCCTCGCTTTCGACCTCCCGCCGCTCAACCTCGCGCAGCTCACGCCCACTGCGCTGGCGCGCATGCTCAACGACTCGGGCCTCAAGTGGAAGGTGCTGGTAGTGTCGGCGTGTTACTCGGGCGGGTTCGTCGAGCCGCTCAGGGACGCGAATACGGCGATCGTCACCGCAGCCGACGCCACGAGCAGCTCGTTCGGCTGCGCGCACGGCAACGACTTCACCTACTTCGGCCGGGCGTTCTTCAACGACGCGCTGGCGCGCACCTTCTCCCTCACCGAGGCGTTCGAGGTGGCGCGGCGCACCGTCGCGGAGCGCGAGCGCGCCGAGCACCTCGCGCCCTCGAGCCCGCAGCTCTGGATCGGCGCGTCGATGCGCGAGAAGCTGCGGTCGCTCGAGCGCGGGCTGCAGGCGCGCTGACGCCGGTCAACCGCTCGTTCGGGCAGGGCGTTTCCGGTGCATGCCCGTGCCCGCCGCGATCCTCTTCCTCGCGGCGGTCGCTGTGCCCGCCGCGGCAGCCGACCGTTTCGCGGCTGCGGACGCCGACGGCAGCGGCGCGCTGTCGCGTGCCGAGATGCAGCGCGCCCTGCCGCGCCTCGCGCCGGAGTTCGACGTGATCGATCGCAACCGCGATGGAAGCGTCTCGCGCGAGGAGCTGACCGCGCACCTGCAGACGGGCAACTCGCGCAGCGCGGTCGCGACCGTGGACGGCTTCGCGGAGCACTTCCGGCGCGCCGATACCGATGGCGACGGCTCGCTGAGCCGGGCCGAGTGCGAGCGCAACCTGCCGCGGCTCGCGATGAAGTTCGATCGGATCGACCGCGACCGCGACGGGCGGCTCACTCGCGAGGAGCTGAAGGACTGGTTCGACGGCCGGCGTGCGGCGCGCGGCAAGCCGACCGGCGGCACCGCGGGACGCTAGGCGGTTCGCGCCGCGAGCCGCACGCGGAGCGCCTCGATGCGCGCGCGGTTCACGCCGAAGTCCCGATAACCGAGGCGCGACGCCGAGCGGACGTGGATCACGCGCGCCGGTGCGTCGAGGAGGAACTCCACGTCGTCGACGAATCCTATGACCTTCGTCGCGAATTCGGCACGCAGATAGCCGTCCTGCTCGTCGACGATCTTCACTCGTTCGGTCGTGGCGACGGTCTCGCGCAGTGCGCGCAACGCCGCCCGGCCGTCACCCTTAAACGCGATCGGTGCGATGTAGTGCGTTGCATCGCCCGCGTCGCCCTGGCTCGCGACGCAGTTGGGCGAACGCGGACAGGGCGCGAGCCGCCCGTCGTGCACGCCGAGATTCGAAGGTGGTCTTCCCGCGAAGAGTCCCATGGCCCAGCCTCCCAGGGCGAGTGCAACTGCGGCCGCGAGTACCGCCGCAATGATTGCGAGCGCACGCCGCATTCTCCCGGATTACAGCAGCCGCGACAGCGCGGTAAGGGCGAGTGAAAGGAGGATCGTCGTGGTGAAGGGCACGTAGTAATCCCGCCCCTTCACGCGCACTGTCATGTCGCCCGGCAGACGTCCGAGTCCGAACCTGCGTCCCAGCCACGGCGAGACTGCGGTCAGCACCACGAGCGCAACCAGTAGTGTCAGCAGCCACTTCAGCACGGCGGAGTTCCTTCTTGACCCGCTCCGGTCGAGTGTACACTTCGCGCGCCGCGCCGCGCCGCGCCGGGCCCTGCCCGTCGCAGACCAGGGAGACGAACTCGTGATCGACCTTTACACGTGGGGCACGCCCAACGGGCGCAAGGTGTCCGTGATGCTGGAGGAGTGCGGCCTCGCTTACAACGTCCACCCGATCGACATCGGCAAGGGCGACCAGTTCAAGCCGGCGTTCGTGGCAATCGACCCGAACAGCAAGATACCCGCGGTCGTCGACTCCGAGGGCCCCGACGGGAAGCCGTTTTCGCTCTTCGAATCCGGTGCGATCCTGATCTATCTCTCCGCAAAAACCGGGAAGTTCCTGCCCGACTCGGCGAGCGGCAAGTACGTCGCGCTCCAGTGGCTCATGTTCCAGATGGGCGGCGTCGGCCCGTTCTTCGGTCAGGTGCACCACTTCCTGCGTGCGGCGAAGGAGCCGGTGCCCTACGCGATCGACAGGTACGTGAAGGAGAAGGACCGGCTCTACGGCGTGCTCGACAAGCGACTCGGCGAAGCGCAATACCTCGCCGGCGACGAGTACACGATCGCCGACATCGCCACCTACCCGTGGGTGGCCCGCTACGAGTGGCACAAGACCGACCTGAACCAGTTTCCCAACGTGAAACGCTGGTTCGACGCGATCTCGCAGCGCCCCGCCGTGCAGCGGGGCATGAAGGTGCCGGGCTGACGCGCTGACCCCGCTGACCCCGCTGACCCGCTGACCCGCTGACCCGCGTGGGAACGATGGAAGTCCTGCACTCCGGCCTCTCGTCGCGCCTCGAGATCCTCGAGTGCCGGCCGCAGATCGAGTCGCCCCTACCGCCGGTGCTGTTCGTGCACGGCGCCTATACGGCGGCCTGGACCTGGGGCGAGCACTTCCTGCCGCACTTCGCGGCGCACGGCTTTCCCGCGTACGCGGTGAGCCTGCGCGGGCACGGCGCGAGCTACGGGCGCGAGGTGCTTGCGTGGACGAGCCTCGCGGACTACGTGGAGGACCTCGCCGAGACGATCGACGCGCTCGACGCCACGCCGGTGCTGGTGGGACACTCGATGGGGGCGATGGTGATCATGAAGTTCCTGGAGCGCGAGACGGTGCCGGCCGCCGCCCTGCTCGCACCGGTCCCGCCGCACGGGCTGTTCCCCTCCACGCTCATGCTCGCGCTCGGGCGCCCGGGCCTCTTCTCCGAGCTGAACAGCCTGATGTCGAGCGGCAAGGCATCCGTCGATGCGATGCAGAGCGCGCTCTTTGCCGGGCCGCTGCCGGTCGAGCAGCTCCTCGAGTACTACGGACGTTTCCAGCGGGAGTCGCAGCGCGCGATCTGGGACATGACGCTCTTCAACCTGCCGCACGCGTGGCTCATGAACCGGCCGCCGCTCATCGCCCTGCTCGCCGAGCGCGACGCGCTGTTCCCGCTCGAGCAGTCGCAGGCGGGATTCAGCGCCATCGGCATGCGCACCGAGGTGCTGGAAGAAATGGGCCATGCGGTCATGCTGGAACGCAACTGGCAGCGCGCGGCTGACCGAATCATCGGCTGGCTGGGCGACCAGTCGCCCTGAGCGACCCGACCCGGCGTCGCCCAGGTCCACCCCGCCGGGCGTGACGCTGCAGGAACAGGATGATCTCGTCGACCCTCAGCTGCGGCTCATAAGGGTTGCGCTGGCTCCCGACGACCCGGTTCATCCACTCCATGTTCCGCTCCATGCGCGCCACGACCGCCGGCCACTGCTGCGCAGTGTGGCGCTGCGGATCGGGCAACACGTGGCATTGCTTGCAGGCGAGGCGGAACGACTGCGCGGCCGGGCTGTCGATGTCGGGATACTTCTTCGGATCGAGCGGCCGCTGGCTGTTTTGCTGCAGGTAGGCGAGCAGCACCTTCGTCTCCTCGTCGGTCGGTGCCTGCACGCCCGCCATCATTTCCTTCATCAGCTCGCCCATGTTCCCGCGGCCGCGCATGCGCACCACCATGCGGTCGACGATGCCCGGCCACTTCGTGGCGTTGTGCATGGCCGGGTTGGGAAGGTTGTGGCATTGCACGCAGTACTGAACGACCAGGGCCGCGCCGCGCGAAGCGGGCTGCGGCAGCTCGGCCGGCGCGAACGTCGGCGGCAGGATGCGCTCGAGCATCGGCCCGTGCGGGCTCTCGGCCCAGCGCTTGCGCGCCTCGTCGACGCTGCGCTCGAAGTCGGAGACCGATGCCGCCGTTGCAGCGCCAGCGAGGTTCAGCAGACAGGCGACGAGAGCGAGCGTGCAACGCGGCATGGCGCGGGGGATTATAGCGGCGGGTCCTCCGTGTAAGCCCGCCGGCCCCCTGACGACCAACGGGTTCAATTCCGCGACACCATGACGTAGCGAGGCTCTCATGACGCCCGAGAAGTTCGACACGATCATCATCGGCACCGGCCAGTCCGGCAAGCCGCTCGCGCTGGCGCTCGGACGCGCCGGTCGCAAGACCGCGGTCGTCGAGGCGAAGCACGTCGGCGGCACCTGCATCAATGTCGGCTGCACGCCGACCAAGACGATGGTCGCCGCCGCGCGCGTCGCGTATCTCGCGCGACGCGCCGCCGACTTCGGCGTGCACTCGACTGCGCCGCGCGTCGATCTTGCCGAGGTCCGGGCTCGCAAGCAGCGCGTGGTGGAGCAGTTCCGGGGCGGCGGACAGCGCGGGCTCGAGGGCGTGCCGGCCATCGATCTCATGTTCGGCGCGGGCAGCTTCGTCGACGCACGCACCGTGCGCGTGACGCTCAACGCCGGGGGCGAGCGCCTTCTCACTGCCGACCGGATCGTGATCAACACCGGTGGACGCCCCCTGGTGCCCAACGTCCCGGGACTCGCCGACGTGAACTGGCTCGACTCGTCGAGCGTCATGGAACTGCAGAGCCTGCCGGCGCACCTGGTCGTTCTAGGCGGCGGCTACATCGGGCTCGAGTTCAGCCAGATGTTCCGGCGCTTCGGCGCGCACGTCACCGTCATCACGCGCGACGACCGGCTGATTCCGCGCGAAGATCCCGACGTCTCGGCCGAAGTTGAGAAGATCCTCGCGGAGGACGACATCGGCGTCGTGAAGAGCGCGAACACGCTGCGCGTCGACGGACGCGGCGGCGTTCAGGTCTTGGTCGAGACGCCGGAGGGACCGCGGGAGATCGCCGGGAGCCATCTCCTCGTGGCGATCGGACGCACGCCGAATTCGGACCGCCTGAACCTGGCGGCTGCGGGCGTCGCGACCGACAAGGCCGGGTACATTGCCGTGAACAACCGCCTGGAGACGGCCGTTCCAGGGATTTACGCGATCGGGGACGTGAAGGGCGGTCCCGCGTTCACCCACATTTCGTACGACGACTACCGGGTGCTGCGGGCGAACTGGCTCGAGGGCGGGAGCGCATCGATTGACGGTCGGTACGTACCGAATACGATGTTCATCGATCCGCAGCTCGCCACGGTCGGCGTGAACGAGACCGAGGCGAAGCGGCGCGGACTGAACTACCGGGTCGCCAAGCTGCCGATGACAAGCGTCGCGCGCGCGATCGAAGTGAGCGAGACGCGCGGCTTCATGAAGGCGATCGTCGACGCCGACACGAACCAGGTCCTCGGCTGCACGGTCCTCGGGATCGAAGGCGGAGAGATCATGTCGATGCTGCAGATCGCAATGATGGGCAAGCTCCCGTATCCGGTGCTTCGCGAGGCGATCTTCGCGCACCCGACGCTGGCGGAATCGCTCAACAATCTCTTCGCCACGCTGGGCTAGAGGGCGCGCCGCTTGTCTCCGGCGCGAAAGCCCGCGAGCGGCGCATCCACGCCGCGCCCGAACGCCAGCACTTTGAAGAGCTCGCCCATCTCGGCGGGGCTGGTGAGCTTGTTCGCCGCGCCGGCGAGCGGCGCGTAGCGCCGTGCGTCGCCCGGCGAAACCCGTCCCATCACTTCGGTCAATCCGCAATTGATCAGGAACTGCGCCTGCGTCGCGTAGCCGAGCACGTCCGCGCCCGCGCCCTGCGCCGCCTCGGCCATGGCGGTGAAATCGACGTGCGCGGTGATGTCCTGCAGCCCGGGAAGAAAGAACGGGTCGCCGTGCGCGCGGTGGCGGTAGTGGCACATCAATGTTCCGCCGCGCCGTTGCGGATGGTAGTACTCGGCGCGCGGAAAGCCGTAGTCGATGAACAGCGCGATCCCGCGCTCGAGCATGCGCGCGATGCTCGACACGAATGCGCCGGCGACGAACCCGATCTCGGTCGTGTAGGCGTCAGGCAGCGCGAGCGCCCGGGCGCTCTCCGCGACTGCGGCGGCGGCGGGACGATGCGCCCATTCGAACCGCGCGGCGCCGTCCGCCACGGCGACGCCCGCCTCGTCGATTGCGGTGCCTCGCGTGCGCACGACGCTCACCGGCATCGCGTCCAGGACTTCGTTGCCGACCACGACGCCGGTGAACGCCGGCGGCAATCCGTTCAGCCACGCGACGCGCTCCAGGAGATGCGGCACGCGCGCGGCCAGCGTGTCGCGGCTGCGTGCGCGCAGCTCCGGTGACAGCTCGACGATGAGGTAGTTCGCCGGCAGGCGTTCGAGTCGCTCCAGCTCCTCGAGCAGCGACGCCGCGAGCGCGCCGCTGCCGGCACCGATCTCGAGGATCTCGCCGCCGACGACCTCGAGCCCTTGCGCCACCTGGCGCGCGAGCGTGTGGCCGAAGAGCGGCGCGAGTTCCGGCGCGGTGACGAAATCCCCGTCGGCGCCGAGCTTGCGCGCCCCGGCCATGTAGTAGCCCAACGCCGGCGCGTACAACGCGAGTTCCATGTAGCGCGCGAAGGGGATCCAGCCGCCCGAGCGTTCGATCTCCGCCTGGATGTGGGCGACGACGCGCGCGGAATGTGCGGCGGCTTCGGGCGAGGGACGGGGCAGTTCGCTCATGCTAGATCGTCACGGCACGAGGGAGCAAAGGAGGCAGCGGGGCCCCTCCGCCCCACCTGGCCGCTGTGCGGCGCCCACGCATGCTCCCGGAGATCGGGGAAAGCGATGCATGCGGCATCGGTTTCATTACATGAATGGCATGCGGCGCGGGGCGGTCATGGTGCGCGCATCCGCTAGAATGCGCAATCTCGTCACCAGCCTGCGGGCGTTGCGGGAATTCAATGCCAGAGGAAGCGCTCACCGGCAAAGTGGTGCTCGTCACCGGCGGCGCGAAGCGCGTCGGCGCGGCGATCTCGCGCCGGTTGCACGCGGCCGGCGCGACCCTCGTGCTGCACTACCACTCGGCCAAGGCCGAAGCCCAGCAGCTCCTCGGCGAGCTGAACGACGCGCGCGCGAACTCCGCGGCGATGGTCCAGGCGAATCTACTCAACTCCGCCGAGCTGCCCGAGCTGGTCCGCACCGCGGTCACGCGCTACGGGCGGCTCGACGTGCTCGTGAACAACGCCTCGAGCTTCTACGCGACGCCGCTCGGCGAGATCAAAGTGTCGGACTGGGACGATCTCGTGGGCACCAACCTGAAGGCACCGCTGTTCATTGCGCAGGCCGCCGCGGCGCATCTCAGGAAGACCGGAGGCTGCATCGTGAACATCACCGACATCCATGCCGAGCGGCCGCTGAAGAGCTACGTCGTTTACAGCGTCGCGAAGGCCGGCCTTGCCGCCCTCACGCGGTCGCTGGCGCGCGAGCTCGGGCCGGAGGTGCGCGTGAACGGGGTCGCGCCCGGCCCGGTGCTCTGGCCCGAGGACGACTCGTTCGACGAGCTCGCGCGCCAGCGGGTGATCTCGCACACGCTGCTCAAGCGCGCCGGCGAGCCCGAAGACATCGCTGGCGCGGTCTACTACCTCGTGGCCGACGCGCCCTTCGTGACCGGGCAGATCATCGCGGTGGACGGCGGGCGCAGCGTGAACCTCTGAGAAGATGAACGCACCGACCGCCAAGCAGGTCCGCAAGGCCGCCTTCGAGACCAACAAGCTCGAGAAGCGGCTGCGCCGACTCGCGGGTCAGGCGATCGCCGACTTCGACATGATCCGGGCCGGCGACCGCGTAATGGTGTGCCTTTCGGGCGGCAAGGACAGCTACGGGCTGCTCGACATCCTGCTGAAGCTCCGCGACGCGGCCCCGCTCGACTTCGAGATCGTCGCGGTGAACCTCGACCAGCGCCATCCGGGGTATCCCGAACGCGTGCTTCCGGAGTACCTCGAGCGGCTCGGGATCCCGTTCCGCATCGCGCAGCAGGACACTTACTCGGTCGTGAAGCGCGTGGTGCCAGAAGGCAAGACGATGTGCGGGCTGTGCTCGCGGCTTCGGCGCGGCGTGCTTTACCGTGTCGCGAAGGAACTCGGCGCGACGAAGATCGCGCTCGGCCACCACCGCGACGACATCCTCGAGACGTTCTTCCTCAACCTCTTCTTCGGCGGGAAGCTCAAGGCGATGCCGCCGAAGCTCGTCTCCGACGACGGCAATCACGTCGTCATCCGCCCGCTGGCGTACGTCGCGGAGGCGGATCTCGCCGCTTGGGCCGAGGCGCGACGCTTCCCGATCATCCCCTGCAACCTCTGCGGGTCGCAGGAGACGCTCCAGCGGGCGCAGGCGAAGGCGATGCTGCGGGATTGGGAGAAGCGCCACCCCGGGCGCATCGAATCGATCTTCAATGCGCTGACCAAGATCGAGCCGTCCCACCTGCTGGATCGGCAGGCGTTCGACTTCGGGGCGGTCGCCGCCACCGGGGTTGTGTCTCCCGACGGCGATAAGGCGATTGATTCCCAAGCGGATTTCGCTCCCCCAACCCGCCAGTCGTAGTCCGCGTACCGTCCCCGGCTTGTCAAGCTGAGCTTGTCATGGCAATCTCGGCTATATGAATTGCGCCGAGCGCCTCGTCTCGATCTTCGGCAGCCAGGCCGAGGTCGCACGCCGGATGAGGCTCGACCGCGCGGTGGTGAACAACTGGGTCAAGTCGGGCTACATCCCGTCGCGCTGGGCGGTGGAGGTCGAGCACCTCAGCGGCGGCCAGATCGCCGCGACCGACATCCTCAACGAGGCCTACGCCGCAAAGCCCATCCGGGTGAAGTCGCGCGGCGAAGACGAATCCCCTTTCGCATCTCCCATTGCAGGAACTGACAACATGAACCCGTACGCCCCCGCGAAGCGCATCTCCTCGTTCCATCCGCCGCAGCGCACGCTGATGGGCCCGGGCCCGACGGAGATCCACCCGCGCGTGCTCACCACGATGAGCCAGCCGGCGATCGGCTACCTCGATCCGGTTTTCGTCGAGATGATGGAGGAACTGAAGTCGCTGCTGCGCTACGTCTACCAGACGAAGAATCCGCTCACGTTCCCCGTGTCCGGACCCGGATCGGTGGGGATGGAGTACTGCTTCGTCAACCTGGTGCGGCCGGGCGACAAGGTGATCGTTGCGCGCAACGGCGTGTTCGGCGGCCGCATGATCGAGAACGTCGAGCGCTGCGGCGGGACGCCGATCGTCGTCGAGCACGAGTGGGGCGAGCCGGTCGATCCGGGCAAGGTCGAGGACGCGCTGCGGAAGAATCGCGACGCCCGTCTTCTCGCGTTCGTGCACGCCGAGACCTCGACCGGCGCGCTGTCCGATGCCAAAGCGCTCGTGGCGCTCGCTCACAAGCACGACGCGCTGGCGATCGTCGACGCGGTGACCTCCCTCGGCGGCTGTCCGGTGCTCGTCGACGACTGGGGCGTGGACGCGATCTACTCCGCCAGCCAGAAGTGCCTGTCGTGCACGCCCGGACTGTCGCCGGTCTCGTTCTCCGAGCGCGTCGTCGAATACGTGAAAGCGCGCAAGGACAAGATCCACAGCTGGTTCATGGACATGAATCTCCTGCTCGGCTATTGGGGGGCTACGACGCGCACGTATCACCACACGGCGCCAACCAACTCGCTCTTCGCCCTGCACGAGGCGCTGCTGCTGATCCGCGAGGAAGGCCTGGAGAACTGCTGGGCCCGCCATCACCGCCATCACGTCGCCCTCAAGGCGGGACTCGAGGCGATGGGGCTCAAGTTCCTGGTGAAGGAGCAATACCAGATCCCGCAGATGAACGCGGTGCGCTGCCCCGAGGGCGTGGACGAGGCCGAAGTGCGCAAGCGCCTGCTCAACGAGTTCAGCATCGAGATCGGCGCCGGCCTCGGGCCGCTGGCCGGCAAGATCTGGCGCTTCGGGATCATGGGCTACTCGTGCCGTCCGGACAACGTGATGCTCTGCCTCTCGGCGCTCGGCTCGGTCCTCTCCGACATGGGGCATGCGGTGCACGTCGGCGATGCCGAAGCGGCGGCGCACAGCGCCTACGCGCAGATGCATCAGAAGGCCGCGCAGCAGAAGCTGAAGAAGGCAAAAGCGCCGGTCGCTGCCTGATGCGGCGGTGAAGGACCTCGCGCCGCACATTACGCGCCAGCGACTGCTGGTCGAGGGGCTCTACACGATCGAGGTCGACCGCGGCGCGGTCGACCGCTACCTCCACGGCGTTGCCGTGCATCTGGGATTGCGGACGTACGGCGCGGCGACTATTTTCTCGCCCGGCGGTCAGGGTAAGGCCGAGAATCAGGGCTTCGACGCGTTCCTTCCTCTGATCGACTCCGGAATCACGCTATATGTCTGGTCCGCGGCGCGCTTCTTCTCCGCCATCCTCTGCACCTGTCGGCGCTTCGACGAGACGGCCGCGATCGACTTCACGCGCCGCTATTTCGAAGTACAGGGCGAGATTGCCTCCCTCGGCTTCTAGCGCCGGGGGTCGACGAGCGGGCCGGCGCTACCCTATAGTCGCAATGGTGAACGTCCGCTTGAACGACTTGACCGAAGCATGACGGCAACCGCGCGTCCCGTGGCGATCCTCTTCGCCGACGTGAGCGGCAGTACGACGCTCTACGAGCGGCTCGGCGACCGGCAGGCGCTGAGGGCGGTCGAGCAGGTGATCGACCTCCTGCGACGGGCCGTCGCGACCTACCACGGCCGTGTCGTGAAGACCATCGGCGACGAGGTGATGGCGGTGTTCCGCGACGCCGACACCGCGCTGCAGGCAGCGAGCGACATGCAAACCCGCGTCGCCGCGTTGCCGACCTTCGCCGACGCGCGGCTGGCGATCCGAATCGGATTCCATTACGGCGCGACGCTCGAGGAGAACGGCGATTACTTCGGCGATGCGGTGAACACGGCAGCCCGCATGGCCGGGCTCGCCAAAGGCGGCCAGATCATCACGACCGCAGCGACGGTGGCGGCGCTTTCGCCGCTCCTGCGCGAGGGCACGCGCGGGGTCGCCGCGCTCTCGGTGAAAGGCAAGCAGGTGGAGGTCCAGGTGTGCGAGGTCCTGTGGCAGACCGGTGAGGATCTCACCATGCTCGCCGCGAACCTCGCCCAGGCCTCGACCGAGGCGGTGCTGCGGCTCGCGCACGGCTCCCGCACGGTCGTGATGGACGGGGATCTCGCAACGGTGCAGATCGGCCGCGACTTGTCGCATCAGGTCCCGATCACCGACAAGATGGCCTCGCGGCTGCACGGGCGCATCGAGCGTCGCGGGGACAAGTTCTACTACGTGGACCTCAGCACGAACGGGACCTACATCACGATCGAGGGCGACGTCGAGACGGTGCTGCGGCGCGATCAGGCGATGTTGCGCGGCCGCGGCACCCTCAGCTTCGGCCACTCCGCGACCGATCCGGGCGCGGAGCTCGTGACGTTTGTTTGCGAGTACCGGCCGAAAGCCGCGTAGCGCGCCGCGCGGTCCTGGTTTTCACGATACGAGGGGGCGATGCCCCTCGTGCTCCCCGAACCAGGAGAGGGCGTTGCCGCAGGCACCGCCCTTCCAGATCTAGATCAGGATCTTCTTCAACGTCTCGGGGTTCTTCACCACCGAGCGCTGGCGCGACTGGGGTGCGGCGTAGAGCCCGGCCGGCGGCGCGGTCTCGAGCCGGCTCAGCACCGACTTGTCGCACGTCGGCGCGAGCATTACGTTCACTTCGTCGCCGACGCTCGCGCCGAGCGCGAAGCAGGCGCCACCGAGCTTCGCGTTCAGCGGTTTCAGGATGCCGCTAGCGACGATGTCCTGCGCCGAGCCGCTCCCTGCGAGCACGAGGTCGTACGCGCGCGGCGAGGCGCCCGGTCGTGGCGCGCTCGAAACCACGGCCCCGAGGCCGATCAGCTCCCGACCCAGCAGGTCGGCCGACGCCGGGTCGTCGAGGCCGGTGACCTTCAGCACGACCTTCTGGCCGGTCATGCCGAAGTGCTGCAGGAAGAAGTCGCGGTTGAATTCGTCGGCGATCTTTCCGCCGATCGCCGCGAGGGCTTCCTCCTCGCTTGCCCAGCTTCCCACGTTCTTCGGCAGTACGTTGTTGAAGTAGATCTCCTCGCCGGTGGCGCGATCCGTAGCCTTCACCGTCCACGAGGTCAGCGTGTACTTGGTGATCGTGAGGCCGGACGCCTGGAGCTTCGCCGAGAGTTTCTTGATGCGTGCCTCGCCCGAAACGAGGAAGTCGGCGGTCTTGTCGGTGCTTCCTTCCTCCGACCAGGTGCGGAAGCCGAACGACTTGATGCGCTCCTTGAGCAGGTTCTCGGCGATCGCGGAGCCCTGCGCCGGGCCGTCGGGACGGTCCGCGTCGCGCGTGGTGACGCGCACCGCGACCTTCGGGTCGCCGTTGTTGCGGATGAAGCTGATGCGGTCCTCGCGCGACATCTCGTTCAGCGACTTCTGCACCTCACGCGTCTTCACCACCGCCTGCGTGGTGACGTACGCCAGCCCGTCCTTGCCGACCTTCGGTTCCGATTCCTGGACCACGGTGGAGATGTAGTCGCCGCTGCGCGCGAGCATCTTCTCGCGCAGCCGGTCGTAGTGCTGCGAGAGCGACGCCTGCTGCACGTACAGGCCGATCGCCTTCTCCACCGCCTGCGCGTGCGAATCGGCGCGCAGGTCCGCGGCGAGCGCCGCCTGGTTGCCCTGATAGCGCGGATCCGTGGGGTCGGCAAGGCCGAGCGCATTAACGACGATCGTGCCGGGCGCGGCCTGGGTTGCGGGCTTCGCAACCGGCGCGGGCGTCGGAACGGGTGCGGCCGCAGGGACAGCAGGCGCGACGGTCGGCGCGTTTGCCGCAACGGCCGGCTGCGACGCAATCTTCGCGGACGCATCACCCCCGCGGTTCAGCACGAACCATCCGGCGCCGATCGCGCCGCCGATCACCAGGACCGCGCCGATCAGCACCATCGCCGGTACTTGCGACTTGCGGGGCGGAGCGGGCGGCGGCGGCGCGGCGACCTTCTCCGTGCGCTGCGTGCGGTCCGCTGCGGCGACTGGCGCGGGCTTCTGCACCACGGTGGCCTGCCCGGGTGCGAGGGTCGCGTCGAGGTTGATCAGCGTCGGCTCGGCCGCGCCCGCGGCCGTCGCCACGGCCGCCTGCCGGATCGCATCGAGGAACTCGCCCGCGGTCTGGTAGCGCTCGTCGGGGCGCTTGGCCAGCGCCTTGCGGATCACCGCGTCGAACGCGCGCGGCACCTGCACGTTGAGCTTCGACGGCGGCAGCGGCTCTTCCTGGAGCACCTTGTGCATGATCGTCGTGAGCGAGCCGGTGAACGGCTTCTCGCCGGTCAGCAGCTGGTAGAGGATCACGCCCGCCGAAAAGAGGTCCGACCGGCCGTCGACGGTC
Source organism: uncultured beta proteobacterium (assembly GCA_963716855.1). Lineage (GTDB taxonomy): Bacteria > Pseudomonadota > Gammaproteobacteria > Burkholderiales > SG8-39 > JAGVSZ01. Next base: position 177,115 of record CAVQUV010000021.1, on the reverse strand, counting down.
TGGCCCATGAACTGCTCGGGCGACATGTAGCTCGGCGTGCCGAGCACCATGCCGGCCTGGGTGAGATTCGACGATTCGAGCCGCGCGATGCCGAAATCGGCGACCTTCGCGGTGCCGTCGGCGAGGATGATGATGTTGGACGGCTTGATGTCGCGGTGGACCACGCCGTGCTTGTGCGAGTACTGGAGCGCCTCGAGGAGCTGGCCCATGACGCGCACGATGTCGTGCATCGCGAAGCGCTCGTTCGCTTCGAGGTAGCCCTGCAGCTCGCGCCCCTTCACGAACTCCATCGCGATGTAGTACGTGCCGGCGTCCTCGCCGAAGTCGTAGATCCCGACGATGTTCGGATGGGTGAGCCGACCCGCCGCCTGGGCCTCGCGGCGGAAGCGCGCGAGCTGCTCCTGGGCGTCCTCGCCCTGCAGATTCTCGGCGCGGATCGTCTTGAGCGCGACGATCCGGTCGATCATCGGGTCGTGACCCTCGTACACGATCCCCATCGCGCCCTTGCCGAGCTCGCGGCGGATCTGGAACCTACCGAGCTTGGTGATTTCGCTCATGCGCGGCGCCCGTGCGTTTCAGTGCGGGTCGGGACGGGTTACTTGTACTTGCTGTCGATTTCCCAGACCGACTTCTGCACCAGCCGCTGCACCATGGTGTCCAGGCCGACGCCGCCCTGCTGCGACTGCGAGATCCCCATTACGGAGGTGCCGGTGGCGCCGATCTCCATCTTCTCTTCCGTGTAGCCCTGCGCGACCTGCTCGGTCGTTTCCGCGTCCATGACCTTGTAGCGCATGCCGATGATCCACACGCCGGTCGAGTCGCCGGTCTTCACCGAACCCACCGCGGTGTCGCCGATCGCCCCCGCCTGGGCACCACCGCGCGAGCCGCTGAAGGCGCCGAGAATGCCGATCACGCGCCCGACCGCGGCGCCGTCGAAGCCCTGCTGCGCGGCGGCGACCTGCTCGGTCTTAAGGATGTCGAACTTGACCACGTACTTCGTGGTGCGCAGCTTGCCCATGCCGAGGTAGTTGCGCGCCTTGTTCGGATCGCCGAGGTTGTACGCGAGCGTGAACTCGTTGAGGAGCGGGCCGAGGTTGGTGCGCTCGAGCACCTGGAAGTTGGCGCGGCTCAGCTCGATCTCGGCGAAGTCGGCGATGTTGGTCGGCCCGAACTTCTGGGTGAACGTCGCGTTGCTGCTCTTGATCTCGCCCGGGATCACCACGAGCGCCGGGCCCTGCTTGCCGGCGTTGGTGTACTGAATCGCCTGGTACATGGCCTTGTCGGCCTGGGCATTCGCCTTCTCCGAGGTGGCGGTGCCCGCGGTCGGGGAGGCGCTCTGGAAGGTCGGTTGCGCGCGCGTCGCGCCGGAGGCGCACAAGCCGAGAACGGCTGCGACCAAGACGGTGTGCTTGAACAGGTTCATGTGAGTTCTCTCCGCTAGAAGACCAGCCATCGATGCCGAGCGCCTGCGACCGCCGCGCTCACTTCCCCGCCTTCGCCGGCGCCGCGACCTCTGCGTTCCGGCAGTACTCGCTGTAGAGCCTGGACACCACCTCGTCGGCGTTCTCGTTCAGCAGCGTCACCGCCATCGCCCGCACGTCCGGACCCGCGTACGAGGCCGCGTTGGCGGCCGCGTTCGCGACGGTGCGGCCATTCGATGCCGCGAGCGTGAAGCCCATGCCGACCGAGACCTGGTTGACCCGCACGATGGGGTTGTAGGTCGCCTGCGAGGTGATCAGCCCGCGCAGCACGAAGTTCGCGCCGAGGCGCTTCGCCGCCGAAAGCGCGGCGTCCGGATTGTTCTTGAAGTACGCGTCGATCTCGGCCTGCGCGATCTGCTTCCGGATCTCTTCGGGGGTGTAGGTGCGCAGGCCGAGCGCCTGGAGCCGGACGTTGATCAGCTGGAAGTGCGGCCCGTAGTTCTCCTGGCGGGCAAGCACGACGCCGTTCGACTGCTCTTCGCCGATGATGACCGCGATCTTCTTGTCCTTGATCGCCTGCTTGCATGGCGTGGAGAGATTCTCGGCGACGCGAGCGCCGCGCGCCGCCTCTTCAGCGGCCCGTTGCTGGGCGCCCGGATCCTTCTCGAACTTGAACCCTTGCGCGCCTGCGCCGAACGGGAACGAGCACTGCGATGCACAGCGCCGCACAGCGGCGAAACCGTCTCCGCGCCACAGCTCCGAACCTGTCCCGCATTGAAGTCTTCCCCCGACCGGCGCACTCTATTACACCGCATCCCGCGGTTCCATAGCCATCTCGTCCTAGGCCCGCCGCGCCGGCGGAGGCGCCGGCGCACGGGCCGGGAAAGTCTGCAATGGCGCGTGCGACCGTGCCACCTGACGGACTGTCAACTTATGTGTGGCGCGAGACGTACGCAACACTGCCGCGTCGGCGAGTCGACACAGTGCGCGGTCGAGGGTCGACCCGGTCAGGGGCGATAGATGTACGTCGGCGGCAGTTCGCCCCCGGGCTGGACGTAGGTGCCCTGCGGGACCGGGACGACGTAGCCGGGTGCGCCGCCGGGACCGATGATCGTGGCGCCGCCGCGCCCGCCGGGGATCGGATTGATGAGCGTCGTCGGTTGCCCGGGGCCGACGATCGTCGTGCCGCCCATCGGGTTCGGCCGGATCAGGGTGGTGCCCTGGCCCGGCGTAATGACCGCGGTTCCCCCGCCCTGCCCCGGCACGACATACGTCGGCCCATAGCCCGGCGCGATGATCGCGCCGGTGCCGCTCGCGCCCGGGGGGACGACGTAGGCGGGCGCATAGCCGGGCGTCAGGATCACGCCGCCGCCGCCCTGTGTTGGTGCGACGATCGTCGCCCCGTAGCCGTAACCCTGCGGCGCCGGCGCGCCGGCGCCCGGCACGACCGTCTGCGGGATCATGGGTTGCGGGATGATGCCCTGGCCGAACGCGGACAGCGGCAGGGCGACGAGCAGGATCGGCAACGCGCGCATGGCAGCCTCCGGATGCTGGACGCTCACCATAAGCCGCGCAACCGAACGGTGCAAGGGCCGGCGCATGACGCCGCGGCCGCGCGGCACGCCCGGGACGGGGTTCAAAGGCGCGTGCGCGCCCGATGGGGCCGGACCACGGGCTCCGCGTGCGGCAGCGGCAGCGCCGTCTGGTACTTCACCTGCTTGAGCGCGAAGCTCGACTTGATGTTTCCGACCCCCGGCACCCTGGAGAGGAAATCGAGGATGAAGCGCTCGAACGCCGGCACGTCGGGTACGAGCACGCGCAGCAGGTAGTCGGCGTCGCCGGTCATCAGATAGCACTCCATCACCTCGGGGCGCTCGCGGATCGCCTTCTCGAAGGTCTCGAGCGCGGGCTCGATCTGCTTCTCGAGCGTCACCTGGACGAGCACGCTCACGGTGAGGCCCAGCTTCTTCGCATCGAGCAGCGTGGCGTGGCGATCGATGATCCCGCTGTCCTCGAGCGCGCGCACGCGCGCGAGGCAGGGCGAGGGCGAGAGATGCACCTTGCGGGCAAGGTCGACGTTGGCGATGCGCGCGTCGACCTGCAGGAGCTCCAGGATCCGCCAGTCGATCGCGTCGAGCTTCAGTGTCGGCATATTAGACTTTTTCTGTGTAGCAATACGGCACATTATGCCGCAGGAGAGCGGGTCCAGCGGGATGAACGAAATCCCCTGCGCGACGAAGCCGCGTACCATCGTCCGCCTGACCCGAGGGCCGTCCCATGACCGACCTTTCCGATTCCCCGTTCTCCGGCTACTGGCGCGTGGCCGCGCCCGACGTGGACCCGGCGGAAACGCGCGAATGGCTGGACGCATTCGACGCGCTGGTCGAGCACGAAGGCGCCGAGCGCGCGACGTTCCTGCTGCGCCGGCTTCTCGACCGGGCGCGGGCGAAGCGCGTGCGCATGCCGCCGGTGCTCAACACGCCTTACTGCAACACGATCGCGCTCGCGGACCAGCCGCAGTTCCCCGGTAACCTGGAGGTCGAGTACCGCCTCGCGTCGATCATCCGCTGGAATGCGCTCGCGATGGTGGTGCGGGCGAACCGCGCGCACGCCGAGCTCGGTGGCCACATCTCAAGTTACGCATCGGCGGCGGATCTCTTCGAGGTCGGCTACAACCACTTCTTCCGCGCGGGCCAGAGCGGCGACGTCGTCTACTTCCAGCCGCACTCGGCACCAGGGATCTACTCGCGCGCGTTCCTCGAGGGGAGGCTGAGCGAGCACCACCTCGACAGCTATCGGCGCGAGGTCGGCGGCTACGCCGGAGAGGGGACCCCGGCGTTCCCCACATCGACGTCCCTTGCCCACAAGGGCAAAGGCCTGTCCTCCTACTGTCACCCCTGGCTGATGCCCGAGTTCTGGCAGTTCCCGACCGGCTCGATGGGGCTCGGGTCGATCAGCGCCATCTACCAGGCGCGGTTCATGCGCTACCTCGAGAACCGAGCGTTGCTCGCGACCGCGGGCCGGAAGGTGTGGTGCTTCGTTGGCGACGGCGAGATGGACGAGCCGGAGTCGCTCGCCGGCCTTTCGCTCGCGGCGCGCGAGGGGCTCGACAACCTGATCTTCGTCGTCAACTGCAATCTGCAGCGGCTCGACGGGCCGGTGCGCGGCAACGGGTCGGTCATCCAGGAGCTCGAGGGCCTGTTCGCCGGCGCGGGCTGGAACGTGATCAAGCTGCTCTGGGGCTCGGACTGGGACCCGCTGTTCGCGCGCGACCACGACGAGGTGATCCTGCGTCGCCTGCACGAGACGGTCGACGGCGAGTTCCAGAAGTACGCCGCCACCGACGGACGGTTCAATCGCGAGCACTTCTTCAACAAGTATCCCGAGCTGCAGGCGCTCGTCGCCGCCATGTCCGACGCGGACATCGATCGCCTGCGCCGCGGTGGCCACGACCCGGTGAAGATCCACGCTGCGTATCACACGGCGGCGCAACATCGCGGCCAGCCGACGGTGATCCTCGCGCAGACCAAGAAGGGCTACGGGATGGGGCTCGCGGGGCAGGGCAAGATGACCACCCACCAGCAGAAGAAGCTCGACGACGAGGCGCTCAGGGCCTTCCGCGATCGCTTCGCGCTGCCGCTGTCCGACGAAGACGTGGAGCAATTGCGCTTCCACAGGCCGCCCGACGACTCGCCGGAAATGCGGTACCTGCATGCGCGCCGGCAGGCGCTCGGCGGCTACCTGCCCGCCCGGTCGTCCCAGGCGCCGCGGCTCGAGGTGCCGAAGGTCGAGGCGTTCGCGCATCTCCTCGCGGGTGCCGACGGCCGCGAGAAGTCCACGACGATGGTGTTCGTGCAGATGCTGGGGCAGCTCCTGCGCGACCCGGCGCTCGGCAAGCGCATCGTGCCGATCGTCGCCGACGAGGCCCGCACGTTCGGTATGCAGAACCTGTTCCGGCAGGTCGGGATCTATTCGTCGGTCGGACAACTCTACGAGCCGGAGGACCGCGACGAGCTGCTCTACTACAAGGAGGCGAAGGACGGTCAGATCCTAGAGGAGGGGATCACCGAGGCGGGCGCGATTTCCTCGTGGCTCGCGGCGGCGACGAGCTACAGCGCGCACGGCACGGCGATGCTGCCCTTTTACATCTTCTACTCGATGTTCGGCTTCCAGCGCATCGGCGATCTCGCATGGGCGGCGGCGGACTCGCGCGCGCGCGGCTTCCTGCTCGGCGCGACGGCCGGCCGCACCACGCTCTCGGGCGAGGGGCTGCAGCATCAGGACGGCACGAGCCACCTGCTCGCCTCCACGATCCCGACCTGCCGCGCCTACGACCCGTGCTTCAAGCACGAGCTCGTCGTCATCGTGCAGGACGGCATGCGCCGGATGCTCGAAGCCCAGGAGGACGTGTTCTATTACGTGACGGTGATGAACGAGAACTACGCTCATCCCGAGATGCCCGCCGGCGCGGAGGAAGGGATCCGGCGCGGGATGTACCGACTGCGGGAAGGGCGCAAGGGCGAAGGGGCGGGCAAGCGCGTTCAGTTGCTCGGGTCGGGCGCGATCCTGCGGGAGGTGCTTGCGGCCGCGGAGGCGCTCGAACTCGAGCATGGCGTCGCGGCCGACGTCTGGAGCGTGACGAGCTGGACCGAGCTGCGCTGGGAGGGACTCGCCGCGAGCGGCGCCTCCCCGGCGGTGCGCGAAGTGCGCGGTGCCGTCGCGGGGCAGAGCTGGGTCGCGCAGTGCCTCGGCTCGACGGCGGGCCCGATCGTCGCCGCGAGCGACTACGTGAGCGCCGTCGCCGATCTGGTGCGCCCGTTCGTGCCCGAGGGGCGGCGGTACGTCGCGCTCGGTACCGACGGCTTCGGGCGCAGCGACACGCGCGCGAGCCTGCGCACGTTCTTCGCGGTCGATCGGGATGCGGTCGTCGCGGCGGCGCTGCGCGCGCTCGGCTAGAGCCGCCGTGCTACATGCCGAGCATGCGCCCGATGCGGGCGACGTAGTCGGCGTCGCTGAAGAGCTCGTCCTCGGCCTTCTGAAGCAGCGCGCGGATGCCGTGCAGCCCCTCGTGGACGTCGCCTTGCGCGGGCGTCGGAGACTCGAGCGCCGCGCGCAGCTGCGCCACCTCGCCGCGCAGCGTGTCGACGTCGCCGGAGCCGGCGCGCACCTCTTCGATATCGCGCTCCAGGGCCGCAACCAGCCGCGCGACTTCCTCGAGATCGACGCCTGCCTTGCCGGGTGGGTTCGTGCTCATAGTCCGGATTCTAGCGCCGGCGTAAGCGCCCGGTGGCGTGGCGCGACTCACCGTGGAGTGGCCGCCGCCGGGGAATTCACGGCCGGATGCACGGTCACAGCATTACCCCAAGCGGAGGCACGACCATGATTCGACGCGGTGTGTTGCAGGGCATCCTGGCGGCGGGCCTCGCGGCGGCGCTGCCCGCGCGCGCACAGAAGGCGCTTCCGGCCGACATGAAAGCGGTCGAGGCGTTGCAGCAGGGTTGGCGCGAATTGCTCGCGCCGGGGACGGCGGTCCCGACGCCGACCGAGGCGCTCAAGCTCTCGAACGACGAGTGGCGCAAGCGCCTCGACAAGATGCAGTTCTACGTGCTGCGCGAGGAGGGAACCGAAGGCGCCGGCACGAGCCCGCTCAACGGCGAAGCCCGGATCGGGATCTTCGCGTGCGCGGGCTGCGGGTTGCCGCTCTTCACCTCGGCGATGAAGTACGAGAGCCACACCGGCTGGCCGAGCTTCTTCACGACCATCCCGGGCGCGTTCGCGACGAAGACCGACTACAAGCTGATCCTGCCGCGCACCGAGTATCACTGCGTCCGGTGCGGCGGTCACCAGGGGCACGTCTTCGACGACGGCCCGCGACCGACCGGCAAGCGCTGGTGCAACAACGGCGTCGCGCTGCGCTTTCTCCCCAAGGACGCGAAGGCGTAGGCAATCCGCCGCGCGCGGGCAACGGCGGCGACGCGCCGGACGCGGCGCCCTGCCGCATACTCGCGCGCTTTCGCCGCCGCGCCTCGCCTCGTGATTCCTCCCTCCCGCGCCGTGCTGCCGGTGCTCGGGCTGTTCGGCGTCGCCGTCAGCCTCGGCGCCGGCCACGTCTGCGCCCGGCTCGCGTTCACGAACGGCGTGAACATCCTAACGGCCGCAACCGTCCGCTCGCTGCTGGCGACCGGGCTGTTGCTGGTGCTCCTGCGCCTGCGTGGCACGGCCGTGCTGCCGGTGCCGCGCGAGTTCAAGGCCACGCTCGTGCTCGGCCTGCTGATCGCCGTCCAGACGCTGACGATCCAGGTGGCGGTCTCGCTGCTTCCGGTGACGATCGCGCTGCTCGTCTTCTACACGTACCCGTTCTTCACCGGGCTCGGAGCGGCGCTGCTCGGCGATGCACGCTTCTCCCGGCGTCTCGCCGCGGCGCTTGCGGCCGCGTTCGCGGGGCTCGCCCTCGTCCTGGGTGTCAGCCTGGAGCCGGTGGATCCGATCGGCGTTGCCGCCGCGCTCGCGGCATCGCTGGCGTTCACGGCGGCGCTCGTGCTCACGCCGCGGCTTGCGCCCGGCCTGAGCGCGCCGCTGCGCACCTTCCTCATGCTCGCGACTGTCGCCACGATCTTCACTGCCGTCGCGGCCGGTACCCGAGGCTTGGCGTTCCCTCCGACCGCGGCGGGCGCTTACGGTCTGGCCGGCCTCGCGGTCTTTTACGCGACCGGCATCATCGGCCTCTTCCTCCTCCTGCCGCGGCTGGGTCCGGTGCAGACGGCGGTTGTCCTCAATCTCGAGCCGGTCGTCGTCGCGGCGATCGCATGGGCCGCGCTCGGCGAGGCGCTCACGGCGACCCAGATCGTCGGCGCGGTCGTCGTGGTCGCCGCCGTCATCCACTTCCAGGTCTCCGGCAGAGAAGCCTAGCGGCGCAGGCTGCTGCGCCACGCGTGCGGAACGGGGTACCCTTGCGGCCGAGCGCGACCCGAGCCGAGGAACCGCGATGCCCGAGATCGTCGACCTGCGCAGCGACACCGTAACGAAACCCTCGCCCGCGATGCGCTCGGCGATGGCGGGTGCCGAGGTCGGCGACGACGTGTTCGGCGATGATCCGACCGTCAACCGGCTCCAGGAGCGCGCAGCGGCGCTCTTCGGGTTCGAGGCTGCGCTCTTCTTCCCCTCCGGGACGCAGTCGAACCTGGCCGCGCTGATGAGCCATTGCCAGCGCGGCGACGAGTACATCGTCGGCCAGGAGGCGCACACCTATCGCTACGAGGCCGGCGGCGGTGCGGTGCTCGGGAGCATCCAGCCGCAGCCGCTCGCCAACCGCCCCGACGGCTCGCTCGATCTCGCGGAGGTCGAAGCCGCGATCAAGCCAGACGATCCGCACTTCGCGCGCACCCGTCTCCTCGCGCTGGAGAACACGATCGGGGGTCGCGTCATTTCGCGCGGCTATCTCGACGCCGCGCTCGCGCTCGCGCAGCGCCGCGGGCTCGCGACGCATCTGGACGGGGCGCGGGTGTGCAACGCGGCGGTGAAGCTCGGGATCCCGGTCGCCGCGCTGTGCCGTGGCTTCGACTCGGTTTCGGTCTGCCTTTCCAAGGGACTGGGCGCGCCTGCGGGCACCGTGCTGGTAGGCAGTCGCGACCTCATCGCGCGCGCCCGTCGCTGCCGCAAGATCCTGGGTGGGGCGATGCGCCAGGCCGGGATTCTCGCGGCCGCCGGGCTCCATGCCCTCGAGCACAACGTCGCCCGGCTCGCGGACGATCATGCCAACGCCGAACGCCTGGCCGCAGGTCTCGGGCGGATCGCCGGTCTGCGCGTCGAGCCGCCCCAGACGAACATGGTCTTCGTGTACGTTCCCGAGGATCGCGTCGCCGCGCTCGTCGCGCACTTGAAGGCGCAAGGCATCCTCGCGCTGCCGGGCACGCGCATGCGCCTCGCAACGCATCTCGACGTGAACGCGCGCGGTGTCGACCGGGCAGTCGCCGAGTTTGGTGCATTTTTTCGTGAACACGCGACGGCCGTTCTGAAATAATCGCGTCCCAGATGATTCAAGCGAGTCGAGCACTTAACCTCGTTCTGCGCGCCGCCGCGGCCGTGCTCCTCCTGCTGCCGCTCGCGGCACCGGGCCAGAACCTCGGTCGGCTCGCGCTGCTTTCCCGGCTCGGCGAGCCGCTCGACGCGGAGATCGAGGTCACTGCCATCCCCGCCGAGGCCCGTGACTCGCTCTCCGCGCAGATCGTCCCGATCGGTGTGTTCGAGCGCTTCGGCATCACCCCTTCGCCGCCGCTCGAGATGTTGCGCGCCACAATCGAGCGCGGCGCCGACGGCCGCCCGGTCGTGCGCCTGAAGTCTACTGTGCCGCTCGAGCGGCCCGCCGTGAGCGTCATCGTCGAGCTCGCCTGGAACGGCGGGCGCATGGTGCGGCAGTACGCGTTCAACGTCGATCCGCCAGAGCGCGCGGTCGCGAAGGCGGAAGCGCCGCCGCCGGCTCAGGCGGCCGAGGCGCCCCCTGCAGCGCCCGCTGCAAGCCCGGCGCCGTCGAAGCCGGCGGCCGCAGCGAAACCCGCGCCCAAGCCGAAGGAGAAGGTCGCAGCCAAGGCCGTGCAGCCGCGCCCGAGCGCCGCGGCGAAGGACGGCGACGTCGCGGCGGCGGAAGGCCGGGTCCAGGACCTCGAGCGCACGATGCGCGAGCTGCAGGCGCGAATCGATGCGCGAAACCGCGAGATCGAGGCCCTCCAGCGCCAGGTGGGCGGCACGGCGAAGTAGGGCGGTGTCCGGCAGATCAGGCCTGCACCGCGCCTTTCAGCTCCACTAGGTTGTCCTCCGGATCCCAGAGGTAGATCGAGACGCCCTCGCCCTCCGCGCCGAAGCGCGGGCGGACTTCCCCGACGCGCACGTCGTGCGCCGCGAGATGCGCCGTGATCGCGGCCGCGTCGAACGGCGCGACGCGCAGGCACACGTGATCCACGTTGCGGCCCTCCTTGCCGGGCGGCGCGCCGCCCTGTCGGCCGAGCTTCCCGTCCACCGGCACGAGGTCGATCATCGCGCGCCCCGCGCGCAGGTGCACCAGCCCGAGGTCGTCGCGGCGCCACTCGACGGCGCACCCGAGGACATCGCGATAGAAGGCGATCATCGGCTCGAGGTCCCGCACCCGGAGCACGACGTGATCGATGTCGACGATGCGGATCATCGGGCGTGCTTCCTGCGCGCACGCGATGCGCGGCGCAGCGCCGCCTTCTCGGCCCACCGCCGCCGTACCCGCAGCGGCGGGGGGTGATGGCGCACCTCGAAGGCGCGGCGCTCGACGTCGTCGCGCCGGCGCAGCGTGCGGACCTGTCGCCCGGTGAGCAGGGAATAGTGCGGGAGCGCCTCGAGGCGTTCGGCCACCTCCCAGCAGTTCTTGCCGCCCGTCGCCCAGACCTTCGGATCGAGCGTGCGCAGGTCGAGCGGCCGCGAGTATCGGCGCAGCGTCTTGTGCCCGCGCCGGTTCGCGTACTCGTGGAAGTAGCTGATCGCAAGCTCGCGCAGCGTGCGATACACCGGGTCGCGGTAGCGCAGCGCATAGTGGTTGGTCTTCGAGATCGCGCCCCAGCACCCGTTGCGCCGGAACAGCGCGACGACGTGGTCGTAGTCGTTCTCCGCCGAGAGGTCGAGCAGCAGCGGCCGCTCGCCGTGCACCCACAACGCTGCCGCGGCGAGCATCCCGCCCTCGATGCAATGCGAGCGGCGCTGGCGCAGCACCTCTCGCACCGAAAGTGCCGTCTGGCCGTCCGCCTCGAAATTCTGCGGAATTCCGTTTAGGTAGGCCTGGATCTTGTGCGGGTCATCGAGCCGCTGCAGGACCCGAAACTCGGCGGGAGTCAGCCCGAGGTCCTCCCGGCGGGCAAAGCGCTTGCGCATCGACCGATTCTCCTGGCGTCGAAGGGATGACAGTGTCGGCACGAGGCGACGATCGCCCGGCGGCTGCAGGGATGATACCTAAGCACTCCGGTGCGCGGCGGTATTGCCTGTTCTACTATGCTAATGGCATACTGGCGGCGTCGCCCCGAGCGGGGCGGCACGATCTCACGACGGAGGCGCCCATCGCCCGGCTCGCTGCATTCGGGCTCGCCCTTGCGCTCGCCGCGCCTTTGGCGGCGACGGCGGCCGAGCTCGGTCGGCTGACCGTGCTGTCCGGTGTCGGCGAGGCGCTGCGCGCGGAAATCGACATCGTGGACGTGCGCGCGAACGAAGCGAGGTCGCTCGCCGCGCGGCTGGGTACGCCCGACGAGTTTTGGCGGGCGGGCCTGGAACCTCCGGCGATCCTGGGTGTGCTGCGGGCCGGCATCGGGCGCGGGCAGAAGGGCCGGCCGGTCGTCACGGTCACCTCGAGCGAGCCGATTGACGAGCCGTTCGTCAGCCTGCTCGTGCAGCTCGATTCGCCGTCGCGCCAGTCGCTGCGCGAGTACCCCGTCCTGCTCGAGGAGCGCCGCACGCGCGAAGCGCGTCCTGCGCCCGCGCTGCCGAGCATTCCCCCCGCGCAGCCCGATGGGGCGCCAAGCGAGCCGGCGAGCATCCCCGCCGGACCGACCGCGGTCGCCGCAGCCGAGGGCGGGCGCGCTGTCCGGCCGGGAGAGACGCTCGCGACGATCGCGAACGCCTTCAAGGTGCCGGGTGCCACGGTGGACCAGGTCCTGGTGGCGTTCTATCGTGCGAACGAAAGTGCGTTTCTCGACGCGAACATGAACCGCCTTCCCGCCGGGCGCGTGCTCGCGATCCCCGACGAGGCCGCCGTGCTCGCGATCGCGCCCGACGAGGCCCGTCGGACCGTCGCGGCGCACCGCGACGCGGCGCAGCCCGCGCAGGCGCAGGTTGCGTCGACCGCTGCGGATCGGCTCCGGCTGTCGCGCGCGGAGGGCGCCCCGCGCGCGGGCGGCGCCGACGATGTCGCCGCGATGGGCCTCGCTTTCAGGGAGGCGCAGGAGCGGATCGCCGCACTCGAGAAGAACATCGAGAGCCTGCAAAAACTCGCCGAGCTGCAGAACCGGCAGATCGCGCGGCTTCAGCACGTCGCGCTGGCGGGCGCGGCGGCGCCGCTCCCGGGCGACGCGGCCGCGTCCGACCTCGGGCTCGCGCCGCCGCGCGCGGACGAGCACTACCTGCAGCGCGCGCTCGCGCGCTTCGTCGGCGAGTACTGGTCGTGGTTCGCCGCGGCGCTGGTGCTCGCCTTCGCCGCCTGGGTCTGGATGCCGCTCAAGACGGCGCGCCTGTGGCGCAAGAAGCGCCGGCGCAAGGAGCGCGCGCTCGCGCGCATCATGCGCGGCGAAGATCGCGGACGGCGCAAGAGGCGGCACCGGGTCAAGGCGCTCGCACCGGCCTGACGCCGGCCACCGCGGCCGCCGGTTCCGCGATTGCCGCGTGCCGGCCGCGTACAATCGCGCCCTTTGTTTTCGCGTTCCCGCGGCGCGTTCCCATGTTTCGCCACGCCTTCCGCGACATCGTCCGACTCGCCTGGCCCGTTTACGTGTCGCAGGCCGCGGTCATGGCGAACGGCGTCATCGACACGGTGATGGCGGGGCGGTACGGCACGCTCGACCTCGCTGCCGTGGGGATCGGCGCCTCGATCTACGCGACGCTGTTCATCACGCTGATGAGCGTGCTCCTCGCGCTGACGCCGATCGCCGCGCAGGCCTACGGCGCGGGCCGGCACGCCGACATCGGGGAGAGCGTCCGCCAGTGCGCCTGGCTCGCCGTCTGGCTCGCGCTCGTTGCGCTCATCCTTCTGCTGAACCCCGGGCCGCTCCTCGCGCTCAGCCGCCTCGCGCCCGACGTCGAAGCGCGCACCGTTGCCTACCTCGACGCAATCGCGTGGGCCGTTCCCGCCACGTTGCTCTTTCGCGTGTTCGCCGGCTTTTCGACCGCCATCTCGCGACCGCGTGCGGTGATGGTCCTGAACCTCGCCGGGCTCGCACTCAAAGTGCCGCTCAACGGGATCTTCATGAACGGCGCGCTCGGGCTGCCCGCGCTGGGCGCCGCCGGCTGCGCCACCGCGACCGCGACGATCGCGTGGCTCACCTGCGGTGCGGCCTGGCTCTGGTGCTGGCGTGAGCAGGACTTCCGCCGCTACCATGTGTTCGACCGCTGGTCGTGGCCGCGCGCGCGCTCGCAGTGGCAGCTCGTCGCGCTCGGCGTGCCGATCGGCGCGACGTTCTTCGTGGACGTCACCGCATTCACCTTCATGGCGCTCTTCATCGCCCGGTCAGGCGCGCTCTGGTCGGGCGCACACCAGATCGCCGCGAACCTCGCGGCGCTGGCGTTCATGCTGCCGCTCGCGATCGGCATCGCGGCGAGCGTGCTGGTCGGCCAGGCGCTCGGCGCACGGACCCCGGCGCGGGCGCGGACGATGGGGCTCGCCGGCATTGCGCTCGGGCTCGCGTGCGGCACGGCCGTCGGCGCGACGCTCGTCCTCGCGGCGCGACCGATCGTCGCCCTCTACACCGGGGATCCGGAGGTGCAGCGCATCGCGGTGGGACTGCTTGCGTTCGTCGGCGTCTATCACGTATTCGACGCGCTGCAGGTCGTTGCGGTCAATGCGGTCCGCGCCTACGAGCGCACCACCGTTCCGATGGTGATCTACGTCGTCGCGCTCTGGGGCGTCGCGCTCGGCGGCGGCTATTCTCTCGGAATCGCCGGGCTTGATGCGTTCGGTGTGGCGGTGGCGCCCCTGGGCGCGCAGAGGATTCTGGTTTGCCGCAGTGGGCGGGATGGCGCTGACGGCGGTGCTGGTCACGACCTATTTTCTGCGGCTGAGCCGCGCCGCGGCTCCTTTCGAGGCGCGTGCCCGCAGCGCCGCGGCGTAGGCGCTGTGCGCCCACGGTGCAGCGAGCTCGCGCGACTCCAGCGCCTGGTCGGGCGCGCTGAAGTAGGACATCACGGTCCGCCGGCTCTTTGTTTCATGCACGAACGGTATCGCACCCGCACGCTCGAACTCGCTGCGATTGGCTTCGTCCACCTTGAGATAGAGGACATCGTCCGCGATGAGGGCGAACATCGTGCCATCGCAATACAGTCCGTGGCCGCCGAACATTCGCCGTGCGACGACGCGGCCGACCGTCGAGAGCAGCTCGGCCGAGTGGGCCGCGAACTCATTCGATGTTTTCATGGTCGTAGCATTTGGGCGCGCCTATCATAGCTGTGCGTCCCCGGCCGCCTGGCCCGTTCCGTCGGCCGGCTCAGTCCAGGAGCATCACACATGCCGTACTCCGCCGCGAAGCGCCGTCCCACGCACCTGCGTCGCACCTGGCTCTTCTGCGCCGGCGCCGACGCGGCCGCACAGGGTGCGGCGCTCGAGGCGGCCCCGGACGTGCTGGTGCCGGACCTCGAGGACTTCACGCCGCCCGCGCTCCGGCCGCGCGCGCGCGAGATGATCCTCGCGCTGCTCGAGAAGTGCCGCAAGTCCGGCATCGTCGGCGCGGTGCGCGTAAACCCGCTCGCGACCGAAGGCCGCAACGACCTCGCGGTGGTGATGCAGGCGCGCCCGACGGCGGTGTTCCTTCCGAAGGCGACGGCGCCGGAGCAGATCGTCGAGCTCGACCGCGCGATCACCGACCACGAGCGCCGCCTCACGATCCCGACCGGGAGCACCGAGATCGTGCCGAACATCGAGACCGCGGCGGGGCTCGTCGCGACTGCTGCCATCGCGAAAGCCAGCGCGCGCGTGAAGGCGTGCCTCGTGGCTGCGGAAGACATGGCCGCCGATCTCGGGGCGGAGCGCGCGCCGGACGGTCTCGAGCTTGCCTACGTGCGGCAGCGCTTCCTGGTCGAGTGCGTCGCGGCCGGGGTGATCGCCATCGACGCGCCGTACACGTTCAGCGACGTGCCGGGCGCCCGCGCCGACGCGCTCTACGCCCGCCGGCTCGGCTACCGGGCGAAGAGCGCCGTGCTTCCGGCCCACGTCGAGGCGATCAACGCGGTGCTCACCCCGGATGCCGAGACGATCGCGCGTGCGCGGCGCCTCGTGGAGGCCTTCGATTCCGCCCGCGCCGCGGGCCGGGACCGGGTCGAGGTGGATGGGACTCTCGTCGAGGTGCCCACCTATCTCAACGCGAAGCGGCTCATTGCGCGCGACGAGGAGCTCCGCGGCGCGCGCGGCGGCAAGCACTGAGGACTCCACCGGGATCCGACCCGGGAGGCAATCCGTCACCGCGCGGCGCAGCGCTGCCATCTTCTTGCCAGATTCCGGCGCTAACCTTCCACTCCGACGACCCGCCCCCGTCACGAAGGTCGTCCTAAATGCATACCGTCGCGGCCCCGGGGTACGGGCTGCAAAGACGGAAGGAGACATGAGTGGACAGCACCAAACCTCAAGCCACCGCGAGTTTCGGGCGGGTCGTGCTCGCGGACTTCTCGATCGTCCTCGTGAAGGCGCTTGCCGCCGGGATCGCGGCGAGCATCGTCGCGAGCGGCATCGTCCTCGTGCTCGCCCGGCTGGCGGGCTGATTCCCGCGCCGGGTCCGGCGGGCGCCCGGGCGGGCGCTGCGGGCCGGTGGCTGGGGCGAGAGGCGCGCAGCAGCGGACGGCGAACTCGGCCTCGCGGAGCGGCGTCGCGCCCGGCGCCGTCTGCGATCCCAGACCGACCGCGACTGCATGCTTCAGAGCGTGGTCGCCTCCTTCACGACGCGATGCCCCGGACGGCATCGGTCCCCAGTCCCCTGGCCCGCAGCGCCTGCGCGTCGCAGTCCCGTGCTCAGCCCTCGACCGTGACGCCGCGCCAGAACGCGACGTAGCCCTTGATATTCGCCGCGGCCGGCGTCGGCTCGGCGTAGTACCAGCCGGCGTCCTTGTTCACGTTGCCGTCGACTACGACGTCGTAGTAGCTCGCCGTTCCCTTCCAGTGACACTCGGTGCGCGTCGTGCTCGGACGCAGATGCTCCCGCTTCACGGCGGTGGCCGGGAAGTAACGGTTGCCTTCGACGGTCTCGCAGGCGTCGCACTGCGCGATTACCGCACCGTTCCAGTGCGCTTTCGGCATGTGTGTGGCGGGCTCCCGTTCCTGTCGCCCGGATTGTTTCACCGGTGGCTGCTAGGCCGATCGGTCTAGGCCCTCGGACCGCTTGTCTGTCGCGATCCGATGGTCTGATATTCGGGTGCGACTTTCGTCACGACTCGCCTTCCACGCTTTCCAGCCCCAGGTCACGCCACCATGACGGATGCCCAATCCTACGGAGTCGCCTCGCGCCGGCTGCAGGAGGAGGAGGATCGCAGCATCGGCACCGCGATGCGCGCCACATTCTGCTTCATGGCGATCGTTCTACTGTTGCTGTGGGCCGGCGTTTCGGACGCTGCGCTAATGCACGTTCCCCCGGCGGCGGCTGTTGCCGCGCGCACTGGGTAGGCTTTTTTCAGCTCCGATCGCAGGGCGTCCCGCTCCTCGCAACCCTGCGGTCGTCTTTGTTCCCGGCGCCGCGCAACCCGGCGGCGCCGGGAGACTTCTTCCCGGATGACGGTCAGTGCCGCGGCTGAGCAGCGCTGGCGGCGAAGTCTTCGCCCTCGAGATGCAGCCCGAGGCGGCTCGCCTCGATCACCGCCTGCGTGCGCGTGCTGACGTTCAGGGCGCGCAGGATCGCCGCGACGTGGATCTTGACCGTGCCTTCCGCGAGGCCCAGTTCGCGGCAGATCACCTTGTTCGGCTTGCCCTTGAGAATGAGCGCGAGCACCTGCGCCTGACGGCCGGTGAGGCCGAGCTCGCGCGCCGTCGGGCGGGCGGCGCCGGACGCTTCGGCAGTGCGTGCCGCCGGCGCCTCGAACGCGGCGTCCTCCTGGTGCCCGAGGGCGGAGGGCGGCAGATACACCCCGCCTGAAAGCACCAACCGCAACGCCTGCAGCATTACCTGGTTCGATGACGTCTTGGGGATGAAGCCCATGGCGCCGAGGTCGATCGCGCGCAGCACGTCGTCACGCCGATCCGAAGCAGAGAGCACGACCACCGGGACGGCCGGAAAGTTGTTGCGCAGGTCCCCCAGCACCTCGAGGCCGTCGGCGTCGGGCAGCGACAGGTCCAGCAGGAGCAGACCGGTGTCCGGATGCGCCGCGACCAGTTTCCGGCCCTCGGCGGCGGTGCGCGCGTCGTACACCTCGACTTCTCGGTCGAGTTGGCGCAGCACGTGATGCAGCGCCTCAAGGATCAACGGATGGTCGTCGACCACCAAGATCTTCACGACAGCCCTCGCAATTATGTTGTTGGTATTTGCGCCATGGTAGCACTCGCAAATCGCGCCTGCACATCGGCCGAAACGATGATCGCGGACGCAGCCCGCCCCGCTCCGGCAATCGTTTGCGGCGGTTCTCCCGCTCCGGACGGGCCACGCCCGCCCATTCCACCCGCCGCTCCCGTTCCGGGTGCCGGCCGCGTCGCGCGCGTTCCGCCTGGGCGCGCCCTTATGCGCCCTTATGCGCCCCGCAGCTTGAAGTGGATGAGCGACCGCAGCTTCGCGGGCATTACGGGTTTAAGTAGCAGGTGCGCGTCCAGCGCCCGCGCCTCCTCGAGATGTGCCGGCGTGGTGCTTCCGCTAATGATGATCGCGGGAATCTCGTACCCGAACCGCGCACGCAATGCACTGATCGCTTGAGTGCCGACGCCGCCTTCGCGCAGGCGGTAGTCGGCGATGATGAGATCGGGCTCCCCCTCGAGCGCAGCCGCGCGCTCCAGCGCCTCGGGCACCGAGGAGCATGCGACGACCGACGCTCCCCATCCCTTCAGAAGCACCTCCATGCCCTGCCGAACGGCAGGCTCGTCCTCGACGACCACGATGACGCGGTCCGTGAGGTCGCCGGATTCGGCGCGGCTCGTGCTCGGCGCTGCCGGCGGGACGACCGGCGCGTGCCCGAGCGGAACGCGCACGCGGAACACCGAGCCGCGACCGCGCACCGAGCGCACGCTGGCGTTCGTATCGAGCAGTTGCGCGAGTCGCTTGACGATCGACAGCCCGAGCCCGAGACCCTTGCGGCTGTTTCGCTCCGGGTTCCCGACCTGGTAGAACTCCTCGAATATGCGCTCGCGCGCCTCGGGTTCGATGCCCACGCCGGTATCCCACACTTCGATGCTCAGCTCCCGGCCGCGCCGGCGCGCGCCGACCAGCACGCCGCCCTGCCGCGTGTAGCGCAGCGCGTTCGCGATCAGGTTGCGCAGGATGCGCTCGAGCAGCACCGGATCGCTGAACACGAAATGCCGCGCCGGCGCGACGCGCAGCGCAAGCTGGCGCTCGAATGCCTCGGGCTCGAAGTCCATCCGCAGCCGCTCCAGCAGCGGGGCGAGCGCGAAGTGCGCCAAGACCGGCTTGACCACGCCGGCGTCGATCTTCGAGATGTCGAGCAGCTCGTTGAACAGCCCTTCGAGCGCGTCGACCGAAGCGTTGATGCTGTGCACGACCTGCTGCACTTCGGGGTCGTGGACTTTCTCCGAGAGCGCCGCAGCGAAAAGACCGAGCGCATGCAGCGGCTGCCGCAGGTCGTGACTCGCGGCGGCGAAGAACTGGGTCTTCGAGCGGTTCGCGATCTCCGCGTCGCTGCGCGCGGAGTCGGCCGCCACCCGCGCGCGCTCAAGCTCGAGATTCTGCTGCGCCAGCCGATTGGCGAGTGCTTCGTTCTCGAAGCGGTTGCGGAGGGACTCCAGCAGGGTGCGATTGTAGTTGCGCCCGAACGACAGGATCGCAGCCGTGGTCACCGTCGCGACGAACGCGAGAATGAAATGGCCCGTGCCGCCCTCGATCACGTTGCGCAGCACGATCGGCACGAGCGCCGGCACGACAAAGCCGTAGAACGACGGCATGTGCATCCCGACCAGCAGCACGGCCGCGGCCACCACGCCGAACACGAGCACGATCAGGAACGCCTGGTGCGCAGGCGAATCCGGCACGAAGAAGAGAAAGCTCGCCGCGCCCCAGAGGCAGCCGGAGATCAGCGAGCCCGCAGCCCAGTACTGCGCCCAGCGGTCCACGTCGTGTGCCGCGATGCGCAGGGTGCGAAACCGGAAGAACAGCGCGAGCCGCCACACCTGGTTGGCGGCCATGCACAGCACCCAGCCGACGATCGCGTTGGAGCTCGCGACATCCCACATCAGCGCCGCGAGAAACAGGACCGCGATCGCCGTGCCGGTGATCGAGTAGGGCAGCTGCTCGTAGAGGATGCGCACCTGCTCGCCGCGCACCCGCTCGCTCAGCTCAGAGGCCTGCAAAGCGCCCGCTTGCGGGACGGGCTCCGGCCGGTGCGCGGGCGCGAGCATCTTCAACACGCTCAAGTGGTCAGGCGGTCAAGCGGGTGTCGGCGCGGCTGCGGGCAGCCATGGCGTTACCGCCACTGGCTCCCCTGCGCTCCGTCCCGGCGCAACGCGCCCTTTCGCGCGATATGCCGTCCGCGCGTCGAGCCAGTGGGACAGCACTGCACCGTCGGTGCCGGTGACCGCCCACGGCGCCATGATCGCAGTGCGCTCCGCCTCGCTCGCGAAGTCTGCATCGGTCAGCGGTACGGTCTCCGGAGGCGCATTGTCGAGGCCGGCGATCGGCGTCCGGCCCGCCGCGAGCGCGGGAGAGAATCCCACCACCTGCCCGATGTCGGCGATCGCCGGCGTCAGATAGCCGCGCGGCAGGAGCCGCCCGAGGTCGTCGGCGAGCTTGCGCGCGCGGGTCGCGGCGGAGTACACGCGCTCGTGCGTGCGCCGGTACGCCGCGACGAACGCCGCCGGCGTTGCATGCCGAGGCGCGGTCACCAGCGTATAGCCGGTAAAATCGCGCAGCAGCGCATCCGGCAGGAGCGCACGCCCACCTTCGGCCGCCAGGCGCTTGAAGTGGGGTGTGCCCGGAAACGGCGTCTCGAAGGCGATATACGTCGGCACGTGCAGTCCGCTCGCGGCGAGGTAGTCGGGGATGCCGTCCACATACTCGACCGTGTCGACGCGCGGGTCCAGCATCAGGCCGGCAGTCAGCAGGATTCCGCGCGACCGGCACGCGTCCACGACGCGGCGCACGTCTCCGACGACGTTCTGGCGCTTCTGCATGTCGGCGAGGGCTGCGGGGTTGAAGCTCTCCAAGCCGACGTACACCAGCCGGCACCCGCTTGCCGACAGACGGTCGAGCATCGCCTCGTCGCGCAGCACGTTGAAGGTGATGCAGCTCGCCCAGCGCACGTCAAGCGGTGCGAGCGCGTCGCACAGCTCGCGCAGCCAGGACAGGCTGCCGCCGATGTTGTTGTCCATGAATCCGACGATGCGCCGCTGCCACCAGGCGCTCCGGCCGCGCAGCATGCGCTGCCCAGCTCGGAGGTCGCGCACCACGCGCGCCACCGCGCGGGTGTGGAAGCGGGTGCCGAGCCCGGTGAGCGTACAGAACTCGCAGGTGAACGGGCAGCCGCGCGTCGCCTCGAAGGCGAGCGGGAAGAGCTGATGGCCGGCGGCGAGATCGAAGCGCGGCGTCGGCACCGCTTCCGGGTCGTAAGGGCCGGCGCGATAGAGCGGCGCGAGGCGACCCGCGGCGAAGTCGGCATGAACGCGCGGCACGGTCGACTCGGGGTCACCCACCACCACGGCGTCGAAGAACGGCTGGCAGAGCTGCGGATACGTGGATGCGAAAGGCCCGCCGATCACTGTCTTCGCGCCGCGCCGCCGCCAGTAGTGCGAGATCTGGCGTGCACGGTCGAATTCCGAGTGCAGGGCGGAGACGAAGACAAGGTCGTAGTCGCGCGACCAGTCCGGGTCGTCCCAGGCGTCGTTCACCACGTCGACCTCGGCGTACGGCGGCAGCAGCGCCGCGACGAGCGGTCCGATCTGCGGCTGCAGCGGCCCGCGCAGATGCCGGCCGCCGCGGCGGTAGTCGGTGAATACGGAGATGATTCCGATCTTCACGGTTCATCAGGCAGTCGGAGCGCGCCCGCGATGCTAGCAACGCCGGTCGAGCGGAGCATTGCTCCACCGGCCTAGACCGTTGCGCTTACGCGCTGGTTGCGATCGGCCCGCTGCCGCTATGATCGCTGCATTGCGGTCCGCGTATCGCCAGGAACGAGCCATGAAAGTACTGGTTGTCGACGATCACCCGCTGATCCGGGAAGCCCTTGCCAACGTGCTCGCGGACTTCGGGCACGCCGTGGAGGTCGTTCAGTCCGACCGCCTCGACGGCGCGCTCGTGGCGCTTGCCGCGCATCCCGACACCGCGCTCATCCTACTCGACTTGATGCTGCCCGACGCTGAGGGCATCGGCGCGCTCGAGCGGGTCCGCGGCGCCTATCCGGAAGTGCCTGTCGTAGTGCTGTCCGCCCGGGACGATCGCGCGACCGTTCTCGCGGCAATCGACGCAGGCGCGATGGGGTTCATCTCCAAGCGCACCGCGTCGCCGGTCCTCGTAAACGCGCTGCGGCTCGTGCTCGCCGGCGAGGTCTATGTCCCGCCCGAAGTGCTGCGCGACGCTCCGGCGCCGGAGTCCGCGCGGGCCTCGCCGGCGGCGACCCGCGCCGACGCGCCATACGGGGTCACGCCCCGGCAGCTCGAAGTGCTCGCGCTGCTGGTCCAGGGCAAGCAGAACAAGGCGATCTGCCGCGAGCTGAACCTCGCGGAAGGGACGATCAAGACGCATATGGCCGCGATCTACCGGGCGCTCGGCGTGAGCAACCGCACCGAGGCCGTGTTCGCAGTAAGCAGACTGGGCATCCAGCTGCCGTTCCGGCCGGCGCCGCACGCCGAAGGCTGATCGAAGTCTCAGCCGGCCGCTGCTGCGGCGTGCGCTTCCGCGGGCAGGAGCCCTTCGAGCGTCGCGAACAGCTGCTCGGCGCTCACCGGCTTGCTGAGGATGGGCAGCCCGGCATCGGCGACCGCCTTCAGCACCGCGGGCGCGATGTCGCCGGTGAGGATTGCCGCCGGAATCTCCGCGCCGAACGTGCCCCGCAATCGCCTCAGCACCTCGATGCCGACCGCACCGTCGCTCAGTCGGTAGTCGGAGATGATCAGGTCGGGCGCGCGGCCGAGATCCGCGAGCGCCTCGCGGGCCGCCGACTCGCCCGCCACCACGACCGGATGCGCGCCCTGGAGCTCCAACAGGCGCTCGATTGCCTCGCGCACCTCGGTGTCGTCGTCGACCACCAGGACGAAGCGTCCCGCCAGCGCCCCGCGGGATCCGGCGGCCTCCGCCCGGAGCGGCGCCTCGGCCTGCGCGGGCACGCGCGGGACGCTCACCACGAACGTCGAGCCGCGACCGGGCACGGAGCGCAGGGCCACCGGATGGTCGAGCAGGCCGGAGAGCCGCCGCACGATCGCGAGCCCGAGCCCGAGGCCCTTGTCGCGCGAACGCTCGGGGTTTTCGAGTTGCACGAACTCGTGAAAGATCTGCTCGCGCTGGTCGGCCGGGATCCCCGGTCCGGTGTCCCAGACCTCGATCCGCAGGCGCGCGCCGGCGCGCCGGACCCCGACGACGACGCCGCCGCGGTGCGTATAGCGCAGCGCGTTGGAGACCAGGTTGGCGACGATGCGGCCCAGCATGTGCGGGTCGCTTTCGCACCACATGCGCGTCGGTACGACGTCGAAGCGCAGCCGGTGTCGCGCCGCGACATCGGCGAACTGCTCGCGCGCCGCATCCAGGACTCGCGCGACCGGGAAGCGCTCGACGCGGGGGCTCACCACGCCTGCATCGAGCCGCGAGACGTCCAGGAGGGCCTCGAGCACGCCTTCGAGCGCACCCATCGAGCGCTCGATGCGCGCGGCGACTGCCTGGGTCTCTGGCTCCTTCGTGCGCGATTTCAAGGTCGCGACGAACAGCCCCAGGGCCTGCAGCGGCTGGCGAAGATCGTGGCTCGCAGCGGCGAGGAACTGCGTCTTTGTCCGGTTGGCCGTCTCCGCGATCTCCTTCTGCCGCGCCAGCTGCTCGATCAGCGCCAGGTTCTCGAAGCGGCGCCGGAACGCCTCCGTCACCAGCCTGTTTGTGTTGCGCGCAAAGGTGAGCGACACGCCAAAGGCGATGACGAGAGGAATCGTGAGAAGAATCTCGCTGCGAACTCCGGACGCCAACGCGAGCAGGATGAACGGCACGAGGATCAGGCTTGCCCAGATGTTGAAGGCGAGCGGGTACAGGCCGATCGACGGGACGCTGAGCGCGACGACGCCGAACAGGAGCAGGCACAGAAAGGTCTTGTCCTCCAACCCGATCTGCGGAAAGAAGAGGATCGCGGTGAGACCCCAGATTGCGCCCAGGCCGGACACGCCCAGGATGAACAGGCGCGCTGCCCGCCGGGTCTTTTCAGCGCTCGGCGCCGTGCGCCGGAACCAGGAGACGTGGGTGAGACGCCACGCACCGTGCGCGAGCACCCCGGCGAGCCAGGCGAGGAGCCAAGCGTTTTCGACCTTGTTCCAGAGGATCGCCACCAGAAACAGCGCAGCCACGAACCCGCCGACGAGGCTGATCGGGAGGTGCGTGTAGACCGCATTGATGCGCTCGGCATGGATCTGCTCGTCGAGCGCCGCCGCGGGGCTCGATGTGCGCGCTACGGGCTCGCCCATGACGGATCCTCCGGAACCGGCTTGGCAGCAGGCTAGGCGCGGCCGGCACGCACCCGCAATCGCCCCGACGGATGAGGGCCGGAGCCCTACAGGCCGAGCCGCTGCCAGATCGTGGTCGTCAGCCCCGCCTGGTTCATCGTGTAGAAGTGTAAGCCGGGCGCCCCGGCCGCAAGGAGCCGGTCGCAGAGCTCGGTCACCACGTCCAGGCCGAAGCTGCGGATCGAGGCGGTGTCGTCGGCGAAACCGGCCAGCTTGAGGCGGATCCAGCGCGGGATCTCAGCGCCGCACGCGTCCGAGAAGCGCGCAAGCTGGCTGAAGTTGCCGATCGGCATGATCCCCGGAACGATCGCCACGTCGATACCGATGGCTTCGCACTCGTCGACGAACCTGAAATAGGCGTCCGCGTTGTAGAAATACTGCGTGATCGCGCCGTTCGCTCCGGCGTCGATCTTGCGCTTGAAATTGCGCAGATCCTCGCCGGCGCTGCGCGCCTGAGGATGAAACTCCGGGTAGCAGGCGACCTCGAGGCTGAACCAGTCCCCGGTGGTCGCGCGGATGAACTCGACGAGCTCGTTTGCGTAGCGCAGCTCGCCGGCGCTCGCCGCTCCCGAGGGGAGGTCGCCACGCAGCGCGATGATGTGGCGGATGCCCTGCGCCCTGTAGAGGTCGAGCGTCTGCGCGATGTCGGCGCGCGTCGAGCC
The DNA here is from genome assembly GCA_963716855.1 of uncultured beta proteobacterium. Classification (GTDB taxonomy): domain Bacteria; phylum Pseudomonadota; class Gammaproteobacteria; order Burkholderiales; family SG8-39; genus JAGVSZ01. The sequence goes on along the minus strand of CAVQUV010000021.1, from coordinate 152,495 downwards.
GATGCACGAGAGGTGCGGGGCGGCCTCGAACCCCTCCGCGCGCGTCTCGAGGACAGTCTCGAGCGTGCGGTCGCGCGTCGACCCGCCCGCTCCGTAGGTCACGGAAAAAAAACGCGGCTTGAGCTGCTGCAGCTGCCGGCGCGCGGCGCGCAGCTTCTCGATGCCTTCCGGCGTCTTGGGCGGGAAGAACTCGAAACTGAAACTGCGCGAATGCTTCTTCTGGCTTTCCATCGAGCCTCCCGCGCTCGTGAATCGGCGCAACGCGGGCTCAGTACCGGTATTGATCCGTCTTATAAGGCCCGGATTTCGGCACGCCGATGTACTTGGCCTGTTCGTCGGTCAGCTCGGTGAGCACCGCGTTCAGCTTCCTGAGCTGCAGGCGCGCGACTTTCTCGTCCAGGTGCTTGGGCAGCGTGTAGACGCCCACCGGGTACTTCGCCGTATTGGTGAAGAGCTCGATCTGCGCGATCGTCTGGTTCGCGAACGAAGAGCTCATCACGTAGCTCGGGTGGCCGGTGCCGCAGCCGAGATTCACCAGGCGTCCCTTCGCGAGCACGATGATGCGCTTGCCGTCGGGGAAGATCACGTGATCGACCTGCGGCTTGATCTCCTCCCACTTGTACTTCTCCACCGAGGCGATGTCGATCTCGCTGTCGAAATGGCCGATATTGCAGACGATCGCCTGGTCCTTCATCTTCGCCATGTGATCGTGATTGATCACACGCAGGTTGCCGGTCGCGGTGACGAAGATGTCGGCCTTGTCGCACGCGTAGTCCATGGTGACGACGCGGTAGCCCTCCATCGCCGCCTGCAGCGCGCAGATCGGGTCGATCTCCGTGATCCAGACCTGCGCGGACAGCGCGCGCAGCGCCTGCGCCGAGCCCTTGCCGACGTCGCCATAGCCCGCGACGACCGCGACTCTTGCCCGCGACCATTACGTCGGTCGCGCGCTTGATGCCGTCCACCAGCGACTCGCGGCAGCCGTACAGATTGTCGAATTTCGACTTGGTCACCGAGTCGTTGACGTTGATTGCGGGGAACGCGAGCTTCCCGTCCTTCGCCATCTCGTAGAGGCGGTGCACGCCGGTGGTGGTCTCCTCGCTCACGCCCTTGATCTGCTTGATGCGCGTCGAGTACCAGCCCGGCTGGGTCGCGATCCGCCTCTTGATCGCGGCGAAGAGCACCCGCTCCTCCTCGCTGCCAGGGTTGTTGAGGACTGCGGAATCCTTCTCCGCGCGCGCGCCCAGGTGCAGGAGCAGCGTCGCATCCCCGCCGTCGTCGAGAATCATGTTCGAGAAGCCGCCGTCCGGCCACTCGAAGATGCGGTGCGTGTAGTCCCAGTACTCCTCGAGGGACTCACCTTTGTACGCGAAGACCGGCGTGCCCTTTGCCGCGATCGCCGCCGCCGCGTGATCCTGGGTCGAGAAGATGTTGCAGGAGGCCCAGCGCACCTGCGCGCCGAGCGCCTGAAGGGTCTCGATCAGCACCGCGGTCTGGATCGTCATGTGCAGCGAGCCGGTGATGCGCGCGCCTTTCAGCGGCTGCTTCGCGGCAAACTCCTCGCGGATCGCCATGAGGCCGGGCATCTCGGTCTCGGCGATCTTGATCTCCTTGCGGCCCCAGTCGGCGAGCGCGAGGTCGGCGACGTGGAAGTCGTGTTTCGTTTGTGGGACTGCGCTCATGAGCAAACTCCGTTATGAGCGGGCGCCGTTGGACCATCGGGTCCACCGCTCCGCCGAGCCTCGCCGGGGGCGGTCCGAGCCGCGCCGGCTGCAGCGCCCCTCGGCGGGGGCAGAAAGCGAAACTTCGCAAGCCGTATCGGGGGTCTGCCAGGGGGCCGTGCCTCCTTGCTCCCGAAAAAAAGCGCTCGCACCGTTTCCGGTGCGAGCGCCGTTGTATCCGTCACGCCGGCGGGATCCGCCGCGGCTGAGCCTGGCCGGCCGTTTGGGCCCGGTTGCAACGCTCCTCAGCGGGCCGAATTATAGGCGATTACCGGCCCGTTTTGGAGGCCTTCAGGCGATCGCGGGCTGCTTGATTCCGGCGTCCGCCGCCAGCGCCTTCGCCTTGTCGGCGCGCTCCCACGTGAACTCCGGCTCCTCGCGGCCGAAGTGGCCGTAGGCGGCGGTCTTCTCGTAGATCGGGCGCAGCAGATCGAGCATCTGGACGATGCCCTTCGGGCGCAGGTCGAAGTGCTTCTGCACCAGCTCCGCGATCCGCTCGTCCGAGATCTTGCCGGTGCCGGAGGTCGTGACCATCACGCTGGTCGGGCGCGCCACGCCGATGGCGTAGGAAACCTGCACCAGGCATTTCGTTGCGAGCCCCGCGGCGACCACGTTCTTCGCGACGTAGCGTGCGGCGTAGGCCGCGGAGCGGTCCACTTTGGACGGATCCTTGCCGGAGAACGCGCCGCCCCCGTGCGGGGCCGCGCCGCCATAGGTGTCGACGATGATCTTGCGCCCGGTGAGGCCGCAGTCGCCGTGCGGACCGCCGATGACGAACCGTCCGGTCGGGTTGACGAGGTACTTGATCTCGCCCTTGACGAGCGCCTTCGGCAGGATCGGCTTGATGATCTCTTCGATCACCGCCTGCGTGAGTTCCTTGTGCTCGACGTCGGGCAAATGCTGCGTGGAGAGCACCACGGTGTCGATCGACTCGGGCCGGCCGTCGACATAGCGCACGGTCACCTGCGACTTCGCGTCGGGGCCGATCCACGGCAGGCGCCCATCGCGCCGCACCTCGGACTGGCGTTGCACGAGCCGATGCGCGAGGTAGATCGGCAGCGGCATGAGCTGCGGCGTCTCGTCGCAGGCAAAGCCGAACATCAGCCCCTGGTCGCCCGCGCCCTGCTCGAGGTCGAGACCCTGGCCCTCGGTCACGCCCTGCGAGATGTCCGGCGACTGGCGGTCGTAGTTCACCATCACCGCGCAGGCGCGGTAGTCCATGCCGTAGTCGGCATTGTCGTAACCGATGCGCTTCACCACGCCGCGCGCGACCTGCGCGTAGTCGACGACCGCCTTCGTGGTGATCTCGCCCGCGAGCACGATCAGGCCGGTGTTGCACAGCGTTTCTGCGGCGACTCGGGAGTGCTTGTCCTGGGCTAGAATCGCGTCCAGGATCGCGTCAGAGATCTGGTCGGCGACTTTGTCGGGATGGCCTTCCGACACCGACTCGGAAGTGAAGAGATAGCTGCTCATGGCCTCGCGCGGTCCGTATGAGAACAAAGGCGGCGATTCTAGCAGACCTCGAAAGCCACTCCTGCGCTCCCCTGGCCCAGCGTCCCACTCTCCCGTCCCACGATCGGCGCCCCTCTTGCTGGTAACGCGGGGATCATGACCAAGCTCCGGGCAGCCGTGGTGGGGGCAGGCTACTTCGGCAGCCGCCACGTCGACAAGTGGGCCGCGCTCGACGACGTCGAGCTCGCATATGTCGTCGACCGCGACGGCGACCTAGCCCGCAAGACCGCGCGAAAGTTCGGCGCGGTGCCCGCCACCGACTGTGCGGAGATTGTGGGCAAGGTCGACGTCGCATCGGTGGCCGTGCCCACGCAGCACCATTTCGAGGTCGCGAGCGCGCTGCTCGGCGCCGGAATCCACGTGCTGGTCGAAAAGCCGCTCACGCGTACCCTGGAGGAGGCCGATCAGCTGGTCGCGTCCGCCGAAGCACGGGGACTCGAGCTGCGCGTCGGGCATCTCGAGCGCTTCAACCCCGCGCTCGTCGCGGTGCGCGACCGCATCGTGCGTCCGCGCTTCATGGAATGCCACCGGCTCGCGCCGTTCAAGCCGCGGTCCACCGATGTCGACGTCGTGCTCGACCTGATGATCCACGACATCGACATCATCCTGAGCCTGGTCCCGGCCGAGGTTGCCGAGGTGCGTGCGAGCGGCGTGCCGGTTCTTACCGGAAGCGTGGACATCGCCAACGCGCGCATCGAGTTCGCCGACGGCTGCGTGGCGAACGTCACTGCGAGCCGCGTCAGCGCGAAGTCGATGCGCAAGCTGCGCGTATTCCAGCCCGACACCTACGTCTCGATCGACTTCGAGTCGCGGGAGTGCGCGGTGGCGCGCAAGCTTCCGGGCGAGGGGCGCGATGGCATGCCGAAGATCGACCACGAGCTGAAGCGCTTCCCGCAAGGCGATTCGCTCGAGGCGGAGCTCCGTGCTTTCGTCGACGCGGTCCGTGGCCGCGCGCAACCCGGCGCGACCGGGCGCGAGGGCCGGCGGGCCCTCGACCTTGCGCTGGTGGTCTCGCACCGGATCCGCGCGGGCCTGAAGTGAAGAAGAAGCTGAAATTCACCAAGATGCAGGGCGCGGGGAACGACTTCGTCGTTCTCGACGGCGTGTCGTCGCCGATCGAGCTCGCCCCGGCACAGCTCGCGCGGCTCGCCGACCGGCACTTCGGCGTCGGCGCCGACCAGATCCTGCTGGTCGAGCCGGCGCGCGCGAGCGGCATCGATTTCCGCTACCGGATCTTCAACGCCGATGGCGGCGAAGTCGAGCAGTGCGGCAACGGGGCGCGCTGCTTCGTGCGCTTCGTGCGCGATCACGGGCTCACGGCGAAGCGCGAGATCCGGGTCGAGACGCTCGCCGGCGTCATCACGCCGCGCCTCGAGGACGACGGGCGCGTCACCGTCGACATGGGCGCGCCGGTCTTCGACCCGGCCCGCGTGCCTTTCGACACCGCAGGCCTCGCGCCGCTCGCCCGTCACCCGCGCATCGACGTCTGGCCGCTGCAGATCGAGGGCGCCACCGTCCCGCTGGTCGTCGTCCCGATAGCGGTCGTCTCGATGGGCAATCCGCACGCCGTGCAGGTCGTGCCGGATGTCGCGACGGCGCCGGTCGAGACGCAGGGGCCGCTGATCGAGCGCCACGCGCGGTTTCCGCAGCGGGTGAATGCCGGCTACATGCAGGTCGACGGGCGCTCGCGCATCGCGCTGCGCGTGTACGAGCGCGGCGCGGGCGAGACGCTCGCGTGCGGCACCGGTGCGTGTGCGGCGGTGGTTGCCGGCATCCGGCTCGGGCTGCTTGACTCGCCGGTCGCGGTCGGCACGCGCGGCGGGGAATTGACGATTGCTTGGCGCGGCGCGGACAATCCGGTCACCATGACCGGGCCCGCCGTGACCGTGTTCGAGGGAGAGATCGAGATTGAGTGAGCTCAAGGCTGAGGACGTCGCCCGCTATCTGGAGGAGAACCCGATCTTCTTCGAGGACCACGCCGAGATGCTGGGGCGGATCCACGTGCCGCATCCGCACGGCGGTCAGGCGATCCCGCTCTCGGACCGGCAGGTGCTCGGCTTGCGCGAGAAGACCCGCGCCCTCGAGGGAAAGCTCTCCGAGCTGATCCAGTTCGGCGAAGAAAACGACGTGATCAGCGAGCGGGTGCACCGGCTTGCCGTGGCCATGCTCGCCGCGCGAACGCTCCCGACGCTGCTGCACGAGCTGTACTTCAACCTGCGTGAGGACTTCGCGGTGCCGCACGCGGGCCTGCGCCTGTGGCGCGGCACGGGCGAACTCCCGGAGTTCCGGCCGGTGAGCGACGCGCTGCGCGAGTACGCGGCCGAGCTCGACGCCCCGTTCTGCGGCCCGAACGCCAACTTCGAGGCGGCCGGCTGGTTCGAGGACGCAGCGCCGCACATCCGCTCGGTCGCCTTCGTGCCGCTGCGCGAGCTCGACCAGACCTTCGGCATGCTCGCGTTCGCGAGCGAGGACCTGCTGCGCTTCTACCCCGAGATGGGAACGCTCTACCTCAAGCGCATGGGCGAGATGGCAAGCGCCGCGCTGCTGCGCTTCGTCTAGTCATGCGCGCCGGTGCGTCCGACCCGGCGAGCGCCGATTCCCGCCGCGCTCTGGTGGCGGCCTACCTCGACCATCTGTCCGTCGAGCGCCGCCTCGCGGCGACGACGCGCGTCGCCTACGCTCAGGGGCTGCATGCGCTCCTCGCCGCCGTTCCGGACGTGGCGCCGATCGACATGCGCACCCATCACGTCCGGCGCGCGCTCGCGCAGCTGCGCGTGCGCGGGCTCGACGGGCGCACGATCGCGCGCGTTCTCTCCTCGTGGCGCGGCTTCTTCCGCTGGCTCGCCCGGCACCACGGTCTCGGCGCCGATCCCTGCGCCGGCGTGCGCGCCCCGAAGGTCGGCAAGTCGCTGCCGAAGGCGCTGACGCCCGACGAGGCGCACCAGCTGCTCGAGCGGGCCGCGGAGGGCGCGCTCGAGGTGCAGGACAAGGCGATGTTCGAGCTCTGCTACTCGTCGGGGCTCCGGCTCGCGGAGCTGGTCGGCCTGGACGCCGCGGACACGCGCGCGATCCTGCGCGACGGCGAGGTGACCGTGACCGGCAAGGGCGGCAAGACGCGCACGGTGCCGGTGGGCGCGAAGGCGATCGCGGCGCTGCGCGACTGGTCCGCGACGCGTGCGCAGGTCGCCGGACCGGGCGAGCCGGCGCTGTTCGTCGGCGCGCGCGGGGCGCGCGTCAACCCGACGGTCGTGCGCAAGCGCCTGGCGCGCTGGGGCCTGCGCGCGGGAATCGGGCAGCACATCCATCCCCACGTGCTGCGCCACTCGTTCGCCTCGCACGTTCTGCAGTCCTCGAGCGACCTGCGCGCGGTGCAGGAGATGCTCGGCCACGCGAGCATTTCGACCACCCAGGTCTACACGCACCTGGATTTCCAGCACCTTGCCAAGGTCTACGACGCCGCGCATCCGCGCGCCCGAAAGAAGGGCTGAGGCGACACCCATGCGTGCACGGCGTGCGACCCCGGCACGCGCCCCTGCGCTGGTTCTGAAGGCCGGGCGCGAGAAGTCCCTCGCCCGTCGGCATCCCTGGGTGTTCTCGGGCGCGGTCGAACGCGTCGATGGCACGCCGGGCGTCGGCGACACGGTCGCCGTGTGCGCTGCCGGAGGAAGCTTTCTCGCGTGGGCCGCCTACAGCCCGCAGTCGCAGATCCGCGCTCGGGCGTGGAGCTTCAACGAGGGCGAATCGATCGACGCGGCGTTCTTCAACGCGCGCATCCGCGCCGCGGTCGAGCGCCGCGCCGGCCTGGCCGGGGTGACCGACGCGGTGCGGCTGATCCACGGCGAGGCCGACGGCCTGCCGGGCGTGGTCTGCGACCGCTATGCGGCGCTCGCGGTGCTGCAGCTCTCCTCGGCCGGCGCCGAGCGCTGGCGCGATGAGATCGTCGACGCAGTGATTGCCGCGGGCGGCTGCCGCACGGCCTACGAGCGCTCGGATCTCGAGGTGCGCGAGCTGGAAGGACTGGCGTCACGCACCGGTCCGCTGCGCGGCGCGCCCCCTGAGTTCGCGACCATTGCGGAGCACGGGATCGGCTACCGCGTCGACTTCGCGCGCGGCCAGAAGACCGGCTTCTATCTCGACCAGCGCGCGAACCGCAGCCGAATCCGTGCGCTCGCCGACGGTCGCGATGTGCTCAACGCGTTCTGCTACAGCGGCGGCTTCTCGCTCGCCGCACTCGCGGGCGGAGCGCGCTCGGTGCTCTCGATCGACAGCTCGGCCGCGGCGCTCGAGCTCGCGCGCGCGAACCTCGCATTGAACGGACTTGACGCCGTGCGCGCCGAGTGGCGCGAGGCGGACGTGTTCCAGTCGCTGCGCGAGCTGCGCAACACCGGCCGCGGGTTCGATCTGGCGGTGCTCGATCCGCCGAAGTTCGCGCCGACGGCCGCGCACGCCGGGCGGGCCGCGCGCGCGTACAAGGACATCAACCTGCTCGCGCTGAAGTTGCTGCGACCGGGCGGGCTGCTGGCGACCTTTTCGTGTTCCGGCGGGATTTCAGCGGATCTGTTCCAGAAGATCGTGGCCGCGGCGGCGGCCGACGCCGGCGTGGAGGCGATGATCCGCGACCGATTCCAGGCCGACACGGACCACCCGGTCAGCCTGTCCTTCCCCGAGGGCGAGTATCTGAAGGGCTTGCTGCTCCAGAAGCAGTAACGCGGCATCAGTGCAACTGTGTTGCACGCACCCCCTGCCGCGGCTAGAATGCGCGCCCGTGCCGGCCGCGCTCCTCAAGGTGACCCCGAGCGCCCGCGCGCAGCTGCGCGCGACGGGCGTGCGGATCACGCCGGCGCGGGCGGCGGTATTCAAGCTCCTGCACGAGTCGGAGCGGGCGCTGTCGCACCAGGAGATCGAGTCCGCGCTGGGCCGCGCGAACCCGCTCGACCGGGTGACGGTCTACCGGGTGCTCGACTGGCTGGTCGAGCAGGGCCTGGCGCACAAGGTCGCGGGGCTCGACCGCGTGTGGCGGTTCAGCATCGCGCGCGAAGCGCACGATCGCCACGCGCATTTCCAGTGCAGCGGCTGCGGGAAGGTGGTTTGCCTGGCGGAGATCGCCACGCGACGCGTTCCGTTGCCGCGCGGGTTCCGGTCGGAGCGCGTGGAAGTGACGATCAAGGGCCGCTGCGCCGAGTGCGCGTGAGCGGCAGATTCGGGAGAAATTGGTGGCGCAAGAACAAATGGTGCCCGTCACGATCCTGACGGGCTTTCTCGGGAGCGGCAAGACGACGCTTCTCAACCGCATCCTGCGCGAGCAGCACGGGCATCGGATCGCGGTGATCGAGAACGAGTTCGGCGAGGAGGGCATCGACAACGACCTCCTCCTCGAGGCGGCCGGCGAGCAGATCGTCGAGATGAACAACGGCTGCCTGTGCTGCACGGTGCGCGGCGACCTGATCCGCATCCTCGGCGACCTGAAGCAGAGGCGCGAAGCGGGCGAGATCGGCTTCGAGCGCGTGATCATCGAAACCACCGGCATGGCCGATCCCGGCCCGGTGGCACAGAGCTTCTTCATGGACGACGAGATCGGCGAGTATTACCTGCTCGATTCCGTCATCACGCTCGTCGACGCGAAGCACGCGCCGAAGCAGCTCGACGAGTTCGGCGAGGCGCAGGAGCAGGTGGGCTTCGCCGACCGGATCCTGCTCTCCAAGACCGACCTGGTGGCCGACAATGAGGTCGCGGCTCTCAAGGAGCGACTGGCGCAGATGAATCCGCGCGCCCCGATCAAGCCGGTGCACTTCGGGCAGGCGCCGATCGAAGACATCCTCGACATCCGGGGCTTCAACTTGAACGCGATCCTCGAACTCGATCCCGAATTCCTCGAGGAGGATCACCATCACCACAGCGACGACGTGAGCTCCTTCGTGTTCCGCGCGCCGGCCCCGTTCGACGGGCTGAAGCTGGAGGAGTTCCTGTCCTCGATGATCCAGGTTTACGGCCAGGACCTGCTGCGGTACAAAGGCGTCCTCAGCCTGAAGGACAACCCCCAGCGGGTGGTCTTCCAGGGGGTCCACATGCTGATGGGCGGGGACGTCGGGCGCCCGTGGGGTGCGGACGAGAAGCGCGAGAGCGTGATGGTCTTTATTGGCCGCAAGCTCCCCAAAGAAGTGTTCATGCAGGGGTTGGAACAATGCCTCGTGAAAGCACAGTGAAGAAGCAGCCCTCCGGCGGTGCGCCGAAACTCCTCACCGAGGAGACGCTGCTGAAGATGCCGGAGTCCGACTACATGAACGCGGCGCAGCTCGCGTTCTTCAAGGACCGCCTGCTCAAGATGAAGCAGGAGCTGCTCGACAACGCCGGGCTCACCTCCGAGCACCTGCGCGAGAACGACATGGTGCCGGACCCGGCCGACCGCGCGACGATCGAGGAGGAGCACGCGCTCGAGTTGCGCACCCGCGATCGCGAGCGCAAGCTCATGAAGAAGATCGACGAGTCGCTCATGCACATCGAGGACGGCAGCTACGGCTGGTGCGAGGAGACCGGAGACCCGATCGGCCTGCCGCGTCTGCTCGCGCGCCCCACCGCGACGCTGTCGATCGAGGCGCAGCAGCGGCGGGAGCTAAAGCAGAAGATGTACGGCGACTAGTCGTTATTGCGCCACGAACGGCGTGGCGCAATAGCTGACCGTGTTCGAGCGCCGCCGGAAGACGGCGGCGCTCAACGCGGACGAAGCCGATCTCGAAGGCCGACCCGACTGCAATCGCCGTCGCCCCAGCGGATTCCATGATCGCGGTTCAAGCGCTTCGGCATCGCTACGGCGAGAACACCGTACTCGCGCTGGATTCATGGCGTGCGGGTGCGGGCGAGCACTGTCTGATCCTTGGTGCGTCCGGCAGCGGCAAGACGACGCTCCTCGGCATCGTCGCCGGCCTGCTGCGGCCGAGCGAAGGCCTCGTCGAAGTGGCAGGGGAGGATCTCGCGCGGCTCTCCGGACCGGCAGTCGACCGCTTCCGCGGCCGGCACATCGGGTTCGTGCCGCAGAAACTCCACCTCATCGCGAGCCTCGACGTCGAGGCGAACCTCGTCCTTGCGCAATTCATGGCGGGCGTGGCTCAGGATCGGTCGCGCGTGCGCGAGGTGCTTGCGGCGGTCGGGCTCTCCGACCGCCTCGGCGCGAAGCCGGCGCAGCTCTCGCACGGCCAGGCGCAGCGCGTCGCGGTTGCGCGGGCCGTGGTCAACCGTCCGCACGTGATTCTCGCCGACGAGCCGACCTCGAATCTCGACGACGCCCACTGCGCCGCCACGCTCGATCTTCTCGAATCGCAGGCGTCCGCGTGCGGCGCGACCCTTGTGATCGCCACGCACGACCAGCGGGCAAAGAGCCGGTTCGCGACCCGGCTCGAGCTTTCCTCCGCCGGGGCGTCATGAACCTTCCCCGTCTGAGCCTCGCGTACCTCAAGGCGCGCCCGCTCAATACCGCGCTCAACATCGTGTTGCTCGCGCTCGGCGTCGGAACGATCGCGCTGCTCCTGCTGGCGAGCCATCAGCTCGAGGAGCGCATGGGTCGCGACGCGCGCGGCATCGATCTCGTCGCGGGCGCCAAGGGGAGCCCGATGCAGCTCATCCTGTCGGCGGTGTTTCACATCGACGCGCCGACGGGGAACATCCCGCTCGCCGAGGCGAGGAAGCTCGCGCAGAACCGTGCAGTCAAACGCGCGATCCCGCTCGCGCTCGGCGACTCGTTCCGCGGGTTCCGCATCGCCGGCACGACGCACGAATACGTGAGCCACTACGGCGGCGAGCTCGCCGCCGGCCGCTTGTGGGAGGCGCCGATGGAGGCCGTGCTCGGCGCGGAGGTCGCGCGCGCCGCCGGCCTGGGTGTCGGAAGCAGGTTCATCGGCAGCCACGGCTTCGCGGAGGGCGGCGACGAGCACGGCGATTACCCGTATTCGGTGGTCGGCGTCCTGAAGCCCACCGGGTCGGTGCTCGATCGCCTCGTGCTCGCGAACGTGGAAAGCGTGTGGTTCGTGCACGTCCACCCCGAAAAGCACGACGATCCCAAGGCGGTCCTCGCGCAGCTGCGCGAGGACGAGCAGGAGATCACCGCGCTGCTCATCCAGTACGCCTCCCCGATCGCCGCGGCGATGCTGCCGCGCATGATCAACTCGACGAGCGTTCTGCAGGCGGCCTCGCCCGCCTATGAGAGCGCGCGCCTTTTCAGGATGCTCGGGGTCGGGATCGAGGTGCTGCGCGCCTTCGCGCTCGTACTCGTCGCGGCCGCCGGCCTCTCGATCTTCATCGCGCTCTACAACGCGATGGAGGAACGCCGCTACGACCTTGCCGTGATGCGCATGCTCGGCGCTTCCCCGGGGAAGCTGTTGCGGCTGGTGTTGGTCGAGGCGCTGGCGCTCGCGATCGCCGGCGCGGTGATCGGCCTCGTGATCGGCCACCTCCTCACCGAGGTGGTCGGCGGGATGCTGGCGGCCGAGCAGCAGCCAGCCGTCACCGGGGCGGCGTGGCTCGCGAGCGAGCTCTGGCTCGTTGCACTTGCCGCCGGCGTCGGCCTGACGGCAGGACTCGTACCGGCTTGGCGCGCTTACCGCACCGACATCGCCACCACGCTTGCCCAGGGGTGATCGACTGCACCGTCGCGCAGGAGCCGCCGATGAAACGTTCAATCCGTCGATTCGTGATCTTCGCCATGTTCTGCTTGCCGGCGCTCGCCCAGGACAAGGCCGACCCGCCGAGCCCCGAGGCCATCAAGCGGGACATCGCCGACCATCGTGCGCTGGCGCAGGTCCACGAGAACGCCGCGAAGTGCCTCGAAGCCGGCAAGTCCGAGAAGGTGTGCCACGACCAACTCGCAAAGGACTGCAAGGGCGTTGGCATCGGCAAGTACTGCGGGATGCGCCACCGACACTGACCCCGGTGCGGCGGACGCGCGTTCTGCCCTAAACTACCGGCCTCACTCGGGAGGTTCCGATGAACCGAACCGTTCTAGCCCTCGCCGCCGCGCTGGCCGCGGTGCCTGCACTCGCGTTCGGCCAGGGACCGGCCGACAAGCCGGGTCACGTCCCGCCCGCCGGTGCGCCCGCGGTTGCGCCGGACGCCTTCAAGCCGCTTCCGGATATCAAGGGCGTGGTGTCGTGGAAGACGCTCGGGCAGGTGGAGCTGGTGAAGGTGAAGGACCGGGCCGTGCCGCAGTTCAGCGACGGCGTGCTCAAGCTGAACGCGACCGAAGTCAAGCTGCAGGGCTTCATGATGCCGCTCGAGATGGGCGACAAGCAGAAGCACTTCGTGTTGACCGCGATGCCGATAACGTGCGCCTTCTGCCTCCCGGGCGGGCCCGAATCGCTCGTCGAGGTGCAAGCGAAGACGCCGGTCAAGTACACCTTCGAGCCGGTCGTGCTGAGCGGCAAGCTCGCGGTGCTGAAGGACGAAGCGAACGGCCTGTTCTACCGCCTGACCGACGCCGTGCAGGTCTCGAAGTAGCTTTCGCGTGGTGCGCCGGCTTCTCGCCAATCTTCTTCTTGCACTTTCCCTGACGGGCGCGGGGCCGGCCGCGTACGCTCACTCGCTCACCCACCTGGGCGAGGCGCGTGACGCGCCTGAGCAGCACGACGGCGACAAGACACAGAACGTCCACCCCTGCGAGCTGTGCGCCGCATTCGCCGGTGCCGGGGCGCTTGGCACGGCACCCGAGTTGCCGGCGATCGCTCTCGCGTGCGCCGATGCCCCGACCGCGCAACCCCGCCATCGCCTGATCCCCTGCGAAGCGCTCGAACGCTTCGCGAGCCGCGCGCCTCCGCTCCCCGCCTGACCTCACCGGATCGCACGCCCGCCGCGCGTCGACAGCGCCGCGGGACGTGCGCACTCGTCGATCGAGTTGAAGGAATCGAAGGGAGCACATCCCATGCTTAAGGCGTACGTCATGTCGGGCGCCATCGCCCTCGCGCTGGTGCTGCCCGCAGGAGTGCGGGCGCAGACCAATCCGCAGCTGGAAGAAATCCGGAAACAGATCCAGGAGTTGAAGGACAGCTACGACGCGCGCATCCAGGCGCTCGAAAAGCAGCTCAAGGCGGCAGAGGGAGCGCAGCGAAGGCCCAGGACGCCGCCACCCAGGCGCAGAGCGCTGCCGGCCAGGCGAAGCAAAGTGCGGAGGCGGCGTCGCAGGCGACGGGTCTGAAGCCGCCGGCCTCGGCGAGCGCGTTCAACCCCGCCATCTCGCTGATTCTGCAGGGCGGGTACTACAACTCCAACCAGGATCCCGCCACGCGCAGCATAACGGGCTTCCTGGGGCCGGGTAACGGCTTCGGGCTGCCGTCGCGCGGCTTCGAGTCGGCGAGACCGAGATCACGCATTGTCGGCCAACGTCGACCACCTGTTCTACGGCCAGGCGACGTCTGTCGATCCAGAACGGCGTGACGGACGTGGAGGAAGCCTTCTTCCAGACCACGTGCGCTCGGGCATGGCCTGACGGTCACCGGCGCTCGATACTTCTCCGGTGTCGGCTACTGGAACCAGTTTCACCGACACGCCTGGGACTTCGTCGACGCATCGCTCGTCTAGCAGTCGTACTCGGCGAGAACCTCACGATCGACGGCGGTCCGCGCGAGCTGGATCGCGCCGCTGCCCGTCTACCTCGAGTTCGGCGTCGAGGGCGGCAGCCGGTCGAGTTTCCCTTCCCGGAGAGCTACCACAAGAGCAACGGCATCCAGACTTGGACGCTGTTCGCCCATATGGGCGACGACATCGGCGTGAGCAGCAGCTATCGGCTCGGGATCTGGGGCATCCAGACCAAGCAACAAGGGGACTGACGAGCCGACGTTCAGGCCCTGGACTTCACCGCGTGCAGGAACACGTTCACCGGCGCGAACGCGGACTCGCGGGCCTCGACTTCGTCTACAAGTGGGCGCCGAACGGCGATCCTTCCTATCGGAACTTCAAGCTCACCGCCGAGTGGATGCACCGCAGTCTCGACGGCACGCTCACGTCAGGAGCGGATACCGGCTCTTTCACTGCAGACCAATCCGGCTGGTATGTCCAGGGCGTATACCAGTTCCATCCCTACTGGCGAGTCGGGCTGCGCTACGACCAGCTCGCCGAGGGATCGTACAACCTCGGTGCCGGGCTTGCGGACACCGGCCTGGCGCCGCCGGATTTCACGCCCAAGCGCTGGTCTGCCATGATCGACTGGAGCCCGTCGGAGTTCAGCCGATTCCGCCTGCAGTACAACCAGGACAAGTCGCAGCAGGGCATCACCGACAATCAGTGGTTCCTGCAGTACATCTTGAGCCTCGGCACGCATGGCGCACACAGGTTCTGACGCCCGGAGCGCGCCACACGCATTCGATTTGAGCGAAAGGATCGAGCATATGAAAACGTTCTTGAGCGTGTTGAGCCTCACCGCCCTGTCGGCCTGGACCGGGACAGCCCTGTCGGCCGTCAACATCTTCGCCTGCGAACCGGAGTGGGGCGCTCTGGCGAATGAGATCGGCGGCAATCGCGTCAGTGTCTACGACGCGACCACCGCCCTCCAGGATCACCATAAGATCCAGGCGCGGCCGAGCCTGATCGCGCGCGCGCGGAGCGCGGACCTGGTCGTTTGCAGCGGCGCGGAACTCGAGGTCGGCTGGATGCCCGTGGTCATCGGGCAGTCGGGAAACGACAAGATCGCAGTCGGCAAGCCCGGAAATCTGGAGGCGGCAAACTACGTTCCGCTCAAGGAAATCCCGCGGGTGCTGGACAGGTCGATGGGAGACGTCCACCCGAGAGGAAATCCTCACATCCAGTGGGATCCCCGCAACATTCAGCGGGTGGCCGATGAGCTGGCCAAGCGCTTGACTTACATCGACCCCGAAGGCAAAGCCGATTACGAATCCCGGCTGGCGTCGTTTACGCAGCGCTGGGCGGCAAGCGACCAAGCGCTGGGAACAAGCGGCCGCGCCCCTTAAGGGTGTTGCTGTCATCGAACATCACAAGGAGCTGACCTATCTCTTCGATTGGCTGGGCATGCCGGTCGTCGGAGCGCTGGAGCCCAAGCCCGGCGTTGAGCCCACCGCCTCACACCTGTCCGAGCTGGTTGCACAGCAGAAGACAAATCCCGCCAAGCTCATCGTCATCACCACCCAGAAAAACCCTGACGCCGCGCAGTGGCTCTCCGGACAGATCGAGGTCCGCACGATCGCGCTGCCCGCGACCGTCGGGGGAACGCCGGGGGCGAAGGACCTGTTCAGCACCTACGATGACGCCATCAGCCGGCTTCTCGCGGCCGAGGGGTCGTAGTCGCTAGCGGCGATTCGAGCAGTCGCGCCACGGGCGGGCTGCTTACTGGACGACAGACGGAAGATGGACAACGACGGTTGCCTGGTTGATGTGAAAGCGCTGTTTGCAGGGTATACGCGGCCCGTGGTCGGACCCGTAAGCCTCTCGGTCCGCCTTGGCGATGTCGTCGGCATTCGCGGACCCAACGGCGCCGGAAAGTCGACGCTGCTGAACGCCATCGCCGCCAGCGCCAGGATATTTTCCGGTCGCGTGGAGAAGCGCCCCGGGCTGCGCATTTCTCACCAGCAGCAGAGCGCGTTGCCGCTCGACGACGTCCCCTTGTCGGGACACGAGTTGCTCGGCCTCACCGGCGCAAGTAGCGAATCTCTGCCTGCGTGGATCAAGCCGCATGTGAAGCGCCGGCTGGATCGTCTAAGCGGTGGCCAGCTGCAGTTCCTCCACGTCTGGGCGTGCCTGAAGGCGCCGGTAGACCTCATTCTGCTGGACGAGCCAACCAACAACGTCGACCCCTCCGGAGTTGAGCAGATGGCCGAAGAGTTGACCCGCATGCGCGCGTCCCGCGCGGCGATGGTGATCAGTCATGATCGGCATTTTCTGGAACGGGTCTGCACGCGCGTCGTAGACCTTCCACAGTGAACTCCAGCGCCTTGGTCGACCCGCTGTTTCGGCTGCCGTTCCTGACCGGTCTGACGTTTGCCGCGGTGCTGCCGGTGCTGGGAATGTACCTGCGCCTGAGGGAGGAATGGCTGGCCGCGCTGGCCTTCGCCCAAGTAGCGGCTGCCGGTTCACTGGCCAGTTCGATCCTCGGCCTGCCGGCACAAGCGGGAGCGCTCACCTGCGCCTGTGGCGCAGCGGCACTGAAAGGCTGGATCGCGCGTGCCGGCAATAACGGCTACGCGCTCCTCATGATCGTAGGGTGGGCCTGCGCCATCCTGATGCTTGCGAACGTTCCGATCGCGGAACATCTCGGGCATGCCCTGTTCGATGGCCAGCTCTACTTCACGGGGATCGGGCAGCTAGCCATCGCACTGCTTTTCCTGGGCGCGACTGCCGCTGTGCTTCCATGGCTGTCCCGTCCGCTGCTGCTGGAACGCATGTTTCCGGATTTCTTCCGCGCCAGCGGCCTTCCGGCGCGGAGGTATCACGTCATTTTCGACCTGCTGATCGCGGCCGGGCTCGCGCTGGCCACGTCCTCCGTCGGCGTGATGGCCGCGTTCGGCTTGGTGTTCGTCCCGTCGATGATCGCGTACCGGATCGGCCCGAGCTGGAAGGCGTCAGTGATCATCGCCGCCGGCTTCAGTCTTGGCGCCTATCTTGTCGCCTTCGCCGCCGCTCTCGTATTCGATCAGCCTTTCGGGCCGGTCTTGGTGATCACCCTCGCCGCACTTGCGATGTGCGTCCGGCTCGTGCTGCTTGTGCTCCAGCGGCGAGCTCCGAGGACCGTCACGGCGTCAAGGTAGGCGTCTGCACAATTGAGGCGCCTTCAGGACCCAGGCGTGCCGGGAACCTTTCCTCCTACCACCTGGCCAGTGCCCTCATCTTCCACCCACACCCAGAAGCGATTGCTGCCGTTCACCTGCTCCTGCGCTCGCGCTCGGTAGGTATGGCCCGCCTGCGCGTGGAATGCCACTTGAGCCTGAGCGATAGAGACGCAATGCTTCGGATCTTCATTGCAAAGATAGACGTAGAACAGCGCGGATCGATCCCCGTCTGGGATCGCCAGTGCCGAGCGTAGTCGCCAACTCGGCTCGACCCCGTTGATCGACACGATCTCCACGTAGCCCCCGCGATAAACCTTCCCCCACGGCCCTGCCTTGACCAGCGCCGTTTGATCGGTGGGCTTCGGATCCCCAAGTAGCGTACACGCAGATAGGGCTAGGAGCACCCCAACGCGAAGGAATGAAGTGAGAGCAGTCATCTGAGAGGGGGCGTTACCGTTGCCCCCTAAGAATCTCGCTGCGATGATAGTACTCGCCCCAGCGCCCAACTTGCAGCACCCGGGCGTCGTCGCCGTTCCGGGCTACAAGCCGTGGCGCGCGAGTGCGATGGTCGACTGGTCGCTCACGGAGTTCTCGCGACTGCGGCTGCAGTACAGCTACAGCCGTGCGCTCGAAGGCGTGAGCGACAACCAGATCTTCCTTCAGTACATCATGAGCCTCGGCCCGCACGGGGCGCATCCGTTCTAAGCGCACGGAGACGATTATGAAACTGACTATCAACGGACTCTTTCATGGATGCGTCGCTGCCGCGCTCCTGACTGCGACCGGGATCGCCCGCGCGGAGATCGACGTGTTTGCGTGTGAACCGGAGTGGGGTGCGCTCGTGTCGGAGATCGCCGGCGACAAGGCCCGGGTCTACACCGCCACGACCGCGTTCCAGGATCCCCACCGCGTGGAGGCGCGGCCGAGCCTGCTCGCGCGGGCGCGGAGCGCCGCGCTGCTCGTCTGCACCGGCGCCGACCTCGAGGTCGGCTGGCTGCCGGTCGTGCTGCGCCAGGCGGGCAACGCGCGCATCCAGCCGGGAACGCCCGGCCACTTGCTCGCGGCGGACCACGTGCCGCTCCTCGATGTGCCCACGATGCTCGACCGCTCGCTCGGCGACGTGCACCCCGCCGGCAACCCGCACATCCAATACGATCCGCGCAACATCGCGCGCGTCGCGGCAGTGCTGGTCGAGCGGCTCGCGACGATCGACCCGCCGAACGCGGACACTTACCGCACCCGCGGCCAGGCGTTCCAGGCGCGCTGGCGCGACGCGATCGCCGGCTGGCAGCGGGAGGCGGCGCTCCTGCGCGGAGTCAAGGCGATCTCCTACCATCTCGACATGACCTACCTGTTCGCCTGGCTCGGGATCGTCAACGACGGCACGCTCGAGCCCAAGCCCGGCATCCCGCCCGCGGCGGGCGATCTCGCGGTGCTGCTCGAGCGCACGCGGAAGGATCCGCCGCGGCTTATCGTGATCACTCCCTTCCAGGACCGGCGCGCCGCGGAGTGGCTCGCGGAGCGCACGCGTGCGCCCGTGATCCTCGTTCCGTTCACGGTCGGCGGCACGAGTCGAGGCGCGCGACCTCTACGGCCTGTTCGCAGACACGATCGCGCGCCTGCTGGGGGTGCTGAAATGAACTTCGGCGCGCTCGACGCGGGGATCCTCCTGCCAGCGCTTGCCGCCGGTCTCATCGTCGCGGCGACGCATGTCCCGCTCGGGATGCGGGTGCTCGCGCGCGGGATCGTGTTCATCGATCTGGCCGTGGCGCAGATCGCGGCGCTCGGCGTGGTGGTCGCCGACTTCGCGGGTTTCGAAGCGCGCGGCGCGGCGGTGCAGCTGGCCGCCTTGACCGCCGCGCTGTGCGGCGCGGGTGTCCTGAGCTGGACCGAGAAACGCTGGCCGGAGCTCCAGGAGGCGCTGATCGGCGTCGCGTTCGTCCTGGCGGCGACCGCGGCGATCCTCGTGCTTGCGCACAACCCGCACGGCGGCGAGAGCCTGCGGGATCTGCTCTCGGGCCAGATCCTCTGGGTGAGCTTCGCCTCGCTTGCCGTGCCCGCGGTGGCAAGCGCCGCGATCCTCCTCGCATGGTTCGCCGCCGGCACGCGTCGAGGCAGCGCGGTCTTCTACGTGCTCTTCGCCTGCGCCGTGACGATCTCGGTCCAGCTCGTCGGGATCTTCCTCGTTTTCGCGACGCTGATCGTCCCGGCGCTCGCTACGCGTTACGCCACGGCGCGCCGGATGCCCAAGGCGTACGCAATCGCGATTGCGGGGTATGCGCTCGGGCTCGTGGTGTCGGCGCTATTCGATGCGCCTTCTGGCCCGACGGTCGTCTGGACGATGGCCGCCGCGGGCGCCGTCGCGGCGATGGTCGGGATGCGACGGTGCCGTGTCGAACATCGGAGCACAGCGTGATCGCAGACGAGCGCGAAACGCGGTTGTTCACCGCGTGCGTTGCGGCGAGCGTGGCGCTCCACGCGACCGTGCTTGCGCTCGGCCCGCATCTGCGGCACGCGCCCATCGAACCGCCACGGGTGTTGAGCGTGGTGCTCGCGGACGTTGCCCCGCCCCAGCCCCGTGTGGAGGAGCTGCCCGTGCAGCGTCCGGCGCCGAAGCCGGACGCGCCCCGCCCGCGCGTGCGTTCCGCGACGGCGCCACTGTCGCTCCCGCGCAGCGAGCCGGAGCCGACGGCAGCGTCACCGAGCGACGCGGCCATCCCGCGCGAGGAAGCGATGCGCACGCCGGCGGCCCCACCCGCGTCGCCGCCCGTTGCGGCCCGCGAGACCGTGGTGGCGCCCGATTTTCGCGCGGCCTATCTGAACAATCCCCCGCCAAGCTATCCGCGGATCGCGCGGCGGAATGGCGAGCAGGGTACCGTCACGCTGCGGGTGCTCGTCAGTCCGGACGGGGCCGCGACGCAGGTCGAGCTCGAGCGGTCCAGCGGGTCGAACGCGCTCGATACGGCAGCGCTCGAGACCGTGAAGAGTTGGCGCTTTACCCCGGCGCGCCGCGCCGGGGACCCGGTGGCCGCGTGGGTAATCGTTCCTGTCGTTTTCCGCCTCACGCCCGGGCCGTAAAATAAGCCCGCTCGCGCCCGCGACCGATGCCGCGGCGCGGGCGTACTGGTTTGCCGCACGCGCTCGGGGTATGGTAGAAGACCCGAGCGGCTCCTCGGGCCGCTATTTTCTTAACTGCTGATTCAATTTGGCTTTTTCCATCTTCGGCAAGAAACCGGACAAGAAACCGGAGAAGCCGCCCATCAAGGCTCGGCAGTCGCCCGCCGCGCCGGGTGCCCGCTCGCCCGGACCGGCCGCGTCCGAGGACGAAGGCGAATCGCTCGACTTCACGAACTACGTTCCGCCGTCGGGGTCGCCGCCCTCGGTCGCGCCATCCTCTGCACCTTCGATCGCACCGCAGTCGATCGCGCCGCCCGCGCCCAAGCCTGCCGCGTCCGTTGCCGTCCCCGCAGGCCTGGACTTCGGCTCCCTAGCGGCCGCCGCCGCCCCGCAACAGGCGCCGACGCCCGCGCCCAAGCCGCCGCCGCCTCCCGTCTCGGTCATCCCGGATCTGCCCGGGCTCGGTGCGCCTGCCTCGAAGGCGCCCGAGAAACCTGCCGACGCGAAGAAGAAGGCCGCGAAGAAGCCCGTCGACTCGATCCTATGCATCGAGGTCGACGAGGGCGGGCACGAGGTGCCTCCGGCGATCGAGGAGGCGGCGGTCCTGTACGCGAACGGGCAGTCCGCGGAGGCGCACGCCCGACTCAAGAAGGCGCTGGAGGGCGAGGACCTCGGCGCGTGGAAGCTGCAGGTGTGGTTGATGCTGTTCGACGTGCTGCAGCAACTCGGCCGCAAGCAGGAATTCGAGGAGCGCGCGCTCGATTTCGTGGTGAAGCTGGAGCGCTCGCCCCCGGTGTGGACCGATGCGCCGTCCGCGCCAAAGCAGAACCCGTCGCTGCGGACCGGCGGCGCCGCGTCCGTCTCGCTCACCGGCGCGCTCGGTGCGCAGAGCGCCGGCGCGCTCGAGCAGCTGCGCAAGGCCGCGGACACAGCAGCCGAAGCTGCGGCTCGACTTCGGCAAGCTGCAGGGCATCGAGCCGGCGGGCTGCAAGCTGCTGCACGCGACGCTGAAGTACTTCAGGACGGCGAAGAAGGACGTCTGGCTCACCGGCGAGGCGACGCTCCTCAAGCTGCTGCGCGACGGTGCGAAGGCGGGCGACAAGTCGGTCGACACGAGCATCGTGGCTGCTGCTGCTCGATCTCTACCAGATGCTCGGGTTGCAGAACGAATTCGAAGAAGCTGCGGTCGACTACGCCGTGACCTACGAGGTGTCGCCGCCCTCGTGGGAGGCGCCGCCGCCACGGCCGAAGGGCGAGCCGATGGCCGAGTCGCAACCGGTCGCCACGCAGGTGGCCGACGAAGCCTTCCACGTGTCCGGCGAGGTGGCGGGGCAGAGCGATCAGCTCTTCGTCGACCTGGGCGCATACGCCGAGGCCGCCAACCCCGTCGTGCTCGACTTCGGGAGCGCGCGGCGCGTCGACTTCGTGAATGCCGGCCGGCTGCTGAACGTGCTCGAAAAGCTCAAGGCCGAAGGCAAGCAACTGGTCATCCGCGGCGCCGGCGAGATGATCATCGCGCTCTTCGCCGTCATGGGCATTCCCAAGGTCGCGCGGATCATCCCGAGAAAGTGACCTGCGCGAGCGTCGCCACCGGCGACGCGGCACAGGTCATCCCGGCGCACGCCGGGATCCAGGCGCCTTGAGTTTCCCGACGTCCGCCCCAAGCTCGAAAGTTCCCGCGTAAGCTTTCGTCCATGGAACCGTTCCACGGCACCACGATCCTCTCGGTCCGGCGCAAGGGCCAGGTTGCGCTCGGCGGCGACGGGCAGGTCACGCTCGGCAACGTCGTCATCAAGGCAGGCGCGCGCAAGGTGCGGCGTTTGTACCAAGACCGCATCCTCGCCGGATTCGCCGGCGGAACGGCCGACGCGTTCACGCTGTTCGAGCGCTTCGAGGCGAAGCTCGAGAAGCACCAGGGCAACCTGCTGCGCTCGGCGGTCGAGCTCGCGAAGGATTGGCGCACCGATCGCATCCTGCGGCGGCTCGAGGCGATGCTCGGCGTTGCCGATCGCGAGACCTCGCTCGTGCTCACCGGCGCCGGCGACGTGCTGGAGCCCGAGCACGGGATCATCGCGATCGGCTCCGGCGGCGCGTTTGCCCAGGCTGCGGCCCGCGCGCTGCTCGAGAACAGCGAGTTGGGCGCAGAGGCGATCGTGCGCAAGAGTCTCGCGATCGCCGGCGAGCTGTGCATCTACACCAACCAGAACGTGGTCGTGGAAGTGCTCGAGTGACGCCCGCATGTCCACGATGACGCCGCAAGAGATCGTCCACGAGCTCGACAAGCACATCATCGGGCAGGCCAAGGCCAAGCGCGCCGTGGCGATCGCGCTGCGCAACCGCTGGCGGCGGCAGCAGGTCGCCGAGCCGCTGCGGCAGGAGATCACGCCGAAGAACATCCTGATGATCGGACCGACCGGCGTCGGCAAGACGGAGATCGCGCGGCGCCTCGCGCGGCTCGCCGACGCGCCGTTCATCAAGATCGAGGCCACGAAGTTCACCGAGGTCGGTTACGTCGGACGCGACGTCGACACGATCGTCCGCGACCTCGTCGAGGTGGCAATCAAGAACGCCCGCGAGGCGGCAACGCGCCAGGTCCGCGCGCGCGCCGAGGACGCAGCGGAGGAGCGCATCCTCGAGGCGCTGCTCCCGCCCGCGCGCGACTTCGGCTTCGGCGCCAAGCCCGAGAGCGCGGACGAGTCGGGCACGCGCCAGAAGTTCCGCAAGAAGTTGCGCGAGGGCGAGCTCGACGACAAGGAGATCGAGATCGAGGTCGCGGCCGGCCAGGCGGGAATGGAGATCCTCGCGCCCCCCGGCATGGAGGAGCTCACCCAGCAGCTCCAGGGCATGTTCCAGAACCTCGCCGGCGGCCGCAAGAAGCTGCGCAAGCTCAAGGTCAAGGAGGCGCTGCGCCTGCTCGTCGACGAGGAGGCGGCCCGCCTCGTCAACGACGAGGAGCTGAAGGCGCGCGCGCTCGCGAACGTCGAGCAGAACGGCATCGTGTTCCTCGACGAGATCGACAAGATCGCGAGCCGCTCCGAGATGCACGGCGCCGATGTCTCGCGCCAGGGCGTGCAGCGCGATCTCCTGCCGCTCGTCGAGGGCACCACGGTCTCGACGCGCCACGGCATGGTGAAGACCGATCACGTCCTGTTCATCGCGAGCGGCGCATTCCACATGTCGAAGCCCTCGGACCTGATCCCCGAGCTGCAGGGCCGGTTCCCGATCCGCGTCGAACTGGACTCCCTCACCGCGGCCGACTTCGAGCAGATCCTGACCAACACCGATGCGTGCCTCACGCGCCAGTACGAGGCCCTGCTCGGCACCGAGGAGGTGCAGGTCGAGTTCCGGCCCGACGCGGTCAAGCGCATCGCCGAGATCGCGTTCGCGGTCAACGAGAAGACCGAGAACATCGGCGCGCGCCGCCTCTACACGGTGATGGAGAAGCTCCTCGAGGAGATCTCGTTCGAGGCCGGGCGGGGCGGCGCGCAGGCGATCAACATTGACGCCGCGTACGTCGACGCGCGGCTGAAGGACCTCGCCGCAAGCGAGGATCTGGCGCGCTACGTCCTGTAGACTCCGGCGCGATGCGTCGCTTCGTCTCCCCGCTCCGTCTTGCGGCTGCGTTGCTCGCCGCGGCGGTTTCGGCAACGGGGCCGAGCCTCGCTCACGCGCGCCTCGCGCCACCGATGATCCACTCGGGGTACGCGGAGGTCTGCACCGACGCGGGCCTCAAGCGGGTGCCGGTCTGGTGCGCCCGCGAGCGGGGACGAGCAACCGCCGGACACGTTCTCGCACTGCGCGTCTCTGCGTCGTGTCGGGCGCCGCGCAGGCGCCGGGCGGTGCCACGCCACTGTTCCACGCGTCTCGCCGGACCGAGCGGCCGGTGCGCATCGCACGGCAGGAAAGCACGCCGGTCGAACCCGTGCGCGCCGCACGGCCGCGCGGCCCGCCTGCGATCAATCGCTCCGCCTGATACCGCCGCGGTCCGCCGCGGCTTTCGCGCGCGATGACTTACGCCGCGCAATCCGTTTCAATCGAGGAGTCCAAGATGAAACAGCTTTCCATTGCCGCCACGCTAGCGTTGATCGTTGCGGCAGCGCCCGCGTGGGCGCAGGTTTCGGTCAGTCAGGCCTGGGTGCGCGGCACCGTGCAGGGTCAGAAGGCGACCGGCGCGTTCATGCAGCTGAAAAGCAGCCGACGGTGCGACGCTCGTCGCCGCCCAGAGCCCGGTCGCCGGCGTCGTCGAGATCCACGAGATGAAGATGGACAACAACGTGATGAAGATGCGCGCCGATGCTCGAAGCTCGAGCTTGCCGGCGGGCCAGACGGTGGACCTCAAGCCGGGCGGGTATCACGTGATGCTCATGGACCTGAAGCAGCCGCTGAAGAAGGGCGACACCGTGCCGATCACGCTCAAGTTCCAGGGCAAGGACGGGAAGCCTCAGGAGGTCGAGGTGAAGGCCGAAGTGCGCGAGCTCGGCGCCGCCGCGGCGAAACACTGACGCCGCGGTAGACGGGACGCGGCTTAAGCCCGCGCCCCGGCCAATGCCCGCAAGCACCGCGGGCAGACACAGCCTGCGAGGGCCGCGTCGATCGCAACCGGTGGATCGTCGACGCACCAGCAGCGCTCGACCCCCGCCTTCATGCCGCACTCGAACGTCGCGCCGCAGCGAGCGCAGGCGTCGCCCGACAGCGGCGTGAGCGCCGCGTAGTGGAATCCGTCGCGTGAGCCCGCGGCGTGTGCGCTCGAACCGGACTCGGGTACGCAAAGCCGGGACCGTCGTAGACAAAGCTGTGAAACTCGCCGTGCTCGCCGCACGGGTCGACCGCTGCGGGGAAGTGCGGCGAAGAACGCCGCATCCATGTCGCGGTTCGCCCACTCGGCGCCGAGCTTGGTCGCATCCACGCAGACCGTCACGCCGCGATAGCCGTCGCGCACGAAGGCCTGCGCCAGCTCGCGTGTGTCGGTGCCCCAGAGCGGATAGACCGGCTCGAACCCGAACCGCGCCATCAGCGCATCGCGGTACGCCTTGATGTCCTGCGAGGAACAGGTCGCCGAACGCGACGTGGCGCACGCCCTGTGCCCGCAGAGGCGCGAGTGCGGTGGCGAGCCGCTCCTCGTAAATCGCGTTGGAGGGCGCGCGCGGCACGCGCACCGCGACGAGCGGGACCCGAGGCTCGACGCCTGCAGCGCGACGAGTCGCTCCGGGACCTCGTGCATGACGAGCGCGCCTTCCCCTTCGATGAACGTTGCGAGCAACGCCCGCACGTCCCATTGGCCGGACGCCCGCAGGCGCCCAAGCGCGAGGACGCTGTCCTTACCGCCGCTGAAGGAGAGGACGACCGGGGTTTGCACCGCGCCGCGCAATGGCTACTTGCGGAGTACTTCGTCGGGCACCGACGACTGGCCGGCGAAGCTCGCGCCGGACTGCAGCGCCGCGAGCAGCGTCTCCTGCGCCACGTCCTCCGCGGCTGTGGCGTTGCGGAACTGAAACGCCGCGAACTTCAGCAACTGGGGTCGGTGCTTCTGGAGTTCAACCGGATCGATCTCCGGCGTCGTGGACACGGCCATGGTTGACGGTTTCCCATTTCGCCGCGGCATATTACAGCGCGGTCCAGGTGGCGCAAGCACCTCTTGAAAGTCGCTCCCGGTTCCCCATGTAGAGGGGTATGGGGATGAACCCCGCTCGAATCCGACTGTGAGGAGATTGCTATGGCGAATGTGACCCGTTACGACCCGTTCGGAGACCTGTTTGACGACCTCATGAAGGGCTTCCTCGTCCGCCCGATTGCCGCCGAGGGCGCTGCGGCCGCCCCGCGGATGAAGCTAGAGGTCAGCGAGCAGGCCGAGGCCTTCAAGGTGCTCGCCGAGGTCCCGGGGGTGAAGAAGGACGAGATCCAGGTGACGATCGACGGCGACCAGGTGACGATCAGCGCTGAGGTGCGCAAGGAAAAGGACGTCAAGGACGGCGAGCGCGTCGTGCACAGCGAGCGCTACTACGGCAAGGTCGCGCGCGCATTCCGCGTGGGCCACGACCTCGACGAGTCGAAGGCGCAGGCGAAGTACACCGACGGCGTGCTGGAACTGGTGCTGCCGAAGAAGAGCACCGCGGCGGCGCGCAAGCTGACCATTCAATAACGCAATAACGCGCGAGACGCGCAACCCGCACAAGGGCGGCCGTAGGGCCGCCCTTTTTCTTTGCGGCGGGGACGGGAAGGTGGCGCGGTAGAATCGTGCCTCGCCCGTGAGACCGCCACAATGACCGTCGCCCCCACCACTGCCGCGCTGAAGGCGCAGGTCCTCGCCGAGGCGCTGCCGTACATCCGCCGCTTTCACGGCAAGACGATCGTCGTGAAGTATGGCGGCAACGCGATGACCGAGCCCGCGTTGCAGAAGAGCTTCGCGCACGACGTGGTGCTGCTCAAGCTCGTGGGCATGAACCCGGTTGTCGTGCACGGGGGCGGGCCGCAGATCGACAGCGTCCTCAACCGCCTCGGCAAGAAGGGCGAGTTCGTGCAGGGCATGCGCGTGACCGACGCCGAGACGATGGACGTGGTGGAGATGGTCCTGGGCGGAACGGTGAACAAGGAGATCGTCACGCTGATCAACCAGGCCGGCGGCAAGGCGGTCGGGCTGACCGGCAAGGACGGCGCGCTCATCCGGGCGCGCAAGCTGCTGGTCGCGGGAGCGGACGGCGGCAAGACCGACATCGGCCACGTCGGCGAGATCGAGTCGATCGACCCGGTCGTGATCTCCACCCTCGAGGACGGCGGGTTCATCCCGGTCGTCGCGCCGATCGGCGTCGGCAAGGGCGGCGAGTCCTACAACATCAACGCCGACCTGGTGGCGGGCAAGCTCGCGGAGGTGCTGCGCGCCGAGAAGCTCGTGCTGCTCACCAACACGCCGGGCGTACTGGACAAGGACGGCAAGCTCCTCACCGGGCTCACGCCGAAGCGGGTCGACGAGTTGGTGGCCGAAGGCACGCTCTCCGGCGGGATGCTGCCGAAGATCGGCTCTGCGCTCGACGCGGCGCGCGGCGGCGTGAAGAGCGTGCACATCATCGATGGCCGCGTGGACCACGCGCTGCTCCTCGAGATCCTCACCGACGAGGGCGTGGGGACGCTCATCCGCAGCAAGTGAGCGGTCAGACGGACAGGCGATGCTCGTCGACCAGGCCGTCCAGGTAACCCTCGCGCGAGTCGTAGATCGTCAGCACGCGCCGTCGCGGCGCCGCGCTGAACGACAGATGGATCCATTCGGCGAACTCGTAGATGCACTGGTCGAAGAGGATCTCGGAGTCGCGGATGGCACGCGCAACCGCGAGCGGCGGGCCAAAGGTCGGGCAGGTGAAGTCGACCGCGAGGCCGAGCGCATGCTGCGAGTCCGGCACGCCGCCCACGGCCGCATTCAGGTCGGGGCAGCGGTAGCCGCTCGAGATTTCGAGCGGCCGGCCGAGGAGCAGGCGCACGCGGTCGAGCCCGCGCGCGAGCAGGCGCAAATTGGGCAGGAGCGCGTCCGGCGGCGTGTTGTCGATCCCGCGCGAGCGCGCCGTGTCGGAGTGGGCGAGGCGCGCGAGCGTGAAGTAGCGCGACAGACGCGGGCTGCGGGCGCGTTTGAGCATCCCGGGATTCTAATGCGATGCTGACCTGGATCTTCGACCTCGACAATACGTTGCACAACGCATCGCCGCACATTTTCCCTCACATCAACCGCAGCATGACGCGGTACCTGCAGGAGCACCTCGCGCTCGACGAGGAGGCGGCGGTGCGGCTGCGGATCCACTACTGGCGCACCTACGGTGCCACGCTGCTCGGCCTCATCCGTCATCACGGCACCGACCCCGATCATTTCCTCTGGCACACGCACCAGTTCGCCGATCTTGCGCGGATGGTGGTCGCCGATCGCGCGGCGCTCGCCGCCGTAAGGCGGCTGCGCGGGCGCAAAATCCTCTTCTCCAACGCGCCCACGCACTACGTGCACGCGATGCTCGACCTGCTCGGAATCGGATCGCTCTTCGACGCGGTGTACGCGATCGAGCACGTGCGCTACCAGCCGAAGCCCTCGCTCGAGGGGTTCCGGCGCCTGTTGCGCGCGGAGCGTGTCGTGGCGCGACGCGCCGTCATGGTCGACGACAGCCTGCCGAATCTCCGGGCCGCGCGCCGTCTCGGCATGCGGACCGTCTGGGTCAGTGCGTTCCCGCGTGCGCCAAGCTACGTCGTCGCGAAGGTGAGCTCGGTCCGCCAACTCCCGCGTCTGCTCGACGACCTTGGAGGTGCGTCCTAGAGGGAAACCGATGCCGAAAGCATCGGTTTCCCCGATTTAGAGGGGGTCGAAGGGGTGCCGCGCAGCGGCTTCGCCCCTCGATTCGCGGCGAACTAGCGAGTGCTCACCCGCAAGCGCACGCGGCGCTAGAATGCTCGGGCGAGGGGGAGAAGCGTCATGGCGACCAAGCCGGGCGAGCGCAAGCTGCAGATCCTGCAGGTCCTGGCGGAGATGCTGCAGGATCCGAAGGGGGAGCGGATCACCACCGCGGCCCTCGCCGCGAAGCTCGACGTGTCCGAGGCGGCGCTCTACCGCCACTTCGCCAGCAAGGCCCAGATGTTCGAGGGCCTGATCGAGTTCATCGAGTCCAGCCTCTTCGGCCTGATCAACAAGATCACCGCCGAGGAGCCGAACGGCCTCAAGCAGGTGCACGGCATCCTGTCGATGCTGCTCGGGTTCGCGGAAAAAAACCCGGGGATGACGCGCGTGCTGATCGGCGACGCGCTGGTCAACGAGGATCCGCGCCTGCAGGCGCGCATCAATCAGCTCCACGACAAGCTCGAGGCCACGCTCAAGCAGTGTCTGCGCGTCGCGGCGACGCAGGCGGTCGAAGGCGGGGGCGCCGCCGCGGAGGACGAGAGCACGCCGCGCGCGAATGGGCTGCTCTGCTACGTCGTCGGACGCTGGCACCAGTTCGCGAAGAGCGGCTTCAAGCGGCTGCCGACCGCGGGGTTCGAGAAGCAGGCGCCGCTGCTGATCTAGGAGCGCCTGACAGCACCACTGTCAGGCGGCCGATGGGAGTATGAGGGAGGTATCCCCTCATGTCGTTAGATGCTCGCAGCTCCGCCGCAAACGCGGCAGGCAGGATCCTTCTTCAGCCGGATCGATCGCCATTCCATCCGTAGCGCGTCGAGCAGAAGCAACCGGCCGCACAGGCTCTCGCCCAGGCCGGCCACCAGCTTGAGCGCCTCGGCCGCCTGCATCGTTCCAATGATTCCGGTCAGCGGCGCGAACACGCCCATCACCGCGCAGCGCATCTCCTCGGGCTCGGCGTCCTCGGGGAACAGGCAGGCGTAGCATGGGCTGTCCGCGCGGCGCAGGTCGTAGACGCTGATCTGACCGTCGAATCGCACCCCGGCACCCGACACGAGCGGGCTCCGGTGCGCGACGCACGCGCGGTTCACCGCGTGGCGCGTCGCGAAGTTGTCCGAGCAGTCGAGCACCACGTCGGCCGCGGCCACCAGCGCATCGAGCCGCCCGCCTTCGAGGCGCTGCTCCACCGGCTCGACGCGCACCTCGGGATTCAGCCGCGCAAGGGTGTCGCGGCCCGACACCGACTTCGGGCGCCCGACCGCCGCGGTCGCGTGCAGGATCTGGCGCTGGAGGTTGGTGAGGTCGACCGTGTCGCCGTCCGCGAGCGTGATGCGCCCGACGCCGGCCGAGGCGAGATACAGCGCAGCCGGAGAGCCCAGGCCGCCGGCGCCGATCACGAGCGCGTGCGCCGCGAGCAGCTTCTCCTGCCCCTCGATGCCGAGCTCGGGGAGCAAGATGTGTCGCGAGTAACGGAGGAGCTGGTCGTCGTTCACGCGAGTAGCGCAGGAGCTGGTCGTCGTTCATGCGGGCCAGAAAGCAAAAGGGCCGGCGTCGCCGGCCCCGCGCTCGAGCGCTGGCACTCAGTTCTTCTTCGCGGCCGCCTCGTCGGGCTTGTCCACCTTGGCCACCACCGGTAGCCCCTTCAGGTGGTTCATCGCCTGCTTGAGCTGGAAGTCGTCGGGGCCGCCGAGCTCGATCGGCTTGCGGTCCTCCTCGGTGCTGGGGCGCGGCTTGTCGCTCGCCTCGGGCTTCGACTGCTCAGCGGGCGCCGCCGGCTTGTCTTTGTCGCTGTCGTTGCCGAGGTGTTTGACGAGGTCCGCCTCGCGTATCCGCGAGGCCGGCGCGCCGGGTTCGTCGACTTCGATATCCGGCGTGATGCCTTTCGCCTGGATCGAGCGGCCGTTCGGCGTGTAGTAGCGCGCCGTGGTCAGCTTGATCGCGGTGTTGTTTCCGAGCGGCATGATGGTCTGCACCGAACCCTTGCCGAAGGTCTGCGTGCCGATGATCGTGGCGCGCTTGTAGTCCTGCAGGGCGCCCGCGACGATCTCCGACGCTGACGCCGAGCCGCCGTTTACGAGCACCACCATCGGTACGTTCTTCACCTGTGCGGGCAGCGCGCGCAGGTAGTCCTCGCGCGTGCCACGCAGGTAGTCCTCGGGGCTCGCGACGTACTTGCGCTTCGCGTCCTCCGCGCGGCCGTCGGTCGTGACGACGGTCGCCTTCGACGGCAGGAACGCCGCGGAAATGCCGACCGCGCCGTTCAGCAGCCCGCCCGGATCGTTGCGCAAGTCGAGGATGAGCCCTTTCAGCGGCCCGTCCTTGTACAGCCCGTTGATGTGCTTCACCATGTTCTCGGGCGTGAGCTCCTGGAACTGGGAGACGCGCACGTAGCCGTAGCCCGGTTCGATGATCTTCGACTTGACGCTCTGCACGCGGATCACGTCGCGCACGACCGTGACCTCGAACGGCTTCGCGTCGCCCTTGCGCACGACGGTGAGCCGGATGCCGGTCTTCGGCTTGCCCCGCATGCGCTTGACCGCGTCGTTCAGGCTCATGCCCTTCACCGGCGTGTCGTCGAGCTTGATAATCAGGTCGCCAGGCTTGAGGCCGGCGCGGAAGGCGGGGGTGTCCTCGATCGGCGACACGACCTTCACGAAGCCGTCCTCCATCCCGACTTCGATGCCGAGGCCGCCGAACTCGCCCTGGGTGCCGACCTGCAGCTCCTTGAACGCCTCCTGGTCGAGATACGCGGAATGCGGATCGAGGCCCGTGAGCATCCCGTTGATGGCCTCGGTGATGAGCTTCTTGTCCTCCACCGTCTCGACGTAGCCGGACTTGATCGCGCCGAAGACCTCCGCAAACGCGCGCAGCTCGTCGATCGGCAGGGGGTACTTGGCCGCGTCGCGCTGCGCCACCGCCGAGAAGTTGAGCGAGAGGAGCACGCCGGCCAGCACGCCTACCAGGACGAGGCCGAAGCTCTTGAATTTTCTGCCCATGAGAAACGCTCCAGTAAGGGCTATTTGGGTTGCAGCCAGGGCACCGGGTCGAACGGCTGACCCTGGAACCGAGTTTCAAAGTATAAACCCGAAGCCTCGCCGCCGCCGCTCGCGCCCACGGTGGCCACCGCGTCGCCGGCGTGAACTCCGTCACCTACCCGCTTCAGCACGGACTCGTTGTTTCCGTAGATGCTCAGGAAGCCGTCCCCGTGATCGAGGATCAGCAGGTTGCCGTAGCCGCGCATCCAGTCGGCGAACACCACCCGGCCCGTTGCGACTGCCTTTACATCCGTGCCGCCGGCCGCGCGGATGAATACCCCCTTCGTCGACGGTGCCGCCGCCGTCTCTGAGGCACCGAATCGCGCTACGAGTTCCCCGCGCACCGGGTACGGAAGCCGTCCCTTCAGCGCGCCGAAAGCCCCCAATGCTGGGCGCATCGGGCGCCGTGGGGCGGCGGGGCGCCCGCTCCGGGGCCCGCGGGGCGGGCTGCGGCACCGCACGGGCAAGCGCCTCGACGAGCCTGGCGAGACGGGACTCGTTCCGCTG
This sequence comes from uncultured beta proteobacterium, assembly GCA_963716855.1. GTDB lineage: Bacteria > Pseudomonadota > Gammaproteobacteria > Burkholderiales > SG8-39 > JAGVSZ01. Next base: position 120,490 of record CAVQUV010000021.1, on the reverse strand, counting down.
CGCGGTCTCGAGATCGCTGCGCTGCTTGCGGATCTGGTCGGCGTGGCGCGCAAGGATCTGCCGGCGTTCGGAGGCTCTGGCCACCAGGCGGTCGCGCTCCGCGCGCGCCTTCTTCTCCACGCCCGCCAGCTCGGCGGCCTTTTCGCGCGCCACGGATTCCAATCCCGCGCGCCGGTCCAGGTCTTCGCGCGTCCGCTGGATGAGGTCGGCCTGGGCGCGGGCGAGGTAAGTCTGGTACACGAGCCCGCGCGCGATGCGCTGCGGGTCGTCGCCGGAGAGGACAAGGCGCAGGTACCCGTCTCCACCGTCGATGTAACGCATCTGGAGCGCGCGACCGAGCTGGGCCTGCCGGGCGTCGAGCTCCGCTTTAACTGCGCGCGATTCGCCGCCAAGGCGCACCAGCTCCGCGGCTAGGCGCTCGCGCTCGGCGCCCAGTTCGCGCAGGGTCCGGCTGGCCTCCGAGATCGCGCTCTCGGAGTCGCGCAGCGCGTCGGCCGCGTCCGCGCGCGCGCCTTCGGTTGCGGCGAGCTCCTTCTTGAGCGCCTCGATGCGGCCGCGCAGCGCCCGCAGCTCCTCGTCTTTGACCTGCGCCGGCGCCGGGCCAGGCAGCGCAACGACCACGAATGCCACGAGCGCGACCGCCGCGAGCGGCCGGGCGGCCAGTCTCGTCAAGCGCGGGCCTTGCCCTGGCGCGCGACCGCCTGCGCCGCCGCCTCGACGATCGACGGGTCGCCGAGGTAGTAGTGGCGCAACGGCTTGAGCGTGTCGTCCAACTCGTACACTAGTGGGATGGCGGTCGGGATGTTGAGGCCGACGATATCCGCGTCACTCACGTCGTCGAGGTACTTCACCAGGGCCCGGATCGAGTTCCCGTGCGCCGCGATGATGACCTGCCGACCCGACCGCACCGACGGCACGATCGCCTCGTGCCAGTACGGCAGGAACCGCGCCACGGTGTCCTTGAGGCACTCCGTGCGCGGCAACTCCGCGCTCGCGAGCGCGGCGTAACGCGGGTCGCCGCCCGGGTGGCGCGGGTCGTCGGCCGCGAGCGCGGGCGGCGGCGTGTCGTAGCTGCGCCGCCAGACGAGCACCTGCTCTTCGCCGAACTTCTGCGCCGTTTCCGCCTTGTTCAGGCCCTGCAGCGCGCCGTAGTGGCGCTCGTTCAGGCGCCAGGAGTTGTGAATGGGGATCCACATCAGGTCCATTTCCTCGAGCGCGAGCCAAAGTGTCTTGACCGCGCGCTTCAGGACGGACGTGTAGGCCACGTCGAAGGTGTAGCCGCTCTCTTTCAGCAGTCGGCCGGCGCGGCGTGCCTCCTCTCGACCGTGGTCGGTCAGGTCGACATCGGTCCATCCGGTGAACCGGTTCTCCCGGTTCCAGAGACTCTCACCGTGGCGTAGCAGGACGAGCTTGTGCATGGTCGGATGGGGTTGCGGCGCAGGGCCGGCAAGGAATTCTATAATATGACGATTCTCTTATGGACCATCCCGTACCGTGAAGCGCGAATCCCAGGACATCTTCGAGCTCATCGGCCGCCAGGAGCAGATCGACCAGGCCGCCCGTGCGATCAAGGCGATGGCTCACCCGCTGCGCTTGAAGATCCTCTGCGTGCTCGGCAACGACGAGGTAAGCGTTCAGGACATCGTTGAAGCGGTCGGCACCTCCCAGAGCAATATCTCGCAGCACCTCGCCATCCTGCGCGAGAAGGGCGTGCTCAAGGCACGCAAGGAGGCGAATCGCGTCTTCTACCGCGTCGGCGACCAGCGCACGCTCGCGCTGATCGGCATGATGCGCGAGGTGTTCTGCGGCATCCCCCAGACCAAGTGACCCAGCCATGAAATTCATCACCGAGAACATCTTCCTGATCGCCGTCGCATTCGTGAGCGGTGCGATGCTGGTCTGGCCGCTCGTGCGACGTGGCTCAGGCGGGGCCGCGGTCGGCACGCTCGAGGCGACGATGCTGATCAACCAGAAAGACGCGGTCGTGATCGACGTCCGCGAGCCGGGCGAGTTCGCGCAGTCGCATATCCTGAACGCGCGCAACGTTCCGCTCGGCGAGATCGAGGCGCGCATCAGGGAGCTCGAGCGCTTCAAGGAAAAGCCCGTGATCGTGTCCTGCGCGACCGGCAGTCGCTCGGGCTCGGCCGCCTCGGTTCTGCGCAAGCACGGCTTCACTAACGTCGTGAATCTCGCCGGCGGCATCGCCGCGTGGCAACAGGCCGGCCTGCCCACGGGAAAGTGATGGCGAAGGTCGTGATGTACACCACCGAGTGGTGCCCATACTGTCGTCGCGCCGAGGCATTGCTCCGTGCCAAGGGTGCCGAGATCGAAAGGATCGATCTCGATGCGCAGCCGGACCGCCGTGCCGAGATGCAGCGCCGCAGCAACCGGCGCACGGTGCCGCAAATCTGGATCGGCGCGACGCACGTCGGCGGCTGCGACGAGCTGCACGACCTCGAGCGGCAGGGCAAGCTCGAACCGTTGCTGGCGGCGGCATAGCGCGGCCGCCGTCGTCGCGCGCTAGACTGCGCGCGCTTTCAACCTCCCAGCGCCTGGAGCGCCTTCATGACCGATTTGCAGCAACCTGTCTTCAGCATCGAGAAGGTGTACGTCAAGGACGCCTCGGTCGAGACGCCGAACAGCCCGCAGGTATTCCTGGAGCCCGCGCAGCCGCAGGTCGAGGTGCAGCTGCAGAACGCGGCGCAGCAGCTCAACGACGCGCTGTTCGAGGTCGTCGTGACCGTGACGGTCACCGCGAAGGCGGGCGACAAGACGCTCTTCCTGGTCGAGGCGGCGCAGGCGGGCATCTTCCGGATCCAGCACGTGCCGGCGGCCGACCTGGAGCCGATACTCGGGGTCGGCTGCCCGAACATCCTGTTCCCGTACGCGCGCGAGGTGGTCGCCGATCTGATCGGGCGCGCGGGATTCCCGGCGATCCATCTCCAGCCGGTGAACTTCGAAGCGATGTACGCGGCGCGCCTCGAGGCGGAGGCGCAGAAGCAGGGCCCGCGCATCGAGATCGCGCATTGAGGCCGGCGGTGCGCACCGCGATCGCGCTCGCCGCGCTTGCGCTGCCCCTCGTCGCCGCGGCCGAGTTCCGCTCGATCGGCGAGGCGGCAGCGGTGCTCTATGACGCACCGTCCACGCGGGCGGCGAAAGTCTACGTGGCGAGCCGCAATCTCCCGGTCGAGATCATCTCGACCGACGGCGCCTGGGTAAAGGTGCGCGACCCCCTTGGGGGCCTGTCCTGGATCGAGCGGAAACTGCTCGCGGACAAGCGCACCGTAATCGTGACCGTACCGGTCGCAGACGTGCGCCAACGCGCCGAGGAAACGGCACCGCTCATCTTTCAGGCCCAACAAGGCGTGGTGCTCGATCTCGTCGAAGCGGGCGCGACCGGCTGGGCGCGGGTGCGCCATGCGGATGGCTCGAGCGGCTTCGTGCGCATCGGTCAGGTCTGGGGCCTGTAGCGCCGCGCCGGCGCGAGATCTGCGATGAGGCTCGCGATCCTGGGTGCGGGCGCGTGGGGCACTGCGCTCGCGGTCGCCTACGCCGAGGAGCACGGCGTGACCTTGTGGGCGCGCGACGCCGCGCAGCGCGAGGCGCTGCGCAGGACGCGTCGCAGCCGCTACCTTCCCGAGGTCGTCCTGCCGGGCGCGGTCGAGGTCGCCGATGACCCCCTCGCCGCGATCCGGGGCGCGGATGCGGTGCTCATCGCGACTCCCACTGCAGGCCTGCGACACGCCGCCGGACTCGTTCATCACGCGGCGGTCGGGCGGCCGGTCGTGTGGGTGTGCAAGGGCTTCGAGCAGTCGAGCGGCAAGCTCCCGCACCAGGTGGTCGCAGAAGTGCTCGGCGGGAGCGCGCCGGCCGCGGCGCTCTCCGGCCCGAGCTTCGCGCTCGAGGTGGCGCGCGGCTTGCCGACGGCGGTGACGCTCGCCGCGGCCGACGCCAACTTCGCCCGCGACCTCGCGCGCGAGCTGCACCAGCGCCGGCTGCGCCTCTACTTCACCGACGACCTCGTCGGGGTCGAGGTTGGCGGGGCCGTAAAGAACGTCATGGCGATCGCGACCGGCATCTCCGACGGGCTCGGCCTCGGACTGAACGCTCGCGCGGCGCTGATCACGCGCGGGCTGGCCGAGCTCGCCCGGCTGGGCGTTGCCCTCGGGGGGCGCGCGGAGACGTTCATGGGCCTCGCCGGCGCGGGCGACCTCATCCTCACCTGCACCGGCGATCTATCGCGCAACCGCCAAGTCGGGCTCGCGCTCGGCCGCGGCGAACGGCTGGACGCGATCCTCGCCGGGCTCGGCCACGTTGCAGAAGGCGTGCACACGGCGCGCGAGGTGGACGCGATCGCGCGCGCGCGCGCGATCGACATGCCGATCACCCGCGAGGTCTGCGCGGTGCTGTTCGAGGGCCGCGCCCCGGCCGAGGCGGTCGCGCAGCTGCTCGCGCGCGACCCGAAGGCCGAGTAGCCGCAGAGGAACGCCGCAAAGGGGGCCAATGCGCCCCCTTTGCACATCCCCCCATCCCAGGAACAAGTCCGCACCGGCGGACTTGTTCAGAGGTGCCCTAGCTCTCGTACTTGAACGACAGCTGCACGCGCGTGCGGTAGGCCACGACCTTGCCGTTCTCGACCTTCATGTCCATCTTCGTGACCTCGGCGATGCGCAGATCGCGTAGCGACTTGGAGGCCAGCTCCACCGCCTGCTTGGCGGCGTCCTCCCAGGACGTCTTGCTGGTACCGATGACGTCGATCACCCGATAGACGCCTTCGGCGCGGTTCTTTTTCGCCATGGTTTCCTCCTTGTTTGGGGGGTATCGCCCCGGAACGGGCGACCTGCGAATCATACGCCCGGGGCACCGGCGAAGCCCGCCTGACGCCATGCCTCGTACACCACCAGCGCGACCGCGTTCGACAGGTTGACGCTCCGCATCCCCGGGCGCATCGGGATGAGCAGGCGCTGCTCCGCGGGAAACTCCCCGAGTACCGCGTCGGGCAGTCCGCGGGTTTCCGGACCGAACACGAGCACATCGTCGCGCTGGAAGTGTGCGTCCGCGTAGCTGCGCTGCGCGCGCGAGGAGAACGCATACATGCGACGACCGGCGAAGTACGCGCGCGCCGCTCCCCAGTCCTCATGCAGCGTCGCGGCCCGGATCTCGGCGTAGTCGAGCCCGGCGCGCCGCAGCGCGCGGTCGGTGACGAGGAAGCCGAGCGGCCGCACGAGGTGGAGCCGGCAGCCGGCGTTCGCGCACAGCCGCAGGACGTTGCCGGTGTTCGGCGGGATCTCGGGTTGATAGAGGACGACCTCGAACATCGCGTTTCAGCGCAACCAGGCCCGCGCCACGACCCAGTTCTCCACTCGTACGGCCCCGGCGCGCTTGAGGGTCCCGGCGAGCTCCTCGAGGCTGGCACCCGTGGTCATGACGTCGTCGACGATCGCGATCGACTGCCCGGCGACGGCGCGCATGCAGGCAAACGCACCGCGCACGTTTGCGGCGCGCGCATCGTGCGGGAGGTCGGTCTGGGGCGGCGTGTCGCGCACGCGCGCGACCACCTGCGATGCGACGTCAATACGCGTGCCGCGCGCGAGCTCGCGCGCGATCTCCATTGCCTGATTGAATCCGCGCTCGCGCAGCCGCGGCGCTGCGAGCGGCATCGGCACCAGCAAGTCTACCTGCCGGTCCGCGACCCGCGTGGCCAGCGCGCTGCCGAACGCACGGGCGAGCGCGAGGCGGCCGCCGTACTTCAACGCCAGCACGAGGCGGTCGACCGGGAACCCGTAGCGCCACGCCGCGACGGTGGCGTCGAAGCTCGGAGGATCGCTCAGGCACGCGCCGCAGACCGCACCGCCGGGGCTCGGCCCGGCGCACCGCGGGCACGCGTCCCCCAGCGTCGGCAGGTCGTGCGCGCAGCCCGCGCAGAACAGCGCGTCGCCGCTCGGCGCCGCGCAGAGGATGCAATCCTGCGCCAGCAGGCGGCGGAGAAAACCAATGCGGGAGCGGAGCGTTTCGAGGGCCATGATTTGACAGGGGCGCGGGCGGCGCGGACACTCGCTGCGACCGACCGGTGCCGCGAAATGCGCACGCCCGCGACAGGAGGCTAGACAGGATGCAGCAGACGGTCAACGTCACCGCCACCGGCGGGCCGGCCCCGGCGTGCTGGACGCGAGCGGACGTCGAGCGATTGTTCGACGAGCCGTTGCTCGAGCTCGTCTACCGGGCGCAGACCGCCCACCGGCGGCACTTCGCTCCGGGCAAGGTCCAGCTCTCGACGCTGCTGTCGATCAAGACGGGCGGCTGCCCCGAGGACTGCGCGTATTGCCCGCAGTCGGCGCGCTACCGGACGAGCGTGGACGACGAGCCGATCCTCGAGGTGGCGGCGGTGGTCGCGGCCGCACGTAGCGCCCGGGACGCCGGCGCGACGCGGTTCTGCATGGGCGCGGCGTGGCGCGGGCCGAAGCAGCGCGATCTCGAGCCCGTGCTTGCGATGGTGCGCGCCGTGAAGGCGCTCGGCCTCGAGACCTGCGCCACGCTGGGGCTGCTCCGCGACGGGCAGGCGGAGAGCCTGAAGGAGGCCGGGCTCGACTACTACAACCACAACCTCGACACGGCCCCCGAAGCCTATGGCCGCATCGTGAGCACGCGTCACTACGAGGACCGGCTCGACACGCTCGACAAGGTGCGTCGCGCCGGAATGCGCGTGTGCTGCGGCGGGATCGTGGGCATGGGCGAGTCGCGCGCCGAGCGCGCCGGACTGATCGCCGCGCTCGCGAGCCTCGATCCGCCGCCCGAGTCGGTGCCGATCAACGAGCTCGTGCGGGTCGCGGGCACGCCCCTCGGCGCCGAGCCCGACCTCGACTGGACCGAGTTCGTGCGCACGATCGCGTGCGCGCGCATCACGATGCCGGCGAGCCACGTGCGCCTCTCGGCGGGGCGGCGCGAGATGCCCGAGGCCGTGCAGGCGCTGTGCTTCCTCGCGGGCGCGAACTCGATTTTCTACGGCGACCGGCTCCTCACCACCGGAAACCCGGACGCGCGCACGGACAGCGCGCTGCTTGCGAAGCTCGGCATCGCGCCCGAGTAAGGCGAAGGGCGTCGAGATGGACGGCTGGCTCGACTGCCGCGCCGCGCGGCGGTGGTTCGAGCGCGCGACGGCCGCGCCTGCAGCCGACGCGCTGGCGCGCGAGGTCGAGCATCGCATGGCCGAGCGTCTCGCGTACGTCAGGCACGATCCGGCGCGCATCCTGAACGCCGGATCCGGGTCGGCCGGGTGCGCCGCGCTGCGCAACCGCTATCCCGCCGCCGAGGTGCTCGCCATCGATTCCGCGCTCGAGCGGCTCAAGCGCGCGCGCGACGGTCGGCCGCTGGCCGAACGCGCTTTCGCGTTCGTCCGCGGATTGCGCGAGCACCGCATATGCGCGGATTTCTCGATGCTTCCCCTCCAGCCCGGCGCATGCGGAATGGTCTGGTCGAACCTCGCGCTCGCGTGGGCGACCGACCTCGGCGCGACCGTCCGCGAGTGGCACCGTGTGTTGTCGGTTGGCGGTCTGCTGATGTTCTCGACCTACGGGCCCGACACGCTCAAGGAGCTGCGCGCGGCGTACGTCGACACGGCGCCGCACGTCCATCCCTTCCTCGACATGCACGACATCGGCGACGCGCTCGTCGCGGCGGGCTTTGCGGACCCGGTCATGGACATGGAGCCGATCGCGCTCACGTACGGAAGCCTGGACGGCCTCGTCGCGGACCTGCGGGCGACCGGCCAGCGCAACGCACACCGAGAACGGCGCCGCGCGCTCTCCGGCGCACGCCGCTGGGCGCGGGCGCGCGCGGCCTATGCAGCGCTCGCCCGCGACGGGCGCCTGCCGGCGACGTTCGAGATCGTGTACGGCCACGCATGGAAGGCCGCGCCCCGCATGGCCGCGGACGGCCGCGCGATAATCAGAATCGATCGCAACCGCGCATCGCGAAAACCCGCTTAATTGTCAAGCGGTTCCGATCAAGAAAGGGCCGGCGGCGGCTTGCTGGCGTAGAGGGGCGTGTGATACCTTAGCGCGCCCTGACGCGGACCGTCCTCCGGCCGCGCCAGACGCGAGAACGCACGAGCATGGACGAGGCACGCATCGAGGTTCGGACGCTCGATTCGAGCACCGGCTTCAGCCTGACAACGAGGCGCAATTGCTCGATGCCGCCGCAAGCGCTGGTCTGGCTGCTCGTAATCACGGCCTGCCTCTCCTTCGCGATCGGGATCGGGTTCGCGATGTTCGGCGCATGGCCGGTGCTGCCGTTCATCGGCCTGGAGGTCGCCGCGCTGGCGACCGCGTTTTGCGTGCACGCCCGGCGCGCGGCCGACTACGAGCGCATCGTGGTGCACGATGGCGTGATGCGGGTCGAGGTGCACGACGCGGGCCGGATGAGCGTGCACAGCTTTCACCCCGGTTGGGTGAGACTCCACACGCAGCGGGCGGGGGAAGAGGTGCGCGTCGGCGTACGATCGCACGGCAGGGAGGTCGAGATCGGGCGCCACCTCGACGCGCCCGGGCGGAATCTCCTTGCGGCGGAGCTCGCGGGCAGGCTGAAGCGGTACAGGGACGGGATTTCGAGCTGAATGGATCGATCGGGGAACGCATGAAGAGAACCTGCAGAGCCCTTACCTGCGCGGGCGCGGTCGGCGCGCTGTACTCGGGCGCCGCCGCGGCGGCGTACCAGTGGAACTTCCAGGCACCGGGGACGAAGATCGCCCAGGAGGTGTCCGACCTGCACCTGCTGATGATGGCCATCATCCTGGTCATCTTCGTGGCCGTGTTCGGGGTGATGTTCTACTCGATCTACGCGCACCGGAAATCGGTCGGCCACAAGGCGTCGCAGTTCCACGAGAACACGACCGTGGAAGTGCTCTGGACGATCGTGCCGACGCTCATCCTGATCGTGATGGCCTGGCCGGCGACGACCCATCTGCTCGCGGTGCGCGACACCTCGCAGGCCGACATCACGGTCAAGGCGACCGGCATCCAGTGGAAGTGGGGCTACGACTACATCAAGGGCGAGGGCGAGGGGATCAACTTCGTCGCGAACCTCACCACGCCGCAGGACCAGATCTATGGCAAGGCGCCGAGGGGCGAGCACTACTTGCTCGAGACGGACAACCACCTGGTGGTTCCGGTCGGCAAGAAGGTCCGCATGCTCGTCACCGCGGCCGACGTGATCCACGCCTGGTACGTTCCCGCGCTCGCGGTGAAGCAAGATGCGATCCCGGGCTTCATCCGCGACACTGCCTTTCGCGCCAACAAGGAAGGCATTTATCGCGGCCAGTGCGCGGAGCTGTGCGGCAAGGATCACGGCTTCATGCCGGTCGTCGTAGAGGTCGTGTCACAGGAGAAATACACCGCCTGGGTGGGCGAGCAGAAGAAGAAGCTCGCGGCGGTGGCAGAGGACCCCAACAAGACCTGGGATCTCGCGGAGCTGCGGGCGCGCGGCGAGAAGATCTACGCCGCCAACTGCGTGGCCTGCCATCAGGCGAACGGCAAGGGCGTTCCGGGCGCGTTTCCGGCGCTCGACGGGTCGAAGGTCGTCAACGGCCCGCTCGCCGACAACCTGGCGATCGTGCTGAACGGCAAGACCGGCACGGCGATGCAGGCGTTCGGCAAGCAGCTTTCGGCCACCGATCTCGCCGCGGTGATCACCTACCTCCGCAACGCCTGGGGCAACAAGGCGTCCCAGAACCTGGTGCAGCCGGCCGAAGTCGTGGCGGCTCGCAAGTAACGGTCACGCAAGTCCTGCCTAGGAGCCGCTCGCAATGAGTGCAGTCGCCGACACCCACGCCCACCACGACGACCACGGTCATCATCCCGCCGGGATCATGCGGTGGGTCACGACCACCAACCACAAGGACATCGGCACGATGTACCTGTGGTTCAGCTTCACGATGTTCATGGTCGGCGGCGTGATGGCGCTCGTCATCCGCGCGGAGCTGTTCCAGCCCGGCCTGCAGATCGTCAACCCGGACTTCTTCAACCAGATGACCACCCTGCACGGGCTCATCATGGTGTTCGGCGCGATCATGCCGGCGTTCGTCGGGTTCGCGAACTGGCAGATCCCGATGATGATCGGCGCACCCGACATGGCGTTCCCGCGCCTGAACAACTGGAGCTTCTGGCTGCTCCCCCCGGCGGCCTCGCTGCTCGTGATCTCGCTCTTCGTCCCCGGCGGTGCGGCGGGCGCGGGCTGGACGCTCTATGCCCCGCTCACGGTGCAGATGGGCCCGGGAATGGACCTCACGATCTTCGCGGTCCACATGCTCGGCATGAGCTCGATCCTGGGCTCGATCAACATCATCACGACGCTGCTCAACATGCGCGCGCCGGGGATGACGCTGATGAAGATGCCGATGTTCTGCTGGACCTGGCTGATCACCGCATACCTGCTGGTCGCCGTCATGCCGGTGTTCGCGGGTGCGGTGACGATGACGCTCACCGACCGCCACTTCGGCACGACCTTCTTCAACGCCGCGGGCGGCGGCGACCCGGTGCTGTACCAGCACATCTTCTGGTTCTTCGGCCACCCCGAGGTCTACATCATCGCGATCCCCGCCTTCGGCGTCGTCTCGCAGGTCATACCCGCGTTCTCGCGCAAGCCGCTGTTCGGCTACGCGTCGATGGTCTACGCGACCGCCTCCATCGCCATCCTGTCGTTCATCGTGTGGGCGCACCACATGTACACCGTCGGAATGCCGCTCGAGGCGCAGCTGTACTTCATGTATGCGACGATGCTGATCGCGGTTCCCACCGGCGTGAAAGTGTTCAACTGGCTCGCCACGATGTGGAAAGGCTCGCTCAGCTTCGAGACGCCGATGCTGTTCGCGATCGGGTTCCTGTTCCTGTTCACGATGGGCGGGTTCTCGGGATTGGTGCTCTCGCTGACCGCGGTGGACGTGCAGATGCACGACACCTATTACGTGGTGGCGCACTTCCACTACGTCATGGTGGCGGGGGCGCTCTTCTCGGCCTTCGCCGGCGTCTACTTCTGGCTGCCGAAGTGGACCGGCAGGATGTACGACGAGAAGCTCGGCAAGATCCACTTCTGGCTCTCGATGATCTTTTTCAACGTGACCTTCTTCGTGCAGCATTTCCTGGGCATCGCCGGCATGCCGCGGCGCATACCGGACTACTCGCCGGTGTTCACCGAGTTCAACATGATCTCGAGCATCGGCGCGTTCGGCTTCGGCCTGTCGCAGCTGCTGTTGCTCTACAACGTGATCAAAACGATCCGTAGTGGCGAAAAGACGTCGGCGCGTCCGTGGGAGGGAGCCGACACGCTGGAGTGGACGCATCTGCCGTCGCCGCCGCCTTACCACAGCTTCGAGACGCCTCCGACGGTGCGTTGAGGGATGGCCGTGGTCGATCGCGAGACGAAGAGCCGTAATCGCAGGACGGCGATCGTGCTCTGGTCGATCGCGGCGGTGTTCTTCGTCGCCATCGTGCTCAAGTACTGGATGCTCCGATGAGCGCGCTCGCAGGCAATGTCGCCGCCGCCAACCGCGTTCTGCTCCGCAAGCTCGTGGTCGTTGCGGCGCTCATGTTCGGCTTCGGGTTCGCGCTGGTGCCGTTCTACGAGAAGATCTGCCAGGTGACCGGGGTCCGGAATCTGCTCCAGCCGGACGAGGTCTCGGTGGCGAACACCCAGGTCGATCGAACGCGGGTCGTGACGATCGAGTTCGACGCGAACACGCAGCGCCTCGCATGGACCTTCAAGCCGCTCGAGGGGCACCGTACGGTGCACCCGGGCGAGATCACGCAGGTGGTGTACGAAATCCGCAATACGCTCGACCGGCCGGTGACCGGACAGGCGATCCCGAGCTACGGGCCGCAGCGCGCCGCCCAGTACCTGAAGAAGCTCGAGTGCTTCTGCTTCCAGAGCCAGACGCTCGCGCCGGGCGAGGTGCGCCGCCTGCCGGTCGTGTTCGTGCTCGATCCGTCGCTGCCGGCCGACGTCGGGACGGTGACCTTGTCATACACGTTCTTCGAGGTCGCCGGCCGGGAGGGGAAACCGGGCTGATGAGCGCCGAGGGCGAGCGGAAGAAGGCCGCGCCGCTCGCCGTGGCAAAGATGGTGTTGTCGTCGTTCTTCGGCGTGCGGCGTCGCGCCGACCATGACGCGGCGATGCCGCACGTGACGCCGGTTCAACTGATCGTCGCGGGCGTCATCGGTGCGGCGATTTTCGTGGTGTGTCTGGTTCTGCTGGTGAAGTTCATCGTCAGTCAGGCCACTTGAGGGAGAAGAAGGGGAGAGATGATGGCCCAGGCCCAAACGCAACCTTGGTACTACCTGCCGCAGCCCACGCACTGGCCGATCATCGGTTCGTCCGCGCTGTTCCTGATGGCGAGCGGGGCGGTGCTCTGGATCAACGGTACCTCGGCGGGTCCTTGGGTGGTCCTCGCCGGCGTGCTGGTGCTGATCTACATGCTCTTCGGCTGGTTCGGCCAGGTCATCGCGCGAATCCGAAGGCGGAATGTACTCGAAGCGCGTGGACCTCTCGTTCCGCTGGGGGATGAGCTGGTTCATCTTTTCCGAGGTCATGTTCTTCGCGGCGTTCTTCGGCGCACTCTTCTACGCGCGGGCGCTCTCCGTGCCGTGGCTCGGTGAAATCGACCAGAAGCTGCTCTGGCCGGACTTCCAGGCAGTGTGGCCGACCGCGGGACCCGGCATTACGGAGCATTTCTCGACAATGGGTGCCTGGGGCATCCCGGCGCTGAACACCGCCCTGCTCTTGTCGTCGGGCGTCACGGTGACGTGGGCGCACTGGGCGCTGAAAGAGAACAATCGCGGGCAGCTCGTGCTCGGGATGATCGCCACGATCGCGCTCGGCGCGACGTTCCTCGGCTTCCAGGCCTACGAGTACATCCACGCCTACACCGACCTGAACCTGAAGCTCTCGACGGGAATCTACGGGTCAACGTTCTTCATGCTGACCGGCTTTCACGGCTTTCACGTGACGCTCGGCGTGATCATGCTGACGGTGATCCTGTTCCGCTGCATTGCGGGCCATTTCAGGCCCGATCACCACTTCGCATTCGAGGCGGTGTCGTGGTACTGGCACTTCGTCGACGTCGTCTGGCTGCTGCTGTTCGTGCTCGTCTACTGGCTCTGATCGGCACGGCGCGAGGGGTACGCCGGGCGCGAACGCATACACGGATAACGAGGAGGAGGGAGTCCCCGCGAGGGGACGTCCGTTGGAGCGCCGCACAATGTGCGGCGTCTTTTTTTCCGCAGGGCGACGGCGCCTGGCCGGATGCGCCAAGGCGGGCGGGCGCTTGCAGGATCAAGCTACTGGCCGACCCCGTGCGGCTTGATCAGTCCGAAGTAGTAGCCGGCGAGGAGCAGCAGGAACAGCGTGAGTGACAAGGCGACTCGCCACGTGAGCGCCTTCACCGTGCGCTTCGAGCGGCCCTGGTCCCGGATCAGGAAGAACAGCCCGGAGAACAGGCTCGCGAGGATCAGGACGACGAAGGCGAGGACGACGTAGCGCACGGTGGCGGGTAAGCTGAAAAGCCAGGGCAGTCTAGCGGAACCGCAGCATGCAGGTTTGGGAGAAGCGCAAGTGACGCTGCGCGGCGCGCGGTTCCGCGTGCGGCCGGCCTGGCTGGTCGCGGCCGCTGCGGGATGCGCGCTCTTCGTGGCGCTCGGCAACTGGCAGTCGCGCCGTGCCGAAGAGAAGGTCGAGGCGCAACGACGCATCGACGCGCTGGCGACGGCCGTGCCGTCAGGGCTACCGGCCACGCTCGTCGCGGCGAGCGAATACGCCGGGCGCCGCGTGACGGTGCGCGGCGAATACGTTCCCAGGCATTCGGTGTTCATCGACAACCGTGTTCACAAAGGCGTCGCGGGCTACCACGTCGTCACGCCTTTCAGGATCGACGGGGCCGATCTGTACGTGCTCGTGAACCGCGGCTGGGTGGCCGCCGGGCCGCGCCGCGACCAGCTCCCCGAGGTCGTTGCCGCGATGGGGCTGCAGACCATCGAGGGGCTCGCGGTGCTGCCGAGCGGGCGGGCCTACGAGCTGGCGCCGGACGCGACGCCCGGGCCGGTGCGCCAGCATCTCGACATCGAGCGCATCGGCGCCGAGACGGGGCTGCGGCTGCAGCCGCTGGTCGTGCAGCTCGCGAGCGATGCGAAGGATGGGCTCGTGCGTGCATGGGAGCGGCCGGATGCGGGGGCGAACACCCATCGCGCGTACGCCCTGCAGTGGTACGCGCTCGCGCTCCTGACCGCGATTGTCTACGTCGTTCTGGGCTTCAGGCGTGTCGCTGCCGCCGACTGAGTCGAAGCCGCGCGCGAGCCGCTGGCCCCTTGTCTGGGTCGCGGTGGCTTCGTTCGCGCCGTTCGTCCTGGCCTACGTGACGTTCTATTTCTGGGCCCCCGAAGGGCGCATGAACTACGGCGAGCTGATCGAGCCCGCGCGGCCGCTGCCCGACGCCACGCTCACCCTCGCCGACGGTCAGTCGTTCCGCCTCGGTACCCTGCGCGGGAAATGGGTACTGATGTTAACGGCCCCCGGCGCGTGCGACGAGTCGTGCCAGCGCGCGCTCTATAACATGCGGCAGGTGCGGCGCGCGCTGGGCAAGAACATGGACCGTATCGAGCGCGTCTGGCTCATCAGCGACGACGCGCCCGTGGATCCGGCACTGGGCCGCGCCTTGGAAGGAATGTATTTCGTTCGCGCGGCAGGGAGCGACGTGTTGCGCGAGCGCGCGCTTGCCGGCGACCGTCCCGGACACCTCTATCTGGTCGACCCGCTGGGCAACCTCATGCTCCGGTTTCCACGCGACGCCGATCCGAGCGGGATCCTGCGCGACCTGACCCGACTCCTGAGGGTCTCGCGCATCGGCTAACGTCGCCGGCAGCGATGCGACGCATGCTAGAATCCGCGCGCCTTCGCGTCCCCTCCGTTCCCGATGCTGCTCGCTCGTCCGTTTAACGTCATCCGGCTCCGTCAGTTCTACGAGCTGACCAAGCCGCGCGTCGTTTCGCTGATCGTATTCTGCGCGGTCATCGGGATGCTCCTGGCGGTACCGGCGGGAAGCTGGATCCCACTCCACATTCTCCTCGCCGCTACCGCCGGGATCGCGCTCGTCGCGGGCGCGGCTGCGGCCGTGAACTGCCTGGTCGAGCAGCGGCTCGACGCGCTGATGGCCCGGACGCGCGCACGGCCGCTACCGCGCGGCGAGTTGACCTCGGCCGAGACCCTCGTGTTCGCGGGCGTGGTCGGCGGCATCGGTCTCGGGCTGCTCTATTCCGTGGTCAATCCGCTCACGATGTGGCTCACGCTCGGCACGTTCGTGGGCTACGCCATCGTCTACACCATCGTCCTGAAGCCGCTCACCCCGCAGAACATCGTGATCGGTGGCGCCTCGGGCGCGATGCCGCCGGTGCTCGGCTGGTCGGCGGTGACCGGGCAGATCGCACCGGACGCGCTGCTGCTGTTCCTGATCATCTTCGCATGGACGCCGCCGCACTTCTGGTCGCTGGCGCTGTATCGCGCCGACGAATACGCGCGCGCCGGACTGCCGATGCTGCCGGTGACGCACGGCCGCAAGTACACCCAGTTGCACGTCCTCCTCTACACGCTCATTCTGGCCGCTTGCAGCTTGCTGCCGTTCGTGAGCGGGATGAGCGGATGGCTCTACCTCGCCGCCGCTATCGTGCTCGGCGGCACCTTCATCGCTTACGCGGTGCGCATCTATGTCGACTACAGCGACGCTCTCGCGCGGCGGACCTTCCGTTACTCGATCGTCTACCTTGCCGCGCTGTTCGCCGCGCTTCTCGCCGATCACTACCTGCCTCGGTAGGGTCGCGGCGATCGCGGCGGCGCTGCTGCTCGCGGCCTGCGCGCCCGAGAAGCCGTCGTTCAAGAGCGTCGACGTCACCGGCGCCGAGTTCGGACGCGAACTCGCGCTGACCGACCATACCGGCAAGCCGCGGACGCTCGCCGATTTCAAGGGCAAGGTGGTGGCCGTCTTCTTCGGTTTCACCCGCTGCCCGGACGTCTGCCCGACGACGCTCGCCGAGATGAAGGTCGTGAAAGACCGCCTCGGCGCCGACGGCGACAAGCTCCAGGTGCTGTTCGTGACGATCGACCCGGAGCGCGACACGCCCGAGCTGCTTGCGAAGTACGTACCGGCGTTCGACCCGACGTTCCTCGGGCTCTACGGCACCGCGGAGGCGACGGCGAAGACGGCGAAGGAGTTCAAGGTGTTCTACCAGAAGGCGCCCGGCTCGAGCCCCGACAACTATTCGATGGACCACACGGCGGCCACCTTCATCTACGATCCCCAGGGGCGGCTGCGCCTGTTTGCGAAGCACGGCATGGGCGCGGACGCGCTCGCGCAGGACATCCGGCAGCTGCTTGCGGCGCGCTGAGGCGCGCGTTCAGTAGTCGTACACGTGCTCGAGTTTCGACCCGTCGGCGCGGGCCGCTCGAAGGACGTCCGCCAGCCCCGTCACCTGGACCGCAAGCACGACGCGCTCGCGTCCAGGCTCGGTGAGAATCGGCTGCGTGAACAGTACGCGCGCGGCGCGCACGTGCGGTTTCCATCCGGATCGGGCCAGAACACTCAACAGGATCTCCGAGCGGTTGCCGGCGATCTCCAGGAATGACGCGCCGTCGTCGGCTCCTCCCCGACGGCACGATCTACGAGGACCCCAACACCGCCGTACCGGAGGAGGACCGCGCCACCACGCCGGTCGTCTACACGGGACTGTTCACCGCGCGTCCAGACACCGTCGAACTCTCGAAGGCACAGCTCGTCACGTGGTTTCTCGGGAGCCACGAGTACCTGCTGCAGTGCATCGAGGGGTGGGCCGCGCAGATCGTGCTCCGCACCGGACTCGACGACATGTTCGACATCCAGTACACGCTGTGGGGCGACACCGTGCTCCACGCGCGTCAAGAAGCTCAAGGCCGAGTACCTGGGCATCACGGGCAACACGGTCGAGGACTGGATGAAAGACCTCCAGCTCGACGCGACCGCGCTGCCCGGCAAGGCGTTTGATCTCACGTTCGAGATGCCAGAGCGTGAGGTCGGGATCATGACGTTCAACCGTTGCGTCGCCGTCGACCAGTGGGAGGGCATGGGTCGGCCCGACATCCTCGAGAAGAACTGTCACTCGACGTGCCCGAAGTCCATGATCGTCACGACGCGGATGTACAACCCGAACATGAAGGTCGACATCCTCGCGATCCCGCCGCGGGTCGATGACGGCGACGTGTGCTGCAAGTGGAAGTTCAGCATCGCGCGACGAGAACGACCCTGAGTACGTCCCGGTCGATCTCACGAAGAAGCCGAAGGCACGCTGACGGCACCGACGACGTCGGCGGGTCGCGCCCCTCCACGTTGTCGGGAAACTCGTCTCTTGAGCCGGTGAGTAGCCCCACGCTCAGGCGCTGATCTCTGCGAGTACGACGGCGACGTTGTCACGACCGCCCCGGGAGAGGGCCAATTCGACGAGCGCGTCGGCAGTCGCTGGACGTCCTCGGTCGCCGCCATCAAAGACGCGATCTCGTCGTCGGGCACCTCATTGAAGAGGCCGTCAGTGCACACGAGAAGGCGATCACCTTCCACGACAGGATGGGTGGCGCTGTCGAGCTCAACATCCGGTCCGACTCCGAGCGCTCGGGTGAGCACGCTGCGCTGAGGATGATCGAGCGCGTCGTGTTCGCTCAGCTCGCCGCGCCGCACAAGCTCGGCAGTCACGCTGTGGTCGTGGGTCAGTTGCGTCAATGAGTCGTTGCGTAATACGTAGGCACGGCTGTCGCCAACGTTGACGACCGCGAGGCTTCCGTCTCCGGTCAGGCCAGCCGCACAGATTGTCGTGCCCATGCCCTCCAACTCGGAACTCGCACCGCGCGGTCCCAGATCGCCCGGTTGGCTGCCCGCACCGCCGCTTGAAGCTCATCGAGCGACCGCCCGGTGAAGGCGGCCTCCACCAGTGCTACCGCGACCGCGGATGCGACCTCGCCTCCTGGATGACCTCCCATACCGTCCGCGACCGCCGCAACGTGGTCACTGCTCACGACGGCGTCTTCGTTGTTGTCGCGCACTCGGCCGATGTCCATGCGGCTGACTGTCCTCAAGTTCGTCATCGATTCCTTCCCTGAGCGCTCATTGTCGACGGGTGTGAACGACGTGGCCTCGATCGACAACAGACGACGTGCGAGGTCGAGGGCCTTCTGCCGATGCGCTGCATCGCTCTCCACTCGCCTCGCCCAGGCATCAAGCCCATCGCACGAGGGACGCGAAGGAGTGCAGCGACGTCGGCCAGCGGCATGCCTGCCTCTCGCAGCGCGTCGATCAGTTTGGCCTCGCGCAACTGACCCAGGGAGCAGTACCGGTATCCCGATGCCGAATCGACCGCCGCGGGAACGAGGAGTCCACCGGCCGCGTAGCTCCGGAGGCGCTTCGGTGACAGACCAGAGCGCTCTGAGAACTCGCCGATCGGGATGAGGTCGTCCACGCAGTGCAGCATGAACCCTTCCCGTGGGTGAAGGTCAAGCGCCGGACCGAGATCGTCCCCGACCAGGTTCTCTCGTCGGGCTACGCGCCAGAACGTCCTGTCGCCGCGGGCGCGGTGCGTGTGGCCTCGTTTCGAAGTCTGGCCGTAGGAGCGTCAGGTTTCGGATCGAGCGACCGGCGGGGTCCCGAGATAGCGTGTGTTTTCGGGCGGGCTCGCCGAGCGTGATCGGACCCGCGTCGTTACGATTCGCTGCGATGGCGGGAGCGTGCCGCGTGATCGAGCTCAACGCTGATGGAAAGACCGTCAAACGCGATGCCACGGGTAATGCGATCGGTGGCGTCCGCAGCGTGTTCGTCGACGTCCCGACCGCGAGCATCGTGCCGACCAGCCTCGCTCCGGGTGGCGTCGTGCGGAACCCGTGCGCGTACGTCGGCTATCAGCTCGACCTCACGCAGGACCAGCTCCGGCAGCTCTATGGGACGCACGCGGGGTATGTGAAGAAGGTGACCGTCGACACCAACACGCTGGTGCGTCAACGCTTCCTGCTGCCCGACAGCGCACATGCATTGGTGACGGCGGCGAAAGAGTCGAACGTCCTGCAATGACGGGCGTCAGCTGTCGTTGCTCCACCAGCCCCCAGAGCGGGCATTCAGGGCTGGTCGCAGACGGAAACGAGGACCGACTTTGAGGTCGGCCCCCATCGCGTCGGATCTGGTGCTTCGTTAGTGCGGAACGTCGACGTATGTCGAGCTCTGCCAACTCGCGATCGGTGAGTCTTCACCGGTGATCGCTTGCATGATGTCGGTGCCGCCGCCGGCGAAGAAGGCGTCCATGACCTTTCCGTGCGCCGCGAAGTCGTCGGCCTCGAACGTCGTCACGATGGAACCGGATGCCTCGCCTGCAGTGAGCCCTACGATCAGCCGGAGGTTCTTCGCTCCGCACTTTTCGAGCAGCGCCTCAGCTTCTTTCTGTTGCTTCAGGAAGTCGTCGAATCGTCCCGGCTTCACCATCAAGACAGTCACGCTCATGATCGCCACGTCGGGTCCCCCTTCGTCTTGGGTCCGAATGAATCCGTCCCTGGGCGAATGGTCGCGCCGGTTCAAAGAGCACAACTCGGCTTGTTCAACCCCCTTCGCGAATCGCAGCTCTTGCGCACGCTCAGGTCACGCCGAGTTGTTCCATGAGGTCGGCCCAGTCGAAGACGATCCGGTCTTCAACCACCCTGTCGCCTACGAAACGGAGGCAACGCGACACGGTCCAGGACACCCTTCGACCGGTAGGTGCGATCCCCATGAGGTCGCCTTGGTGGGTACCCGTGGGTGTCCCCCGCCACCATCGCACCAGTTCAGGAGCCCCGCTTCGGCGGGGCTTCGCTGGTTCTCGAGGCCGCTACCGGTCCGCTACCGCGACCAAGCCGCAGCGTCTCGTTCTTCGAGCGGATCAAACGCCGTCCAATGAAGCGCTTGGCAGTCCCACATCCACCGGTAGGTGGGGATACCCGCGCGCGTGAAGGGCGGCGAGCTGGGCATCCCATCGGAGGTGGCGGATGAGCCATTCGCGGCGCCGCGATGTCCTCGGAGCGCGCGGAACGGACCCGCGTCTGGAGTTCGGGCTCGGCTCGAGGAGCGGACCGGTTCGTCCTCGTCGCCGCCGCGGGCGCCGTGCGCCACTGCTCGTCGTCGACATCGCCATCGCGGAGCCGGCGCGACGGCGCCAACGGGGCGACCCGGCCCAGGACGCAGTGGCGCATCTCGTCAGGCTCCGAAGCCCGGAGCAGGCTGGAACAGCTCGATCAGGTTTCCCGACGGGTCCTGGACGAGGATCTGCTGCCCGCCGGGACCGGTGACGACATCGTTGCGGAAGGGGACGCCTTCGGCCTTCAGGCGGGCGATCTCGGCGCCCAGGTCGGACGTGTGGAAGTGAATCCGGTTCCACCCTCCAGGTCCGGGCCGAGCGCCGTCGGGCATGGGCCGGCCGGCGGAGCTCTCGGGGCCGCTCAGCATGAGGCGGAGGTTGTCACGGATGACGGACGCGAACGTGGGCGATGACGGACCCATCGGTTCGAACCCGAAGTGCTTCGTGTAGAAGTCGACTGCTTCGCCGACGTCGTTCACCATGTATCGGACATTCGTCATCGCATCGATGTTCACGAGCGTTTCCTTTCGTTGTGTCTCTCGGAGGTCAACTGGGCGATCAGCAACTCGACGCGTCTCGATTTCGTCCGCAGTGCGAACGAACGCGTGGTAGATGCTGTCGGCGTCAGATCCGTCGGCAGCAGGATCAGCCATGCTCCAGTGCGCGGTGGTCGGCTGTCCTTCGAAATCCGGGCAGACCTCTTTGACCTTGTCGCACAGGGTGATTACCCGGTCGAACCGATCGCGAGTGAAACGATCGAGGCGCTTCGAGCGGTTCTCCGAGATGTCGATCCCGCGTTCGGCCATCACGCGCACGGCGTTCGGATGCAGCGGCTTGGGATGGCTGCCGGCGCTGCGAGCGGCCATTGCCCCGTGCGTTCGATGTTCCAGGAGCGCCTCGGCCATCTGCGAGCGAGCCGAGTTCCCGGTGCACAGGAACAGCACGCGTGGCTTTCGACCTCGTCGCGCGATCGGAGCATCCAGCTCGAGGCACTCGAGGCGAACCGCCGGGTGCAGGGCTGCACCCGTGGCGCTCAGCAGCTCGGCGCATCGGCCGATGTTGGGCTGGTAGTAGGTGTCGCGTCCGTCAGCAGCGCTCTGGCGGGCCGACACGAGTCCGCCGGTGCGGAGCTCGCGCAGGTGGTACGACACCAAGCTCTGGGGCTTGCCGACCAGCTCGCACAGTTCGCCAACGCGCCGGTCGCTCCGCCCGAGTTCGTCGAGCAGCTGCCAGCGCAGCGGATCCGCGATGAGTTGCAAGAACTCGAGCGGCGCGGCTTCGGGCTCGGTGGTCGACATACCGGACACCTTACATGAACCTCATTTGATGTATCAAGTCCAATAGATGGATGCTGGAGTCGGGTGGTACATCTGCACAGCCGAACCCCTGTAACGGTGCGGTCCGCGCGAACCGGCTGGTCACGCACGCCAGGCGACGTAGCCTTCGGCGGTCGCACCGGTAATGGACGAGAGGCGCAGGAGGATGCACCACCTTCACGGCCCGTACGGCCAGTACGGGAACACGGTGACCGAGTCGTTCGAGTTCACGCCGGACGCGAAGCGTGTGCGGCACTTCCTCTACGAGTACTTCCTCGAGCAGTGTCGGGCGCCGACGCTGCTGACGATCGTTGAGGAGCTCGGGCTCGACCAGGACCAGGTCTGGGACGCGCTCCATCAGCTCGAACGGGCGAACTTCGTCGTGTTCGTCCCCGGAACCGAGGACATCCTGAAGGTACCGCCGTTCAGCGCTGCGCCCACTCGTCACACCGTGATCGCCGAGGATGGTCGATCGTGGTACGCCGGGTGTGCGGGGGAAGCGTGCTCGTTGAACGGGATGCTCCCGGGAGCGCCGGTCACGGTGAAGGCGATGTGCCCGGAATGCTGGGGCGCTCTCGTCTTCACGGTGAGGGACCGCGAGTACGTGTCGCTCGACCTTCCCGACGCGGTCATCCACATCGGCACGCACCCGGCCGACTTCCCCAAGGACTGGATCGTCACCTGTGACAGCATCAACTTCTTCTGCTCGCCCGAACACGTCGCCATCTGGGAGGCGGCGGTTCCGGAGCGGAAGGGCGTGATGTTCCCGATCGACAAGGGACTGCAGTGGTCGGCCTTCAGCGCCCAGGTCCGCTACTGGGACTACGACCGACCGTCGAACACCATGACGACCGAGCCGATGATCGCTGGTCTGAAGAACCTCGGCGCCGACGTGTCCGTCTGGGAGTGATTGTTCTGACCCGGCGAGTTCGTCGGGTGGGGTGCTAGCGCTCCGCGCGCGAGCCTATCGCGGAGGGGTGTTGGACGGATTCGAACGCTCACCGGGCGTCTCGAGCATTCGGGAGCGGCTCGATCATCCGGTGATCGACTCCGACGGGCACCTGGTCGAGCTGCGGCCGGTTGCGATGGAGTACATCGCGGCTGCGGGCGGCGTCGAGATCGTCGAGCGTTTCAGCGAGGAGCAGCGCTCGACGTTCCTCTCGCGTGACTGGTACGGACTGAGCGACGGCGAACGGATGGCGCGTTGGACACGCGGCGCCCGCCGTTCTGGGGTGAGCCGTTGCGGAACGGCGGTCTGGACTTGGCGACAGCGTCGTTCCCGGATCTGCTGTACCGACGACTCGATCAGATCGGGATCGACTACTCCGTGCTCTTCCCGACGATCGGTATCAACGTGCAGGGATACGCCGACGAAGCGGTGCGGCGCGCGTGCTGTCGAGGGCTCAATGACTACTACGCCGACCATTGGATGGGTCACCCCGATCGCTTCACGCCGGCGGCGATCATCCCGATGTTCACGCCGCGCGAGGCGATCGACGAGCTCGAGTACGTGGTGGGGCGACGAGGCTTCAAGGTGGTGATGTTGCCGAGCTCCGTGCGGCGGCCGATCCGTGCGATCGTGGACGGCGCGCCGGCCGCCGCCCGATTCGCGTGGCGTGCCGACACCTTCGGTATCGACAGTGAGCACGACTACGACCCGGTGTGGGCGAAGTGCTGCGAGCTCGGCGTGATCGCGAGCTTTCACGGTCCGGGCGAGGGATCGACGTTCCACGACTCGATCTCCAACCCCGTTTACAACCACGTCGGACACTTCGCGACTGCTGCCACCGCAATCTGCAAGTCGCTGTTCCTCGGCGGCGTGAGTCAGCGGTTCCCGGAGTTGCGGTTCCTCTTCCTCGAGGGTGGCGTGGGTTGGGCGCGCTCGTTGCTCGCGTCGGAATTGTTGGCTTTCCACACCGTTGTCTGCCCGGTGGCGCCGGTGATCGGATTGGTGAAGGAGGGAACTGTTTGCGTGGTCACGCTGCTGAAGCTCTGCCCCTGAGTCGTTACGTTGGTCTTCGAATTCCAGGGTACGAAACCGACATTCACCAGATTGTAGGTGAATCCTCCCACGGTGAGCGTGGGCGAATCGTCCTGCTCGGCAAACACTACGTCCAGAAAATCTACGAGACCATCTGTGGCATTGCCGATCTTGGCCGAGCCGTCCATCGAGCCGGACATATCCAGTGAAATTACTGTATCCACGGCGCGAATGGTCCGCTCCGCCTGACCCGCAGCAACAATGGTGATGTCGTCGCAGGTCGTGCAGCCGAAAGCATTCAGCACGCGCATGAAGGTCGTCGGAGATGGTAGCGGACGCCTGCAGCGACAAGGTGCTGCTGCCGTTTCCGTTGTCAACGGCAACCGGCTGATTCAGCGTGACCTCCGCTTCCATGAAATCGGCCACGAACGGTGTGCCGTAGGTAATCGACGCCGAGTTCGGGAAATTGGCGGAAAAGTACTTCAGCACGTCCGTATCGCGCGTGTCCTCGAAGAACACTTTGCCGCCGGCCAGGACCGCCTGGTCGATCGACTGCGACAGGCGCGCCTTCAGCAGGTAGCCGCGCGCCGTATCGGTCGCGAGGCCGAGCGCGCCGATCATCGGGATGAGGGCGACGGCATAGAGCACGTTCAGCGAGCCCCGCTCGTCTTTGAGCCATGTGGACGCCTTCAGCAAGGAGCGGCGCGACCGCTTGCCCAACCGCAGTTTGCTCCAGATGTTTCCCATGTCGTCGTTTCCTTAGCTTGTCTTGATCGGTGTGGAAGCGTCCGTCGCTCCCCGTTAACGCTGTGTATTCGATGTCTTAGGATGTCGGCGCGGTCGAAGATTGGCGCCGCGCGGACGCGCCCACGCACTATGCTGGAATGTCGATCGCCTGGAAGATCTCGCCAAACAGCGGCTGCCCATTCAAGTTCTTCATGCCGCCAAGGCTGCCGAAGAATACCGGCTCGTAGTCATACAGGACCTCGGCAACGATCGTGTTCTCGTTCGATCGAGGTAAAAGTTGGTGGGCAGAGTCTGCCGGACCGCCCTCCGAACCCACATGGCTGCCGCCGCCGGCCGCGCCGTGGCTGCGCTGCCATGAAACCTTCTCGTTTCTCGGCATCGGACCAGACCGACGAGACGATGATCTCGCCGTTCCCCTCCATATCATAGGGCTCCATCTGGGCGATGGCGGCCGCGTAGATGTCGTCCAGCTGACCGGCGGTCATTCCGTCCGACTGCCCCACCAGGTCCGCAGCCTGCGTGGCGGCGCGATCCAATTTCTGATGAATCATGATGTAGCGTGTTGCATCGAAACAGCCGAAAATGATCAGCAAAATCACCGGCAGCCACAAGGCAAACTCGCCGGCAGCGAAGCCGCGTTCGTCCCGAAGAAAGCTTGCAGAAAAACGTTTCATGATCCAAACCTCGCGATTAGGAAGGCATCGGGAATGGCTCATTTCGCACGATCATCTTGGATCGGAAAATGAACGATGCCGCCATTGTCAAGCAATGGGCCGTGCGGAAACATCGGCAGATTGGTGATGAACGGCAGAATCATCATCTGCCAATCGTATTCGATCGTGTATTGGACGATTTCGGACGAAGCGCCAACGCCCGCCGTCGCCGCGCATCCTCGTCCCACTGCGCATTGCCGTTGAGATTCCGTGTAGGTCTCGCCGGAATCCCACGTTCCGTTGGTGTTGAGCATCGACCCATGGCTCTGGCGCGTCGGCGTCGCCGAAATTGTCATAGACTTCCATGCGTGACGGTGATGTCGGCCGGATCGACCAGCCCGAAAGTGTTCTTGTCGATGATATCCGAGGATCTTCGCCTCGCGCTGGGCCTCGGTTCCCTGGCCGGTCATGCCGTAGCGCGCCGCTTCGCGCGTTGCGCCCTCGATCGCCGCCTGATTGAACATCAGCATGCCGAACTCGAACGGCGCCGGTGATGAACACAGAAGGCGATCGGAAAGACGAGCGCAAATTCCACGGCAGAGGCACCTTCGGTGCCGCACAGGAACAGGCGCGCCTTTCGTTTCAGGAAATGCGCCATGCGAATCATCATGTAACCTCCTTGTCCCAACGCGAGTGCGTGTGCCCCCGCGTCCACCCGGCCGGATCAACATCGGCGCCGCGAGGCGAAAATGCCGGACTCGCGGCGGACGCACCCCGCCCACCAACCTAGCCCTATACGCTAGAAACCGAAAAAAACAATTGTTTTATTTGGTTAATCGACCATGAATACTTGTTATTACTAATACTCAGCTTTATTTTACTTACAGTTTTATTTTTGTTTGCGTCGACTTTTGTGCATCGCCGGCGCGCTCGATGTCCTACGGTTCGGCAATTCCACAAAAATACTCTGTCGAAGACAGGATAAATTACCTCTCTTAATGCCCCATTAACTTGCCCGCCTTTTGTTCATCGCGCCTCGTCCTCGGCAGCGCGGCGGATATCGCATGTGATTCGGGCGGAACTCGCCCACCATCGCCCAAAATCGCTGTCACTGAAATCGTCAACGAAGATTAACAGGCGAAGGATTGTATTCTTCTGGTGTCGAGCGAGATGAAACATCGACAATGACGGCACAACTTGCCCGCGAATTCGCAAATTAAGTCGCTGCATTAAGCTTGCATTAATCGTTACTCGATACTTTACCCGCGACCATTAGTTCCGGCGGGATGGAGACATGCGTTCTTTCACTGCTGTTTGCGATGACGATGTTGTCGGCGGCGCTGCAAAGCGGCGCACCTCATATGGTGCGCGTCCATGTCGGGTCGTGTGCCTTGGTTTTAATAGTTCGTTAAAGGCGGGTGTGCTTTGATCATCGAAACGAGCGATCGGGGAGCGCCTTGCCGTGACGGTATCGATCAGACGATTCCTGCGGGACGAGAGCGGTGCAACGGCGGTCGAGTATGGGCTGATCGCCGCATTGGTGTGCCTTGCAACAGTGGGCGCCTTGATGTCGTTCGCAGACTCGACCATCGCCATGTACCAGTATGTCGTGGATGCCATGACGTCCGCTTCGCCCTGACGGGCGGAGTTGCCGCCCGCACGGCCGCGATTTCTTCGTATTTCGCGAGGTAGCCGGAGCGGGCCATGTTGACACTCATCAGTCAGGCTTGTCTCTTCGGATTCTCCGTGCTGCTGCTTGCGGTCGCGATTTCCGATGTGCGGATCTCATCGCATCCCGAATCTCTACGTAGCCGGCATTCTGCTGCTCTATCCCGCTTTCGTGCTGACAACGCCGATCGCGATCGAGCTGGACCTCCGGCCTTATCTGCTTCGCCATCGTCCTAGCAATTGGTTTCGTGTTCAGCATGCTGGGCCTGTTCGGACGCCGGTGATGCCAAGCTGCTGGCCGCGACGTCCCTCTGGGCCGGCGCGCCGCTTATCTTGCCATTCCTGATGCTAACGGCTTTGAGCGGCGGCGTCTTCGCCGTTGCGTTGTGGTTCGTAAAGCGCGCGCGGCTGCGTTACGCGGCTGCCGCTGCGGAGCCTCATCTTGGCGCGGAGGCCGCGGTCTCCATCAGCAATATGACATTGGCGGGCAGCGCTTCTGCGCCCGCATCGGTTTTAGTAGGTACTTCGACGCCGGAAATCGGCAGCCACGGCGGCGAAGATGGGTCCACAAAGTCAAGAGCGGCCGGCAATGGAATTGCCGTACGGCGCCGCCATTGCGGTCGGTGGACTCGCCATTGCCGCTGTGCTGCTCATGAGAGGGTGACACCATGAATGTTCGCACGATCGTCTTTGTTGTGGCCGCGCTGCTGATTGCCGGCGGCACTGCCTTCGTCGCGCGCGGGCTCCTGACACCGAAGGAGCAGGCCCCGGTCGCGCAGGTCAAGGAAACGCCGGGGAAGAAAGGTGCTGGTCGCGAAGGCCGACCTTCCCGCCGGCACGATCCTCAAGGAAGAGGATCTGGAGTGGCAGAAGTGGCCCGAGGACGGCATCAATAGCGCCTATCTTCTCGAGGGCCAGAACGACATGAACAGCGTCGTCGGCGCCGTTGTGAAGCGCGGCATTGCCGCGGGCGGTCCGATCACCGAAACCATGATCGCCCATCCCGGCGACCGGGGCTTCGTCGCCGCGGTTCTCCGCCCGGGTATGCGCGCGATCTCGATCGATATCGACGATGAGACGGCGATTTCCGGCTTGCTTGTTCCCCGGCGATCATGTGGACCTGATGCTGCTGCAGCAGATGCCGGAGCTGAAGGGCGCCGAGGGCGAAGAGGTCACCGGCCCGCTGAGCTTCGAGCCGCGCACCGCAGAAACGATCCTTGAAGACATTCGGGTCTTGGCGATCGATCGCGTTGTCAACGATATCGAAGGTCAGGAGCCGCAACAGCTCCACACGGTGACGCTCGAGCTCACGCCCAAGCAAGCCGAGATGGTACACGCGGTCCGCGATATCGGCGACCTGGCGCTGATGCTCCGTGGCTTGGCCACTGAGAAGCAGCCCGGCACGCCGGTCGCTTCCGCGCAGGCCATAAAGCCGTCCGCCGTCGCGTTCCTGAACGTCGCTCCGAATGATGACGCGGTGCCTGGAAAGCAGAAGCCGGCGATGGATACCACCGTGGCCAATGCTGCCTCTTCGACCGACATGTCGACGGACAGCGCGAGCGATCTCCAGGATCCGTTTGCCGACAAGTCGATGCCGGAGCGTGGTGACAGCGTCACATATGACTACGAAGTCAGCCGCGCTCTCGAAGACCGCATGATGAAGTCGATGGGCGACGGCGAGCGCGTCGATGTGGTGCGCGGATCTTCCAAGGGCGACGCCGACATCGTGACGTTTACGCTGCCTGCGACGCCCGCACAGTAAATTTGATACCTAGGGGGTTTTTATGACAATGCATAGTCGAAAATTCATTCGTCTGCTGGCGTCCACGGCGCTTGCGCTTGTGGCCCTTGCAGGCACAAGCGATTTGGTCAGCGGCGGTGCCGTTGCGCAGCAAGTGACCAACGCCGCTTCCGGCAGCGTCGTGCAGCTGCCGGTGAGCCAAGGGCAATTGATCCGCCTCGATCGGCCGATCACGTCGGTCTTCATCGCCGACACCGAGATCGCCGACGTCGGCATCAAATCCCAGCAGCTCATCTATGTCTTCGCCAAGCGGCCGGGGACGACGACCATCTATGCCACCGACGAGAACGACAACGTCCTCGCCAGCGTCACTTTGGTGGTTACGCACAATGTCGGCCAGCTCAACCAGGTGATTGCCCAGGCAATGCCCGGGCGGAACATCCAGGTGCAGTCGGTCAGCGGCGGCATCATCCTGTCGGGCAGCGTGCCCTCGGCTCTCGAGGCTGAAGACGCCCGCCGCCTTGCCGCGCGTTTCCTGGGGCCGGACGAAGAGATCATCAACCGCCTGCAGGTGACCATGCCTAACCAGGTCAATCTGCGTGTGCGTATCGCGGAAATCAACCGCAACACGCTGAAGAACCTGGGCATCAACTGGGCGGCTGTCGCCGGCAACGCCGACGCGCTGTTCGGCATCGCAACGGCACTACCGGTCAATCCGCTGGGCGTCGCTTCCAGCTTGACGGGTACCGGAACCGTGCTGACCAAGAACTTCGACCTGACGGCCACCATAGATCTGCTCAATCAGCAGGGTCTCGCCACCGTTCTGGCGGAACCCAATCTGACGGCGATCTCCGGTGAGACCGCCTCGTTCGTCGCCGGCGGCGAAATTCCGATCCCGCGTGGAGCAGCAGGACGATGGCAGCATCACGATCGAACTGCATCCGTTCGGCGTGACGCTCGCCTTTACGCCAACCGTGCTGGGCGCCAATCGCATCAGCATGCGCGTGCGGCCCGAGGTCAGCGCTCTATCGTCCGCCAACTCGATCACGATCGGCACGATTACATTTCCTGGCTTCACTGTCCGGCGTGCCGAAACCACGGTCGAGCTCGCCAGCGGCCAATCGCTTGCCATCGCCGGTCTGGTCCGCGCCGACCAAGTGCTTAACGCCGATAAAGTGCCCGGATTGGGCGACATTCCGGTGCTGGGCGACCTATTCAAGTCGGACTCCTTCAACAAGTCACAGACCGAGCTGGTCATCGTCGTCACGCCGTATCTCGTCGAGCCGGTCAGCGGCCCCGATATGATCGCGCTGCCGACGGACCAAGCCACGGGAGCCGAAGGAACCCAACGGCTAGCTGTTACCGGTGGCACGTCAGGTGGCGCCGCTCCGTCGAAAACCGGCTTTGTGATCGAGTGAGGATAGTGTCATGAAATCAAATTCAAACAGACTGTTCAACCGCGCCTGCTCCATCGCAGCCCTGGTTCTCGTTCCCGCGATGCTCACCGCTTGCGATCATCGGCCGCTGGATTACGCGACCTGGAAGCAGAACGATGTCATCGTTCAGCCGAAGTATCAGACCGTGCAATCTCAGCACGTCGTCAACTTTGCGCCCAAGTCGACCCAGTTGTCGGAGGTGGAGCGTGAGGCGATCGGCATCTTCCTGCGCCAGAACGGCGTACAGACCGGCAGCCAGGTTCTGATCGGCGCTCCGGCCAAGACCGCGGCTCAGAATGCCAGCGCCAAGGCCCGCTTGAATGCGGTCCTCATCGCCCTGCGGGGCCAGGGCGTCAACGCCCGCTTTGCGACGGTCAAATCTACGGACAATCAGCATACGGGCGACGAAGTCGTGGTCTTCGCCGCAAACCGTCGCGTTGGTGGTGCCGGAGTGCCCCGGCTACAATCAGCCGATCACCCTTGACTATGAATGGCGGCCGGAAAGCCCGGTGGGCTGCGCCAACGCCGTCAACTTCGCGCGCATGGTCGCCAATCCGAACGACATTGCCCAGGGCCGTGCGCTCGCCCCCGGCGATGGCACCAACAACGTGATGGCCATCCAGCGCTATCGCGGTATCGACGGTGGTACCGGAGACGTTCCCGACCGCGACAGGCCCGGACGCACCGGCGTTCCGTTCCGGGTCTCGTGTACCAGTAACCTAAGGAGAATACCTAACATGAGCTTTGCCAGCAAATTGCGCCGTGGCGCCCCGATCGAGGGGCCGATTGAGCCGGAATTGAGCCAGCAGGCGGCTGGCGATTGCGTCGCCTTCGTCAACGATCCGGAGACGCACGGCATCATCAACCTCGTCTGCGGGTCGCGCTTTCCCGGGCCTGCAGATCATCAACGGCGGAACGCGCGAAGTCGTCGACTATCTCGCCGCCGGCGCGCCGCCCAAGCTGTTGATCGTCGACGTTTCCGACTCGGCGAAGCCGATGTCGGCCATGCTGCCGATCATCGCCGCCTTCGCGGAGGATACGAAGGTCATCGCGATTGGCGCCGTGAACGACATCAATCTCTACCGCGAGATGACCGAAGCCGGTATCTCCGACTACCTGGTGAAGCCGGTCAGCGACCGGGCGCTCGATTCCGCCATCACCCGCGCGGAAGAGAAGCGTCAGCAGCAGGCGATGGCTGCCACGGTGAGTGCCGGCCAGGCTGCGGCTCCGGTCAATGACAAGCGCGCGGTCGTGTCGGTGATCGGCACCCGCGGCGGTGTCGGCGCCACCACCGTGGCGACCAACCTCGCCTGGGTGATGGCCTTCGACAAGAAGCGCGACACCATCCTGATGGACCTCGACCTTCAGGACGGCTCCATCGCGCTGGCCCTCGACGTCGAGCCGTCGCACGGCCTGCGCGAAGTGCTGGACAATCCGTCCCGTATCGACAGCCTGTTCATCACCAGCGTCGGCGTGAAGTGCGGCGAACACCTGACCGTCATGGCCGCGGAAGAAGGCGTCGACGACGAGGTGCACTACAACACCTCGGCCGTGTCCCTGCTGGTCGAGGAGCTGCGCAAGCAGACCGCCGGTCATCGTCGTCGACGTTCCGCGCAAGGCCGCAGCGGCCCGTGCCGCCGTCCTGGCTGCTTCGACCGACGTCGTCGTCGTCACCGACATGACGCTGGCCGGTCTCCGCGACGCCATTCGCTTCAACGCCATGATCCACCAGGTGGCCAGCTCCGCCCGGGTGATCTTCGTCGCCAACCGCGACGGCGGCAAGGAAGCCACGGTGTCCAAGACCGAGTTCGAGAAGGCCCTCGGCAAGCCGATCAACGTGATGATCGCCGACGATCCGAAGGCCAACCAGGCCGCCGCGAACGCCGGCAAGCCCATCGTGGTCGCCGCGCTGCCAGCAGCAAGATGACCTCGGCTTTCAAGTCGATCGCGCGCTTGATCCGACGGATCCTGCGTCCGCCAAGTCGGCGAAGAAGAAGTTCTCGTTTTTCTCCAAGAAGAAGTAGAGGTCTGAAGAGTCATGGCTGCTGTGCCGCCTTCTGAAGGTGCCTTTCAGCCCGGTCAAGTCGTCGGATCGGCCGCGAACAGCGGCTCCGATCCGGCGGCCAACCTGGCGCCCGTCATCGCCAAGCTGCAGCCCATCGTGGTGCAGAAGCTGATAGAGCAAGGCACGGCCAATCTGTCCAAGCATATGCTTGCCCTCAAGGTCGGCGAGATCGCGTCTGCCGAGCTCGAGGCCATGAACCACAATCTCAACCTGCTGGAGCGCCGGACCCTGATCGGCGCACTTATCGCAGGTCTGCCGCCGCAGGTCGTTGACGGCACGGCAAGTGCCGGCCCGCCCGGCACGGCGATGGTTGCTGGCACCGTCGGGCGGCGCCGTGGCCGGCGTCTCCGCCGGCATCCCCGTCAAGTGCCGCGCCCGCGCCGCCAGTTCGGTGGCGCCGGCTCCAACGTCGGCAACGCCCAGACCAATTCGCCCGGGGCGCCCGCAGCACAGCCCGGCAAGCCGACCATGGCGCCGCGCAGCGCCGCGGCAGACGACCGAGGCCAGCGTCTCCAGCAAGCAGAGCGTTGAAGAAGCTAAGCTCAAGATCCAGCCACTGGTCGTCGATCGCATCGACATCGGCGCCGCCGCCCGCCTCGACCGCGAAGAACTGGGTCGCCAGATCGGCGAACTGGTCGGCGAAATCCTGCGCGAAGAGCGCATCCGCCTCAATCAGCGCGAGCAGAAAGACCTCGTCGAGCTTCTGCTCGACGACATGCTGGGCCTCGGCCCGCTGGAGCCCCTGCTCGCCGACGAGACCGTGACCGACATCATGGTCAACGGCCCCTACCAGGTCTACATCGAGCGCAAGGGCAAGCTGGAGCTCAGCGACGTCAAGTTCCGCGACAACGGCCATGTGCTGAACATCTGCAGCCGCATCGTGTCGCAGGTCGGCCGCCGCGTCGACGAATCGCAGCCCCTTTGCGACGCGCGTTTGCTGGACGGCAGCCGTGTTAACATCATCATCCCGCCGCTCGCCATCGACGGCCCGAGCATCTCGATCCGTAAATTCTCCAAGAAGGGCATTACGCTCGACATCATGGCGAAGCAGCGGAACGTCTCGGAAAAGATGGCGACGGTGCTCAAGATCGCAGCCCGCAGCCGCCTCAACATCCTGATCTCCGGCGGTACCGGTTCCGGCAAGACCACGCTGCTCAACGCCATGTCGCAGTTGATCGACCAGGGCGAGCGGATTTGTACGATCGAAGACGCCGCCGAACTTGCAGCTGCAGCAGCCCCATGTGGTCCGTCTGGAAACCCGCCCGCCGAATCTGGAAGGCGTCGGCGAAATCACCATGCGCGACCTTGTGAAGAACACCCTGCGTATGCGTCCCGACCGCATCATCCTCGGCGAAGTCCGTGGTCCTGAGGCGCTCGACATGCTTCAGGCCATGAACACCGGCCACGACGGTTCGCTCGGCACCATCCACGCCAACCGGCCCCGCGAGGCGCTGACCCGACTGGAGAACATGATCGGCATGGCCGGCATCAATCTGCCGCCCAAGGCCGTCCGCACCCAGATCGCTTCGGCCATCGACATGATCGTGCAGATCAGCCGTATGCGTGACGGCATGCGGCGCCTCACGAACATCATGGAAGTCGTCGGCATGGAAGGCGACGTCATCACGACGCAGGAACTCTATGCGTTCGAGTTCGAGGGCGAAGACGCGCAAGGCAATGTGAAGGGCACCTTCAAGTCCTCGGGCTTGCGGCCGCACTTCCTGCCCAAGGCATCCTATTTCGGCCTCGACCGCGCTTTGATGGAGGCAATGTAATGAGTTTTCTCCAGAACACGCGATCTGACGCCGACCGATCTGATGATCTTTATCGTCAGCATTACGCTGGCGGTGACCCTGGTTGTCAGCGTGGTGGTCATCGGCGCCCGCCGGTCGAAGATGCGCATGCGGCGCGTCTTGCAGGTCACCGCAAAGGTCGACAAGCGAAAGACTGTCAATGTGCGCCGTGCCACGGCGGACAGCTCCATCGCCGCGTTCGACTACCTCATCAAGAAGTTCCTGCCGAATCCGCAGCGCATGCGCATGCGCCTGGCCAAGACTGGCCGGACCATCACCCTGGGGCAGTATTTGATGTTTTGCCTCGGCGTGTTCGTCATGGCCGGCCTGGCGCTCAAGCTGCTGATGGGGCTGCCGACTATCGTCTGCATTCTTGCGGGAATTCGCCCTCGGATTCCTGATTCCGCACATCGTGACGGGCTCGATGGCAAGGCGCCGTCAGGACAAGTTCATGCGGAACTTCCCGGAAGCGATCGACCTGATCGTTCGCGGCCTGAAATCCGGCTTGCCGGTCACCGAGTCGATCCGCGTGGTCGGCCAGGAAATCATGGATCCTATCGGCTTCGAATTCCGCAACGTCGCCGACGCCGTGAAGTTCGGAAAGCCCATGGTCGAAGCGCTGTGGTCGATCGAACCGCGCATCGACATCCAGGAGTTCCGCTTCTTTATCACCGCGCTGGCCATCCAGCAGGAGACCGGCGGTAATCTGGCGGAAACGCTGGAAAATCTGTCGAACATCCTGCGGCGCCGCAAGCAGATGAAACTGAAGATCAAGGCCCTGTCTTCGGAAGCGAAGGCCAGCGCTTACATCATCGGCTCGCTGCCGTTCATCATGTTCGGCATCATTCTGGTCATGAACTACGACTACGGCAGTCAGCTCTACAAGGATCCTCGCGGCCTCATACTTATCGCCTGCGGCTTCGTAAGCTATGCCATCGGCATTGCCATCATGTGGAAAATGGTGAGGTTCGACATATGACGGTCGATCAGGTACTACCCTTCGGGATCAAGGTCGCGGACATCGTCGCGTTGGGCGCCGCTGTCAGCGCCTTCCTGACCTGCGCCGCGATCTGGTACGGCGCGCTTGAACGCGCCCCGAGCACGCGGCGCATCAAGGAAATCGCCGCGCGCCGCGAGCAGCTGAAAGCGGGTTCGGTGTCGCAATCGCGCCGCCGCGGCCGTCAGGGCTCGACCAGCTTCATGCGCCGGTTCGTCATGTCGATGAATCTGCAGCGAAGCCAGCGCGCCGAAATGATCACGCGCCGTCTGGCGCAGGCCGGCTGGCGCTCCAACGACGCTTTGATCCGCTATCTGTTTTTCAAGGCAACTCTGCCGATCATGTTCGGCGGCGTGGCGGTCGTGTTTCTCTACGGCATCAATGCCTATGACCTGTCCTCCCTCACCCGCCTGGGCTGCGCGGCCGGCGCCGTTATGCTCGGGTTCGTGGGTCCGGACTTGTTTATCAAGAACGCCATCGGCAAGCGCCGTCTCGCGATCCACAAGGGCCTGCCCGACGCACTCGATCTGATGGTGATCTGCGCCGAAGCCGGTGTCGCCCTGGACGGTATTCTGAAGCGGGTGTCCGAAGAGTTCGCTGGCTCCAGCGCGCAGCTTGCCGAAGAACTGCAGCTTACCTCGCTGGAAATCGGCTTCCTGCCGGATCGCCGCCAGGCTCTGCAAAACCTGGTCAACCGCACGGACATGCCGGCGGTGCGCGGCCTGGTGAACGCGCTGATCCAAAGCGACAAGTACGGTACGCCGCTGGCGGTCTCCATGCGCGTTCTCGCCAACGAATTCCGCGAAGAGCGCATGATGCGGGCCGAGGAAAAGGCGGCGCGTCTGCCGGCCTTGATGACCGTGCCGATGATCATCTTCATTCTGCCGCCCCTGTTCATCGTGCTGATCGGTCCGGCCGTGTTGCGCCTGATCGACGCGCTGATCAAGGTCAGACCGCACTAAACCTCCGGGCGGCTCTGCCGCACCGATCCGGGTAAGTTCGAAGAACCCGCCGTCTCCTCCGGAGCCGGCGGGTTTTTCGTTGCGGCGCGCCAGTCGAATTGCTGCGGCGCAGCATCGATACTCCGCTTGACGCCGGCATCGCATCGACGTTACTAAACTGCACTAAACTAAACTAAACCGATTGAACGGTTTCACCGCGTAAGGAAACGCGGTGATTTGCAGGCGTAACACCGCGAGGGAGGTCCATATGCGGAAACTGTGCACTTGGTGTGCCGGTGCCATGGCGGCATTGGCAATAGGCTATGCGTCGGGCGCCAGCGCCCAACAGAAGGAATTGACGCTTTGCTGGGCGGCCTGGGACCCGGCGAATGCATTGGTCGAACTGTCCAAGGACTTCACGGCGAAGTCCGGCATCGAGATGAAGTTCGAGTTCGTGCCGTGGACGAGCTACGCCGACCGCTTCCTCAACGAGTTGAACTCCCACGGCAAGCTCTGCGACCTGATCATCGGCGACAGCCAGTGGATCGGCGGCTCGGCCGAGAACGGCCACTATGTCAAGCTGAACGACTTCTTCGAGAAGAACGGCATCTCGATGGACGACTTCCTGCCGGCGACGGTGGTCGGCTATTCCGAATGGCCGAAGAACACGCCGAACTACTGGGCCCTGCCGGCGATGGGCGACGTCGTCGGCTGGACCTATCGCAAGGACTGGTTCTCCCGGCCCGAGCTGCAGGCGGAGTTCAAGGACAAGTACGGCTGGGACCTGGGCCCGCCGGCGACCTATGACCAACTGAAGCAGATCGCCGAGTTCTTCCAGGGCCGCGAGATCGACGGCAAGAAGGTCTACGGCGCCTCGATCTATACCGAGCGCGGCTCGGAAGGCATCACCATGGGCGTGACCAACGTCCTCTACGACTGGGGCTTCGAGTACCAGAATCCGCAGAAGCCGTATGACATGCAGGGCTTCGTCAATTCGCCGGATGCGGTCGAAGGGGCTGGAGTTCTACAAGGCGCTCTACAAGTGCTGCACGCCGCCGGGCGCCTCCAACGTCTACATGGGCGAGTCGGCCGACGCCTTCAAATCCGGCCAGGTCGCGCTGCACATGAACTTCGCCTTCACCTGGCCCGGCCTCTACAAGGACCCGAATGTCGGCGGCGACAAGATCGGCTTCTTCGCCAATCCGGGCGAGAAGGTGCACTTTGCCCAGCTCGGCGGGCAGGGCATCTCCGTGGTCTCCTACTCCGACCACCAGGACGATGCCTTCAAGTACATCAAGTGGTTCGTGAAGCCCGAAGTGCAGGCCAAGTGGTGGTCGCTCGGCGGCTTCTCCTGCGCCAAGTCGGTGCTCAACGATCCGGGCTTCGTCAAGAGCGCGCCCTTCGCCCAGACCTTCCTGGAATCGATGGCGATCGTGAAGGACTTCTGGGCGGAGCCGTCCTATGCCGAACTCCTCCAGGCCATGCAGAAGCGCGTGCATGACTACGTCGTCGCCGACCAGGGCACGGCACAGGAAGCGCTCGATGCGCTGGTGAAGGACTGGACCGCGATCTTCAAGGACGAAGGCAAGATCTAGTTCCACGAGGGTTGCTTGAATTGGCTCTCTCCGGATAATCCCCGGAGAGAGCCATCAGGCCGAACCGGAGGGAACTCGGGCGATGAACGATTTTCTTCAGCCAAGGTAACGGTTGCCGAGCGGATGGCTGACGCAACCCCGGCACTGGTTGCGCAGCGCATTCGGGCGCTCAGCGACCGCTCGATTGCGTGGCGTTTCATCGCCCCGACGATCCTCCTTCTGCTGGCCATCAACATCTTCCCGTCTGATCTGGACGATCTACCTGTCCTTCACGAACTACAAGGCCAACCGCCCGAACGCGCCGATCATCGGTGTCGGAACCGACGTACTATTCGAACATCCTGAGCGACCCGGACATCTGGCATTCGATGCAGGCGACGGCGCATTTCGTCTTCTGGACGGTCGTGCTGGAGGCGGTGATCGGCTTTGGCCTCGCCTATCTGATCGATCGCAAGTTCCGCGGCCACGGCTTCTGGACGACGATCATCCTGCTGCCGATGATGCTGTCGCCGGCGGTCGTCGGCAACTTCTGGAAATTCCTCTTCGAGCCGCAGATCGGCCTGTTCAACTATGCCGCCTCATTCCTGACCGGCGTCGACCCGTCGTCGTTCCAGATGCTCGGCGAGGTTCCGCTGGCGCCCTGGGCGATCGTCATCGTCGACGTCTGGATGTGGACGCCTTACGTCATGCTGATCTGTCTCGCCGGACTGCGCTCGATCCCGGACTACATCTACGAGGCCGCGGAGGTCGACCGCGCCTCGCCGTTGCGGCAGTTCTGGTCGATCACCCTGCCGATGGCGCTGCCCTTCGTCATGCTGGCGGTGCTGTTCCGCGGCATCGAGAACTTCAAGATGTTCGACCTGATCAATCTGCTCACGTCGGGCGGGCCGGGTTCGACCACCGAGGTCGCTTCGATCACCTTGAAGCGCGACGCCTTCGAGAGCTGGCGGACCGGCTATTCCTCGGCCTTCGCCATCATCCTGTTCGTGACGGTCTTCGGTCTGGCCAACATCTACGTGAAGGCCCTCAACCGGGTGAAGCAGCGGTGAAGCGGACATGAGCGCAGCCACTCTGGCCCATTCCGTCGTCGCGCCGACGTCCTGGACGAAGCGCGTCGCGGCGACGTTGGTCATCGTCTATGCGCTGGTCACCATGATCCCGCTGGTCTGGATCGTGCTGACCAGCTTCAAGACGCCGGACGAACTCGATCGCCTATCCGCCGAAGCTCCTGTTCGAGCCGTCGATCGAGGGCTACTGCAACCTGTTCACCACGCGCACGCGGCAGACGAAGGAATACATCGCGGCGCTGCCGCCGGCCGCGAGCCAGTGCGACATGCTGGTGCGCTCGCGCAACATGGTCATCGCCGGGCCGTCCAACGTCGTTCCAGCGCTTCACCAACTCGATCATCATCGCCTTCGGCTCGACGTTCCTCGCGGTGTTCCTCGGGCACGCTCACCGCCTATGCCTTCTCGCGCTTCAAGGTGCCGCTGAAGGACGACCTGCTGTTCTTCATCCTGTCGACGCGCATGATGCCGCCGATCGCCGTCGCCATCCCGATCTACCTGATGTACCGGGCGGTCGGCCTCTCCGACACCCATCATCGGCATGATCCTGCTCTACACCGCCGTGAACGTCTCGCTCGCCGTCTGGCTGCTGAAGGGCTTCATCGACGAGATCCCGCGGGAATACGAGGAAGCCGCGATGATCGACGGCTATTCGCGCCTGCAGGCCTTCCGCATGGTCGTGCTGCCGCAGGCGGCGACCGGCATCGCGGCGACCGCGATCTTCTGCCTGATCTTCGCCTGGAACGAATATGCCTTCGCCGTGCTGCTGACCTCGGGCGAGGCGCAGACCATGCCGCCCTTCATCCCCTTCATCATCGGCGAGGGCGGCCAGGACTGGCCGGCGGTGGCGGCCGCCACGACGCTGTTCCTCATCCCGATCGTGGTCTTCACGTTCCTGCTGCGGCAAGCATCTGCTGCGCGGCATCACCTTCGGCGCGGTGCGCAAATGACGATCGCGGCAGACTCTTCCGGCGCGGTCCCTGGGAGAACGCCGCGACGGCGCTGATCGGCATCGGCGTGGTAGCGCTGATGCAGCCGTTCTCTGCTGACCCTCTACACCTATTCCTTCGTCACCATCCTCGCGGGCACGGTCATGTTCGTGATCGTCAGCCATTTCCCGGAGTAGCCGGACATGGCGGAGATCCGGATCGAGAACCTGCACAAGGCGTTCGGCGACTTCACGGCCGTGAAGAACTCGAACCTGACGGTCGGCAACGGCGAGTTCTTCGTCATGCTGGGCCCGTCGGGCTGCGGCAAGACCACGACCCTGCGCATGATCGCCGGGCTGGAACTGCCGACCTCCGGCCGCATCCTGCTCGACGGCGAGGACGTGACCTTCCGGCGGGCGCGCGAGCGCGACATCGCCTTCGTGTTCCAGCTGTTCGCGCTCTACCCGCACATGACCGTGCGGCAGAACATCGCCTTCCCGCTGAAGTGCCAGGGCATGGCCGCAGCGGAGCGGCGCAGGCGCGCCGACGAGACCGCCCGCCTGCTGCGGATCGACCATCTGCTGGATCAGCCGGTGTCGCGGCTTTCCGGCGGCGACCGCCAGCGGGTGGCGCTGGGACGCGCCATCGTGCGCGAACCGAAGGCCTTCCTGATGGACGAGCCGCTGGGCGCGCTCGACGCCGAGTTCCGCCACATCATGTGCCAGGAACTGCGCGCGCTCCACGACCGCGTGGGCGCCACCACGGTCTATGTCACCCACGATCAGCTCGAAGCCATGTCGATGGCCGACAAGATCGCGGTCATGAACCAGGGCGTCGTCGAGCAGTACGGCACGCCGCAGGAGATCTACGACCGGCCGGCCACGCATGTTCGTCGCCGATTTCGTCGGCTCGCCGCCGATGAACTTCCTGCGCTTCTCCTCGGCGCGCTGGCGCCGGGCGATCGAGGCGGTCCGGCTGAATGGCGCCGCCGTTCCCATTCCGCGCGATCGACGAAGGCCGCGCCGAGAGCGACCTGGTCGCTCGGCGTGCGCCCGGAGCACATCCGGCTCGCAGCGATGGCAGCGGCTTGCGCGCCCGCGTGTTCGGCGCGGAGTATCTGGGCACCACGCAGATCGTCACCCTCGATACCGAGCATGGCCAGGTCAAGGCGCGCATGCCGGCCGATGCCGCCGCGCGCGCCGGCGAAACCGTCGGCCTCACCTTCCGCACGCCGCGGCTGTCGCTGTTCGACGCGGCGACGGGCGGGCGCTGCGCCATGCGGCGACCGGCGGAGGCCGGCCCATGGCTGAGATCCGGCTGCAGGGCGTCAGCAAGCGCTTCGGCGCGATCGAGGCCGTGCAAGTACCTCGATCTGACCGTCGGCGACGGCAAATTCGTCGTGCTGCTCGGGCCGACCGGCGCCGGCAAGACCACGACGCTGCGTCTCGTCGCCGGCCTCGAGCAGCCGGACCGCGGCACGGTGCATATCGGCGGGCAGGACGTGACGGCGCTGCCGCCGGCCGCGCGCGACGTCGCTTTCGTGTTCCAGCAATACTCGCTCTATCCGCATCTGACGGTGTTCGACAACCTCGCCTTCCCGCTGCGGTCGCCGGCGCGGCGCCTGCCCGCGGATCAGATCAAGAAGCGGGTGCGAGGAAGTGGCCGAGCTGCTGCGCATCGCGCTCCAAGCTCGCACAACAGGCGACGCGGCTTTCCGGCGGCGAGATGCAGCGCGTCGCCATCGGCCGCGCGCTGGTGCGCCAGCCCTCGGTCTATCTGATGGACGAGCCGCTCTCGTCGCTCGACGCCAAGCTGCGCGCCGATCTGCGGCTGGAGTTGAAGCGCATCCAGCAGAACCTGGGCGCCACCGTCCTCTACGTGACGCACGACCAGATCGAAGCCATGACCATGGCGACCGACGTCGGCGTGCTGAGAGAAGGGCGAGCTGATCCAGTTCGGCACGCCGCGGCAGATCTATGAGGAGCCCGGCGACGTCTATGTCGCCACGCGCCTCGGCATTCCCCGCATCAACCTGCTGCCGGCTCGACCTGCCCCATCTGTGCGGCGCCGGCGGCGACCGCGACGATCGGCGTCCGCACCGAGCATGTGCGGCTGCAGCGCCAGCCCGTGAACGGCATGCTGCGCGGACAGATCACAGCGGGTCGAGCATCTCGGCGACCAAAGCCACCTGCATCTCGACGTGGTCGGGCAGAAGATGGTGCTGCTCGCCGACCCGCATGAAGACCGCAAGCCCGGCGACGTCGTCGGCATCGAGTTCACCCGGCCGCTGTTCTTCGACGCCGGCGGCCAGCGTCTGCGCGGATCGTGAGAGCGGACATGACGGACGCACGCGACCTCAGGCGCAATCTCATCAAGACCGTGGCCGAACGGATCATCAGCCACGCCGAGGAGCTGACCGCATTCGATCAGGCGATCGGCGACGGCGATCATGGCATCAACATGAAGCGCGGCATGGATGCGGTGCTGGCCGACCTCGACAAGCTGGCGGAGAAGCCGTTGGGCGAAGCGCTGAAGGCTGCCGGCATGCATCTGGTGACGCGGGTCGGCGGCGCCTCGGGGCCGCTCTACGGCACGCTGTTCATGAGCCTGGGCAAGGGCCTCGCGGATATTCCCGACCGCGCGCGCTGGCCAGCGGCATTCCGCGGCGCTGTCGATGCGGTGAAGGCGCGCGGCAAATCGGAAGTCGGCATGAAGACGATGCTGGACGTGCTGCTGCCGCTGGCGGAGACGCTGGAGGCCGGCGGTGACGACCTGACGGCGGCGCTGCGCCAGCGCGCGGCCGAGCGGCAGCCGCGGCGACCAAGCCGCTGCTGGCGATCCGCGGCCGCGCCTCGTTCCTGGGCGAGCGGTCCAAGGGTCATCTGGATCCGGGCGCGCGCTCGAGCCAGCTGATGGTCGAGGCGGTGTGCGACGTGATCGAGGGGCGGGCATGAGCAGCAAGGTCGGCATCGTCATCGTCTCCCACTCGCCGGACGTCGCCCGCGGCGCCGCCGCCATGGTGCGGCAGATGGTGGGCGACGACGTGCCCTGCGCCCACACCGGCGGCAATCCCGAGCGGCGGGCTCGGCACCGATCCGCTCGAAGATCCGCGACGCCATCGAGTCGGTCTGGAGCGAAGCCGGCGTCGCCGTGCTGGTCGATCTCGGCGGCGCCGAGATGAACGCCGAGATGGCCATCGAGATGCTCGACGGCGACCGCGGCGCGCGGTGCGCATCTGCAACGCGCCGGTGGTCGAAGGCGCGGTCGTCGCGGCGACGGAGGCCGCCGGCGGCGCGACGCTGGACCAGGTCTGCGCCACGGCCGAGGAGCTGTCGCCATGAGCGCCGTCGCGGTCCAGCGTCACGATCACCCATCCGGTGGGCCTTCACGCCCGGCCGGCGGTGAAGTTCACCAAGCTGGCGAAAACCTTCGACGCCAAGATCCGGGTGCGCGGCGCGCCGGAAGCCGCAGTGG
Organism: uncultured beta proteobacterium; assembly: GCA_963716855.1. Classification (GTDB taxonomy): domain Bacteria; phylum Pseudomonadota; class Gammaproteobacteria; order Burkholderiales; family SG8-39; genus JAGVSZ01. The sequence continues at coordinate 77,942 of CAVQUV010000021.1, read as the reverse complement.
ATCGACGCCAAGAGCATCGTCAAGGTCATGGCGCTGAAGCTGCGCACCGGCACGGTGCTGGAGATGGAGGCCGAAGGCGCGGCGGCGCAGCCTGCGGTCGACGCGCTGCGATCCCTGGTGGAGCGGAACTTCGATGAAGCCGCGGCCGCAGTCCTGAGCGGATCTTTCGCGGACAGCCGGCCGCGCCCGGCCTGGCCATCGGAGCGCTGGTGCGTCTCCTGCACGCGCCGCGATCCACGCCGCCGCCGAGACCGTCGAGTCGCGGAGCGGCGAAGACTGGCTCAGGCCGTCATCGCGCAGGCGCAGGCCGAGCTGCAGGCGCTGATCGCCGCGAACGACGCCATGGGTGCGGACATCCTGGAGTTCCAGCTGCGAGCTGCTGGGCGATCCGAGCCTGACGGAGCCGGCGGTCGACCGCCATCGCCGAGGGCGCTCGGCGCAGTCGCCGGCCTGGCACGCGGCGCATCGGCGAGCAGACCGCGATCTATGAGGGCGCCGACGACGAATATTTCCGCGCCCGCGCCGCCGATCTCGCCGACCTGCGCGAGCGCGTGATCGATGGTCCTGACCGGGCGAAGCCGGGGCGATGCAGGGCTTCCCGGCCGGCGCGATCCTGCTCGCCGACGACCTCACGCCGTCGCGTTTCCTGTCCCTGGATTGGCAGCGGCATCGGCGGCGCGGCGCTGACCGCCGGCAGCCGGGCCAGCCACGTGGCCATGCTGGCCCGCGCCCGCGGCGTGCCGCTGGTGACCGGCCTGCGACGGCGATCCCGTCGGCGCTGGCCGACGAGGCCGTGCTGGACGCCCATGATGGCGTGCTCGTGACCTCGCCCGTGGCCGGCACGCGCGTCGCAGCTATGCCAAGCGGATTGGCGGCCGCGAGGCGCAGCATCGGCGCGCGGCGCGGCGGCGCTGCGACAAGCCGGCGGTCACGCCGGCGGCGAGCGCATCGAGGTGATGGTCAATGTCGACGACCCGGCCGCCGTCGCCGACGAGATCCTCGCCGCCTGCGACGGCGTCGGCCTGATGCGCACGGAGTTCCTGTTCATCGGCCGTCACCGCCGCCGACCGAGGACGAGCAGCATGCGGCCTATATCCGCATCCTCGACCGGCTCGGCGGCAAGCCGGTCGTCATCCGCACGCTCGATATCGGCGGCGACAAGCCGCTGCCCCACCTGGGCATCGCCGCCGAGACCAATCCGTTCCTGGGCCTGCGCGGCATCCGGCTGTGCCTCGCACGGCCCGAGCTGTTCCGGCCGCAGGTGCGGGCGCTGCTGCGGGCCGGCGTCAATCCGCGCGCTGCGGGTGATGCTGCCGATGATCGCGACGTCGGGCGAGATCGCGGAGACGCGGCAGGTCTTCGCCGCCTGCCTGGCGGAGCTGCGCGCGCGAGGGCAAGCCGGCCGAACTGCCGCCGCTCGGCATCATGGTGGAGACGCCGGCGGCGGCCATCGCCATCGACCTGCTCGACGCCGATTTCTACTCCATCGGCAGCAACGACCTCACCCAGTACGTGATGGCGGCGGCGCGCGACGCCAGCGGGCCGGTCGCCGCGCTGAACGATCCCGCGCCATCCCGCCGTGATCCGGCTGATCGAGCAGGTGGTGCGCGCACGGCCAGGCGAATGCGGCAGGCCGGTCTCGCTGTGCGGCGACATGGCCTCCGACCCGGCGCTGCTGAGCGATCCTGCTGGCAGACGGGCCTGCGCAAGATCTCGGTGGCGCCGGCCGCGCTGGGCCGGGTCAAGCTGGCGATCGCCGAGGTCGGACGGCGGCCATGGGTGACGCCGACGCAGCCCGACCGCGCCGACCAGATCGCGCGCTACAAGACGCTGCTGCGCAGCGTCATCGACCGGCGGCCGTCGGGCCTGCGCGGCCGGCTGGCCATGGCGCTCGGCAAGCACAAGAGCTTCGTCTCGCAGATCACCAACCCGTCCTACACCGTGCCGATCCCGGCGACCGACCTGACGACGATCTTCGAGATCTGCCATCTCGCGCCGGCCGAGCGCGAGCAGTTCCTGACGCGCTCTATCGCGAGGCCCATCCCGATCGCGCGCGCAGCGGCCGCTGCGGCCGCCGAACGCGCCGCACGAGCTGCGCATCGCCCTGCCGCAATTCGAGACCGAGGCGACGGCGCGGGACGTCGAGGCCATGATCCTGGACTTCGCCGCGCGCACGATCCGGCTCGCCCAGCATTCGCGCCGAACAGACGCCGCCACCGAACGACACGGACAAGCGGAGGAAGCAGTCATGAAGAAATTCGTCAACCGCGTCGACGACGTGCTGACCGAGGCGCTGCGCGGCTTCGGCGCGGCCCATGGCGACATCGTCAAGGTGCACCTCGATCCGACCTTCGTGACGCGGGCGAAGCCGACCACGGCCGGCAAGGTGGCGCTGATCTCCGGCGGCGGCTCCGGCCATGAGCCGCTGCATGCGGGCTTCGTCGGCGCGGGCATGCTCGACGCCGCCTGCCCCGGCGCAGGTCTTCACCTCGCCGACGCCCGACCAGATGGCGGCCGCGGCGCAGGCGGTGAATTCCGGCGCCGGCGTGCTGTTCATCGTCAAGAACTACGAAGGCGACGTGATGAACTTCGAGATGGCGACGGAGATGCTCGAGCGGCACGCACGCCACGGTGATGACCAACGACGACGTCGCCGTCGAGAACTCGACCTACACGACCGGCCGCCGCGGCGTGGCCGGCACGGTGATCGTCGAGAAGATCGTCGGCGCCGCCGCCGAGCAGGGCCGGCCGCTGGCGGCGCTGAAGGCGCTCGGGCGACAAGGTCAACGGCCGCACCCGCTCCATGGGCGTGGCGCTCACCTCCTGCACCGTGCCCGCCGCCGGCAAGCCGACCTTCGAGCTCGGGCGACGACGAGATGGAGATGGGCGTCGGCATCCACGGCGAGCCCGGCCGCCGCCGCGTGCAAGCTGCATGTCCGCCGACGACATCGCCGGCGAGATGATGACCGCGATCGCCAGGCGACCTCGCCGCCAAGCCGGCAGCGAGGTGCTGCTGCTGGTCAACGGCTTGGCGGCACGCCCGCGATGGAGCTCTATCTGATGTACGACGCCGCCAAGCGCGCTGCTGGACGGCAAGGGCCTGAAGATCGCCCGCTCGCTGGTCGGCAACTACTGCACCTCGCTGGACATGGCCGGCTGCTCGCTCACGGTGACGGCGCTCGATGCCGAGCTGCTGCAGCTCTGGGACGCGCCGGTGCATACGGCGGCGCTCCGGTGGTGAAGCCGCCGCCCCCACGCCACCCCGCTCGAAATGTGACATTTTGCAGCATTTTCCGCCAGCGCAAGCATTTGATGCTATAGCCGAAATAGGCAAAAAGGCCGCTTTCCGAAAAAGTGATTTTTCGGGATCGATGCCATACAAGGGAACTCCTTCCCGAAGCTGCGATGCAATAGAAGGTTGATGGATCGGGTCTTTCGGGAAGCGGCATCGCTCGCCGGTCGGCGATTTGCGCCGGGCGCTCTTGGCATTCCGATACACAATGTCCAACATCAAGGCCGGCACACAGAACCGCCGGCTATCTCAGTATAGGAACATTATCAGGATAATCAAGAATATTATCCTGTAAAGAGACTGACGCGTCCCGTGTCGCCCAAGGTTGTCGCAGCAGAGGACGGTAAATGGCGCCGTCGCCGCGGCCTGGCGGCGTTCGCCGCACAGGGTCGCTGGCAAAGACCGCTATTCGCCAATTTCGATGAGCGCCTTGATCAGCCCGGTCTTCTGCGTCGCCCAGACTGGGATGTTGCGGACAGCATCTGCAAGAGTGGCGCGGTGCGTGATCAGGCGGTCAACGGGTACATCGCCTTTGCGTATGGCCGCAATCACGCGCTCAAAATCCTCGGAGGTGGCGTTGCGACTGGCGAAGAGCGTCATTTCCTTGCGGTGGAAATCGGGATCCGTAAACGTGATCGGGCCCTTGATCACACTGACGAGCACGTAGCGGCCTCCGTGGGCAACGTAGTCGAAGCCCTTTTCCATGGCCGCCTGGTTCCCCGTAGCGTCAAACACGACATCGAAACCATCGCTTAGGGCCGACATGTCGCGCCCGGCTGGAATGGCAGCAACTCCTAGGATGGACTGAGCCGCAGCGCCTCGTTCGGCATCGCGGTCAAGGATGGAAACGTCAGCGCCAGAGAGGCGCGCGAACAGCGCGACGCCCAGGCCGATCGGGCCGGCGCCGACAACCAGCACTTTGTCGCGGCTCGTCACCACGCCGCGCCTGACGGCGTGCGCTCCGATTGCGAGGAATTCCACTGTCGCGCACTCATCCACGGTCAAGCCCTGTGCGCGAATGAGATTGGCTACCGGCACAGACAACGACCCAACCAGGCCGCCGTCCTGGTGTACGCCCAGCACGGAGATGTTTGCGCAGCAGTTGGGCTTTCCTGCGAGGCAAGCAACACACCGTCCGCAGGAAAGATAGGGGTTTACGGCGCAAACTTCGCCGCGGGAGATGCTCGATTCTGTCGGGAGCCTCGATGACCTCCACGGCCAGTTCATGACCCATCACCCGCGGGTATTGCAGGAAGGGATGCTTGCCTTCGAAGATGTGATAATCGGTACCGCAGAGACCGACCCGGCGCGGACGAACCAGCGCATGTCCCGGAGCTGACTGCGGTGTGGGTCGCTGCATTATCTGCAGCCTGCCCGGTTCGGCGCAAACAAGGGCATCCATACGCTGCACGCTGTCACCTGCCTGTCCCGGAAGCACCGCCGCGAAGGAATTTGGAGTGGACGAGGGCCGGCACGGCGCCAGCCCTCGTACCGCTTGCTAGAAGTTCGCCATATTGTCCTTGGTGACCAGGGCGGCGCCCGAGTCGATCAGCGACTCGACCTTCTCGCCTTTGATCGACTTGACCAGCGCGTCCACGCCGAGCTCGGCCATCTTGGCGGGGAACTGCGCCACGGTGGCGTCTTCGATGCCGGCTTCCAGCGCTTCCTTCTCGCCGCAGCAGAAATCGAACCCGACGAGAATGATGGCATCGTTGGCAATGCCGGCATTCTTGATTGCCTGCGCCGCGCCCGCGGCGGGCGGACCGCAAGCGGCGTAGATGGCCTTGAGCTCGGGATTCGCCGTCAGAAGATCCTGGGCAACGTTGATCCCCAGCTCCTCCGTGCAGTTCGTGGCGCCGCGGCCGACGATCTTGACATCGACGCCCTGCAGCCCGTCGAGCATTCCCTTCACCCGGTCATCGAGCGATGGAACGCCGGGCACGCCCTCGAGAATGCCGAGGGTGTCGCCGCTCTTCAGAACCGACTTCAGATACTCGCCGGCGATCTTGCCGGCATTGTAGTTGTCGGTGGTCGCCAGCGCCGTCCGCCCGTTCCAGTCCGGGATGTTGTTGTCCATGAGGACAACCTTCACCCCCGCGGCGATGGCCTTGTCCAGTGTCGATGCGACGGTGGGGTCGACCGGAGTCAGGGCGATGCCCTGCACGCCCTGGGTGACCATGGACTCGATGAGGGCGATCTGCCCCTCGATATCCGTGGCCGATGTGCCCTGGCCGAAGACGATTTCCACGCCCGGATTGGCCGTGGCATAGGCCTTGGCGGCATCCTCCATGGTGGCGAAGAACGGCACCGGGAACTTGGTAATGAAGCCGATCTTGATGTTGTCGTCGGCGGTCGCAGGCCCGGCGGTCGCGGCAGCAAGCGCCAGCCCTGCCAAAACTAGTCGTAGTCTCATACGGCACCTCCCTGTCTGGATCGCCTCGGTCTGAAGCGATCCCTTGTTTTCGCCGCTCTTCAGGGCGGCGAATTCCGTTACACCCGGCCCCGACAATCATGGCGACCAGCTCCTGCTGGTTCGCGCGGTCCGGGCTTCAACTCGCCGACCTTGCGCCCCTGGCGAAGCACCACCGCCCGGTCGGCAAGCTCGACCACATGTTCCATGTTGTGGGTGATCAGGATCACGGCATTGCCCTCGGCGCGAAGCTGCGCGATCAGGTCGAGCACCTTGCGCGACTCGCGCAGGCCGAGGGCGGCGGTCGGCTCGTCGAGGATCACGACCTTGCGCGCGAAGACGGTCGCGCGCGCCACCGCAATCGCCTGGCGCTGGCCGCCCGACATCAGGGCGACCGGCGCATCGAACTTCGGCAGGTTGACCTTGAGCCGGTCGAGCACCGCCGCGGCCTCCCGATCCATGGCGGCGCTCCTGAGAAAGCGCAGCCCTTGGGGAAGCCAGGCGGGAAAGGCGATCTCCCGGCCGCAATAGAAGTTCTGCGCCGGGGTCAGGTTGTCGAACAGCGCGAGATCCTGATAGACGGTTTCGATCCCGGCGCGGCGCGCGGCGGCGGGCGAATGGAGCGCGACAGCCTCGCCGTCGAGGGCGATCTCGCCTTCATCGAGCGCATGGACGCCGCTGATGCACTTCACCAGCGTCGACTTGCCGGCGCCGTTGTCGCCGAGCAGCGCCAGCACCTCGCCGCGATAGGCCTCGAGGGTGACATCCCTGAGGGCATGCACGGCGCCGAAGCGCTTCTGCGCATGGCGCACCGCGAGGACGGGCGCGCTCATCGGACCCTCCCGGCCTGCAGGGTGCGCGCCCGCGCTTCCAGGTGATTGCGCAGCACATCGGCTTCGACCGCCAGGACGATGATCAGGCCGATGGCGATCATCTGGAAGAAGACGTCGACGCCCAGCAGATTGAGTGCATTGCGGATCACGCCGATCATCACCGCGCCGACGAGCGCATGGCCGATATGGCCGCGCCCGCCGAGGAAGCTGGCGCCGCCGATGATCACGGCGGCGATCGTGTCGAGCTCGAGCAGGTTGCCGTAGAGCGGCGAGGCGGCCGCGGTCCGGCCGGCCAGCACCACCGCGCCGATCCCGGCGCAGAGCCCGGAGATGACATAGGTCGAGATCAGCACGCCCCTGACCGGGATGCCCATCTGCACGGCCGCTTGGGGTTCGCCGCCGACGGCATAGATCCAGCGGCCCCAGACCATCGCCTTGGCCATCAGCAGTACCAAGCCCGCGACGGCGAACACGACAAAGAACGAGTTCGGAATGCCGAGGGTCGATGCGCCGCCGATCGTCGCAATGGCGTCCGGCATGCCGCGCATGGTGGTGTGGCCGATCGACAGTTCGAGCGCGAGACCCCGGCAGATGCTGAGGGTGGCAAGCGTGATGATGAAGGCGTGGGGCAGGCGCCCGAAGACGTAGACACAGCCATTGATGGCGCCGACGGCGGCGCCCGTGAGGATCATCGCCAGCGCGACCAGCGGCGCGGAATCGACCAGCCGGAAGACGAGCCCGCCGATGACCGTCGCCAGGGCGAGGTTGGCGCCGACCGAGAGGTCGATGCCGCGGGTCAGGATGACCAGATGCTGCCCGATCGCGACGATGGCGATCACCGCGGTCTGCGCCAGGATATTGCTGAGATTGCCGGGCTTCAGGAAATTCGGCGTGAGCAGGCTGATGACGGCAGCCAGCAGGATCAGGATCAGCAACGGCCCTATGTTCAGCAGCGCCAGCCCCAGGGAGACGGCGCTGATTCCCTTCCCAGCCGCGTCGCTCTTGCCGGAACTGGAGGCAACGTCTGATCGATCCTCCATCGCTTGCGCCACGACCACGATCTTCCCGAGTTCCTGTACTTTATATACAAAAACCATATCGGCTTGGGTGTTCAAGTTGTTTTTTATAGATTAAAATACACAAAGGAGTAAATTGCAGGCATGAAAACAGACGCTGTGTTCAAACGCGCCTTCAATGACGCGCTGGATCTCGTTTCCAGGCTAGGTAACGGGACTGCGCTGCCATCTGAGAACAATCTAAGTGCGCGGCTCGGCGTCAGCCGCACAACGGTGCGCAAGGTAGTGTCGAGGTTGGTTGAGCAGGGCGTGGTGATCAGAAACGGGCGTCATTGTGCGGCCGGTCCGGCTCGCGCCGCGACAGAACGGTTTCCCGATGCGGAAACGGTTCCCATGTCCGAGCAGGTCGAGAAGCGCTTCATGGAATGGATGCTGAGGGACGACACGCGGCCGGGAACAATCATCAACGAACTCGAGCTGGCCCGGCAGTTCGGGGTGGCGACCACCGGCATTCGCGAATTCCTCAACCGCTTCCAGCGCTTCGGACTCATAGAGAAGCGGCCGAACGCCGGCTGGGTATTCAAGGGCTTCACAGCCAACTTTGCGCTCGAACTCTTCGAAATTCGCGAGATGTTCGAGTTACGGTCTGCAGTCACCTTCGCGACACTGCCCGAGGGCTCGCCGCTTTGGCTGCGGCTGCAAGCGCTACGCGAGGAGCATATCGCCCTGCTAAAAGAAATCGATGAGCGCTATCACGACTTTTCCGACCTCGACAGCCGGTTCCACCGCCTCATCAATTCGGCCACGCCCAACCGCTTCATCGAAGACTTCTATGACATCATCACCTTGATCTTCCACTACCACTATCAGTGGAACAAACGCGACGAACGGCAGCGGAACGAGGTCGCGATCCGGGAACATCTCACCTATATCGAAGCGCTGCTCAGCCGAAACAATCCCATTGTCGAACTCGCATGCCGGGCCCATCTAGCGTCAGCGAAGGAAACCCTTATGCGCTCAACATCGGAAAAGAATCCAGCAACTACAGCCGCAGGGCAACGAGCGCGGACCATCGCTGCCGTCTAGCTTCCCTTCGGAGCACAAGCCGGCGATGCAGGGTCGTTTCCGAAGCGCGGATGGCCGACATCGGCCGCCAACCGTCAACTGGGCGGGCCGCTCTTGGTATTCCGATACACAATGTCCAACATCAAGGCCGGCGGATGAATGGATCCGGCGGCCATTTCAGTATAGGAACATTGTCCGAAATATCAAGAATTTAATCCTGTACTGACACTTCCAGTTCGTCAGCACGGCCACTCCGCAGGACCGAACCGGACATTGGACGAAGTGAGCGATGAGGCCCGCAAATGCGAGCCCATCACAACTACTCAACCGTGATCAGCGTCCACATGCCGGCCATGTAGTGGCCAGCGATGTTGCAAAAGAGAATGTAGGTGCCGGGCTCCAAGGTGATGGTCAACGAGCCCGACTTGCCGGAGTCGAGTTCCGATACTTCACCGAGATCTTTCGATGCCTCCTCGTCGACACGGGAATCGGCGGCAACGAAGGGCAGCGGCTTGGCTGGATCCGCCGGCGCGACCAGCATCTCATGGATCATTTCCTTGGAATTGTTCGTCACCACGAAAGTGACCTCGCCGGCTTTCACTTTTGCGGTGTCCACCGTGATGGCCATGGTCGCCTTGGACATGTCGCCCCCCATGCCCATGCCGAGATTAGTCGGCATCTCCTTGTCAGCGCCCAGGTCGGTAAGAGATACCGTGATGGTCGCCGCCGCCAAGGATGGATGCGGCACGGTCGCGAGCAATCCGCTGGCCAATAGCACAACAAGCAGTCGTCGTGAAATGATATGCATGGCTAGACTCCTTCGCTTGTGAACTTGGAGGCGCTTAGCAAGAACAACTAACTCAATGCCGGATCAGCGCATTGAGGCAGATCAAGGGTTGCACTCGAGGGACGTGATCGGGCAACCATGACTGATCTCCCGATGCCATCGGTGCTTCGGCATCGGGCCTACCAGAGTCCGCTTTGGGACTGCAAACGGCCATCAAGCGCGGCGGGTGGAACTTCCGGGATGTGCCAGGAGTCGAGATGGGAACTGCCGCGATGGGTTGGCAGCATCGCTTTCGGCGAGGTTGAGCACGTCCCTAAAAGCGGTCGTGCGTCGGCCGCCGCTCGTTCATTGGACTTTGGTCCAATTGACGTCTTCCGTTTGATGCTCTTAGCATCAAACATTCCGCGATTGAGTGTGTGCCAATAACTGCAGCATGGCCCGCTGGGGCGATGCCTGCGCGACCAAGACTCAGTTGCGCTGAACGTAAATTCTCTAATTCTCGAGCATATCGCACAACAAGTTGGTCAAACCAAGTTGTCATCGAATTCGATTCAAGGAGAATTGAAATGCCTTTTAGCCCTGAAGCAACGGAAGCCGTCCAGACCGAGTTGAAGCGTTTCGCTGCCGATCTGAACCTATCCGAAGACCAGAAGACCCGACTGAAGACGGCGCTGGAGAACGCCCGTGAGAAACTTGATGAAATTCGCAAGAGCAATCCAGATGTTACGAGAGCCGATGTCATTGCGAAGCTGAGGGAAGCTCGCGCTCCTTTGCGCGAGCGTGTGGAAGCTTTCTTGACCCCAGAGCAGCTGACGAAATGGGATGCCGAAGTTGCCAAGGCCAAGGCATTCCTGGGCTACTCCTCATAGCCAATCTTTGATTCTCGGCAGCCTGGCCGGGACTGAAACCGGCCAGGCTTGCCCGACGCATCGGTTCCTGGATGCGCCGGAGCGTCGCCGCCCGGCGCCGGGCACATCGGTCGTGGGATACGGCGCTATCCCACCAAACGGTCGACTCTTAGCGGATCTCCATCGTGGAACCCTCCGGACAGTCCGGGCTCCTGCGTGCTCCTCAAAACGACTTCGTCAGGTCAACTCGCCGCGGTTCGATCTCGATCCCCGTGCGCGAGCCGGTCGTCTCTCCTCGGCGTTAACCAGCTGTTAACGATAAACCTTGCACCATGCGCGGGTGGGAGGGCCGATTCGGCCCGCTAGCTTTGGGGAGAGACCCGTTTGGGCGACCAAGGAAAGAACTGCGGACGGCAGACCATCAGCTTCGACGAATTTTCCGAGTACCGCGAGGCAAAGGCGCTCGCCTCCGAAATCGCAAAGCGAGACCGCTTGCATGAAGACGTCATCTTTTCGGATGCCATGCATGTGGCTGTCACGCTTGCGCTAGAAGCCGAGGGGATGTCCTACACGATGCCGAACGTCGCTTGGATGTTCGATCGTGTTCGCCCTGTGGAGGTGCGTGACATCCTGCTGCTTCGCCGGAACCATCCTGAGGACTACAAGAACCTGCCGATGGCCGGTGTGACGGAGGGTCTGAGTTCGGCAGAGATCGAAGCCGCGGCCGAGCTTGTGACGAAGCTTACCCCCGAACAGCTGGATGCATTCTTTTTCTCCGACTGCATGGGCAACGCCTAGAGTGCCTCTGCCTGGCCAAGCCGACTTCGTGCGATCCGAAGACCGCTGACCGTCAAACGAAGGGGCTGCAGCGCACCGCCGGCGGCTAGTCTTTGCTACCAGCACTGCTGCTACTGTGGCTGCTGGCCCCGGCGTGGGCCTCACCGCCAGAAATATCGCTGCTGGCTTCGGCCTGGGCCCCACTGCTGGTGCCAGCATTGTCGTTGCTGCTACTGCTCTGACCGTTGTCTTCGGCATGAGCCTCGCTGCTGGTGCTAGCGTTGTCGTTACTGGCACTACTGTGGCTGCTGGCCTCGGCATGGTCGCTGGTGCCATTGTCACCGTCCCCGCCGTTCCCAACGCCGTCCCCGTCCCCTGTCTGGCCGTGCGTCTGATCGCTGGTCTCATCCTGCGGCTGCGATGGTCCGGTGGCCGGTGCGATATCGTTCAGGTCGGCAAACAGCGTCGGGTCCTCGGGCACGGTCAGACCAAGGGTCACGCTGACGCCCGTACACTTGGAGGTGATGGTTGCGGTCTCTCCCGTCCTGGCCACGGCGGATTCACCGCCGCAGGGCGTCACCTCGATCTCGCCGTCGAACACCGCGACCTGGGTCGTGCCGTCGGGCGCTACCGAAATCACCAGCTCGGTGCCGCGGATCGACAGGACCGCCGTGGGCGTGGCGAGCTGTATGTTGTGGCTCTTGCCGAGGCTGCCGGACACATAGCGGAACGCGCCTGTGCCGAAATTCAGCATTGCCTCGCCCGTGCCGGTGCCTGGATCGTAGATGAACTTGTCCAGCTTCACTTTGGAGTTCATGCCGACCCGCAACTGCGTATTGTCGAGAAACTGCAGTGCCGTGCTGGCCCGCGCGTCGGTGAGCACCGTCTCTTCGGCGTAGACCGGCTCGCTGAAGAGGAGTTGATGCTCAGTGCCCGTGGCGAGCTGGCCGATGGCGCCCTTGTATTCCGGTTGCCGCACCGCGCCGATCTGCACCTCTGCCCGCACTTCACATGCCGCGATGACCGTGAAACACGCTGCCGCGATCGCCGGCAGCCGCCGTAGCCTGCCCATAGCACCCCGCCTGTTCTTACCACCGGAGGTCTCACTCGCGGCGCTGGCAATCGGCCGCTTAGCCCCGGCACTACCTTCTTGTGTCAGAAACGTCGCCCTGGTTCGGGGCCTGCCTAACCGGCGTACTGTGCGACTTGAAAAAACGTACGTCCGAACTTCAGCGGCGTCAATCAGATTGCCGAGAATTGGATTTTCATTCGTTGGCTGCACCATGACCGCTTTGGGTAAAAAGCGGTAGTATCAGCCCAGTCTGCGATACGTCGGCTCAGCCCCAAATCCGGAAGTCACCTGAGGCGCAAACCGGACTTTCTGGTAGATTCCAGGCCACAGCCAACGCCGAACGCGTCTGGGCTTGTGACTCCTGACGGATGCATCCTGGGCGAGTGGCTCGACAGAGGATACAAGTGGACCCGTGGGGCACATTGCGTTCTCGCGGGTGTGGCTGGAGCAGCCAGGTAGTCGCCGCCTAGACGCGGCTATGCTCACACCTTTGGCAGTTCGTCCCGATCGTCAACGCCTGGAGACCGGTGTTCGGCTGATGGATTTACGCTTTGAGAGGGCTAGAATCTCGTTGCGAGACGCTGTTCTTCGTGCTTGGTCATCCCAACGATTGCCCGCGAGCCGGCTTTTGCGCGGCAGCGGTGGCGGGAGTCGAAAGTCCGTGGCCAGGTAATCGCCGCCTTCACCGAATGACAAGCCGCGATCGCCCGCGGCACATGAGCGAAGCCACCAGGCGCGCGATCTTCATGCACAGAATAGGAGCCTCGGCTGGACAGCAGCTCATCTATCGAAATTCTCGATCAGAGTTACGAGAATTATCAATTGGAACGACTATGATCTGGTCGCTATCTCATTCTATGTCAAATCATGCTCGCATGCGAAACGGGAGACAGTCGAAAGGATCGGAGGGAACATGCCAGACGAAAGCAAATGCCCGGTTACGGGCGGCGGCCGCAGATACTCGAATCGAGACTGGTGGCCGAACCAGTTGGATCTGCAAGTTCTCCATCAGCACTCGCCACGGTCCAACCCGATGGGCGAGGCGTTCGACTACGCCAAGGAATTCAAGAGCCTCGACCTCAATGCCGTGATCAAGGATCTTCGAGCCCTGATGACGGACTCGCAGGATTGGTGGCCGGCCGACTTCGGCCACTATGGGCCGCTGTTCATTCGCATGGCGTGGCATAGCGCCGGCACCTACCGCATCGGCGACGGCCGCGGCGGCGCCGGCGACGGCCAGCAGCGGTTCGCACCCCTCAATAGCTGGCCTGACAACGCAAACCTCGACAAGGCGCGCCGGCTGCTGTGGCCGATCAAGCAGAAATACGGCCGTAAGATCTCCTGGGCCGACCTCATGATCCTCGCCGGCAACGTCGCCCTCGAGTCGATGGGCTTCAAGACCTTCGGTTTCGGCGGCGGCCGCGCCGACGTATGGGAACCCGAGCAAGACATCTTCTGGGGCCCCGAAGGCAAGTGGCTGGCGGACGAGCGCTACAGCGGCGAGCGCGATCTGCAGAATCCTCTCGCCGCTGTGCAAATGGGATTGATCTATGTGAATCCGGAAGGTCCGAACGGCAAGCCGGATCCGGTCGCGGCCGCCAAGGACATTCGCGACACTTTCGGCCGCATGGCGATGGATGACGAAGAAACGGTCGCGCTGATCGCCGGGGGTCACACCTTCGGCAAGACCCACGGCGCCGCCGAAGCGTCGAATGTCGGCCCCGAGCCGGAAGGCGCCGGAATCGAGGAGCAGGGTCTCGGCTGGAAGAGCAAGTTCGGCACGGGCAAGGGCGGCGACGCGATCACCAGCGGCCTGGAAGTCACCTGGACCACGACGCCGACGAAGTGGAGCAACAACTTCTTCTGGAACCTGTTCGGCTATGAATGGGAGCTGACCAAGAGCCCGGCCGGCGCACACCAGTGGAAGCCGAAGCACGGCGCGGGCGCCAATTCGGTGCCGGATGCGCATGACAAGTCGAAGCGTCACGCGCCGACCATGCTGACCACAGACCTCGCTTTGCGGTTCGATCCCGCCTACGAGAAGATCTCCAGGCGCTTCCACGAGAATCCGGATCAGTTCGCCGACGCATTTGCCCGCGCCTGGTTCAAGCTGACTCATCGCGACATGGGCCCGATCGCTCGCTATCTCGGCCCGCTTGTTCCCAAGGAGCAACTGCCGTGGCAGGACCCGATTCCCGCCGTGGATCATCCGCTGGTCGGAGAGCCGGACCTTGCCGCGCTGAAGGCGAAGATTCTCGCATCCGGCCTTTCCGTTTCCCAGCTGGTTTCGACGGCCTGGGCGTCGGCGTCGACGTTCCGCGGCTCCGACAAGCGCGGCGGGGCGAACGGCGCGCGCATTCGCCTGGCGCCGCAAAAGGACTGGGAAGTGAACCAGCCGGCGCAATTGGCGAAGGTGCTGCAGGCGCTCGAAGCGATCCAGACGGAGTTCAACGCCGCGCAAACCGGCGGGAAGAAGGTCTCGCTTGCCGACTTGATCGTTCTCGGCGGCTGCGCGGCGATCGAGAAAGCTGCGAAGGCCGGCGGCCAGGACGTGAAGGTTTCCTTCACGCCGGGACGCATGGATGCGACGGCCGAGCAAACCGACGCCGACTCATTCGCGCCGCTCGAACCGGCCGCTGACGGCTTCCGCAACTATCTCGGCCGCAAGCCACGCCTCTCCGCCGAGGAGATGCTGGTGGATCGCGCGCAATTGCTGACGCTGACGGCGCCCGAGCTAGCGGTTCTCGTTGGTGGCCTGCGCGTGCTCGGCGCCAATGTCGGAAAGTCGCCGCACGGCGTCTTCACCAAGCGGTCCGAGACGCTCACGAACGACTTCTTCGCCAACCTGCTCGACATGAGCACGCAATGGCAGCCTGCCGCCGGCTCCGAAGGCGTGTATGAGGGGCGCGACCGGAAGACGAACGAAGTCAAGTGGACGGGCACCCGTGTCGACCTGATCTTCGGCTCGCACTCGCAACTCCGCGCCCTCGCTGAGGTCTATGCCTGCGCGGATTCGAAGGAGAAGTTCGTGAAGGACTTCGTGGCGGCCTGGACCAAAGTAATGAACCTTGACCGCTTCGATCTTGCCTGATCTCCGTAGAGGACCTTCTGGGGCTTCTGGAGTGCAGTGACGACTGAACATCGCGCGATCACGAGCGAATGGAGGCTGCAGCTAACGCCCATGACCCAGAGCGCACCTCGGTTCCCCTCACGGTGATGGTTTGGAACTGATGGAAATCGACGTCGCCCGTGGGCCGGCTGCGCTCAATCGGGCAGGCCGGCCATGCGGAGACCGTCCAGGTAGTGCGCGAAGCTTGCCGTATCGCCGAACAGGTGGGTCTCTCGCACAAATGCCATTGACGTGTTTGGGCGCTTGACCTGCAATTGTTGGATGCAGCTCCTGGCCTCGTCGAGCCTGCCAAGCTGCGCCAGGGCCGCGATCAGCACGGTGTAGCGCGACCATTGGAAATTCGGCTGCTGCAGTGCGCGCCGCGCCCATTCGGCGGCTTCCTCGTAGCGCTTCAGAAAATAGGCGGCATCCGCGAGCCGCACCAGGAATGATCCCATGTTCGGATCATGCGGGCTGAGTTCGTATCGCCGCCGTCAGATGGGGGATGCCCTCCTCCGCGCGTCCCGAGAATACGAGCGTCGCACCCAGACCGTAATGTGCGAGCGCCAGCGAAGGGTTCAGCTCGAATGCCGTCTTCAGCTCCCGCAATGCGGCGTCATACTCTCGGCGCATATAGTAGGCCCGCCCCAACGTGCAGTGCGCGCCAGCATCCTCGGCGTCGAGCGCCACTGCCCGCAGCGCGGGTGCGAGCGCCTTCTCGCGATTGTCCGAAATGGAATCCGCGAAGCCGTAGACACCCTCATAGTAGTAGGCCTCGGCGAGCCCGGAATGCGCGGGCCCGAGCTGCGGGTCCCTCGCGATTGCCTCCGCAAAATACTGCCGCGCGCGCAGCAGGTCGTCCTTGGTGTACTCGTAAAGGTGCGACATGCCGCGCTGGTAGAGATCCCACGCGTCGAGATTGTCCGGACGCTTGCTGGCCGAGCGCCGGCGCTCGACCTTTCCGAGCTCCGGCTCGACCGCGCCGATGATTGTCTCCGTGATCTCGTCCTGCACCGCGAATATGTCGGATAGTTCGCGATCGTAGCGCTTCGCCCAAAGCTGTCTCCCGGAGGTCCCCTCCGCGAGCTGCGCGCTGATCCGGACGCGCTCGCCGGCCTTGCGTACGCTGCCTTCGAGCACGTAGCGCACGCCGAGCTCGTGCGCGACCTGCTTAACGTCGGTCGAGCGCCCCTTGTAGGCAAAGGATGAGTTCCGCGCTATCACGAAGAGCCAGCGCGCGCGCGACAGTGCCGGTGATGACATCCTCGGTCATGCCGTCGGCGAAATAGTCCTGCTCGGGATCGCCGCTCATGTTGGTGAACGGCAAGACGGCGATCGAAGGCTTGTCGGGAAGCGACAAGGCCGGACGGGACTGCGCTGCGTCGCCGCTGAGCCGCACCCGATAGACCCGCACCGGCCAGGCGATGTTCTTGAGCTGCTGTTCGCCGGCATCCTCGAAGGCGACATCGAGCTTGCCTCGCGCATCTTCCTGCACCCGGCCGGAAACGCAGATCCCGCCCGGTTCGGCGAGACCTTCCAGACGCGCCGCCACATTCACGCCGTCGCCGTAGATGTCGCCGCCATCGATGATGATATCGCCGACATTGATGCCGACACGGAACTCGATCCGCCTTTCTGGCGGCACGTCGGCATTGCGCGCCGAGCATGCCGCGCTGGACCTCGATGGCGCATCGCAGCGCATCGACCACGCTCGCGAACTCAGCCAGCATGCCGTCGCCGGTCGTCTTGACGATCCGTCCCTGGTGTTCCTCGATCTTGGGATCGAGCAGCGCATGCCGATGGGCCTTCAATCGGGCAAGCGTGCCCTCTTCGTCCGCGCCCATCAGCCGGCTATAGCCGGCGATGTCGGCCGCCAGAATTGCCGTAAGCCGCCGCTGCACGCGCTCGCCAGCCATGGCACCCCTCTGTCATCCGTCAGAAGGACACTCATACACACTGTTGACTTCGTAGTCGATGCAGGAGGAGGATTCTCCGGGCCGGCAACCATCATCCCTGATCCGCCGCCTTGCGGCGGCAGGTCTTGTTTCCAGCGGGGAGCATATCGGATGAAATGGTGGGTTTGTATCGGCATCGCCTTGATCGTCGCCGGCTGCGCACCGCAACGGACGCCCACGGTCGGCCGCCCCTATCTCGTGCCCGTCGACGCGGCGAAAGCGGCGATGATGGAGTGGAGCGAGAAGGAGGTGAACGCCTGCTTCGGCCCCGCCAAGGCAAGCGACACCGTTGGCGGATGGCCGAGACAATTCTACACGCGCGGCGAGTGCAAACAGTACTTCATGTTCCGGGACGGAAAAGTTCATTCGGTCGAGGGTTACGGCAGCGAGCAGGAATGCTGGTGGCTCATGGACGCCTGCGAAAGAGGATACACGTTCCGGCCGGGCACGCGCGAAGTCTGGGAACCCTGGACCATGGCGGAAGTCACCGCCTGCTTCGGCGAGCCGGTGAAGGATGACGCACCCTGGAAGGAGCATCCCATGCGGACGGAACGGGACGGCTGCAGCATGAGATTGGACTTCGAGGATCAGCACCGCCTCGACATCTACTATTGGAGCGAGGCAGAGAAAGGCGATTGCAAACGCCTGCTCCGCAAATGCGAGGACATCCGATGAGCAGAACCAATCGCTGCAAGTTGGCAATACTGCTGGTTGCCATCGGCGTTCTTGCAACTGCCTGCGGCAAGCCGGGAGAGCCTATTTCCCGCACGCCGAACGACAAGTGCCTCGTTCGCGCCTGCTCGATCCTTTACTAGGCCCGCGAGCTTCGCAGCCTACCAGAAATGGGGGTCGGCCGCTCACTTCGCGGCCGGATCCTCCGCTCGCTCATCGCCACGTGCCTCAGGCTGCCCGCCTCGCGGCGCAGAGCTCGTCTGGACCGCCGGCCCCGCGACTCGATTCGCTCGGAGTGCGTCCGAACAGGTCAACCTAGGACCGTCGGCCGCGCCGAGCCGCCTCGATCGCAGCGACGTCGATTTTCTTCATATCCATCATCGCATCGAACGCGCGTTTTGCTTCATCGCCGCCGGCAGCCATCGCCTCGGTCAGCACGCGCGGCGTGATTTGCCACGAGACACCCCATTTGTCCTTGCACCAACCGCACGCACTTTCCTGGCCGCCATTGCCGACGACGGCGTTCCAGTAGCGGTCGGTCTCTTGCTGATTGTCGGTGGAGATCTGGAACGAGAAGGCTTCGCTATGCTTGAACGTAGGCCCGCCATTGAGGCCGAGACAAGGGATGCCGGCGACCGTGAATTCGACCGTCAGCACGTCGCCTGCCTTGCCGGAGGGGTAGTCGCTGGGAGCACGGTGGACGGCACCCACCGAGCTGTCAGGAAAAGTCTTGGCGTAGAAGCGGGCCGCAGCCTCGGCGTCCTTGTCGTACCATAGGCAGATCGTGTTCTTGGCAATGGCCATTGTTTGTCCTCTCGCTGTTAAGGCCGGTCTCGGCCCGGTTTCCAAGTTACGCTGCCGCTTGAATGCTTGCGAAGGCCTCGGCGATCCGTTGCGGCGCCGCAGTGCGCGCGTACATCCGATCGAGATAAGCGCGCAGGTTCGGAGAGCCCTCGATCAGATGATTCTCGTTGGCCCAGTCCATCAGATAGGCCGTCACGCAGTCGGCGACGGTGACGCGATCGCCGACGATGAATTCGACGCCCTTCCATGTGGCGTTCAAGCACGCGCGCCATGGCGGTAAAATCCTCTCTGGCGAGCGGCGACATCCTGCGGCAGGCGCTTGTCCTCGGGAAGCAGGAAGGTGTGCTTGGCGATGCGCCACAAGGGCTGCTCGATCTCGGTCATGGCGAACATCACCCAGCGATAGACCTGCGCTCGCTCCCTGAGGTCGGTGGGCAGCAGTCCCTTGTCGGGGTACTTCTCAGCCAGATAGAGGACGATGGCCGCCGATTCCGTGATAACGCTGTCGCCATCAACGAGTACCGGCAGCTTGCCAGCGGGATTGAGGGCAAGGAATTCCGGGCGGCGGTTTTCCCCAGCCAGCAAGTTGACGGGCACGAACTCGAATTCGACGCCGAGTTCCCTGAGGCCCCAGAGGGCGCGAAGCGAACGTGTCGGACCAAATCCATAGAGCTTCATGGCCATTCTCCATTCGTTGGAACGCTTCCAAATATTTTTCCAAGTCGGACAGACACTTAGCCGGCCGCCTAAGTCTCGACCGGCCTAGGGTCCGCACAAGCAAAACTCAATCCGCCCGTCCGGGTTCCCTACTGTATCGTCGAACGGCCCGGCGCAAGATCGACATGCCCGAAAAGAAATTGCCGAGTTTTTTTCGGCTCGGCGCCCGCCGGGAACAGGGCGCCCCTCAACGCGCAGGAGAAGACCAACCTTGCGCTGCTCGCGCGCGGCGCCGTCAACTGGAGGTCTGCTCCTATCCCCTTCGCTGCGGCAAGCTCTCCTCCGGCACAATGCCCTGCGGCCCATAGGTCGCATAAGTAATCGCCGCGAACCGTCCTTTGTGTTTCATCTCGAGCGTTCGGCTGCTCCACATGTCGGCGCTCGCCATCTCGGCCTCGCGAAACTCAAAGCCATTCTGCGGCCGAATGGTGATGAAATGCGGCGCGCCGGTCACCGGGTTCCGGATCGGCCCGACCTCAGCGCCCATCACATTGGCCACGACGAACCGGCCGCGCCGCCCATCGAGATCCCATTCGAAATCGATGTCCGCGAAGATCGGCTCCGGCTCATGGGCGATTGTCGAGGCATAGATCGAGAACCCGGTGGTGGGTTCCTGCTCCTTGCCGGCCATGATCGTGAACAGGGCATCGACTTGCGGCTTGCTCGCCCGCTTGTCGATGATACTCCACCAGGTGCCGCCGCCCTCATGAACCGGCCCCGGCCAGCGATAGACGCCTGCGGTCCGGAGCCCGTCGAGCCTGACGTCGCCGAAATGGCCCTCCGTGATCTCCATCGCCATCACGCCCTCGCAAGGCAGCCGCGTGGGCGGCGCGTTGAACTCGCACGGGCAGCCATAATCGCAACTGCAGGTACCGATGACTTTGGTCCTGAGCAACCAATCTACATAGGCCATTGTTCGTTTACCTCCCTGCGCGATGCCCTCATCCAGCAATGACATAGATGGCGGTCGCCACGAGCGCCGTGCCGGTGACGCGGGCGACCTGGCGGCCATATGGCGCGATTTTCTCGACGAGAACGACGATCGCCAGTCCGACAATCCACACCAGGTTCATTATGCCTCCAACGAACAGCAGGGCCATCAATGCCCAGCAGCAGCCGATGCAATATAGTCCATGAGCAAGACCGAGATGCAACGCGCCCGTCGGCCCTTGACGCCAATGGCGCGATAGGAATTCGACCGGCGAGCGACAAGCCCGGAGGCAGACGTCCTTAAGCGGTGACAGCTGGTACAGGCCTGCTGCCATCAGGAGCGTCGCCGAGAGCCATTTGTCCAAGCTCCACATCATCATCATGTGCATGAGGCCGATCCGCTCCAGCGTCCATTGAACAGCGACAGCCACAGCACTGAATGCCAACCAGGCAGCCAGGTAGCCGAGGACAAACCATGCTGTGGGGACAACCGCTCGAGGCATTTGTCCTTGCTTTTGCGCATGTCGGGCGACACGAGCGTAAAGCAGAACCATCGGCGCAGCTGACGGCGTCATCATGGCGACCATCATTGCCCACCACATGAGCAGCATCATGAACCAGTACTGAGCGGGCCAAGGCTCGTTGGCGAGCGGCGCCACCGGCGGGGGAAATCGCCATGTGGTCATGGCGCCCACGCTCATTCCCGTGCCGGCGCCTTCCAGCACGAAGATCCAGGCGAGAACCACAATCGCCAGAAGCCCGCCCAGGACAATCAGCCGGTCGCGTCTCAGGACACGTTCGATCGCTGTCGTTTCATCCATGACTCGTCGCTCTATCCCGCCACCATGGTCGGGTCGATCGTGAACAATTCCTGCGGGCGTCCGACGCCGCGCAGCGCGTAGCGCCCGACGGAGACAAGCGTCGACCGCTCGGGCTCTGGCGTCGCCGTTGCGAAATCGGACGACAGCACCACGCTGCGGTCGACCGACCGGCACATCGCGGCGATGCGGCCGGTCTCGTTGACGGCGGGTCCCGACCACCGTGAAATCGAGACGATCGACGCTGCCGATGTTGCCGTAGAACACCTCGCCGATATGCAGGCCGAGATAGACCGATGTGACGGGCCGCTCCGTCCGCGGTCCGCCGGGCATTCAACGCCTCCTGCACGATGCCGCAGGCCGGCCTCGGCCCGCAGCGCGCGACGGCAGGCCTCGGCGGCATCGTCGGCCCGGAAGATCGCCAGCACGCCGTCGCCGATCAGCTTCAGCACTTCGCCGCCCGTTTCCTGGATGGCGGAGATGACGGCATCGGCGTAGTCGTTCAGCAGCGGGATGATCTCGTCGGGCGGCGCGGTGTCGGTGATGGTGGTGTAGCCGCGCAGGTCGGAATACCAGAGGACGGCATGGATCCGCTCGGCGCACGCCGCGCGAGATGCGGCCCTTCAGCACGCGCTGGCCGGCGTCGCGGCCGAGATAGACCTCGACCAGCGTGCCGGCGATGCGCGCCAGCGAGGCGCATCTTGATCGCCAGCGCCAGCGACGGCACGAGCCGCCGCAGCGCCGCCATGCCGGCTTCGCCGAAGCCGTCGGCGCTGCGATGTCATCCAGTGCGAATAGACGCAGTCCATCTCGCCGATGGCGCCCTCGCCGGCGAAGCGGTGGATCATGGCGACGTAGTCGGTATAGCCGTCCTGCTTCAGCGTGGCGATAACCGGGAAATCGACGGGGTCGCCCCGCCCGATCCGGCGGCGCAGCTCGTTCGCGCCGGACGTCAGGAGGTGGTGGAAGGGGCTGCTCTGCCAGCTGGCGGCCGCCTCGCCCGCACTGCTGGAGCCGTATTCGACAACGGCACTCTCCTCGACGCCGTCGTTGCGCCAGCGAAACGCGCGGCCCTCATAGACCGGATGAAGCGTATCGACCAGGGCCAAGGCGCGCGACAGCGGAAGCCCCGCCTGACAGCTCCGCTCGCAGAAGCCATGCAGCAGCTCGGTCTCCGAGGCGCCGGCCAAGCCGCGTTCCACCAGCCAGGCGCCGATTTGCTTCACGTCGTTTTCGTGCATGCGTTACGCTACCACATCCTTTGGGCGCCGGTCAGCGGACACGGGTCGGACCGCAATGTGTTCGCGGCATTTAGCTGAGCGCGGCATCGACCAATTTGAGGGGAAAACCTGCTTCGGAAGCAGCCGCTTCGGCGTATGCGCTGTGCGGCAGGGGCCCCTGGAGGATCCCAGCGATCAGGCGATACTTAACTTGCGATACGGTCATCTCGCGGAAGTAGTCGACGAGGTCGCCCCACGGCTCGTTGATCTGCTTCAATCCGGATATGAAGGCGACCACGGTGCCGACGTCGAGATCGTGCTCGATAACATACCAGCCGCCGACCAGGAGCACGCCAATGATGCCAAAGTGATTAGTTAGGTTCATCAGGAGGTTCATGGCGAATTTGAACCAATAGATCTGCATGTTGATGCCAAGTATGCGATCGACGCGTTCACCAAAAGCACGCCGCCGGTCGACCGCCGCCGTCCCCGGCGCGAAATCTTCGATCATCGCGCCGCTGATTTCGCGCATGACTTGAATGCGACTGGCGGCGCGTCGATTGATCGCGAATTGGAGACGCGGAATGAAGAAAATCTGAGCCGAGAATAACACGATGCTGCAAGCCGCCATCCAGGGCTGCAGCACCGCCATGTAGCCAAAGACAGTAATGAGCGTCCCGATCTGCATAAGGGGTTCAGAGATGCTCATGGCGACAAAGCCGCCGACCGGTTCCGCTTCCGACAGAATGATCGACATGGCGATGCCCTTCTGTTGCGGATTGCCGCATTCCTCGCACTCGGTCGTATGATCATAGATGCGATGGCGGAGATCGCGCACTGCGCTCTCGCAGATCCAGCCGCGACAGATGTTGAACCCCAGTTTGATGCCGCCGGTCCCGACGACAAATGCAGCATAGGCAGCGCAGAGCCAGACAACGCTGACCATCTCACCGCTCTCCAGAGCGCTGTTAACGATCCGCCGCTGCAACTCGAGCGGACCCATAGTCAGAAGAAAGATTGCAATGGCCAATGCTGCAAGCAAGAGCTGGCGGCGAGCCGTCGTCTCCCAGGCACAACCGAAGATACCCGCCGGCATCGCGATGGCGCGTCTTCGTGTCCGAAACGGTGCCGTCAATTGAGCAACAGAATCCCGGAAACCTTGAATGCTCATGCTCAAACGAGCCAGGCCGCCAAAGGTTGTTTCATATCACCGTCACAGTCGCGATCGCACGGGAGTTTCGCTCAATCTTAGTCAGTTCAGGCGCGCCAGGCCAACGTGACCCATGCGATTTTTCGTATGCGATTCCCGGGAGCTGCGGGCACCGTCCATTGGCGAGCCTGCGACGGCAGAGACTTCCGTATGGAGTCATCGTCTGAAAGCCAGACTCAGCACATATGTTCCGGATCGTTCCGAGAGGGGCCTCCGACAACGGCGCCTGCGGCCCCACAAGCCGTGGGAGTTGATTGAACCGGCCGGTGACCGCCCTAACTCTCCGCCGCCTCCTCTTCGATCCGCTCCATGTCCTCGTCGGACAGGCCGAAATGGTGGCCGATCTCGTGGATCAGCACGTGGCGGACGACGTGCGTCAGGTCCTCGCCGGTCTCGCACCAGTAGTCGAGCAGCGGGCGGCGGTAGAGGAAGATCATGTCCATGTCCTGGTGCGACGTCGAGCGACGCTCTTGCGCGAGAGATCGACGCCGCGATAGAGGCCGAGGAGATCGAACGGCGTTTCGCAGATCCATCTCGCCGCTGGTCTCGTCGTCGGGGAAATCGGCGACCTGGATGACCACGTTGGTCGACGTGGCGCCGCAGCTCGCGCGGAATGGCCGCGAAGGCGCTCGGCCGCCATCGCCTCCATGTCCTCCAGGCTGGGCGGCGCGGTGAAGCGCCGCGACGGCAGATTGTCCTGGGTCACTTCGGCTGCCGACGTTCTCATTTGGCGCCAGCCGCAGCGCGCCGTCCAGGCGCACGACTTCGCCGTTGAGCAGCGCTGTTCTCGATCATGTGCAGCACCAGCCGCGACACCTCATGGGCGTGGCCGAGCCGCTGCGGGAACGGCACGGAATCGCCCAGCGCCTTCTGGATGTCCGGCGGCAGGTTCAGCATCATCGGCGTGGCGATCAGGCCGGGCGCGATGGCCAGCACGCGGATGCCGCTGCGCGCCAGGTCCCGCGCCGCCGGCAAGGTCAGCCCGACGATGCCCGCCTTCGAGGCGGCGTAGGCCGCCTGGCCGATCTGTCCTTCATAGGCGGCGACGAAGACGTCGAGATGATCACGCCGCGCTCGCCATCGGTCAGCGGCGGCAGGCCGGCCATGTCGGCGGCGGCCAGGCGCATCATGTTGAAGGTGCCGACCAGATTGACGTCGATCACCTTCCTGAACTTCTCCAGCGGCAGCGGCCCGTCCTTGCCGACGATGCGGCCGGGAATCAGGATGCCCGCGACGTTGACCAGGATGCGCGCCGGCCCATGGGCGGCCCGCGCCGCCGCCACCGCCGCTTCGCCGCCCGGCCCGTCGCTGATGTCGCAGCCGATGCCGACGCCGCCGATCTCCTTCGCCACCGCTTCGGCCGCTTCCTTGTTGATGTCCAGCACCGCCACCTTGGCGCCGGCCTTGGCCAGATGCCGCGCCACATCGGCGCCGATGCCCGATCCGGCGCCGGTCACCAGCGCCGCCTGTCCCTTGATCTCCATGGATGACGGTCCCGTTCTTGCTGTTGTTCGAGTTCAGATTAGACGCCCCGACTTGTCATCCCCGCGAAAGCGGGGACCCAGGAGAAGCAGGGCGCCCTGTAACCCCTGGGTCCCCGCTTTCGCGGGGATGACAAACTTGGGAATCAGCGGTTCAACTGCTGCGGAACATCCTCTAGCGGCTTGCACCGCCACTGCCTAGCCCAAAATTCCCGGCTTTAGCTCCTTCGCAACCTATGGAGCCGATTGGTAAATCTCGAGGCTCTCCGGCGCCCCGCCGGCCATTGAATCCGGCCGCCGCCGGGCCATATCCTCCGCCATGGCCGGCACCGACCTGGTTCCCATCGATTCCGAGAAACTGCAGCGCGACCAGGCGCGGGTGGAAGCCGGCTTCTGGGACAAGCTGCGGCGCACGATCCCGCGCATTCCCTTTCTCGACGAAGTGGTCGCCGCCTATTACTGCGCCACCGATCCGGCGACGCCGCTGAAGGCGAAAGCCATCCTCTATGGCGCGCTGGCCTATTTCATCCTGCCCATCGACATCGTGCCGGATTTCATTCTCTGGCTGGGTTTCACCGACGATGCCGCCGTTCTCTATGCTGCGATCAGGACCGTGCGCAGCTATATGACCGACAGCCACCGGCTGCAGGCCCGGGCGGCGATCGACCGCCTCGCCAACGGCGAACAGGATCGGCAAAGCGCCTGATCTTGATCTCGGCGCCCCGAGCGCCGATCTCTATCTCCATGCATATCCGGGTCCCTCCACGGCTTCGAAAGTTCGGTTGAGGCGCCTGGACGCGGCCCAATTCCCTTGCATGGCATCGTTCCCGAAAAATCACGGTCCCCTCGGAATCGCTGCTTTCGCGGATTCCGCTTTCGCGGATCAGCGGATTTGGCTCGTGGAAAATATGCGCAAATTACGCTCTGCAGAAGGGCGAGGTGAGTGATGCTGGACGGACCCCTGTGTTGAACAGTCACCGGATACCCGGCCGCCGCCCGGATGACGAACTGCTGGATGCCTATTCCCGCGCCGTCACCGGCGCGGTGGAGCGGGTGTCGCCGGCGGTCGTGCATCTGCAATCCCTGCGGCCGGTGAACGGCCCAGGGGACCGACAGGAGCGGCCGGTGGGCTCCGGCTCCGGCGTCATCTTCACGCCTGACGGCCTGCTGGTCACCAACAGCCATGTGATCCACGGCGCCTCCACGCGTCATGGCGACGCTGATGGATGGCCGCACGCTGCCGGCCTATCCGGTGGGCGAAGATCCGGATACCGATCTCGCCGTGCTGCAGCTCCATGGCGACGGGCTGGCCCATGTGCCGTTCGGCGATTCCGCGAAGATGCGCGTGGGACAGCTCGTGGTCGCCATCGGCAATCCCTTCGGCTTCGAATGCACGGTGACCGCCGGCGTGGTCAGCGCCCTGGGCCGTTCGCTGCGCAGCTATGCCGGCCGGCTGATCGACGACGTCGTGCAGACCGATGCGGCGCTCAACCCCGGCAATTCCGGCGGCCCGCTGGTCACCGCGCAGGCGAGATCATCGGCGTCAACACCGCCATCATCCTGGCCGCCCAGGGACTCTGCTTCGCCATCGCCAGCAACACCGCGAAATTCGTCGTCAGCGAGCTGATCCGCCACGGCAAGGTGCGCCGCAGCTATATCGGCGTCGGCGGCCAGACCATGGCGCTGCCCCGGCGCGTCGCCCGCTTCCACCAGCTTGCCGCCGAACCGGCCTGCGGGTGATGGCATGTGGAGCCGGACAGCCCCGCCGGCCGCGCCGGGCTGATGGAAGGCGATGTCATCGTCGCCTTCGACGGCACGGCCGACGCCCGGCATCGACAGCCTGCACCGGCTGCTGACCGCCGAACGCATCGGCAAGTCGGCGGAACTGGCCGTGCTGCGGCGGACGGAGAAGCATGTCTTCCAGGTGACCCCGCGGCGCGCCCGCCGGCGCCGAAGGCGTAGCGACATGGCGAAGATCGTCGATTTCTTCTACGGCATCGGCAGCCGCTATTCCTATCTCGCGGCGAGCCAGATGGAGCGGCTGGCGGCGGATACCGGCGCTACGGTGCGCTGGCGGCCGCTCTGGAGCACGGAGTTGATGAAGCGGCGCGGCATGGATCCGTTCAGGGGAGGCCGGCCTCCGGCCAGTATGAAGAGGCCTATCGCACGCGGACGTCTCGCGCTGGGCGGCATTACTACGGCATTCCCTTTCGCGATCCCGACTGGGACGAACTGAATTGGGCGACGTTTTGCGCTGTCGGCCGTCGCCGCGGACCGGCTGGGCGGTCGTCGCGCTACACGCTGAATCTCTTCGACGCCGTCTTCGGCGACGGCACGCCGCCGTTGACCGATCAGCGACCTCGCCGGCATTGCCGAGAAAAGCGGGCTCGACGGGCGCGCAATTCCTGGCGCTGATCGATGATGCCGAGACCGGCGGCGCCATGAACAGAACATCGCCGATGCGATTGCGGCCGGCGTCTTCGGCGTGCCCAGCTTCGTCGTCGATGGCCAGATGTTCTGGGGCAACGACCGGCTGGTCCTGCTGCGCCACCATCTGGGTGCGAAGCGATGATGCCGGCCTTACTTCGGCGCCTCGGCTGTCGGCTTGCCGCCCAGCGAGGCTTCGCGGCGGGCGATGTAGAGCGTGCTGGCGACGATGACGACGGCGCCGACCAGCGTCCAGATCGTCGGCAGCTCGGCGAACCAGATCAAGCCGACGTGGCCGCCAGCGGCAGCCGCAGATAATCGAACGCGCGCGACCAGCGAGGCGTCGCCGGAGCGGAAGGCGCGGATCCAGAACGATTGCGACGCCGCGCCGAAGGCGCCGATCGACCAGCAGCAGCCCCCATTCCTCGGACCGTCGGCCAGTGCCAGGAATCAGATGGCCGCCGGCAGGGACAGCAGCTGGCGATGGCGCCGAAATAGAACAGCATGCCGAGCGGTCGTCTCCCGCGCCGGCAGGCGCTTCACCAGCGTCACCAGGAAGGCGACGGAGAACGCCTCGCCGAGGGCGAAGAGCCGGCCGGTCTGAAACGTGCCGGTGCCCGGCCGCACCATGACCAGCACGCCGAGGAAACCGACGATCGTCGCCGTCCAGCGCCGCCAGCGCACGACCTCGCCGAGGATGATCGACGGCGAGCACGGTGGCGAACAGCGGCTTGGTGAAGCTGAGCGCCGGTGAAATCCGCCAGCGGCGATGCGGGCGATGGCGTAGTAGCTGCAATACATCGCCAGCATGCCGAAGACGCCGCGCACCGCATGGACGTGCAGATGCCGGCGTGCGCAGGATCGCAAGCCGCGGCCAGGCCGCAGATAGCGGCGAACGGCAGGATGGCGACGAAGCCGAAGACGATGCGGAAGAACGCCGACCTGGAAGCTGTCGAGCCGCGTGCCCAGGAGCTTGATGGCCGACGGCCATCACCGTGAAGCCGACGCCGGAGGCCATCATCCAGAGCGCGCCGCGGCGTGTTGCCGGGCAGCGCCAGCCAGCGCGCGCGCAGGCCGGTCGGCGCATGGCTCAGGTCGCTCATGGCTGCTTGCGCCGGGCTCGGGCGACACGATCGGTCGCCAGCGCGGCCGGTTCGCCCGCGGCCGCCGCCGCCCGGTCGTCGCCACCGACTGCCGCAGGATCGATCTCGCGGTGGGCGATGTAGATGGCGGCGCTGGCGATCACGACGGCGCCGATCAAGGTCCAGATATCCGGCGCCTCGGCGAAGGCGAAATAGCCGATCACGGCGGCGAAGATCAGGCGCGTGTAGTCGTAGGGCATGACCGCCGAGGCGTCGGCCAGGGCGAAGGCGCGGATGTAGCACATATGGCCGAAGCTGCCGAAGCGCGCCCATGACGACGATCCACGGCCACAGCTCCATCGGCGGCCACTGCCAATACGAGAGGGCGGGGATCAGCGACATCGGCGTCAGCAGCAGCACCATGTAGGTGACGATGGCGTCGCTCGGCTCGGTGCGCGCCAGGTCCTTGACGATCAGCGTGATGACGGCCGAGAGCAGCGCCGAGAAGAGCGACAGCCCGGCACCGATCAGCGCGGTCGCGCTCGCCGCTCAGCGAGCTCGCATGCCGCCGAAGCCCGGACGCAGGATGATGAGCACGCCGATGAAGCCGATGATGGTCGCGGTCCAGCGCCGGGCCCGCACATCCTCGCGCAGGACCAGCGCCGCGCCCATGGTGGCGAACAGCGGCACCGTGAAACTGAGCGCGATCGCCTGGTCGAACGGGCAAGAGGGTGAGCGCCGTAAAGCCGCAGAGCATCGGACAAAGGCTGAGGAACGACCGCCAGGTATAGAGCATGAACCGCCCGGTCCGCAGCGCGCCCAGCCCGACACGGAACAGCCAGGGCAGCATGAAGACGAAGCCCGGAGAAGTTGCGGAAGAACGTGACCTCGAAGGGATGCAGCTCGGTGCCGAGGATGCGGATCGTCGCGCTCAGGGCGGCGAAGAGCAGCGAGGAGGTGATCATGACAGATCGCGGCCGCGATCGGCGGCGGCAGCGGATCGGAAGTGCGGCGAGCGGCTGGCGAGGAGAACCATGACGCGCGGACGGCAGACTAAGGCCTACCGGCCGCCCGTCCAACGGCCTCCGCTGCATGGCGGGAATGCAGGACAGGTGGCCGTCCGACGCTCTGGGCTGCCCTCGCCGAACCGCCGTGCGCCATGCTATGCAGTGGCAGAAAATGGGGAAGGCTTCGGATGGCGAGACGGGCGCAGCAACGCCGCTCTGGCGGCCGGAGCCGCGAGCGCATCGCCGCCGCCAACCTGACGCCGTTCATGGCGGAGGCGGGCGCGCTGGGGCGTCGGCGCCGGGACCTACCGCGATCTTTATGGCTGGTCGATCGACGCAGCCCGAGCAGTTCTGGCAGTCGGTCTGGTCCTTCTGCCGGCGTCATCGGCGACACGCAGGGCGAGACGGTGCTCAGCCGATCGGCGACCGCATGCCGGGCGCGCAGTTCTTTCCCGCAGGCGCGGCTCAACTACGCCGAGAACCTGCTGCGCCGCCGCGACGACGGCGACGCCATGGTCTTCTGGGGCGAGGACAAGGTCAAGCGGCGCATGACCTGGCGACGAGCTCTACGACCGGGTGTCGCGGCTGGCGCAGGCGCTGAAGAGCGCTGGGCATCAAGCCCGGCGACCGCGTCGCCGGCTTCGTGCCGAACATGCCGGAGACCGTGGTGGCGACGCTGGCCACCGCCGCATCGGCGCCATCTGGTCGTCCTGCTCGCCCGATTTCGGCGCCCGCGGCGTGATCGACCGCTTCGGCCAGATCGGCCCGCGCGTGCTGTTCACCGCCGACGGCTATTACTACAACGGCAAGGCCCATGATTCCCTGGCCCGCGTGGCCGAATTCCTGCCGGAGCTGCCGACGGTCGAGCGGGTGATCGTGCTGCCCTATCGCGGCAGTGCGCCCGATCGTGTCGCGCGCTGCCGAAGGCGAAGGTGCTGGCCGATCTCATCGAGCCCTATCGCCGCGCGATATCGGTTCGCCGCGCCTGCCCTTCAATCATCCGCTCTTCATCATGTACTCGTCGGGCACCACCGGCGTGCCGAAATGCATCGTCCATGGCGCCGGCGGCACGCTGCTGCAGCACCTGAAGGAGCATCAGCCTCCATTCCGACATCAAGGCCGGCGACCGCGTGTTCTACTTCACCACCTGCGGCTGGATGATGTGGAACTGGCTGATCTCGGCGCTGGCGTCGCGAGGCGACGCTGCTGCTCTATGACGGCTCGCCCTTCCATCCCGACGGCAACATCCTGTTCGACTTCGCGGCAGGCCGAGCGCTGCACCTTGTTCGGCACCTCCGCCAAGTACATCGACGCCTGCGCCAAGGCGGGGCTGAGGCCGATCGAGACGCCACGACCTCTCCGCATCTGCGCACCATCGCCTCGACCGGCTCGCCGCTGGTGCCGGAGGGCTTCGACTACGTCTACGACGCCGTCAAGAAGGACGTCTGCCTGTCCTCGATCTCCGGCGGCACCGACATCGTCTCCTGCTTCGTGCTCGGCAATCCCATCGGCCCGGTCTGGCGCGGCGAGATCCAGGCCCGCGGCCTCGGCATGGAGGTCGAGGTCTGGGACGAAGAGGGCAAGCCGCTGCGCGGCGAGAAGGGCGAGCTGGTCTGCACGCTGCCGTTCCCCTCCATGCCCGTCGGATTCTGGAACGACCCCGACGGCAAGAAATACCGCGCCGCCTATTTCGAGCGCTTCCCCAATGTCTGGTGCCATGGCGACTATATCGAGCTGACCGAGCATGACGGCATCATCGTCTATGGCCGCTCGGACGCGACGCTCAATCCCGGCGGCGTGCGCATCGGCACGGCCGAGATCTATCGCCAGGTCGAGCAGCTGCCGGAAATCCTGGAGAGCCTGGTCATCGGCCAGGACTGGGACGATGACGTGCGCGTCGTGCTGTTCGTGCGCTGCAAGCCCGGCCTGAAGCTCGACGAGGCGCTGCGCAGACCGCATCAAGACGCAGATCCGCGCCAACACCACGCCGCGCCATGTGCCGGCCAAGATCGTGCAGGTCGCCGACATCCCGCGCACCAAGAGCGGCAAGATCACCGAGCTCGCCGTGCGCGACATCGTCCATGGCCGGCCGGTGAAGAACCGCGAGGCGCTGGCCAATCCGGAGGCGCTCGATCTCTACCAGGATCTCGCCGACCTCCGAAGTTGAACCGGCCCTGGATTGGATCGCGTCGGGTCTCGCGACACCTGCGCGAGTCACGTGCCTGCCTGTAATGACCAACAAGAAAGAAACTGAATGCCCCGCAATCCCCGCTACGACCTCCTGTTCGAGCCCGTGCGCATCGGGCCGGTCACCGCCCGCAACCGATTCTTCCAGGTGCCGCATTGCACCGGCATGGGCAATCGCGCTGCCGCAGTTCGCGTCGCCGCGATGCGCGAAGTGAAGGCCGAGGGCGGCTGGGGCGTGGTCTGCACCGAATATTGCTCGATCCATCCGACCTCGGCCGATGACGCGCCCTATGTCGTTCGCCTCGCTGTGGGACGAGTCGGATGTGCGGCGAAGGCCCTCATGACCGAGGCCGTGCACCGGCATGGCGCGCTCGCCGGCGTCGAGCTGTGGCATGGCGGCAATCACGCGGTGAACCGCTGGAGCCGCGCTGCCGATCGCTGTCGCCTCGGGCCTGCCGCTGCACTACGTGCATCCGCGTCCAGACGCGCGCCATGGACAAGCAGGACATCAAGACTTTCCGCGGCTGGCATCGCGCGGCGGCCGAGCGCGCCGTGCGCGCCGGCTTCGACATCGTCTATGTCTATGCCGGCCATGGCTATCTGCCGATGCAGTTCATCGTCGCGCCGCGATCAACCACCGCAGCGACGAATATGGCGGCAGCATCGAGAACCGCAGCCGCCTGCTGCGGGAGATGATCGAGGATACGAAGGAGGCGGTCGGCGACAAGGCCGCGCGTCGCCGTGCGCTTCGCCGTCGATGAGCTGATCGGGCCTCAGGGCATCACCGCCGAGAGCGAGGGCCGCGACGTCATCGAGCTGCTGGCCGAGCTGCCCGACCTCTGGGACGTGAACATCAGCTATGTCGAGAACGACTCCCAGACCGCGCGCTTCTCCGAGGAAGGCTACCAGGAGCACTACATCGGCTTCGTCAAGAAGATGACCAGCAAGCCGGTGGTCGGCGTCGGCCGCTTCACCTCGCCCGACGCCATGGTCTCGCAGGTGAAGCGCGGCATCCTCGATTTCATCGGC
The DNA here is from genome assembly GCA_963716855.1 of uncultured beta proteobacterium. GTDB lineage: Bacteria > Pseudomonadota > Gammaproteobacteria > Burkholderiales > SG8-39 > JAGVSZ01. The sequence continues at coordinate 45,194 of CAVQUV010000021.1, read as the reverse complement.
GCGGCGCGGCCGTCGATCGCCGATCCGTTCCTGCCGCGCAAGATCGACGAGGGCCGCGAGGACGAGATCCGCGAATGCATCGGCTGCAACATCTGCCGCTCCGGCAACAACGAGGGCGTGCCGATCCGCTGCACCCAGAATCCGACCATGGGCGAGGAATGGCGCCGCGGCTGGCATCCGGAGCGGATCGCAGCCGGCGAAGATCCGAGAAGTCCGTGCTGATCGTCGGCGGCGGGCCGGCCGGGCTCGAATGCGCGCTGACGCTCGGGCAAGCGCGGCTATCGCGTGCCGCTCGCCGAAGCCGCGCGCGAGCTCGGCGGGCGCATCAACCGGGAATGCCGGCTGCCGGGCCTTGTCCTCCTATGGCCGCGTGCGCGACTGGCGGCTGGGCCGCTCGCCAGCGCTGCCCAATGTCGAGATCTATCGCGAAAGCCAGCTTTCGGCGGCCGATGTGCGGGAGTTCGGCGTTCGCCCGAGGTGGTGATCGCGACCGGCGCGCGCTGGCGGCGCGACGGTGTCGGCCACGGCACCATCATCCGGGCATCGCCGGGCACTGGCACGCGCATGTCGTCTGACGCCCGATGACATCATGGCCGGCAAGTGCCCGGCTCGCCCGGTCGTGATCTACGACGACGACCAGTACTATCATGGGCGGGCGTGCTTGCGGAGAAGCTGGCGAAGGACGGGCATCGAAGTGACCCTGGCGACGCCCGGCCTGGAGGTCTCCGCCTGGTGCCGCATGACGGACGAGCAGGAGCGGGTGCAGCAGCAGCTCATCGAGCTCGGCGTCGAGATCGCTGACCGGCGTGCGATCTGGCGGGGATCGATGCCGGGCACGGCTGCGACTTGCATCCACACCGGCGGCAGAGGCAAGCGCGCAGCCTGCGGCGAGCCTGGTCCTGGTCACGTCGCGCATCGCCGGACGAGCGCGCTCTATCGACGAGCTCACCGCCGACCCGGCCGCGCTGCGCATCTGCCGGCATCGAGTCGGTGACGCGCATCGGCGATTGCCACGTGCCCGGCGCCGTCGTGCATGCGGTCTATGACGGGCACAGCTTCGCCCGCGAGTTCGACGAAGCGGTGGAAGCGACGACGCCTGCCGCCGCGAACGGGTGGCGCCTGGAGTGAAGGAGGATCCGAGCAGATGGCGAGAGAATCACGTCCGGCGCCGCGAGCGCCGCACCGGCGGCGGCGTCCGGCAGCTCCCCTTCGCGCGGCTGCAGATCCCGTATCCGGCCCGTCGAGATCCTGTCGCGCCGATCAGATCGAAGCGATTCATCGGGCCTCGCTCGCGGCTGCTGGAGAATATCGGCATCGAAGTGCTGCATGAGCGAAAGCCTCGACATCTTCGCGCGTGCCGGGGCCAAGGTCGATCGTGGCACGCAAGCGCGTGCGCTTCGATGGCGCGCTTCGTGGAGGATGCTGGTCGCCAAGGCGCCGCCGAGTTCACCCTGCGCGCCCGCAACCCGGCAGCAGACGTGACCATCGGCGGCAAACATCTGATCTTCATCGCGACCGGCGGGCCGGCCTTCGCCAGCGACCTCGATCGCGGCCGCCGCGCCGGCAACTATGCCGACATGTGCGACTTCATCCGGCTGGTGCAGTCGCTGAACGTGATCCACCAGGATGGCGGCACCGGCGTCGAGCCGACCGACCTGCCGGCGGAGACGCGCCATCTCGATGTCTACGAGGCGACGCTGACGCTCGACCGACAAGACCTGGCAGTGCTGGGGCCTGGGCGCCCATTGCGTGCGCGACGCCATCGAGATGACCTGCATCGCCTATGACGACGACGCCGGAGCAGCTGGCGGCCGAGCCGGCGCTGATCACCATCATCAACTCCAACTCGCCGCTGCGCCTCGACGTGCCGATGGGCGCAGGGGCTGACGGAGATGGCGCGCCAGGCCAGCCGGTGGTGATGACGCCCTTCACGCTCGCGGGCGCCATGAGCCCGGTCACCCTGGCCGGCGCGCTGACCCAGCAGAATGCCGAGGCGCTGTTCATGATCGCCCTGGCGCAGCTCGTCCGGCCGGGCACGCCCGTGGCCTATGGCGGCTTCACCTCGAATGTCGACATGCGCACGGGCGCGCCCGCCTTCGGCACGCCGGAATATGCCAAGGCGGCGCATGGCGACGGGGCAGCTCACGCGCCGCTACCGGCTTCCCTACCGCTCCAGCAACGTGAACGCGTCCAACATCGTCGATGTGCAGGCGACCTACGAATTCGTCCATGTCGCTCTGGGGCTGCCTCATGGGCGGCGTCAACCTGCTGGAGCATGCCGCCGGCTGGCTCGAAGGCGGCCTCACCGCCTCGTTCGAGAAGCTGATCGTCGACGCCGAGATGCTGCAGCTCATGCGCGAGACCATGACGCCGCTGCCGGTGCGTGACGAAGATCTCGGCCTCGACGCCATCGCCGAAGTCGGTCCCGGCGGCCATTTCTTCGGCACCGCCCATACGCTCGAGCGCTTCGAGACCGCGTTCTACGCGCCGCATGCTGTCGGACTGGCGCAATTTCGAGACCTGGCAGGAAGCCGGCGCCCTCGACGCGACCCGCCGCGCCAACGGGATCTGGAAGGAGCTGCTGAGCCAGTACGAGCAGCCGCCGATGGATCCGGCGCGGCGCGAGGCGCTCGAGGCCTATGTGGCGCAGGCGCAAGTCGGAAATCGCCACCGGCAAGCTGTAAATCTGTGTGACCGGCTGCCGGCGATGCGCCGATTCAACTGATCAGTCGGCGCGGTCGTCGGGTAAGAACTGAATCTCGATGTGATTGCCGTCGGGGTCGCATCACATTGACCTGCTGTATACCAGATTCGGGGACGACGCGAATATCGAAGGGGATCTTTTCTCGCTGAAGCGTTTCCAGGAAAGTTTTCATACCATTGGCGCGAAACGCAAAATGCTCGAGCCGCGGCTCCTTGCCGGCGGGCTGGCGCTTCACCTCCACCAGATGCACCGCGGCGATCTTGCCGCAATAATGCCAGGCGCCGCCGAAGGAGAAGGGCGGCCGCGGACCTTTCTTCAGCCGAGTACCCTCTCATAGAACGCCGACATCGGCGCCAGATTCGCCGTGCGGATATTCACATGATCGAGCGAAGCAGAGAAGTCATGACCGATCCTTACACTCTATTAATTAACTGTCTCGAATATAGCGCCCGGTCAGCAGCGCTCGACGCTGCCATTGGGGGCCGACAGAGTACCATAGCGTATGTCCACGGGGGACCTGAAGCTCGACGTCGAACCTTGCAACAGCGGGCGCTTGCCTATTGGCAGGAAAAGCGCGGCGGCCGGCCGATGCCGTCGCGCAAGGATATCGAGCCGACCGAGATTCCCGACCTGCTGGCCAATGTGGTGCTGGTGGACGTCACCCAGGATCCCCTGGATTTCCGCTATCGCCTGATCGGCACCGCCATCGTCGAGCGCATCGCCTTCGACTATACGGGCAAGCATTTCACCGAGCTGGCCCATCAGCAGCCCGGCAGCCAGGTCTGGGAGACCGCGCCCGCATCTGCCGGGAGCGCACGCCCATCATCAGCGACATCCCCTATGTCGGCCCGGACGAATGGGTGCGGGGCTATCGCGACCTCTATCTGCCGCTGTCCGACGATGGGCAACCGGTCAACATGATCATGGGCATCGTGGAGTTCCAGGCGCCCTAAGCCCACCGAGTGCCGCCGGCACGTGGCGCCGGCATTCAAGGCGGATTATCAACTGGCACGAGAGCCAGGAGATCCGCCCATGCTGCTGACAGCGAGCCCAACTCGAGCAATATCGCCGCGACGGCTTTCTCATCCTGCCGGATCTGTTCTCCCCGGCCGAAGTCCAGGTGCTGAAAGACGACCTGCCGCGCCTCTATGCCGAGGACACGCCGGCCAATTTCCGCGAGAAGAACGGCCTGGTGCGCACGGCCATGGGCCTGCATCTGCGCAGCGCCGTCTATGCCAAGCGTGGTGCGCCATCCGCGCCTGGTGGAGCCGGCGATGCAGATCCTGGGCGACGACAAGCTCTACGTGCAGCAGGTCAAGGTGAACGTGAAGGAGGCCTTCGGCGGCGATGTCTGGCAGTGGCATTACGACTTCGCCACCCACCACCGCGAGGACGGCGTGCCGAAGCCGCTGGCGCTCAACCTGCATATCCTTCTCGACGAGGTCAGCGAGTTCAACGGGCCGCTCTGGTTCATCCGGGGATCGCACCGCCAGGCGGCCCGGTGCCGACCGCGCTCGACACGGTGACCACCAGCTATCCGCTGTGGGTCGTGGACAATCGGCACCGTCGCCGGCCTGATCAACGAGGGCGGCATCGTTTCCGCCAAAGGGCCGCCGGGCACCGGCCTGATCTTCGGCGACAGCCTGGTGCATGGCTCGCCGGCCAACATGTCGCCCTGGCCGCGGCGCATCTTCTCGCTGATCCTCAATCCGGTCGCGAACGCGCTGACCCGCCACAAGCGGCCGGACTATCAGCACCATCGCGACCTGACGCCGGTGACGCCGCTGGGCGACGACTGCCTGCTGATGAAGGCTGCCGGGTAGGCTCCGGCGGGCTTGTTGCCGCCCCGGTGCTGCGGCATCCTCCCGGCCCCATTCACTGCAAGGCGCAACTGGTCCGCTTCCCATGACGTTCTCCGTGAATTCCCTGCTCAGCCGGGTGATCGAACCGCCGATCGCCGAGGCCCATGGCTGGATCAAGGGCCGGCGAGTTTCCCGCCGACAAGCCGCTGATCGATGTGGCCCAGGCGGTGCCGGGCTATCCGCCGCCGAAGGCGCTGACCGACCGCCTGGCGCAGGTGATCGGCGAGCCGGCGATGGCGCGCTACACCGACATCGAAGGGCTGCCGGAGCTGCGCGCGGCGCTGGCCGCCGACATCGGCGCGCGTCTATGGCGGCAGCGATCGCGGCCGAGGATCGTGCTGATCACCGCCGGCTGCAACCAGGCCTATCTGCCTGGCGACGCTGGCGCTGGCCAAGGCCGGCGACGAGGTCATCGTCCCGCTGCCCTACTACTTCAATCACCAGATGTGGCTGGACATGCAGGGCATCCGCGCCGTGCATCTGCCGTTCCGGCCCGATCGCGGCGGCGTGCCCGATCCGCAGGAGGCGGCGCGGCTGATCACGCCGGCGACGCGGGCGATCCTGCTGGTGACGCCCAACAATCCGACGGGCGCGGTCTATCCGCCGGAGGCGATCCGCGCCTTCTACGACCTCGCGCAAGTCGCGCGGGCCTGGCGCTGATCCTGGACGAGACCTACCGCGATTTCCTGCCGGCCGATGGCGCCGCCGCACGATCTCTTCGGCGACGCCGATTGGCGCGACACGCTGGTGCATCTCTACAGCTTCTCGAAAGTCTTCTGCCTCACCGGCTATCGCGTCGGCGCCATCATCGCCGGGCCGCGGCTGAATGCCGAGATCGCCAAGGCCATGGACACGGTCGCCATCTGCGCGCCGCGCATCGGCCAGGTGGCGGCGCTCGACGGGCTGCGAGCAGCCTGGGCGAGTGGCGCGCGCGGCAATACCGACGATGATGCGCGAGCGGCTGTCGGCGCTGCGCGACGGCGCTTGCGGCGCAACGATCTCGGCTATGAGCTCATCAGCGCCGGCGCCTACTTCGCCTATCTCCGCCATCCCTTCGACGGCCGCCCGGCGGCCGACGGTGGCGCGGCGCCTCGCCGACCAGCAGAACATCCTCTGCCTGCCCGGCAGCATGTTCGGCGGCGGCCAGGATGAATTCCTGCGCTTCGCCTTCGCCAATGTGCCGGCGGAATCGATGCCGGTGATCGCCGAGCGGCTGGCGGCGGATGCGCGCGCATGAGCAATCCGTCATCATCCGCGTCGGCGGCCTGCACACGATCGCCGGCGATCTGCCGGACTTCCGCCCCACCCACCTCATCGGCATCCTCGATCCGGACACGCCGGAGCCGCGCCGCCTATGGCCATGAGCCTCGACGCGCGGGAATCGCTGCTGCTGCGCTTCCATGATCGGGAGTCGGCGCTCGAGGGCGGGCCGCAACTGCCCCATGTGCAGCAGATCTGGGATTTCGTCGGCACGCGCCTATGGCGCCGCGCGGCAGCGGCCGGTGCGCCTGTTCGTCCATTGCCATGCCGGCGCCAGCCGCAGCACGGCGACCGCCTATCTGGCGCTGGTCCATCGCCATGGCATAGCGGCCGCCGATGCCGCCTTCGAGGAGCTGCTGCGGGTCACCAACAAGCCCTGGCCGAACCGGCGGGTGGTGGCGCTGGCCGACGAGATGCTGGCCGCCGGCGGCAAGCTTCTGCTGCCGCTCGATGCCTACCGCGAGGCGAACCCGAACCGGCTGCGCGCCTATCTGCGGCTGCACATGCTGCGCGGCGCCAAGGATGCCGCCTATGCCGAGGCGCTGGGCACCGCGAAGTGGAAGAACTTCAAGCGCTGATCCCGCCGATTGTATGGAGACAAGACGATGACCGCTCCATTGCGCATGGGCGCCATGCAACAGGCCGGCGCTGGCGAAATCTCGCTAGGTCGATAGACTCGCGGCGATCTGCGAGAGATACAGATGCGCGTCCCCATTTCCATTCTCTATCTCGTCACCGTGCTCATCTGGGGCACGTCCTGGTATGCGATGGAGTACCAGCTCGTCATTCCGGTCGAGCTGGCGATCGTCTATCGCTTCGCGCTGGCGACGGCGATGCTCGTCGGCTATTGCCTGATCACCGGCCGCTCGCTGCGCTTCTCGCGCCGCGATCATCTCTTCATGGCGGCGCAGGGGTTCTTCCTGTTCGGCGTCAACTACTGTGCTGTTCTACTGGGCGGCCGCCTATCTGATCAGCGCGCCTGCTCGCCGTCTGCTTCTCCACGCTGATCGTGATGAACATCGTCAATGGCGCGCTGCTGTTCCGCCAGCCCATCACCGGCCGCGCGGTGCGGCGCTGCTCATGGGCATCGATCGGCATCTGCCTGATCTTCTGGCCGGAGCTGGCGGAGCGTCGATTTCTCGCGCGCGGCCGTGATCGGTCTCGTCCTGTCGCTGGTCGGCACCTATGCGGCGTCGCTCGGCAACATGGTGACGGTGCGCCACAAGGCCGCGCGGCATTCCCGTGGTCGAAGGCAACGCCATCGGCATGGCCTATGGCACGCTGTTCGTGCTCATCCTGGTGCTGGTCGCGCGGCATCCCCCTTCGAGTTCGCCTACTCGTTGGACACCGGCTATCTCATCTCGCTGTTCTATCTCGCGCTGTTCGCCTCGGTCATCGGCTTCGGCGTCGTATCTGACGATCATCCAGCGCATCGGCGCCGACCGCGCCGCCTATACCAGCGTGCTGTTTCCCGTCGTGGCGCTCGGCGTCTCCACTTGGCTCGAGGGCTTCAGTCTGGACCTGGCTCGGCGGTCATCGGCGTGCGTGCTGGTGCTGGCCGGCAATCTGCTGGTGCTCGTGCGCCGCCGCGGCCGGCGCCGTCATTGCCGGGCAAGCCGGCCTTCCGGCAATAACGCCGCATGCTCGCCGCAGAAGATCGCATCCATGCTCCGCGAAGCACTGCAACCCGCCGCGCCGATCGCGCATCCGGCCCGAGATCGAAGCGCTCGAGGATTCCCGCATCGTCGAGGTGTGGAAGCTGGGCTTCGAGGTGCCCGACGTGATCGGCCTGTGGGTCGGCGAGGGCGATCTGCCGACGCCGGCCTTCATCTGCGATGCCGCCGCCGAGGCGCTGAAGAAGCGGCGACACCTTCTACACCTACAAGCGCGGCATCCCCGAGCTGCGCCAGGCGCTGATCGACTATCACCGCGACATCTACGGCATCACGCCTCGGCGACGACCGCATCGCCGTCACCAGCGCCGGCATGAACGCGATGATGCTGGCGATCGAATGCCATCCTCGGCCCCGGCGACAATGCCGTCGTGCGTGACGCCGGTCTGGCCGAACATCTTCGCGACCGTCGAGATCATGGGCGGCGAAGTGCGCCAGTGCCGCTCGAGCGCCGCGCCGACGGCTGGCATCTGGACCTGGACAAGATGTTCGCGCTCTGCGACGAGCGCACCCGCGTCCTCTACATGGCCTCGCCCGGCAATCCCACCGGCTGGGTGATGACCCGCGCGGAGCAGCAGGCGGTGCTGGATTTCGCCCGCCGCCGCGGCCTCTGGATCCTGGCCGACGAGGTCTATGCGCGGCTGATCTATGACGGCGCCAAGGGACGCAAGGCGGCGCCGTCCTTCCTCGAGCTGGCGCAGCCCGACGATCCCGTCATCGTCGTCAACAGCTTCTCCAAGAGCTGGGCCATGACCGGCTGGCGCGTCGGCTGGATGGTGATGCCGCCGAAGCTGACCGCATGTGGTCGACCGGCTGATCGAGTTCAACACCAGCGGCGGCCAGCCCTTCCTGCAGGCCGGCTGCGTCGCCGCCCTCAAGCAGGGCGAGCCGTTCGTCGCCGAGCTGGTGGCGCGCTACCGCACCGGCCGCGATCTGGTGGTGCAGCGGCTGGGCGGCATGCAGCGGGTGGAGCTGTCGTCGCCCGGAGGCGGCCTTCTACATCATGTTCGGCGTCGAGGGCATGACCGACTCCCTCGAATTCGCCAAGCAGCTGGTGCATGAGGCGGGGGTCGGCCTCGCCCCCGGCAGCGCCTTCGGCCCCGGCGGCGAAGGCCATCTGCGGCTCTGCTTCGCCGCCAGCACCGACCGCCTGTCGAAGGCGATGGACCGGCTGGAGCCGTTCCTGAATTAGGCCGCGTCTACCGCCGCGATCTTACCCTCGGGCGATTGCTTGTAGCGCTCGACTTCTCCGAAGATCCATTTGCGGAACGCATTCGACCTTCGGCCGGTCCACCGTCGCCTCCGGCGCCACCACGTAATAGCCGTGTCGCTCCGCAGGACGGTGTCGAACGGCCGCACCAGCTTGCCGGCGGCGAGATCGTCGGCGGCCAGCGGGCCCTCCGTCAGAGCGACGCCGAGCCCGTCGATCGCCGCCTGCAGCATCAGGTTCGAATGGTTGAAGCTCAGGGACGTGACGCAGGCTCTGCACCTTCACGCCCGCATCGGTCAGCCAGCGCAGCCACACATTCTCCCGCCAGTCATAGTCATAGCAGCAGATTGTGATGGATCAGATCGGCCGGCTCGCGCAGCGGGATCGGTCCCTCCAGCAGCTTCGGGCTGCAGACCGGGAACAGGTCCTCCCGCAGCAGGAGGTCGAATACAGGCCCGGCCAGGTGCCGCGGCCGAAGCGGATGGCGATATCCACATCCTCACGGTTGAAGTCCACCAGCCGCTCGCTGGCGGAGATGCGCACGTCGATATCCGGATACTCGGCCCGGAAGCTGCCGATCCGCGGCACCAGCCACTTCGCGGCAAAGGACGGCATGATCGACACCGTCAGCGTGCCCGTCTGCTCCCGCGCCTTCAGGATGCGCGACGCCTCGCCCAGCCGCTCGAAGCGCCTCCTTCACCGGCCGCATATAGGCCTGGCCGGCCTCGGTCAGCACGATGGCCCGGTTCATGCGGCGGAACAGCGGCATGCCCAGCCACTCCTCCAGCGCCTTGATCTGGTGGCTGATGGCGCTGTGGGTGACATGCAGCTCCTCCGCCGCCTTGGTGAAGGATAAGTGCCGGGCGGCGGCCTCGAAATAGCGGATGGCGGTCAGCGGCGGCAGGCGGTCGGCCATGGCTTTCACGTTAGATTGTCTCACGGATCCTATGAGAATTGATCGTTTGTCCGCAAGAGGAAAAAACCTCACATTCTTCGTCATCTGGCGGCGAAATCTGGACCAAATGTACCGATACAAACCTTCGCAGCCCTTGTCATAAATGTGAGGAATGTGATCATGAAGACCATCACTTATGCCGAAACCAGCGTACGGCCCTCCGGCAAGGGCCATATCCAGGCCATCCACAGCGTGCTGAAGGCCATCGATAACAGCCTCCTGGCCGTCTTGGATGTTCCCCTGCAGTGGCAGCGGCGGATGGCCGACCGTCATTCCCTGATGTCGATGGATGACCGGCTGCTGAAGGATATCGGCATCTCCCGTGCCGATGCCGAGCACGAGGCCGAGAAGCCCTTCTGGCGGAACTAAGGGAACGACGAGGACTCCATCATGCAATTGCTCGATCGCGTCATGGCGCTGGGTGCGGCAGTCCGCTACGCCGCCCTGGCCCGTGATGCGGACATCGTCACCCGGCTCCGGCCCGATCTGAAGCCGGGCGACGGAACGACGTCGTCAGGTGAATCCGACCGCTATGAGGAGCTGCTGGTGAATCCGGCGGTCCTGCTTTTGACCCAACGCCGCGGCGATATCGACTGCGGCGGCCTCGATCATGTTGTCATCAGCTACGGCAACTTCCACCAGCTCGTCATTCCGCTCGATGACGGCCATCTGTCCGTCGCCATTGAACGGACGGCGGATCCCCTATCCTTTGTCGCGCCGATACGCCGGCTCCTGCGCGAGGAAGCGGCGCCCGTCGCCGACGCATCCAAACATCGCCGATTTCGGTTAGATCCGGCTTGGGCCGGAACGAAATCTAGGCCGCGGCCCGAGCTTCGGTCGCCCGCTGATAGACCCAGATGCTGGCGGGCGGCAGGTTGTTCAGCACGCGCTTGCGCACCCGGCCGACCAGGCCGAGCTCCTTGCGCGGCAGCGGCGAGAATGGGCCGTAGGTGAATTGGATGAACGGCGCGCCCCGCTCCATCACCGCAAAGGCCGCGGCGATGATTTCCTGTTGCACCGATTTCCGGAAGACCAGCAGCGGCAGGCCGGAGACGATGGTGCTGACCTTGCTGATGCCGTGGGGATGGAGCAGCGCCCCCAGATGCGCCGCGTCGCCCTGCACCACATTCACGCCGGGGAACCGCTTTTGCAGCAGATCGTGCAAGGTGGGATCGCGCTCGACGACAATCAGCTTCTGCGGCGGGATGCCCCGGTTCAACAGCGCCTGGGTGATCACGCCGGTGCCGCCGCCCAGTTCGACAATGGGATAATGCTGGGAGTCCGGCACGAGGCTGGCCATGGCGCGGGCCAGATCGGGGCTGCTGGGCGCGATGGCACCGATCTTGAAGGGGTCTTTCAGCCACAGGCGGAAGAATAGAGTGGGATCGGATGGGGTGCTGCTCATCGACTCCACGACGGTTGTTGTTGAGGGCGCGGCCACCATGCCTGATTCGACAGGCTAACGAAAGTCGGGATCTCTGGCGAGCAGAGTGGGGGTGAATCCGGCTTACTTCGATGGTACGGAACCGTGCTGGAGGAACATCCTGTTGACGCTGTTGAAGACGCCGAACAGCGCCGCGAACTCGCGGTCGAAGTCCTCGCGCGACAGCTGCAGTTCCGGCGCAAATCGTCGCGAAGATCTCGTCGATGCGAGCGTTTGCCGTCGATCGCCGCCAGGATCGGCGGCGCGAGCCGGGGCAGGGCCAACCGCACCTCCAGCCCCTCGGCGCGGGCGGTCAGCGAACCGCCGGGCTTCAGGCCCTTGGCGAGACTCCGGCACCGCCTGGAATCTGCGAGAACCGGAATCATGGTACTATCGCCGAGCTGGGCGACGGCTTCCGACGCCCGCGCTTCGGCACGGCATAGGCGATGTGTGTCTTCAGGTTGCCGGTCATCTGCTCGGCGATCGCCGCCGCGCTGCCAGCGGTCGAGGCCGTCCAGCGCTTCAGCACGGCGCCATCGCTGATGAAGTTCGCGGGCTCGTAGCGCCAGGGCTCGATCAGGCGCGGCAGACTGACAAGACCGGCGCCTTCGATCAGCGCGGATAAACTCGGCGACGCTGTAGGCGCGGTCGGTGGAATGCAGCAGCAGATCATAGATGCCGGCATCGCCGGCTTTCAGGTGATCGCCGAGGAACGGATTGCGCGCCAGCCAGTTCGTCGGCGGCAAGCTGCTTCAGAGAGTCGGCGCGCGAGATCGAGCTTCGCCGCCGGCGCATCGCCGTCGCGCCGAGAAGGCGCAGCGCCTCCTGCAGGTGATAGACACCGGTGCGGCCGAAGGCGCCATAGACCATGAGGCCGATGCCGCCGTCGTCGTTCAACGCACCGCGAAGGATCGCGAGGCCGGCCGCGGGATCGGGCAGGTGATGCAGCACGCCGCAGCAATCGATGTAGTCGAACTTGCCGAGTCCCATGCGCCGGCAGATCCAGCAGCGACGCCCGTAATGGAAGCGGATGTTCGTCAGGCCGCGCGCCGCGGCCCGCGCTTCCGCGATCTTGCGCGACGGCTCCGAGAGGTCGAGATAGACGATCTCCGCCGGGCAGCGCGCGATCGGCCAATTGCTGCGCCAGCATGATCGTGCCGTCGCCGGTGCCGCCGCCGGCGATCAGCGCGCGGAACGGCTGCGCTGAAATCGCGCCGGCCGCCGAAGACATAGTGATTGATCTCCAGCAGATGGCTGGGCGAACCCTCGATCAGCCGCTTGGCCTCGTCGCGCGGATCGCGCGGCGGATAGGGATAGAGCTTCGTATTGCTCGCGGACGCGGATCGGTCATGGCGCCATCGGTCGAGACACGACCTTGCCGGTGGAGCGGCGCTGCACGCAGCAGCTGCAGCGCGGCGCTGCGCCTCCGCCAGCGGCAAGCGGTGCGAGACGTGGGGCCGCAGCTTGCCCTCCCGCCACCATTGGAACAGTTCGCGGAACTCCGCCTCCAGCAACTCCGGCTGCCGGCTGGCGGTAGGAGCCCCAATAGAATCCGATGGCCGAGATGTTCTTCACCAGCAGGATGTTGCCGGGCACCTGGGGCACCTGTCCGCTGGCGAAGCCGACGACGATCAGCCGCGCGCCCCAATTCACCGCAGCGCAGGGACGCATCGAAGGCGCTGCCGCCGACCGGATCGTAGACCACGTCGGCGCCGCCGCCCTTGCAGATCTCCTTCACCCGGTCGCGGATGTTTTCGGTGCGATAGTCGATCAGGTGATCGGCGCCATGTGCCTGGGCGACCTTGAGCTTCTCGTCCTCGCCCGCGGTGGCGATGACCGTGGCGCCCATGCGCCTTGCCGATCTCGACGGCGGTCAAGCCGACGCCGCCGGCCGCGCCGTGGACCAGCAGCACCTCGCCCGGCCTGGAGATCGGCGCGCCAGCGCAGCGCGCCATGGGACGTGCCGTAGGCGATGGCGAATCCGGCCGCGGTGATGAAATCCATGTCCGCCGGAATCGGAAACACATCGGCTTCCTGCGCCACGGCCTGCTCGGCGAAGCCGCCGCGGTCGACGACGGCCAGGACACGGTCGCCCGGCTTCACGCGGCGCACGCGCGGCGCCACGCTGCGCACGATGCCTGCGATCTCCAGCCCGGGCGAGAAGGGCAGCGGCGGCTTCTCCTGATAGGTGCCGCCGATCATCAGCGTGTCGGCGAAGTTCACGCCGGCCGCCGCCACCTCGATCAGCACGTCGTGGTCGGCCGCGATCACCGGCGGCGCGCACGTCGCCGAGACGTCAGATTGGTCGATACCGCCGAACCTGTCGCAGAGCATGGCGCGCATGGCGCGGCCTCGTCCGACTCAGAAGGCGCCGTCGGCCGCCGGCTTGATGCGGCCGGTCTCGCGGCCGACGCGGTTGCGCACCGGCGGCGTCAGGATGTCGGCCAGCGCGCCGCCTCTTCGTCGGCGATGACAGCTCCAGATGGCGCAGCACTCTGGCCCATGGCGACCTCGGCGCGCGCGGCCGGCCCCATCGTCGACCTTCAGCGCGACGCCCAGGCCCGAGTTCGCGCAAGGCCGCGGTGTAGACGCCCTCGGCGCCGGTCTTCAGGACGACCTTCGTGCCGATCGATCTCCATCACCTTGGTGCAGAAGCGGTCGGTGCCGGCGACCAGGAACGGCTCCGCCGCCATCGCCTCGACGATGCGCTTGGCCGCGGCGGCGCGCGCCGCCGGCAGCTTCGTCGTGATCCACCAGCCGCGCCATGCGCCATCGCCGTGTTGCCGAGGGGTATGGCGATGACGGGAATGCCGCAGCCATCGATGCCGCGGGCGGCCTCGCCGAGATCGAGGCCGCACATCTGCTCCAGCGCGCCGAGGATGCGTTGCTGCACCGGATGCTCGAGATTGATGTAGCCGCGCGTCGCGTTCGCCGAGATGACGGGCGGTGCAGAGAAAGCCGGTATGCTTGCCGGAGCAGTTGTTGATAGGCGGCGTTGGGCTTGCTGCCGGCACGGATCAGCGCTTCCACGCTGGCTTCGTGATAGGGCATATGGCCGCCGCATTCGAGATCGTCGACGCTGCAGCCGATGCGCGCCAGCCAGGCCTGCACCAGTTCCACATGGCGCGGCTCGCCGTTGTGGGAAGCGCAGGCGAGGGCGATCTCCGCCACGCGACACATTATAGCTTGTCGGCGGCGCCGCTCTCGATCAGCGGCAGCGCCTGCAGCGGCTTGATGGCCGAGCGGCCATAGACCGGCCGCTCGATATCGCCCCAGGCGCGCACCACCTTGCCGTCGGCATCGACCACGGCGACGGCGGCGCGGTGGCGGCTCTCCACCATGTCGCCGCGCGTCACCTCCACCACCATCGGATTGGCCGCGGCTCGCTCGCGAAGCTGGCGGTGAGAGCTTCTGGTACGGCTGTTCGACATCGGCGGATCCGGCCCGCTAGTCGCTGGATCGCGCGGCCAACTTGCCCCGGCCGCCGCAGCCATGCAACCCTGGCGGCTGGACGCAGCAGCCGGCATCGCCATGCGCGGCTATTTCGGCATCGGCATCGAAGGCGTCAGCAAGCCGATGAACCTCGGCAGCCTGCTGCGCACCGCCCATGCCTTCAACGCCAGCTTCGTCTTCACCATCGGCGCCGTGTTCGAAACGCGCGAGATCGCGCTGGCCGACACCTCGGACGCCACGGCCAGCCTGCCGCTGCATGAGTATCAGGACCTCGCGTGCCTTCAGCTGCCGCGCGGCTGCCGGCTCGTGGGCATCGAACTGCTGGACGACGCCGTCGACATGCCCAGCTTCCGCCATCCGGCCGCAGGCGGCCTATGTGCTGGGCGCCGAGCGCGCCAGCCTGTCGCCGGAGCTGGTGGCGCGCTGCGATCATCTGGTCCGCATTCCCACCCGCTTCTGCATCAATGTCGCCATGGCCGGCGCGCTCGTCATGTATGACCGCATGATCTGCCTCGGGCCGCTTCGCCGAACGGCCGGTGCGGGTCGGCGGGCCGGCAGCAGCAGTCGCCGGCCCATGTCCATGGCGATCCGCGTCTGGAAAGAAACGCCAGGCGACGCAAGCGCGGCGTGAGCGCACCGCGCGCTGCGCGGCGCGACATGCCAAGATGCGCCATAACTTGCCTGATCGTGTTATGGTAAACAGGTCGCCATTAACCGTTTGCCAGCTTGGCGAGCCAATTGCGCCCATTGGCTATAACTCGCGTTCCGATGATTCGCAGGCTTCCATGCTGCAATCGCCGCCAGCTGTAGTCCTGCTGCCGCCTGCCGAGAGCATCTTTCCCTTGCGCTGGCCGCAGACCGGCCCGAGCCGCCCAAGGCCATCGGCCGCTATGGCGACTGGCAGGCGCTGACCTTCGAAGAGGACGGCAAGCACCGTCTGCTACGTCTTCAGCGAGCCGAAGCAGAAGGAAGGCAACTACAGCTCGCGCGGCAAGGTCTATGCCCTGGTGACCCATCGGCCGAGATCAAGAAGCTCAACGTGTTCACCATCATCGCCGGCTATGCCTACAAGGAGGAGAGCGAGGTCATCCTCGAGATCGGCGACGAGAAGTTCACGCTCTTCACCGACAAGGACATGGCCTGGGCGCCCGACGCGGAACGACCAGAAGATGGTCGACGCGATGAAGAAGGGATCGGGCATGATGGTGCACGGCATCTCCGCCCGCGATACGGAGACCATCGACACCTACTCGCTGCAAGGTTTCACCAAGGCGTACAACGCGATCGGCGAGGCCTGCGGACTCTAGCCCGGCAGCCAGCACGGATTACGCCCGTCGCCGGTCCCGACTGAATCCGTGACGGCTGGACAACGGACATCAGCAGTCTCCATCTGAAGAGCATGAGCACGGCGACACACGCGCAGTTCTTGCGCCAGCTGCCGATGCGAGCGGACGGCCGGCGCAACCTGTCGGCCTCGACCGGCAGGAGCTGGCGGCCGAGATGGCGGAGATCGGCGCGCCGGCGTTCCGCGCGCGCCAGCTCTGGCACTGGATCTATCATCGCGGCGCCACCGACTTCGCGGCCATGACCACGCTGGCGAAGGAATTTCGCGCCCGTGCTCGCCGAGAAGTTCGTGATCGAGCGGCCGACCATCGCCGTCGATCAGCAGTCGGTCGACGGCACGCGCAAATGGCTGCTGCGCTTTCGGCGACGGCCAGGAAGTCGAGACCGTGCACATCCCGGAGGAGGACCGCGGCACGCTCTGCGTCTCCTCCCAGGTCGGCTGCACGCTGACCTGCAAGTTCTGCCACACCGGCACCCAGCGGCTGGTGCGCAACCTGTCGACGGCGGAGATCGTCGGTCAGATCATGATCGGCGCGCGATCAGCTGGGCGAATGGCCGTCGCCGCAGGATGGCCGGCTGCTCTCCAACATCGTGCTGATGGGCATGGGCGAGCCGCTCTACAACTACGACAACGTGGCGAAGGCGCTGAAGATCGTCATGGACGGCGAGGGCATCTCCATCTCCAAGCGCCAGATCACGCTGTCGACCGCCGGCGTCGTGCCGATGATCGAGCGCTGCGGCGCGCGAGCTGAACGTCAATCTGGCGATCTCGCTGCATGCGGTGAACGACGAGCTGCGCGACCAGATCGTGCCGATCAACAAGAAGTATCCGCTCGCGAACTGCTCGGAGGCCTGCCGCAACTATCCCGGCCTCACCAATGCGCGGCGCATCACCTTTGAGTATGTGATGCTGAAGGGCGTGAACGACTCGCCGGCCGAGGCGCGCGAGCTGGTGCGGCTGCTGCAAGGACATTCCGGCCAAGGTCAATCTGATCCCCTTCAATCCCTGGCCGGGCGCGCCGTTCGAATGCTCGACGCCGGAGCGCGATCAAGCGCTTCTCCGATATCGTGTTCGATGCCGGCTATGCCTCGCCCGTGCGCACGCCCGCGCGGCCAGGACATCATGGCCGCCTGCGGCCAGCTCAAGTCCGAAAGCGTCCGCCTGCGGCGCGCGGCGCGACCCGAAAGCCAGTCGTAGCTCCAGTCTAGGGATTGTGGTCCTATCTTCCAGGTGTCGACACCACCGGCGGTTGGTGATGCCCTCTTGCCATCTGAATCGCGGGAAAGAGGATACTGCACCGCCTCGCTGTGCAGGGAAATATTGAGGGGGACCGCCTCATGCAGGATATCGAGCGAACAGCCGCCGTCGGCGCCGGCCGGACCCCAGGTGCTGGCGGCCGCCGCGTCCGGAATTGCCGATGTGGTCGGCGGCCTGGGCGGCGATGTGGAGCGCGTCTTTCACGCCGCCAAGATCGACAAGAGCGTGCTGAACAACCCGTTCAACGAGCTCAGCCTGGCGCAATATTGCCGGCTGTTCGAGGAGGCGGCGCATCAAACCGGCTACGACAATTTCGGCCTGCGCTTCGGCCACGACTTCAAGCCGCGCCAGCTCGGTCCGCTCGGCTACATGGCCATCAATTCGCCGACCATGGCCGCGGGCTTGCGGGCGCTGGTCGACTACATGCCGGCGCATCAGCAGAACACGACCATGGCGCTGCGGCAGGAGCGCGACCTCTTCTATCTCGACTACCAGATCACCGACGGCCGCATCGGCCGCCGGCGCCAGGATGCCGAGCTGTCGCTCGGCATGTTCTGCAACATCTTCTATCACTGCCACGGCAAGCAATGGACGCCGCTCGAGATCCACTTCGAGCATCCGCGCCCGCTGGAAATCCGCGAAGCACGAAACTCTGTTCGACGCGCCCGTGTTCTTCGCCCAGCCGACCAACTCGATCGTGTTCCGCCGCCGCGACCTCGATGCGCCGATGCCGGAGCCCGATCCCTATCTCTTCAGCCTGCTCGAACCGTTCATGAGCGGCCGCCAGCGCCGCGCCTGCAGCGACGATCTCGTCGGCGTCGTGCAGCAGAAGATCGAAGCCCATCTCGACACCGGCGACCCCGGCATCAAGAAGATCGCGCCAGGAGCTGGGCATGAGCAGCTGGACGCTGCACCGCCGGCTGCGCGATCTCAATGTCAGCTTCAACGACCTCGTGCGCGGCGCGCGGCGCGAGCTGGCGCTGCGCTACGTGGCGGAGCCGCACATCGCGCTGACCGAGATCGCGTTCCTGCTGGGCTATTCCGAGCTCAGCGCCTTCAGCCGCGCCTTCCATCAATGGACGGGCATGTCGCCCGTGCGCTATCGCCGGGAACGCGTCAAGCGGCGCGCGAATCGGCAGATCCGGCCGGTATATCTTCCAGCGCAGCTTGAAGACTGCCACTCGGCGTCCTCGGCCTGTCGAAGCATGGGGATCCAGGAGCTGCCGCGCAGCTCCGTCATCCCCTGGTGCCCCCGCTTCTCGCGCCGCGGAACGGTCGCATCTTCTGCATGCCGACGCTTCCTGAATTCCTGCGCCAGTGCGGCGTCGGGATACTGCGTGCGCCCCTCGATCGCGTCGAGTGGATCCCGGACGATCTGCGTCCTTCGCCCGACTGGATGCGTCGGAATTGCCGTCGCCGCTGATATAGAGCGGCCGGCGGCGCCGATCATCTGCACATCCACCAGCGTGTTCTCCGGCGCCACCTTCTCCGCCTCGTTGGCGGCGACGGCGGCGAACAGCGCCGGCACCATCTCGCACGACCAGCAGCGTCTCGCCCGGCATGATCATGGAGGCCTGGCGGTTGCGGTTGATGATCACCGCATGCTGGTCGGTGATGTCCTCGATCACGTCGGTATAGAGCACGCGCGGCTTCAGCTGATCGCTGGCCTTGCGGCCGATGCCCTTCAGCACCGCCTCGCCCGCGCGCTTCAACCTCGCCGAGGTCGTTGCTGTGCAGCTCCAGCACGCCGAACTGCCGCTCGACGAACAGGATGCCCGGCTCGACCGTCGGCACCGATTTCAGCGCCAGATCGATGACGCGCTCGATGGCGAGGCCCGGCGCCACCTCGATGATCAGCGAGTTGCTGCCTTCGAGCGGCGGATAGCCGCGCGCCCGCGTCGGCGTGCCCATATAGGCCGCGAACTGCGGCCGCAGATTCTCGATCAGCAGATAGACGCGAAGCTCGGTCATCGCGCGCTCATCCGCCGACCGCATGCGCTGCCGGAAGACGCCAGTGAGGCGCGATCGGCTGCGCTGCTTACTTCGGGACCGACGTGAAGTGCTTGTCCAGATCCGGCGTGCGGCCGCGGAATGACATGCACGGAGACCAGCTCGCCGATGGCCGTCGCGGCCTCGGCGCCGGCCTCGGTCGCCGCCTTCACCGCGCCGACATCGCCGTTGATGATGACGGCGACCAGCCCGTCGCCGACCTGCTCGCGGCCGACGATGGTGACGTTCGCGGCCTTGACCATGGCATCGGCCGCGGCGAGCGCCGCGACATAGCCCTTGGTTTCGATCAATCCGATGGCATTGGACATGTTCTCTCTCCTCGCGTGTGAACAGTGTTGAACTGAAATCGAACTACTTCTTCGCCCCGTTGTCGCGGCGGACTTGCCGGCGGGCTCGTCGATGGAGCCGATGATCAGGGCGTCGATCGGCGGCGCCTTGCCCTGGAACCAGGCGGCGGCGACCGAGCCGGTGGCGACGAGCACGCGCTCGCCGACGCCGCAGCCGAGCACGTCGAAGGCGACGAGCCTGGTGCCCTTGCCGTCCTCCAGCTCGATTTCCAGCATGGCGCCGCTCGGGCATCTCCTTCAGGCGCTTGGTGGACCAGACATTGCCGATCACGATTGCACGCAGCATGGCTATTCCCTCTCGATCTCGACGCCCAGCTGCCGCGCCTTGTCGCGGGCCAGTGGCGTCACCACGACGCCCTTTGCCGACGATCAGCTTCTTGCCGGCTCTTGGCCGCGGCGACGACTGTGCCGCTCGGTGACGATGCCCTTGTCGATGCGATTGCTGCCGGCGCTCTGGCGGCGCGCTGCCGGCGCTTCCGCGCGATGTTGCGGCGCGCGCTTCAGGCGGAACTTGAGCCGGCCGCGCCTGCGCCAATCGGAACTTCGCGCTGCCCGATTTCAGCGCGTCGCGCGTCACGAAGGCCTCGGCAAGCGTCAGCAGCCGCTGGATGAAGCGATCGAGATCGCTTCGGACGTGATCGAGATCTCCTCGGATTCGGCCGGCGCTGACGCCGCACGTCTTTCTGTCTTGGGCGCCGCCGCGTCTGCGGCTTGCGCCGCGACCTTCTCGCGCACGCGCGTCGGGCACGGCGTCGCGCAGCACCTGGCGGACCAGGCGCGGAGCGCCTCGCGGTCGATCGGCGGCTTCTCGGCGCTCATTGCAGATTCTCCAGGGCCTGCTCGGCGGCCGCGCCGCCGCGCGGATGTCGGACTCGCGTGCCGCTGAGATAGACGCGGCCGGTCGCGCCCATCATGCGGTAGTCGACCACCTTGATGTCGGCCGCCTTCTCCGCCTCGTTGGTGGCGAGGATGGCGTAGGCCGCCGGCTGCATCTCCAGCACGAACAGCGACTCGCCGGGCAGGATCATCGAGCCCGACTTGTTGCGGTTGATGAGGAAGGCGTGCAGATGGTCGATGCGCGTGACGATCTTGGAGGCCAGGATCTGCGGCTTCATCGCCTTGTCGGCGGTGGTGCCGAGCTCGTCGAGCACGGCGGCGGCTGGCCGCCTTCACCGCCGCGGTCGAGCGCGAATGGATCTCGAGATAGCCGTACTGCCGCTCGACCACGAGGATGCCGCCCTGCACCTCCGCATGCTTCAGCGCCACGTCGGTCAGCGGCTCGATGTCGAGGCCGGGCGCCACCTCGATGATCTGCGCCGCCATGTTGGTGCGCGGCAGGCAGCCGCGGATGAAGGTGCCGAGATAGCACATGGTCCGCGGCTGCAGCTGGTCGATGAAGATGAAGGAGCGAAGCTCGGCCATGTCCTACGTCATCCCATGAACAGGTCTGCGCAGCTCTTCGAGGATCAGCTTGCCGGATCTCGTCGCGCATGCGCGGCGCAGCGCGTCGTCGTCATCGGCGCGCGCCGGCGCGGCGATATGCTCCGCCGCCAGCCGCCGGCCAGGTCGCTCGTCCCAGGGCTCGATGCCCTCGAAGTCGCCGAAGCGCCTCGGTCGCCTCCTTGTCGTAGGCGATGCGCGTCCAGTTGACGAGGTGCTGCGGCCCGATGTTCTCGCCGACGGAGCTGCGGCCGAAGAAGCCGGTGCCGATGGTCATGCGTCGGCGCCAGATTGGTGTCGAAGCCGGCGGCGCCGGTGCTGCAGCCGCTGTTCACGGCGACCCGCAGCGCATGTCACCGCTGGCGGCGAAGGCCATGATCGTCTTGGGATTCGTTGCTGTGGATCGCGGCGGAGTGGCCGGCGCCGCCGATGCGCATCATGCGCGCGGCTGACGGCGATGCCGCGCTTGGCGTGGGGCACGCGGATGGAAGCCGAGCACGGGGCACAGCTTCTCGCGGCGAACGGCTCTTCCGGCACCGCCAGCTCGAACGGCGCGAGCAGGATCCTGGTCTTGCGCGGCGACCCGGAGTCCCGCTTCCTTCGCGATCCAGGCCGCATCCTTGCCGATCGCCGCGATGTTGAACTTGCCCTCGGGAAACAGGTAGCCGCGCAGCCGGTCGCGCTCCTCGTCGCTCGCAGAGATGGGCGCCCTCGCTCTGCAGATGGCGCAGCAGCTTGTCGGCGATGGCTTCCTCCGCCACCAGCACGGATTCGTTGGTGCAGAGGATCGAATTGTCGAAGGACTTGCTGGTCGACGATGCGCTTGGCCGCCTTGGCACAGGTCGGCCGTGGCGTCGACGAACACCGGCGCGTTGCCGGGCCCGACGCCGATCGCCGGATTGCCGGAGCGGTAGGCGGCGCGCACCACCGGCGATGCCGCCGGTCGCCAGGATCACATCGACCTGCGGCTCGCATCATCAGCGTCTCGATCAGCGCGATGGTCGGCTCCTCGATCACCTGGACCACGCCGTCGGGCGCGCCGGCCTTCTCGCGCCGCCTCGTGCATGAGTCCGCGCCGCATCGGCGCAGCAGGCCTTGGCCAGGGGATGCGGGCTGATCACGATGGCGTTGCGCGTCAGCAGCGCGCAGCATGATCTTGAAGAAGACCGTCGAGACCGGATTGGTCGAGGGCGTCAGTGCGAAGATCACGCCGGCCGGCCGCGCGATCTCGACGATCTTGCGCTCGCGGTCGATCCGCTTCCCGACCAGAGTCCTCGTCGCGGTAGTGCTCGATAGATGCCGCGGCTGCACAGCTCGTTCTTGATCTTCTTGTGCTCGGCGACGCCGAAGCCGGTCTCCTCACCGCCCAATCGGCATAGTGCCCGGCCTTGGCGAAGCCGGCATCGGCGGCCGCCTGGGCGATCTTCAGCGTGCGCTCCCGGTCGAAGGTCGGCGAAGGCTGGTCGGCGGCCCAGCGGGCGCGCTCGAGCATCAGTCTTGCGCATGCTCTTCCGCCGAGCTGCGGCCGGATCTGCGTCGCTTCAACAGATTCCGTTCTGCTGCACTGCCGCCGACATGGCTTCGCCTCGCTTCTCCTTACGCCGCCCGGCGCACGCCCAGGCCCTTCACCTCCTGGCGCGCCTCGGCGATGGAGACTTCGACCCGGTCCAGGATTTCGGCGCAGAGCTCGTGGGTCTTCAGCACGCCCGGCTTGAACTGCAGCACGCGCGGATCGAGGGTGGAGAAGATCGCCCAGACGCCGTTCTTGTAGAGCGCCTTCATCACATGCATGGCGCCCTTCGGATGGTCGAACTCCAGCCCCATCACCACGCCGTTCTGGCGGATGCCGACGAAGAAGTCGCCGTAGAGCGACTGGATCTGCCCGCAGGCCCTGGCCGATGAAATCGGAGATGTAGTGGACGAGCGAGCGCGTCTCCGGCCGCGCGCAGATCTCCAGCACCTTGAGGCCGACGATGCAGCCGAGCTCGCCGCCGCCGCCGGTGGACATGTGGCCGAAGCCGTCCTTCTTCATCCAGCCGCCGCATTCCTCCGACGCGACGACGCAGCCGAGCGAGATACAGCCCGCCGCAGATGCCCTTGGCCGTCACCAGCATGTCCGGCATCGACGCCATACTTGTAGATGCCCCACATCTCGCCGGTGCGCATCAGGCCGGTCTGCACCTCGTCGGCGATGTAGAGCGCGTCATACCTCTCGCAGAGCTTCTTCACGCCCTTGAGATAGCCCTCCTTCGGCATCGGGAAAGCCGTAGGTGGCGGGGATCGTCTCCATGATCACGGCCGCCACGTCGCGCTTCTTCAGCGCGTCTTCCATGGCGTTCAGATCGTTGAACGGCACCTGCGGGAATTCCTCCGGCCGGTCGCTGAGGAAGAGCTGCGAGAAGCGGCCGATCGCCGGCGCACACGGCGAGGCCGGTATGGCCGTGATAGGCCTTGATGACCGAGACGATCTTGCGCCGCTGCTTGGCGAAGCGCGCGGCCTTGATGGCGATGTCGATCGCCTCGCCGCCGCCGCTGCCATAGATGACGTAGCGCATGTTGTCGGCGCAGGTCTTCACCAGCGCCTCCGCCAGCGCCGTCCGCGCCAGCGCCGGGAAATGGTGGTTGCCGATGTCGAACATGCTCGCTGCCGACGCTTCAGCGCTTCGACCAGCTCCGGATTGCGATGGCCGAAATTGAAGGTGCCGCCGTTGAGATGCAGGTTGATCAGCCGCTTGCCGGTCATGTCGTAGATGAAGTAGCCCTCGCGGCGGTCGATCACGAGATCGACGCCGAAATCCTGCCAGGACTGGGTCTTGCCCGGATTCCAATAGGTCTTCGACTTCTCCAGGAACTCTTCCTTGGAGTCGTAGGTGAAGTAGCCGAAGTCATACATGGCGTGGCTCCATCGTCGGTTTGCGCGCGGCCTCAGTTGCCCATCTCTTCCAGCGCCGCCAGCGACTCCGGCAGGATCTGGCCGCCGTCGATGACCAGCGTCTGACCGGTGATGTAGGCGGCCTCGTCGGTGGCGAAGAACAGCGCCGCATAGGCGATGTCCTCGACCGTGCCGAGCCGCCGCAGCGGCATCGAAGTCCGTCATCTTCTTCAGGTACTCCGGCGCCCAGCCCTTCCAGGCCCTCGGTCCTGATATTGCCGGGCATCACCGCGTTGATGGTGATGTTGCTGCGGCGCCAGCTCGATCGCCGGCGGTGCGCAGGAAGCCGAGCTGGCCGGCCTTGCTGGCGCCGTAATGCGGTCCAGCCGGGATAGCCGGTGATCGGCCCGGTGATGGAGGAGGTGATGATGATGCGGCCCTTGCTTCTTCTTCTTCATCGCCGGCAGGCAGGCCTTCACCGCCAGGAACGTGCCCTTGAGATTGGTGCCGAGCACCTCGTCCCATTTCTCCGCCGTCATTTCCGTCAGCTTGGCGGCGGGGAAGATGCCGGCATTGGCGCAGAGAATGTCGATGCCGCCATGGGCCTTCTCGGCGGCCTCCGCCATGCGCTCCATGTCCTCGGACTTGCGCACGTCGGCCGAGAACGCGGCGGCCGTGCCGCCGGCCGCCTTGATCTCATCGGCGTGTCTTCTGGCGCCGCCGCCTGATCCCGCGCGACCACCAGCACGTTGCCGCCCTTGCCGGGCGAACACCCGGGCGATGCCCTTGCCGATGCCCTTGCTGGCGCCGGTGACGATGACCGACCGGCCTGCGATCGATGTGAACATGGTCGATCTCCCTCGTTTCTCGCTCCGGCGATCAACCGAACTTGCTCAGATAGTTTTCGGCCAGAGCCGCAGGCGCCCTCGGTGAAGGGCATCGCCCTGGCTCTTGCGCGAGATCGGTCTCCGCATGGGAGCCGATCCAGGCCACCAGCAGCAGCCGGCGCAGCATGATGAAGGTCGGCAGTCTCCGCCTCTTCCTCGGCCGATAGCGGCCGCAACCTTCCGGTATCCCGTCAGCCAGGCGTCGACCAGATCCGGCACGTCCGGCCGATGCTCGATGAAGGAGAGCGCCGTGCCCAGGTCATAGAGGTACCAGCTGAATCCGCAGTCATCGAAGTCGATGACCTTGGTCCGCGTCACCCTCGACCAGCAGGTTGGCCAGCCGGATATCGGCGTGAACCAGGCCGAATCGTTCGCGGCCGGTGCCATAGCGCTGCAGCCGCCGCTTGATGGTCTGCGGACAAGCGTTCCAGTAGCTTCACGCCGCTCGGGCGTCAGGCCGATGCCGTCCTGCCAGCGGCCCCAGATGGGGCTTGTTCCCCAGCGACGTCTCATAATCCCAGACATGGCGGGTAAAGCCCGGGGGCAACTGTCCAATGCTTGGCATGCTCATGCATGCGGGCGGAAACCTCGCCCAGCCGGATCGAAGGGCTCCTTCAACCCCTCTTCGGCGGGCTCGCTGCCGCTCATGAATTTGCACATCACGGCATGGCGCGGATCGGCCAGATCCGGGCTGCGCAGCACCTGGATCAAGCTGCCGTCCTTCGCAGGAATCGGTTCAGGCGTTTCGATGCCGGCGTCCCGCCGCAAGGCCGTCATCCACTGCAACTCGGAGTTTATGGCGGCTTTGCTGTGATAGCCGACCCGGTGGATGCGCAGGATGGTCTTGCCGCCGGTTGCCGGGTCGTCGACCCGATAGGTGGCGTTCTCCGACAGATTGATCAGCGTCGCCGTCGCATGGGGCGAGTGACCCCACAAGGGCAGCGAATGCTGGGCCATGGCGGCCAGCCGCGCCAACAGATCCTCGTGGGAGTGCACTGCCGCAGACATCTGCCCAACCATTGCAAGTGCGGTCCCGAACTGCCGGGAGCCGCCAATCCGCCAGCATCGCCGGAGGCCGGTTTAGTGTCTTGACCCGGGGGAGCGGATATTTGACAGTTGATGACAACGTCAGTCCCCGCCCTTGACGCCGCCAAACCTGCCCGGACAATGACCGCAAACCGTCTGGCGGGCGCATCGCCGCGTCGCTAGGCTATAGAATCCGAAGACCGGCAGGACTAAGCCGAGTTCAACGATCAGACAGGGAGAAGGAAGACAAATGAGCCCGATCAAGTCAGCCCAGTTCCAGCTTATGGCCTCGCGCCGTCAGTTCCTGAAGTCCACGGGCGCTGCCGCGGCGGTTGCCGCCGTGGGCACCGGCTTTGCCGGGTCCGCACAGGCGGCCCGCGAAACCGAAATGAACATCCTGTGCTGGGAGGGCTACAACAGCGCCCAGGTGCTGGATCCCTTTCGGAGCGCCAAGAGCGCGACGGTGAAGGCAGAGTCGCTCACCAACGATCCCACCATGATCGATCGTTTGCGGGCCGGCGAGACCAATGTGTGGGACCTGATCAATGTGAACAATCCCTGGGCGCGCAAGGTCATGCATCCCGAAGGCCTGATCAAGCCGCTCGACCGCGCCCATTTCGAGCCCTATTTCGAAAAGATGCTGCCGGCCTTCAAGCCGCCCTACCGGTGGGCGATGAGCGATGACGGCAAGGAACTGCTGGGAATGTGCCAGCGCTTCGGCCCGTACAGCTTTGTGGTGAACACCGACAAGATCAGCCGCCAGACAGCCGAGGACCAGGGGTGGGACCTTTGGAACGATGCCGCCAATGCGGGCAAGTATGGCATCCTCGAATCGGACGATTGGAACGTCTTCAATATC
The DNA here is from genome assembly GCA_963716855.1 of uncultured beta proteobacterium. Classification (GTDB taxonomy): domain Bacteria; phylum Pseudomonadota; class Gammaproteobacteria; order Burkholderiales; family SG8-39; genus JAGVSZ01. The sequence goes on along the minus strand of CAVQUV010000021.1, from coordinate 18,611 downwards.
TGCCTGATCGCGGGCTTCAATCCGTTTGTCGAACATACCGAAGCGCAGATCGCCGCGTTCACCGAAGCCGCCAATCGTGTGTTCAAGGGCGCCAAGCTTGTGGGCGATATCGCGACCATGAATCAGGCGCTGGTGTCGGGCGAGATCGACTTCCACATGACCGGCGGCACTTACAGCGCGTCTCCCGCCCGCGCCGACGGCAACAAGAACATCCGCGGCATCACGCCCCGCAAGGGACCGATCGACGGCAAGGGCGGCGTCTCCTGGATCGAGGTCACGTCGACCGTCAACAATCCTCAGCTTTCGCCCCTCGCACCCCAATTCCTCGAATACGTCCAGCAGCCCGAAACCGCGCACGTCGTGGCCTTCGCCGAGGGCACGTTCAACCCCGTGGCTCAGATGGGCAACCCGGAATGCTTCAACCGATTCACCGCGGATGAGTTGGACGCGATTCAGTGGGACAGCCTGGAAGAAGAGATGGCGCTCTCCTACGAGTACGACATCCCGCCGGATTACACGAAGCTGCTGGATTTGATGACCGCCGCCAAGCGCGCGGCCTCCGGCGGCTGAGACCCAGTACGGATATCATCGGCGGGCCCTCATCGGAATTCTCCGAACGATACTTCGGCCATGAGGGCCCGATTTTTTCTCCACGCTGACCGGCTGCCGTCCCGCCGTATGCAGTCGCAACGATTGATTGGGCCATGAATCAACAACCAATCCTGCAGCTTCGCGGGCTCACAAAAAATTTTGGCCAGCTGGCAGCCGTCGATCGCGTCGATCTCGAGGTGGCCGAAGGTGAGTTCTTCACCATCGTCGGGCCATCCGGATGCGGCAAGACCACGCTGCTGCGCATGCTGGCGGGCATGGAAACGCCGAGCAGCGGCGACATCCTCCTGCGCGGCAAGCGCATCAACGACATGCCGGCGAACCAGCGGCCCACCTGCATGGTCTTCCAATCGCTGGCCCTGTTTCCCCACCGTACCGTCGGCCAGAATATCGAGTTTCCGCTGAAGATCCGCGGCGTCGATCCGGCCGTCCGCAGGAACCGGGCGGTGCAATTGATGCACCAGTTGCGCCTGCCGGAGGGCTACTACGACAAGCCGGTGACGCGCTGTTCCGGCGGCGAGCGGCAGCGCGTCGCCTTGGCGCGGGCGCTGGCCTACGATCCGCAGGTTCTGTTCTTCGACGAGCCGCTCTCCGCCATCGACTACAAGCTGCGCAAAACGCTGGAGAAGGAGCTCAAGGACATCCACCGGGAAACCGGCAAGACCTTCATCTACATCACCCACAGCCTGGAAGAGGCGATGGTGATGAGCGACCGCATCGGCGTCATGCGCGGCGGGCGGCTGGTGCAGATCGGCTCGCCGGAGCAGATCTACACCCAGCCCCAGGACAAGTTCGTCTCGGAATTCATGGGCGAGGTGAATGTCTTCGACGTGCACCTCCAGGCCGATGGGCGCCTGGTTTCCAACGCCATTCCCGGCAGCTTCGTGCCGCCGCGGCTGCCGCCGAACTTCACGTCCGGCTATCTGGTGGTGCGGCCGGAATCGGTGCGCTTCCTGATCAAGGCGGACCAGACCGAAAACCACGTGCGCGGCCGCGTCTACAACGAATACGCGCTTGGCAGCCGGATCCAGTTCCAGGTGCGCGTGGGCGAGCATGTTTTTGTGGTGGAGACGCTGCGGCAGCAGATGATCGGCGGCCGCCGCGACGACGACGTGCTGATCGGCTGGAACGCCGCCGACAGCATGCTCGTGGCGGATTGAGTGCAATGAATCCGGACAGGCTTGCGCGCTGGTTCGTCCCCGGGCGGCGCCATGCGCTGCCGCTGCTGGCGCTGCTGCTGATCGGCTTCGCCGCGCCCTTGCTGGCGGTTATCGCGTTCAGCTTTGCACCCCCGCGCACTTTCTCGCTGTGGCAGATGCCCGGCCTGGAGAACTACCGGACGATATTCGCCGAGACGTTCTATCAGTCGTTCGCCTGGTCGCTCGCCCTGGCCACCATCACGGTCGTGATCCTGGCGCTGCTCTGCTATCCGCTCGCCTATGGGCTGGCGAAAGTGTTCGGCAGATGGGCGAACGCCGTCACGCTCGTCCTCGTGCTGCCGCTCTTCGTTTCGGAGAATCTCCGGCTCTATGGCTGGATCCTGTTCTTCATCAAGAACGGCGTGCTCCTGGGCACGCTCAAGCATCTGTTCGGCATCGAGCCGGATAGCTGGCTGTTCACGCCGGCGATGACGGTCTTCGGGATGGTGTACGTCTATCTGCCGTTCATGCTGTTTCCCATGACCCTGGGCGTGTCCATGGTGCCGCGGGAAACCGTCGAAGCCGCCGCCGATCTCGGCGCCAACCGGTGGCAGGTGTTCTATGAGGTCGAGCTGCCGCTGGCGATGCCGGGCCTGATCATCGGCTGCCTGCTCACCTTCGTCCTGGCCATGGGCGCCATCGCCGAGGCGAAGATCCTGGGCGGTCAATCGGTGATCCCCATCGTCCACGATATCGAAATCGCCTTCACCTACGCGCAGAACTGGCCCCTGGGTGCGGCGCTGGCGGTGCTGCTGATGCTGGTGGTCGGGTGTCTTGGTGCTGTTGGTGCTGCGCCGCTTCGATCTCGATCGCATCCTGAAGCGGGGATAGGCCGTGACCGGACACACATCCCGCCGCATGGCGGCGCTGCTCTGGGTTTGGGCGCTGGCCATCGCCGCGTTCCTGTATCTGCCCACCATCTGCGGCGCCATCGCCTCGTTCGGCGCCAGCCGATACTTCCTCTTCCCCGTGCCGAACTGGAGCCTGAGCTGGTACCAGAAGACCTTCAACTCCATCGAGATCCATCAGCTCCTGCAGACCTCGCTGCTGATCGCCTTCCTGGTCACCTTCATCTCGGTGGTCATCGCCTTCTTCGGGGCCCTGGCCTTTGCCCGCTACGATTGGCGCGGCCGGTCGGTCTATCAGAAGCTCGTGCTGCTGCCGATCTTCTTCCCGCAGTCGGTGCTGGGGCTGGCGCTGCTGTTGTGGTTCAACGCGTTGGGCTTGCAGATGTCCTGGGCGACGGCCGTGTTCGCCCATCTGGTGTGGGTCGTGCCCGTGGTGACCCTGGTGATCTCCATCCAGGTCTACAGCTTCGATCCGGCGCTGGAGGAGGCCGCCTACGATCTCGGCGCCAACCGCTGGCAGGTGCTTCAGGAAGTGACGCTCCCGGTGCTGTGGCCCGGCATCTTCTCCGGCTGCCTGTTCGCCTTCCTGCTGTCCTGGGGCAACTTCCCGCTGTCGCTGTTCACCACCGGGGCCGATACCACCGTGCCGGAGTATCTCTACGCCAAGATGGTCGCGGGCTATACGCCGGGCGTGCCGGTGCTGGGCACCGTGTCCACGGTGGGCGCCGGTCTGCTGCTGTTCGGCGGCTATTTCGTCATCTGGGTGCTGCGCAACCGCCGCACCGGCTAGGTCGCTAGTCGCACCCAGGTCAGCTCATGCTTGTTGTGATGCAGATGCATCAGGCGGCTGCCGGGGATCGCCGCGAACGGCGCGGCGGCGGCATGGTCTGTATCGCCCTGGAACTTGATGCGTGCAGACGAAATTGCGCACCAGCCCTGACTCCAGCCAGCGATTGACCAGCTCCAGCAGTTTTCCCGGATAACAGACGATATCGCTGCACAGCCAATCCACCGGCCCGATGTCCCGCGGCTCCAGCGCAAAGGCGCTCGCGCTGCGATACTCGATGCCCGGCAGCGCTGCGATATCCGGGTCGAGCGGCGCGCGATCGATGGCGATGACCTGCGCTCCCAGGGATTGCAGCACCCAACTCCACCCGCCGGGGCTGGCGCCCAGATCCAGGCAAAGCTCGCCGCTCTGCGGCCGCCGCTCGATCAGGGTCAGCGCTTCCCACAGCTTGAGATAGGCGCGGTTCGGCGGCGCGGACTTGTTCTCGACAAATTCGACGGCGCCGTTGGCAAAGGCGCTGGCGCAGCGCGGCGCCGCCAGCAGCCGGTTGGCATCCAGCAATGTCCAGGAACCCAGCGGCGCCTTCGGCAACGGCGCGGGAAAAGCCAAAGGCTTCGCGCTTACATGGGGCAGCTTGTCCTGGATCAGGCTGGCGCGCCGGTGCAACCGATGGGGATAGAGCGCCCAGTTGCGCTGCATCGCCCGCAGCGCCGCCGCCGCTTGCGATATGGAGTCGAACGCGACCTCCTGGGGATCGTACCAGATGTTCGCCGCCCAGGCCGCCGGCCGCGCCGGGCCGTCGACGAGAAACAGGCGTCCATGGCGCTCGTGAATGTTTGCGCGCCCCAATTCCTGCTCGAGCTGCGACTCGAATCCCTCAGCGGCCAGATAGCCGGTTCGAATGCGCGCGGGCCCGCCCATGGCCGCGCGATCAGCGCGACGCCCGCGCGGCGATCAGCAGGTCGGCCAGTTCGGCGAATCCGGCGCCGCCGCGGGCGCGGGTGACATAGGCCGGCGGCGACGAAATGCGGTCCATCAAATCCGCCACATTGGCGACGCCGACCGCGTGGGGAAAATAGGCGAACATCGGCTGATCGTTCGGCGAGTCGCCCGCGAAAACGAAGCTTTCCCGTTGTGCCTCGAGATCGAGGCCGAACGCTTCCCGCATCAAGGTCTTGGTCATGCCCAGCTTGTCATAGCTGCCGAACCAGCCGTTGACGTGGATGGAGCTGACCTTGGCCGTGGCGCCGCTCTCCTCGAAGATCTGCACGATGCGGTCGATCGCCTCGTCGGAAAGAGGCGGCACGTCCTCGCAGAAATCGATGGCGAGGTCGGCCTCGCGGTAGAGCTGGTCCGAGGCGATGCCGGCGCCCGGTACTTCCTTCAGGATGCGGTCGCGCACCGCGATCAGCCGCGCGCGATTGGCGGCGCGCGTCGCCTCGTCCATCAGGAAGCGCTTCTGCAGCTTTCGCGCCGCCGCGTCATAGCGGAAGTAGAACGCGCCGTTCTCGCCCACCACCGCATCCACCGGCCACATGCGCGCAATGTGATCGCACCATCCGGCGGGGCGCCCGGTGATGGGGATGACCAGAAATCCGGCATCCTTCAGCCGCTGCATGGCGCCATAGGCGTCGGCGGTCAGCCGCCCATCCGTGGTCAGCGTGTCGTCGATATCGGCGAAGACACCGGTAACGGCACGGCGTGCGGCAAGGGGAAATTGTTCCAGAGGCAGCATGGAGACGGCGAGGAAAGCCGATTCCCCTGCCACATTCAATGGCCGCGTCATTGATGATTGGCAGACCAATTGATCTAATGGAGTCGGGCGAGGGCTCGCAGTACACCGAGTCCGGCCGCAAAGGGGAGCACAGAGGGAGCCTCGACAATGCCAAGAGCGCCTAAGCCCACGATCCGCCGGGTGAAAGTCGATGGCTACAACGTCGTCACCTATAGCTATGGCGCGGGCGACGACGTGCTGTTCCTGCTCAACGGCGGTCCGGGGCTTGCCGTGCGATTATCTGCGTGATCCGCTGATCGCCCTCGCCGAGCGGGGCTTCCGGGTCGTCACCTATGACCAGCTGGGCTGCGGCCGTTCCGACAAGCCGAAGGACAAGAGCCTGTGGAGCATCTCCCGCTATGTGGAGGAGGTGGAAACCGTGCTGCGCGCCCTCGAGCTGCCGCCGGTGCATCTGCTGGGCCATTCCTGGGGCGGCTGGCTCAGTATCGAATTCGCGCTCACCTATCTGGGCTCGATCCGCTCGCTGATCCTCTCCAGCACGTGCGGCGACATGCCCCATCTGGTCAGCGAACTAAACCACCTGCGCGCCGCGCTCGGACCGGAAACGGTCGCCATGATGCAGCGCTTCGAGGCTATCAGGCGGTTCGATCATCCGGCCTATATGGCGGCCATCACCGTTCTCAATTACCGCCATGTGCTGCGGCTGGACGACTGGCCCAAATCGGCGATGGCGTCGCTGAAGGACTGGAACATGGATCCCTACATGGAAATGCAGGGGCCGAATGAGTTCCTCTATATCGGCAACCTCAAGGATTGGAACCGCATCCCCGACATGCACCGCATCACCGTGCCGTCGCTGGTGATGTGCGGCCAGCATGACGAGATGACGCCGCTCTGCGCCATGCGCATGCAGCGCGCCTTGCCCGACGCGGAGATCACGGTGTTCCCCAATAGCTCCCATATGCCGATGTATGAGGAAGCCGAGCCGTATCTGGCGCGTGTCACAAGTTTCCTCGAAAAGCATCGCCGGCGTCGGCCGGCGGCGCGCAAGCGGCGCCGCTGAGGAAATCCCATGCTGATCGTCAGCTACAATATTCAGTTCGGCTGCGGCCGCGACGGCACCGTCGACCTTACGCGCATCGCCCGCACCGTTGCCGCCGCTGACACCATCCTGCTGCAGGAAGTGGAGCGTCATTGGCGGCCCGCCCACGGCGATCAGGCGGAGCAACTGGCGCGCCTGCTGCCGGGATTCCGCTGGGTGCATGCGCCGTCGGTGGATCTGGACGGCAGCAGCGTCGCTGTCGATGGAACCGTCGACAACCGGCGGCGCCAAGTGGGCCTGATGATCCTCTCCCGCGCGCCGATCCTGTCCACGCGCCGGCTGACCCTCGACAAGGTTCCGGTGCGCGGGAAGATCGCCGAGGATGCCGCGCTGCTGGAGGCCGTGATCCCGGCGCGCGGCGGCGGGCTCCGCGTCTACAACACCCACCTCTCCTATCTGTCGCAGCGGCAGCGTTTGCGGCAGCTGGAGCAGATCCGTTCGTTCGTGCAGTCGGCGCCGGCCCGCGGCCCGGTCATTGTCGGCGAGAGTGTCGATCCAGCCGCCTTCAAGGCCGATTGGGTGGAACTCGATGCCGCGGAAATTCCGCCCATGCCGGCCCCGGCGATTATTATGGGCGATTTCAACATGACGCCGCGTTCGCCCGAGTATGAGTTGCTGGTCGGCGCGCTCGATCCTGTCTATGGCCGGCTGGTGGAGGCCGACCGTTTCGCCGATGTGCTCACGCTCGCCGGCATGGCGGAGAACGAGGGCATCACCTTTCCGGCGTCGCGCGGCAAACAGCCGAAACGCATCGATCATGGCTTCGTGACATCCGATCTCGCCGGCAAGGTCAAACGCGCCTGGATCGACGAGAAGGCTGACGGCTCCGATCATCAGCCGGTCTGGGTCGAGCTCAATATCTAATTCCCGGCTCGCGACCCAAAGCCTTGCGAAGCCACGGGATTTCCGCGCCGCGCCATTCCAGCTCAAGGGGTCCATTGGACGTTGGTCCAATAGCCGTTCGGGCAGTGGTCGACCATGATACGGCTTCCTCACCTTCAAGAGCGATCCGAAGCATACCTTCAACATCCCTCAAACAGGGGCACTCAGATGGAGACGATGATCCGAAAATCGATGAAGATTTTTGCGGCCGGCATGCTCGCCGCAATGGTGGCCCTGATAGCAGGGCTGGGGACGCTGTCGGAGGTCAGGGCCGACGAGACGGACGCCAAGAACCTGTTCAAGGCCATGTCCGACTACCTGGCCGCGCAGAAGGCCATATCGTTCGCATACGATGTCAACTATGAGGTCGTCACCAGCGACAAGCAGAAACTCGCGCTGGCGGCTTCAGGCACGGTCACGCTCAACCGGCCCGACAAGATCCACGCCACGCGCTCTGCCGGGTTCGCGGATGTCGAAATGCTCTTCGACGGGAAAACGCTGACGCTGTTCGGCAAGAACGCAAACCTCTATTCCCAGGTCGAGGTGCCCGGCACGATCGACCATCTGGTCGACGAGTTGCGGGACAAATACAACAGGCCCCTCCCCGGCGCGGACCTGCTGCTATCCAATGTCAACGATGCGCTGATGGCCAATGTGGTCGACGTCAAGGATCTCGGCAGCGGCGTGATCGGCGGCGTCGAATGCGATTATCTCGCTTTTCGCACCGAGGAAGTCGATTGGCAGATCTGGATCGCGCAGGGGGACCGCCCCTATCCCTGCCAATATGTCATCACCACCAAGCTCGTCGACATGGCGCCGCAATACAGCCTCCGGATCAGGGACTGGAAGACCGGAAATGAGGTGGCGGCAGACGACTTTGGCTTCAAGAATGCAACCAACGCCGCAAAAGTCGAGCCGAAGGAACTCAAGGATTCCAATGATATTCCGCAGCACTTCATGACGGGAGCCGCACAATGAGCATGTCGAAGAAATTTGTCATCCTGCTGCTGGCGGGGATCATCGGGCTTTGTTTCCTGGAAGCTCGGAGAGCGGGCCTCGATACCGGGCGTGCACAGCTTCATCTCGCCGGCCGAGGCCGTCGTCGGACGCCCGCTGACGCCCGTGAGCGTTGCCGGCGTCAGCCGGCGCACGGCGCGGCGCTGCGCGGCTGGTGCCTATAACTGCTAGAGCAAGAGCGGCTCTCCTCCACGACGTGACGCAGACCGGCCCGATCATCGGCGCGGTTCTGAGGGTTTTAGCCAAGACTCTCTAGAGTCCTTCCCGCCGCCGTTGCGTGGTCACGAAGGCCGGGCCGCAGGAGAGCTTCGCGGTCGTCGGTGCCTCAGCGTCCAGCACCCGCCAGAACGGCGTGATGTCGTCCAGAGGCGCGCCCTGTTCGTGCGCCTCCAGCGCCGCCTCCGCTACGGTCCGCAGATGAAAGCCCGTGGTGATCGGGCAGGTCACCTCCGCCTTGTATTTGCGGGCCAGCTTCTGACGGAACGTCTTCACATCCATGCTCTTGCCGGCGGGGATCTTCCGGATGAAGGCGTCAACGATGGCGGGCGACGGGATCAACATGATCTCGCCCTTCTTCATGCCGGCGATATCCATCGGCGCCGGCTTCACCTCATGGGGCCGGGGGTCGTGCAGCTTCTCGGTCCAGGATTTCTTGCGTTTCATGGATCACCAGTTGACGGATCCATCGCGCGGGCCGGCGGGTTTCCGAGCACTCTCATTGTTGATGTTTTCGTCCGGATCGTTCAAATGCGAGGAGGGGTGCACCCAATAGCCGCGCGTCCCCCATATGGGAGGTGCGGAGCGCAGGCTGACTGCGCAACAATGCGCTTTCGCCTGTCATTGGCGAAAATAAATCACCTGATCGGAATCCGCAGATGGCGCTCATCCAGGATATAAAATCGATCTGCGCTCGCCTCGCGCCGCGCGGCTGGCGCGAGTTCCTGAAAGGAATTGCGGCGGCCTCGATATCGGCAAGCCGGTCGGACAGCTGCAAAGGAATTGGAGCGGCCCTTGCGCGGCATCAAACGGGCCACGCCAGGGCTCCAGGATCTGCGACGGCCGCGCGGCAGGGCATCACGCCGGATCGCCCGCGCTCAGCGTTCTATATCACGTTCTGGCATCCCCGGCCGTTCAATTGCGGGCACGCGGCAACACAAATTCAGCCGACTACCCAACCCTTGAAGAAACTCACACAATCGAGAACTATATTTTTGCTCGCGCTGAGCGCAAGCTGTCTGACTTCAGAAATCCCGTCATTGCCGTTTTCGCATGCCAGACCGCACAAGCGAACATGCGCCGCATAAAAAGCATGCCGACCTCGCCTTCGCCCGGATAGGGGTTGCCCGTGTCGGAACCCTAGCGCCGCGCTATGATGGTCGGCACCGCAGCTTTGATCCCCGGCCCGCCAAGGGCGATCGTGGCTTCGCCGCGCAGCCAGCGCGCTACGTGGCGTATATCGCTGAGTATGGCGCCCTTGATGCTGCCCACGCGGTTCTGCGGCCGGTTCCCCAGGTAGATCGGTCTCTGACCTTTGTGACGCCCGCGCACAAGCTGTTCGCCGGACGGGAATGCCTGTTCGCGGAAGACGGAACCCGGCTAAACATTCCTCCGGACACTGAAGTTCGCCGAGCTGCACGTCAACGAAAAGCTCGCGCGGATGCATAGGAAAGGTGACGACAATCCGGGATGGGTCCCACCGCTTTCCGGTTTCAATCTGTCGGCTCCCCCGTTTACTCGTACGTCTACCAATGGCGGCAGACTAGTGAAGCTTGAGAAGCGTGGCCAATCGGCGCTGGTCGCGCCAATCCCTCGTCCCTTGGTGCGGATCGCTAGTCAAAGGGTAAGAGGCAAGCAGGAACCAGTGCGATTTAAGGTTCCGCCGGATGCGGGCAATCGATTTTGGATCTCGTCGCTGTACCTCAAGGCCTGGGAATTTAAAGGGCGGGCCGCTCCTGAGTTTGCCAATATCAGGCTCAATCTGACAAAAACAACCAGCGGCAGTGGCGGAAGCGCAATCTCAATGATCTTCCTGATCCGTCCTTCGAACAAACCTTGAAGAATGGCGGATATGACGCGGCACACTTGGTTGACGGCACCTGCGATGGGGTCTTAACGCTTTCACCAGATCAGCCTTGGCAATTCCGATATTGCCGGCCTACTCGCTGGTCACTGCAGTCGATTATTTTCCGTGCGTCGATCAAGCTATGGTTGTGGATTGGCTTGAGGTGCGACAAAAACAGCCTGTCGGTCTCAGTCAAAGCGACTTGATATTCCCCTTAGGTGGCCCCGACCCGCTTAGCGATGGACGCTTCAAAGTCAGAAATAATTCCGGAACTCTTGGGTCAAGGCAGTCTATTCCGAAATTCCACAACTCGTAGAACCTCTCAGTCCGAAGAAGCGAGCATTCACCGCGGAAGAAGCCGCCAATTTGACTTCTACCGCTGTCGTTGGCTTCGCTGCCCACGGCCCGTCTTTCGACACGCGAGCGCCCGCGACGATCCCGGCGACGGCCACGGCGGACGTGCCCTGGATGTCGTCGTTGAAGCTCGGCAGGACCTGGCTGTAGCGGTCCAGCAGGCGGAAGGCGTTGTTCTTCTTGAAGTCCTCCCACTGCAGGAGCGCCTTCGGGAAGCGGCGCTTCACGGCCTGCACGAATTCCTCGACGAGCGAGTCGTACTGCGGCCCGCGCAAGCGCCGGCTGCGCCAGCCCAGGTACAGCTCGTCATCGAGGTAGCGCCCTGTTGTCGGTGCCGATGTTCAACTGGCTGATCGGCAGCGTCCGCCATGGTGGGGACCTGGCCGGCCGTGGTGTACAGGGCGAGCTTGCCGATCGGAATGCCCATGCCCCCGGCCCCCTGGTCGCCCAGGCCGAGGATGCGCTCGTTGTCGGTGACCACGTGACCAGCCGCACCTCGTCGAGGGGCGTGCTCGCGGAGCACTTCGTAGATCCGGCCCACGGTGCCCTCAGGCGTGATCCACAGGCCCCGTGCGCGCCGGAAGATGTGGCTCCACTCCTGGCAGGCCCGGCCCACGGTGGGGGTGTAGACGATGGGCAGGAACTCCTCGATGTGATCGACCAGCACGCGCTCTTTCGAAACCATAGGTGAACGGCAGGAGCAGCGCCATCGCCACCACGCCGCCGAGGCCGGGCAGTATGCCAATGACGAGGCCGTAGACGACCCCTATGAACATGAAGAGGATGGCCTGCGGCGTCAACAGCGCCCCGAGTCCGGCACCTATCGCTTCCAGCATTTCGGGACCGAGGCCTCCTCCTCAGCAGAATGCGAGTCGCACCGTGCGGGTTGCGCGTGAAGGCATGTGCCCCGGACGCGCGCAAACGATCGGTCTCGCGCCGCGAGCATAGCAGAACGCGTAGAAGCGCGAGATGACGCGCCGGGCGCACGCGCCCGCTTCCCGCCTTACAGCACGACCGGCCGGTCCGGAACTCGTCGGGATTTTCGCGGCGGGCGGGAAAGTGCGTGGACGGACCAAGCGCCATTTGCAGATCCAGCTCGCGCTCGGCCCGCTCGCGCGGATCCGGTAGCGCTTCGACCAGTGCCAGGCCTCGGCGAAATTGGTCGATCGCTTCGAGGTTCGCCGACTTGCTCGCCGCGGCCACGCCGGCTTTGTGCCAGTACGCGATCGCCTGCGCCGGACAGTTCGCTTCGGTGTAGTGATGCGCCACCAGTTCCGGTTGCGTGCTCGCCACCTCGGGAAAGCGATCCTCCAGCAGCTTTGCCGCCCGCTGGTGATATTGCTGGCGGGTGCGCTTCAGCAGCGATTGGTAAGCCGCATCCTGGATCAGCGCATGCTTGAACAGGTAGCGCGAGCGCGGCGGGCGGCCGCGCTGGTAGAGCAACTCGTCGACCACCAGCTGACCGAGACCGCTCTGCAGCATCGTCTTCCTCGATCCCGGCCAGGCACTGATCATGTCATAGGCAAACTCGCGTCCCAGCACCGAGCCCAATTGTGCCACTTCACGCAGCCGCGGCGCCCGGTCGAGCCGCGCCATCAGCGAATCCTGCAATGTCTCCGGGATGTGCAATTGCGCCAGCGCGCCCGTGAGCACGTAGACGTCGCCGCGGGCCTCGAGCACCCCCGAACCGAGGATGGCCTTGGTCAGCTCCTCGACGTAGAGCGGCACGCCGTCGGACTTGGCGACGATATGATCGACCACCTCGCCGGGCAGCGACCGGCCGCCGGCCAGATGACCGACCATCGTCTCGACCTCCGGCCGCTCCAGGCGGTTGAACGTGATCGGCGTCATGTGCGAGCGTTGCGGCCAGGGCGGCGTCAATTCCGGCCGATAGGTCGCGACGACCAGCATCGCCGCCGTCGGCGCCTGCTCGATCAGCATGCCCAGCGTTTCCAATGTCGTCGGATCGGCCCAGTGCAAATCCTCCCAGGCCATCAGCACCGGGGCGCGCTCGGCCGTTTCGATCAGCCAGGCAACGATCGCATCGAGGGTCGCATCGCGCTGCTGCTGCGCCGTCATCGCAAGGCGCGGATAGCGGTCCTCGGGCGCCGGCACGGACATCAAATCGGCGAACAACCTGCACGCTCTCGGAGAGGGGCAAGGTCTTGAAGCCGGCGAGCCCGGCTTCGAGCTTCGCCAGGTGCTGCTGCGCCGTATCCTCCGGCTGCCAGCCGAACACGCGCTTCAAATGTTCGATGATCGGATGAAAGGCGCTCGCCGTGTGAAACGGAGAACAGCGGATCGCCACCCAGATGTGGTCCTTGCCGGCCGCCTCTCGCAAGCCCTCCACCAGGCGGGACTTGCCGACCCCGGCTTCGCCCTGGATCAGCACGACCTGGCCGCGGCCGTGGCTGCTGCCTTCCCAGGCCCGCAACAGCAGCCCCATCTCCTCCTGGCGCCCGACGAGGGGTGCCGAGCTCCCGGTCCGGGTTGCGGCAAACCGGCTCTCGACATCCCGCGCCGACAAGCACGCGCCAGGCCGGCACCGGCTCGGCGAACCCCTTCAGCTCAGATGCCCCGAGATCCTCGAGGTCGAAGTGATCGCCGAGCATCGCGCGCGTGGCCGCGCTGACGACGATCTGGTTCGGCTGCGCCAATGCCTGCAGACGCGCCGCCAGGTTCGGCGTCTCGCCGACGACCGCGGTCTCCGATGCGGTTCCTTCGCCGATCTGGTCGCCGACGATCACCGGTCCGGTGGCGATGCCGATCCGCACCGCGAGCTCGACCCCGGGCGGCCTGGCGGATTGCGGCATTCAGCTCCGCCATCGCATCGACGATGTCGAGACCCGCCCGCACCGAGCGCTCGGCCTCGTCCTCATGGGCGCGCGGGTAGCCGAAATAGACCAGGATGCCGTCGCCCATGTACTTCGCGACAAAGCCGTCGTAACGCCGGATCGCGGCACTGCACCGGCTCTGATACGACGCGATCACATCGCGCAGATCTTCGGGGTCCATCCCGGTGGAGAGTGCCGTCGATCCCACCAGGTCGCAAAACATCACGGTCAGCTGGCGGCGCTCGGCCTCCGGCGCCGCGGCGACCGCGGCCGGCGCGACAGGCGCGGCGAGCCGGCGGCAGGGTGATCGCGCGGCGGTGCAATGCCGGAGGCGGGGCGTTGCCGGTCTCGAAGAGGGCCGCGCCGACAAAGGCGAGCCCTTGTCCGCCCTCGTCGACCGCCAGGCGCTTGACGATCAGCTCGTGGCGGACATCCTCGAGCGTCTCGTCGTCGAGCCCGAATTCCTTGCGCAGCCGCCGATAGCTGACCCGCTTCTCCAGGCACAACAGGCCTGCGACGAGGGCTACGGTCTTCGAGAATGTTGTGATGGCGTACCCCTCTTCTGAACCGCACGCCGACGAGCGAAACCGCCGATCGCCGAGATTGCTTCGTCGCTCCGCTCCTCGCAATGACAACCTATGTTGTGTCATTGCGAGCGCAGCGAAGCAATCTCGTAGTAAGTGGGGCGCAGGATGCGACGTGTTGCGCCGAGGTGCGCCTCAGCTCCGCGGCGCGTGCTTGGAGAGGATGCGCTGCAGCGTGCGGCGGTGCATCTTGAGCCGGCGCGCGGTCTCCGAGACGTTGCGGTCGCACATCTCGAAGACGCGCTGGATGTGCTCCCAGCGCACCCGGTCGGCCGACATCGGGTCTTCCGGCGGCTCGGGAGTGCCGTCTTCCTGGGCGCAGGAGCGCGCGCTCGACGGCGTCGGCGTCGGCCGGCTTCGGCAGATAGTCGATCGCCCCGGCCTTGACCGCCGCCACCGCGGTCGCGATGTTGCCGTAGCCGGTCAGCATCACGATGCGGGCGCCGGGACGGGCGCTCGCGCAAGCGCGCTGACGACGTCGAACCCGCGGCCGTCGCCGAGCCGCAGATCGACGACGGCGAAGGCCGGCGGCTGATCGCGTCGCTGCGGCGATCCCGGCGGCGACGCTGTCGGCGGTCGCAACGACGAAGCCGCGGCGCTCCATCGCCCGCGCGAGGCGCTGGCACAGCGGCGCGTCGTCGTCGACGATCAGCAATGTGCGCTCGGATTCGGGCAGGCTGCGCAGGGCGGCCGACATCCCTTCGGCGGAGCCGGCGCGATTGGGTCGATCACTCTCGCTCATGCGCATTTGCCCTTGGCGCCGTCCTAGTTCACGACCCGCTGCGCGACGCGCAGGGCATCGCCGGCGCGGCGGGACGGGTTCGCTCCACGGTTTCCAGATTGGCACGATTCCAGGAAATCGCAACATGCGCGCCGCCATCGGCGAGGTTGTCGAAGGCGAGCTCGGCGCCGCTGCGCTCCAGCAGGCTCTGGGCGATGAAGATGCCGAGCCCCATGTGGTTCGGTCACACCGGCGCGCGTCGAGAGGTAGGGTTCGCCGAGGCGCCCGAGCAAGTGGAGCGGGAAACCCCGGCCCGTCATCGTCGATCTCGACCGTGACGGTCGCCCTGTCCCAGTAGGTCGTGATGCTGACCTCGCGCCGGCGCAAACTGCACCGCATTCTGAACGAGGTTGTTGAGCCCGTGCATGATCTCCGGGCTGCGCCGGACGAGCGGCTCCTCCCCGGCGGGCTCGCCGGCGGTCGCGAGGATCAGCCGCACCCCTTGATCGCGATGGGGTTCAGCGCCGCCTCGACCAGAGCCGAGATCGGCAAGCCGCGTATAGGGCGATCCGCCGTCTTCCTCGGGATGGTGGGCGAGCTCGGCGAGAATCTTGCGGCAGCGCTCGGATTGGCTCAACAGCAGCTGCGGCATCCTCGGCATGCGGCGCTGTCCTCGGGCAGCTCGCGCGCCAGCTCCTTGGCAACGACGGCGATCGTCGCCGAGCGGGCTGCCGAGCTCGTGCGCCGCCGCCGCCGCCAGCGCGCCGACCGCCGAGACCCGCTGCTCGCGCGCCAGCGCCAGCTGGGTTGCCGCCACCGCGTCGCGCAGCCGGCGTGCCTCCTTGCGCGACGCTCCAGGTATAGGCGCCGATGAACAACGTCGCGAGCACCAGCGCGATCCAGATCCCGAGCACGAGCTCGGGCGGAAACACCAGCGGCTCGGCGCGCCACGGCAGCGGCATGTGCCACAGCGCCAGCACGCTGATCGTCGCGACGGCGAGGACCGAGAGCGCGATCACCGCCCGCCGCGACAGGATCGTCGCGGCGACCGTGACCGGCGCCAGGATCAGAATCGCGAACGGGTTTTGCAGCCCGCCGGTCAGATACAGCAGAACCGCGAGCTGCAGGATGTCGTAGCCGAGGAAGAGCGCGGCGTCGCGCTCGCCGAGCCGAGCCGCCCGCTGGCGGTGCACGATCAGAACGAGATTGAGCAACGGCCGAGGAGGCGACGACCGCCAGCGCCGGAACAAGCGGCAGGTCGAAAGCCGAGCCCGTAATGGACGATCAGCAGCGTCGAGCGCCTGTCCGGCGATCGCGACCCAGCGGATCAGGATCAAGGTCGCGCAGGCTGATCGGTCCGGAGGGCTCGCTCGGGGCGATCAGGCTGGAGTCGGTCACCGATTGATCTCTCTGCAGCGCATCGTGCCGAGTATCCGGCGGTCCGGCGCGCAACGCCGCCGGCCAGCCCCATGCTGGCCGGTCAGCTCGCCATACGCCATATAGGGTCGATGGTCGAACCCGCCATCCAGGTCGAAAGTCTCGTCAAGCGCTATTCGACGCACCGTCGCGGTGGACGGGATCAGCTTCGCCGTCGAGCGTGGCGTCACCGCCGCGTTGCTCGGCGGCAACGGCGCCGGCAAGACCACGACCCTCGTCGATGCTGCTCGGCCTGCTGCTGCCGACCTCGGGCACGATCCAGGTCCTCGGCGAGGACATGCTGCGGCATCGCTACCGCGTGCTGCCGCGGATGAATTTCTCCTCGCCCTATGTCGACCTGCCGCACCGGCTGACGGTGCGCCAGAACCTGCCGATCTATGCGCGGCTCTACGGCCTGCCGCACCGCGCCGAGCGGATCGCGCAGGCTCGCCGACGACCTGCAGATCGACCGACATTGCTCGAGCGCCCGGCCGGCAAACTGTCGGCCGGCCAGAAGACCCGCGTCGCGCTCGCCAAGGCGCTGCTCAACGAGCCCGAGCTGCTGCTGCTCGACGAGCCGACCGCCTCGCTCGACCCCGACACCGGCGACTGGGTGCGCAGCTATCTCGAGGACTACCGCGACCGCACCGGCGCGACGATCCTGATGGCCTCGCACAACATGGCCGAGGTCGAGCGGCTGTGCTCGCGAGGTCATGATGATGAAGGAGGGCCGCATCGTCGATCGCGGCAGCCCCGAGGAGCTGATCGACCGCTATGGCCGCACCAACCTCGAGGAGGTCTTCCTCCACATCGCCCGCGGATCGCAGGCCGAGCTCGAGCCGGCATCGTGAGCGGCCCTGCGCGTCCTCGGCGGCGTCGGGTCTGGGCGATGCTGCTGCGCTATCTCTATCTGCTGCGCAGCTCGTGGCCGCGCACCCTCGAGCTGATGTACTGGCCGACCCTGCAGATGCTGATCTGGGGCTTCATGAGCCAGTTCCTCTACGCCAACAGCAGCTATGTCGCGCGCGCCTTCGGCGTGCTGCTCGCCGCGGTGCATGCTGTGGGACGTGCTGTTCCGCGGCCAGCTCGGCCTGTCGATGTCGTTCCTCGAGGAGATGTGGTCGCGCAATCTCGGCCAGCTGTTCGTCACCCCGCTGCGGCCCTATGAATGGGTGCTGTCGCTGTTGGCGATGAGCCTGATCCGCGTCGCTGATCGGCATCGTGCCGGCGGCGCTGCTGGCGATCCCGCTCTATCACTATTCGATCTTCGACATGGGGCTGCCGCTGATCGCGTTCTATCGCCGTGCTGATGGCATTGGGCTGGGCCTTGGGCCTGGCGATCTGCGGCGTTGCATCCTGCGCCACGGCATGGGCGCCGAGAGCCTGGCCTGGACCGTCGATCTTCGCGCTGGCGCCGATCAGCTGCGTCTACTACCCGGTGTCGATCCTGCCGGACTGGCTGCAGCCGGTCGCCTGGGCCTTGCCGTCGACGCATGTGTTCGAGGGCATGCGCGCGGTGCTGTTCGAGCACACCTTCCGCACCGACTACCTGCTCAGCGCGGTGGCGCTCGACCTTGTCTACCTGGCCCTCGGCGCGGCGATCTTCTTCATCGCCTTCCGCGACGCCCGCCGCCGCGGCGCGCTGTTGCAGATGGGCGAATGAAGAGATCGTGATGCGGCTGGACGCGGCGGCGGGATGAGCGAGATCGCCGCCCGCCTCTGGTGGATCAGGCACGCGCCGGTGGCGCATGGCGGCCGCATCTGTGCCCGGCTCGACCTCTCTTGCGATTGCTCGGAGCCTCGGGAGGCGACCATCAAGGCCCGCAAGCCGGCACTCAAAATGTAATCCACCGCGGAAAGGGCGACGCCGATATCGGCAAAATCCGAGCCGGCGAGAGCACGCTTGGGTTGTATCCTCAAATTGGCCGCCGCTGCTCCTGCAGCGGGTCTGCAGCGAAGCTCTCGCTGAAATTGAATCTTTATAGACGGAGGTCACCTCGGCCGCGGTACGCTTCGTGGCGACCCATCCGCACCGCCACCAGCCGGAGAATATGCGCCATGAATTTGGCGATTCTCTGGATGGTGATGAGACCGAGGATTTCGAAACCCGATATCGCGAGCACGGATGACCGCGACAGCTAGTCCCGTAATGGGAACTTCGCTCGAATCCGCCTGGTTTGCACACTAGCAGGAGGTGCGATCGATGGCTTTAGTGGCGGTCGAGCAGGGGTCTCAAAGCGAGAAGCTGGAGCGAGAGGTTGGGGAGACCCGCCGACAGCTCGCGGATACGCTGGACGAGCTACGCGCTCGTCTCACGCCGGAACGAGTGATCGATCAGCTCATCGATCATGCCCGGGAGGGTCCGGTGGCCGAATTCCTTCGCAATCTCGGGTGGGAGGTCCGCGAAAATCCCCTGCCGCTCGTCCTGATCGGGATTGGGATCGCGTGGTTGATGATCGCG
>CAVQUV010000020.1:0-160802 GCA_963716855.1 uncultured beta proteobacterium | reverse complement strand
TGCCGGTCGCCGTCTCGGCACTGTCTGCGAACGCCATCGGCCGCCTGCCGGTGGCGCCAGGGATGGCTTTCGCGTCGCCTGTTGGCCCTTCATGCAACAGCTTGTAGATGTAGTACATGCCGAACGAATAGACCACGGCGTAGACGAGAACGTAGCAGGCGAGCGAGAACAGCACGTCGCCGGTCGTGAGCGACGGTGTGACCGCGTCCTTGGTGCGCAGCAGCCCGTACACGACCCACGGCTGACGCCCGACCTCGGCCGTAAACCACCCGCAGAGGACGGCGACGAAGCCGGTCGGAAACGCGAGGAACGTTCCCCAGAGAAACCAGCGCGTCGTCTCGAGCCGGCCGCGCCAGCGGAGGAAGTTACCGAACCACGAGACCGCGAGCATGATCAGTCCCATCCCCACCATGATCCGGAAGCCGAAGAACGGGATCAGCACCGGCGGCCGGTCGTCCGGCGAGAACGTCTCCAGCCCGATCTCTTTCGCAGTCCAGTTGCCCGAGGCGATCATGCTGCCGAGTTTCGGGATTTCGATCGCGAAGAGATTGCGTTCGTTTTTCTCGTCGGGAATCGCGATCAGCACTTCGCTGGCCGGCTGCTGCGTCTTCCAGCGCGCCTCGATCGCCGCGAACTTCGCCGGCTGATGCTTGAGGACGTAGAGACCCGTCAGGTGGCCGAAGAAGAGTTGGATCGGAATCACGACCGCGACGAAGCCAAGCCCCCAGTGCAGCATCACGCGCGCCTCGGCGCGATGGATATTGCGCAACACATACCAGGCGCCGGTGGCTGCCACGCACATGCCGGTCGTCAGGAATGCAGCGAGCAGCATGTGCGGCCAGCGGACCATCATCACTGACCCAAGCACGATCTCGCTCCAGTCCGCAGGGATGATCTTGCCGTCGACGATCGTGTGCCCGAGCGGCACCTGCATCCAGCTGTTGTTGGCGAGAATCCAGAACGACGAGAACATCGTCCCGAGCGAGACCATGCAGCACGCGAAGAAATAGAAGCGCGGCGACACGCGGTCGCGCCCGAGCAGCATCACGCCGAAGAACGTCGCCTCCAGCATGAAGGCGGTGAAAGCTTCGTAGCCGAGCAGCGGCCCCTGGATCGAGCCGGCCTTCTGCGCCAGCACGCCCCAGTTGGTGCCGAACTGGAACGCCATCACGACACCCGTCACCACCCCCATGCCGAACGAGACCGCGAACACCTTGAGCCAGAAATCGAAGACGCGCCGGTAGAGTGGGTTGCCGGTGGCGAGCCGCGCGCCGTCGATCGTCGCCAGCCAGGCTGCCAACCCGATCGTGAAGGACGGGAAGATGATGTGGAAGCTGATGAGGAACGCGAACTGGAGGCGCGAGAGGAAGACGGGATCGAGGTCCATGGTTCGAACTCCCCTGTCATTTCTTCGCGGCGGCGCTGTCCAGCCCCAGGATTACGACCCTTGCGTGCCTCGGCTTCGTTGGCCACGCGACCATGGTGAATCCGTCAGCCACGGCAACTTTCTGCACGCCGTCCACGGTGTACGTGATCACGCCGCCTCCGATCCCGCCGCCGGTTCCGAGCGGCCCTCCCCAGAGTTTCTGGCCGGTGGAAGAATCCAACGCGTAGAAATTGCCGCCGAGGTCAGCGACGAACACGATTCCACCGGCCGTCGGCGTGATGGCGGCGACAATGGGATAGTTGGACTTGGCGCGCCATTTCCAGACCCCGGTGTCGGCGTCGCTGGCATAGATCCATCCGGCCCAGTGCCCGTCGGTGGGGTCTTCCTTGCCGAACATGTTGATCGGGTTCCACGTCGCCATTCCGGTCCAGGGCTGCCCGACGGCCACCGACCGCATTCTCTCGTCAGTCTTGATCGTCACGGTATCGCACCAGTCGACGGTACCGGTGATGATGAGATTCGTGGTCGGATCGTAGCCCGGGGTGTTCCATTCAGTGCCTCCCACCGGACCCGGACAGAAATGAACGTTCTGGCCGACGGCGAACGTGCCCTCGGCATTCTCGATCGTGGTCACCGGCACGCGGTAGAGCAGGTTGTTGGTGGCGAGATCGTAGCCATAGAGGTGCCCATCCTTCGGTGCGACCGCCATGAGCTGCTTGCCGCCCATGGTCTGAAGCAGGATGGGCGGGCTGGACACGTCCCAGTCATGCCAGTCCTTTTTCACGACCTTGAAGTTGCTCTTGTAGTCGCCCGTCTTGGCGTCGAGTACGACGACCGAGTCGGTAAAGAGATTCGTCGCCTTCGCGTGCTCCCGAGGCGAAGTCGGGGGCCGGATTGCCTCCCGGGACGTACAGCAACCCGTTCTTGATATCGAGCGTGTACGAGGTCCACGTCCCGCCGCCGCTGATGGGTATGCCGGGCGCGTTGTTCCAGGTCGACGCGTCGAGCGGCGACTTGCCCAGCGGGCCTCGGACCACGTCGCCCTCGACTTTGGGGACGAGGAAGAACTGCCAGACGATCTTGCCGGTCTTTCCCTCGAGCGCGTACACATGACCCTTGCCGCCCTTGAAGTCTCCGCCGGCATTGCCGACGTAGACGAGGCCGTTCCAGGCGATCGGCGCCGACGGCACCGACTCGCCGCGTTTCGGGTCGCAGATCGTCGTCTCCCACACTTGTTTGCCCGTCTTGAAATCGAAGGCCAGCACCCGACAGTCCTGTGTGCCGCGAAACAGCATGCCGTCCATGTAGGCGGCGCCGCGGTTGGCCGGCAGGAGCGCGCCGGGATAATCCAGGCGCGTGCGCCAGTTCTCGGCGCACGTGGCCGGGTTGATGGAGAAAATCTCGAACTCGGCGGTGCCGATCAGAGCGTTGTTCACCATGATCAGACCGGATTCAAAGGCAGCGAACACACCGAGGTCGTAGGTGCACAGGACCTTCAGGTTCCCGACATTCTTCGTGTTGATCTGGTTGAGCGGCGAGTAGCGCTGCGATGTCGGTGTCCTGTTGTAGCTTGGCCAGTCGCCGACCGCAGCATTGGGCCATGCCGCATCGGCTAGCGGTGGTGAGGGCACCGCAGCTACCGGCGCCTTGTAGGCGGGATTCGTCTCGATGGTCAACGTGCCCGCCGGCGACAGACAGCGACCTGAGAAAGTTGAGTCCCATGCCGCCGTAGGTCGTCATCTGCACGGGGAAACGTGACGTAGAGCACTCCCGCGATGGCCACGCCTGCCACAAACAGCAAGCCGACGATGATGAAGAATTTCCTCTTCCCGCTGCTCATGACCTCTCTCCTGTTAGGTGCCGCCGCCTAGCGCCCGACCCGCACTGCGGCCCGCTGCGCCTCCCTTGTTCTTCTGCCGCGCCGCGTCGCGCATCCGCAGCGCGTCGTAGATCGGCCGGTCCCCGAGCGCGGTCGGCACAGCAACCGCGGCCGCGCACGCCGTGAGCAACGGGACGAAGAGCGTCGTTGCACCGGTCATCTCGACGACGAGCGCAATGCCGGTGATCGGAGCCCGCACGACGGCGACGAACAGCGCCCCCATGCCGATCGCGGCGAAGGCGACGATCGGGGTCGTGAGCAGCGGCACCATGGCTTCGGCTGAGCGCCCGAACAGCGAGCCCGCTATCGCGCCGACCACGAGCAGCGGCGCGAACAGTCCCCCGGGGAGCCCGGGGGCATACGAAAGCGGCCCGAGCAGGAGGCGTATCCCGAGAACGAGGACGAGCACTGCCACGGAGTGGCCGCCGTCGAGCACGCCCTGGATCAGCGTTTCGCCGCCGCCGACGAGCGCTGGCGCGCAGTAGGCGACCAGCCCGACGGTTCCGCCCACCGCCGCGGCGCGGAGCTCGGGCGCGACGCGAACGCGCTCGAGAAGATCGATGGCGGCGACGATCATCCGGTTGTACGCGACCCCAACGAGCCCGACGAGCCCGCCGAACAGGAGGAAGAGCAGATAGCCCGGAAAGAGATCGACCTCGATCGCCGGCACGGAGAACACGAGCCGGTCGCCGACCAGCGCGCGCATCACGGCGAGCGCGGCGCTGCACGCGGCGAGCGTCGCCACGGCGACGCGCAGCTCGAAGCGGCGAACGAGCTCCTCGAGCACGAACACTGCGCCGGCCAGCGGCGCGTTGAACGCCGCCGCAAGGCCCGCGCCTGCGCCGGCGGCGAGGAGCACGCGGGCGTCGGCGGCGCCCAGCCTGAACCAGCGACTGGCGAGGTGCCCGACCGTCGCGCTCATCTGCACGGTCGGCCCTTCGCGGCCGAGCGCGAGGCCCGCGCCGAGCGCGAGCACGCCGCCGAAGAACTTGACCGGCAGCACCGCGGCGCCCGTCACGCGCGCGTCGCCGCGGACGACTGCCTCGATGTGCTGGACGCCGCTGCCCGAGGCCTCGGGTGCGAAGCGCCGCACGAGCCAGCGCGCGAGAAATGCCGCCGCGGCGGCGACCACGACGGGCACGAGCCAGCCGATCCACGGCGCCGTGTGCGACCAGGCGACCAGCGCGTCGCGCAGCGCGCCGGCGCGGTCGACGAGGGCGTGGAACGCGCTGCCGACGAGCCCGGCCAGCGCGCCGACCGCCAGGCCGGCGACCGCGAGCTTGAGCAGGCCCGAGCGATCCTCTTCGGCGTCGGTCTGAGGCGCGGCGGCCATGTCCGGTCGGTCAGCGCGGTCACGTCTTGCGTTTGTGGAGCACCCAAGCACCAATGCCGAGTGCAGGGTCAAGAATCGCAAACGCCCCCAACGTATGAGGAAAAACACCGGCTATCACAAGGGGCACGAGCACTAGAGGAACGAGCACCACCCGATCAAGCACGGAGGCCGGTCCGAATTGTCGAGCGCCCGAACGGCCGCCGAATACGTAGAGCCATCCAATGACGGCTACCGTCATACCAAGCACACGGAAGAGCGCACTCTCGTGTCCGTCGAATGGCGCATCCATGAAGATCGTCTGCACCGCACCTGGCCAAACAATGAACAAGGCTCCGAGGGCAAGATAGATATAACCATTCATCACCGCGTATTTCGATGCAGTAGATAGGTTAGCGGGTTTCTCGAGAAGATCGTTGAAAAAAGACATAGCGTTGCCTCTTGGGTGCCGATTGCGGCTACTCGAACGCGAAGATCTTCTTCCAGTCGTTCTTCATGCTGATGACGGTCCAGCCTTTTTCTACGTCTCGTCAGTTGCTCGGCGGCCGGAGGCTCTCCAGCTCCTTCAGGCGCTTCATGGCTTGCAGCGCCTGGAGCGAGTTGTAGTTGATGCCCGCCGCGTTCAGGCTGCTGCCCTGCTGGAACGGGTACTCGCGGCAGGGTCGTGAGGAACTGCCTTGAGCTTCTGCTGCACCGGCACGAACAGCCAGATGTTGTCCGCGTACCAGCGCAGGTACAGCCCCGACTCGTGCGGCGCCTTCTCGAACGGGTCGGCGCGCAGGTTGACGATCACCGGCCAGCCGGGCACTTCGCGGACGGCCGTCGCGATGTTGCCGTTGGTCACGGCGAAGTGGACCTTCCAGTCGTTCCAGCGGACGGCGTTCAGCTCGCCGCCCTGGCCGAAGTAGTAGATCTCCTCGCGCGGACCTTTCTTGGTCTCGCCCTTGAAGTACGGCAGGAAGTTGTAGCCGTCGGGATGGATCTTGAAGGTCTTGGCGCTGACCTTGTATCCCTTCTTCAGCTTGCCGACGATGTCCGGTTCGCCGGCCGCCGCGAGCAGCGTGGGCATCCAGTCTTCCTGCGACATGATGTCGTTGATGATCGTGCCCGGCTTGATCACGCCCGGCCAGCGCACGACGGCCGGCACGCGAAAGCCGCCCTCCCAGGTCGTGCCCTTCTCGCCGTGATACGGCGTCGTGCCGCCGTCCGGCCAGGTGCCGGTCTCGGCGCCGTTGTCGGTGCCGTAGATGACGATGGTGTTGTCGGCGATGCCGCAGGTCGTCCAGCTTCTTGAGCAGGTCGCCCACCATCTTGTCGTGCTCCACCATGCCGTCGGGGTAGAGGCCGATGCCGGTCACGCCTTCGGCCGCCTTCGAGAGGTGCGTCCAGACGTGCATGCGCGTGGTGTTGAACCAGACGAAGAACGGCTTGCCGTCCTTGTGCGCCTTGTCGATGAAGGCGGTCGCTGCCGCGTAGATCTCCTGGTCGACGGTCTCCATCCGCTTCCTGCGTGAGCGGGCCGGTGTCCTCGATCTTCTGCCCGCCCTTGCCGTCGGTCCACGTGTGGAGCACGCCGCGCGGACCGTACTTCTTCCTGAACTCCGGATCCTTCGGGTAGTAGTAGGTCTCGGGCTCTTCCTCGGCGTTCAGGTGGTAGAGGTTGCCGAGGAACTCGTCGAACCCGTGCACGGTCGGCAGATGGCTGTCGCGGTCGCCGAGGTGGTTCTTGCCGAACTGGCCGGTGACGTAGCCCTGCGCCTTCAACAGGTCGGCGATCGTCGGCGACCAGTCGGGGATTCCCTGCGGCGAGCCCGGCATGCCGATGGTGAGCAGCCCGGTGCGGAACGGATGCTGGCCGAGGATGAAAGAGGCGCGGCCCGCCGTGCAGCTCTGCTGGGCGTAGAAGTCGGTGAAGAGCGCGCCTTCCTTCGCGATGCGGTCGATGTTGGGCGTCCGGTAGCCCATCCCGCCGAGGCTGTAGGCGCTGATGTTGTAGACGCCGATGTCGTCGCCCCAGATGACGAGGATGTTCGGCTTCTTCTGCGCCGTCTGGGCCATCGCCGGCGCCCACAGCAGCCGCGGCCACCAGGAAGGCGAGGACTCTCGTGACGGTGCGGCTCATGGCGTTTCTCCTGCCGTGCCGGCCTCGCCTCTCGAGGCCGGCACGCGGTTGGTCGATTGCGGCTACTCGAACGCGAAGATCTTCTTCCAGTCGTTCTTCATGCTGATGACGGTCCAGCCCTTCTTCTTCGCCTCGTCGTAGAGCGCCTGGGTGAAGGTGCCGACCTTGCTGGCGGGCAGGCCCTGCGCCGGACCGTAGGCGTACTCGCGCTTGGCGTCGTCGTGCAGCACGCAGCATCGCGAGCCGCGCGCCGTCGCCCGCTCCGGTGTACTCCAGCATCTGCCGGTCGCCGGTCGAGTTGCCGAACGCCGCGTAGGGCCGGCGGCCGATCATCAGGTGGATGCCCTCGGGCTTGCCGGCGTCGTTGTCGTTCAGCAGCAGCTTCGGCTCCTTGGTCAGGAACGGCTTGCCGTCCTTGTCGTAGCCGTACTTCGTCCCGCCCGCGGTGCCGACCACCTGCTCGGGCGGAATGCCGTAGGTCGCCTCCGAGTACACGCGCACGAAGTCCTGGCCGCCGCCGGTGACGATGTAGGTCTTGTAGCCGTTGTCGCGCAGGTACTTGAGCACCTCCTGCATCGGCAGATAGGTGAGCTCGGTGTAGGGCCGCTTCCAGCGCGGGTCCTTGGCCTCCGCGAGCCACTTCTTCGCCTCGGCGCTGAACGTCTCCACCGACATGCCGGTCGAGCGTCGCGGCGAGGATCTTGATCGAGGTCCGCCTTCGGACAGCTTCGCGATCGCCTCGCGGTTGCCCGACATCACGGTCTTGAACGGCTCGACCTTCGCCAGCTCGGGCTTCGCCTTGACCACCGCCGGGCACGCGCTCGAGGACAGTACATCACCTGCGAGTACATCGGGTGCTCGACCCACAGCGTGCCGTCCTGGTCGAACGTGGCGATGCGCTCGGCCGGCGGCACGAACTTCGGGCTGCCCTGCGTCGTGGTCGTCTGCACGAACTCGACGATCGCCTTCTTGGCCGGACCGTCGTTCCAGGAAGGCAGCGGATCGGTCTGGGCGAGCGCCTGCGCGCCGAAGGCGAGCGCGGCGCCAAGCGCAAGCATGCGAGCGAACATGAAGGACAAACGAGGACTCACAGGACACCCTTCTCGACCCAACAGCATGCTTCGAGCCCCTCGCGCCCGCCAATACGTGTGCGCACGTAGATCACGTAGCGTCTCCGTGAATCTTTTGTGACAGGACGGGCTCCTCCCTTCTCTCGGCGGACAGTTTTCTCACGACGCTCCAGTCCCTGGCGTGAGCAGTCGGCAACGCCGAAGAATTCATTGGGGCTAGCTCATGCGCCGCGCTTACAGGCCTTGCTCACGGCGGCGCGGAGCTGCCGGGCGCTGACCGGACGCTCGAGGAAGTCCGTCGCCTCGAGGCGCGCGATGTCGACCGCCGTCCGGAAGGCGCTATGCGGGCCCAGCACGATCACCGGAAGCGTCGCGCCCCTGTCGCGCAGCTCGCGGACGAGCTTGAGCGTCGCCGTGTTATCGGGCTCGGCCGATGCGACCAGGCAGGCGTCTTTGCCGCCGCCAATGCCAATGCGTGCGAACAGCGCCCTGCCGTCGTCCAGGAAGACGACAGCGTCGACGATCGGGCCGAGCGTCGAATCGATCCATGTCCGCTCGTCCGGATCGGGATCGATGACGTAGATGGTGGTTGGCATGAGCCCCAGGGCCCGGACGGCGAGTCCACGGGCACCACCCTCCGTCAGTGCCCTGCGCTCGCAACGAATCTCCTCCGCTCCGAAGCTATGGTGGACCCGGCGGCGCGGCGGGCCTATCCCGGCGGCTACGGATGCCGCGTACGTGGAGTGGGATACGAGCGCTGACCCGCGCGGCGGCACGCCCGCCGGCGGCGCGGGGCGCGGTGGTTACTCGGCGGGACGATCGAGGGTGAGACGCAGCAGTTCCGTGACCGAGCCGACGCCAAGCTTTTCGAGCAGCCGGCTGCGATGCTGCTCGACCGTCCGGTGGCTGATCGAGAGCTCCTTGGCGATGACCTTGCTCGGCAGCCCTTTGAGCGCGAGCGCCATCACTTCGGCCTCCCGCGCAGTCAGCGTAGCCACGCGCTCCGCGAGTCCGCCGGCGTTCGCGGCCGGAGCGCGCTGCGCGGCATCCCGGCGCAGCGCCTCGTCGATCGCATCGAGCAGCTGCTGCTCGTGGTAGGGCTTCTGCACGAAGTCCACCGCGCCGTCCTTGATCGCGTTGACCGCCATCGCGATGTCCCCGTGCCCGCTGATGAACACGATCGGGATGCGCGCGCCCATCTCCTTCAGCTTCGCCTGCAGCGCGATCCCGCTCATGCGCGCCATGCGCACGTCCAGGACGAGGCAGCCCGGACGCGCCGGGTCGAATGCCTCGAGAAACTCCAGCGCCGAGCGGAAGGTCTGCGTCGCGAGCCCGACCGAGCTCACGAGCTCCTTGACCGAATCCCGGAACGCTTCGTCGTCGTCGATGACAAAAACGGCGGGGTCGACCGTGTCTTTGTTCATTCGCATGTCAGTCCGTCGGCGCCGCCACCGGGAGCGTGAACTGGAACACTGCGCCGCCACCTGGATTGTGCGACGCCCGCAGGGCGCCGCCGTGCGCCTCGATCAGCTTGCGGCAAATCGCGAGGCCGACGCCCAGCCCGGTGGGTTTGGTCGAGTAGAACGACTCGAAGACGCGCTCGAGGTCGCCCTCGGCGATGCCCGCGCCCCGGTCGGCGACCTGCACCGACACCGCGTCGGCGCCGTCGAATCCGACCTCGATCGTGATCTCCCTGGAGACGCCGGGGTGCGGCAGCTCGACCGCCTCCATCGCGTTGCGCAGGAGGTTGAGAACCACCTGCTGCAGATGGATCTCGTCGACGACCACCACCGGCAACGCATCGGCCGCCTTCAGCTCGATGCGGATGTCGCGCAGCTCGCAGTCCGTCTTCACCATGTCGACGCATGCCCCGACCGCGCTCGCGACATCGATCTCCCTCGGCTCGAGCTCGTGCCGCTGCACCATGCCGCGCATGCGCGTCACCACGTCGCCGGCGCGGGTCGCCTGACCGATCACCTTGTCCAGCAGGTCCTCGATTCGCCCGAGGTCGGGCGAGTCCTCCCGCATGCGGCGGCGCGCAGCCAGCGCGTAGTTCTCGATCGCCCCCAGCGGCTGGGTGATCTCGTGGGCGAACGCGGCCGACATCTCCCCGGCCGTGTGCACCCGCACGAGGTGCGCCAGGCGCTCCCGCCACTGCGCCGCCTCGACCTCCGCGGCCTGCTTCCGGCGCTCGGCCGACTGGCGCGCGTGCAGGCTCGCGAACACCTCGGCCAGCAGACTCACCCCGGGGGCGAGGCCCTCGTGCCACGTGCGGTCTTCATGTGTGCTCGCGAGAAAAAGCGCGCCGGCGACCGTGCGGGAGACCAGGAACGGCACGGCCAGCATCGAGCGCATCCCGAGCTCGCCCAGCTTCGGCAGGTCGGCGGCCGCTTCCGGGGGCAGTTCGGTGTCCCGCGTGAAGCGGACCACCGAGCCGCGGATCAGCCGGGCGCTGACCCACGGCAGGTCGGGTGCGAGGGACGGCGCGGGCGGTCCCTCGGGCTGCCAATGGTGCGTTCTGCGGAACTCATCGCGACGGGGAACCCGCTCCCACAGGCTCACCCGCTGCAACCCGAGGAAGAGGCCGATGTCCTTGAGCCCCTGCTCGATCGCGCCGCCCTCCTCGCCCGGCCGGGGGGCAAGGAACAGCGACGCGAGGATGCTGGACGCCAGGCGTTCGAAGCCGATCGCCTGGTCGAGTCGCGCCTGGGCATCCTTGCGGGCGAGGGCGCTCGCGACGATGTCCGCGAGCAGGCGCATCCGTCCGACGAGGTCCTCCGGCCAGGTGCGCTCCCGCCGCAGGCTGCCGAAGCCGAGGAAGCCCACCAGCTCGCCGCCCACGATGAGCGGCTGCGCCACGTGGGACCGGATCCCGAAGCGCTCATAGGCGAGCCTCGTGAGGCGGCCCGCGGGCGGCAGCTCGTCGAGGCTCGAATACACGAGCGGCTTGCCCGCGCGGCCCAACGCGACCAGGTACAAGAACTCTTCTCCGGGCCAGGTGACGCCGCTGATGGGCGGCAATCCGTCGATCGCCCAGGAATGGGTGGTTTGCAGCTCGCCGGTATCCGGATCGAGCCGCGTCAGCGAGCTGCGGTCGATGTCGAGGGTCTCGACGACGCGCTTCAGCCCGCCCTCGATGACGGCGTCGATCCGCTCGGCGGGAAGGTTGATGAAGGTCGCGGACAGCTCCGAGATGAGCCGCTCGAACTGCAAAAGCTCGTGGAGGGACGCGGGTCGGTCCGGAGCTGCAGCGCGCGTTAGTGCCTCGGGCATCAGATGTGGCTACACCCGCGGGCGCGATCGGCCCGGAGGCTGCAGGATTGCGGATGTAATCGCGGGCTAGTATAGACGCGACTCCACGGATGAAAGCCCGTACATCCGTTGGGGGAAAGGACAGATGCGCATCGGCCGGCTCGCATGGGTGCACGCGTTCGCTTCGTTCGTCGCCGTCGCGCCGGCAGCGGTCGAGGCGCAGGCCCCGATCAAGGGCCCGGTTCACGTCCTCGTCGGTTTTGCCGCAGGCGGGACCACCGACTTCGTCGCGCGACTAGTGGCCGAGCGGATCGGGCCCGCTTTGGGACAGCCGGTCGTGGTCGAGAACCGGCCGGGCGCGGGCGGGCGTATCGCAGCCGAGGCGCTGAAACGCGCCGCCCCCGACGGTTCGACCGTCCTGCTCGCGCCGATGGTCACGGCCGTGCTGGCGCCGCTGGTGTTCAAGCAACTCCCGTATGAGCCGCCGAAGGACTTCGCCCCGATGGCGCACATTGCGAACTTTCAGATCGCGTTCGCGGTGAGCCCTGATCATCCCGCACGCACCGTGTCCGAGTTCGTCGCGTGGGCGAGATCCGGGACCGCCCGCGCAAGCTTCGGGACGCCCGCCGCGGGCAGCCAGCCGCACTTCTTCGGGGTGATGATCGGCAGGGCGACCGGCGTCGACATGGTCCATGTTCCATACAAAGGCGCCACCCCCCTCGCGGCGGATCTGGCGGGTGGCCAGATCCCGGCCGGGATCAGCACCCTCTCCGACTTCCTCGGGCAGCACCGCGTCGGGCGGCTGCGAATCATCGCGACCTCGGGCGCGCAGCGCTCGCCGCTGCTGCCCGAAGTACCGACGTTCAAGGAACAAGGGTTTCCCGCCATCGAAGGGACCGGCTGGCTTGCCTTCTATGCGCCGGCGGGGACACCGAGGACGCTGATCGATGCGTGGTCGAGAATGATCGTGCAGGCCGTGCAGACTCCCGCGATCTCGGAAAAGCTCGTCCATCTCGGCCTCGAGCCGACCGGCACGACGCCCGAGGAGCTCGCGGCGATCATGGCCGCCGACACCGCGCGTTGGGCACCGATCGTCAAAGCGTCCGGATTTACCGCTGAGTAGACGTTCTGAATTTACACGGCGAGGTCCGTCTCGCAACCCAAGAGCGCCCTCGAGTCGGCAATTGAGGTATTGGTGGCCAAGGACGGAATTGAACCGCCGACACAAGGATTTTCAGTTCGCCTGTGGCCGACGTAGCGGTTGTGAAATCAGCAACTTCCGAGGACGCCCGTTGCGTCTTTCGCGGCACCATGCAGGACGTTGCATAGCCGATCTCCGCAAAATTCACGCGTGCGACGACGACGTTGCGCGCTCAGCTCTCGGGCTGTGGTTGCTCGTCTGAGGCGTCAGGCGGCCGAAGGCGAGTTCGGTCGGTCGTGACCGTAACGATCGCCCCGCCGACGAGTTCGCTGCCGTATCGAGCGAGAACCTCCTCGCAGACCGACGCATGGCGCGAAGGATGAAGGTCGACGAGCCGCACGATCCCGGAATGCGGTTTGCCGAACACCACCGCCAGTTCACCGAAGTCCTTGTCGAGCGTGATCAGGACCCGAGATTCGCGCCGTGCGAACTCCAGGATAGCCTCGTCGCCCGGATCCGGGTTCCAGTCTCCGGTCCAGATCGCATCGTGACCTGCCGCCGTCAGCGCATCGCGCGTGCGCGGCGAAACGCAAGTGTCGAGCAGCAGTTTCAAGCCGTCGAGCCGACGATCGCAGGCTCAACGCGCTCACGTCCGACCAGGCGCCTTGCATAGACGAGGCACGCCCGGATGTCGTCTGCCTCGAGGAACGGGTAGTCCACCAAGAGCGACTCGGGTGTCGCGCCTGCCGCCAGCATCCCGAGCACATGCTCGACCGCGAGTCTGCGGCCACGGATGATCGGCTTGCCGCCGAAAATCGCGGGATTGACCGTGATGCGCTTTAACAGATCGGCTTCGTCCATGACGCGGCCTCCGGATGACACCATCTGATCGCATTCTACGCTCCGCGACCTCGCCGTCCCCAGCTCGATTTCGCCCGGCAGGTGTACCAGCCATAAGCGCCCGCCAAGTCCCGCCCGACCTTGCAGGGAAAACGACCGGCAGTGGCATCAGCCTCGCCGCGCTTCGGCGAGAACCTGGTCTCGGGTGAGGACGTCGTCCGGGTTACGAGCGTGTTCGGCGAGACGCTCGTCGATGACGGCCCGCTGAGTGTCGCTCAAAGGGACGGCCGACGGGGTCGCAGCGATACTGTCCCAAATCAACTCGAGTAAGCGCAGCCTCTCTTCGACAGGGAGCTTGAGGATCTCGGCGCTATCGGCATTGCTCATAGCGGGCAGCCCGCTACAGCACGTCGCCCTCGGGAATCGTGGGCGACGAGCCCGCGCAAGGGTCGCGAATTGGAATCCTGCGGATCTCGCGGGCGCTGCTTGCACAGCTGCTTACAGGGGCTCCACGCGGGACCGCGGAAGCGCGCTAAGTGTTTGGTGGCCAAGGACGGAATTGAACCGCCGACACAAGGATTTTCAGTTCGTCCGACGCCGACGCAGTGGTTGTGAAATCAGCAACTTCCGAGGACGCCCGTTGCGTCTTTCGCAGCACCACGCAGGACTTTGCACAACCGACTCACGCAAAATTCACGCACAGACTCGCCGGCCGCTTCTCGCGGCCAGTACTTCAGGGCTCGCGACGATCGCCCGGCGCTGGCCGGGAGATGCGGACGATGCCCGCTCGAACCGTAACGATCGCACGCGCCTCGAGATCCGCCGCATGGCGTGAAAGCAGGTCGGCGAAGATTGCGATGCGCGTGTCCGCGGGGACGTCGGGAAGGCGAACGAGACCGCGGTGCGGCCGCTCCTCGCCGAAGATCAAGAGACCAAAATCGGTATCTATCGTGACCAGAATTCGGTCGTCGTTGACGGCCCGCCGCAGGATCTCGGCATCGCCGGGATCGTCACCCTGCAGGGCAGCCTCCAACGCGTCGTGCCCCTGCGCGCGCAGCCATTGCGCAAGGCGTGCGCCAGCGCAGCGGTCGACGAGAAAGCGCATCCCTCAGCCGACTTTGACGGCGTCCAGGGTGTCGTTCGCGATGACCGCACGGGCGTACGCGAGGCACGCCTGGATATCGGCGCGCGTCAGGTCCGGGTAGTCGGCCAGAATGCCTTCCACGGTCTCGCCTTGCGCAAGCAGGCTCAGCATCAGCTCGACCGAGATCCTCATTCCACGGATGATCGGCTTGCCGCCGAAGATCTCGGGATTCGACGTGATGTGCGAAAGCAGCTCGCGGTCGTTCATGTTGTCCCGGCCTGTGGACGCTTCAAACGTGTCACCAGCATACATCACGAAGCGGACCCGGCGCAGCCCCACCCCAGGCCGCTGCAATGATGTCTAACGACCCGCTCTGAGCAGCGGTCCGTATGGGGAGCGCGCCGGGAAGATCGGGAGGCCTCTGGGTTCCCCCCGCGGACCGTCCGAGCCACGATACGTCGTCGAGGCTCGCGTCGACAGTAGAGACCGCCGAACGCGATCAACGGGGCAGCATCGGCCACGACGATCTCAGCCAGAATCGGCGATCCCCCGCAAGAGCTCGTCGGAGGAGTAACGCGCCACGGGGATCTTCAACTCGGCGAGCCGTTCGATGAACTCGCCCACAGGCGTTGCTGCGTCCACGCTGCGCGGACGCAGCAACGCCGGTCCGAATCGTTGCGAGAGCGGGCAAAGATGCGCCGACGCTGCGTCGGCGCATCTTTGCCCGAGATGATCCCGCAGTGCGTCATGCATAGCCCTCGGAGACGCACGCGAACGCCGATGCCCCTTGAGCGCGTCCCATGGTTAGCGACGCCCAGGGACACGGGAGTGCACACGCCCCCCGCTCAGTGTCCGCTCATCGGCAAGCGAGTCCGCCTTCCGCCAAGGCTTGATCTTCGCCAGGGTCTTCGCCATCGCGTCCTTCGCGGTCTCGCGATCGTAGTCGGCCTGCAAGCCGATCCAGAAACCCTCCGACATGCCGAAGAAGCGCGACAGGCGCAGGCCGGTGTCGGCGGTGATCGCCCGCTTGCCGGCGACGATCTCACCGATGCGCCGCTGCGCCACGCCGATCTCCTTCGCCAACCGGTACTGCGTGATGCCCATCGGCTTGAGGAACTCCTCGAGCAGGATCTCGTTTGGCGTGGGATAGGGCACCTTACGCATTGGCACTCTCCGTCAGTGATAGTCCGCGATCTCGACGTCCTCCGGCCCCGCGTCGGTCCAGCGGAAGCACACTCAGAACTTGTGGTTTACGCGGATGCTGTGTTGTCCGGCGCGCTCGCGTCTGAGCGCCTCCAGCCGATTGCCGGGTGGAATCTGAAGGTCGTCCAGTCGCGCCGCCTGATTCAGCATCGCGAGCTTTCGCATGGCGATGGTCGGGATACGCGCGGCCGACGCAGCGTCGGCGCAACTCTGTCCACGGTGGACTCTGAGCCACCGCCGGAACCGCGATAGCGATCAGCGCGACGGCGCTCAAGGGGCCACGACCGCTAATGGGGTCGGAGCCTCGCGCGGATCATTTCGTCGATCTCGTCGATGATCCGATCGACGCGCTCGAGATCCCCGCCAAGTGCCATACGCGTCAGCGCGAGCGAGAGCACCTCGTCGACCGAGAGCGGCTCTGCAAGAATGATTTCCGTCCCGCAGCGACGTCGCAGGTAAGCCGCTGCATCCGCGTACTGGCGTCGCTCAGCGGCCGAGAGCTGCACGCGACCAGATTCCAGTGACTTCATGGTCGGGATCATGCCCGATCGCGCCGCGTGGCTGCCGACGTCACGCCCAGAGAGCCCGCAAATTCCGCGGGCTCTCCGGGGGTCTGATCTGCTAGGCACGCGTTAGGATCGAGCGGTCTTCGGAGTGCACGCGGTCCCGCCCTCGGGCGTGATCGGTGCGAGGCCCTCGCGGGTCCCCGGGTTGAGATACCCGGGCGCGGCGTGCGATAAGCGCATTGGAGTGGAAGTCCGAGCAGCAATGCTGCTCGTCGGCATGAGAAGGGCGCGGTTCGCGATCGAACCCGCGTGCGTCTTTCGGTAACGCCGCCTCGCCGAGGCGGCATTCCGGGAGACGCAGGCGGCGGGTCGGCGGTACGCTGAGCCTCGTCACACAAGCCCTCTCCCGGGATTCCGGGGAGGCAGAGGGAGCTCCCAGCCCTGGCAGCGCCGAAGGGAGCATGAGTAGCGGGTAACACCGCAGCGCTGGCCGCGCCGTCGCTCGACGACGTGCGGCCTGTCACCCGCGATCGGGAGCATCCCTCGAGGACCCCGATCGCGCATCGAGCAGGCGCCAGGCAGTTCCCACGGCGCCACCGCATGCCGACTCGATCGGCATGCCGGAGAGACGACGGACGGGGCCACCGAGCCCCGTAGCGGTCGTCGCACCCTCACGAGAGCCACTGCGCGACGTTTCGCGATGCGTGGTGCACGAGCATTGAGGCGAGCACGCTGCTCGCCGCCAGCGCCTCGTGCACCGCCGTCGCGAGCGGGCGCGTCGTCACTGGCCTGTCAGTGACGACGCGCGTAGGTCAGCGATCTTGTTGACCTTTTCGCGACGCGCTCTGCGTGAGGCGCCAAGTGATGGGGCCCCAATCGGGCCCCGCACTTCACCCAAGCGGGAGGCGCAAGGCCTCCACGTCGTCCTCTCGGACGGCAAGCGATCCGCGCCCTCACCGGCGCTCCTCGGACCCTGGGTCAATGGTCCCCGATGCGGCAGCTCTCGTTCCTCGAGACGCGCATCGCGAGCCAAGGCCGGCGTGCAGCGGCGGCTAAGCGCAGTTCGCAGTTCTGCACACCCGGGGGCGGTGCCCCGTGTCCCTCGATGTTCTCGCCCGGCCACGGCCGGCGGGACGGACAGAAACACTTACCGGACGACCTTCACCGACGACGACCTGGGACCGACGAGACCGAGACCGAAACCAACCTCGCCGAGGAGGCCGTCATGCGAGATCTGAACTACCAGCTGAAGCAGCTCTGCCGTCGCAACCGCGACGGCAGCTACGCCACCCAGGCCGACCGCGAGCGGATGCTCGCGCTCTTCGCCAACCAGCTCCACGAGATGGGCTTCCGGCACCTGCGCGCCGAGAGCCTGAAGCCCAAGCACGTCGAGGCGCTGCATCGAGCGCTGGAAGGCCGAGGGCATCTCGACCGGCACGCTCAAGAACCGGCTCGCGACTCTGCGCTGGTTGGCCGAGAAGGTCGGCAAGGAGAACGTCCTCGCCCGCGACAACGACGCCTACGGGATCGAGCGGCGCCAGTACGTCACCAACCAGGACAAGGGCAAGGACCTCGACCCGGCGAAGCTTGACCAGGTGCGCTCGCCCTACGTGGCGATGGCGCTCCGCCTGCAGGCGGCCTTCGGGCTGCGGCGCGAGGAGTCGATGAAGATCCGCCCGGGCTGGGCCGACCAGGGCAATGCGCTCGTCCTGAAGGCCTCCTGGACCAAGGGCGGGCGGGAGCGCGAGCTCCCGATCCGCACCGAGGCCCAGCGCGCGGTGCTGAACGAGGCGAAGAAGCTCGCCGCCGGCCAGAGCCTGATCCCGCAGGGCTGGACCTACAAGGAGCAGCTCAACGCCTTCAAGGCCGAGTGCCAGCGGGTCGGGATCAGCAAGGTGCACGGCCTGCGCCACCGCTACGCGCAGACGCGCTACCTCGAGAAGACGGGCTGGGAGTGCCCGGCGCGCGGCGGGCCGACGGCGAAGCAGCTCACGCCGGACCAGCGCTCGCTCGATCAGCGGGTGCGGCTCGAGATCTCGCTCGAGCTCGGGCACGGGCGTGGGCAGGTCACCACGACCTATCTCGGGCGATGAGGACTGCCGCTATGAAGATTCTCCCCCGCTTCATCCGATTCCGCGACGCGCCGACGTACCTCGGCATGGACCGCAACCGCTTCAACGCCGAGGTCCGCGGTTCTCTCACCGAGATTCCGATCGGCATTCAGGGCGTGGCATTCGACCGACTTGAACTGGACGCGTGGGCAGAGCAACATAAGTCCCGCAACGGGCGTCCCGGTCGAGCGAAAGGAGCTTCGATATGGGACGCAAGAGAATGCCTGGCCTCTTCAAGCGCGGAGGGGTCTGGCACATCGACAAACACATCGGCAGGCGGCGAATTTGCGAGAGCAGTGGAACGGATTCGCTCGAAGAGGCAGAGCGCTACCTCGCCCGGCTCATGGAGGAAAGCCGAAATGCGCAAGTCTATGGAGTAAGGCCACCGCGGACGTTCGAACAGGCTGCGGCAAAGTACGTGCTCGAGAACGGACACAAGCGGAGCTTATGCGACGACATCAGCCGGCTGAAGTTGCTCATGCCCGCGATCGGGACGGCGGCACTCGACAGGCTTCACATCGGGACGCTGCAGCCCTGGATCGCGAACCGCCGGAAGCAAGGGGTGGCCACGGGCACCATCAACCACGGGCTCAAGGTCGTGCGGCGGATTCTGAATCTGGCTGCCCACGAGTGGATCGACGAGCACGGGCTGACCTGGCTCCACGTGGCGCCGAAGATCCGGATGCTTCCGGACGTCGAGAAGCGGCAGCCCTACCCGCTGAACTGGGACGAGCAGGCGCGCCTGTTCAAGGCGCTTCCGGACCACTTGGCGGCGATGGCGCTCTTCGCGGTGAACACCGGCTGTCGGGATCAGGAGGTGTGCAAGCTGCGCTGGGAATGGGAGGTCGCGGTTCCAGAGCTGGATACATCGGTCTTCATTGTTCCCGGACGGTACGTCAAGAACGCCGAAGACCGGCTGATCGTCCTGAACCGGACCGCCGCGTCGGTCGTGGAGGCACAGCGCGGGAAGCACGCCTCGCACGTGTTCGCGTACCAGAAGCAGCCGATCACGCGCATGCTGAACAGCGCATGGCTGCGTGCCCGGAAGGCGGCGGAGTTACCCCAGGTGCGCGTGCACGATCTGAAGCACACGTTCGGGCGGCGCTTGCGGGCTGCCGGGGTGAGCTTCGAGGACCGGCAAGACCTGCTCGGGCACCGTTCGGGCCGGATCACGACGCACTACTCCGCTGCGGAGCTCACCAAGCTCCTCGAGGCGGCGAATCGCGTCTGCGAATCGGACCGGCGGCCGCCAACGCTAGTGGTCTTGCGGCGGCTCTCGGCAGCCTAGGGTCCCGCAAAACTCCCGCACGGCGGCCGAGCTCGATTCTCGGCGCGTGCGCAAGTCGTTGAAGTGAATGGTGGCCAAGGACGGAATTGAACCGCCGACACAAGGATTTTCAGTCCTCTGCTCTACCAACTGAGCTACTTGGCCGGACCGGAGGCACCGCGACAGCTTCGCGGGCCGCAGGCTCACCCCGGAGCCGGGGCGAGAAGAGGCGCGATTATAGCGGCGGCGCCCGGCGCCCGCCAGCGCGCTATCCGAAGATGAGATCGACCGCCACGAGCTTCCCGGACGCGTCCTTCTGCATGATGATCGTGACCTTGTCGTCGACCTTGTTGTCGTTGTCCGGGTCGAAGGTCTTCTTGAGGTAGACGATCCGCGGCTTGTCGGGCGTGCTGCGGTCGACGCTGTCCGGCTTGCCGATCTTGCTGGTGATTTCCTCTTCGGTCTTGCCCATCACGTACCCGGTGAACATCCCGCGGGCGTAAGTGCCACCGCCGCTGCAAGCGGCGAGGAACAGCGCGGCGACGCAGAGGACGACTGCGGCTCGAAGCGTGAAGATGACTCTCATATGCAGACCCTCCACTTTCGCTAGAACGGATTCTATGGCGCCACGCGCCGCGTCTCACTTGCGCGCCCCGAGTGTCGTGCACTCCGTCTTGCCGAGGCTGCATGCGAGGTCCGGAATGACCCAAACGGCCAGGATGACCCAGATCCAACCGACAAGCAGGAACGCGACGAACGGGATGTGCCGATCGACCACCACGCGCGGCGTCATCCAGCGCGTGAAGCGCAATACCGGTCGCGTGGCGACTTGGAAGAGCTGGTAGGCAAAGTTCCGATCGCGATTGCGTCCGGCAAGAATGTACAGCACGCCCTGCCCGAGCATGAAGAGCAGCGCGAGCGTCGCAAGCAACTGCGCGATCCCTGCGAGCTGAAAGACCATTTCCATCATCGCCGCTGCCACCGCCTTTGCCCGCAGCGGGCGGAAAAAACAAGGCCCGCGATTCCCTCGCGGGCCTTGTCCGTTGCGACGCGCCTCAGGTGCCGGTCGTGTCGATGTCCCCGCGCAGATGCGGGAAGCGCACGTGGTCCACCAGTTCCTGCACTTCCTTCGCCGGCGCCGGCGTGAGCAGGCTCACGATGACGATCACCGCGAAACCGAGCGGCACGCCGAAGATGCCCGCCGAGATGGGCTGGATGTCCCACCAGATATGGTCGACGATCGGCGATCGTCACCCCGAACAGACCCCGCATCCACGGCTGGGTCGTCACCATGTAGTACACGGTGACACCAATGCCCGCGAGCATCCCCAGTGTCGCGCCCCACTTGTTCGCCCGCTTCCAGAAGATGCCGAGCACCAGCGCAGGGAAGAACGCCGCAGCGGCGAAGGAGAACGCCGCGCTCACCAGGAACAGGATGTCGGCCGGCTTCTGGCTCGCGACGTAGGCCGCGATCAGCGCCACGACCAGCAGCAGGACCTTCGAGATCGTCACGCGCTTCTGCGTGGAGGCGTGCGGGTCGATCATCTTGTAGTACAGGTCGTGCGAGAGCGCGTTTGCGATCGTCAGCAGCAACCCGTCCGCGGTGGACAGCGCAGCCGCGAGGCCCCCCGCCGCGACCAGGCCCGAGATCACGTACGGCAGGCCCGCGATCTCCGGCGTCGCGAGGACGATGATGTCGCCACCGATCGCGATCTCCGCGAGCTGCACGATCCCGTCGCGGTTCACGTCGACAACGGAGAGCAGCGACGGGTCCACCTTCGTCCATGCCGCCACCCAGCCAGGCAGCTTCGCGAACTCCGAGCCGACAAGGAGCGTGTACACGTCGAACTTCGCGAGCACCGCGAGCGCTGGCGCCGTGAAGTACAGCAGGAAGATGAAGAACAGCGACCACGTCACCGACACCCGCGCCTCCTGCACGCTCGGCGTCGTGTAGTAGCGCATCAGGATGTGCGGCAGCGCGGCCGTGCCCACCATCAGGCAGAAGATCAACGCGAGAAAGTTGCGCCGATTGATGTCCCGTGCCGCGTCGGTGGCGCCGGGGAACGCCTCGGCGTGCCGCAACGGCGGTCCGGCGCGGGCTGCGAGGCCCGCTTCGCGTGTCCAGACGCCCTTGGCCTCGTCCACGCTCTTCGGGAACTTCTCGACCGCGAGCGACGCCGCCGCGATCTGGTCGGCCGGCGCATTCTGCGCCTTCAGGTCTTCGACTGCCTGGACGAGCTTGGCCTTTTCCGTCGTCGTATGACTTGGGCAGGCCCTTCAGCTTGGCGTTTGCGGCGGCGGCGCGGTCGGCGAAGATCTTGCGGACCTCGAGCTCCTTGGGATCCTTGATGAACTCCGCTTCCTTCGCAGTGACTTTCTCAAGGACCTTGCCGTACACGAGCTGCGGAATCGGGAAGCCGGTGTGCTTCACCGACATCCACACGACCGGGATCATGTAGGCCACGATCAGCACGATGTACTGGGCGACCTGGGTCCAGGTCACCGCGCGCATCCCGCCGAGGAAGCTGCACACCAGGATGCCGCCAAGCCCGAGGAAGATCCCCAGCTCGAACGCGACGCCGGTGAGGCGAGTCGTGACGAGTCCGACGCCGTAGATCTGCGCCACCACATAGGTGAACGAGCACAGGATCGCGCACAGAATGCCGACGAAGCGCGGGATGTGGCCCTCGTAGCGCGCGCCCAGAAAGTCAGGGATCGTGAACTGCCCGAACTTCCGCAAGTACGGTGCGAGGAGGAACGCCACCAGGCAGTAGCCGCCGGTCCAGCCCATGATGAAGGACAGGCCGAAGTACCCGGTGAGATAGAGCGTGCCGGCCATACCGATGAACGACGCGGCGCTCATCCAGTCGGCGCCGGTCGCCATGCCGTTGAAGAACGCGGGCACGCGCCGTCCGGCCACGTAGTACTCGGCGATGTCCGCGGTGCGGCTCACGACGCCGATGCCCGCGTACAGACCGACGGTCGCGAGCAGGAAGATGTACCCGATCCACTGCCGCGTCAGGCCCATCTGCTCGGCGATCGCGAGCAGGATGAGGAACACGATGAAGCCGCCGGTGTACAGGCTGTACACCTTCTTCAGCATCGCCTTGAACTGGTCTTGCGTTTGGGTGGCCATGGCTCAGTCGTCCCCCTCGTGCACGTCGTACTGCCGGTCGAGCTTGTTCATGTACGTCGCGTAGAACCAGATGATCAGCACGTACACGACGAGCGCCCCCTGCCCGCCCACCCAGAATGC
Organism: uncultured beta proteobacterium; assembly: GCA_963716855.1. GTDB lineage: Bacteria > Pseudomonadota > Gammaproteobacteria > Burkholderiales > SG8-39 > JAGVSZ01. The sequence continues at coordinate 138,354 of CAVQUV010000020.1, read as the reverse complement.
GAACGGCCAGCCGAAGAAGTTGAACTGCAGGTCGCGGGCGATAGAAACCGAGGATGAACGTGACGAACGCCCATATCGCCAGCAGGATCACGGTGAGCGTGAGGTTCTTGCGCCAGTACTCGCGATGCTTGTCGGTGAGTTCCACAGGACCCCCTCCATGTTGAGCGACCGAATCAGGCGGCTGGTGCCGCTTCTTGGAGCGTAGTTCTTCTGACTTATCCGCGGCAATCTAGTGACGCAAACTTACGCACGGCCAGCCTTACGGGTGGTCGTTGTGCATCACAACAACCCCGCGGCGCCGAGGAGGCCGCCGGCGAGCATCGTGAGGACGGTGCCGCACGAGCAGCGCGATGGCGACGCATTCGGCCGCCGCGCGCGCCGGTACCTGCAATAGCACTGCACCCCCAGAAACCACAGAAAGGCGCGTGCAACGCGCGACAAGGACGGCTAGGATCAGGACCGGGTGCACGAGGAGCGACCCCGGCGAGCCAGACCGGCGTCGCGCCGTATGCGGCGACCGTCCAAGCGCGCGTCCAGTTCCGGCGGACGTCGTAGACGGGCACGATCGCAAAGAGTGCCAGCGCGAGCAGCGACACACACGATCGACCCGAGGAGGGTGCAGTCTGCGGCGCCGATGAGCGGCGACCGATCGAGCCGTGGGTTGGAGCTCCCCGCCGAAAGCCGCCAGCCCGAACACGGCGAGGCCGATCTCCCAGGCGACCGCAGGGATCGCGGCGAGTGGCAGGACGTAGCGGACGAGGACCCCGGCGCGGTAAACGGCTCCGCGGCGATCGCGTGCCCACTCGCGCGCCGGCGAAGGTCAATGCAAGCGCGCGGCGCAGCATCGCGACGTCCGCGGATGAGCGCCGCGCCGTCCGGCGGCCGCGCGCTGCACGATCGCCCGCCGAGATTATCCGCCGAAGTACGCGGCGCAACGCCTTCGCGCGCTCGCGGAAAAGTCTGGGCCTTCTGTGCGCCGCGAACGCCCTCCAGCATCTCGGCGCAGCGCTCCACGGCAGCGGCGAACTCGGCGCCGGTCCTTGCGCCCTCGAGCCGACCGGTCAGGTCATCGGCGCCGGGACCGAGGTTGTCGATGCAGGATAGCGCAGCGAGAACCGACAGGGCTTCCTTCCGCGTCTGGGGCGCCGCAGGAGCAGGTGTCGCCGGCGGTGCCGGCACGCGGCCGGCGCGGTTGCCGCGCCGGCCACGCCCTTGACCTCGACGAAGCCGTCGCGCGCGAGCGCGTCGAGCGTCGCGGCGATCTCGGGTATCCCGCCGAACTTCGCGAGGATGTCGCCGACGGTCGCGACGCCGTCCACCATGATCAGGATCGTGCGCTGCTTCTGGGCCAGGCCGTGCGTGCGCGACTTGACCTCCTCGTGGCCTTTCGCGGTCTTGGCGAGAACGATATTCCTATCCATGTCGCCTCCTTCCTCTCTTTTGGCGGGCGACGTCTTGGAATTGTCGCTTATAAGCTCATTATTGCCAGAGCACCGGCGACGGACAAGCTGGCCAAACGGCCGAGCGTGTGGAACGACACGGCGCCGGGCGCGCGGACGCTACGCGGCCGGCCGGAGTCGGTCCTCGGCGCCGACCGCCCGGGGGAATACGACGCGAGCAACGGTCCCGCGCTCGCGCGCGTTGGGGGAGAGCGTGGCGCTCGCACGGTGCAGGTGGGCGATCCCGCGCACGATCGGAAGCCCGAGGCCGGAGCCCTCGACCTCGGTGCCCAGCACGCGGTAGAAGCGCTCGAAGACGAGCTCGCGCTCGGCCTCGTCGATGCCGATGCCGGTGTCCTCGACTTCGACCACCACGCGCTCGCCGACGAGCACGCGGACGGTCACGCGGCCGCCGGCCGGCGTGTAGCGGATCGCGTTGTCGACGAGGTTGCTGAGGAGCTCCCGCAGCAGCGCCGCGTTGCCCTCCACCCAGGCGGCATGCTCGGCGGCCTCGAAGCCGAGGTCGATGTCCTTGTCCCGGGCGCGCAGCACCCACTCGCGCGCAACATCCCGCGCGAGCTCGTCGAGGTCGAGCGGCTGCAGCGCCGGCGGCGAGTCGCTGTCCGTGCGCGCAAGCGCGAGGAGCTGATTGATCAGGTGCGCCGTGCGGTCGGCGCTCGCGACGATCTGCCGCATCGCGTGCTGCAGGTTCACCGGGTCGCGCTGCCGCATCGCGATCTCCGCCTGCATCCTGAGACCGGCGAGCGGCGTGCGCATCTGGTGGGCGGCGTCGGACACGAACCGCTGCTGCGCGCGCAGGCTCGCATCGAGCCGGGCGAGCAGGTCGTTGAACGCGCCGATGAGCGGCTGCACTTCCTCGGGCACGTCTGCCTCGTCGATTGGCGCGAGATCGCTCGGCTTGCGCCGGCGGATCGCCTCCGTGAGCGCCTTGAGCGGCTCGACACCGCGGGTGAGGCCGAGCCAGACGAACAGCAGCGCGACCGGCACGATGAGGAACTGCGCGGCGAGCACGTCGCCGATGATCTCGCTCGCGAGCCGGCTGCGCTTGCCGACCGTCTCGGCCACCTGCACGAGGGCGGCGCCCGACATGCCAGGCACCTGCGCGAACATGTACGCGACCCGGAGCTCCACCCCCGGCAGGTGATCGTCGCGGAAGTACACCTCGTTCGGATTCATCTCCGGCGTGAAGTCGACCAGCGGCAGGTTCACGTCGCCGCCGGCGACCGCGTTGCGCTGGTCGCGCACCTGGAAGTAGGTGACGTCGTCCTCGTCGGCGCGCAGCATGATCGCGGCGGCAGCGTCATCCTTCACTACCAGCTGTCCGGCGCTGTAGGTCAGCTGCTTCGAGAGCGCGACCACGCTGTCGCGCAGCTCGCGGTCATAGGCGTTGTCGGCAATGTTGTAGGCGAGGAAGTACTGGATCGCCATGCTGATCGGCCAGAGGATCAGCAGCGGTGCGAGCGTCCAGTCGACGATCTCGCCGAAGACCGACTTCTGGCTATGTTGCTTTTCGCGCGCCATTGGCCGCCTTCTCGAGGCAGTAGCCGAGGCCGCGCACGGTGGCGATCTTGACGCCACCGGGCTCGAGCTTCTTGCGCAGGCGGTGGATGTAGACCTCGACCGCGTTGGTGCTGACCTCTTCACCCCACTGGCACAGGAGGTCGACGATCTGTTCCTTGTTGACCATCCGGCCGGGCCGCTGCATGAAGATCTCGAGCAGAGCCAGCTCGCGCGCGGAGAGATCCAGCATGCGGCCGTTGACCTCGGCGATCTTGCCGACCTGGTCGAACGCGAGGTCGCCGTGCCGGAGGACGCTCGAGCTCGCCGCGTTTCCGCGGCGCGTGAGCGCGCGCACGCGGGCTTCGAGCTCCTGCAGCGCGAACGGCTTCGCGAGGTAGTCGTCCGCGCCGAGATCGAGGCCGCGCACCCGGTCGTCGACGCCGTCGAGAGCGGTCAGGATCAGCACCGGCAGCGCCGAGCCGCGCCCGCGCAGCCGCTTGAGCACCTCGAAGCCGGAGAGCTTCGGCAGGCCGACGTCGAGGATCAGCAGATCGAACTGGGCGGTCGCCAGCGCCGCGTCGGCCGCGGTGCCGTCCTTGACGCAATCCACGGAGTAGCCGGACTGGCGCAGGCTGTGCGTGAGCCCGTCGGACAGGACCGCGTCGTCTTCGGCGATGAGAATGCGCACCGCTATCCCCCTCCAGCTCTTCCTCCTGGGTCCGCCCGCTCATTTTCGCGACGATTCGGCGGGTTGCAGGCCAGTTTAGCAAACGGGCGGGCGGCACTGGATCGCCCTGGCACGATCTGTCACGATCGCCGGCGCCGCATCGTCAGGAGCAGCCCGATGGCCCTTTCGTCCAATCGCCAGGTTCGCCTCAAGGTCCGCCCGGACGGCATCCCGCAGGCGGGGCACTTCGAGATCGTCGCGGCGCCGATCCCCGACCTCCGGGACGGTGAATTCGTCGTCCGCAACGACTTTCTCTCGGTCGACCCCGCGATGCGGGGCTGGGTCAGCGCGGTCGCCAACTACTCGACGCCGGTGGGCATCGGCGAGGTAATGCGCTCGTTCGCGGCCGGCGAAGTGATCGCATCGCGTCACGCGCGCTACGCAGTCGGCGATCGGGTCATGGGCATGCTCGGGTGGCAGGAATACGCGGTCAGCGACGGCAGCCAGATCACGCGCAAGGTCAGCGAGGCGGACCTGCCGCTCTCGACGTCCCTCGGCGTCCTGGGCCTGAACGGGGTGACCGCGTACTTCGCGCTCCTCGATGTCGGTGAGCCGCGCCCCGGCGACACGGTCGTCGTCTCGACCGCGGCGGGCGCGGTGGGCGCGACGGTCGGCCAGATCGCGAAGCTCGCGGGGTGCCGCACCGTCGGCATTGCGGGCGGCGCGACAAAGACGGCGCTGTGTCGCGACGAGTTCGGCTACGACGCCGCGATCGACTACAAGGCGGGGAATCTCGATGCGGCGCTCGCCGCCGCATGCCCGCGCGGCATCGACGTCTACTTCGACAACACCGCGGGCCCGATCAGCGACGCGGTACTGCGTCATCTCGCCGTCGGCGCGCGCGTGGTGATCTGCGGCACCGCGTCAGTGGCGAGCTGGGACCCGCCCCCGACGGGGCCACGGGTCGAGCGCCACCTTCTGGTGAAGCGCGCGCGCATGCAGGGCTTCATTGTCTTCGACTACCAGCACCGCTACGAGGAAGCGGTCGGCCGGCTCGCCGACTGGGTGCGCGCAGGGAAGCTGCGCTATCGCGAAGACATCCTCGACGGCATCGAGCATGCCCCGGGCGCGATCGCGGGGCTGTACCGCGGCGAGAACCTCGGCAAGCGACTGATCCGGCTGCATCACGATTGACCATCCCGGCGGTTCGCGCCACCCCTGCTCGGAGTTGACCACCCCGGCGCTGCGCGCCACCCCTCCTCGGAGTTGACCACCCCGGCGCTGCGCGCCACCCCTCCTCGGGGAGGAGGGGAAAAGAAAAGGCCCCGCAACGCGGGGCCTCGAGATCCAGGAAGGTGGGTAACGGGAGGGAACCTCGGTTCCCTCCTGTTCGTTCCCTTCCAGATGGATATCTGACGCGCGGAACGCGCGTTACATATCCATTCCATCCATGCCCATGCCGCCCATGCCGCCCATGCCGCCGTGGCCGTGGCCACCGCCCTTGGGCTTGTCCTCGACCGACTCGGCCACCGACACCTCGGTGGTGAGCAGCAGGCCGGCGACCGACGAGGCGTTCTGCAGCGCGGTGCGCGCGACCTTGGTCGGGTCGACGACGCCCATCTCGACGAGATCGCCGTACTCCTCGGTCTGGGCGTTGAAGCCGAAATTGCCCTTGCCCTCGACGATCTTGTTGAGCACCACCGAAGCCTCGACCCCGGAGTTCGCGACGATGATGCGCAGCGGCTCCTCGAGGGAGCGCGCGACGATTTTGATGCCGGCGTCCTGGTCGTGCGTTGTCGCCCTTCAGCTTCTCGAGCACCTTGCGCGCGCGGATGAACGCAACGCCGCCGCCGGCGACGATGCCCTCCTCGACCGCGGCGCGGGTGGAGTGCAGCGCGTCTTCGACGCGGGCCTTCTTCTCCTTCATCTCGATCTCGGTCGCGGCGCCGACCTTGATCACCGCCACGCCGCCGGCGAGCTTGGCGACGCGCTCCTGCAGCTTCTCCTTGTCGTAGTCGCTGGTCGCCTCCTCGATCTGCTGGCGGACGTTCTTGACCCGGGCCTCGATGCCCTTGGCGTCGCCGGCGCCGTCGATGAGGGTGGTCTCTTCCTTGCCGATCTCGATGCGCTTCGCGCGGCCGAGGTCCTTGAGGGTGGTCTTCTCGAGCGTGAGGCCCAGCTCCTCGGCAATCACGGTGCCGCCGGTGAGGATCGCGATGTCCTCGAGCATCGCCTTGCGGCGGTCGCCGAAGCCCGGCGCCTTCACCGCGCAGGTCTTCAGGATGCCGCGCAGGTTGTTCACGACCAGGGTCGCGAGCGCCTCGCCCTCGCAATCCTCGGCCACGATCAGGAGCGGCTTGCCGGCCTTGGCCACGCCCTCGAGCACCGGCAGCAGGTCACGGATGTTGGAGATCTTCTTGTCGTGCAGGAGGATGTAGCAGTCCTCGAGTATCGAGATCTGCTTCTCCGGGTTGTTGATGAAGTACGGCGACAGATAGCCGCGGTCGAACTGCATTCCTTCGACGACCTCGAGCTCGTTCTGCAGGCTCTTGCCGTCCTCGACCGTGATCACGCCTTCCTTGCCGACCTTGTCCATGGCGTCGGCGATGATCTTGCCGATCGAGTCGTCCCCGTTCGCGGAGATCGAGCCGACCTGCGCGATTTCCTTGGAGGTGGTGGTGGGCTTCGAGAGCTTCTTCAGCTCGTCGGTGACCGCGATCACCGCCTTGTCGATGCCGCGCTTGAGGTCCATCGGGTTCATCCCGGCGGCCACGAACTTCATGCCCTCGCGCACGATCGCCTGCGCGAGCACCGTGGCGGTCGTCGTGCCGTCGCCGGCGATGTCCGAGGTCTTGGACGCGACCTCCTTGACCATCTGCGCGCCCATGTTCTGGAACTTGTCCTTCAGCTCGATCTCTTTTGCGACCGACACGCCGTCCTTGGTGACGGTCGGGGCGCCGAACGAGCGCTCGAGCACGACGTTGCGGCCCTTCGGACCGAGCGTCGCCTTCACCGCGTTGGCGAGGATGTTGACGCCCTCGAGCATCTTGTGGCGGGCGTCTTCGTGGAAACGTACGTCTTTGGCTGGCATGCGGGACTCCTAACTGTGTCTGGCTGGGTGGATCCGGCGCGTCAGGCGACGACGCCCATGATGTCTTCCTCGCGCATCACGAGGAGCTCGGTGCCCTCGACCTTGACGGTCGTGCCCGAGTACTTGCCGAAGAGGATGCGGTCGCCGACCTTCACGTCCATCGGCAGGACTTTCCCTTCCTCGGTCTTCTTGCCCGGGCCGACGGCGACGACTTCGCCCTGGTCCGGCTTCTCACCTGCCGTATCCGGGATCACGATCCCGCCGGCGGACTTGCTTTCGGCCTCGAGCCGCTTGACGATCACGCGGTCGTGCAATGGACGGATTTTCATGGACTTTCCTCCTATCCTTGGTTAGTTAGCGGTCGCTCACTCCGAGCGGCCGCAGGAAGCAGACGGGCCAAGTCTGTTAGCACTCGACCCGAGCGAGTGCTAATGATACGGGTAGAACGTTGCCGTTTCAAGTCTTTTGGCAGCCCGTCGGCGATCGCGACAACAGGACGTTTCGATGTGTAAGGGTTCCCCGCAATGCAACATCCCGTGACAGAAGATCCCCCTGGGCTATGGGCAGGGGACGCCGCGTGTGGCGAAATCGCCGGAAGGACCGATCAACCCTAGGAAATCCAAATGACCCTCCGACGCACGCTCGCCGCCGCCGCGTTGCCCTGGCGATCGGCATTGCCGCCCTCCCCGCTTCCGCCCAACAGACGCCGCCTGCCGCACCGAGCGCCCAGGCCCAGCGCCCGTATGCAAACCAGTTGATGACCCAGGAGGAGCGCGACGCCTACCGCAAGCAGATGCAGGAAGCGAAGACGCCCGAGGAGCGCACGAAGATCCGCGACGCCCACCGGGCCGAGATGCAGAAGCGCGCCGCGGCGCAGGGCATCACCCTCCAGGGACGCAGCGGGCAGCCGCGCATGTACGGCGCAGACCTCATGACCCCGCAGGAGCGCGACGCGTACATCGACAAGTTGCGCAGCGCTAAGACGCAGGACGAGCGCGTCAAGCTGCGCGACGAGCATCGCGCCGAGATGCAGAAGCGCGCGCAGGAGAGGGGCGTGCCCCTGCCGGAGCCCCGCGCCCCCGGCGCAGGTGCGACGGCGCGCCGGAGTCAGCTTTACGGCGACGAGCTCTTCTCGCCGGAGGAGCGAAGGGCGTTCTTCGACAAGATGAAGGCGGCGAAGACACCGGAGGAGCGCGCGCAGATCCAGGCCGAGCGCCGTGCGATCGCGGATGCCCGCGCGAAGGAGAAAGGGATCACGCTGCCCGAGCCCGGTCCGCGCGGTCCCGGTGCCGGGCCGGGCGCGCCGAAGGCGCAATAGGGCGACGCGTCAGTCGCGCAGGTTCTCGGCGACGAGCTCGAGGAGGCTGCCCATCGTCCGGTCCCACTTGAAGTGGGCCTGCCCGTCGTCAAACGTCTGGCGGCAGTTGGCGCAGCTCGTCACCGTCAGCTCGGCACCGGTCGCGTCGAGCTGCTTCATTTTGATCTCGAACGCCTTGTAGCGGAGCTCGTCGGCGCGGTGGATCGTCACCACCCCGCCCCCTCCGCCGCAGCACCAGTTGAGACTGCCGTGGTCCTGCGTCTCGCGTAGCTCGACCCCGAGCGCCTGCAGCACGACGCGCGGCGCGTCGACGGCGCCGCCCCGCCGAGACACCTGGCAGGGGTCGTGGAAAGTGAGCGAACTCGCGAGCTTCTTCACCTTGATGCGCCCGTTCTGCACGTTCTCGGCGAGAAACTCCGAGATGTGCAGCACGCGGAACGGCAGCGGCCTGCCGTACACGTTCGCTCCCATCCAGCGCAGCGCGGTATACGCATGTCCGCACTCGGGCAGCACCAGCACCCTCGCCTTGCATGCGACGGCGGCGTCGATGAGCTTCATGCTCAGCTCGCGCTGCCAGTCGAGGTTGCCCGAAAGCAGGCCGAAGTTGGTCGCCTCGTAACCCCGGCTCGACAGCGTCCACGAGTATCCGGCGTGATTCAGGATCTTCGCGGTCGCGACCAGCGACTCGGGGTACTTCATGATCTCGATCGAGGAGAACGTGATCAGCACCTCGGCCTCGGGCCGGTCGAGCGGCATCTCGACCTCGTAGTCGTCGGCGAGCCACGCCACTCGATCCTTGAACACCTTGGCCGTCGCGCCCAGAGGGCTGCCTTCGCGGTGCCCGCGCTCGGCGACAGCCCACAACTCATGCGGCACGAGGCCCGCGGCGAACATGCCGTGACGCGCCTGGCTGATGAGCGATGCGATGTCGATGCCCATCGGGCAGATCATCGTGCAGCGACCGCAGACCGTGCACGAGTCGTAGAGGAGGTGCTGCCATTCCTCCAGCTCGCCGACCGTCACCGCATGCTTCAAGTTCAGTGCGCGATAGAGCCAGGCGAACGGCCCGACCTCGCGCTTGTACGCCTGCTTGAACGGCTCGAGCTTCCAGATCGGCGTGTACTTCGGGTCCCCCGTCTGCACGTAGAAGTGACACGCCTCGGCGCAGTTCCCGCAATGGATGCACGACTCCATGTACGCGGCGGCGGCGCGGCCCATGTCCTTCGCGAATGCCTGCATCGCCGCCGCGAGCCGCTCGGCGTCGGGGCGCTCGCCCTGCTTGTCGTAGCGCACCGCGGGCTTCTCGACGGTGAGCCGCGTGCTCTCGCTCACAGCTCGGACCCCCTGCGCGCGAACGCGGCGCCGGTATAGCCGCGCGAGAGGAAGACCAGGAACGCGTGCGAAAGCTTCCCGAACGGCAGCCACACGAGCAGCAATTCGAGCGAGAGCAGGTGGATCGCGACCGGCACGGGATTGAGCGGCTGCGCGGGATACGGCTGGTCGGGCGACAGGGTGATCACGGCCATGCCGGTGATCATCGGCAGGATCGTGACGAGCCAGCTGAAGTAGTCGTCGAAGTTGGACAGGAGCTTCAGCACCGGGTTGGTGAGTCGCGCGACCAGGACCCAGCCGAGCCCGACGAACACCGCACCCACCGCCGCGATGAACAGCCACCCCGGCACCGCCGGCCAGGACAGTCCGGTCAGGCGCTTGACGAATGCGATGTGCGGCACGAAGCCGAAGAAGACGATCGCGAGCCCGATGTGATACGCGTAGGCGTTGAACGAGCTCAGGAACGTGCGCTGGCGGAAGGTCTCGTGATGCCACATGCGCCGCACGATCATCCGCAGCGCACCCGCCGTCGTCGCGCTGCTGCGCGGCTCCGACCAATCGGGCTTCACCGGCTGCCGGAAGATGCCCCACAGCCGCCACCCGACGCCGAGCACGCAGATCGCAAGCGACACCCAGAGCGCAGGGCCCCGCGCGAACTCGAGCAGATCCACCAATTTCCTCCTGGTTGTTTCCGGACGAACGCCGCTGTCGCTGCGTCGTAGTGCCGATCCATGCTGGCGGTGGCGACTCCGAGCGTGTTGACCCAAGTCAAACGCCAGCGCGATCGAGCGGCACAGATGCGACAGCGCTCTCGGTTTGTAAGCGCCGCGTCGTGGGTAACGCTTGGTTACACATCAATCTCACGCGCGCCGCGGGAAGCGCTCTAATGGAATCGAGCAGAGTTCATTCCAAAACGGAGGATGTCATGAGAGTCGCAAGCAAATTCCTGGTCGCGGTTGGAGTCGCCGCCGCCGTCGGTTCCGCATTCGCAGCCGGTCCCGGGTGGCACGGTGGTCCGGGCCCGACCGCAGGTAATGGCCCCGGTGCCGAGAACTGCGCGATGATGGGCGGTCCCGGTGCGGGTGCCGGTTACGGCCCGGTGATGGGTGGCATGGGCGGGGGCGGCCGCATGGGCGGCGGCGGGATGATGAACCCGGCAGCGGCCGAAGCCCGGCTCGACGGCGTCAAAGGTGCGCTCAAGATCACCGCCGAACAGGAGAGCGCGTGGAATGCATACGCGGCCGTCGTGAAGGCGCAAGCCGAGACCCGCGCGAAGTTCCGCGAGCAGATGGCAGCGACCGATCCGGCCGCGCGGGCCGAGCTTCAAAGCAAGCACTTCGCGGCCAACGCCGAGGCGGCCAAGCAGATCGGCGCGGCGCGCGACGGGCTCTACGCGGTGCTCACGCCCGAGCAGAAGGCGACGGCCGATCGCATGATCGGGTTCCCGGGCTTCGCGCGGCGGGGCCATGCGGCGCCGGGGTCGTGAAACCACCCGGACCGATGCCGGGGCGCGAAGGAGCCTGACCGCCCCTGACCAACCCGGCAGTCAGACGAGAGCCGCCCCGATCGGGGCGGTTTTCATTTTCCCTTCGCTAGAGAGCGCCTTTCAGCTTCGCGATCCCGAGAATCTTCATCACCGCCTTCTCGTAATACGGCTCGGAGGTGCCCTTCTTCATCTTGCGGATGAAGTACTTCTCGAAGGCGATCTTCGCGAGGTGCACCCACTTGCCCTCGCTGAACCAGTTCACATTGCGCGGCGGGATCTGCGGCAGCGCGACGAACGCGATCCCGGTGTCGCCCATGTCGGCGAGGCAGACAGCGTTCCACGTGGCCTTGTGCGATGGCGCCTTGCCGTCGATCGCCTCGCGAATGTTGTGCGCGGCGGCCGTCACCATCGACTCGATCATGAACCCGGTCTTCGGCGCGCCGGTGGGTACGGGCGTCGGCTCGACGGGCGGAATCGCCACGCACACGCCGACCGCGTACACGTTCGGATACTTCGGGTTGCGCTGATACTCGTCGATCAGGATGAAGCCGCGCGGATTGGTGAGACCGTCGATCCCGAACACCGCGTCGATGCCCTTGAACGCGGGCAGCATCATCGAGTACTTGAAGGGCAATGCGTGCTCCTTCTTCGGCTTGCCTTCCTCGTCGTGCTCGACGACGAACATCTTCCCCTCTTCGACCTTCGCCACTTTGGCGTTGGTGATCCACTTGATGTGCTTGTCGCGCATCGCCGACTCGAGCATCGTCTTCGAGTCGCCGACGCCGCCGAGGCCGAGGTGTCCGATGTAGGGCTCTGCGGTCACGAAGGTCATCGGCACGCGATCGCGGACCTTCCGCCGCCGGAGATCGGTATCCATGATGAACGCGAACTCGTACGCCGGCCCGAAGCACGAGGCGCCCTGCACCGCGCCCACGACGATCGGGCCGGGGTCCGTCACGAACGCATCCCAGCGGCCCGCAGCGGTCTCGGCGTGGTCCACGTGGCAGATCGACTGCGTATGCCCGTTGGGCCCGAGGCCCTCGACCTCCTCGAACGCGAGCTTCGGCCCGCTCGCGACGATGAGGTAATCGTAGGCGAGCAGGGTGCCATCGCCGAGCTCCACGACATTCCTTTCGGGATGCACGCGCTTCGCCCCGCGCGGGTCGAACGCGATCCCCTTCCTGTCGAGGTACGGCGCCGCCTGGAACTCGATCTGCTTGCGGGCGCGCCAGCGGACCGCGACCCAGGGATTCGAAGGCACGAAGTGGAACGTCGGCCCGTTGCCCACGACCGTGACGCGGTCCTCCGCTCGAGCGAGCGCCTTCATTTCGTAGGCCATCGGCATGCCGCCGAGGCCCGCTCCGATCACGACGATGTGTGCCATATCCGCGCCTCCTGGGCAGACCGTGAGCCCCCATCGTCGGCGGTTGGCCTCCGGCCTGGTTGACCGGGGTCAACAATGGGGGGCGCCGGCCGGACGCAAATTTCTATCGCTGGAGAAGAACAGTTGATCACGCGGCTTGACGGCCGATTGCGGCGCCCCAATGTTGGGTTTTGGCGGCCGCCGGCGCGGCCGGACGGGACCCGACCGTGAAGTACAAGGACTACTACGCGACCCTCGGCGTCGCGCGCGACGCCTCCGCGGACGACATCAAGAAGTCGTACCGCAAGCTCGCGCGCAAGTACCACCCCGACGTCTCGAAGGAGAAGGACGCCGAGGAGAAGTTCAAGGAGGTCCAGGAGGCGTACGAAACGCTGAAGGACCCGGAGAAGCGCGCGGCCTACGACCAGCTCGGCCGGTACCAGCCCGGCGAGGACATTCGCCCGCCGCCGGGGTGGGAGCGGCAGTTCCGCTTCGAGCAGGGCAATTTCGACGACTTCGATCTCGCCGATCTCTTCGAGCACTTCGGCGGGGGCCCGTTCCAGGGGCGGGGCGCGCGCGGTCGGCGCGGCGGTCCGGGCGCAGGCGGTTTCGCGATGCGCGGTCAGGACTACGAAGTCACCGCGCATCTCGCGCTCGAGGAGCTGTATCGCGGCACGGAGGTATCGCTCGACGTCTCGGCGCCCGAGATGACGCCCGACGGCGCGGTCCGTCGCGTGCCGAAGACCGTGCGGGTGCGCGTGCCGAAGGGCGCGACCGACGGCCAGCGGCTGCGCGTGCCGGGCAAGGGCGGGCCGGGAGCGGGGGGTGGGCCGGCGGGCGACCTCTACCTGAACATCGCGCTGCACCCGCATCCGCTCTACAAGGTGTCCGGCCACGATCTGTACCTCGAGCTGCCGGTCACGCCCTGGGAAGCGGTGCTCGGCGGCGACGTCGAAGTGCCCACGCTCGACGGACGCGTGAAGGTGTCAGTGCGGCCCGGGTCGCGCCCGGGGCAGAAGCTCCGGCTCGCGGGCAAGGGACTGCCGAGGCCCAAGGAAGGCCACGGCGATCTCTACTGCGTGCTGCAGATCGTGACGCCGTCGGTGCTGTCGGAGCGCGAAAAGCAGCTCTACGAGGAGCTTGGCCGCATCTCCGGGTTCAACCCGCGTGGGCACCTCGGCTGACCGGGCAGCGAGAACGGCCATGACTGTGGAAACGCTACTTCTGCTCCTCGACGACGAGCGCACGATTGCGATCGACGAGTTTCTCGCCGCTGCGGGCCTCGCCCCGGACGAGCTCGCCGAGCTGGTCGAATTCGGTGTACTCGAGGCGGCTGGCGCGTCTGGGTCATTCTCGACGCGGTCGCTCGTGCGCGCGCGCCGCGCCGCGCGGCTGCGCGACGACTTCGAGCTCAATGCGTCGGGGATGGCGCTCGCGCTCGCGTACCTGGAGCGCATCGACGCGCTCGAGCAGCGCTTGCGCGAGCTCGAGTGCCAGCTGCTCGGTCCTGCGTAACCCCGTTCACCGAGCAGCCGTGCCCTCCGCCGGCCAGGGCGGCGACGCGGCCTTGACGAGCCACCCGTCGACGAGCTCGATCCGGCGGTCGCAGCGCGCCGCGAGGCGCGGGTCGTGCGTGACCACCACGAACGCGATGCCGTGCGCGGCGTTGAACCGGCGCATCAAGTCGAAGATCTCGTCGGCGGTGTGCGTGTCGAGGTTGCCGGTCGGCTCGTCGGCGAGCACGATCGGCGGGCGCATGGACAGCGCGCGCGCGATCGCCACGCGCTGCTGCATGCCGCCCGAGAGCTCCGCCGGCTTCTTGCCCGCCGCGGCTTCGAGCCCGACCTCGCGAAGGAGATCGAGCGCGTTCGCGCGCATCGCGGCGTCCGGCCGCCCGCGGTCGATCAGCATCGGCATCATCACGTTCTCGAGCGCGGTGAACGCCGGGATGAGGTGGTGGAACTGGAAGACGAATCCGAGGGTGCGCCCGCGCAGCTCCGTCAGGCCCGTCTCGTCCAGCGTGGTCGCCGCGCGGCCGGCGATGCGCACCTGCCCTGCGGTCGGTCGCTCCAGCAGACCGATGATGTTGAGCAGCGTCGATTTGCCCGAGCCCGACGGCCCGACCAGCGCCGCGAACTCGCCCGGCTCGATGACCAGGTCGATGCCGTGCAGGACCTCCGCCTCGACCGGGGAGCCGACGTTGTAGGACTTGCGCACGCCCTCGAGCGCGAGGATCGGCTCGCGCGGGGCGACGCTCATCCGAGCCGGATCGCGGCGACCGGGTCGAGCTGCGCCGCGCGGCGCGCCGGCAGGGCGGCGGCGGCGAGACCGGTGAAGAGCGCGACGGCCCAGGTGGTGAGCACGAGGGTTGCGCCGACCTCCGGCACGAACATCGGCGTGCCGTCGGCGTTGACGAAGACCCGCGCGAAGATCCGCACCAGCCCGGCGGCGATGAGCGACCCGACCATCGAGCCGCCCAGCGCGACCATGCCGCCCTGGAGCAGGAACACGGTCATGATGCGGAGCCGGCTCGCGCCCATCGCGCGCAGGATGCCGATCTCCTTCTGCTTCTGCACCACCCATACGACCAGCACGCTCGCGATGCCGAGCGCGACCACCAGCGTCACGAACAACCGGATGGTCCCGGTGCTGATGTTCTGGTTGCGCATCGCCGCGAGCAGCTGCGCGTTGGTCTTCATCCAGCTCTCCGCCAGGAGTCCGGTCTCGCGCTCGATGCGCGCGGCGACCGCCTCGGCACCGAAGATCTCGCGCACCGTCAGCTCGATCGCGGAAACCCCGCCCGGGAGATCGAGGAGCGTCTGCGCGAGCTTCAGCGTCACGAACACCCAGCGCTGGTTGAGGTCCTTGTTGCCGATGTCGAAGATGCCCGCGATGGTGATCACCTCCTCGCGACCCTCCGGAGTGCCGAGCCGGATCCGGTCTCCCACGGTGACGCCGAGGTCCTTCGCGAGCTCGATGCCGATCACGCCGTCGGTCCCCGACAGCCGGAATTCGCCCGCCACGATGTCCTCGTTGATGCGCACGATCCGCCGGTAGCGCTCGGGATCGACTCCGCGCAAGGCGACCGCCTTGGACGCCGTGCCGCGCTGCGCGAATGCCGCGCCCGTCGCCATCGGGGAAGCGGCGACGACCCCCGGCGTGCGCACCACTGCCGGCAGGAGCGATTCCCACTGATCGATCGAGCGCAGCCGCTGCGGCCGCGCCTCGATGCGCGCCGCCACGTCCGAAGTATTGCGGTCCACGACCGGCTGCGTCTTCTCCTCCGGCGGACGGATGACGATGTGCGCCTGGCTGCCGAGCGTGCGCTCGACGAGGCTCGCCTGCAGGCCCTGGACGAGCCCGGTGATGAACACCACCACCGCGACGCCGATCGCCACGCCGCCCAGGATGAGCGCGGTCTGCATGCGGCCTTCGCGCAGGAACCGCAGGGCCACGATCAGCTCGAACGGCATGCGGCGGCTACTTGAAGATATCCGGGCCGCGCACGACCGGCTTCTTCGTCGCTTGAACCGTGTCGGCGCGTGCGCGCTGCCCCTCGCGCACCGCCGCCTCCGACGGCAGCACGACCGCCTCGCCCGCGGCGAGCCCGTCGAGGATCTCGGTGTGCCCCGCGCCCCGGATCCCGAGCTTGAGCGGCTGACGGATGGCGCGCCGGTCGCGGATCACCAGCACCCAGGGTGCCGGTCCCGCGGCGTCGCGAATCGCGTCGCTGTCGAGCGTCAGCGTGCTGGTGCGCTTCGCGGCGAGGATCTCCGCCGACACCGTCATATCCGGACGCGCGAAGTCGGGCGGCTCGGGCACGCGCAGCTTGACTTCGACGGTGCCGCGCTGCGCGTCGATGCCGGGCGCGATGTAGAAGACCTCGGCGCCGAAGCTGCGGCCGGGGTATGCGTCGGCGGCGATCTGCGCCTTCTGTCCGAGCGCGAGCAGGCCGATGTTTTTCTCGTCGACGTTCAGCACCACCTGGGTCTCGCCGGTGACCGAGAGCTCGAAGAGCTTCTTGCCCTGCTGCACGATGTCACCCGGCTCCATCAGCCGCTTCAGCACCGTCCCCGGCGCCGGCGCCTTGATCACGGTGTTGTCGAGCCGCGCCTGCGCCACCTCGAGCGCCGCCCGCGCCTGATCGCGGCGCGCAATCGCAAGCGCGTAGTCGCTGCCCTTCGGACTGTTGGAGGTGGCTTGAAGCAGGGCGTTCTCCCGCGCGGCTTTCGCCACACCGAGATTGCGCTCCGCCTCGTCGAGCTTCGCCTGGCTGAAGTAGCCCTTGTCGAAGAGGCTCTTCACGCGCTTGTATTCCTCGTCGGCGAACTCGAGGTTCGCGTCGGCCTGCTTGAGCGCCTGCTCCGACGCCGGCGCGGAAAGGCGGGCGAGTTGGGTGAGCCGGGCCTCGGCTTCGGCAACCGCTCCGCGCGCCTGCTCGACGGCGGCGCGCTGCTCCTCGTCTTTGAGGCGTGCCATGACCTGGCCGGCCTTCACCACGGTGCCTTCCTTGGTCTCGACCGTCCGTACGGTGCCGAGGACGACGCTTCCGATCTCCACCCGCACCGGCGTGATCACCCGGCCGGTCGAGACCACAGTCTGGACAAGGTCGCCCCTCGCCACCTCCACCGCTCGGACCTTGGCGCCGAGCAGGGCCCGAGCGCCGAAAAACGCCCCGGCCGCAACCACCAGCACGATCGGAATGAGGAGCGCGGGTCGCGGCAGCTTGAGGGTCATCGTGCGCCTCGGCCCGGCGGGGCGAGCGTTTCTTGGTCGGTCGGGAGCCGATTGTACGGCCTCGGACCTGCCCCCCTGTCCGGGCGCCCGCCCGTTGCCGGCCAGTGACAGGATGTTCCCGGTGTGACAAACCGCACAAATCGTCGCTTGCCCGGGGCCGGTTCGGCGACGAACATTGTGTGTTGCCCGCGGCGAGTCGCCGGGGCCCGACAGTATGCGAACCGATTACTACGCACTCCTCGGCGTCCAGCGCACGGCTACTGCGGACGAGATCAAAGCCGCGTACCGCCGCCTCGCGCAGCGCCTGCATCCCGACGTCTCCGACGGCGCCGGCGCCGAGGAGCGCTTCAAGGAGATCACGCGCGCCTACCAGATCCTGCGGGACCCCGACCAGCGGGTCCGCTACGAGCTGGAGGAGATGGAGCGCGCACTGGAGCTCTCCGAGCAGGAGATCAACGGCGTCCCGTCGATGCGCGAGTTCGTGGCGCCGGCCACGGGTGTGCCGCGCGCCGATGCCGACGCTCGCCGAACCCGCCGATGCCCCGCACGCGAGGATGCGCGGGCTGTTCAAGCGGTTCGCTCACGATCGCGCCGGAGATGCGGGCAACGGAGGCGCCTCCGTGCCCGGCGACGACCACGGGGTTGCCGCGGAGATTACATTCGAGGAGGCGGTTCGCGGCGGCAACGTCCTATTGACGTTCGCGGTGCCCGAGCGCAACGGCAGCGGCAAGCGCGCAGTCGAGCGGGCCGTCGAAGTGCGCGTGCCGAGGGGCGCGATCGAGGGTCAGCGTCTGCGCCTCAAGGGCGTGGGCGGGTCCGGGGCGAAAGGCGGCGCCGCCGGCGATCTCCTGGTGGAGCTTGCCTATCGTCCGCATCGGCTGTTCCGGCGCATTCACGAGCACGACCTCTGGTTCTACCTGCCCATCGCGCCGTGGGAAGCCGTGCTCGGCGCAGTCCTGGAGATTCCGACCCTGGAGAAGCCGTTCCGGGTGCACGTACCCGCCGGTTCCACCTCGGGCCAGACCTTCCGCCTCAAAGGACGCGGGTTGCCCAAGCCCGACGGCACACGCGGCGATCTCCTCGCGTGCCTGCGCGTCGTGACGCCCGACGTGCCGACCGACCTCGAGCGCCAGCTCTACCTGCAGCTTTCCCGCTCCTCGCGCTTCAACCCGCGCCGCGGGTTCGGCTGAGGGTGCGCCGCGTGGCATACTCGCCGGCGTGCTTCGCATCGCTCGGTGCGCGCGCCGCTGCGCGCAGCTCGCCCTCACCGTCGCGGCCGTCGCGGCCCTGACGGCGCCAGTCGGCGCCGCGGAAGTCCTGCCGCCACCCATCGCGTCCGCGCTCGCGCGCGCCGGCATTCCGCAATCGGCGGTGGCGCTGTTCGTGCAGGACGTCGACGCCAGCAAGCCCGCGCTCTCGTTCAACGCCGGCCAGCCGCTCAATCCCGCGTCGGTGATGAAGCTCGTCACGACGTTCGCGGCGCTCGAGCTGCTCGGGCCGAGTTACACCTGGAAGACCGAGGCCTACCTCGCCGGCCCGCTCGCCGGAGACGTGCTCGACGGCGACCTGGTCCTCAAGGGGTACGGCGACCCGCGGCTCACCATCGAGCACTTCTGGCTGCTGCTGCGCGCCCTGCGCGCACGCGGCCTGCGCGAGATCCGCGGCGATCTCGTCCTCGATCGCTCGTACTTCGAGGTGAACGAGCACGACGCGGCGCGCTTCGACGGCGAGCCGCTGCGCCCGTACAACGTCGGCGCCGACGCGCTGCTGGTGAACTACAAGGCGGTGCGCTTCCAGTTCGTGCCGGATGCCGCCGCGAAGACGGTGACGATCGTCCCCGAGCCGCGCCTCGCGCAACTCGAGGTCGCCAACGGCGTGCGCGCCGGCGAGGGCGCCTGCGGCGACTGGCGCGCGGCCCTCAAGTTCGACCTGCAGCAGGTCGGTGGCGGCGCGAAGGTGAGCTTCTCCGGGACGATGCCGGCGAGCTGCGGCGAGCGCTACTGGAACCTCGCGCTGCTCACGCACCGCGACTACGTGCACGGCGTGTTCCGCCAGCTGTGGGAGGAGATGGGCGGCACGCTGCGCGGCCGCGCGCGCGACGGCGTCGCGCCGGAGGGAGCGCGGCCGTTCGCGACCTACGAGTCCCCGAGCGCCGCCGAAGTCGTGCGCGACATGAACAAGTTCAGCAACAACGTCATGGCGCGCCAGGTCTTCCTGACGATCTCGGCCGAGACGCTCAAGCTGCCGGGCCGCTACGACCGCTCGACGCGCGCGGTGCAGTCCTGGCTCGCGGCGCGCGGGCTTGACATGCCGGAGCTCATCATCGACAACGGCTCGGGGCTGTCGCGCACCGAGCGCATCAGCGCGGGCAGCCTCGGCCGGCTGCTGCTCGCCGCGTATCGCTCGAGCGTGATGCCGGAGTTCATCGCCTCGATGCCGCTCGTCGCCTACGACGGGACGCTGCGCAGGCGCATGAAGTTCGAGAGCGTCGCGGGTCAGGCGCACATCAAGACCGGGTCGCTCTTCGACGTGCGCTCGATTGCGGGCTACGTGCTCGACCGCAACGGCCGGCGGCAGGTCGTGGTGTTCATCGCGAACCACGCGAACGCCGGCGCCGGACAGGCGGCCCAGGATGCGGTACTGCGCTGGGTTTACGAGTCGGGGCGGTAGCCCCGGGCGAATCGGGGCGTTAGCCCCCGGCTCAGCGGAGCCGGAGCGTGTCGTAGAACTGCAGGACGCGGGGCACGTACGCCTGCGTTTCCGCGAACGGCGGAACCTTGCGGCCGTGGCGGAGCACGGCGTTCTCGCCGGCGTTATAGCCCGCGAGCGCGAGCTTCAGATCGCCGTCGAACAGGTCGAGCAGGTCGGCGAGATACTGCACGCCCGCGCGGATGTTCTTCTCCGGCTGCTTCAGCTCCTTCTCCTTGACGCCGTAGCGGCGCCCGGTGTCGGGCATGACCTGCATCAGGCCGACCGCGCCCTTGTTGCTCCGCGCGTTCGGGTTGTAGTTCGATTCGGCCGCGATCACCGCATGCACGAGGGCCGGATCGAGCTTGTGCTCCTTCGCCGCCTCGACGACCTGGTCTTGGTAGGGCTTGTCGGCGAGCAGCGGGTTCGCGAACATCTCGGATTTCGGATCCGCCCGGCCCCACGCCGCCCGCAGGCGGTAGTCGCCCGGATTGCGCACGCCGCGCACTTGCGCCGCGTCCTTCAGCTTGTACTCCGCAGGCTCGCGGAAAAAGAGCTTGTAGCGCGGGTCGTCGGGCGTGTTCGACAGGCGCACGGTCCCGTCCTCCTCGACCAGCGCATAGACGTTCGCATTGGCGACCGGCGCGACACAGGCGAGCACCGCCGCTGCGGCGAGCGCGCGAACGTGCGGCGAAAATCTGCGGCCTGGCCTTCTCATGCGCCCGGTCTCACTCCATCGAATCAACGGCTTTTCCCCGACGGCCGGGATTGGCGGCATACTGTGTTGGCGTCCTTGGGGTCCATGGTACCCCCCGATCATGGCAGGTCAAGGCGCGAGGCGCACAAGACTGGGACTTTCGCGCGCCATCGGGTACCCGCCGTTCGATTGGGACGGAAATCACGCCCTTTCGCAGTACGGGCTTGAATCCGGGTCCGCCTTGCGCGCGATCAACCTCCCTAGGGCCCGCACAGATATCCTGTTACCGTTGTTAGAAGTACGCAAAGGAGAACCGCGATGGGAACCACATTCGACGTAGCGCGCGAGCGCCTTGTCTCCGACGTCCGGTCGGTTCTAACCGACACCGAAGAAATCGTGCAGGCGGCCGCGTCCGAGTCCAAGGAGAAAGTGGCGGCGCTGCGGCCGCGAGTCGAGGCAAGCCTGCAGCGCGCCCGGATGCGCCTGCGCGAGATCGAGTCAGCAGTGGAAGCGCGTGCCCGCGAAACCGCCCGCCAGGCCGACGCCTACGCGCACGAGCACCCGTGGAAAACCGCGGGCGTCGCGGCGGGGATTGGCGCTGCAGTCGGCGCCATCGTCGCCCTGCTCGTCAGCCGTCGTTAAGACGGCTGCGCACAATCAACGCGCGCGGCCGCGACGCGCGCGTCTAAACGTACATCGGCTTTCGGTCGTTGAGCCTTAGCCAGCCGCGGGCGATCCGGTAGACGAGCCAGACCGTCAGCGCGATCAGCACGGGGACCCCGACGAGGGCACCGACGAGCGTGATGATCAGAGCCCAGCCGACCAGGAACCAGAGCAGCGCATACCAGAATGTGCGGATCTGCCAGCGGTAATGCGATTCCGGCCATGTGCCGCGCGCATCACCGCGCTTCACATAGTTGAGGATCACCGCGACGATCGACGGCACGCTGCCGATGAAGCTGCCGACGACGGTGGCGGTCCCCGCGATACCCACTACGATCGCGAGTGCATGCAGCGCATAGACGATGTGCGCGATCGTGACGACCGACGGCAGCGGTTCCGCTTGGCCTTGCTTATCCAGCGTGGTCATTCCGACTCCCCTCGCGCCGTGCTCAGACGAGCGCGGCGTACATCGGCTTGCGGTCGTTGAGCGCGAGCCAGCCCTTCGCAACCCGATAAATCGCCCATACCGTGACGGCGAAGCCGATCAGCACGCCGATCTTGACGACCATGAGCATCCACGCGACGGCCATCCCGGCCAGGCCGAGCCAGAACGTGCGGAGCTGCCAGTTGAAGTGCGTTTCGAGCCAGGTGTTCCGCACGTCCTCGATCTTGAGATAGTTGATGACGACGCCGACGATCCAGGTCAGCCCGATCAGGAACCCGACCGCCTGCAGCACGTAGACGAGCAGGGCGAGGTCGCGCAGTTTCTTTTCTTCCGCTTCCGGCAGCACCGCTTCGGTCATCCCCGCCCTCCACGAGCGCTTGCCCGCGACTGCCGCTCATCTGCGGCCGACGGCTCGGAGTTCAAGCGGGTCATTGAACCCAAGATGCGACTTCATCATTTAATTATAAAATAATCAATATTTATATAATATTCACAACTTGTCAGATTAACAACAGCTCGCTTACCTGTTGTGTTTGAGCAACAAAAGTGCAGGCGATTGGCAATAGGTCTTGACGAACGTCTCGAGTAATTCCTACAGTAGAGTCGTAAGTTAACGAACGAACCTCAAGTAATCTCTAAAGATTCGAACGGGGTGCGCGCCTTGAAGGCTGCAACACAGATCACTGGCGGGCTCGTCTCGTTCCACGGAATCGTGCGGTTCTAAACCGCTTCGTCAGGAACATCTGACGTTCAAGAGCCGGGCTCTGCCCGGCTTTTTCTTTGCCGCTAGAGCCCGAGCGAGCTCCAGAGCTCGTCGACGCGCTTCCGGGTCGCCGGGTCCATCGCGATCGGCCGGCCCCACTCGCGCGTCGTCTCGCCCGTCCACTTGGACGTCGCGTCGATGCCCATCTTCGAGCCGAGGCCCGACACCGGGCTCGCGAAGTCCAGGTAGTCGATCGGCGTGTTCTCGACGATCGTCACGTCGCGCGCCGCGTCGACGCGGGTGGTGAGCGCCCAGACCACCTCCTTCCAGTCGCGGATATCGACGTCGTCGTCGGTGACGACGATCAGCTTCGTGTACATGAACTGGCGGAGGAAGCTCCAGATCCCGAACATGACGCGCTTTGCGTGGCCCGGGTACTGCTTCTTCATGCTGACCACCGCCAGGCGGTAGGAGCAGCCCTCGGGCGGCAGGTAGAAGTCGACGATCTCGGGGAACTGCTTCTGGAGGATCGGGACGAAGACCTCGTTGAGCGCCACACCCAGCACCGCGGGCTCGTCGGGCGGTTTGCCCGTGTAGGTCGAGTGATAGACCGGGTCGCGGCGCATCGTGATGCGCTCGATCGTGAACACCGGGAAAGCGTCCCGTTCGTTGTAGTACCCGGTGTGATCGCCGAACGGCCCCTCGAGCGCGGTCTCTCCCGGCTGGATCGCCCCCTCGAGCACGATCTCCGCGCTCGCGGGCACATTCAGGTCGGAGCCGATGCAGCGGGCGATCTCGGTGCGCGACCCGCGCAGCAGCCCGGCGAACTGGTACTCCGACAGGGTATCCGGCACGGGGGTGACCGCGCCGAGGATCGTCGCCGGGTCGGCGCCGAGCGCGACGGCGATCGGGAACGGCGCGCCCGGTCGCGCCGCGCAGTGGTCGCTGAAATCGAGCGCCCCGCCGCGATGGGCGAACCACCGCATGATGGTCTTGTTGGGCGCGATGACCTGCTGGCGGTAGATGCCGAGGTTCTGGCGTTTCTTGTGCGGACCGCGCGTCGCCACGAGCCCCCAGGTGATGAGCGGCCCGGCATCGCCCGGCCAGCACGTCTGCACGGGCAGCCGGGCAAGGTCGACATCCCGGCCCTCCCAGACGATCTGCTGGCACGGCGCGCCCGACACTTCCTTCGGCGCCATGTGCATCACCTGGCGGCCGATCGGAATCCAGCGCTCCATCACGTCCTTGAAGCCCTGCGGGGGCTCCGGCTCCTTCAGGAAGGCGAGCAGCTTGCCGATGTCGCGCAGCGCTTCGACGGAGTCGGCGCCCATTCCCAGCGCAACGCGGCGCGGCGTGCCGAACAGGTTTCCCAGGACCGGAATCCGGTGCCCGCGCGGCCTCTCGAAGAGAATCGCGGGACCGCCCGCGCGCAGCACGCGGTCGCAGATCTCGGTCATCTCGAGGCGCGGATCCACCTCGGCGGCAACGCGCTTCAGCTCGCCGAGCTTCTCGAGCTGGGCGATGAAGTCGCGCAGATCCTGGTAACGCACGCGGGCTCCGGGGCGGGAAAGGCCCCGTAGCCTAGCGGCCGGAGGAAGGGAGGTAAAGCGCCGCCGCCCCGGCGCGAGCGGTCGGGGCGGGATGCTTCAGGAATGCGGTGCGGTCAGGCCGACGCTTCTTCTTCGAGCGCCGGGTTCTTGTGCGGCTCGGTCAGCCACGCAGGGTAGTCGCGAAAGCGCTGGGGGCCCGGAAGCTCCCGCGCCGACCCGGTGCGGCGCAGCTGGCCCTGCCAGCGCTGGTTGCCGTCCGGTGTGATCGGCTCGAACGACTCGTGCTCGAGCTCCTCGACCTCGATGCCTGTCATGTCGCTCAGGTCCTCGTCCATTTTCCCCTCCGTCTTTAAGTTGTCGGGGCGGTTCTGCCGCCGCTGCGGAGAGGAGCAAGCGCGGTGCCAGCGGCACGTGGGCGAGGCGGCGCAGTTCACGCTGCGCGGTCGCGAAGGCGCGAAGGTGTGCGATGGTTCACGCGCGGGCGGAATCGCGTCGCGCCGGGATGCGTCGCGATGTGTGGCGGATTCACCCGCCGCACTGCAACGTCCGCCCCGATGCGTCCCCGTTATAGGGCGCGGATAGCGACGGTTTGGTGCCAGCGCTGTGGCAGGTCCGTCACGCTGCACCGCACGCGTCCGCGTGCGGTGCGGAATACATCACCCTGGCGCCGGGCGCGGCGGGCCCGGCAGCTGTCGGCCAACCTCGGCGACAAAGTCCTGCAACTCGCGACTGTTCCCGCGCTTCGAGAACTCGACCTCGGCGCCACCGGCCGCGACCGTCACCACGGTCCGCCCGATCGCACCGATCACGATCCGCGCGAGGCCGGTGAGCAGGAGCAGCCATCCTACGACCGGGAACGCGCCCACGATCCCGGCGGCACCCTCGAGGACCCGCTGCACCGCGACGGCGATTCCACCCGCGCCGTCGGGGTTGGTCGCGCGTTCCTGGCTCGCGGCCGGCTCCAGCCCGACGCTCTGGTTGAGGATGAGCGTCCGCAGCGGCGAGGTGATCGAGAAGAGCATCAGGGCCGCGATGAGCAGCGCCACCCCGAGCGCGACCGCGCCGAACGCACGCTCGAAGCGCACCCGCACGACGGCAATGTGGACGAGCGGGAGGCTCTGGTCCAGGCCGCGCCCTGCGACCACGAGACGCCGGTCGGTGAGCACCGCCGTCGCGCCACCGAGCGGCGTCTCGGCGAGCACCTGCTCGCCGGCGCCGAGCTGCGGATAGGGCGGGGTCGCCACCGGCGCTCGCCTCAGTTCGGCACGCCACGAGGGGGCGAAGGAGGAGGTGGGGCCCCTCCGCCCCACCGGGCCGCTGCGCGGCGCCCCTTCGTGCTCCCCGATGTCAGCGAAAGCGATGCCTCCGGCATCGGTTTCATCTCAGTTCTGCACGCCACGAGAGGGCAAAGCCGCTCCGCGGCGCCCCCTCGTGCTCCCCGAAGTCAGCGAAAGCGATGCCTCCGGCATCGGTTTCATCTCAGACCACGATCGGGTTCGACGCCCCGTCCATGGCGATCACCGCCCCGCTGACGTAGCTCGCCTTGTCGGAAGCGAGGAACAGCACCGCGTTGGCGATCTCCTCGGGCTGCGCGAGCCGGCCGAGCGGCGCGCGGTCGGTCGCACGCCTCAGGGCCTCGTCCGGGGTGATCCCGGCCGCACGCGCGTCGGTCTCCATCCTGGCTTTCAGCCGGTCGGTGAGCGTCGCGCCGGGATTGACCGCATTCACGCGCACGCCCTGCGGTCCGTAGGCGTTCGCAAGTCCTGCGGTCACGAGCATCAATGCCGCGTTCGCGGCGCCCCCCGGCAGGTGCGTGCGGCTCGCGATCTTGCCCCCGCTGCCGATGACGTTGACGATCGCCCCCCGCTTGCGGCTCGCCATGCCCTTGATCACCGCGTCGATCGCGTGGACGTACGTGAAGTACTTCGCGTCCATCGCCGCGCGCCAGGCTTCGGGGGTGAGCTCCTCGGGCGGCGTGCGCTTCGCACCGCCCGCGGAGTTGACCAGCACGTCGATCGGTCCGAGCGCCTGCTCCACTTCGGCGACCATGCGGCGCGCATTGGCGGGATCGATCAGGTCCCCGGATACCTTCATCACTTCGCGCCCCTCGGCCTTGAGCTGCCGCTCGGCTGCGACGAGGTTGACCTTGCTGCGTGATGCGATGGCGACCTTCGCGCCTTCGGCCAGGAACGCCTTGGCGCACGCGAGGCCGATGCCCTTGCTGCCGCCGGTGATCAGGACGACACGGTCCTTGAGTCCGAGATCCATGTGTATCGCGTGAATGACCGGTGAGGAGCCGAACGGTAACCGTTTACGGGCGGATAGTGAACGGCGAATCCGCGGGCAACGGCTTACTGTTCACAGTTTGCGGCTCGCCGCCCGCCGCCGTCACCGGCCATGCACCGGCCGAAGCGTAGGAGGCGAGGATTCCCGCGAAGATCGCACCACCGACCCAGTTGTTATGCAGGAATGCCTTGAAGCATCCCTCGCGGCTGCGGCCGCGGATCAGCGTGTAGTGGTACCCCATCATGGCTGCCGCGATCGCTAGCCCGGCATGGTACGGCCAGGCGAGACCTTCGGCGAAGCCGACGTACGCGAGAATCGCGAGCATCGCCGCATAGCACGTCATCACGGCGGCGACGTCGAAGCGGCCGAAGGTGATCGCCGCGGTCTTGATGCCGATCCGCACGTCGTCGTCGCGGTCGACCATCGCGTATTCGGTGTCGTAGGCAATCGCCCAGAAAATGTTCGCCGCCAGCAGCAGCCAGGCGCTCGTCGTCAGCTCGCCGAGCTGCGCCGTGGTGGCCATCGGGATTCCGAACCCGAAGGCAATGCCGAGATAGGCCTGCGGGACCGCGAGGAAACGCTTCGTGAGCGGGTAGGTCGCGGCGAGGAACAGGGCCACCACCGACAACAGGATCGTGAGGCCGTTGAGGAACAAGACCAGCGCAAACGAGCAGAGCACCAGAAAACCGGCCAGCGCGACCGCCTCGCCGCGCGTGACCGCGCCGGTCGCCAACGGCCGGTTGCGCGTGCGCTCGACATGCCGGTCGTAGCCCGCGTCCGCAAGGTCGTTCATGACGCAGCCCGCGGAGCGCATGAGCAGCGTGCCGAGCGAAAAGATCACGATCAGCGCCCAGGTCGGCTGCCCCGCGGCCGCGATCCACAGCGCCCAGAGCGTCGGCCAGAGCAGGAGCAGCGTGCCGATCGGCTTGTCCAGCCGCATCAGCCGTTCGTAGAGATCGAGCTTCGTGCGCAGTGCCGTGGTGTTCATGGCCGCTATTGTCGCAAGAACCCGCGCGTGCGACGCTACGCGCGCAGCAGCTCGGCCCGCCCGCTCATCCAGCGGCGGACGTGGAGGGCCGCGTCGTCCGGATGGCGGTCGAGCATCGATTCGGCGACGGTGCGCGCGGCCTCGAGCAGCTCCACGTCGCGCGTGAGGTCCGCGAAGCGCAGCAGCGGCACCCCGCTCTGGCGCGCGCCGAGGTACTCGCCGGGGCCGCGCAGCACGAGGTCCTCGTGCGCGATGCGGAACCCGTCGGCGTGCTCGAAGACGATGCGCAGCCGTGCGCGGGCGGCCTCCGACAGCGGGTTCTGGTAGAGCAGGATGCACGCGCTCTCGACAGCCCCGCGGCCCACGCGGCCGCGCAGCTGGTGGAGCTGCGCGAGCCCGAAGCGCTCGGCGTGCTCGATGACCATCAGCGACGCGTTCGGCACGTCGACGCCGACCTCGATCACCGTGGTCGCGACGAGCAGCTGGACGCGGCCCGCCTTGAAGTCGCCCATGACCCGTGCCTTCTCCGCCGGCGCGAGCCGTCCGTGCACGAGCCCGACCGCGAGGTCCGGCAGTTCCCCCGCGAGCCGCGCGTGGGTGTCGATCGCCGTCTGGAGCTCCAGCGCCTCCGACTCCTCGATCAGCGGGCACACCCAGTAGGCCTGGCGGCCTTCGCGGCAGGCGTCCCGAATGCGGTGGATCACCTCGTCGCGCCGCGCGTCCGCGACGAGCTTCGTCACGACCGGCGTGCGGCCGGGCGGAAGCTCGTCGATCACCGAGACGTCGAGGTCGGCGTAGTAGCTCATCGAGAGCGTCCGCGGGATCGGCGTGGCGCTCATCATCAGCTGATGGGGTGCGTAGGTGCCGGCGGTGCCGCCCGGTTCGCTGCGCTTCGCACCCGCCTTGACCAGGGGGCGCGCCTTGTCGCGCAATGCGAGCCGCTGGCGCACGCCGAAGCGGTGCTGCTCGTCGACGACGGCGAGGGCAAGCCGTGCGAACTCGACCTTCGCCTGGAACAGGGCGTGCGTACCGACGACGACTTGCACTTCACCCGCGGCGACTGCGGCGAGCGCTTGCGTGCGCTCCCGCGCGCCCGTACCGCCCGCGAGCCGTGCGACGCGCACGCCGAGCGGTTCGAGCCATTCGGCGAACTTGCGATGATGCTGCTCGGCCAAGATCTCGGTGGGAGCCATCACCGCGGTCTGCCCGCCGTTTTCCACCGCGCGCAGCGCCGCTAGCGCCGCGACGACGGTCTTGCCGCTCCCGACATCGCCCTGGAGCAGGCGGTTCATCGGGTGTGCCTCGGCGAGATCGTGCTGGATCTCGTTCCAGACGCGTATCTGCGCACGCGTAAGGCGGAACGGGAGCCCATCGAGCAGTCGCGCGGTGAGCGTCGCGACCGGGGCGAGCGCAGGGGCCCGGTCCCGGCGCCGTGCGCGATAGTGCAGGCGCATTGAGAGCTGCTGGCCGAGCAGCTCGTCGAACTTCATCCGGCGCCACGCCGGGTGCGTGCGCGCCTCGAGCGCGCCGGCGTCGGCATCGGGGGCGGGGCGGTGCAGCGCGCGCACCGCGTCCGCGAACGGCACGAGGCTCAGGCGTTCGCGCACGTCCTCCGGCAGCGTCTCCGAAACGTCCGCGCGATCGAGCGCCTCGTTCACCATCCGGCGCAGCACCGCCTGCGGGAGCCCCGCGGTCGTGGGATAGACCGGCGTCAGCGCTTCGGCGAGCGGCTCGGGGCCGCGCACGACGCGGAAGCGCGGGTGCACCATCTCGCCGCCGAAGAAGCCGGGCCGCACCTCGCCGAACAGCCGCACGCGCGCGCCGGCCGCGAGGCTGCGCGCGTGGCTGGGGTAGAAGTTGAGGAAGCGCACGAACAGGAGCCCGGACTCGTCGCGCACCTTCAACACCAGCTGCCTGCGCGGGCGGTAGGCAACGTCGCTCGACAGGACCTCGCCCTCGACGAGCACCGGCGCGCCGTGTCGCACTGCTGCGATCGGCGTCACGTGCGTCTCGTCCTCGTAGCGCAACGGCAGGTGGAGGACGAGATCGAAATCGGTGTTCAGCCCCAGCTTCGCGAGCTTTCCGCGGAGCGACGCGGGAGCCGCAAAGGGCGACGCGCGCGCGCCGGTGGCCGACGCTGCGCCGCCGCCCTTCGCCTTCTTCGCGCTCACCGCCGGCACGGCCTTGGCCATGTGATTCGATCAGGGTAGGCTTGCATCGGTGGGAATGTTAACCCGGTGACCGCACCCCTCCCCACGCTGCTCAGACTCGTCGGCACGACGCGCGACGGTGCACTGCTGCGCTTTTCGATCGGAAGCGAGTACCTGAAGGCGGGCGACCCGTCGAACGCCGCAGCGCAGCTGCGCGAGGCGGTGACGCGCGATCCGGACTACTCGGCGGCCTGGAAACTCCTCGGTCGCGCGCTCGCCGAGGCCGGGCGCGCGGAGGACGCGCTGGAAGCGTACGCTCGCGGAATCGTGGTGGCCACGGCCCGCGGCGACCAGCAAGCCGCGAAGGAGATGACCGTGTATGCACGGCGTCTGCGCAGGGCGGGCGGCGACCCGGATGCGAGGTGATCCCATGCAGCGCGCAGCCACCCTGCTTTGCGCCGCGCTCTCGTTCGCCGCTCAGCCGGCGTTCGGGCAGGTCGTGATCGGGGGTGGCGCCGGGATCGTGTACGGCGGGTACGGCCCGCCCTTGTATGGCGGATACGCTCCTTACGCAATCGTCGATCCCTGGGCTACGGCGCCGCTCGTCCCGCGGAGCCCGGAAACGTGGCCGTCGTGCTATCGATACGGCCGATGCTCACCGGCGGAAATGGCCGCGTACCGCTATCGAGTGGAGCGGCTCGAACGCTTGGCGCCTGCGGCCCCGCCGGACACATCGGTACAGCACCAGCCCGGGCCGTTCGTGCCGCCGCCCCCGACGGCGGAGCAGGACATTCGCCCCGAATTCCGCGGATCGAGCGTGGTGAAAGAGGAGTACCGCGAGAGCGGCCGCCCGATCGACGGCCGCCAGTAAACGCGCTGCGCGCTAGGCGTGCTGCGAGCGAATCGGACGCGGGGCGCCCGCGCCGTCGAAGACCCAGCCGGTCTCGAGCTGCCCGAAGGCGGTTTCGATCTTGAGCGCGCTTGGCCGATTCGCGACGGCCAGGCAGCGCGCATAACCGATCGCGTCGTCCTTGGCGCGGAAATGCAGCGGCGCGGCATCCCCCTCGCGCAGGAGCTCCCAGCCGGCGCGCGCGTTCGGGTAGACCACGAAGACGTTCATTGCGTCGCAACCCGGACGTCGACCGGACCCATGCGGCGGATCCCCTTGAAGGGGCCATAGGCCCATTCGTCTTCGACTATCCCGTCCTGCCGCAACACCCGGACGAGACTGGGTCGGTGCGACTGAGCCCAGCGATGGGCCCACTCGAGCGCGGGATAGCGTTCACGGAAGGTCTGACGCGCGGCGCCATCCTCGACGTCGGCTGCCCACACGCCACTCGCGAACGACACGACTACGACCGGATGCTGCATGTGCGCCCTCCCCCAGAAGAAACCGGTGTGCGCTGTCCGTCGCCGTCGATCCCTTGAATCTCACCCGCCGGGCCCGGGAAGGCGGAGGAGCGCACGGCGCAATTGTGCTCACGCGAGGCGCGACAGAGTGTCAAGGATTGTTAAAGCGTGCGGAATGTCCACGCACGTCGACACCGTTTAACAATCTCGTTACGCCGGCACCGGCACGACCCGCACCGGCTTTTCGCGGATGGGCAGGTGGACCGCAGCGGGCCCGATCGACCGCGCACCTCGCGAGCAACCGATCGGTGCGCTGCTACTACGCGGGCACAGGCACGACGCGGACCGGCTTTTCCCTGATCGGCAGATGGACTGCCGCCGCGAAGAGCGCGAGCGCGATGTCGGCCCACCACATCCAGTCGTAAGACCCCGTTGCGGCGAAAGCCATGCCGCCGAGGTACGCGCCAAGGAAGCCGCCGATCTGATGCGACAGCATCACGATGCCGAACAGGGTGGCCATGTAGCGTGGTCCGTAGAACTTCGCGACCAGCCCCGCGGTCGGGGGCACGGTCGAGAGCCAGGTCAGGCCGAGCACCGCGGAGAACAGGATGAAGGTCAGCTCGGTTTTCGGCGCCGCGAGGAAGAGGAGCACCGCGACGGCGCGCGTCGCGTAAACGATCGACAGCAGCGAGCGCGAGCGCCATCGCCCCATCGCCCAGCCAATGCCGAGGCTGCCGGCGAGGTTGAATAGGCCGATCACCGCGAGCGACCACGCACCCACGGCCGGCGGCAGCTGGCACGACGCAACCACGCCCGGCAGGTGCGTCATGATGAATGCCACGTGGAAGCCGCAAGTGAAGAATCCGGCGTTGAGCAGCAGGTAGTTCTGGTCGCCGACTGCGCGCTTGATCGCGCCGCCCAGACGCTCTTCCTTGGCGTGCCCTGGCGTTGACTCGTGCTTGCCCTTGAGGACCCATGCGAGGGGCAGGGCCGCGGCCATCAACATCGCGAGCCACCACAGCGCCGGCATCCATCCGCCCCAGGTGATCAGCCCCTGTGCGAGCGGCACGATGGTGAATTGGCCGAACGAGCCGCCGGCGTTCACGATGCCGCTCGCCATCGCACGTTTCTCGACCGGCAGCAAGCGCGCGATCGCGCCGAAGAGGACCGAGAGGCCGGCGGCCCCCGCGCCCGCGGCGACTAGCACGCCGATCGCGAAGACAAGTGCGACGGCCGTCCCCGCGAACGGAATCAGCGCGGTGCCCGCTGCGACCATCAGGATCCCGCCCGTGATCACGCGGCCCGCGCCGTAACGGTCGGCGATCGCGCCGGCGATCGGCTGGGCGAGGCCCCACACGAGTTGCGCGACACCGAACGCGAAGCTGATCGCGACGAGCCCCATGCCGGTCTGCGTGTTGATCGGCCCAACAAAGAGCCCGGTCGCCATGCGGATGCCGAAGGTGAACGCGCAGATCGCCCCGGCGGCGCAGAGGATCAGGACGAGGCGGTTCCGGGTCATGCGCGTTTCCTTGCCGCGGCGCGGCCGCGCGTTCGATTCCTGAGCGTCTCGAGCGAGCCGTCGAGCTCCCGGTGCAATGCGACAACCTGCTCGAGCCCGAGCACCTGGTTCACCTCGTCCTGCGCACGACGCCAGTGCTCGCGTGCGGCGCGCCAGACCGTCCGGCCCTGGTCCGAGAGGCTCACGACCCGCTCGCGCGCGTCGCGGCCGGCATCCATCGCGACGAGCCCGGCGTCCGCCAGCGGCTTCAGGTTGCGCGTCAGGGTGGTGCGATCCATCTCGAGGAGCTCGGCAAGGGCGGACATCGTCGCCGGTCCGCCGCGCATCAGATGCGCGAGCAGCGAGAACTGCGTCAGCCGCAGGCCGGTCGGCGCCAGGTGAGTGTCGTAGCGCTGCGTGAGCCGCCGCGCAAGCTTGCGCAGGCGATCGCACGTGCAGCCGGCAATCCGGACCTCTGCGTCGGACATGATCGCGACATTAGTGCATATACACCTATTGAGTCAAGCGGCGGACGGGCGCGAGCGCCGCGCATGGGCTAAGCGGGGACGCCGAGGCTCTCGGCGAGCGCGAGCGTCGCCTGCGTGAAGCAGGCCATCGGCACGCGCACGATGCCGGCGCCGATCTGGCCGATGCCGGCCTGCTTGTGGGCGATGCCGGTCGTCACGACCGGGCGGATGCCGGTGTCGACGACCTTGCGCACGTCGATGCCCGCCGGGCCGCCGGCGAACTCGAGGTTCGGCAGCGACATCACCGGGTTGCGCGTCCAGGTCACGTGGTACATCTCGCGCGAGTACTCGACCGCCTGCGCGACGCTGCCGCCGACGAGCTGCACCAGCGCGGGCGACGCGGCGAGCGCCTGGCCGCCGTAACCCGCGGTCTCGCAGATCGCGCTGTCGCCGAGGTCGGCGTTGGCATCCTCCTGCTTGAACCCCGGGAAGAACAGCCCGATCGGCATGTCGGAGGGCGACTCGAACCACCGCGAACCGAGACCGCTGACCCGGATCGCGGTGGTGACGCCGTTGCGCGCGATCGCCGTCACGATGGACGAGCCCGCGACGCCGTGCGTCGCGTCCATGATCGCCTTCGACGCGACCATCGAGAGATTGAGGAAGAACTGGCTGGTGGCCGCAATGAAGTCGAGCGCCTCGCGCGCGCGCGCGCGATCGAACGCGCTGCCGGCGAGCGCGCCGCCGATGGCCATGTGAAAGAGCGCCGTTGCCGCGGCATTCCGGCTGTGCACTTCGTCGCCCATCAGCAGCGCCTGCGACTGGATCGACTTGAGGTCCACGCCGTCCGGAAGGCCTGCGAGCGCCGTCTTGAGCGCCGGCGCGATCACGCCAGCGATCCACTTCAGCCGCTCGATCACTTCGGGGCCGTAGGCGCCGAAGCGCAGCACGCGGCCGATGCCCTCGCTGAAGTTCGTGTAGGCCATGTTGCCGTGGGTCGCGTTCTTCACAACGAACACCGGCATCGACGGCGAGATCGCACCCGACATCGGGCCCACCGCGCGCACGTCGTGGTTCGGCAGAAACGCGACCTCGCCGCGCGCGAGGCGATCGGCCGCCGCCTCCGGGGTGGCGGCCCATCCCTCGTAGAGCATCGCGCCGATCATCGTGCCCTTCATCGGATCGCACATCCGCGCCCACGGGATCGGTGCGCCGGCGTGCGTAAGCGTTCTCTTCCCGTTCGCCCAGAGCTCGGGCCAGATCTCGTCGGCCCGCAGCGCGACGTCGACGAGGACCGGCCGCGCCGCCAGCATGCGCTCGGTGGCAACCTGGTTCGCGCGGTCCACGCGCGTGCCCGGGGACTTCGGATCGTCGGGGTCGCCGGCGAGTTGCGCGAGCACCCACGCGAGCTTCGCGTCGCCGTCGCCGGCCGGCCGCCAGTCGAGGTGCGCAAGCGGCGCGCCCGCGCGCGCCACGCTCTCGGTGAACATCTCCAGCCCGACGTTCACCACGCCGAGGCGATCGTGCAGCAGGTCGTTCTTCACCCTACCCCCTTCAGTTCGCCGGTTACGCCGCTGGTCACGCCAATGGCGAACCCGGTGAGCATGTCCCAGCCCGACGAGTGGCCCAGCGCAACCAGCGTCCGCGCCGCCTCCAGTGCGGCAGCGTCGTCGCCGTCGACCAGCGCGTCGGCCAGCGCGTGCAGCGACTCGAATGTTTCGCCCGCCACGTGGTCCGCGAGGAGCGCCGCACTGATCGCGTGGCTCGCGGTGCGGGCATCGGTCGCAAGCCGCGCCCCGATCGCGCGCCATCGCTCGCCACGGTCGACGAGCATGCGACCGAACAGCGCCGAGCCGGCGAGATCGTCGCCCGACGGGGTCAGGCCGGTGCCCAGACCCAGCAGCGCCCGCGATGCCGCGTATACCGTTTGCGCATCATCGGCTCCATACGCCGCCGCGAGCATCCGCACCCTCGGCGCCGCGAGATCGAGCGGAAACGCCGGCATCATGCGTGCAAGCAGTGCGCCGAATCCCCGCGGCTCGCCGACGCGGTCGATGGCACCGAGGAGACGGCGACATGCGCTCGCCACGACTGCGGGCTCGACACGCTGGGGCATTGCGCGCGACCACGCCTCGCCCGGCAGCGCGCCGAACGAGACCTCGGCGCTGCGCGCGACCGGCTGCGCAGTCAGCACCGCGCGCGGGTGCCGCGCCGGCAGCTTCGACCCGACCCACACGATCTCGCCAGCAGCCTCGAAGTAGGGCGCATCGGGAAACGCCGCGAGCGGCCGCGCGACCCCGCCGCTCGCCTCCAGCGCCGCGCGCGCCTTGCGCCCGATCGCGAGCACGTTCACGCGACGATCTCCGTCCACCGCGCGGCACGTGGCCAGCGGCGCCCGATCGGCGCGCTGCCCCCCCCCCCCCCCCAGTGTCGGGGGGAGGGAGCCTCCCGTGCGCTGACTCATGGCACGACCTCAGTTCCTGCATGCCTCGAGCGCGCGTCGAGCTTCTCGAGCGAGGTGATCAGCGCCCGCGGCCCGCCACGCTCGAGATAGCGCAGCGCCGCGGTGATCTTCGGCCCCATGCTTCCCGGCGGGAACTGGCCGTCGGCGAGATGCCGGCGCGCTTCGGCCGCGGTCATGCGATCGAGTACGCGCTGGCTGGGCTTGCCGAAATCGAGCGCCACGCGCTCGACGCCGGTGAGCATCACCAGCGTCCCGGCGCCGACGTCCGCGGCGAGCAGCGCGCTCGTCATGTCCTTGTCGATCACCGCCGCCACGCCGCGATAGCGCGTACCGTCGCGCACCACCGGGATGCCGCCGCCGCCCGCCGCGATCGGGATGACTCCCGCTCCGAGCAGCGCGTTGATTGCAGGCGCATCGAGAATCCTCAGCGGCACCGGCGAGGGCACGACGCGACGGTAGCCGCGCCCCGAGTCCTCGACGAAGTCCCAGCCCGTCTCGGCGGCGATCCGCCCGGCCTCTTCCTGCGTGAAGAATCTCCCGACCGGCTTGGTCGGGTGCGCGAACGCCGGATCGTCCGGCGCGACTTCGACCTCGGTCACGATCGAGGACACGGACACGTCCATGCCGTGCTTCGCCAGGATGTTCGCGAGGCTCTGCTGCAGCATGTAGCCCATGCCGCCCTGCGAGTGCGCGACGCACACGTCCATCGGCATCGGCACGAGCTCGCGCGAAGTGCGCGCCATCCGGAAGAGGATGTTGCCGACCACCGGGCCGTTGCCGTGGGTGAGCACCGCGCGATAGCCGGCGCGGAACACCGGAACGAGGTGCTCGCACGCCTCCTCCATGATGTCGAGCTGCTCCTGCGCCGTGCCTTTGATCGTCGGCGGATAGACCGCGTTGCCGCCGAAGGCGACGACAACGAGCTTGGAATCGAACGAGGGCCGCGCGCCTCGCGCAGCACCCGATCGGCGCGCTGCCAAAGGCTCGTGCCTTGCGCTGCGGTCCGGTCGAGGCATGTATGCCGGACTGCTAAGACGCCCTATGGGCCACGACGCGCGTCGCGAGGCGCGCGGCGGCGGTGGAGCCGCCCGCGAGGATCATCCCCGCCTCGCGCAGCTTCGCCGTCTGCGCCATCAAGGCCCTGCGGATCGTCGTCGGTGCCGCAGACGAAACCGAGCACGACCAGCTCGCGACCGTCCCGCGCCGCGATCGCGCGCG
This sequence comes from uncultured beta proteobacterium, assembly GCA_963716855.1. Classification (GTDB taxonomy): domain Bacteria; phylum Pseudomonadota; class Gammaproteobacteria; order Burkholderiales; family SG8-39; genus JAGVSZ01. The sequence goes on along the minus strand of CAVQUV010000020.1, from coordinate 102,233 downwards.
CCTCGACCACGGCCGGCGCGAGCTCCCCGGCAGGATCAGCGTTCGCGCCATAGCCGAGCACCACGTCCAGGACGACGGCCGCCACCGACGGATCGCGCGCCTCGGCGAGGAGTCGCTCCGTACGCGCGGCAAAATCGATCATGGGATGCGGGCGGCCGACGGTGAACTCGTCGGCGCCGAGGTCGATCGCGGTGTGGTCGCGACTCGGAGCGCCATGGGGCAAGGTGTACTTCTTCTCGACCGGGGCGTTCGACCAGGTCGCGATGCCGGCGTCCTTCCAGACGTACTGCGCTTCGGTGCAGTAGGTGCCGCCCGAATAGAGCCCGCGCAGGAATCGCTGCCCCGGCGCGAGCTTCGCGGCGAGCGCCCCGAACCCGCTCGCCGCGGCGGCCGCCTTCTCGCCGCGCGAGACGGACACCGCCGTAGCGGCCGCTTCCTCGAGCGTTACGACCGGATGGACATTGCCGCCGCCGGCGAGTTTCGCGCCGAGGAACAGCACGACGACCGGCTTGCCGCACGCGCGCGCTGCGGCGAGCGCGCGGTCGGCGACCATGGGCGAAGGCGGCTTCGAGACGATCACGATCACGCGCGTCCCGGGATCGCGCGCGAGCAGATCCAGACCCGCAAGCAGCGTCGTGCCGCCGATCTCCTCGTACACGTCGCGGCTGCCGGTGCCGATGGCGTGCGAGACGCCTTCGCCGAGCGCGTGGATGCGGCAGGTCACCTCCTGCATGCCGGTCCCGGATGCGCCGACGATGCCGATCGCGCCGCGCCGCACCGCATTCGCGAAACCGAGCGGCACGCCGCCGATGATCGCGGTGCCGCAGTCCGGCCCCATCACAAGCAGACCCTTTTTCGAGGCCAGGCGCTTGACCGCCTGCTCCTCGGCGAGTGGCACGTTGTCGCTGAAGAGAAAGACGTGCAGGCCGCGCTTGAGCGCCTTCAGCGTCTCCGCCGCGGCGTACGGGCCTGGCACCGAAATCTGCGCGAGCGTCGCGCGCTCGAGGCGGTCGACCCCCATCGCGATCGAGCGCGGCGCAATCTCGGTGCGCTCCCCCGCAGGAGCCGCCTCGCGCCCCGCCAGCTGCTCCTCGATCGCGGCGAGCGCCGCGGCGAGCGCATCCTGCTCCCCGTCGACCAGGATCATGAGGTCGGCAGGCGCCGCCGCGACGAGTTCGGGGACGAGCAGGCCGGCCTGCGCGAGGATGTCCTTGTTCGCCGGCGTGCCCATCAGCAGCGACACCCGTCCCAGGCCCGCGCGCGCACCGACCGTCTGGGCGATGCGCATCAGCGCGACGGAGTCCTTGTAGAAATTCTTCCTGGCGGTCGCGGCGATCGGCACGGCAGGCTCCGGCGCTCGAGGCAAAGGGCCCGCGGAAGGCACGGGCCGGGAGGGAGTCTGGTGGAGTGGAGGAGGATCGAACTCCCGACCTCCGCATTGCGAACGCGGCGCTCTCCCAGCTGAGCTACCACCCCACGGAGAGGGCGCGATTTTACCGAATTGAGGTCCCGAACGCCAGAATCTCCACAGGGGCAGCCGCGCGGCGGTTGCGGGTGGTGGGGGTCCGTGGCCAACTGCCTAGCTCAGCCACCGGAGAAGAGCGATGCAGATCAACCCGCCATTCGGCTACCGTGAAATCGTTCCGCTGCAGAAGACCCAGGGGGTCGCGCTGCCCGCGCCCGGGAAGCTTCCCGAGTTCTGCGCCCAGACGAATGCGATGCCGGTGAGCTACATCGAGTTCGCGCCCGCGGCGCGCGATTTCCCGATCGTGTTCGCATCGAGCGACCAGGGCAAGAGCTACGCGGCGGTCGCAGTCCTCGGGCTGGCGCAGACCGAGAACCTGTTCGTGCGCAACGGCGCCTGGGAGCAGGGCGTCTACGTGCCCGCTTACGTGCGCCGCTACCCGTTCTGCATGGCCCGCGTCACCATGGGGACCGCGCCCCAGGAGAACCGTCTGATCTGCGTCGAGAAGTCGTTCCTCTCCGACGCCGGAGAGAAGATGTTCGACGCCGAGGGCAAGCCCACCCAGCGGTGGTCCCAGATCGAGCAGCTCCTGCGCGAGTACGAGGCCGACCTCGAGCGCACCCGAGAGCTCTGCGCGATCCTCGCCGACTACGATCTCTTCGAGCCGTTCACCATGCAGGCGACGCCCGCGACCGGCGCTGCGCCGATCAATCTCGCGGGGATGTTCCGGGTCCAGGAGTCGAAGCTCGAGCACCTGAACGCCGCGCAGCACAAGAATCTCTTCAAGAAGGGCATCGTCGGGCGGATCTACGCCCACCTCCTCTCGCTCGAGAATTTCGGGCACCTCCTCGCCCGCCGGGCGAAGATCGCCCCCGCCGCCGAGCAGCCGGCCGAGCCGACGGCCAAGCCCGCCCCGGCCGCCAAGTCCGCGAAGCGCGCCTAGTGCTGGTTTCTTCCAGCTGGTTTTTCCCGCTGGCTTTTTTTCCGCTGGTTTTTTCCAGCTAGTTCTTTCACACTGATCCTTTCGCGCCGCCGGCGGAACAATCCGCCCGGCGCCGCTGTTTGCATCCGGAAGACGTGCCGGCCCGTAGCAGCCGGATGTCACCGCGTCGGCGGTAGACCCGAAGCGAACAGCAGAAAGGAGATCGCGCATGTCCCCACTCGGATCGTTCTCATCGCGGACGCTTATCGCGGCAGCGCTGTTGGGCACGTCGTTTTCGGTCGCGGCGCAGGTGGCCGCGCCGGCGCTGAAGGCGGGCGACGCTTGGACCTATCGCGGAATCGACAACTACAACAAGCAGGTGACGGGCACCTGGACCCGCGAGGTCACGAGCACCGACGCGGGCGGCATCCGCGTTGCGGTGCGCTCCGCCGATGGGTCGTTCGACGACCTCTTCCGCGCGCCCGGCGAGCTCGCGTCCGGCGTGCTCAACGACCGGGCCCGCGGCACGATGGACCCCGCGTTCCAGCTGATGCCGTTCCCGCTCGCCGAGGGCAAGTCGTGGTCGCAAAAGGTCATTCGCAACGACCCTTTCTCGAACGAGAAGCGCGAGATGCTGGTGCGCGGCAAGGTGCATGGCTGGGAGACGATCAAGGTCCCCGCCGGGGAATTCCGGGCGATGAAGGTCGAGCGCACGATGTACCTCGGCGACTACGACACGTTCCGTGGAATCACGCAGCGTACCGAGACCGAGTGGTATGCGCCGGACATCCGGGGCGCGGCGAAGGTCGTGGTGTTCGAGGAGTTCTGCCAGGCGCGCTACGGCTGCCCGATGGGATCCTTCATGCCGGGCGTGCGGGCGACCTACGAGCTGACGTCTTACAAGGCGCCCTGAGCGAATGGGCCCGGCCGTGCGCGACGAACGCCTCTTCGCGACGCTGCTGGCTTCCGTCTTCGTCGCAACGGGCCTCGTCGTGCCGGTCGCGAGCGAGGCGCAGGCACCCGCTGCGGCTCCCTCGTACGCGCGCGGCGACACCTGGACGTACCGCGAGATCGACGGCTACGGGCAGCGCCGCGAGCTCGGACTCTGGATCGCCGAAGTGGTCGAAGCCGGTCCCGGCGGCAACGTGATCACCGTGCGCGGCGACGCGCGCGAAGGTGGCGAGCGCCGTACGCAGGCGGCTGGCGCGATCAGCGCAGGACGCATCAGCACTCAGGTGCCATCCGGCACCTTCACCCCGCCGCTGCAGCTGTACCCCGCGACGCTTGCACCGGGCCAGCGCTGGTCGCAGGAGACGCTGCGGTCCGATGCGGCGGCCGGCGGCACGCGCGCGGTGCGTGTCGAGGGCCGCGTGATCGGCTGGGAGAAGGTACGCGTTCCGGCCGGCGAGTTCGACGCGTTGCGAATCGAGCGCACCCTGTATCTCGGCGATTCGGGCCGCTATCGCACGCAGACGCGGCGCTACGAGACCGAGTGGTACTCGCCTGCGGTGAGGGGACCGGTGAAGCTGCAGGTGTGGGAGCAGTGGAGCGACCCGACCATCACCCGCATGCTGCAGCACATCCTGACGAACAACCGCGAGCTCTACGAGCTGGTCGAATACCACCGCGTCGGCTGACGCGCGTCAGGTCGCGCCGCTTTCCGTCGCACCGCGCGCTGCGCGCGCGAGCCGATCGTGCACCGCCGCCCAGGCCGGCGAGCCGGGCGGCGTTTCCACCAGGATCAGGTCCACGTTCTGCGCATCGAGCGCGCGCATCGCCGCGTATAGCTCGTGCGCGTATTGCGCGGCAATCGCTGGCACCACGCGCTGCAGCGCCGGGTTGAGCCGCGGCACCCTCACTTCGAGCGCGAGGACGCCGAGCCGCCGCCCCTTGTGCGAGGCGAGCGCCTCCAGCATCTCCATTCGCTTCACCAGCCGCACATGCGCCTTGGGCGCGTAGTGCGCCGGCAGCGTCCCCGAGGCGCGCGGCGCCGACTCGTCCGCCGCCGCGAGGCCTTCGCCGAGCACCGCCTCGATCGCGGCGACCGAAACGCCGCCCGGTCTCAGCAGGCGCGGCCGCTCGCCCGAAAAATCGACGATGGTGGATTCGATTCCGACGTTCGTCGCGCCGCCGTCGAGGATGAGCGGCACGGCGAGCGCGAAGTCGGCGAACACGTGCTCGGCCAGCGTCGGGCTGACCCGTCCGAACTTGTTGGCGGACGGCGCGGCCACGCCGCTAAAGCGGCGTCCACCGTGTTCGCCGCAGAACCGCGCGAGGAGCGCCTGCGCGACCGGATGCGAAGGTACGCGCAGGCCCACCGTGTCCTGTCCACCCGTCACTGCGTCCGGCACGTGCGGGGCGCGCTTGAGGACCAGGGTCAGCGGCCCGGGCCAGAAGGCCTGCGCGAGCTTGCGCGCCTCCCGGGAAACGTCGACCGCCCATTCATCGAGCCGGGCGGTGTCGGCGAGATGGACGATCACCGGGTGGGCGGTCGGCCGACCCTTCAGCGCGTAGATCCTTGCGACCGCGTCGGCGTTCGCGGCGTCCGCGCCGAGCCCGTACACCGTTTCGGTCGGGAAGGCGACGACGTCGCCCGCGCGCAGCAGCTCGACGGCACGCTCGATACTCGGCTCGTCGGCGGCAACGATGTTGACCGGCGCGGGCGGAGGCGGCGGGGCCGGCGCGACTTCCGGCGGCGGCGGCGCGGCTCCGGGCGCCGGGGACGTCTGCTCCATCGGGAAGGGCGTCAGCCGAACTCGGCCAGCGTTCGGCCGGTGAGCATGCGCAGCGCCTCGAGGTACTTCTCGGCGGTGCGTGCGAGCACGTCCGCGGGAAGACGGGGCGCCGGCGGCTGCTTGTTCCACTTCTGAGACTCGAGCCAGTCGCGCACGTACTGCTTGTCGAAGGACGGCGGGCTCATGCCGACGCGGTACTGATCCGCCGGCCAGAAACGCGAGGAGTCGGGCGTCAGCGCCTCGTCGATCAGGACCAGCTTCCCGGCGGCGTCGGTGCCGAACTCGAACTTGGTGTCGGCGATGATGATCCCCTTGCCGCGCGCGAAATCCGCGGCTTCGGTGTAGAGACGCAGGGTGGCATCGCGCACCTCGCGTGCGCGCTCGACGCCGATCAGCTTCTCGACCTCCGCGAACGCGATGTTCTCGTCGTGCGCGCCGAGCGCCGCCTTGGTCGAGGGCGTGAAGATCGGCTGCGGCAGCTTCTCCGCCTCGCGCAGTCCCGCGGGAAGCGCAATGCCGCAGACCGCGCCGGTCTTCTGATAGTCCTTCCACCCCGACCCGATGATGTAGCCGCGCGCGATCGCTTCGACGAGCACCGGCTTCAAGCGCCGCACGACCATCGCGCGCCCGGCGACCTGGTCGCGCTCGCCCGGGGCGACCACGGTTTCGGGCGCGATACCGGTGAGGTGGTTCGGGATGACGTGGCCGAGCTTCTCGAACCAGAAATTCGAAAGCGCGGTCAGCACCCGGCCCTTGCCGGGGACCGGCGTCGGGAGGATCACGTCGAACGCCGACAGGCGGTCGGTCTGGATGACGAGCAGCTTGTCGTCGCCGACGGCGTACAGATCCCGCACCTTGCCGCGGTGCAGGAAGGGCAGGCTCTTGAGGCTGGACTCGAACAGGGCGCTCATCGTCAGTCGGGCAGCTTCGTCGCGATCACTTTTTCGGCCTGCTCCTTGCGGAACGCGCGGAGCTTCGCGGCCAGTGCGGAGTCCTCCAGCGCGAGAAGCGCCACGGCGAACAACGCCGCGTTCGCCGCGCCCGCGTCGCCGATCGCGAAGGTCGCGACCGGGATGCCCTTGGGCATCTGGACCATCGAGAGCAGCGAGTCGAGCCCCTGCAGGTGCTTCGAGGGCATCGGCACCCCGAGCACCGGCAGCGTCGTCTTCGCCGCGACGACGCCGGCGAGGTGCGCCGCGCCGCCGGCTGCGGCGATGAAGCAGGCGGCGCCCTGCTTCTCGAGCGCCGCGATCCACTGCTCGAGCGCCTCGGGCGTGCGGTGTGCCGACAGCGCGCGGGCCTCGTAGGGAACGCCGAAGGACTTCAGCTGCTCGGCGGCCGCCTTCATCACGTCCCAGTCGGACGCGCTGCCCATGACGACGCCGACAATGCGCATCACTCCCCTCCTCCCTGAGGAGGGGTGGCGCGCAGCGCCGGGGTGGTCTCCCCTCCTCCCTGAGGAGGGGTGCCCGAGCAAGGCGAGGGCGGGGTGGTCATCTCAGGCGGCCTTCTTCTCGAGCTCGGCGCGATACTCGCCCTTCGCGGCGAGGCCGTTCATCCGCGAACGGTGCGCGAGCAATGCCTGGGCCTGCGGGACGTTCGCCGCGGCGCCCTTCCACGCCTTCAGCGACGGCGATTGCAGCGCGCGGCCGTACGAGAACGTCAGCGGCCAGGGCAGCCCGCCCTTGTACATCCGGTTCATCGCGTTGAGGTTCGCGGTGGCCTGCTCGTCGCTCTGCCCGCCGGAGAGGAACGCGATGCCGGTTACCGCCGCAGGTACGCAGCGCTTGAGCACGCGCACGGTGCGCTCCGCCACTTCCTCCGTGCCCGCCTGCCGCGCGCAATCCTTGCCGGAGATGACCATCGAGGGCTTGAGCACCGTCTCCTCGAGCGTCACGCGATTCATGTAGAGCGCCTCATACACGGCGTTCAACGTCCACTCGGTTACCTCCTCGCAGCGCTCGATCGTGTGGTCGCCGTCCATCAGCACTTCCGGCTCCACGATCGGCACGAGGCCGTTCGCGAGACAGATCGCGGCGTAGCGCCCCAGCGCGTGCGCATTCGCGGCGATGCAGGTGGTCGACGGGATGTCCTTGCCGATCGTGATCACCGCACGCCACTTCGCGAACTTCGCGCCGAGCTTCACGTACTCCTGCACGCGCTTGGCGAGCTTGTCGAGGCCCTCGGTGACCTTCTCGCCTGCGCAGAACGCGAGGTCGGCGGTGCCGGCGTCGACCTTGATGCCCGGCAGCACGCCCAGGCGCGCGAGCAACGCCGCGAACGGCGTCCCGTCCGCGGATTTCTGGCGCAGGGTCTCGTCGTACAGGATCACGCCGCTGATATGGTCGCCAAGGCCCCGGGTGGTGAACAGCATGTCGCGGTAGGCGCGACGGTTCTCCTCGATGGCCTCGATGGCGATCGACTTGAAACGCTTTTCAATGGTGCCGGTGGACTCGTCGGCGGCCAGGATGCCCTTGCCGGGGGCGACCATGGCTTGGGCGACCTTGGTGAGCTCGCTCATGGGAGGACTCCTATGACAGATGGGATTCGAACGCGGAGGACCGGGATTTTACCCTCTCGCGTGCGTCGGCAGCATTGTGCTGGCAACAGCCGGCCGCGCTCCGCGGTCGCGCGGTAACCGGATTGGGTTAACTCAGCCGCACCGGCGCGCTACGCTGGCCGGACGCGAGCAGCGCGTCGATCAGCCGCTGGACGTGAAGCGCCGAGCGTCCGGAGTTCATCGGCTCGCGCCGGCCGTCGATCGCATCGAGGAACTCCGTCAGCACCCGGCGGTGATGATCGTGGGAGAAGGCCATCGGGTCCGCGCCGCCGCCGCCGGCCGAGGCGCCCGCCAGCTCGGAAACGCTCCCCGTTCATGTAGTGGACCGTCAGCGTCTCGACCTCGAGCACCGCGGAGCCCGCCGTGCCGGCGATCTCGATGCGCTCCGGATAGCCGGGATAGGTCACCGTGGTCGCGTCGATGACGCCCGAAGCGCCGTTCGCGTAGCGCACGCTGCCTGCGACGATGTCCTCCGTGTCGATCGCGCGCAGCGGGCTGGTGTCGACGAACGCCATGACCTCGGCCGCGGGTCCGACGAGGTGCAGCAGGAGGTCGAGCGTATGGATCGCCTGCGTGAGCAGCACCCCGCCACCGTCGCGCGCGAGCGTCCCGCGCCCGGGCTGCGTCCCGCTGGTGCGGGGGTCCCCTTCCCTTCCCCCGTAGTACTCCGGCGGGCGCCACCAGCGGATCGTCGCCGATGCCGAAAGCACCTTTCCGAGCTTGCCGTCGCGCATCAGCTTCGCGAGCTCGAGCGACGCCGGGCGAAAGCGGTGCTGGAACACGACCGCCAGGCGCACGCCCGCCCGGTCGCAGGCCTCGACGATCGCGGTGGCGCGCGCCGCGTTTGCCTCGACCGGCTTCTCGAGCAGCACGTGCTTGCCGGCCGCCGCGGCCTGGTTCACCAGATCGGTGTGCGTCCACGGCGGGGTGAGGATCAGCACCGTGTCGATCGAGCGGTCGCCGAGGATCCGGTCGAGCGAGTCGACGACCGGCACGCCCCAAGCCCGCGCGGCTTCGTCACGCCGCGCGGCCGACGGCGCGAATGCGGCGGCGACCTCCACGCGATCGGCGAGATCCCTGAGGCTCAGCGCGTGCGGCTTGAGCGCCATCCCGAGTCCGATGATTCCGAGGCGGTGCATTGAATCGTCCCCCGTGAGAATGCCGGACCGACCGGTGCGGGTCCTGCCCGCTATCCGAATCGGCGTGCCAGCCGGAAGCCGGGATCCCAGCCGAGTTCGCGGCGCGCTTTCGCGATCGAGACGAACCCATTGTCCTCGGCGACGTTGAAGATCCCGGGCGTCCCGCGCTCGATCGCGAGCAGGGCCGCGTGAGCGGCCGCGTCGACGTGCACGGGCGCCGTTCCGGCCGCAGCGTCCCGCGCCGTTCCCGGACCATAAAGCTGGCCGTAACGCAGCACGACGCCCTCAAGCGGCCGCGCGGTCGTCACCGACCGCTCGAGCGCCACGACGCCTTCCACGGTGACGGCGCGCGTTCCGTCGGCGTGCATATCCAGCGGGTCCTCCTCCGAGTAAGGCGGGGACCCGGCCGCGTACACCCAGGCGATGCTCTGCGCGACGAGCCGGCGCGCTCCCGCGCCGAGGGCCGCGGCAACGAGGTTCCGGGTGCCCTCGCTGCGGATTCGCGAGTTGCGAACCAGCGCCTCGGCCATCAGGCTCGGGTCGAGGTCACGTGGCAGATCGGTGAGCTGGTGGATCACGATTTCGGGTCGAGCACCGGCCAGTGCGCGGGCGAGCGCCGGGGCATCGAACACGTCGACGACGATCGACCTGACGCCGCCGGCCTCCAGTTCGTCGGCCTTCGTCGCGGAGCGCGTGGTCCCGAAGACGACGTATCCGGCATCGAGGAGCAGCAATACGAGCCGCCTGCCGATCGCGCCGGCAGCACCCGCGAGAAAGATTCTGCGCGGCATGAGGTTCAGTCCTCGCAGCGACGCCGCGGCGCAACGCGGCGCACTACTGCATCACACACTCGTTTCGTGCCGCCTCTTGCACGTGAGGAGCACTTCGTCGGCGTCCTTCTTCCACCAGTTGTTCTTGGAGAAGATCTCGACCTCGTGCATGCCGTGATAGCCGGCGGCCTCCATCCACGAGCGGACGAGCGGGAGGTCGATCACGCCGTCGCCCATCATCCCGCGGTCGAGCAGGAAGTCGGTCGTGGGCACGAGCCAGTCGCAGATGTGAAATCCCATCAGCCGCTTCTCGCCCGCGCGCTCGATCTGCGCCTTGAGCTGCGGGTCCCACCAGACGTGATAGACGTCGACCGCGACGCCGATCGCGGCGCCGTTCTTCCCGTCGAGCTCGTCGCACAGATCGAGCGCCTGCGCGAGGGTGTTGATGCAGCCGCGGTCCGCCGCGTACATCGGGTGCATCGGCTCGATCGCGATCGGCACGCCGCACGAGCGCGCGTGGTCGAAGATCGCGCCGAGGCCGTCGCGAATCATGTCGCGCGCGCCGCCGAGGTCCTTCGAGCCCTGCGCGAGCCCGCCCGCGACGATGACGAGGCACCGCGCCTCGATCGTCGCGGCCTCTTCGATCGCGCGCAGGTTGTCGTCGATCGCGGCCTGGCGGCCTTTCCGGTCGGGCGCGGGGAAGAATCCGCCGCGACAGAGACCGGTCACTGTCAGCCCGTTGTCGCGGATGATGCGCGCGGCTTCCTTCGCGCCGATCTCCGCGAGCTTGTCGCGCCACGGGCAGATCCCACGAATGTTGTGTCGGCGGCAGGCTTCGGCCGCCTGCCGCAGGTTACATTTCTCGCGCACCGTGGCGGTGTTGAGGGACAACAAGCCGGGGTCGGGAGGGCTCATGCGACCTTCACGAAGGGATAGCCAAAAAAGGCGCCGAGCTCGCGCACCTGGCCCTCGTACATGTCGCGGCCGGTGACGGTCCCCGCGCCCTTGGCGCGCGCTGCCGCAACGAACGGCGTGACCTCGGGCTTCGTCGTCACGTCGCCGACGATAGTGCCGGGACGCAACGCTGCGAGATCCCATGGCAGCGGATCGCCGGGCTGCATGCCGATGGGCGTGGCGTTGATCAGGATGTCCGCGGTGGCAAGATCGGGCGCACCGGCGCGCACTTCGACTTTCGGGAACGTCGCCCGCAACAGCGCCGCCAGACGCTCCGCCTTCGCCCCGTCGAGCTCGCGGATCGACAGCGCCGCGATGCCGGCCTGGCAGAGCGCGACTGCGATTGCGCTGCCTGCACCGCCCGCGCCGATCAGCGCGACGCGCTTCGCCTGCCGGGTCGTGCCGGTGCGCGCGCAACCCCGCAACGAAGCCGCGGCCGTCGAACATGTCGGCCTCCCATCGGCCATCCGAACTCCGTCGGAGCGCATTCACGGCGCCCACGAGACGGCCGGTCTCGAGCACCTCGTCCGCGAAGCCGGCCGTCGCACCCTTGTGCGGCATCGTGGCCACGATGCCGTCGAGGTTGGCGATCGCCTTCAGGCCGACCATCACGAGTGCCAGATCTGCGCTCTTCACGTGGACGGGAATCATGATCGCGTCGTGGCCGTTCAGCTCGAACAGACGGCAGAAGCTCTCCGGCGAGCGGGCCTTGTCGATCGGGTCGCCGACGATGGCGAGGAGACGCGTCTTGCCGGTGATCATGCGCTCTCCCCGCTACTTCAGGAACTCGGGCGAGATCTGCCGCGGAAGCCAGAGCGCGACGTCCGGCCACATGATGAGGAGCGCGAGCACGCCGAGCATCGGCAGGAGCATGATCGTCACGTCCTTGAGGACGTCGAGGAGGCGCATATTCCCGATCGCGCACGAGATCATGAGGCACAGCCCGTACGGTGGCGTGACGAGGCCGAATGCAAGCGAGACGATGCCGACCATGGCGAAGTGCACCGGGTCCATGTGCACCGCTTTCGCGAGCGGCTCGAGGATCGTGCCGACGATGATGATCGCCGGAATCGCATCGAGAAAGCAGCCGACCACCAGGAACGCCGCGGCGATGAAAAAGCCGGTGGCCGTCACCCCCATCCCCCAGGACTGGACGCCTGCGAGCAGCACCTTGGGGATCTGGTAGTAGGCGAGCATCCAGCCGAACGCCGAGGCGGTGCCGACACAGAAGAGGGCGATCCCGGAGAACCTCCCGGTGTCGAGGAGCGCCTGGTGCAGTCCCTTGAGATCCATCTCCCGGTAGACGAGGAGCGAAAGAATCCCGGCGTAGAGCACCGCGATGCACGCCGACTCGGTCGCCGTGAACCAGCCGAAGATCTTGCCGCCGATGATGATGAACGGCGTCATCAGCGCCGGCACCGACACCACCGCCGCCCTCCCGAACTCGCGCAAGGTCGAGCGCGGATAGGTCGGGTAGTTCCGCAGCTTGGCGTAGACGTGCACCGTGGCCATCTGCACCAGACCGATCAGCAGCCCGGGGATCACGCCCGCGAGGAAGAGCGCGCCGATCGACACCGTGAGCACGCCGCCCCAGACGATCATCAGGATCGACGGCGGGATGATCACCGCCAGCACCGCCGACACGGCGGTGATCGCGATCGAGAAGCTGCGGTCGTAGCCTTCCTTGACCTGCGCCTCGATGAAGATCTTGCCCTGGCTCGCGGCGTCCGCGGTCGAGGACCCCGAGATGCCGGCGAAGAAGATCGACAGCACCACGTTCATCTGCGCGAGCGATCCCGGAAAGTGCCCGACCATGGTGCGCGAGAGCAGTACGAGTCGGTCGGTGATGCCGCCGACGTTCATCAGGTTCGCGGTGAGGAGGAAGAACGGCACCGCGAGCAGGATGAACGAATTGTAGGCGTTGAAGGTCTCCTGCACGAGCGTCATCGGCGAGAGATGCTCCTCGACGACGAGCATCGGCAGGCAGGCGAGACCCAGCGCAAAGGCGACCGGCACCCGCAGCGCGATCAATCCGAAGAACACGCCGAACAGGATGAGGCTTGCCTCTCCGGGCGAGAACGAAGCCGCACCCATCATGCCGGCCGCCCCGGCGGCGAGCACGCCGAAGTCGTCGACCATCCGCTCGCCCTGGAAGACGAGCCAGGTCGCGCCGGTGAGCGGCCAGGCGACGTGGATGAGCCAGAGCGGCAGTTCGGCGAGCTCCGAGATCCGGTTCCAGGCGAACCGGGTGAACTCGATGCCGAACCAGAGGAAGACCAGCGCGAGCGCGAGCACCGCAAGCCCGCTCACGATCCTGAGCGCCGCGGCGCCGCGCGTGCCGAGCTGCGGCCACACGTCGACCTCGAAATGCGTGCCCTCGCGGACGCCGACCATGGCGCCGATCATGACCATCCAGATGAAGAGGAAACGCGCCATCTCTTCGGTCCAGATATAGGAGGGGATCAGCTCGGTGTAGCGGGAGAAGATCTGCAGGCTCACCGGGATGATCAAGATCGCGACCGAAACGACGAGCAACCACGACAGCACCCAGGCGTACCAGTCGGTAAAGCGGTGCCAGCGCTCGCGCGCTGCGGACGGCGTTTGCGGCATGCTCTCTCCCTGGATCAACGACGCGGGCCGGCGGGGGACGCCCCGCCGGCCCGCCTCGGCCGTGCGTTATTTGATGTTGTTGATCTTCGCCAGCAGGTCCGCCGCGCCGATCTCCTTCGCGTACTCCGCCATCACCGGATCGACGAGCTTCTTCATCTGGGCGCGGTCGGCGAACGGGATCCGCTTCAGCTTGCCCGACTTCTCCAGCGCGTCGAGCTTCTGCGCGTCCTCGCTCGACTCGACCTGCCGGCCGTACGCCCCGGCTTCCTTGCCCGCCTTGACGATCGCCGCCTGGAGATCCTTCGGCAGCTTGTTGAAGGTCTTGGTCGAGAAGCACAGCGGCCGGATCGTGATCGCGTGCTCGGTCATGTTGAGGTTCGGCCCGACCTCGTAGAACTTCATCGCCTCGACGCCGGCGGCCTCGTTCTCGCCCGCCTGGATGACGCCGTTCTGGATCGCGTTGTACACCTCGTTGTAGGCGATCACCGTGGGCGCCATGCCCGCCGCCTGGAAGGTCTTGCTCCAGATCGGCGCGCCCTGCACGCGGACCTTGAGGCCCTTCATCTCCTGCAGGTTGCGCACCGGCTTGTTGGCGAAGATGTTGCGCACGCCGCCGCCCGCGTAGCCGATCAGCATCACCTCGGCCTTCTGGTTGATCTCGTCGGCGACCGGCTTGAGGACGTCCGCGTCGAGCACCTTGTTCCAGTGGTTGAGGTCGCGGAAGAGGAACGGCGCGTCGATGAACGGCGCCGCCTTCGAGAAGGTCGACATGTGCGCCGGCGACACGATCGCGTAGTCGACCGCCTTGCCCTGCGCCATGTACTCGAAGTACTGCTTCTCGAGCCCGAGCGAGCTGTTCTTGTGCAGCGTGAAGTTGATCGGCTTGCCGTAGTACTTCTTGACCAGCTCCTCGAACCGCACCAGCGCCTTGGTGAACGCGTGGTCGTCGTTGAACTGCACCGCGCCGTTCAGCGTGATGGTCTGCTGGGCGGTCGCGGGTCCCGCAAGCGCGGCGGCAACGGTGCCGGCGGCAAGCGACGAAAGGAACGTTCTGCGTTTCATGTCTCCTCCTTTGTGGTCGAGTTCTACTTCCCGGTGAACTTCGGCTTCCGCTTCGCGCGGAATGCCGCGACTCCTTCGCGCGCATCGTCGGTGCCGGCAGCAAACCCGGCGGCGAGCGATTCCAGCGTCGTCGTGATCCCCTCCCCGGCCGCGGCATCGGCGAGTTGTTTCGCCGCCTGCACCGCGGTCGGCGCATTCTGGGCGATGCGCCGCGCCAACTCAAGCACGCGGGGCATCAACCGATCGGCGGGAACGACTTCGCTTGCCAGACCCCAGGCACCGGCCGTCGCCGCGCCGATCGGCTCCCCGGTCAGCATCATGTGCTTGGCGCGCCCGACGCCGATGAGGCGCGGCAGGCGCTGCGAACCGGCCCAGCCGGGCACCGCGCCGATCGTGACTTCGGGCAGTCCGAAGCGGGCGCTCTCCGCGGCGATCCGGATATCGCAGGCGAGGGCGAGTTCGAGACCGCCGCCGAATGCGATGCCGCCCACCGCCGCGATCGTCGGCTGACGCAAACGCGCGAGGCGATTGAACACCCTTTGCCCGTCGCGAATCCAGTGCGCCCACATGCCCTGCGGCCCGAGCGGGCCCCAATCGATGATGTCGGCGCCGGCGCAGAAGGCCTTCGGCGAGGCGGACGCGACGATCACGGCGCGAACGGAGTCGTCGCGCTCGACCCGCGCGCAGGCCGCCTCCAGCGCCTCGAGCATCGCCATCGTGAACGCGTTCAGCTTCTCCGCCCGATTCAGCGTAACGGTGACGATCGGGCCGTCGGCCGCGATCAGGACACTGCTCGCTCATGTGGGTCGCCTCGATATCATCAGCTCGTTCGCGCCTTCCTGGACCACCTGCCCGTCCTGGTTCTTCACCTTGATCGCGAGCGTGACGATGCCGCGGTCGGGGCGCTTCGTTTCACGCTTGGCCACGACCGCGACCTCGGCGTGGATGCGATCGCCGACGAGGATCGGCCCGGAGAACTTCCAGTTCCAGCCGAGCGACGCTATCGCGCGGAAGCGGTGCTCGGCGCGATTCTTCAGCCCGTCGGTGAGCGCGAGCCCGAGGATGCCGTGCGCGACGCGCCCCTTGAAGCCGAGATCGCGCGCGAACCGGTCGTCCATGTGCAGATCGAAGAAGTCCCCCGACAGGCCGGCGAAGGCCTGGATCAGGCTCTCGGTCACGACGATGCCGCCGGTGGTGAACGCGTCACCGACCGCGCAGTCTTCGTACCAGTTGAGACCGGGGTTCACGCTCCCCTCCTCCCCGAGGAGGGGTGCCCGAGCGACGCGAGGGCGGGGTGGTCGGGACGCCGGCGCGGCTGCAGCTGGAGGCCGATCGCGTCCTCGCGGAACAGGCGCTCGTCCATCGTTTTCAGATCGGGCGCGACCTTCAGCGCAAAGCCCGCTTGCCCGAGCACCTCGCGCTCGAGGTCCACGCCGGGCGCGATCTCGGTGACCGTCAGTCCGGCGTCGAGCAGCCGGATCACGCACCGTTCGGTGACATAGGTGACGTCCTGTTTCTGCGCACGCGCACGGCGACCGGAGAAGGTCACGTGATCCACCTGCGGCACGAACTTCGCGAACTTGCCGTCCCTGCGGATCTTCAGCTTGCCGCGCGCGACGTCGAGCTCGAGGCCGGCGGCGCGAAAGTAGCCCGAGAACACGAGCTTGCGCGCGTGCGCGGTGATGTCGACGAAGCCGCCGCAGCCCGCAGTGACGTGCGGCCGCGACGCGAGGCGCGAGACGTTCACGCTCCCGTCGGCGCCGACCTCCAGGAACGAGAGCATTCCGACGTCGAAGCCGGCCCCCTGGAAGTAGATGAACTGATAGGGCGACGGCAGGAACGCCTGGGCGTTCGCCGCGCAACCGAACGGAAAGCCGTCGAGCGGCACGCCGCCCACCGGCCCCTGCTCGATCGCCCAGGTCACGTCGTCCTGCCGACCCTCCTCGATCAGGATGCGCGGCACGAGCGGCGAGATGCCGAAGCCGAGGTTGACCGCATCCCCCTGCGCGAGCTCGAGCGCCGCACGCCGCGCGATTACCTTGTCGGCGCCGAACGGCACCGGTGGAAAGGACGAAAGCGGGCGGCGCACCTCGCCGCTGATCGCCGGGTCGTGCCGGGTCTGCGTCGCCTGCATCTGGTCCGGGTCGACGACAACGTAGTCGACCAGCGTCGACGGCACGTGCACGCGCTGGGTCGGGATGCTCCCGCGCGCAGTCGTGCGCTTCACCTGGGCGATCACGACGCCGCCGTTGTTGCGCGCGGCGAGCGCGATGTCGAGCGGGCCGAGGAACGCGCCTTCGTGCTCCATGGAGAGGTTGCCGTCCTCGTCGGCGGTGGTGCCGCGGATGATCGCGACGTCGGGCGGAATGTTCGGGAAGTACAGCCACTCGCCGCCCTTGAATTCGACGAGCTCGACGATGTCCGCGCGCGCGGCGTCGTTCATCCGGCAGCCGCCGAGGCGCGGGTCGACGAACGTGTCCAGGCCGATGCGAGTCATCACGCCGGCGCGGCGCGCCGCCGACTCGCGGTGCATGTCGAACAGGATGCCGCTCGGCACGTTGTACGCCGCGACCTCGTTCGCCGCGATCATCCTCCAGATCGCCGGCGGCTCCGCCGACGACGGGCCGCTCGGGTACGAGCCGGCGAGCACTTTCGCAAGCAGGCCCTTGCGCGCGACGTGGTCGATGCCCTTGGTGCCCCACATGTCGCCCGCCGCGATCGGCAGCAGCATCGTGATGCCGCGCGGCGTACCTTCGCGCTCGAAGCGGTTCCCGAGCGCGGCGAGCATCCGGTCGGGCGTGTTGAGCCCGGAGGACGAGCTCACGCTCACCACCGCGCCGTCGGGAACGAGGCGCGCGGCGTGCTCGAACGAGACGACCGTGCCGGTCATCCCTGGAGGCCGTGCACCGCGAGCAGTTGCCGCATGCGCGCGCAGGCGAGCTCGGGATCGCGCAGCAGCGCGGCCCGGTCCGCGAGCCGGAACACCTCCGCGAGGTGCGCGATGTGCCGCGCGCTCTGCTGCCCGCCGACCATCACGAAGTGGTCCTGGTGACCGTTGAGCCACGCGAGGAACACCACGCCGGTCTTGTAGAAGCGCGTGGGCGCGCCGAAGACGTGGCGCGACAGCGGCACGGTCGGCGCGAGCACCTCGTGGAAGGTCTTGCGGTCGCCTTGCGCGAGCGCCGACAACGCCGCCGAGGCGGCGGGCGCGATCGAGTCGAAGATCCCGAGCAGCGCGTCCGAGTGTCCCTGCGCGTCGCCCTCGATCAGCTCGGCGAAGTTGTAATCGTCGCCGGTGTACATGCGCACGTTCTTCGGCAGCCGCCGACGCAGGTCGACCTCCTTCTGCTTGTCGAGCAGCGAGACCTTGATGCCGTCGATCTTGGCGGCGTTCGCCTGAATCACCATGAGCGCGACCTCCATCGCCTTGTAGTGATCCGCGTAGCCCCAGTAACCGGCCAGCGCCGGGTCGAACATCTCGCCCAGCCAGTGGATGATGACCGGCTCCTTCGCCTGATGGAGGAGCTTCGTGTAGACGTGGTAGTACTCGTCGGGCGAGTTGGTGCATGCGGCGAGCGCGCGGCTCGCCATCATAATGATCCGGCCGCCCGCCTTCTCGACCGCGTCGAACTGCTGCTCGTAGGCGGCGATCACGTCGGAAACCTTGACGCCCGGGCCGGGCGCGAGATGGTCCGTGCCGGCGCCGCTCGCGAGGAACGCGCCGGGGAAGTCGCGTGCCGCGTCGATCGAGCGTCGGATCAGCTCGAGCGACGTGGGCCAGTCGAGCCCCATGCCGCGCTGCGCGGTGTCCATCGCCTCGGCGACGCCGAACCCGAGCGCCCAGAGGTGCCGGCGGAACCGGAGCGTCGCGTCCCAGTCGACCGCCGCCTCGAGCCATGGGTCCTTTCCGGACAGCGGATCGGCGACGACGTGCGCCGCGGCATATGCGACCCGGTTGAAAGCGTGCGTCCGTTTCGTGGGGAAGTCGCGCGGCACGGACAGCGTGAACGGCTCCATCCGCCGATCGGCGGTGGGAAGACTGATGCGGAGGGAGATCGGTGCGTTCATTTCAGGCCTCCAGCTTCGGCAGATCGATCCAGCGCCGCTCGGCCCAGCTCGCGAGCGCGCAGTCGCCGAGCTGCACGCCCTTCGCGCCCTCGAGGAGGCTCCAGCGAAACGGCGCATCCTCGCAGACGTGACGGATGAAGAGCTCCCACTGGGCCTTGAACGCGTTCTCGTAGGCGGCGTTGTTCGGCACCTCCTGCCAGGTATCGAAGAAATCGATCGGCTGCGGCACGTCCGGATTCCAGACCGGCTTCGGCGTCGCGACGCGCGGCTGGGTGTAGCACTTCTGGAGCCCCGCGACCGCCGAGCCGTGCGTGCCGTCCACCTGGAGCGTCAGCAGGTCGTCGCGGCGGACCCGGACGCTCCAGGCGGCATTGATCTGGGCGATCACGCCGCCCTCGAGCTGGACGGTCGTGTAGGCGGCGTCGTCGGCGGTGGCCGCGTACTTCTTCCCGGCTTCGTCCCAGCGCTCGGGGATGTGCGTCGCGCCGAGGCAGCTCACGCTCTTCACCGCGCCGAACAAGTTGTCGAGCACGTACCGAAAATGGCACAGCATGTCGAGGATGATGCCGCCGCCGTCCTCCTTGCGGTAGTTCCACGACGGCCGCTGCGCCGGCTGCCAGTCGCCCTCGAACACCCAGTACCCGAACTCGCCGCGCACCGAGAGGATGCGGCCGAAAAAACCCGAGTCGATGAGCATCTTCAGCTTGAGCAGGCCCGGCAGCCACAGCTTGTCCTGCACCACGCCGTGCTTGACGCCGGCCGCTTTCGCCGCGCGGTAGAGGTCCATCGCTTCCGCGAGGCCGCTCGCGGTCGGCTTCTCGCAGTAGACGTGCTTGCCCGCGGCGATCGCCTTCTTCAGGATCGTCGGCCGGAGCTGCGTCGACGCGGCATCGAAGAACACCGTGTAGCTCTTGTCCGCGAGCACCGCGTCGAGATCGGTGGTCGTGCGCTCGAGTCGGTGCGCCTGCGCGAGTGCGCGCAGCGCGTCCGGCCGCCGGCCCACGAGGATCGGGTCGGGCATGATCCGCGTCCCGTCGGCCAGCCGCACGCCGCCCTGCTCGCGAATCACCGCGATCGAGCGGGCGAGGTGCTGGTTTGCGCCCATGCGTCCGGTGACGCCGTGCATGATGATGCCAAGTCGCTTTTCGCTCATCTCCGACCTCGTGAAGAAATGCGAGACGCCGTCACCCGACCGGCGCCTCGATGAATTCGATCGTCACGCCGTCCGCGTCGCGCACGTATACGACCTTGCGTCCGCGGTTCGGGCCCTGGTCGATCGGGACCGGAGGCGAGAGCGGTTTCACGCCGAACTTCGCCGCCGCCTCCACCGCCGCGTCCACGTTGTCGACGTTCAATGCCAGATGGGCGAAGCCGGTGTCGCACGGCCGCGAGATCACCTTGCCGCGGTCGGCCGGCGCGCCGTACTCGATCAGCTCGATCGTGTGCCCCGCTCCCCTCAGGAACGCGATCGTCACCTCCGCGCCGGGCACGCCGGTGATGCGCGACACGAGGTCGGGGCTGCGCGGCGCGCGCGACACCAGGTCGAACCCGAGGCAGTCGCGGAAGAACGCGATCGTGCGGTCGAGGCTCGACACGGTGAAGCTCGTGTGATTGGTGCCCATCACCCGGAACGTCTTCATTTCACTTCACCTCCATCGATGCGCGCTCTGGCATTGGCGTCGTCTCACGCCAATCCGGCTCCGCCCCGCTCGCGAATCCCACGCAGCCGAGCGACCCGACTGCGAGCCGGCCATCGCGGATGCGCAGCCGGACGGCACCGTGGCTGCGCACGTAGAGATCCGGGTGCGCGGCGAGGAATGCGTCCTGCTCGCCCGCGGGCAGATCCGCCATGCCGTTCACATAATGATGGCCGTTGCGCTCGACGTGCGTCATCCCGAGCAGGTTCACGAGCGCGAGGTCCTGCTGCACGGCAAGACCGGCCTGGGTCGTCAGATCCTCTGCCGTCATGAAGATAGAGGTGCGCAGGCGCGCTCCAGAGGGCGCAGCGCGCCGCGTTCAGGATCGACTTGTAGAGCCCCTTGCACATCTTCGACGAGACGCCCGAGTACCCGAGCGCCTTCGCACGCGGGAAGGCATCGAGGTCCGCGTCCGACTCGTCCACGATCACCGGCGTCGTGCGCGACACCGCCGAGACGTCCCGGTCGAGCGCATGCTTGCGGTTGATCGGCTGCTCGATGAACGCGATCGCGCCGAGGAGCCGCGCGAGCTTCGGTGTCGCGCTCATCCGCGCGAGCAGGGCCCGCAACGCCTCGAGGTCGTCGTACTGCTCGTTGCCGTCGAGGGAGGCGCGGTAGTCGCGACCCGATGCGTCCAGTACCGCGGCGATGTCCGCGAGCCGGCGCACGTCTTCGTCGACGTTCCCGCCCACCTTGAGTTTGTACCAGCGGTGACCGTAGGTGGCGACCACTTCCTCCAGCGACTCGGGGAGGCCGTCCTTCACCTGGCCGGGATGCCCGGCAATCGCGTCCACCAGGCCGACCGTGTGCCGCGCGTCGATCGTGTCCGCGGGCTGCAACCGCGCGAGGAAGGCACCGATGTCGAAGCCGGCAAGGTCGGGCGCGACCGCGGCCGGCTCGATGCCGGCGAAGTTGCCCTGCACCGCCTCGTAGAACGACATCCGGTGCAGCCGGCACAGCGCGTCCAGGATCGCGCGGTCGAGCTGCGCCGGCCCGAAGCAGGCGACGAGCGGATTGAGGTCCCGCCGGGCGCCGGCCTCGATCACCTCGCGATAGTGCGCGGCGAAGTGGCCGAAGGCGGTGCGCGCCCCCCCGTCAAGATAAGCGTCCCGGGCGAGCGCGAGCGCCAGGCGGAGCTGGTCGAAGTTGTCCTCGTTGGAGAGCGCGAGGTTCTTGTCGAACCACTTCGGCGCAAGGATCTCGGCGCCCGCGCCCCAGCCTTCCCGCCCGTCGTCGAGCCGGACCCGCACCCGCACGAACGCCTGCGGTGCCTCGGTGAGCGTCACGACGCCGAAGCGGAACGGCATGCGCAGCCGCACCGGCCGCTCGCGGAACTCCACCGCGACGATGCGAAGGCCGGGGGCGCTCGCCACGGGGTCAGTCCATCGCCAGGACACCCTTCGACTTGAAGATGTCGCGGATGTGTCCGGCGTAGTCGTTGAACTTCTGGGGCAGCTTGTCCAGCCGCCGCGGGCGCGGCAGGTCGATATCGATGATTTCCACGATGCGGCCGGGCCGCGGGCTCATCACCACGACGCGATCGGCGAGCAATACCGCCTCCGGGATGCTGTGGGTGATGTGCAGCGCGGTCTTGCGCTTGTCCATCCACACGCGCTGGATGTCCATCGAGATCTGCTCGCGGGTGAGCGCGTCCAGCGCGCCGAACGGCTCGTCGAGGAGCAGGAGCGGCGGGTCGTGCACCAGCGCGCGGCAGATCGACACCCGCTGTCGCATCCCGCCCGAGAGCTCGTAGGGCTTCTTGTGCTCGAACCCTTCGAGCCCGGTCGCCTTGAGGAGACCCATCGCGACCGGCTCGTACTGCGCCCGGTCCATGCGCCGGATGTCGACCTGGAGCATCACGTTCGCCAGCACGTTGCGCCAGTCGAGCATGATCGAGTCCTGGAACACGATGCCCACGTCCGTCTGCGGGCGATCGACCCGGTTGCCGCCGACGGTGATGCTCCCGGCGCTGTAGGGGATGAGGCCGGCGACCATCTTGAGAATCGTCGTCTTGCCGCATCCGCTCGGCCCGACGACGGCGACGAACTCGGACTTGCGGATCTCGAGATTGATGTCGACGCACGCTTCCACGACGCCGCCCTTGGTGTCGTAGGTCTTCGCGACGTTCTGCAGTCGAATGTGCGGTTGGTCCATCGTTGCGTTCGGGGCGGCTTTCTGGACGCGAGGCGGCCGGCGTTCCCGCGGCCGGAAGGCTGCGGGAACGCCGCGCCAAAGGGTTACTTGGCCGGGAGGTAAGGCGCCTCGGACAGGAAGCTGTTCGTGTAGTACAGGTTGAGATCGGGCTGCGGCTTGAGCTTGGCGAACGTCTCGAGCAGCGTCTGCGTGTCCTTCCAGTCGTCCATCGCCGACCAGCCGATCGCCTTGCCCTTGGTGCGCTCGGTGTGGATGATGGTCATCGTGCCGTCGACCTCGAGCAGCGCGATCTCCTGCGTGAACACGGGCGCCGCCTTCCGGAAGATCTCGGCGGCCTCGGCGCGGTTCTTGTTGCTGTAATCCCAGCCGCGCTGGCTGGCGCGCAGGAACCGCCGCAGGGTGTCCTGGTTCTTCGCGTCCTTGAGCCAGTCGTTGTTGGCGATGATCGCGCTGGAGAGCGTCGTGACGCCGGCCATGTCGTAGAGGCGCGTCCAACCCATCTTCACGCCGGTCTGCAGCTGCATGCGCGGGCCCTGGTCCATGAAGTAGCCGAGCAGCGCATCGGCCTGCTTGTTGAGCACCGCCTGCTCCTTGGCCGCCGGGTTGGCGACGACGATCATCTGCACGTCCTCGACCTTCATGCCGAGCTTGCCCATGAACGCGGTGAAGATCGCGAGGCTCGCATCGCCCGCGGTGATCGCGATCCGGCTGCCCTTGATGTCGGCGATCTTGGTCGGGCGCGCCGCGTCCGCGCGGTAGATGAACGCCATCGGGCTCTGCTGGAGGGTCACGCCGACCGCCTTGATCGGCATGCCGGCGCCGACGCCGCGCATCATCGTCGCCGCGTCGACGTAGGCGACCGGGCTGGTGCTGTTGGCGACGAGCTGCGACACGGTGGTCGAGCCGCTGCCCTCCTGGATCTCGACGTCCAGCCCTTCCTCCTTGTAGAAGCCCTTGTCGCGCGCGACGAAGAACGGCGCGTGCTCGCCATAGAGCGTCCAGTTCAGCCGGAACGGGAACTTCGTCTGCGCGGCCGCGGGCGCGACGAGCGCCGCGCTCATCACCGCGGCGACCAGGGACAGGATGATTCTTGTGCCTTTCATGATGCCTCCTCCTTCGTTTGCTGGGTCGAAATTGACAGCGGTTTGACGCTTCACATCGTGGCCGGATCCTCGCGCACGCGGTGCGACACGTGCCAGGGGATCAGCAACTGCTCGAGAAACTCGACCGCGTAGAAGAACACCAGGCCGATGATCGTCAGCGCGACGAGCGTGGCGAACACCATCGCGGTCTCGAGGTTGGTGCCGGTGACCATCAGGAGATACCCGAGCCCCCGGTCCGCCCCGACGAACTCGCCGACCACCGCGCCGGCGACGGCGAGCGTCGCCGCCACCTTCAGGCCGCTGAAGAGGTAGGGCAGGCTGGTCGGCAGGCGGAACTGCGCGAACACCTGCATCCGGCTCGCGCCCATCGAGCGCGCGAGATCGTTCATTTCGGAGGACATCGACCGCAGACCCACCGCCGCATCGATGACGATGGGAAAGAAGGAGATCAGGAACGCGATCAGGACCTTCGGCGTCGTGCCGACGCCGAACCACACCAGGAAGAGCGGGGCGATCGCCACCTTGGGCACGACCTGGAAGAAGAGCATCGTCGGCATGACGAACCGGTCGAAGCGCTGCGACGAGGTGATCGCGATCGCGAGCGGGATGGCGATGATCACCGCGAGCCCGTAACCGAGCAGCATCTCGTAGGTCGTGAACCAGCCGTGGTGCAGGAGCCTCGGCAGCTCGTCGAAGAACGTCCGGAAGATCTCGGTGGGCGCGGGCAGCAGGTACGCGGGCGCCTTGAAGATCGCCACCGCCGCTTGCCAGATGGCGAGGAACACCAGGATGCCCACGAAGGGCGTGAGCTTCGCGGTGAGCCCGCGGCGATCCCGCGCCCCGGTCGGTCGGGTCGGGTTGCGACGTTCGTCGTGATGGCCATCGGTTCGTCCCTATTTCCCGGCAACGGCTTGCAAGACCTGCTCCGCGCGGCGGTCCGGCGCGACCCCGAGCCCCGGCGCGCGCGGCACCCGGACGCGGTCCCTCACGGCGCGAAACTCCGGATCCAGCGTGCCGCGGCCGGCAATGTACTGCGGCCCGTTGAGCGCCGCAGGCCGCGTCAGCCCCGCCGCGGCGAACAGGTGGATCGAGGCCGCGAGCGACCACTCGGGATCGGTCAGCCCCGAGGCGAAGAGCGCGAGCCCGGCATCCTCGAGCTGGGTGACGATCCGCGACGCGTGCCAGAGCCCGCCGCAGCGCGCCACCTTCATCGCGATGCCGTCCATCATGCCGAGCACGATGAACTCCGCGGTCTCCACCGGCGAGACGATCCCTTCATCCATGAGGATCGGCAGCGCGCCCTGTCGTCGGAGCCGCTGGTAGTCGCGAATGCGGTTGGGCGGAAAGGGCGACTCCAGCCCCTTGAAGCCGGCGTCGGCGAGCTCGGGTGCCATCACGAGAGCGGTCTCGAGATCGTAGCTCGTGTTCGCGTCGGCCCAGTGAAAGCCCTCGGGCGCGAAGCCGCGCACCAGCCGGATCAGGTCCCGGTCGTACTGCGGCGCCTGCGGAGACCCGATCTTCACGTTGTAGCTCGCATAGCCGAGCTCGCGCCCCTGCTCCAGCAACTGCTCCGCGCCCGCGAGCGTCGGCGACTGCACGGTCCAGCTCAGCCGGACTTCGGGCGCGCGCACCCCGCCGAGCAGCTCCGCGACGCTGCGCCCGCTGGCCTTGCCCCAGAGGTCGTAGCAGGCGAGATCGATCGCGGCCTTCGCGAGCGGCTGTCCGACCGAGAACGACGGGCGGATCGCGCGTTCCATGCGGCGGTGGATGTCCGCAAGATCGGACGGATCGGCGCCGACGATTGCCGGCGCGAGATAGCCGCGCAGCGTGGTGTCCACGGTCTCGACCGTCTCGTAGGTCCAGGTTTCCACCGGAACGGACTGGCCCCAGCCCTGGCGGCCGTCCTCGTCGGTCAGCCGGACGAGGACGGAGGGACGCGCGCTTCCGGCAAAGAACTTGAACTCGCCGATCAACGGGTAATCGAACCGCCCGACGTCCACTCTGACGATCTTGCTCATGCGATGGCGATGCGCGGGAGGCGGGGCGGCGCTTGGTGTTATCCGGCTTGGTGTTGGCTAGCGTGGTGTTAACTATCCGGTTAACGAGCCTATCGTCCCCAGCCGCGCGCTGTCAATCGGCCCCGCGGGCTTGCCACCCGGGAACCGGCAGTTGACAATGCGGCGCCGTGACCGTCACCGGGAAAGCCAGGCTGTACGCGATCGTCGGCGACCCCATCGCCCATGTCCGGGTGCCGACGGTGTTCAACGCCCGCTTCGCGGAGCGGGGGATCGACGCCGCGTGCGTGCCGCTGCACGTGACCGCGGCCGGCCTCGCCGCCGCGATCGGCGGCCTGCGTGCGCTGGAGAATCTCGATGGCTTCGTCGTGACCGCGCCGCACAAGCACACGATGGTCGCGTTGTGCGATGAGGTGGTCGGCGAAGGACGCCTCGTCGGCGCGGTGAATGCGGTGCGGCGCACGGCGGACGGACGCCTCGTTGGCGACCTGTTCGATGGACAGGGGTTCGTCGCCGGCCTGCGCGCGGCGGGCCACGCGCTGCAGGGCCGGCGCGCATTCGTCGCGGGCGCCGGCGGCGCGGCGAGCGCGGTGAGCTTCGCCCTGGCGCGCGCCGGAGTGGCCGCGATCACGATCCACAATCGAACCGCCCCTCGCGCGGAGTCGCTCGTACGCAGGCTCGGCGCCGCTTACCCGTCCTGCGACGTGCGTACCGGCCCTGCGGATCCGGCGGGTCACGATCTCGCCGTGAACGCCACGGCAGTCGGACTCGAGCCCGGCGATCCGCCTTCGTTCGACGTGAGCGGTCTGCCGCGCACCACGGTCGTGGCCGAGGTGCTCATGAAGCCGGAGAAGACGCCGCTCCTCGTCGCCGCCGAGCGCCATGGCTGCCCCATCCACCTCGGCCGGCACATGCTCGACTGCCAGGTCGATCTCATGTTCGAGTTCTTTGCTGCCCGCACGCCATGAAAGTCATCACTGCAGACGACGCGGCCCGTCACGTGCGCTCGGGCGACACCCTCCTGATCGGCGGGTCCGGCGGCGGCCATGCCGTGCCCGAAGCGCTGATCGCCGCGCTCGAGCGCCGCTTCCTCGCGGAACGCGAGCCGCGCTCGCTCACTTCGATCCATCCGGTCGGCCTCGGCGATCGCGGCGACCGCGGCGTGAGCCGCTTCGCCCACGACGGGATGCTGAAGCGCATCGTGTGCGGCACGCTGGTCGATTCGCCGCGCGTCGAGGCGCTCGCGCTCGCCGACAAGGTCGAGGCCTACACGCTTCCGCAGGGCGCGCTCTCGCAGCTCACGCGCGAGATGGCGGCCGGCCGGCCGGGGCTCGTCACGCACACCGGCCTCCATACGTTCGTCGATCCGCGGCACGGCGGCGGCCGGCAGAGCGCGTCCGCGCGCGAAGCCCTCGTCGAGCTGGTCGAGATCGACGGGCGCGAGTGGCTGCGCTACAAGCCGTTTCACATCGACGTCGCGCTGCTGCGCGGCACCACCGCCGACGAGGACGGCAACGTCACGATGGAGCACGAGGCGATCTTCGGCGAGATGCTGTCGATGGCGCAGGCCGCGCGCCGCTGCGGCGCGATCGTCATGGTGCAGGTCAAGCGCCTCGCGGTGCGCGGCGCGCTGCCGCCGAAGCAGGTGAAGATCCCGGGGATGCTGGTCGACTTCGTCGTGGTCGATCCCGACCAGGGCCAGACCTACTACACCGCCTACAGCCCGGCCTATGCCGGCGAGCTGCGTGCGCCGCTTTCCGAGATCGAGGCGCTGCCGTTCGATGCGCGCAAGGTCATCGCGCGCCGCGCGGCGATGGAACTCTTTCCCCGCGCCGTGTGCAATCTCGGTTCGGGGGTCTCGACCGGCATCGCCGTGGTCGCCGCGGAGGAGCATATCCTCGGCGAGGTCGTGCTCACCAACGAGCAGGGGATGATCGGCGGGGCGCCCGCGAGCGGACGCGAGGCCGGTGCGAGCCGCAACTACTCGGCGATGGTCGACCAGCCCTACCAGTTCGACTTCTACGACGGCGGCGGGCTCGACCTCGCCTTCCTCTCGTTCGCGCAGGTCGACCGGCACTGCAACGTGAACGTGAGCCGGTTCGGCGGCCGCATCATCGGTCCGGGCGGCTTCATCAACATCAGCCAGAACGCGCGCACCGTGGTGTTCAGCGGCACCTTCACCGCGGGCGGCGTCAGGCTCGGCTGGCCCGGCGGGCGCCTCCGGATCGAGCAGGAGGGGCGCGAGCAGAAGTTCGTAGGCGACGTCGAGCAGGTGTCCTACAGCGGGCGCTATGCGATCGAGCGCGGACAGCGCGTCCTGTATGTGACCGAACGCGCCGTGTTCCGCGCCACTGCGGAAGGCCTCGAACTGATCGAGATCGGCCCGGGCGTCGACCTGGAGCGCGACGTCATCGGCCGGATGGGGTTCCGGCCGCGCGTGTCGCCCGACTTGCAAACGATGGATGCGCGGCTATTCGTCCCGGCGTCCATGGGGCTCACGCGCGACGTGCTTGCGCGCTCGCCCGTGGAGCGTGCGTTGAGGCTGGCAGAACCTCGCGGATGAGCCCCACGGGGATTAACAAGGGGCTCGCCCCTTGTTCGATCGGGGACTTACAAGGGGATTCCCCCCTTGTTCGTACGAAGGGGGTTCTACGCGCGCGCAGAACCGCCATCATCGGCATCGCTGCATTGCGCGCACGGAGGGTGTTTTGAAATTCGGCGATTACGTCAAGGTCAAGTCGCTCCAGTCGGTCGCGAATTTCGCGGCGCACCTGCGCGAAGCGGGGCTCGGCCTGCCGGTCGACGAGGTCGTCACGCCCGACGGACCGCTGGCGACGCCGTTCAAGCTCGGGCCGATCACGATCGGCAATCGGTTTGCGATTCAGCCGATGGAGGGCTGGGACGGCGCCCTGGACGGGACGCCGACGGAGAACACGATGCGGCGCTGGCGCCGGTTCGGCGCGAGCGGCGCGAAGCTCATCTGGGGCGGCGAAGCGGTGGCAGTGCGCCACGACGGCCGCGCGAATCCGAACCAGCTCACCATGGCCGAGCACACGCAGTCCGCGATCGCCGGGCTGCGCGAGGCGCTCGTCGCCGCGCACCGGACGGCGATGGGCGACGACCGGGGGCTCCACATCGGGTTGCAGCTCACGCATTCGGGCCGGTTCTCGCGACCTAACGGCAAGCGGCTCGAGCCGCGGGTGCTCTACGCGCACCCGTTGCTCGACCGCAAGTTCAACATCGATGCGGGCGCGAACCTGCTCAGCGATGGCGAGATCCGCGCGCTCATCGACGACTACGTCATCGCCGCGCGCCGGGCCGCCGACTGCGGATTCGATTTCGTCGACCTCAAGCACTGCCACGGGTACCTCGGACACGAGTTCCTGAGCGCGAAGACGCGCCCCGGCGAGTTCGGCGGCTCGCTCGAGAACCGCACGCGCTTCCTGCGCGAGCTGGTCGCCGGCATCCGCGCCGCCGCGCCGCGGCTCGGGATCGGGCTGCGGATCTCCGCGTTCGACTTCGTCCCGTTCCGTCCCGACCCGGCGCTTTCTCGCCCCGGTGCGCTGGGGCCCGGCGTGCCCGACGACTACAGCGCGTGCCTGCCCTATCGCTACGGCTTCGGACTGAACGAGAACGATCCGGTCAGCATCGATCTCACCGAAACCAAGGCCGTGCTGGCGATCGCGCGCGACCTCGGCATCCGACTGGTGAACGTATCGGCCGGCAGCCCGTACTACAACCCGCACCTTACGCGGCCCGCGCTCTATCCGCCGTCGGACGGCTACCACCCGCCGGAAGATCCGCTGGCGGGCGTGCTGCGCAATCTCTCCGCCGCGCGCGAACTGAAATCGGCATTCCCCGACCTCGGGATCATGGGCAGCGGCTTCACCTACCTGCAGGAGTTCGTGCCGAACGTCGCGCAGGCGACCGTGCGGGAAGGCTGGCTGGACTTCGTCGGACTCGGCCGCATGGTGCTCGCCTATCCCGAGCTGCCCGCCGACGTGCTCGCGGGCCGCGGCCTGCAGCGGAAGCGCCTGTGCCGCACGTTCAGCGACTGCACGACCGCGCCGCGCAACGGCCTGGTCTCGGGCTGCTATCCGCTCGACGCGCACTACAAGGGCTCGCCGGAGAACGCGCAGCTCGCCATCGTCAAGAAGGCGGCGAACCTGTGATGAAACCGATGGCGCAGCCGTCGCTTTCCCTGGCTTCGGGGAGCACGAGGGGGCGCCGCGCGAGCGGCTTTGCCCCCTCGTGTCGTGCACAACTCCCATGAGGATCGGTTTCCTCGGAACCGGGATCATGGGCGGCCACATGGCGCGCCGTCTCGCCGCAGCCGGCGCATCCGTGCACGCCTGGAACCGCTCGGCGGCCAAGGTGGAGGCGCTTGCGGCGCACGGGGTCACGCGCGTCGCGACCCCGAGCGCGGCCCTCGACGGCGCCGACATCGCCATCGTGATGCTGAGCAACGGTCCGGTCTGCGACGCGGTGCTGTTCGGCACGGACGATAGCGGGCGCGTGCCGGCCGAAGCGCTCGCGTCGGGCGCGACGCTCGTCGTGATGAGCTCGATCCCGGTGGAGACGGCGCGCGCCCAGGCGGCGCGTGTCTCGGGCCGTGGCATGCGGTACGTCGATGCGCCGGTATCCGGCGGCGAGCCGGGCGCGCGCGACGGCACGCTCGCGATCATGGCGGGGGGCGAGGCCGATGCGGTTCGCGACGTCGCGAAGACGCTCGCCCCGCTCGGCCGGGTCACGCATCTCGGACCGGCCGGAAGCGGGCAGCTCGCCAAGCTCGCGAACCAGGTCATCGTCGGCGGCACGCTGGTCGCGATCGCCGAAGCGCTCGAGCTCGTGCGCCGCGGCGGCGCCGATCCGGCCGCGGTGCGCGAGGCCTGGATGGGCGGCTTCGCCGACTCGAAGGTGCTGCGCGTGCTCGGCGAGCGGATGGTGACCGGCGATTTCGCGCCGGGAAGCCCGGCCGCGTATCAGCTCAAGGACATGCGCACCGCCGAAGCGTTCGCCCGATCGCTGGGCGTGCGCCTCGAGGTATTCGAGTCCGTCATCGCGCTGTTCCAGTCGGTGGCGGATCGCGGCGACGGCGATCGGGACGTCTCGATCGTCGCGCGCGAGGTGTCGCGCCGCGCGGCGTCGTGAGCAAATCGGCGAGGTACTTCACATGACCGGACAGATCACGCTGCACGTCGACGGCGCGGTGGGGCGCATCGTCATCGACCGACCGGAGAAGCACAACGCGATCACGCCGCAGATGGCCGAGTCGCTCGCGGCGATCTGCCGCGAAGTGGACCGGCGCGACGAGATTCGCGTCGTCACCCTCGCCGGGGCCGGCGAGCGCGCATTCTCGGCGGGGAGCGATCTCAACGCGCTCGCGGAGGACCGCGGCGTCTGGGCGTTCCGCAACCGCATCGAGTACGCGACGGTGGTGCGCGACATCCGCAAGCCGGTGATCGCGAGCTTGCGCGGCTGGGTGCTCGGCGGCGGACTCGAGATCGCGCTCTCGGCCGACATCCGCATTGCCGGCCGGAGCGCACGGCTCGGCGCGCCCGAGGTGAAGCGCGGCTGGCTCGGCGGCGGCGGCGCCTCCCAGGTGCTGCCGCGGCTCGTCGGCATCGGCCAGGCGGGGCTCCTTCTGCTGTCGGGCGAGGCGATCGACGCCGAGCGCGCGCTCGCGATCGGGCTCGTCGAGGAAGTCGTCGAGGACGGCGTACTCGAGGCGCGCGTGGTCGCCCTCGCGCAGACCATTGCGGCCCACAGCCCGATCGCGACCCAGGCCGTCAAGGCCGCGTTGCGCGCCGCGCAGTCGACGCCGCTGGAGGCCGGGTTGCGCTACGAGAACGAGCTGCACGTGCTGTGCATGCAGTCCGACGACCGCCGCGAAGGCATCGCGGCGTTCCAGCAGAAGCGCGACGGATCGTTCGAGGGGCGTTAGCCGCGCACGCTCACGGCGCTTCTCGGTTCGTCAAGAAGCCGATGACTACCGCGCTCATGTGCGCCGCGCGCGCCTCCCGCGCCGCCGGGGTGGCGAGCGCGCGGTCGAACACCTGCGCCAGCGTGTGGTTGTTGGACAGGAAGAAGTACGCGAGCCCCGCGATCGAGATGTAGAGCTGCAGCGGGTCGACACCTGCGCGGAACGTGCCCGCCGCCTCCCCGCGGCGCAGGATCCCCGCCAGCGTCTCGATCAGCGGCGAGTTCATCGGGCGGATGCTCTTCGAGCGCTTCAGGTGCCGCGCCCGGTGCAGGTTCTCGCTGTTGAGCAGCGTGAGGAACTCCGGGTGGTCGAGGTAGTAACGCCACGTGAACTCCACGAGGCGGCGCACGCCCTCGACGGGCGGGCGATCGAGGAGATTCAGCTTCTGCTCGGCGGTGCGGATGTCCGCGTAGGCCTGCTCCAGGACGGCCAGGAACAGGGCCTCCTTGTCGCCGAAGTAGTAGTAGAGCATCCGCTTGTTGGCATTGGCGCTCGCGGCGATGCGGTCGACGCGCGCGCCGCCGAGTCCGTGGCGCGCGAACTCGCGCGTGGCGGCGGCGAGGATGCGTGCCCGCGTGCCCTCCGGGTCGCGCGTGCGGGGCACCGGTTGCGCGCGGCCGCGCGCGCGCTTCACGCCGGTGCCATTCCCGTGCGTCGAGCGGCGCGCTTCGTGCGTGCCGTTCGTCGCCGCATCGTCCTCGCGTCGGCGACTCGCCGCATCGCATCGTTCCAGGCGGGCGGGCCCGACCCTTCCCTTGGCCGGGTACCCACGCGCCCTCCAGCGTTTCGAGGATGCCGCGCAGGTACCCGAGCGAGCGCGCCGCGCAGGCCTGCCCGTCGGGCACGTACTTGAACGGCTCCACGGCGACCACGCCGTCGTAGCCGTTGCGCGTGAGCGCGGCGAGAATCGGCGCGAACTGCATTTCGCCCTCCCCCGGCCCGCGCCGGTTGGGATCGTTCACCTGGACGTGCGCGATGCGGCCGGTCGGCAGCCAGCGGTCGATGACGGCGGCGAGCGGCACCTCCTCCATCCGGCCCGCCGCGGCGCAATCGACCATCGTGCGCAGCGCCGGGCTGCCGATCGCATCGACGATCGCGGCCGCCTCGGCGATCGTGTTGATCACCGGCGTCTCGGTCGTCGCGAGCGGCTCGATGCAGTACACCACGCCGGCGCGCTGCGCATCGTCGGCGACACGCGCGAACGAGTCATGCGCCCGCGCGATCGCGGTGTCGCGCGTTTCGCCCGCCGGGATCGCGCGCTGTCCGGGCGAGCCGTGCACCAGCACCTTGCCGCCGACGTCGGCGCAGAAATCCACGAGCCGGCGCATGACCTCGACGGTGCGCGCGCGCACCGCATCGTCCGGGCTGGTGATCGACAGGCCCTTGGGCGTCAGCAGGAGCCAGTGCAGCCCGGTGATCGCCACGCCTGCGTCCGCGGCGGCGCGCCGGATCGCCGCGCGCTCCTGGGCGATCATCAGGTGCGGCTCGTCCGATAGCGTGAAGGGCGCCACCTCGAGTCCGTCGTAGCCGACCGCCGCGGCCCACGCGCACTGCTGCGCGAACGGCATCGGCTGCAGGACCTCGTTGCAGAGCGCGATCCGCATCGGTCAGGCCGCCTTTCGCCATGGCGTCAGGACGACGTAGGCGGCGTGGAACGCCCGTCGCACCGGGGCGAAGTTCATCAGGATCGTGAGCAGACAGATCGCCGCGAGCGTCGCGCTGATCGGCCGCACGAAGAAGGGCGTCAGGTCGCCGTCGGACAGAACCAGCCCGCGGCGCAGATTCTTGTCGAGGAGGTCGCCGAGCACGATCCCGAGGACGAACGGCGCCATCGGGTAGTTGTAGCACCGCAGGATGTAGCCGACGACGCCGAACCCGAGCATCGTCCACACGTCGAACAGCCGCTGCGAGATCGCGTACGAGCCGATCACGCACAGCACGAAGACGATCGGCATGATGATCTCGCGCGGCACCTGCAGGACCCTCAGCAGCGGCTTCACCAGCGCGAGGCCGAAGACGAGGATCCCGATGGTCGCATAGAGCATCATCGCGACGACGTCGTAGACGAACTGCGGGTTGTTGACCATGATCAGCGGCCCGGGCTGTACGCCGTGGATGATCATGGCCGCCATCAGCACCGCCGCGGGCGCGGAGCCGGGCACCGCAAGCGCGAGCACCGGAATGATCGCGCCGGGCACGCAGGCGTTGTCGCCGGTCTCGGCGGCCATCAGCCCTTCCACCGAGCCCTTGCCGAATTTCTCGGGCTCCTTGCTCGCCCGCCGCGCGGCGGCGTACGAAGACCACGACGCGACGTCCTCGCCGACGCCCGGCACGATTCCGATGAAGGTACCGATGATTCCGGAGCGCAGGATGGTGCGCCAGTACTTGAGCACATCGCCGATCCGCGGCAAGTGCGTGTCGAACCGATGGATAACGGGTTTTTGCGTCTTCGCCGCGAGCACGGTCAGCACCTCCGCGAACCCGAACGCGCCGACGAGCGCCGGAATGAGCTGGAAGCCGCCGGCAAGGTCGCGGTTGTCGAACGCGAAGCGCTCGTAGGCGTGGATCGGGTCCTGTCCGATGGACGCGATGAAGAGCCCGACGAACCCGGCAAGCCAGCCCTTGAGCGGGTCGTTGCCGGTCAGGTTGCCCGAGATGATCACGCCGAACAGCGCGAGCCAGAAGAACTCGTACGCGCCGAACTTGAGCGCCACCTCGCCGAGGACGGGCGTGAAGAGCGCGAGGAAGAACATGCCGATCAGCGTGCCCATCACCGAGCCGGTCGTCGAGATGCCGATCGCGCGCCCGGCGAGGCCCTGCTGGGCGAGCGCGTATCCGTCCAGGCAGGCGGCGGCGTTCGCCGGCGTGCCCGGGATGTTGAGCAGGATCGCCGAGCGCGAGCCGCCGTAGATCGCGCCCACGTAGCTGCAGACGAGGACGAGGAGCGCGACGTTGGACGGCATCTTCAGCGTAAGCGTCGTCAGGAGCGCCACGCCCATCGTCGCGGTGAGCCCCGGCAGCGCGCCGATCACGATTCCCACGAAGCTCAGGCAGGCCCCCGCGATGATGCAGCGAGCGTGAGCGGGTCCGCGAAGCTCGCGAGCGACTTGCCGAACAGGACGAGACCGTCGAACATCTACGGCAGCCGCACCAGGAACACTTCCTGGAACACCGCCGTCACGCCGGCGGCGGTGCCGATCGCGCACGCCGCCGCGACCGCGATGCCGCGCGCGCAGCTCGCCGCGCGCGCGGCGGTCGCGTCCACTCGAACGCCAGGATCGAGACGAAGACGAAGAGCGCCGTGGCGAGCCAGAACGGCACGTGGAAGCCGAGCAGCGTGCGCCCGACCAGCCCGCCGGCGTAGACGATGCACAAGCCGAGCGCCAACGCGAGGCGACCATGGTCCGCGGGCGTGCCTGCCCTCCGCGGTCGCGGCCGAGCCCGCCGCGGCGCACCGAGCGCACGAGCAGGATTGCGCCGAGGATCGCGATGCCGATCCCGAGCAGCGCCGGCACGAGCCCCGGCGCGGTGTACGGATTGATGTTCTGGCGCTCGAGCCGGTCCATCGTGAACCCGCCGGTGAAGATCGCCGCGCCGATGGCGATCCACACGAGCGCCCACACGAGGTCGGCGCGAGGAGAGGGAGCCGAGTCGGACATAGCCGGGGGCGCGGCGCGCCGGACCCTTCCCTTCTTCCTTCCCCCTCCCGGCCCGTCAGGGCTTGGGAATGCCCACCGTGTCCGGCGAGACCTTCGCCTTGCCCGAGTCGAACATCAGCCATGCATTGGCCTGCACGGCGGGGAATGCGGCCTTCTGCGCCGCGTCGCCGCTGACCGGCGCGAATACCGCGCCGCGGCTCGTTGCGTACTTGCGGAGCGCGTCGCTGTTGGCGATGGCGTCGGCCCAGGCTTTCTCGAGGGTCGCGACGACTTCCGGAGGAACGCCTTTGGGAACGAAGATGCCGAAGTAGTTTGTGGCCGCCTTGAAGTTCGGGATCCACTTCGTGATCGGCTCGATCGTCCCGTAGCCCTCGATGACCACGGGCTTGTCGCTCACCGAGGCGAGCGGCCGGATGCGCTTGGCGCGGATCATCTCGGCCTGCTCGACCGCCAGCTGGGTGGTGACCTGCGTTTCTCCGCCGACCGTGGCGACGACCGCCGGGTTGCCGCCGTCGTAGGTGACGTGGCGGTACTTCGCGCCGGTCGCCTTGGAGATCGCCTCCATCGCGTTGTGCCCGCCTGAGGTGACGCCGGCGGTCGCGACGGTGATCTCGCCGGGCTTCGCCTTCATCGCATCGAGCAGGTCCTTCATGTCCTTGTACGGCGTCGCCGGATTCACGCCGACCACCGGCACGTTGGCGACGTGCAGGAAGAGATTCCAGTCGCCGAGATTGGTGTCGAGCATCCCGAGCGTGCGGTACACCCCGAGGTCCTGCGCCGCGCCGGCGGTCCAGGTGTAGCCGTCCTTCGCCGCCTCGAGCGCGTTCTTCGTCCCGATCGAGCCGGCCGCGCCGGGCTGGTTGACGATCACCACCTTCTGTCCGAGCACCTTCTCCAGCTCGCCGGCGGCGATGCGGGTGACCTGGTCGGTCGAGCCGCCCGCGGCCCACGGCACGATGATGGTGACGGGGCGGGACGGCTTCCACTGCGCCGCCGCTCCGAGCGAGACGGTCGCGAGAGCGAGGCCGACCAGCGCGATTGCGAGACGTTTCATGGATTTCTCCTCAAGGGACGGGGGTATGGAGGCCGAAGGTTTTAACCGATTCGTTAACAGATTGCAACGCTCGGGCTCACGCCCTTAAACTTCCGCCGCAGCACCCGGAGGTGACCCATGAGCGCAGCGCCCCGCATCGAGACCACCGTCGTCGGCTCCTACCCGGTCCCCGACTGGCTCGCCGCCGCCCCGTCGGAGCAGGCCCTCGCCGACGCGACCCGCGTCGTGATCCACACGCAGGAGCTGGCGGGCATCGACCTCGTGTGCGATGGCGAGCTGTACCGCTTCGACGTCAACCATCCCGAGACGAACGGGATGATCGAGTACTTCGTGCGGCCGATGGACGGCATCCGCACGCGCATGAGCTTCGAGGAGCTGATCGCGTACCGCTCGCAGCGCGGGATGGGCTTTCGCACCCGGCCGCCCGGGGTGGTCGACGGGCCGATCGGCGCCGGAGCGCTCGACCTGCCGCTCGCCTGCGCCCGCGCAAAGGCCTTCGCCACCCGGTCATTCAAGTTCACGATCACCGGCCCGCACATGCTCGCGAAGGTGCTGGCGAACCGCCACTACAAGTCGGCTGAAGAGGTGGCCTTCGCACTCGCCGATGCACTTGCCGCGCAGGTCAAGCACATCGACGCGGACGTGGTCCAGCTCGACGAGGCGAACCTGCCCGGTTCGCCCGAGGAGTGGGAGTGGGCGGC
The DNA here is from genome assembly GCA_963716855.1 of uncultured beta proteobacterium. GTDB lineage: Bacteria > Pseudomonadota > Gammaproteobacteria > Burkholderiales > SG8-39 > JAGVSZ01. The sequence continues at coordinate 65,582 of CAVQUV010000020.1, read as the reverse complement.
GGCTGCGATGAATCGCGTCCTCGACGCGGTGAAGACCAAGCCCGCGGTGCACCTGTGCTTCGGCAACTACGGCGGGCAGTCGATCCAGAAGGGCACCTGGGGCCGGTTGATGAAATACCTCAACGCCCTGCACGTCGACCACATCGTGATGGAGTGCGCGCACCGCCCGTCCGAGGAGCTCGCGGTCTTCAAGGAGCTGCGGCCAGAGATCGGGATGGGCCTCGGGGTCGTCGACATCAAGCGCACGGAGATCGAGTCGGCCGACGCGATCGCGCGCGCGATCGAGGCCGCGGAGCGGGTCATCGGCACCGGCCGAGTGCGCTACATCCACCCCGACTGCGGCTTCTGGATGCTGAAGCGCACCATTGCGGACGGCAAGATCCGGGCGCTCGCGGCCGGGCGGGACCTCTACGAGGGGCGTCGTGCGCAGAAAGCGGCATAACCGCCGCGCCAATGTGAATTGTTGTGAAATATGTCCAGTTGCACGGCGGCGGCTTGGGGTAGGTTGAATGGCCTTTGGCGATAGGTATACTCCGCGCACGCTCTCGGGGAAAAACATAAGGGACTCGCAATGTCCTTTCTAGACATCTATCTGATCATTCTTTTCCTGGCCCTCGTCGGTCTGCTGGTCGTCAAGTTCCGCGGCTAGCGCGCCCGCGCGCCGCCAAGACCGGCCGCAGGCCGGTATCTTCGCTTTCGTTTCCCTAGCGCGGCACGAATGCCGCCGACAGCATCTCGCGTCTGAAGACGCTCTCTTCCGGCTCCGCCATCACGACGCGGTAGCGTCCGAGCGGATCGTTCGCCTTGTTCCACTCCGCGAGCTTCGGGCGCAACGCGTCTGGAATCGCGTACCGCACTGCTTGCCCGGTCTTGCGGCTGCGGATCACGACCGCGCCCATCAGCTCGGGCGGCGCCTTGTCCGGCGCCACGCGGAGCGTGCCCTGCCCGGGACTCGCGTACGTCGCGATCATGATGCCGTCGGCGACGCAGGGGCACGGGGTCGCGACACCGTCGTAGTACGTGACGTCGAGCTCGCGCGGCTGCGCGCCGAGGTGCTTCATCGCGTCCTGGCCGATGCGGATCCCGAGCGCGATGAACGTGCCGAAGCCGCCGTGCACGCGCGCGCCGAGCTGGACCCACTCCTCGGGCGAGTCCTGGGCCGCGGCGGGCGTCGCGAGCGCGGCGGCGAGCGCGAAGATGGCGAGCGAGCGGCTCATACGTGCCATCGCTTCAGCCCGTTCCGTCGCGCGCGACCGCCGGCGCGCGTGCGAGCAGGCGCGTGGCAAGATAGCTCGCGGCGACGATGGCCAGGACGCCGAGGCCGAGCGTGAGCTCACGCCCGTCGCTCCAGTCAGCGACCGGGGGCGAGAAGTAACGCGCCGCGCCATAGGCCGCGACCGCGAGGCTGAGGCCCGCGATCACGAGACCCATGACGCGCGAAGCGATGCGGGCGCGGCGGTCCGCGTTGCGCAGCAGCGTCGCGATCCAGAGCCCGTTCGCGCCGTCGGCGAGCGTCATCCCGAGCGTGAAGAGCAGGCCGAGGGCAAGCGCGTGCTCCCAGCCGCCGACGCGCGTCGCGGTGAAGGCAAACAGCGCCGCCTGGCTGACCGTGTCGAACGAGAGCGCGAAAAGCGCGCCTACGGCGGCCACCGCAGCGGGGCGGCTGGTGCGGGTGAGGCCGGCGAGGAGACGGCCTTTCACCGCCACGGTCTGCACGACCTCGTGCGGCTCGGCGTTGACGACGGCGGCAAGGTTGAGGAGGCCGAGCGCCGCGAGGAAGGCGATAGAGATCCACGCGCCGACCTCCTCCAGCCAGCCCGGCACCATCCACTGCTCCGCGGCGAGGCCGACGGCAAGAGCGATCGCCATCACGATCGCACCGTGCCCGAGCGAGAAGAGCAGCCCACACCAGCGCGCGAGCCGCGGCCGGGCGACCGTGTTGAAGCGCGTCAGGCCGTCGATCGTGACGAGGTGGTCGGCGTCGAGGCCATGCCTCAGCCCGAGCGTGAACACGAGCGTGTAGAGCGCGGCCAGGTCGCTCGGCAGGCTGTCCATCGCGCTTTCTCCCCGTTCCGTTCCGTTCACGCCGCGGCGCGCGCCGGCCGCGCTCCGGTGCGGTGTTTCGCGAGATAGAGCGGCGTGCGCGACTTCGGCACCTTGTATGCGAAATGGTAACGCGCGACGTGGTAGCTCGGATCGAAGCCGTAGAAATTGAGCTTCATGCGCTCCAGCTCTTCGCCCCGATAGGCGGCGAGCGGCTTCTCGGCCTCGTCCGCGGCGCGGCGTGCGCGCTTCGCCTCGACGCGCGCGGCCCAGTCGGGGGCGGCGGCGACCTCCGTCGCCAGACGCCGCACGTACGCGACGAACGCCGGGACGTCATCGCCGTGCGCCTCGTCGATCAGTCCGAGCGCGGCGGCCTGCGGCGCGCCGATCGGCAAGCGGTTGCCCGTGACCTCCACTGCGCGCGACTTGCCGACCCGTCGCGGAAGCAGGTAGGTCCAGTACTCGGAGCCGTAGAGGTTCCCCATGCCCTTGTAGTGCGGATTCAGGACGACGCCCCGACGCGCGAGCACGCGGTCCGCGGCGAGCGCGAGGAACACCCCGCCGGCGCCCGCGTTGCCCTGCATCGCCGCGACGGTCAGATGGCGGTCGCAGCCGAGGATCTCGAGTGCGACGTCGTCGATCGCATTGATGTTCGCCCAGGACTCGTCGGCGGGCGTGGGCGACGCCTCGATGACGTTGAGGTGAATGCCGTTCGACCAGAAGTCGGCGCCGCCCAGCAGCGCGATCACGCGCGTCGGCCGCGCCTTCGCGAACCGGATCGCCGCGGCCAGACGCTCGCATTGCCGCGTGCTCATCGCCCCGTTGTAGAACCCGAAGTGGACGTACCCCACCCCGTCCGCTTCCTCGTAACGCAGCTCGCGATACGTTCGCCCGAGCGTATCGTCCCACAGCGACACCGGCACTTCCGGCACGCCCGCGAGGTGCTCGTCGAGCACCATCGTCGCGGGAAGCTTGAGGGTCGGCTCGCCGTCGCTCTTGGGCCTGAGGTGACCGATCCAGACGGCGCCGTCGACCGTTGCGCGGAGAATCGCGCCATCGCGTCGCGCGATCACCTCGCCCGGCCGCCCGCCGCGCAACGCGTCCTCCGGGTGTCCGTCGTTCAGATAGACCGGCACGCCGCGCACCTCGTCCAGGACACCGGGCACGCCGTCGGCTGCGTGAATCTTCGCCAGTACACTGGCGCTGTCGTCGCGCGACCAGTCGATCGCACGGTCGGCCTGGCGCATGAGCGGACGGAGACGGCCGCGTACGTCGGTCGCGGCAGAGTCGAGCGGCGCGGGACGGAAGGACGGGTCCGCGATGCGCCCGAGCGTCGCGAGCAGCGCCTGCACGGCGGCCTCGGTGACCTCGTTGCGATAGACGCTCCCTTTCGCGGCCTCCCGCATCGGGAAGTCCACCGACGCCCAGATCGGTCCGGCATCCATTTCCGCGACCGCTTCGAGCGCGGTCACGCCCCACTTCGCCTCGCGCGACTGCACCGCCCAGTCGAGCGACGACGGCCCGCGATCGCCCCTTATGCCGGGATGGACGACGATGCAGCGCCGGTTGCGCCACACCGACTCGGGAATCGCGCGCTTCAGGAACGGCGCGACGATCAGCTCGGGGTCGAAGAGCCGCACCGCCTCCTCGGTGACGCGGTCGTTCACGTCGATCTCGATCGACACCTCGTGCCCGTGGGCGACGAGCTCGACGTACAGTCGCTGCGCGAGGCTGTTGAAGGCGTGCGTGAGGAAGAGAATGCGCATCAGCAGATCCTGGGCAGCTGTTCTCCCGACAGCCAGTCGACGATGCGCGAGCCGCCGAAGCCGGTCTCCATCTGGACGAACCGGTGCGAATCGTCGACCGCCTCGCCGATCAGCGCGGCGTCCCGGCCGAGCGGGTGCGCACGCATCGCCGCGAGCAGGCGCTCCGCTTCCTCCGGCGCGCAGATCGCGACGAGCTTGCCCTCGTTCGCGACATGGAGCGGATCGAGACCGAGCAGCTCGCACGCGGCGTTGACCTCCGACCGGACCGGAACGTGGCGCTCGCGGATGCGGAAGCCGACCTGCGACTGGCGCGCGAACTCGTTCAGCGTTGCGGCGAGTCCGCCGCGCGTCGGGTCGCGCAGGCAGCGAATGCCCGGCACCGCCTCGACCATGCTCGCCACCAGCCCGTGCAGCGCGGCAGTGTCCGAGCGGATGGTCGTTTCGAACTCGAGATTCTCGCGAAACGACATGATCGCTACGCCGTGGTCGCCCAGCGTGCCGGACACCAGCACCTTGTCGCCCGGCCGGGCACGCTCACCCGAGATCTCGACGCCGTCGGGCACGATGCCGACGCCGGTCGTCGTGATGAAGACGCCGTCGCCCTTGCCCTTTTCCACGACTTTGGTGTCGCCGGTGATCACCGGTACGCGCGCCTCCCGCGAGGCCGCCGCCATCGATTCCACGATGCGCCGGAGATCGGCCAGAGGGAAGCCTTCCTCGAGGATGAACGCCGCGGACAGGTAGAGCGGCCTCGCCCCCGACATCGCAACATCGTTGATCGTGCCGTGCACCGAGAGGCAGCCGATGTCGCCGCCGGGGAAGAACAGCGGCGACACGACGTGGCTGTCGGTCGCCATGACCATCCGGCCGGTGGGCACGGCGAAGCAGGCCTGATCGTTGAGCTGCCGCAGCCACTCGTTGTCGAACGCGGCGAGGAACAGCTCGTCGATCAGTTGCGCCATCGCGCGGCCGCCGGCCCCGTGGCTCATGTCCACGCGCCCGGTCTTGAAGTCGATCGGGCGGACGTAGTCCTTTTTCACCGCGCTCACGCGGCCGCCTCCGTCGACTCGTCGCGAATCGTCTGGCCTTCGCATCGGCGGCTCGCCGCATTCGGTTTACCGTCGATCCCCATCGTCCCGATGGGGCCCCTCGCCGGGTACCTCATGCGGCTTCCCGATCGCGGAAGCGCCCGTAGGTGTAGTACGCCGCGCACGCGCCCTCGCTCGACACCATGCACGATCCGAGCGGGTTCTCGGGCGTGCAGACCGTGCCGAAGACCTTGCAGTCCTTCGGCCGCTTCGCGCCGCGCAGGATCGCGCCGCATTCGCACGCCTTGTTGTCGGCGACCGAACGGTACACGATGCCGAAGCGCTTCTCGGCGTCGAACCTCTCGTACTTGGCCTTGATCCGCAGCGCGCTATAGGGCACCTCGCCCAGGCCCCGCCACTCGAACGAGCGGCGCAGCTCGAACACTTCCGCGACGAGCGCCTTCGCCTTGCCGTTCCCTTCGCGCGTGACCGCGCGCGCGAACTCGTTCTCGACCTCGTGACGGCCGTCGTTCACCTGCGCGACGAGCATCAGCACCGCCTGCATCACGTCGAGCGGCTCGAAGCCGGCGATCACCACCGGCTTCCCGTACTCCTCGGCGAAGTATTCGTAGGGCTGGCTGCCGATCACGCACGAGACGTGCGCCGGCCCGACGAAGCCGTCGATCGGGACCGTCCCGATGTCGCGCACCTGCGGCGACTCGAGAATGTTCGCGATCGCCGCGGGCGTCAGAACGTGGTTGCAGAAGACCGAGAAGTTCGCGAGGCCCGCCCGGTCGGCCTCGAGGATCGCGATGGCCGTCGGCGGGGTGGTGGTCTCGAACCCGATCGCGAAGAACACCACGTCGCGCGCCGGGTTCTCGCGTGCGATGCGCAGCGCGTCGGCGGCCGAGTAGACCATGCGGATGTCGGCGCCCGCGGCCTTCGCCTTCGTCAGGCTGGAGCGCTCCGAGGCCGGCACGCGCATCGTGTCGGCGTAGGTGCACAGGATCGCCCCCTGCTCGAGCGCGAGCGCGATGGCGTTGTCGATGCGTCCGATCGGCAGCACGCACACCGGGCAGCCGGGGCCGTGCACCATTTCGACGCTCGCCGGCAGAAGGTCGGTCACGCCGTAGCGCGAGATCGCATGCGTATGGCCGCCGCAGAACTCCATGAAGCGATACGTGCGGTCCGGCTCGACCGCCGCGCGATGCGCGTCGGCGAGAATGCGGGCGAGATCCCCGTCGCGGAATTCGTCGACGTACTTCATGCGGCGGACTCCATGCCGGCGAATAGAGCGAGAGTCTTCAGCGCTTCGTCCGGGTCGAGCCGGCTGATCGCGTACCCGACGTGCACGATCACGTAGTCGCCCTCGCGAGCCTCCGGCACCAGCGCGAGGGAGACCTGCTTGCGCACGCCGCCCGCGTCGATGATCGCGTCGTCGCCGTCGAGGCGCTTGACCACCAGCACGGGAACGGCGAGGCACATCGTCAGTACTCCTTGCGCGCAGCGTTGGCTTTCCCTCCCCCTGTCAGGGGGAGGATCGGGGTGGGGGTCGCCCGAAGCGCGCGCGCAACGGCCGCCTGGCCGAGCGCGAGCCCGCCGTCGTTCGGCGGCGCCTGGCGCGCCTCGAGTACCGTCAGGCCGAGTCGCTCGAGCCGCGCGCGCAGGCGCGTCGCGAGGATCCGGTTCATGAAGCAGCCGCCGCCGAGGGCGACGGTGCGGATGCCGGTGCGGCGTGCCGCCGCGCGCACCCACTCGGCGAGCGCCGCGACCAGGGTCGCGTGGAAGAGCGCCGCACCCTGGGCCGCGTCGTCGATGTCCGCCAGGGTACCGAGCAGCGGCAGCAGGTCGAGGACGCCGTCGTCGCTCAGCGCCCAGCCCGCGGCGAGCGGCACGACCGGCCCGTGGCGATCGGCGAGTCCTTCGAGCAGCATCGGTGCCTGACCTTCATAGGCGCTCACGGCGCGCACGCCGAGCAGGCCCGCCGCCGCATCGAACCAGCGTCCCGCGCTCGAGCTCGGCGGACAGTTGACGCCACGCTCGAGCATCTGCGCGATCGTCGCCGCGCCGGGGACATCGAAGCGCCGCGCGATCTCGTCCCCGCGACCGAGCGCATGCAGCGCGGAGGCGGCCATGCGCCACGGCTCGCGCGCGGCGCGATCGCCGCCCGGCAGCCGCAGCGTGCGCAAATGGCCGACGCGCGCCATCGCCGCGCCGTCGACCGACAGCAGCTCGCCACCCCATGCGGCGCCGTCGCTGCCAAGGCCGACGCCGTCGAGCGCCACGCCAAGGACCGGCGCGTCGACGCCGTGCTCGGCGGCGACCGCGGCGATATGGGCGTGATGATGCTGCACGCCGTGCGCCGGAATGCCGCGCGCACGCGCGAAAGCGGTCGCGAAGGCGGTGCTGTGGAACTCAGGATGCAGGTCGTGCGCGACTGCCTCCGGCGCAACGTCCAGCACCTTCATCAGGTGCGTCGCCGCCTCCTCGAGCGCGCAGCACGTCGGTGCGTTGTCGAGATCGCCGACGTGCTGCGACAGGAACGCCTCGTCGCCGCGCGTGACGCACACCGCGTTCTTCAGGAACGCGCCGGTCGCGAGGATCGACGGGCCGTCCGCGGACAGCCTGATCGCGACCGGCGTGAAGCCCCGTGCGCGGCGCACGAACGCCGGCGCGCCGCGCTCGCTCCGCACGACGCTGTCGTCGCAGCGCACGACGATGGCGCGATCGTGCACGAGGAACGCGTCGGCGATGCCGGCCAGGCGGCGGAACGCCTCCTCCTCGCCGGTCACGAGCGGCTCGCCGCCGGGATTGGCGCTCGTCATCACGAGCGCGAGCGGCTGCGGCGCGGCGAGCCACGCGGTGCCGACCGGACGCCCCGCCGCTTCGTGGAAGAGCAGGTACTGCAGCGGGGTGTACGGCAGCATCGCGCCCACCCAGGCGAGCCCGGGTGCGACGCCGGGCAGGAGGCGGTCGGCCTCGGGTGTCTTGCGCAGGAGCACGATCGGCCGCGTGCGCGACCGGAGCAGCGCCCGTGCCGCGTCGTCGGCTGCGGCGAAGGCGCCCAGCGAGGCTGCGCTCGCCACCATGATCGCGAACGGCTTCTCCTCGCGGTGCTTGCGCTCGCGCAGACGTGCGACGGCTGCCGCGTCGCGCGCGTCGCACGCGAGGTGATAGCCGCCGAGGCCCTTGATCGCGAGGATCTCGCCTCGGGCTAGGTCGCGCGAATGCCGCCGACGATCGGGTCGCCCTCGTCGCATTTCCGAGCCATCGCGATCCCGCAACGCGAGACGCGGCCCGCAGTCGGGGCAGGCGTTCGGCTGCGCGTGGAACCGTCGCGTTGCCGGATCCCGGTACTCGGCTGCGCACGGTGCGCAGAGTGCGAACGCGTGCATGCTGGTGTGCGGCCGGTCATAGGGCAGCCGGTGGGTGATCGTGTAGCGCGGGCCGCACTGCGTGCAGTTGACGAATGCGTAGCGGTAGCGCCGGTCGCGCGGATCGAAGAGCTCGGCCAGGCAGTCGTCGCAGATGCCCGAGTCCGCGGCGATCCCGGTGCGGGCCGGGCCGGCGACGCTCGGCTCGATCGCGAAACCGCTGGCGGGCCGCGCCTGCGCAGCGGAGGCCTCGATCGCGTCGATCCGCGCAGCCGCTGGTGCTTCGCCGCTCAGCCGGTCGAGGAAGCGGTCGAGCGCGCCCGCGTCGCCTTGCACCTCGATCGCGACACCGTGTGCGTCGTTGCGCACGAAGCCGTCGAGCCGCAGCTCGTTCGCGAGGCGCCACACGAAGGGGCGAAAACCAACGCCTTGCACCGCGCCGCGCACGCGGATCGCGCGGCGGGCGACGCCGGGCTCGGCGACGGGCGCAGCGAGTGTCACGGCAGCATGCTCTTCAGCGCCGCGACCTGCGCCTCGAGCTCGGCGAGGCGCGCCTTCAACGCATCGACCGACTCGACGCGCGCCGCCGCGGCGGCCTGTGCCCCGCGCTCGATCCACCCGAACCACTCGCCCATGCCCTGACCTTTGGTCGCGGACACCTCGATCACGCGAATACCCGGGTTGACCCGCCGCGCGTACTCGACGCACTTCGCGACGTCGAACTCGACGTACGGAAGGAGATCGACCTTGTTGAGCAGCATCACGCTCGAGCGCCGGAACATGTCCGGATACTTGAGCGGCTTGTCCTCGCCCTCGGTCACCGACAGCACGACGACCTTGTGCGCCTCGCCGAGATCGAACCCGGCGGGACACACGAGGTTGCCGACGTTCTCGATCATCAGGACGCTGCCCACGGGGGGCGCAAGGCGCTCGACCGCCTTGCCCACCATGTCGGCATCGAGATGACAGCCCTTGCCGGTGTTGACCTGCAGCGCCTCGGCCCCGGTCGCGCGGATGCGGTCCGCGTCGTAGCTCGACTCCTGGTCGCCCTCGATCACCACGATCTCGTGCCTGCCCTTCAGGGCCTCGATCGTCTTGACGAGCAGCGTCGTTTTGCCCGAGCCCGGGCTCGAAACGAGGTTCACCGCGAAGATCCCGCGCTCGGCGAACCGCCTGCGGTTGTCCGCGGCCAGCGCATCGTTCTTGCCGAGAATGTCCTGCTCGATCTGCACCATGCGCGCCTGCGACATCCCCGGCGCGTGTGCGCCGGCCGGACCGCGCCCGTAATGCAGGTCGTCATGAGCGTGGTCGTGATGTCCATGGCCGTGCCCGCGGTTGTGATCCTCATCGTTGTGGTCGTCGGCGTGGTCGTGGGCATGGCTGTGCACCGTGCCGTCGGCGTGACGATGCTCGTGCGCGTGGTCGTGCACGTGCTCGTGATGGCCGTGATCGTGCCCGTGGCCGTGCGGATCCGAATGGTCGTGCGGATGCGCGTGCACCGTCCCGTCCGCGTGGACGTGCTCGTGGGCGTGTTCGTGACCTTGGGCGCCCTCGATCCGCGTCTCGCCCTGGCCGCAACCGCAAGTCGCGCACATGCTCGGTCCCCCTCAGTCGATCTCGATTTCCTTCACCCGCATCTCGTCGCCCGCGGTGACCTGGAGCTGGTAGCTCCCGCAGCGCGGGCAGGCGTCGCCGAGGCGCGCAAGCGCCACGGTCCGGCTGCACTTCATGCACCACGCGGTCCCGTCGGTCGCGACGATCTCGAGCCGCGCGCCGTGCGCGAGGCCGTTGCGCTTCACCACGTCGAACGCGAAGCGCAGCGCCGCCGGCTCGACGTGCGACAGCCGGCCGATCTCCAGACGCACCGCACGAACGCCCGCCGCCGAGTTCTTCCGCGCCGTGGCTTCGACGATCTGGATCACGCTCTCGGCCAGCGCCATCTCGTGCATGGCCGTCTCACGCCGGCGACACTTCGACGCGATACGCGACGCATGGATCGAGCGCTTCGACCGCGAGGCGCACGAGCCGTCGCAGCTCGTCCTCGCCAGTCGCCGCGACGCCCGCGAGCCCCGCCGCGAGCGCGCCGCGCGGGTGGAAGTTCCACTCGGTCGGCGCGACGATCCGGTAACGCCGCACCACCCCAGCTCCGATCTCGACCGCATGCACGAGCAGCCCGCGCGCGGTCTCGACCCAGCCGAGGCCCGCGCCGGGTGCGATCGGTACGGCGCCTGCGATGCGCGCGGGCGGCGGCGCGTCGGGCCGCACCTGCGCCACGAGCTCCACAATGCGCGCCACCAGACGCGCCAGCGCCGAGCGCCCGCTGCGCGCCACCACCGCGGCGACCCACGGCTGCGCATGGATCCGCGCGAGCGCTCCGGTTTCCGCGGGTGCACCGTGCCACGAGGGTGCGCGCTCGAACGCGGCATTGGCGGCGAGCGCGACGCCGACCGCGCGCGCGACCGCTTCGCCGTCCGCCGGCAGCAGCGCAACCTCGCTCGCCGCGAAAGCGGGCCGCGCGCCCGCCGAGGTGCGTCATCAGCGCCGCAACCGGCGTCGCCGCGGCCGCAAGCCAGCGGTCGCCGGAGCCTGCATCGTCGAAGATGTCCCAGGGATTGCGTGCCCCCACGATCCGTTCCCGGACGATCGCGCGCAGCGCGTCGGGGGCGGCGCTCAGCGCGCTGCGCACGTCGGCGAGCGCCGCCGCATCGGGCGCGGCCCCCGCGAGGCGGGACCAGTCGAGCAGCACGCGCCGCAGGACCTCCTGCACGGCCTCGCTGCGCACCTCGCCCTCGCGGTCACGCAGCGCCGGCGCCTCGGGTACCCGGCCCGCTGCGGCGTCGCACGCGAGCGCGGCGGCCACGCCTTGCGATCGACCGCAGATCGAGAAGAGCCGCGGCACCATCGCCACCGCTTCGGTCACCGCGCGCCCGGCGAGCAGTCGGTCCGCGACGTGCGGCCGCGTCGATGCGACCTCGACGCCGGTCACCCGGGATCCGTTCCACGCCGTGCGCACGACGAGTTCACCCTCCGGCGTCATGGTCGAGGAACTTTCCGCGCAGGAACTCGCGCTTCGACAGCGGCGTCTCCATCCTTCGCCTCGAGCTCCGCGAGCGGTCCGCGGGGCGGCTCGTCCGCCTCGCGCGCCGCGACTTCCCTGGCCGCCTCGGTCAGGGTCTCGGATTTCGCGAGCAGCGGCACATCGGCGTGCTCGACGTTGCCGGGATCGAAGAGCGCGCGCAGGCACGCTTGCGCGGTCTGCCGCGCCGTCGCGTGGTCGGCGAACTCGAACATCGGCGAGAAAAGCGAGCACGCCTGGTACTCGCCGATCGCCGCTTCGCGGCCGCCGATGAACTCGAAGGCGCCGGCGGGGAAGAGGTACGTGTGCTTTTCGCCCGGGCGGAGGGGCACCCAATGCTCGGTCTCGCGCGGCAGGAGCATGAGATTCATGAACCACGGCGTGACGAGGCACCCGAGCCAGTGCGCGTCCCAGGGCGCGAATCCGACGGCCTCGACGCTCAATGCCGGATTCAGGATCGGCACGTCGTGCATGTGCGTCGCGTGCACGACGCGAAACGCCGCCGCCACCTGCGGCCCCGGATCGGTGGCGTAGCCCGCGACAGGCGGGGCTTCAGCCATCGCTCACCACCATGAACTGCTCCTTTGCCCCGGCGCAGTTCGGGCAGGTCCAGTGCGCGGGCAGGTCCGCGAACGACGTGCCCGGCGGGATCTGCCACACCTCGTCGCCCGCCGCCGGGTCGTAGACGTGCCAGCAGATCTTGCACTCGAGCTTGGTCTCCGGCGTGATCTTCCCGGCGTCGCCGAGATACGATCCTTCGAACGTCTGCATTGCGGCCTCAGGCCTCGCAGTCCTCGGTCATCCACTCCACCAGCTCCGCCAGCCGCTCGCGCGTGTCGGCCAGGTCGTCGGCCGCGGCGATCGCGACCTCGGGCACGTCCACGACTTCGATCGTGTTGAGGATGAGCGTCTGCATGTTGTTGAAGTACTGCACGCGCCACACGTGCGCTGCCGTGGTGGAGGTGATGCGGCAGTTGCCGAAGCCGCGCGACATCACCGCAACCGCGCCGACGGGTAGCGCCTCTTCGAGGACGCGGTGATCCGCGGGCGCGAGCGGCAGCAGCGTGAGGTTCACGACGTGCGCCGGCTGGCCGGGACGGTAGCGCTGCATCCACGCGCGGATCTCGGTCAGGAGCGCGGGCGAGTTCATCGCGCCGACCGGGATCTCGACGGCGCGCAAGCCCGTGGCCGCGCTGGCCGCGACCTCCCGCACGACGCCGGGGATCGAGCAGGCCTCGATCTCGTCGCGGTGCGGCCGCCCGTCGCCGTCCAGTCGCTGCACGCGCCATACGCCCGCGAACAGGCTCTCCTGGATGCGGATCTCGCGCTCGCCCTGGAGCTTGATCGACACCTCGCCCTCGCCGAGCACCTGGTTGAGGATGTCGAGTGTTGCGCCGTCGAGCAGCGTGACCTCGAGTCGCGGGTGCGCGCCGTCGACGCCGTTCCAGGCTTCCAGCCGCCCGAGGAGGTCGGCGAGCACGTCGCGCGCGCGCGCCATCGCCGTCCGGTCCGCCGCCTCGGGCACCACCGGCATCTTGAACGTGCTCATCGCGGTCGGCAGCGGCAGGATGTCGAGCGGCTCGGCATCCTGCGGCTGCGAGCCGGGTCCGATCGCGCGGACGGGGATCGAGAAGGGTTTCACGGGTCGTCTCCGAGGTCTGGGATCAATGGTCGCGCCGCGTATCGTCCTGACCGGCACGCGGCGACGGAACGAGGGGCTGCGGCGGGGCGGACGGCTCGATCTCGAGAAGGCGCGCGACCTGGAAGCGGTACTCGTCCCAGTCGCGGACCCCCTCGATCGCGCCGACGTACTGCCCGTCACGCAGGAGGACGAGGGCCGGCCAGCGCCGGACGCCATAGCGCGGCGCTACCGCGTTCGCGACCGCCGGGAGCAGCACGCCAACCTCGAACCGCCCGGGAAACGCGTGGGCGATCTCCGGAAGGATGACGGCCAGATCGAGCGTTTCCTTGATGCGTTCCGGGTCGTCGGCGAAGAAAAGCAGCGTGTCGCCCGGCCGCGCGGCGAACGCGTCGAACTCCTCCAGCGTCGGCGCGGGGTAGCGCAGGTCGCGCGTGAGGCGCTCGAGCAGCGGATGCACGCGCACAGCAGCGGCAGTCGTCATTTCACCTTGCTCCTCAGGTGTTCGGGCAGCTGAGGCTCGCGGTCGGCGAGGCCGGGGAAGAAGCGGCTGAGGTCGGTCTCGCCGGCGAGTGCAGCGGCCAGCGCATCGAGCGCGGCGGTCGTCTGCGCGGCCTCCTCCTCGGTCATCACGCGACGCGCGGCGCCCTGGAATGCGAGCACCCACGTGCCGATCGGCTGCGGGCCGACGAGCAGCATGTCGAGCTCGACGCGCTCGTCGCCGCCCTCGCACCAGGCCATGCCGGGGCCCTCGCTGACCACGCGCATCGGCACGCCGATGCACATCAGTCCGCTTCCCCGCGGGCGCGGATGTCGAGGAAGCGCGCGTCGCCGACGCGACATGCCTCTTCCGGCGACGGGCGGCCCGCCTCGTACGCGTCGATCGCGAGCGGGGCCGCGTTCAGGCGCTGCGGCGCAAGCGCGGCGCGCGGGCGCGGGGCGAACCCCCAACCCTCGAGCTCCCGCACCGCGAGCCCGACCGCCTCGGGCACGCGGGCACGCACGCACGGCCGCAGGCTGCCCCCGTAGTCGGACAGTTCCTCGGGCTGCACCCCGATGAGCGTCATCCGCTCGGGAACACGGCCCTTCAGCTGCGCGAGCGCGAGCAGCTCCTGGAAGCCCGTCTGGTGCATGCTCACCTTCGCCGCGCCCCAGGCGGGCACCTCGCCGTCCCGCACGACCTTGAGCGTCCCCGGCGCGAGCCGGTAGTCGATCGCGTCGAACAGGACCAGCCTCCGGGCGTCGCAGACGCAGTCGAGGAGATGGAGACCCTGGGTGCCGCCGTCGAGCAGCTCCACACCCGCGGGGCATTCGTACGCGTCGTTGAACGCCTCGACCGCGCGCACGCCGAAGCCTTCGTCCGCCCACAGGACGTTGCCGATGCCGAGCACCAAGACTTCCACGCCTCCTCCTCCGGGTCGACGCCTGCGCTTGTTACGTGCGGCGTTACAAAGCCGTTGAACGAAGGTTAGGCCGCACCACGGCAAAGCTGTTGACGTGGATCAAGAACGGCTGGAGGTGGCGAAGCAGCCCGTCGCGGAGCGTACGGACGCTCCCTGTCGAGCCTGGCGTCGCCGCCGTCGCGCTCGGCGTGCATCGACGCGGGCCGAGCGGCAGGGAGAGGACAGATCGAGCCGGCGCTAGCGCGTGCGCCGTCGCGGCGCGAGGCGCCGCATCGCAGCATGCAGATCCCAGGCGGTCTGGAGGTGCATCCAGAAGGTCGCGTCATTGTCGAAGTAGAGCGCGAGCCGTACCGCGGTGTCGGGCGTGATCCCGCGGTGACCGCGGATCAGCTCGTTCACCCGACGCCGCGAGACGCCGAGCGCCTCGGCGAGCGTGCTCTGGGTGATGCCGAGCGGCTTGAGAAAGCGCGTCTCGAGGAAGCGGCCCGGGTGCGGCGGCGTACGCGATGCGAGCGCCACGCGCGGATGGCCGCCCCGACCGGTCAGTTCGACTCGCGGCGTCACGCTGCGCGGGCGGGCCATGGCGATCATATGCTCCGACTGCACACCACGATTGCGCGCTAGTCCTTGAACATCCGCATGCCGCTGATCATCGTGCTGATGTAGCTTTGCCGCGACATCACGTCCTGACGGATCACCAGGTACACGTGGATGATCACGTAGATGATCAGCACCCACATCGCAACGTGATGCCAGGTGTGCAGCGCCTGGCTGTCGCCGAAGAGATGGCGTACCCAGCCGAACGCCGCTGCCTGCCACGAGTTCTGACCGGTGCCCTCCGCGTAGAGCGCGAACCCGGTGAGGATCAGGAAGATCGTCGGGAGCGTGAACATGAAGAATGCCGAGATGACCTCCAAGGCGTTCGGGCCCGCGGTCGGCGGCACGTCCTTCACGATGAAGAGGTAATACTTGGTGCGCAGCCACACGTCCGCCCACGCCGCCTTGCTGAGGAGCGGCGGCATGATGAGCTCGCGCGCGTAATGGTTCCCGACGATCGCCCAGTAGATGCGGCCCAGGAACAGGATCGCGAACACGTAACCGGCGGCGAAGTGCGCGAAGCGCATGTAGCCCATCGTGAACTGGTCGAACGCCTCGCCGGGCATGTTCGGCAGCAGGGGGTTGCCGATGTAGAAACCGGTCACCGCGAGCACGACGATCGCCAGGGCGTTCAGCCAGTGCCAGAGCCGCACCGGCCACTCGTAGACGAACACCGCGCGCAGGATGCGACCCTGCGGTAGCTCGGATGCGGGAGCGCTCATTGTTCGATCCTCCACCAGAAATTGGCTGCCGGTGCCCGTGGCGGGCGCCGGCACGCGCTCATTTCACATTGACCGATACCAGCTCCTCGCCTTCCGGCGACATCACGTGCGTCGCGCAGGCGAGGCACGGATCGAAACTGTGGATCGTCCGCAGGATCTCGAGTGGCCACTCCGGCTTCGCCATCTTCGTGTTCAACAGCGCGGCCTCGAACGCGCCGATCTTGCCCTGCGGATCACGCGGGCTGCCGTTCCAGGTCGTCGGCACCACGCACTGGTACAAGTCGATCTTCGTGTCCTTGATCCTGATCCAGTGCGCGAGCGCGCCGCGCGGGGCCTCCATGATGCCAACGCCCTTCGCCTCCTTCGGCCAGGTCGACGGCTCCCACTTGCTGACGTTGGCCGTGTCGACGTTGTTGTTCTTCACGTTGGACATCAGACCGTCGTAGAAGTACTTCATCTTGTGGACGGCCCACTGGCACTCGAGCCCGCGCGCCGCGGTGCGGCCGAGCGTGGAGAAGAGCGCCGGCAGCGGCACGTCGAGGTGCTTTAGCGTCCTGTCGACCTGCTCCTTGATCTCCGGCACGCCCTTCGCATAGGCGACGATGTAGCGGGCGAGCGGCCCGACTTCCATCGCGTGGCCTTTCCAGCGCGGCGCCTTGATGAAGGAGTACTTGGCGCTCTCGTCGAGTTCCTTGATATCGGTCTTGGTGCCCTTGGTGTTCTTGCCGAGCACGAAGTTCGGGGCGGTCTCGCCGTCCCAGGGGTGCAGCCCCTTCTTCTCGTCGGGGTACTTGTACCAGGAGTGGGTGACGAATTCCTGGATCTCCTCGGGATTGCGCGGATCGACGTCGAACACCTCCTTGAGGTTGCCGTTGATGATGGCACCGGCCGGTAACAGTCGGCTCTTGTCGTCGTTCGCGCGGTCGGGAAAGTCGCCATACGAGAGCACGCTCTGGCCCGAGAGCCCGCCGCCGATCGCGGCCCAGTCCTTGTAGTACGAGGCGATGGCGAGGAGATCGGGAATGTAGACCTGATCGATGAACTCGACGGTCTGGGAGACGATGTTCCCGACCATGTTCAGCCGCTCGAGGTTGACCGCCCCCACCGCGCCGACGTCGTCGAGGTTGATCGGGCACGGTACGCCGCCCACCAGCCAGTTCGGGTGCGGGTTCTTGCCGCCGAAGATCGTCTGGATCTTCACGATCTCCTTCTGGAAATCGAGCGCCTCCAGGTAATGCGCAACCGCCATCAGATTAGCCTCGGGCGGGAGCTTGTACGCCGGGTGGCCCCAATAGGCGTTGCGGAACGGCCCGAGCTGGCCGGAGTCGACGAACTTCTTGAGCCGTGTCTGCAGGTCCCGGTAGTACCCCGGCGACGAGAGCGGCCAGTTCGAGATCTTTTGCGCGAGCTCGGAGGTGCCGCGCGGATCGGCCTTGAGCGCGCTCACCACGTCCACCCAGTCGAGCGCGTGGAGATGGTAGAAGTGCACCAGATGGTCCTGCACGTACAGCACGCAGTGCATGAGGTTGCGGATCTTGTTGGCCGTGTCCGGGATCTTGATCTGCAGCGCGTCCTCCACGCAGCGCACCGAAGCGAGCGCATGGACGCCGGTGCAGACGCCGCAGATGCGCTCGGTGAACGCCCACGCGTCGCGCGGGTCGCGGCCCTTGAGGATCACCTCGAGGCCGCGCCACATCACGCCCGAGGACACCGCGTTGCGGATCACGTTGTCCTTGTCGAGGTTGACCTCGACGCGCAGATGGCCCTCGATGCGGCAGATCGGGTCGACGACGACGCGCTTGCCGCTGTCGTCGATCTTGAACCCTTGGGTTTCGTACGCGCCCATGATCACTTACCTCCTTTAGCTTCGGCCGACCCCGACTTCGACGCGGCGCGCTTGATGGCGCTTGCCGCCGCATGCGCGACGACCGCCGCCCCGACGACCGCCGCCGCCGCCGCGCCGACCCGGTCCGCGTTCTCTTCAACGCCGAACTGCTTGATGTCGGTGAGCCGGTTGTAGAAGCTACCTTTGTCCCAGAAGTCCTCTTCCGAGCAGCCGATGCAGCCGTGCCCGGACTGGATCGGGAACGACACGCCCTCGTTCCAGCGCACGGTCGAGCACGCGTTGTACGTGGTCGGACCCTTGCAACCCATCTTGTAGAGGCAGTAGCCCATGCGCGCCGCGCTGTCGTCCCACTTCTCGACGAACTGGCCGGCGTCGAAGTGCGGCCGCCGGTAGCACTTGTCGTGGATGCGCTGGCCGTAGAACGCCTTCGGCCGGCCCTGGCGATCGAGCTCGGGCAGCTTGTCGAAGGCGACGATGTAGGTCACCACCGCCGCCATCACCTCGGCGATCGGCGGGCACCCGGGCACTTTGATCACCGGCTTGTCGGTGATCACCTGGTGCACCGGCGTCGCGCGCGTCGGGTTCGGTTTGGCGGCCTGCACGCAGCCCCACGACGCACATGAACCCCAGGCGATGATCGCTTTGGCGTCCTTTGCGACCCACTTGAGCTTCTCGACGAACGGCTTTCCGCCCTGGAAGCAGTACATGCCGTCCTCGTTCAGCGGCGGGTTGCCCTCGACCGCGAGGATGTAGTTGCCCTTGTTCTTGGACACGATGTCGACCAGGATTTCCTCGGCCTGGTGGCCGGCCGCGGCCATCAGCGTGTCGTCGTAGTCGAGCGAGATCATCGTGAGCACCGCGTCCTTGGCGAGCGGATGCGCCGAGCGGATGAACGACTCGGAGCAGCACGTGCACTCGAGGCCATGGAGCCAGAGCACCGGCGTGCGCGGCTTGGCTTGCATCGCCTGCGCGATCGCCGGCGCGCCCTCGGCGCCGAGGCCGAGCGATGCGGCGGTCAGGCTGCAGAATTTCAGGAAGCTGCGCCGCGTGATGCCCTGCTGGCGCATGACCTCATAGAACGTGGGATTCATGCTGACCCTCCTCCATGTCCGGCTGCGGTGAACGCCGGATTGAAATGAGGTTGAACTTCGTCGGGCGCGGGAGATTGATCTAAGTCAAGCAGCGGAAAGGACTGCGCCTCCGCCACGCAACCCAGTAACGACTTCCGTTACAGAACGCGCTGCCGGTTGCGGCGAGCGCCGCTCAGGCGAGCCAGCGGTCGAGGTTCGCTGCGCACGAATTCCGTATCGTCCAGCTCGGGATACGCCGCGACGACGCGCGCGATCTCCTCGGCCTGGCCGGGCGAGAGCCCCTCGTCGGGGTCGAGGCACCAGGTCCCCGCGAACAGTCCCTGGCGCCGCAGCACCTCGTGGCAGCCGGCGATGCAGCCGGCAAAGTCGTGCGCGACGTCGAAGAACGCGCCGTTCGCGTCGGTGACGCGCGCGTCGAGTTCGAGGATCTCCAGCGGGATCGCGCCGCGCTCGACGGCGAGGTGGACGATGCGCAGGAGCTCGACGGCGGTCTTCGTCCAGACGCTCCAGTGGCCGAGCAGCCCGCCGCGGATGCGCACCGGCACCTCCGCGTCGTCGCGCCGGATCGAGTACGGCGTGACGAGGTCGAGCACGATGTGGTCGTCGTTGCCGGTGTAGAGCGTGACGCGGTCTTCGGCGCGCGCGGCCACGACGCCGCGCACGACGTCGAGCGTGCGGTAGCGATTGAACGGCGCGATCTTGATCGCGACGACGTTCTCGATCTCCGCGAAGCGCTGCCAGAACCGCGCGGAGAGCGGGATTCCGCCGACCGCGGGCTGCAGGTAGAACCCGACGAGCGGCATCACCCGCGACACCGCGAGGCAGTGGGCGATGAGCTCGTCCTCGGAGGCGCCCTTCATCGCGGCGAGCGAGAGCAGCCCCGCGTGGTAGCCGATCTCGCGCGCGAGCTCGGCCTCGCGGCGCGCCTGCGCGGTCTGGCCGGCAAGGCCGGCGATCATCACCATCGGCCGGTCGGTCCACTCGACGACCGTGTCCATGGCGAGACGCAGTACCGGCTCGTACAAGCCCGCGTCGCGGATCGCGAACTGCGTCGCGTGCACGCCGACCGCGAGCCCGCCGGCACCGGCATCGACGTAGTACCGGGTCAGTGCCCGCTGGCGGCGCGAGTCGAGGCTGCGCTGCGCGTCGAGCGCGAGCAGATGCGCGGGGATGACCGTGCCGCGGCGGAGGCACGCGAGCACCTCCGATGGAATGTCGTCCAGATGGCGGACGATCGGCATCCGGTCTCCTTCAGCCGAGCTCCGGCCCGGCGATCGCGATCGCGAAGTTCGGGTCGCCGAACGGCTCGGCGCGCCGGTAGTACATGCGGCTGAACGTGCGCTGCGGCGCGAACCCGCGCCCTTCGAGGGCGGCCCGCAGGCCGGGGCGCAGGTCGACGAGATCGAGGACGAACGGCCCCGGCGCCCGGGCGAGCGCGTAGTCGATCATGGAAAGAGCCATCGCGGGCTCGGAGGCGACGACCGGTCCGAGCTGAGTGGATGTCCGGCCGAAACGCCCGAGCAGGAAGCCGGCGGCCCCGGGCGTCCAGCCGGCCACCGCGAGCTGCGGCGCGCGCTCGATGAGCCGGGCGAGCACCGCGCGGCGCTCGGTGCCGAACGCGCGGTGGTCGAGCGCGGCCACCGCCTCCAGATCGCTCAGGGTCGCGGCACGCAGCTCGGGCGCAGTCTCGCCGCCGACCCCGCGGACCCGGCCGGTGCCGGGCCGCACCAGCCGGGTGATGGGCCACGTGTCGCGAAAACCGAGGCGCGCATACACGTCCCGGCCGGCCGGCGTCGCGTCCAGTCCGGGGACGAGACCCTGTGCCGCAAGATCCTCGATGCCGTGCAGGACGAGCTGCGCCGCGACGCCGCGGTGACGCGCGGCCGCGGTGACGATGATCATGCTGATCCAGCCGAACTCGCTCCCGAGCGGCAGCGTCGCACCGGTCGCGCGAACTGTACCCGCAGGCCCGTCGACGCCGTAGAGATGGCCGAGCTCGAGGAAGATCCGCCAGTCCGCTTCGACCTGGTTCCAGCCCGCCTCGAACGAAAGCTGCTGGACCGCATCGAGGTCGGTGACGCCGAGCGGCCGGATGGGAACGCCTTCAGCGATCGCCATGATACGAAGGGAGTCGTGCCCCCGCGAGCTTCCCGAACTCGGCGCACTCGCCACCACCGGCAGCGAGCTCCTCAATAGTTGCCATCGCGGACCTCGAAGTGGGTGTCCTTTCCGAGCGAAGGCTTAGCGCGCCCGATCCAGTCCGCGGTCCAGTCGATCAGGCGCGCGAGCGGGACCTCGGGCGGGCCGAAGAGGCCGCGCGCCGCGGTCGTGTCCACGAGCCACGCGGAGCCGGATTCGCTGCCCGTCAACACCGGCGCGACCCCGAAGCGCTCGCCGAACGCGGCTGCGAGCGCGCGGATGCTCGTCGCCGCGGGCCCGCTGACGTTGAGGCCCGTCGTCGGCGCGGTGCAGTGCGCGAGCGCCCGCAGCGCCTGGCTGTTGGCATCGCCTTGCCAGATCACGTTCACGTGTCCCATCGCGAGGTCGATCGGCTGGCGCGCGAGCACCTTGCGCGCCACGTCGTGCAGCACGCCGTAGCGCATGTCGATCGCGTACGAGAGCCGGATCAGCCGGCCGGGCGTGCCGGCGAGGTGCGAGAAGTGCTGGAACATGCGCTCGCGCGCCACGCACGAGTTCGCGTACTCGCCCGGCGGGGGCGTGGTCGGTGTGTCCTCGGTCGCGCCGCCGCCCGTTATCGGCACGAACGGATACACGCAGGCGGTGGAGAACGCGACGATGCGCGAGTGCGCGAATCGCTCGGCGACGATCGCCGGCACGAGCGCGTTCATCGCCCAGGTGAGGTGCTCGGCGCCGGTCGAGCCGAACTTTCGGCCCGCCATGAAAACGACGTTCGGCGCGGCGGGCAGGCGCGCGACCGCGGCGCGATCGAGCAGGTCGCATTCGATCGTGCGCACGTCGGCTGCCGCCAGCGCCGCGCGCACGCCCGGCTCGCTGAAGCGCGCCACGCCGATCACCTCGCGCCCGGGCGCAGCGCGCTTCGCCATTCGGGCCAGCGTCGGCCCCATCTTGCCGCCGACGCCGAGCACGAGGATGTCGCCCGGCGCGCGTGCGAGATCCGCGACGAGCGGCGCGGAAGGCGTCGTCATCACCTCCTCGAGGTGCTCGACCGACTCGAAGCGCTCGGGCAGCTTCATGGGCCGGCCTCGCGGACTACGCCCGCCGGTGCTCGCCGACCCGAGGGATCTTAGCTCCGGCCGCTACGCTTAACGTGCTCCGCACATTAGCCTCCGCTGAGATCCCTTGTCAGGCCCGGCGATGCTCGCCGACCTTGACGATCTTCATCGTGTTCGTCCCGCCGGACGCGCCGATCGGCTCGCCGAACGAGATGACGATCAGGTCGCCCGGCCCGACCACGCCGTTCTTCACCAGCACGCTCTCGGCTTCCTCGAGCAGCGCCTCGCGGTCGTGGCCCTGGTAGCTCACCGTGAGCGGCGAGACGTCGCGGAAGAGGCTCACCCGGTAGCGCGTCGACGTCTGCGACGTCAGGGCATAGATCGGCACGCCGCAGTTCAGGCGCGACATCCAGAGCGCGGTCGAGCCGGACTCGGTCAGCGCGGCGATTGCCTTGACCTTGAGGTGGTACGCCGTGAACAGCGCCGCCATCGCGATTGACTGATCGATGCGCGTGAACACGCGATCGAGGAACTCGCGATCAAGGTGTACCGGCGAGCTCTTCTCCGCCTCGACGCAGATGCGACTCATCGCCTCGATGGTCTCGACCGGGTACTTCCCGGCCGCGGTCTCCGCCGACAGCATCACCGCGTCGGTGCCGTCGAGCACCGCGTTCGCGACGTCGGAGACCTCCGCGCGCGTCGGGACCGGGCTCGCGATCATCGACTCCATCATCTGGGTGGCGGTGATCGTCAGCCGGTTGTGCTCGCGCGCGAGGTGGATCATGCGCTTCTGCAGCGCCGGCACCGACGCGTCGCCGACCTCCACCGCGAGGTCGCCGCGCGCCACCATGATGCCGTCGCAGGCCGAAAGGATGTCCTCGAACGCCTCGCGACCGACCGCCTCCGCGCGCTCGATCTTCGCGATCAGGAACGACCTGCCGCCCGCGGCGCGCAGCAACTCGCGCGCCATGTACATGTCCTTGCCGCTCTTGGGGAACGAGACCGCAAGGTAGTCGGCGTTGATGCTCGCCGCGAGGCGAATGTCCTCCATGTCCTTCGCGGTGAGCGCGGGCGCAGTCAGGCCGCCGCCGAGCCGGTTGATGCCCTTGTTGTTCGAGAGCACGCCGCCGTGCCGCACCCGGCTGTGGATCTCTCTCCCAGCCACCTTCTCGACTTCGAACACGATCTTGCCGTCGTCGAGCAGCAGCACGTCGCCGGGTCGCACGTCCTGCGGCAGCTCCTTGTAGTCGAGGCCGGCGCGCGTCTGGTCGCCGAGCTCGCACTCGGCGTCCAGGACGAATCGGTCGCCCGGGCTCAAGGTGACGCGCCCGTCCTTGAACTTGCCCACTCGGATCTTCGGGCCCTGCAGGTCGGCCATGATGCCGACGGTACGCCCGGTCTTGCGACAGAGATCCCGGACGAGCTGGGCGCGCCCGCGGTGGTCGTCGGGGGTGCCGTGCGAGAAGTTCATCCGCACGACGTCGACGCCGGCGCGGATCATGCGTTCGAGCACCGCGGGGTCGCTCGATGCGGGTCCGAGCGTGGCGACAATCTTGGTGCTGCGCCGGCGGTCGTGTGCCGGGGTCTGGTGGGACAGCATGCGGCTCCTGGTCGTTCTTGTTCGTGGCGTCACGTTACGACAGCGGGCGGGGACCCGCAAGCCGCGGTCCCGGAAAGGGCGGCAGGCAGGCGCGCTACCGCGCGCCGCGCGCTTCGAGGACGGCGAGCGCCGGGAGGGTCTTCCCCTCGAGGAACTCGAGGAATGCGCCGCCGGCGGTGGAGATGTAGGAAATCCTGTCTGCGAGACCGTACTTCGTGATCGCGGCAATGGTGTCGCCGCCGCCCGCCAGCGAGAACGCCTTGCTTGCGGCAATCGCGTTCGCGACGGCTCTTGTCCCCGCGCCGAACTGGTCGAACTCGAACACGCCGACCGGCCCGTTCCACACGATCGTGCCGGCCGCCTTCAGCAGGTGCTCGAGCGCGCGGGCCGACTGCGGACCGATGTCGAGGATCAGGTCGTCGGCCGCCACGTCCGCGGCCGCCTTGAGCTCGGCTTTCGCGGTGGCCGAAAACTCCTTCGCGCAGACGACGTCGACCGGGATCGGAACGGCACCGCGCTTCTCTTCCATCATGCGGATGATCTTGCGCGCCTCGTCGACGAGATCGGGCTCGGCGAGGGATTTCCCGATCGGTCCGCCGTTCGCGAGCATGAAGGTGTTCGCGATCCCGCCACCGACGATGAGCGCATCCACCTTCGCCGCGAGCGAGGCGAGGATCGTGAGCTTGGTCGAGACCTTCGACCCTGCGACGATCGCGACGAGCGGCCGGGCGGGATCGGCGAGCGCCTTCGTGAGCGCATCGACCTCGGCGATCATCAGCGGGCCCGCGCAGGCGACCGGGGCGAACTTCGCGATGCCGTGCGTCGTGGCCTCGGCCCGATGCGCGGTGCCGAATGCGTCGTTGACGTACACGTCGCACAGCGCCGCCATCTTGCGCGCGAGCGCCTCGTCGTCCTTCTTCTCGCCCTTGTTGACGCGGCAGTTCTCCAGCATCACCACCTGGCCGGGCGCCGGCGCGACCTCGCTCGCGTCGATCCAGTTCTGCTTGAGCGGCACCGGCACGCCGAGCAGCTCGGACAGGCGCTCGGCCACCGGCGCGAGCGAGTCCTCGGGCTTGAGCTCGCCCTCCTTGGGCCGGCCGAGATGCGACGTGACCATCACGCGCGCGCCCGCGTCGAGCGCGTGCCGGATGCCCGGCACCGCCGCGCGGATGCGCGTGTCGTCGGTGATCTTGCCGGCGTCGTCCTGCGGGACGTTCAGATCCGCCCGGATGAAGACCCGCTTGTCGCGCAGGCTCAGGTCGGTCATTCGGAGGATCGGCATGGCTGCGGGGCGGAGGGAGGGGGCGGGTGGGCGCCGCAGGCGCGGCGCCCCCGTGCGGCTACGCCGCAGCCTTTGCAGCGGTCGCCCCCGCCTTCATAAAGGCGACCGTCGTATCGAGCATCCGGTTCGAGAAGCCCCACTCGTTGTCGTACCAGGAGCACACCTTCACCAGGGTGCCCTCGGACACCTTGGTCAGCGTCGCGTCGAAGATGGACGAGGCCGGGTGGTGGTTGAAGTCGATCGAGACGAGCGGGTCCTTGTTGTAGACGAGGATGCCCTTGAGGTCGGTGTCTGCGGCCTGCTTCACCGCCGCATTCACCTCGTCGACCGTGGTCGCCCGCTTCGCCACGAACGCGAGATCGACGACCGAGACGTTGATCGTCGGCACGCGCATCGCGTAGCCGTCGAGCTTGCCGTTCAGCTCCGGCAGCACCAGCCCGACCGCCGCCGCGGCGCCGGTCTTGGTCGGGATCATCGACATCGTCGCCGAGCGCGCCCGGCGCAGGTCCTTGTGGAAGACGTCGGTCAGGACCTGGTCGTTCGTGTAGGCGTGAATCGTCGTCATGAGACCGTTCACGACGCCGATGCGGTCGTGCAGCGCCTTCACGAGCGGTGCGAGGCAGTTGGTGGTGCACGAGGCGTTCGAGATCACCGTGTGCGCGGCCTTCAAGACCCCGTCGTTGACGCCGTAGACGACCGTCGCATCGACGTCCTTGTCGCCCGGCGCCGAGATGATCACCTTCTTGGCGCCGGCCGTGATGTGCGCCAGGTTCTTGGCTTTGCTGGTGAAGAGCCCGGTGCACTCGAGCACCACGTCGACGCCGAGCTCCTTCCACGGCAGCTGGGCCGGATCCCTCTGGGCGCAGACGCGTATCCGGTCGCCGTTCACCACCAGAAAGTCGCCGTCCACCTCCACGGTGCCGGGGAAGCGGCCGTGCGCGGTGTCGTACTTCGTGAGGTGCGCGTTCGTCTGCGCGTCGCCGAGATCGTTGAGCGCGACGATCTGGAGGTCGTGCTTCTTGCCGCCCTCGTAGTGGGCGCGCAGGATGTTGCGGCCGATGCGGCCGTAGCCGTTGATGGCGACTCTGATGGGCATGCTCCGCTCCTGAAAATTGCTAACCGATCGCGCGCTTCACCGCAGCGACGACGTTGTCGACGGTAAAGCCGAAGAACTTGAACAGCTCGGGACCGGGCGCCGACTCGCCGAAGCGGTCGATGCCGATGACTTCGCCCGTCGAGCCCGACGTACTTGCGCCAGTAGTCGGTCACGCCGGCCTCGACTGCGACCCGCGGCAGACCCTTCGGCAGCACGCTCGCGCGGTACCCGGCGTCCTGGCGGTCGAACACTTCGGTCGAGGGCATCGAGACGACGCGCACGGGAATCCCTTCCTCCGCGAGCTTCGTCTGCGCGCCGGTGGCGAGCGGCACTTCGGAACCCGTCGCAATGATCACTGCTCGCGCACCGGGCGCATCGGCGAGCACGTAGCCGCCGCGCCGGATGGCGTCGATCGCCGCCGGCGCGCGCTTCTGGAACGCCACGTTCTGGCGCGAGAAGACGAGCGACGACGGGCCGTCCCTGCGCTCGACCGCCGCGATCCACGCCACCACCGACTCGACCGTGTCGCACGGCCGCCAGAGATCCATGCTCGGGATGAGGCGCAGGCTCGCGACGTGCTCGACCGACTGGTGGGTCGGCCCGTCCTCGCCCAGCCCGATCGAGTCGTGCGTGAACACGAAGATCGAGCGGATCTTCATGATCGACGCGACGCGCAGCGCGTTCCGCGCATAGTCCGAGAACACGAGGAACGTGCCGCCGTAGGGAATCACGCCGCCGTGGAGCGCGAGCCCGTTGACGATCGCGCTCATGCCGAATTCGCGCACCCCGTAGTGCACGTAGTTGCCGCCATCGCCGTGCCCGATGCTCTTCGAGCCGGACCACAGCGTGAGGTTGGAGCCGGCGAGGTCGGCCGAGCCGCCGACGAGCTCCGGCAGGAGCTTCCCCAGCCCCTCGATCGCGTTCTGCGACGCCTTGCGCGTGGCGATCGTCTCGGCTTTGGCGTCGATCGCGGCGACCAGGTCGCGCGTCGCCGCGCGCCAGTTCGCGGGCAGCTCGCCCGCCATCCGGCGCCGGAGCTCGGCCGCGAGCTCCGGGTATTTCGCCTCGTAGCCCGCGAACCGCTCGCGCCACTGGGCCTCGAGCTGGGCGCCGCGCGTGCGCGCGTCCCAGCCTGCGTAGACGTGCGCCGGGATCTCGAACGGCGCATACGGCCAGCCGATCGCCTCGCGCGTTGCCGCGACTTCCTTCTCGCCGAGCGGCGCGCCGTGGGCGTCGTGCGATCCCGCCTTGTGCGGCGCGCCCTTGCCGATGACGGTCTTGCAGCAGATGAGGCTGGGCCGGTCCGTGACCGCTTGCGCGGCGCGGATCGCCGCGTCCACGGCCGCGACGTCGTGCCCGTCGACGTGCGGTACGACGTGCCAGCCGTATGCCTCGAAGCGCTTCGGCGTGTCGTCGCGGAACCAGCCCTCGACGTGACCGTCGATCGAGATGCCATTGTCGTCATACAGCGCGATCAGCTTGCCCAGGCCCAGCACGCCGGCCAGCGAGCACGCCTCATGCGAGATGCCCTCCATCAGGCAGCCGTCGCCGAGAAAGACGTAAGTGTGATGGTTGACGACCTCGAAGAACGGCCGGTTGAACTCGGCGGCGAGGATGCGCTCCGCGATCGCCAATCCGACCGCGTTCGCGAGCCCCTGCCCGAGCGGCCCGGTGGTCGTCTCGATGCCGGGCGCGCAACCGAGTTCGGGATGCCCCGGAGTCTTCGAGTGCAGCTGCCGGAAGCGCTCGATCTCCGCGATCGGCAGGTCGTAGCCGGTGAGGTGCAGCAGCGCGTAGAGCAGCATCGAGCCGTG
Organism: uncultured beta proteobacterium; assembly: GCA_963716855.1. Taxonomy (GTDB): domain Bacteria; phylum Pseudomonadota; class Gammaproteobacteria; order Burkholderiales; family SG8-39; genus JAGVSZ01. Next base: position 38,011 of record CAVQUV010000020.1, on the reverse strand, counting down.
GCCGTTCGACAGCACGAAGCGGTCGCGGTCGGCCCACGCGGGATTCGCCGGGTTGTGGCGCAGATGGCGGCTCCACAGCGCGACGGCGATCTCGGCCATGCCCATCGGCATGCCGGGATGTCCGGAGTTCGCTTTCTGCACCGCGTCCATCGCGAGCGCGCGGATGGCGTTCGCCATGTCGCGCTCGACGGCGGCGGGCGCGACGGCTGCTGCAGGGGTGCTCATGGCGACGGATCCGGAGGGTCGGGCGGGGCGGAAGATTGTGATTATCGCGGAAGCGGGCGGGTTTTTCCACGCCGACCGCCGCCGGGACGAATCATGGGACGGCGGCGGACGCCTTCGGCGCGGGAACGCCGAGCGTCCGGCGGCGGGCGTCGACCAGCTTGAGGATCAGCGGCGTGAGGATGAGCTGCAGCGCGAGCTCCATCTTGCCGCCGGGAACCACGATCACGTTCGCGCGCGACATGAACGCGTCGTCGATCATCGACAGGAGATACGGGAAGTCGATGCCCCTCGGGTTCGCGAAGCGGATGACCACGAAGCTCTCGTCCGCCGAGGGGATCCAGCGCGCGATGAACGGGTTCGACGTGTCGACCGTCGGCACGCGCTGGAAGTTGATGTGCGTGCGGGAGAACTGCGGGCAGATGTAGTTCACGTAGTCGGGCATCCGCCGCAGGACGGTGTCGACCACCGCTCCGGTGGAGTAGCCGCGCATCGATTTGTCGCGGTGGAGCTTCTGGATCCACTCCAGGTTGATGATCGGCACCACCCCGACGATCAGGTCGGCATACCGCGCGACGTCCACGTTGCCGGTGGCCACCGCGCCGTGCAGGCCCTCGTAGTACAGGAGATCGGTGCCGTGCGGGATCTCCTCCCATGGAGTGAAGGTGCCCGGCTCCTGGCGGTGCGGCGCGGCCTCCTCTTCATTGTGCAGGTACTTGCGCAGCCGTCCGGTACCGCTCTCTCCGTAACCGCGAAACAGCTCCTCGAGCGTCTCGAAGAGGTTCGCCTCGGGGCCGAAGTGGCTGAAGTGGGCGTTGCCCTGCCTCGCTGCCTCGGCCATCGCGATCTTCATCCCCTTGCGGTCGTAGCGATGGAACGAGTCGCCTTCAGCGATTGCCGCCTTGATGCCTTCGCGCTCGAAGATGTACTGGAACGTGCGGGTGATCGACGAGGTGCCCGCGCCGGACGAACCGGTGACGGCGATGATGGGATGCTTGGTCGACATTAGTGATCTCCGAACAAGTCCGCCACGTCGGACTTGTTCACCGGGTTTGGGGGATGGTCAAGGGGCCCAAGGGAAGGGTTGGGACCCTTCGCTTCCCACCCTGGCCCCCTTGGCTAGCATTTCCACATCAACCTCAGGACGGCACGAAGAGCGAGCGTTCCCGGAAGAGGGGCGACGTGTACGGCTGGTCGAGACCGGCCGCGTGCTCCTGATGGTAGCGCTCGATGCGCTCGACCTCGTTTCTCGAGCCGAGGATCACCGGCACGCGCTCGTGCAGCTCGGTCGGTTGCACGTCCAGGATCGTGCCCCGTCCGGTCGAAGCCGCGCCGCCCGCCTGCTCGACGATCATCGCCATCGGGTTCGCCTCGTAGAGCAGGCGCAGTCGGCCGGCCTTCGTCGGGTCCTTCGTGTCCTTCGGATACATGAACAGGCCGCCGCGCACCAGGATGCGGTGGACTTCGGCGACCAGGGAGGCGATCCAGCGCATGTTGAAGTCGGCGCCGCGCGGGCCGCTCCGTCCCGCCACGCACTCGGCGACGTAGCGCTTCACCGGCTCCTCCCAGAACCGCTCGTTCGACGTGTTGATCGCGAACTCGCGCGTGTCGTCCGGGACGCGCATGCCGGGATGCGTGAGGATGAACTCGCCGAATCCGCGATCGAGCGTGAAGCCGTGCGTGCCGCGCCCCAGGGTGAGCACGAGCATCGTCGTGGGCCCGTAGATCGCGTAGCCGGCGCAGACCTGCTGCGTGCCCGGCTGCAGAAAGTCGCGCGCCCGGGGCCGATCGACGCCGGGTGGCGCGCGCAGCACCGAGAAGATGCTGCCGACCGAGACGTTCACGTCGATGTTCGACGAGCCGTCGAGCGGGTCGAACGCGAGCAGATACCTGCCGCGCGGAAAGGCGTCGGGAATCTGGTAGGGCTCTGCAATTTCCTCGGACACCATTCCGGCCAGATGCCCGCCGGACTCGAGCGTGCGCAGGAAGACCTCGTTCGCGCCGACATCGAGCTTCATCTGCCCCTCGCCCTGCGCCTTGGTGGAGCCGGCGTCGCCCAGCGCTCCGCCGAGCGCGCCGCGGCCGACCAGGAAGCCGACGCGCTTGCAAGCGATCCGGATGTGGTTGAGGAGCGCGGTGAAGTCGCCGGTCGCCTGCGGCGCCCGGCGCTGCTCCTCCATGATGAACTCGGTGAGCGTCTTTTCGCGCGTGACCATCGTCTCGTGCCTCCCCGATCGGCGCGCCGTCAGGCGGCGCGCTCGAGCGATCCGCCGGTCGCGGCGGCGTGCAGCCGCGCCAGCGCGGCGAGCGTCAGCCACTTCGCCCCGATCCGCTCCTGCGCGGCGGCGTCGACCGGTGCACGGGGATCGCCGAGGCTGTGCAGCACCAGGTCCGCGCCGCGGAAGTCCTGGGTCGCGGTCCAGATCGTCGGCGTCGCGACCGTGAAGAGCCCTGCCGCCTTCGCAGCGCTGACGCCGTTGCCCGAGTCCTCGAGCGCCACGCACGCCGACGGCGGGAGCCCGAGCGCACCGAGCGCGAGGTTGTAGATGTCAGGCGCTGGCTTCTTCGTTTCGACCTGGTCGGCGCAGGCGATCACCGCGAAATCGCGCAGGGTCTCGGGCCCCAGGTTCGATGCGATCAGCGCTTCGACGTTCGCGGCGGTCGTCGTCGACGCAATCGCGAGCCGCACGCCCGCTTCCTTCGCCTCGCGGATCAGCCGCGCAACGCCGGGCCGGAACCGCGCGCGCCCGTCGGCGATCAGCTCGGTGAACAGCCGCGTCTTCTCGCGGTGGATCGCCGGGACGAGTTGCCGAAGGCGCGAGCGCTCGGACTCGGCCACATCGAGGGTCTCGACGTAGCGCGCGATTCGCTCCTTGCCGCCCGAGATCGAAAGGAGCTCGGCATACTGCTGCGGACCCCAGTCCCACCACAGCTCGAACTGGATGAACGCGGCGTTGAACGCCTGGCGATGCGTTTCCTCGGTGTCGGCCAGCGTACCGTCGACGTCGAAGATCAGCGCTTGCAGGTTCATCCGGGACTCCTCGCGATTCGTGGTCCGATTTTGACGCCTTCACCCGTCAAGCCGGCAATGGTGCAGCCCTGGGCGCGGCAGTGAATTGATCCCCGATAAGTGGCAGCGGCGCTCGAGCCTACACCGCCCGGCCGCGGTAGATCACCATCGCCGCACCCTGCGTCTGCTTCCGCTTGTCGTAGCCCACCAGACGGACGTGGTTGCCGGGGTGGGCCTTGTGACATGCCGCCGCCTCAGCGAGCACTTGCTCCGCGCGCGTCTCGCCGAACATCGGCAGTTTCCACATGTACCAGTAGGAGCCGTCCGCGTTCTGCGGCTCGGTGTGCTCGATCGCGGGCGACCAGCCGCGCTTCACGAGATAGTCGACCTGCGCCCGGATGCGCTCCGGCGACATCTCCGGCAGATAGGAGAACGTTCCGAATTTGCGGCTCGCCGGGTCGCCCAGGCTCGACTTGTAGTCCTGCATCGTAGCGGTGCTCATGCCGTTCTCCTACGCCGCTTTTGCTACATCGAGCGTATCGACGGTGTCGAACTCGAACTTGATCTCTTTCCAGGTCTCCATCGCGGCCTTGAGCTCCGGGCTCGACCTGGCCGCCGCGACCAGGATCTCCTTGCCTTCGCGCTCGAGGTCGCGGCCCTGGTTGCGCGCCTCGACGCAGGCCTCGAGCGCGACCCGGTTCGCCGCGGCGCCCGCCGCGTTGCCCCAGGGGTGGCCGAGCGTGCCGCCGCCGAACTGGAACACCGCGTCGTCGCCGAAGATCGCGAGCAGCGCCGGCATGTGCCAGACGTGGATGCCGCCGGAGGCCACCGCGAACGCGCCGGGCATCGAGCCCCAGTCCTGGTCGAAGAAGATCCCGCGCGAGCGGTCCTCCTTGACGTAGCGCTCGCGCAGGAGGTCGATCCAGCCGAGCGTCGCCTGCCGGTCGCCCTCGAGCTTGCCGACGACGGTGCCGGTGTGCAGGTGGTCGCCGCCGGAAAGCCGCAATGCCTTGAGCAGTACGCGGAAGTGGATGCCGTGGTGGCGGTCGCGGTCGATCACCGCGTGCATCGCGCGATGGATGTGCAGCAGCATGCCGTTCTCGCGGCACCAGTTCGCAAGCCCGGTGTTCGCGCAGAAGCCGCCGGTCAGGAAGTCGTGCATGACGATCGGCATGCCGAGCTCCTTGGCGAACGCGGCGCGCTTGTACATCTCCTCGGGCGTCGGCGCGGTCACGTTCAGGTAGTGGCCCTTGCGCTCGCCGGTCTCGGCCTCGGCCTTGCGGATCGCCTCGGCGACGAAGTCGAAGCGGTCGCGCCAGCGCATGAACGGCTGCGAGTTGACGTTCTCGTCGTCCTTGGTGAAGTCGAGCCCGCCGCGCAGGCACTCGTAAACCGCGCGGCCGTAGTTCTTGGCCGACAGGCCGAGCTTGGGCTTGATGGTGCAGCCGAGCAGCGGCCGGCCGTACTTGTCCATCTTGTCGCGCTCGACCTGGATGCCGTGCGGCGGACCGCCGCAGGTCATCACGTAGGCGATCGGGAAGCGCACGTCCTCGAGCCGCAGCGCGCGGATCGCCTTGAAGCCGAACACGTTGCCGACGAGCGAGGTGAACACGTTCACCACCGACCCTTCCTCGAAGAGGTCGATCGGGTAGGCGATGAAGGCGTAGAAGCAGGTGTCGTCGCCGGGCACGTCCTCGATGCGGTAGGCGCGGCCCTTGTAGTGCTCGAGATCGGTCAGCAGGTCGGTCCAGACCGTGGTCCACGTCCCGGTGGAGGACTCGGCGGCGACGGCGGCGGCGGCTTCCTCGCGCGGCACGCCCGCCTGCGGCGTGATCTTGAAGCAGGCGAGGAGGTCGGTGTCCTTCACCTGGTAGTCGGGTTCCCAGTAGGTGTGGCGGTACTCCTTGACGCCGGCGCTGTAGGCCTTGCCCATCGGTCTTCTCCGGTTCATTGGCGCGCGTTCGCGGTGCCCAGACTGTAGGGCTGATGATGCATAAGAGATAGTCACGATTTCTTATGCATCTGATAAGCTTTTGCTGATACTTGGCCAGGAGGCCTCGCCATGTCGATGCGTCGCGTCACCCTGCGCCAGCTGCACGTCTTCGAGGCCGTCGCGCGCCACCTGTCGTTCTCGCGCGCCGCGGCGGAGCTCCATCTCACCCAGCCGGCGGTGTCGATGCAGGTCAAGAGCCTCGAGGCCGAAGCCGGGTTGCCGCTCGTCGAGCAGATCGGCAAGAAGATCCACCTCACCGAGGCGGGTCGTGAGCTGCAGGCGCGCGCGCACGCGATCGACCATGAGCTGGGCGCCGCCGAGGAGGCCCTGGGCGCGATGCGGGGCCTCACCCAGGGGCAGCTCACGATCGGGCTCGTGTCGACCGCGAAGTACTTCGCGCCGGAGCTGCTCGGGCGGTTCCTGAAAGCACATCCCGGCGTGGCGGTGAAACTTGCGGTCGACAATCGCGAGGCGATGATCGGGCTGCTCGCGGGCAACGAGGTCGACCTCGCGGTCATGGGCCGGCCGCCGCAGAACATGGCGACCGTCGCGGAGGGCTTCGCGCCGCACCCGCACGTGATCATCGCGCCGCCCGATCACCCGCTCGCGGGCCAACGTCGCATCCCGCTCGAGCGGCTGGCCGAGGAGACGTTCGCGATCCGCGAGCCGGGGTCGGGCACGCGCGGCCTGCTCGAGCGGCTGTTCGCCGAGCACAAGCTGCCGCTGAAGGTGAGCATGGAGATGGCCTCGAACGAGACGATCAAGCAGGCAGTGATCGCGGGCATGGGCATCTCGCTCCTGTCGCTCCACACCGTCGGCCTGGAACTGGCGACGCGACGGCTCGTCATCCTCGACGTCGCGGGGCTCCCGATCGTGCGCAAGTGGCACGTCGTGCACCTCGCGCAGAAGCGCCTGTCTCCGGTTGCCCAGGCGCTAAAAGCGTTCCTGCTCGCCGAGGGCGGCCGCCATCTCGCCGCGCTCGAGGCACCCGCGCGAAGATCGCCGCGCGCCCCGGCGCGCCAGGCGCATTCTCACTAACGATTTCTGTGAATCACGCGCGCCTTACGAGCGGTTCGTATTCCGGGGGCGCTGGCCGGAACGGTGCACCGGCTCGCTTTGCTCGTCGGCGAGGTACGTCGCGATCTTCCCGCGCAGCACCGGCACGCCATCGCGGCCGACCTCGATCGCGTAGTGCGTGAGCGGCAGCGCCGCGCCATCGAGGCGCACCGACGCAACCAGGGACGCCTCCGCCGGGATCCGCTCGGCGAAGAAGGCGAGATCGCGCAGCGCGACAAGATAGCCGACCCGCGGCCCGGCACCGCGTGAATCGCGCGAGCGCCGGACGGCCTCCCACAGCGCCGCGGTCTGCGCCGCCGCTTCCACGGCAGCGAAGGCGGGCGCGCTGCCCCCGATGACGAGCGCGCAGGCGGCCGGAATCCGCGCCTCGCAAACCAGGCCTTCGGGCATCTCGCCGATGATCGAAGTGACAAAGCGCATCGGCGGTTGCTGCGGGAGCAAGGTTTCGATGGGCGCGCGCTGCCTCGCCCCTGCCGTCCGATGGGCCAGCGTCCCGGCCGGCGCCTCGGGACGACCAACGCCGAGCGCGCCGTTCGCGACGACCGCGCCGTCGCGCCTGACCTCGATGTTCACGCGCTCGCCATTAAGGCTGCGTGCGGCGAGCGTGAGGCGATCGCCGGGCGCGACGAGCTGCCGCAATCGGAGGAACGGGATCGTGCGGAGCGGCAGCGGACGTTGCGACTCGCGGGAGAGCTGCTCGACGACAAGCGCGAGCAGCGCGACGGCGGGAAGGATCGGCCGCCCCGGGAAGTGTCCTTCGCAATAGGCGTCGGGGACGGCAAACGTCGCGGTCATGCGCGGGTCGCGACGATCGCGGCGACGACGAACGACGGGAAGACCTCACGAATCGCGGCGATGTCCGGGAAGACCTGCACGTCCGTGAACCCGTTCGCCTCGAGCGCCGCGCGCCACTGCTCGGGCGTCAGGAATCCGCCATTCGGGCGCCAGGGCGGCGCGAGCACCGGGTCGCGGAACGTGCCCAGCAGGTTGAAGACAAACTCGACGTGGACCGGCCGGCCCGCGAACGGCCGCACGCACTCCGCGATCGCCAGCACACCCCGGTCGACGAGCGCCGTACGCACTTCCGCGAGCGTCGCTGCCAGGTCGCGCGCAACGTGCAGGACGTTGACGCCGAAGACGAGCGCGCAACTCGTTGGGCGCACACCGGCCTCGGCGAACGGCCGGTCGATGTCGAGCGTGTGAAACTCGAGCGGCGCGCCGCGGAAGCGGGCGCGCAGCGTCCGCTCGGCACGGCGGAGGAACATCGCCGAATGGTCCGTGACCCGGTACCGCGATACCTCGTTCGCGCGGCCCGTCGCCCCGATCCGCTCGAGCAGCGCCTCGGCACCGCTGCCGAAGCCGGCGCCGAGCTCGAGCACCTCCCCGCCCTGCCGCGGCAGGGCCCGCGCCGCCGCGACAGCGCCGATCGCGTTCGCGACACCATAGAGCGGATTGGCGTTGGAGAAGTACTTCGACCACGCGACCACGCCTTCGGGCCCGAAGAGCGCCTGCTCGCCGGTGATCTCGCCCCGCAGGACAGCCGCATAGGCGTCTGCCGCGAGTGCCGCGATCCGGTACGACGGCAGACATCGCTCGTCGTTCGCCGCCTGCGCCGCGAGCAGTTCGTCCGGGTCAAGGGCCGGGAGCGCGCGGTCGATCCGATACCGGGCGGCGTCACCGTCGACCGTCAGGCGATCAGCCCAGCCGCGTGCGGCGAGCGTCCGCAGCAGCCACGCCACCGGCACGCGCGCGACGGCCGGGTCGAGCTTCGCGCGCTCGATCGCTTCATCCACCGTTGCGCCGTCGGCGCACGCGCGCTCGAGCCCCGCCGCACGGACCGACTTGAGCGCGAGGCGCGCGACGTACTCCTCGAGCAGCTGACACGAGCGGACAAAGGTGTCGTCGAAGAGCGGCAGGATCTCAGGCGGGATCAGCCGCACCCGCTCGTCTGCAGCCTGGGGTGGTCCGTCTCCGATGGGCGACAGCATGGGCGGACGCCTCGAAAATGTTGAGTCTAGCGCCTGCCGCCCTGCCGTGCGTCCAAATCAAACTCTCCGGTCGCGGCGCCAATCCGTGCGGTCACCCTTGTTAGAATCGGATTCGCGGGATCACTTTTGCGCACGCCCTTGACTCCCCTCATCGTCACTGCGTACACCGGCGTCAACTGCCTCGGCGAAGGCGTGGACGCGTGGTGGAGCGCGCTGCGCAGCCGCGGCTCGGGCCTGCGAGCGTGCGCGTTCGAGGACGCCGCGCTCGAAACTTTCGTCGGCCAGGTGGACGGCGTCGAGCGCGTGAGGCTGCGTGCGGAGCTCGAGCGTCGTTCGACTGCCGCAACAATCGCCTCGCGCAGCTCGGGCTCGAGCAGGACGGCTTCGCGGACGCGGTTTCGGCCGCACGCGAGCGCTACGGACCGCGCCGCATCGCCGTCGTCCTCGGCACGAGCACTTCGGGCGTGGGAGCGACCGAGCACGCGTACCGTCACCGCGATCCGGTCACCGGCGCGCTGCCGGCGGACTTCCATTACACCGAGACGCAGAACACGTTCTCGCTCGCTGCGTTCGTGCGGCGCACGCTCGACCTCGGCGGCGTGGCGCACGTCGTGTCGACGGCGTGCTCGTCGAGCGCCAAGGTCTTCTCCAGCGCGGCGCGGCTGATCGACGCCGGGCTTGCCGACGCGGCCCTCGTCGGCGGCGTCGACAGCCTCTGCCTCACCACGCTCTACGGCTTCCGTTCGCTCGAGCTGCTATCGAGGGAGCCCTGCCGTCCGTTCGATGCCGAGCGGACCGGCATCTCGATCGGCGAGGGCGCCGGCTTCGCGCTGCTCGAGCGCGCGGGGGACGGCGTCGCGCTCGTCGGCGTCGGGGAGAGCGCCGACGCCTACCACATGTCGACGCCGCATCCCGAGGGCCTCGGTGCGCGGCTCGCGATGGAGCGCGCGCTCGCCTCGGCGTCGGTCGCGCCGGAGGAGGTCGGTTACGTGAACCTGCACGGCACGGCGACGCGCTCGAACGACGCCGCGGAAGGCCGGGCGGTGCGCGACGTCTTCGGGTCGCGCACGCCGTGCAGCGCGACGAAGGGCGCGCACGGCCATCTCCTCGGCGCCGCGGGAATCACGGAGGCGCTCGTCGCGATCATGAGCCTCGAGCGCGGCTGGCTGCCGGGCACCGCGAACACCCGCGCGCTCGACGTCGCGTGCGGCTGCCGCGTTCTGCTGCAGGGCGAGCCGGCCGACGCGCGCTACGTGCTCTCGAACTCGTTCGGCTTCGGCGGCAACAACTGCAGCCTGGTGTTCGGGCGGACGCCTTGACAACTCCGGCAACGACGACGCGCAGTGGCATCTGGCGCGCGACGCATCGGGTGATTTGATGGCGGTCCACGTCGATGGCATCGGCCTCCTTGCCCCTGGGCTGCTCGGATGGCATGCCGCGCGCGCGGTCCTTTGCGGCGAGATCCGCTACGAGGCAGGCGAAATGCCGCGACCGAGCGCCGACCTGCTGCCGCCGGCGGAGCGGCGCCGCTGCGGCGACATCGTCAGGCTCGCACTCCACGTCGGCGCCGAGGCGCTCGCAGCGAGCGGTGCGCGCGCGGCCGATCTCCCCACCGTCTTCACCTCCTCGTCGGGAAATGGCGAGGTGCTGCACCAGATCTGCGAGACGCTCGCGGGGCCGGTGCGCGACGTCTCGCCGACCCGGTTCCACAACTCCGTCCACAACGCGCCGGCGGGCTACTGGAGCATCGCCACGGGTTCCCGCGAGGCGTCGACCAGCCTTTGCGCCAATCAGGGCAGCTTTGCCGCGGGCCTGCTCGAAGCCGCGCTCCAGTCCGCGGCCGAGCGTCGGCGGGTGCTGCTCGTTGCCTACGACGCGCCGAACCCCGCGCCGCTCGCCGCCGTCATTCCGATCGTCGCGCCGTGCGGCGTCGCATTGCTCCTCGGCCACGAGCCCTCGGCGGCGAGCCTCGCGCGGCTCGAGCTCGGGCTCGCCGCCGACGGTGCAGGTCACGCCGCTCGCGGATGACGGCCTCGAGCGCCTGCGCACCGGAAACTCCGCCGGGTGTGCGCTGCCCCTGCTCGCGGCGCTTGCGGGGCGGCAGGCCGCGCAGCTGCTCATCGAATACCTGCCGGGGCTGTCCCTCGCCGTCACCATTGAGCCGTCCGCCCCGTCGGCGGCGTAACGCGTCGGCGCGGAGCGAGACGAAGCGGGCGCACACGAGGCGCGCTCTATAATCGGCCGGGCGTTCGTTACGAGGAGCGGGAGATGGCGAAAGTCGCGTTCATCGGTCTCGGGGTCATGGGCGCCCCCATGGCCCGCCATCTTGCGAAGGCGGGACACGACATCACCGTCTACAACCGCACCCGCGCGAAGGCCGAGGCCTGGGTCGCGAGCCACGGCGGGCGGCTCGCTGCGACGCCGGCGCGCGCGGCCGAGGGCGCGGAGCTGGTGTTCTCGTGCGTCGGCGACGATCCGGATCTGCGCGAGATCGCGCTCGGTCCGGACGGTTCGTTCGGCGCGATGGCAAAGGGCGCGATTCACGTCGATCACACCACCGCGTCGGCGCAGGTCGCGCGCGAGCTGGCGGCCGAGGCGGGCAAGCGCGGCTTCCACTTCCTCGACGCGCCGGTTTCCGGCGGGCAGTCCGGCGCCGAGAACGGCGTGCTGACCGTGATGGTCGGCGGCGATGCGCAGGCGTTCGAGCGCGCGCGACCCGTCATCGCGCATTTCGCGCGCGCGGTGACCCTGATCGGCCCGTCCGGTGCCGGACAGCTCGCGAAGATGGTCAACCAGATCTGCGTCGTCGGCGTCGTGCAGGGCCTCGCCGAGGGCATCGACTTCGGACTTGCGCGCGGGGCTCGACGTGAAGCTCGTGCTCGACACGATCTCGAAGGGCGCCGCCCAGTCGTGGCAGATGGAGAATCGCGGCGCCACGATGCTCGCCGACAAGTTCGACTTCGGCTTCGCGGTCGACTGGATGCGCAAGGATCTGCGCATCTGCCAGGAGGAGGCCGCGCGCAACGGCGCCGCGTTGCCCGGGACGCGTCTGATCGACGGCTTCTTCGCCGAGATCCAGAAGGCGGGCGGCGGGCGCTGGGACACCTCCTCGCTGCTGCGGCGGCTGCGGAAGAACGCGTGATCGAGATGCCCTTCACCGCGCCGGCCGAGTACGTCGGCGCGGTGCAGCCGCCGTCCGCACCGATCTCGTCGGCGCTGTGGTTCGTGTTCCGCGAGAGCGATCTGTTGGTGTCGTCGGGCGGCGTGCCGCAGCTGCCGGTGATCCTGCACCCCGATGCGCTGGGCTTCGAGGCGGGCCACATCCAGTACCTCGGCCGTCTCGGCCCGGAGCACTGTTATGCCTGCGACGTCGGTGCGAGCGTGCCGGCGGCGCAAGGCTGGGAGTGGCGCGGCCTGAGGTCGCTCTTCTCGCGGCTGCCCGACGCGCACTTCGCGCTCGCTGGCCGCGCTCTGCAGATCATCGACTGGGACCGCACGCACGGCTTCTGCGGCCGCTGCGGTACGGCGACGACGCTGCGCGACAGCGAGCGGTCGCGGGAGTGCCCGGCGTGCGGGCTCGTCGTCTATCCGCGCATCGCGCCGGCCATCATGGCGCTGGTACGGCGCGGGCGCGACGAGATCCTCCTCGGTCGCTCGCACCGCTTCCCGCCCGGGATGCACAGCGCGCTCGCCGGCTTCGTCGAGCCGGGCGAGACGCTCGAGCAGTGCCTCGAGCGCGAGGTGCTCGAGGAAGTCGGCATCGCGGTGCAGAACGTGCGGTATTTCGCGAGCCAGCCCTGGCCGTTTCCCCACTCCCTGATGATCGCGTTCACCGCGGACTGGAAAAGTGGCGAAATCCGTGTCGATCCGCTTGAAATCGAGTCGGCGCAGTGGTTTAACATCCGCGAGCTCCCGCTGCTCCCGCAGCCGATCAGCATTTCGCGGCGGCTGATCGACGCGGTGGTGGCCGACATGATTGCCCGATCGACTTGAATCGAGAGCGCGCATTGGACGGCCTCCATGTTCTCGCCAACCTGTACCGCTGCCGCGGCGAGGCGCGCTATCTGACTGACGCCGCTGCGCTGCGCGAGCGCTGCATCGCGGAGATCGAGCGCGCGGGCCTCACGGTCCTCGGAGACCTGTTCCGCCAGTTTCCGGGCAGCGACGGCGCGCCGGATCCGTCGGCGGGCGTGACGGGTTGCGTCGTGCTGGCCGAGTCGCATGTGGCCATCCACACCTGGCCGGAAATCGCCTGCGTGACCCTGGACGCGTACGTCTGCAACTACTCGCGCGACAACACCGCGCGCGCGCGCGCGCTGGTGGACGAGTTGACCACGCTGTTCCAGCCCGAGGATTGCGTGCGGCACGACGTGCCGCGCGGCGGCCCGGTCAAGCGCAATAAGCGCGCGGCCTGAGCGCGACCGCTCAGCCGGAGCCGGGGCTCGCAACGAGCACGGCGCGCGCGCGCGTCGGCAGTCCCATGAACCGGAAGTCCGGCTCCGGCACGCGCCCGCTCACGATGTCCGCGATCGCGTGCCCCGAGCCGCACGCGAGCGTCCAGCCGAGCGTGCCGTGCCCGGTGTTGAGGAACAGGTTCGAATAGCGCGTGCGTCCCACGCACGGCAGGTTGGACGGCGTCGCCGGCCGCAGGCCGGTCCAGAACGCCGCGCGCTCGGGGCGTCCCGCGCCCGGAAAGAGATCGAAGGTCCGCCGCACGATCGCCTGGCAGCGCGCGTCGTCGACTTCCGTGTTGTAGTCGTTCATCTCCGCGGTGCCGGCCACGCGGAGCCGCTCGCCGAGGCGCGAGAAGACCAGTTTGTGCTCGACGTCGGTCAGGCTCACCGTGGGGGCTTCGTCGGCAGGCTCGAGCGGTACGGTGATCGAGTAACCCTTGAGCGGATACACCGGGAGCGCCACGCCGAGCGGCGCCAGCAGGAGCGGGCTGTAGCTCCCGAGCGCAACGACGTAGGCCTCCGCCGCCACCGGGTCGTCGCGACCCGCCGCGTCGGCGAGCACGACGCGGTGTATGCGACCCCCCTCGGCCTCGAGGCGCTTGATGGTCCGGCCGTACTCGAACCGCACGCCCTGCGCCGAAGCGAGCCGCGCGAGCCCCTGGGTGAACTTGCACGCGTCGCCCGACTCGTCGTCCGGCGTGTAGATGCCGCCGACGATGCGGTCGGCCGCGTGACGCATCGCCGGCTCGATCGCGATGCACGCCTCGGCGGTCTTCGCCTCGCACACGCAACCGTAGCGTCGCATCCGCTCGGCCTGCGCGGCCGCCCGCTGGTACTCCTGCTCGTCGGTGTGGAAGGCGAGAATGCCGCGCGCGAGCTGGTCGTACTCGATGCCGGTGTCGCGCCGGAGCTGCTGCAGCAGCGCCCGGCTGTAGAGCGCGAGCGCGAGAAGCTGCCGCGTGTTGGCGCGGTTGCGGAACGGCAGGCACTCGAACAGAAAGCGCGCGCCCCAGGCCCACTGGCGCCATTCCGCGCGCGGCCGGAACAGCAGCGGCGCGTCTTCGCGGCCGAGCCACTGGAAGAGCTTGGCCGGCACGCCCGGATTCGCCCAGGGCTCCGCGTGGCTGGCGGACACCTGACCGCCGTTCGCGAAGCTCGTCTCGAGCGCGGCCGCGCCCTGCCGCTCGATCACCGTGACTTCGTGTCCGGCACGCGCGAGGTACCAGGCGCTCGCCGTGCCCACGACGCCCGCGCCCAGCACGATCACCCGCATGCGGCGCCTCTTGCCATTGTCATGACAAAAGCGTACACGCAGTCGCGCGCGGGCGCAGCTTGAGACGAGAACGGCCGCCTGCGGGCGGCCGTTACCTGGATCCCGGTTTGCGCCGGGATGACCATGGACGCGGCATTCGCCGCGGGGCAATGGTCACTTGCCCGTATAGGCGACGACCCGTTGGCGCTGCTCGCCGAGTCCCTGGATTCCGAGGGTCATGACGTCGCCCGGCTTGAGCCAGACCGGCTCGGGCTTCTTACCCATGCCGACGCCCGGGGGGGTCCCGGTGGTGATGATGTCGCCCGGCATCAGCGTCATGTACTGCGACACGTGGGAAACGATCCTGGCGACCGAGAAGATCATCGTGCGCGTGTTGCCGGTCTGCATCCGCTCGGTGTTCACGTCGAGCCACATTTCGAGAGTCTGGGGATTCGGGATCTCGTCGGTGGTCACCAGCCACGGGCCGATCGGACCGAACGTGTCGCAGCCCTTGCCCTTGTCCCACTGGCTGGTCGCCATCTGGTACGAGCGCTCGGACACGTCGTTCACGATGCAGTAGCCGGCGACGTACTCGAGCGCCTTCTCCTCCGGCACGTACTGCGCCTTGGTGCCGATCACCACGCCGAGCTCCACCTCCCAGTCGAGCTTGGTCGAGCTGCGCGGCTGCACGACGTCGTCGTTCGGCCCGCTGATCGAGGTCGTGGCCTTCATGAAAACGACCGGCTCGGACGGCACCGGCAGCCCGGACTCCGCGGCGTGATCGCTGTAGTTGAGACCGATCGCGACGAACTTGGTGATGCCCGTGTAGGGCACGCCGAAGCGCGGCTCGGTCTTGATGAGCGGCAGCGATTCCGGCCTGATCTTGCGCAGCCGAGCGAGCCCCTTGGGAGAGATCGTGTCCTGGTCGACGTTCGACAGCACGCTGGACAGGTCGCGCAACATGCCCTGCGAATCGATCATCCCCGGCTTTTCGTAGCCGTTCTTGCCCCAACGACACAGCTTCATCTTTTCGTTCTCCAGGTCTAGCGATGTGGTGAGGGCCGCGCCGTCCGGCCCCTAGATCGTCATGCCGCCATCCACCGAAAAGGCGACCCCGGTGGCGAACGCGGACTCGTCCGAGGCGAGGTAGATGAGCAGCGGGGTGATGTCCTCGACGGTCGCGAGGCGGCCCATCGGCTGGCGCGCGACGAAATCCTTGCGCGCCTGCACCGGGTCGGCGAAGGCGTTGATGCGCCCCTGCAGGCTCGGCGTGTCGACCGTGCCGGGGCAGACCGCGTTGCAGCGGATGCCCTGCCGGACGTAGTCGGCCGCGACCGCCTTGGTGAAACCGAGGACCGCGGCCTTCGTGGTGCCGTAGGCGAGGCGGTTCGGCAGCCCGCGCAGGCTCGAGGCGACCGACGCCATGTTGATGATCGAGCCCTTCTGCTGCTTGAGCATCCCCGGCAGGAACGCCCGCGTCACGCGGTACATCGACTTGATGTTGAGGTCGAAGCTCCGGTCCCAGTCCTGCTCGCTGCATTCCATGATCGTGCCGTGATGCACGATCCCGGCGCAGTTGAACACGACGTTGACGTCGCCCGCCTCCTTCGCGACGCGCTCCACGGCCCCGGAGTCGGTGACGTCGAGCACGCGCGTGGTCACGCCGGGCGTGCCCGCGAGCGATCGCAGTGCCTCGGCGTTGACGTCGGTCGCCCAGACCTGCGCGCCTTCGGAGCCGAACGCGATCGCCGCCGCGCGTCCCATGCCCTGCCCGGCAGCTGTGATGAAGGCGCGTTTGCCCTTCAGCCGCTCGCCCACTTGTCGAGTCCTCCTTGCGGGTGTTGTTGTCGCGGGAACGAATGATTATAGCAGCGCGATCCGCGGAATCGACCCCTTTTCACTGTCCGGAACGCCGGAAAACCCTGCCAGACCAGCCGCTTGCGCGGGTTTTCAGTGGTCCGGACAGCGCCCCTGGCGGGTTTGACACCCCCTGGCGATCCGCGTACCGTCCTCGGCCGGAGTCCTCTGGCAAGGGCTCATCCAAGAAGCCGGCATAGGCCGGCACCGTGTCGACACAAGGAGGAGAAATGCTGCGTTTCTTTGGCCGCGTGGCGGGCATCGCCGCGACCGCGCTCCTGGCTCTCGCGTCATCCGGAGCCTTCGCGCAGGAGCGCATAACCGTCTGGTTCACCCGCGCCTTCTACCCCTCCGAGGACCAGGCGCTGCAGGACGTGATCAAGAAGTACGAGGCGAAGAGCGGCGTCAAGGTCGACCTGTCGCTGTACTCGCCCGAGGACATCGTGACCAAGTCGGTCGCGGCGGTCGAGGCGGGCAACCCGCCCGACGTCGGCTTCGGCCTCACCTACGACTTCCGCGTCACCGGCAAGTGGGCGTTCGAGGGCAAGCTCGAGAACCTCGACGACGTCCTTAAGCCGCTCGCGTCGCAGTTCCTGCCCGGCCCGCTCTCGACGACCTGGCTCCTGAACGGCAAGACCGGCCAGCGCGCGTACTACGCGGCGCCGGTCGAGATGCAGCTGATGCACATCAACTACTGGATCGACATGATCCAGGACGCCGGCTTCAAGGAGGCGGATATTCCGAACAACTGGAAGGGCTTCTGGGACTTCTGGTGCGACAAGGTGCAGCCCGCGTTACGCGCCAAGGGTCAGCGGACCTTCGGCATCGGGCATCCGGCGAGCGTGCAGGCCTCCGACACGTTCTTCAGCTTCCACCAGTTCATGAACGCGTACGACGTTCAGGTCGTCGACGCCGACGGCAAGCTCACACTCGACCAGCCGAAGAACAAGGCCGGGCTCACCCGGGCGCTCGCCGACTACGCGGCGATCGTGAAGAAGGGCTGCTCGCCTGCCTCGTCGGTCAACTGGACCGACGTCGACAACAACCTCAACTTCGCCAACAAGACCACGGTGATGACGCACAACGCGACCATCTCCATCCCGGCGGCGCAGCTCGACACCATGAACCGCGCAACCTCCACGCCCGAGCAGAAGGAGATCGCGCGCAAGAACTATTACGAGCTGATCCGCACCCGCGCCTTCCCGCCCAAGCCCGACGGCACCAACGTGCCGCAGCTCGCAGCGGTGAAGACGGCGGTGGTGTTCGCCGACGCGAAGAACAAGCGGCGGGGCAAGGAATTCCTGGCGTTCTTCCTCGAGGAGGACAACCTGCAGCCTTACGTCGAGGGCTCGCTCGGCCGCTGGGTGCCGGTGACCAAGCGCGCGTCGGTTGCGCCGTTCTGGACCGACGGCAAGGACCCGCACCGCAAGGCGGTGCAACAGCAAGTGTCGCAGGGCATCGTCTTCTTCCCGTTCGTCTACAACTGGAAGTTCACGATCGTCAATGCCGAGAACGTGTGGGGCCGCGCCACCGCGCGCATCGCCAAGGACGGCGTCTCGGCGGAGAAGGCGGCCGACGAGCTGATCGCCCGGGTAAAACAAATCCTCGCGCAGTAGCGCGGATTCCCCGGGGGCGGCGTGCCGCCGCCCCCGTCCATGAAAGATGAGTAGCGTAGCGCTACCAGCGCCGGCGCAGGCGCCGCCGAAGAAGGGTCTCTCGGAGGAGACCTTCTGGGGGATCGTGCTGCTCGTCCCGTACTTCGCGGTTTTCGCGCTGTTCGTCGTCTTCCCGGTCCTGTACGGCATCTGGCTCGGCTCGAGCCCCTCGGCGTACCGCAAGCTCTTCGAGGATCCGGTGTTCGCCTCGACGATCGTCAACACGATCGTCTTCCTGCTGGTCGCGGTCAACGTGAAGATGCTGCTCGCGCTCGCGCTCTCGGCCTTCTTTCTGCAGGAGAAGGCCTGGATCCGCTGGCTCTCCGTCCTGTTCCTGATCGCGTGGGCCATGCCCTCGATCCCGACGATCCTGTCCTTCCGCTGGATGCTGAACCCGGAATGGGGGATGTTGAACGCGTTGCTCTTCAAGTGGTTCCAGATCGAGGGGCCGGGCTGGCTCACCGAGCGGCACTACGGCCTCTCCTGGGCGATCGTCGTGCACATCTGGAAGTCGCTGCCGTTCTGGACGCTGATTCTGCTCGCCGGGCGGATGGCGATCCCGAAAGACCTCTACGAGTCGGCCGCGGTCGACGGCGCCACGCGCTGGCAGACTTTCCGCTACGTGAGCTGGCCCAGCTTGCGCGGCCTGTACCTGACCTGCGTGCTCCTCTCGACCATCTGGAGCCTCGGCGATTTCAACTCCGTCTACCTCCTGACCGGCGGCGGCCCGATCGATTCCACCCACGTCCTCGCGACGCTCGGCATCCGCTACCTGCGCATGGACCAGGTCGACGTAGCCCTCGCGTCGATCATCGTGGCGATGCCGGCGATCCTGCCGATGGTCTGGTACATGATGAAGCGGCTGTCTGCCGATCACACTGCGGACTGAGCGGATGAAGTTCGCGCGCGACTGGCCGCTCTACCTCGTCGGGATCGCCGTGTTCCTGTGGACGATCATCCCGATCTATCACCTGCTCGTCATCGCGCTCACGCCCCAGCAGGAGGCGGTGGCGAGCGGACTCTTCCCGAAGAACCCCACCCTCCAGAACTTCGAGCTGGTCCTCGGCGCGAAGCACAACATGGTGCAGCACTTCTGGTCGCAGCTCGGCACCAGCGTCTTCATCGCGGTGATGGTCGCCGTGATCACGCTGGCGATCGGCGCCTGTGCGAACTTCGCGATCACGCGCATTCGCATCAAGGGCGGCAGGATGATCACGAATATCGCCCTGCTCACCTACCTGATTCCGGCCGCGTTCCTGGCGATCCCGATGTACAAGATCATGGGCGCGTACGGACTGGTGGACAGCCCCTGGTCGCTGATCTTCGCGATGGTGGCGCTCGCCTCGCCCTACGCCATCTGGGTGATGAACCAGGCGTCGACCAAGATTCCGCGCGAGCTCGACGAGGCGGCGAAGATCGACGGCGCGTCCACGATGCAGATCTTCCGGTTCGTCTACCTGCCGTTGATGGTGCCGACCATGGTCGCGATCGGGACCTACGCGCTGCTGCTCGCCTGGAACGAGTACCTCTACGCGTTCCTGATGCTCGCCACCGAGAGCCGGCTCACGCTGTCGGTCGCGCTCGGCAACTTCCTCGCGTTCGACGACGCGCCATGGGCGCTGCTCATGGCGACCGGCGTGATCTACGCGCTGCCTCCGACCGCGATCTACTACGCGTTCCGCCGGTACATGGTGTCCGGGCTGACGGCGGGCGCCGTGAAGAGCTGAGCGGCGCCGCCGATGGACGAGCTCACCGGGCGCCTCGCGAACTGCTACACCGGCGCGATCCACGACGTGCTGCGCGCGAATGGGGCACGAGCGCGTCGTGCTCCCGCCGGAGATCCGCCCGCTCGATCCGACGCACAAGCTCGCGGGACCGGTCTGGACCGCCTCCGGGCACATCGACCGGACGAAGAGCGCGCACGACACGCTGCTCGGCTGGACCGGACTCCTCTCGAAGGCGCCGCCCGGACGCGTGATCGTCTGCCAGCCCCAGAACCACGAGGTCGCGCTGATGGGCGAGCTCTCGGCCGAGACGCTCAAGAACAAGGGCGTGCTCGGCTACGTCGTGGACGGCGGCTGTCGCGATACCGAGTTCATCCTGAAGATCGGGTTCCCGGTGTTCTTCAGCTTCTACACGCCGAGCGACATCGTCGGCCGCTGGATTCCGGACCGCTTCGGGGAGCCGATCACGATCGGCGCGGTGACGATCTGCGACGGGGACTACCTGCTCGGCGACCGTGACGGCGTGGTCGTGATCCCGCGAGCGGTGGCCGCGGAGGCGGTGACCAAGACCGAAGAAGTGATGCAGACCGAGAACAAGGTTCGCACCGCGATCCTCGGCGGCATGGACCCGGTCGACGCGTACCTGAAATATGGCAAGTTCTGATCCCCGCCTGGTGCTGCTTGCGCCGGAAGACAACTGCCTCGTCGTCGCCCAGGCGCTGCGCGCAGGAGACCGCGTGACCATCGACGGCAAGTCGGTCGCCGTCGCCAAGGCGATCGGTGTCGGCCACAAGCTCGCGCGGCGCGCGATCGCGCGCGGCGAGAAGGTGCTCAAGTACGGCGCGATCATCGGCACGGCGAGCGCGTCGATCGCGCGCGGCGAGCACGTCCACACGCACAACCTCGAGAGCGACTACCTGCCGACCTACACGCTCGAGGCAGGGCGGGCCTTCGTGGCGAAGCACGCATGAGCGCGAGCGAGCTGCGCGGCTATCTGCGCCCCGACGGCCGCAAGGGCATCCGCAACGTCGTCGCGGTCGCCTACCTCGTCGAGTGCGCCCATCACGTCGCGCGGGAGATCGTCGGACGTTTTCGCGACCGTCCCGTGCACCTCATCGGCTTTCCCGGGTGTTACCCGAACGCATACGCCGACCGCATGATGCGGCGCCTGTGCACGCACCCGAACGTGGGCGCGGTGCTGCTCGTCTCGCTCGGCTGCGAGAGCTTCAACCGCCGCGCGCTCGAGGCGCACATCCGCGCGTCCGGCCGTCCCGCCGCGACGCTCGTCATCCAGGAGTCCGGCGGCACGCGCCGGACCATCGCGCGCGGCGCCGAATGGGTCGAGGAGTGGCTGAGCGAGCTCGACGCGCAAGTCGCCGTGCCGATGGCGCTGTCCGAGCTGATCGTCGGCACGGTCTGCGGCGGCTCCGACGGCACCAGCGGCATCACCGCCAACCCCGCGATGGGCCGCGCGTTCGACCTGCTGATCGAGCGCGGCGCCGCGTGCATCTTCGAGGAGACGGGCGAGCTGGTCGGCTGCGAGCACCACATGGCGAGCCGCGCGGCGACGCCCGAGCTCGGCCGCGAGATCGTCGCGTGCGTCGCGAAGGCCGCGCGCTACTACGCGACCCTCGGCCACGGCAGCTTCGCGGTCGGCAACGCCGACGGCGGTCTCACCACGCAGGAAGAGAAATCGCTCGGCGCGTATGCGAAGAGCGGCGCCTCGCGGATCGTGGGGCTGCTCAAGCCCGGCGACGTGCCGCCGGCCGGCGGGCTCTACCTGCTCGACGTCGTGCCCGACGGCGAGGTGCGGTTCGGCTTCCCGAACATCAACGACAACGCGGAGATCGCCGAGCTGATCGCGTGCGGCGCCCATCTCGTGTTCTTCTCGACCGGCCGCGGGTCGGTCGTCGGCTCCGCCATCGCGCCGGTGATCAAGGTCTGCGCGAACCCGGAGACCTACCGCAAGCTCGAGGACGACATGGACGTCGACGCCGGCCGCATCCTCGAAGGCCGTGCGACGCTCGACGAGGTCGGGCCGGGAAGTCTTCGATCGTCGCCCTGCGCGTCGCCGCGCGGCGAGCAGACCAGGTCGGAGTCGCTCGGGCACCAGGAATTCATCCTCACCTACAAGACGTTCGAACCGGCCGGACCGGCCTGTCTGCCGGTCGCGGCCTGACCCGAAGCAAGTGGCAAGTGGAAAGCGGAAAGAGGCAAGCGCATGGCATCGGTCACCCTGTCCCGCGTAAGGAAGACGTACGGCAACCTGGAGGTCGTCCATGGCGTCGACATCAAGATCGAGGACGGGGAATTCTGCGTCCTGGTCGGACCGTCGGGCTGCGGCAAGTCGACGCTGCTGCGCATGATCGCCGGGCTCGAGGAGATCAGCGGCGGCGAGATCGCGATCGGCACCCGCGTGGTCAACGACATCGCGCCGAAGCAGCGCGACATCGCCATGGTGTTCCAGAACTACGCGCTATACCCGCACATGACCGTGTTCGACAACATGGCCTTCAGCCTCAAGCTCGCCGGTCGAACGAAGGAGGAGATGGGCGAGCGCGTGGGGTCGGCGGCGAAGATTCTCGGTCTCTCCGACTACCTCGAACGCTTCCCGCGCCACCTCTCCGGCGGCCAGCGGCAGCGCGTGGCGATGGGCCGCGCGATCGTGCGCCAGCCGCAGGTGTTCCTGTTCGACGAGCCGCTCTCGAACCTCGACGCGAAGCTGCGGGTGCAGATGCGCACCGAGATCAAGGAGCTGCACCAGCGCCTAAAGACGACGGCGGTGTACGTCACGCACGACCAGATCGAGGCGATGACCATGGCCGATCAAGATCGTGGTCATGAACGGCGGCAACGTCGAGCAGATCGGCGCGCCGCTCGACCTCTACGACAACCCGGCGAACCTCTTCGTGGCGGGCTTCATCGGCTCGCCGGCGATGAACTTCCTGAAGGGCCGGCTGGCGCGCAACGGCGCCGGTCTCGAAGTCGCGCTCGCGGACGGCGTGCGTATCCCCGCGCCGCAGGGCCTGCGCGCCGAGAACGACGGACGCGAGGTCACGCTCGGCGTGCGGCCCGAGCACCTCGCGGTCCGCGACGGCGGCGTGCCGGCGGAGGTGGTCGTGGTCGAGCCGACCGGCGCGGACACGCTCATCTTCTGCAAGGTGGCCGGCGCCGACGTGACCGCGGTCGTCCGCGAGCGCCACGACTTTCGGCCGGGCGAGACGATCGGGCTCGCGCCCGAACTCACATACCTGTTCGACCCGAAGACCGGCGCGCGGGTCCAGTAGCCGCGTCGCGCTGTGTCGCGGCTCGTCTTGCGCGCGTCGGCGCGAACGAGGGATTGACGATCGACCGGCTACAATCGCCGCCGGTTCCGCCCTGCACCGCTGCGTCGAGGAGACCCGCATGACCCTGCCGCTCATCCCGACCACCGTCATCGGGAGCCTGCCCAAGCCGGCGTGGCTCACCGGCACGTGGTACAGCGTGGTCGAGCGCTGGAACTTCGAGGGCGACGCGCTGAAGGAGGCGAAGGACGACGCCACGCGCCTCGCGCTCGCCGACCAGGAGGCCGCCGGGATCGACATCGTGTGCGACGGCGAGCAGCGCCGCTCGACCCACTACACGCACTTCATCCATCAGCTCGGGGGCGTCGACTGCGAGAAGCTGAAAGCCAAGTCCATGCGCGGGGGCAAGTTCACGCAGGAGGTGCCGCGCGTCACCGGTCCGATCACGCTTGCCACGCACCAGGCGGTCGACGACTACCGGTTTCTCCGCCGCCTCACGAACCGGCCGATCAAGATGACGCTGCCGGGGCCGTCGACGCTCGTCGACGGGATGGCCGATGACTACTACGGCGACGAGCCCGCGCTCGCGATGGCGTGCGCCGACGTGCTCAACCAGGAAATCCGCGCGCTCGCGGCCGCCGGTTGCGAGATGGTGCAGCTCGACGAGCCCGCGTTCACGCGTCTTCCCGAGAAGCTCCATGCCTGGGGCGTCGAGGCGATGGACCGCGCGTTCGCCGGCACGAAGGTCGCGAGCTGCGTGCACGTGTGTTACGGCTACCGCGCACGCCTCGGCAACAAGGAGTGGAAGCACGGCTACGAGGAGATCTTCCCGGCGCTCGCGCGCGCGAAGGTCGACCAGTACTCGCTCGAGTTCGCCGAGCCGAAGCTCGCGCCGCAGCTCCTCGCCGGCCTGCCGGGCAAGACCATCCAGCTCGGCGTGATCGACGTCGGCACCGACGAGGTGGAGCGGCCCGAGACGGTCGCGGCACGGCTCCGCGCGGCGCTCGAAGTGCTGCCGCCCGAACGGCTGATCGCCGCGCCCGACTGTGGCTGCGTGGCGCGCGGCCGCGCCGCGACGCGCGCCAAGCTGCGCGCGCTGGTGCTCGGCACCCAGGCGGTCCGGCTCGAGCTCGAATCCCGGGCCTAGCGGCCCCCAGTTTCTTCCTCGCGGGACGCGCGGCGACGCGCTGCCCGCCCCGGGAGCCTCGCGGATGAAACTCTTCACCCCCTTCGAACTCGCCGGCAAGCGCCTGAGGAACCGCATCGTCTTCCCCGCGGTGC
This sequence comes from uncultured beta proteobacterium, assembly GCA_963716855.1. Taxonomy (GTDB): domain Bacteria; phylum Pseudomonadota; class Gammaproteobacteria; order Burkholderiales; family SG8-39; genus JAGVSZ01. The sequence goes on along the minus strand of CAVQUV010000020.1, from coordinate 14,214 downwards.
TGTCCAACTTCGCGCGCGAGAACCGGGTCACGCCGCGCCTCGTCGACTACTACGCCGAGCGCGCCGCGGGCGGCGCCGCGATGCTCGTCACCGAGGGCCTCGCGATCCACCCCTCCAGCGTGCCGCAGCCGAACGTCGCGACCGTGTTCGAAGACGAGAACTTCACCGGCTTCCAGCGTCTCGCCGCGGCGGTCGAGCGGCACGATTGCCGGCTGCTCGGCCAGCTCTGGCACGTCGGCCGCCAGCAGCTCTGGAGTCCGGTCGACGCACCGGTCGGAGTCTCGGCGCTACCGGACGCCTACAGCTGGTCGGTACCGCACGTGATGACGGTCGATGAGATCGGCGTCATCGCGCGCGCCTTCATCGACGCCGCGCGGACGCTCGCGCGGGCCGGGTTCTCCGGCGTCGAGCTGCACGGCGGCCACGGCTACTTGATCACGCAGTTCCTCTCGCCGTGGTCCAACGTGCGCGACGACGGCTACGGCGGCGACGTCGAGGGCCGCACCCGCTTCGTCCGCGAGATCGTCGCCGGCATCCGCGCCGAGTGCGGCGCCGGCTTCATCGTCGGGCTGAAGATGCCGGGCGACGAGCGCGTGCCGGGCGGCATCGACGGCGACGAGGCGGCCCGGATCGCGGCGCGCCTCGCGCGGGCGGGCGGCCTCGACTATGTCGCGTTCGCCCAGGGGAACTTCAGCCCGAGCCTCGAGGACCACACGCCGGACATGCATTACCCGCCGGGACCCTTCATGGCGCTGCAGCGGCGGCTCCGCGAGCACGCGCGACCGATCCCGGTGCTCGCCCTCGGACGCGTCCTCGACGCCGCGCACGCCGAGCAACTCCTCGGCGAAGGCGTCGGCGACCTGATCGGCATGGGGCGCGCGCTCGTCGCCGATGCGGCGCTGCCGGAGAAGGCGCGCGCCGGGAAAGCGGCCGCCACCCGGCCGTGCATCTTCTGCAACGTCTGCTGGGCCGAGATCCACGTCGGCAAGCCGATCGCGTGCATTCACAACCCGCATCTCGGAACCCCGGGCGAAGCGGTGTGGCAACCCGCGCGGGCAGTCCGAACGCGCCGCATCGTCGTCGTCGGCAGCGGCGTCGCTGGACTCGAGGCCGCGTGGGTCGCTGCACGCCGCGGGCACGACGTGACGCTGCTCGGCTCGCGGGACGCCGGCGGCAAGGCGCGGCTCGAATCGCTGCTCCCCGGCCGCGCCGAGGTCGCAAAGGTATTCGAGTTCCAGCTCGCGCGCGCCCGCGAGGCGGGCGTCGCCTTCGAATCGGGCTCGCCCGCGACCGTCGCGCAGATCGCCGCACTCCGCCCCGACGGGGTCGTGCTCGCGACCGGGTCGAGCATGCGCCGCCCCGCGACGCTCGCGGCGGACAGCGACGCGGGCACGGATGCGTGGACCCTCGCGGCGGGCCTCGGCATCAAGCCCCGCAAGCGCGCCGGAACGGCGGTCCTCTTCGACCACGACCACGGCGCCGGCGTCTACGCACTCGCGGATCTGCTCGCGTCGACCTACGACCGTCTCGTGATCCTCACCCCACGCACGCAGCTCGGCCGCAACGTCGCCTATGTCGGACTGCTCGGGGTGTACCGGCGCCTCTATCGAGCCCGCGTCGAGATCGTCGTCGCGGCCGTACCGAAGCGCTTCGCCGCGCAGCGGATCGTGCACGCGAACGCGTTCACCGGCGAGGAGCGCGCGATCGAGGACGTTGCGCTGTTCGCGTACGCGACGCCGCGCCTCGCGGACGACCGGCTCGCCGCGCCGCTGCGGGCGCAGGGGTTCGAGGTGCGGCTCGCCGGCGACGCATTCGCGCCGCGGGCGATGCTCGCGGCGGTGCACGAAGGGCATCGCATCGGCAATGAGCTCTGAGCGCGCGATGTTCGAGCGCGCCCTGAACGTCTTCTGGATCCTGCTCGGCGCGGGCGCCGCGGCGCACGCCTGGACGATCGGGCTCGCCGGCCCGTCCGGCCCGGAGAGCGGCCTCTTCCCGCTCCTCGCCGGGCTGATCGTCGCGGGCGCCGGCGTCGCCCTGCTCCTCCTGCCGTCGCACCGCGCGAGCGCGCCGGCGTGGCCGCACGGGGCGGCGCGCGGCCGCGTGCTCGGCGTCGTCGCCGGGCTCGCGCTGATGGCGGCCGCCATCCCCTACGCTGGCTTCGCGGTCGCCGGCGCGATCACGATGATCGTCCTGCTCCGGACGGTCGAGCGATCGAGCTGGATCGGGTCGATCGCGCTCACGATCGGCTCGGTTGCCGGGGTCATGTGGCTGTTCGGTCACGCCCTCGGGATGTCCCTGCCGCGCGGCCCGTGGGGCTGGTGAGGCGATGAGCGCGCTCGAGGGCCTCGCCATCGGATTCGGCGTCATCCTCACGCCGGCAAACCTGTATTACTGCTTCGTCGGCAGCCTGGTCGGCACGCTGGTCGGGGTGCTGCCGGGGATCGGCCCACTCGCGGCGCTCGCGCTGCTCTTGCCGGTGACCTTCACGCTCACGCCGGTCGCGGGGCTGGCGATGCTCGCCGCGATCTTCTACGGTGCGATGTACGGCGGCTCGACGACGTCGATCCTGGTGAACATCCCCGGCGAGGCGGCTTCGGTGGTGACCACGCTCGACGGCCACCAGCTCGCGCGGCAGGGGCGCGCCGGCGCCGCGCTCGGCATCGCGGCGCTCGGGTCGTTCATCGCCGGTACGGCGAGCCTGGTGCTGCTGACCTTCTTCGCCCCGCTCCTCGCGGCAATCGCGATCCGCTTCGGCCCGCCGGAGAACTTCGGGCTGATGGTACTCGGCCTCGTCTGCACGCTCTACATGATCACCGGCTCGGCGGTAAAGGGCGTGCTCACGATCGCGCTCGCCTTCCTCGCCGCGGCAATCGGCATCGACGTGGTCAACGGCCGCGACCGGTTCACCTTCGGCTCGGTCAACCTGACCGCGGGCATCGAGCTCCTCGCCGTGGTCATCGGGCTCTTCGGCGTCGCCGAGATCCTCGCCAACGTCGAGCACCTCGCGCGCAACACGCTGGTGGCGGAGCGCATCCGCGGGTTGTGGCCCACGGCGGACGACTGGCGGGCGTCGTGGAAGCCGATCCTGCGCGGCAGCGGGCTCGGCTTCCTGCTCGGGCTGGTGCCGGGCGGCGGACCGGTCACGGCGGCTTTCATGTCCTATGCGGTCGAGCGGCGGATCGCGCGCGACCCGACGCGGTTCGGAAAGGGGGCGATCGAAGGCGTCGCCGGCCCCGAGTCGGCCAACAATGCCGCCGTCGGCGGCAGCATGATCCCGCTGCTGTCGCTCGGCATCCCGGGCAATGCGGTGACGGCGCTCCTCCTCGGCGCGCTGGTCATCCAGGGCATCCAGCCCGGGCCGCTCTTCATGACCCAGCGGCCCGATCTCTTCTGGGGCGTCGTCGCGAGCATGTACGTGGGGAACGTCTTCCTGCTGCTGCTGAACCTCCCGCTCGTCGGGCTCTGGGTGCAGCTCCTGCGCGTGCCCTACCGGGTGCTGTTTCCCATCGTGCTGCTGCTCGCCATCGTCGGCACCTACTCGGCGAACAAGAACGTGTTCGACATCTGGGTGATGCTCGGCTTCGGCGTCGCGGGCTACGTGCTGCGCAAGCTCGAGTACGACCTCGCCCCGTTCGTGATCGCCTTCGTGCTCGCGCCGCTGCTCGAGCAGTCGCTGCGCCAGTCGCTCGTCATGTCGCCCGATGGCGCTATGATCCTCGTCCAGAGACCGGTGACCGCGGCGCTCCTCGCGGCGAGCGCGGTCCTGGTCGGATTGATGCTCCGCCGCAAACGACGATCCAAAGGAGGAAGCACGTGAAGAGGTCCGTATTCGCCTTCGCTCTCGCCGCGGCCGTCGCGGCACCCCTGGCCGCGCAGACCGCCGACCCGAAGGCGGTCAAGCCCAAGGACTTCCCGACGCAGCCGATCGAGTACGTCGTCGTCTATCCGGCCGGCGGGGGCATGGACGTGACCGCGCGCCTGCTCGCGAAGTACGTCGAGAAGGCGACCGGCGACAAGATCCTCGTCAACAACCGCACCGGCGGCGCCGGCATGGTCGGGCACAGCTATCTCGCCACCCAGGCGAAGCCCGACGGCTATACCGTCGGCGTTCTGGCGAACCTGGTGTGGGGCGACGCCATGCTCCGCGCGCAGGGCAAGTGGGCGTACACCGATCTCGAGCCGATCGGCTATCTCAACAGCGACGCGCTCACCTGGGTCGGCCCGACGGAGGGCCCGCTCAAGGGCAAGACGCTGAAGGAGATCCTGCAGATCGCGAAAGACAAGCCCGGCACGATCCGCGTCGCGACCGTGCCGGGCAGCATGTGGGAGTACCTCGTCGAGCAGGTCGAGGCCGCCTCGGGCGCCAAGTTCCTGCGCGTGCCGTTCCAGGGCGGCGGGGCCGGCATCAACGCGCTCGTCGGCGGCAACGTCGACATCGCGCAGGGGTTCTTCGCGGAATTCCGCGGCCACCTCGACGCCGGCAAGGTTGCGCCGCTCGCGGTCGCTTCCAGCGAGCGCATGCCCTACCTCAAGGACATGCCGACCTTCAACGAGGCGCTTGGCGGCAAGGACTACGTCTGGGCGGTGGTTCGGTTCGTGGTGGTGCCGAAGGGCACGCCGGCCGACCGCAAGGCCTACCTGGCCGCCGGCGTCCGGGCGGCGATGAGCGATCCGGAGCTCGTGGCCGAGTATCGGAAGGCGGGCGTGTACTTCGACCCGGCGCTCGAGAATTCCACGCGCATCGCGGACGACCTCAACCGCTACGCCGAGCGCGAGCGCGCGTTCTACCAGCAGACCGGCCGGCTGAAGTAGCCGGATCGACGGCGGGCAAGGCCCATGCCGGGCGGGACGATCGGGCTCGCGCCCGAGCCGGCGCCCCTGTTCGACCCGAAGATCGGCGCGCGGGTCCAGTAGGCGCCGGCGGCACGCGCAGTGCAGGGCACGGGCACTGGCCGAAGGCGCTTCGCGCTCGTGCTGCTGCTTCTCGCGCCGGCGCTCTGGTCGACAAATCTGCTGGTCGCGCGCTGGTCGGCCGAATGGTTTCCGCCGCACGCGCTCGCCTTCTGGCGGTGGCTGATCGCGCTCGCCGCGATGCTCGCGCTCGGCGGCGGCGTCCTGTGGCGGAAGCGGGACGCTGTGCGCCGCGAATGGGTCGACCTCCTCGTGCTCGGCGCGCTCGGCATGTGGATCTGCGGCGCCTTCGTCTACATCGGCGGGCGGACCACCACCGCGACGAACATCGGCCTCATCTACGCGGGTGTGCCGGCACTGATCATGCTGATGGCTGCGGGGGCGTTCCGTGAGCGGCTGAGCGGCGCGCAGATCCTCGGCGCGACGATCGCGCTCGCGGGGGTCCTGACGATCGTGCTCAAGGGCGAACTCTCGACGCTGGTGCGGCTCGACTTCGTCGTCGGCGACCTCTGGGTCGCAGCGGCGGCATTCTGCTGGGCGGTCTACTCGATCGAGCTGCGGCGGCGCCCCTCGTCGCTCGACCCGCTGACGCGGCTCGCGGCGATCACCCTCGCCGGGGTGCTGATCCTCGCGCCGCTGACGGTCATCGAGAGCTTCGTCGTCGGCATGCCCGCGCTCGACTGGCGCACCGTGGCCGCGGCGCTCATCGTGGGTCTGCTGCCCGGCTTCGGCGCCTACCAGGCGTGGTCGTGGCTCATCCGCGAGATCGGACCGAGCCGCACCAGCCTGGTCCTCTACCTCACGCCCGTCTACACGGCGTTCCTCGCGTCGCTGCTCCTGGGCGAGACCCCGCACTGGTACCACGCGCTGGGCGCCGCGCTCGCGTTCTCCGGCCTCTATCTCGCCCACCGCGCCGCGCGTCGCGCCTGAGCGCGACGCGTGCTGCGGTGCGCCTTGCCACGGGGTCCGACTTTACGTATACGTTGCCGCGTACGTCAGAACCCCTGCCGCCCAAACCATGCCCGCCGCCTCGCCCCGCGTGTCGCTCGACGATCTTCGCTTCGTCGGCGCCGGGCTCGAGCGGCCCGAGTGCGTTCTCGCCACCGCGCGCGGCGATCTCTTCTCGGCCGACTGGCGCGGCGGCGTCGCCCGCGTCCGGCCGGACGGTTCGCACACGCTGTACGCGTCGCAACTCCCCGGCGGCCGTCCCCTGCGCCCCAACGGCGTTGCGCTTCGGCGTGACGGCTCGTTCCTGCTCGCGGACCTGGGCGACACGCTGGGCGGCGTCTTCGCGCTCACGCGGTCCGGCGAGGTGCGGCCGTTCCTCGAGGCGGTGGACGGCGTTGCGCTGCCGCCGACCAACTTCGTGGGTATCGACTCCGCGGAGCGCGTGTGGATCACCGTCAGCACGACACAGGCCCCGCGCATCCTGGATTTCCGCCCCGACTGCGCGTCGGGCTTCATCGTGCTCGCCGACGATCGGGGCGCGCGGATCGTCGCGGACGGGCTCGGCTACACGAACGAGGCCGTGGTGAGCCCCGACGGGAACTGGCTCTACGTGAACGAGACCTTCGGGCGGCGGCTATCGCGGTTCCCGATCCACACCGGCGGCTCGCTCGGGCCGAAAGAGATCGTGACGACGTTCGGCAAGGGCACGTTCCCCGACGGCCTCACGTTCGATGCGGAAGGCCACGTCTGGATCACCAGCATCGTCTCGAACCGCGTCATCCGCGTGGCGCCCGACGGTGCGCAGCACGTCGTGCTCGAGGAGATCGACGCGCAGCACCTCGACTGGTGCGAGGAGGCATACCTCGCCGGCGCGATGACGCGGGCGCACGTGGACAACGCGGCGACCCATGTGCTGAGGAACATCTCGAGCCTCGCCTTCGGCGGCCCGGACCTGCGCACGGCGTATCTCGGTTGCCTGCTGGGCGATTCCATCGCGTACTTCCGTTCGCCGGTGGCGGGGCACCCGCCCGCGCACTGGGACTGGTGATGCCCGCCGCGCGCGCCGTCCCGACCGCACTGCGCCGCTCGCGCCACCGTGCGACGCCGCGCGGCTCCCTCGTCGACGCCGCCTACGAGGCGCTGCGCCGGCGCATCCTCGACAACGCCTACCCGCCGGGCCATCAGGCGCTCGAGCAGGCGCTCGCGGAAGAGCTCGGCATCAGCCGCACGCCGCTGCGCGAGGCGCTGATCCGCCTGCAGAAGGAAGGGCTCGTCGAGGTGATCCCGCGGCACGGGATGCGCGTGCTGCCGGTGTCGCCGGCCGACATGCAGCAGATCTACGAGATCCTCTCGGCGCTCGAGTCGAAGGCCGCGGAGCTCGCCGCGAAGCGCAAGCCCTCGGAGGCCGAGCTCGCGCCGCTCGAGCAGGCCTCGCGCGACATGGCCAAGGCGCTCAAGGCCGACGACCTCGAAGCGTGGGCCGAGGCGGACGAGCGTTTCCACCGGCATCTCATCGAGCTCTCCGGCAACCGGCTGCTCGTCGAGGCGGTGCTGAACTTCTGGGACCGCGCGCACCGCGTGCGCCGCTTCACGCTGCGCCTGCGTTCGAAGCCCGTCCACTCGACCAAGGAGCACATGGCGCTGGTGGAACGCATCCGCGCGGGCGACGCGGCGGGCGCAAACGAGGTGAACCGCGCGCACCGCGAGCGGGCGAGCGTCGAGCTGCTCGGAATTCTCGAGCGGTATCGGTTCCAGCAACTTTGAGCGGGGAACGAAAGACGATGCGAACAAGACGCCGAGCACTCCTGGCGATAGCGCTCGCGCTCGCCGCGACGGGTGCGGCCCCCGTTTGGGGCCAGTCGCCCTACCCGACGAAACCCGTGCGCGTGATCGTGCCCTTTCCGCCGGGTCAGGCGGCGGACCTCTTCGCGCGCATGCTCGCCGATCGACTCTCGCAGACCTGGGGCCAGCAGGTCGTGGTCGAGAATCGCGGCGGCGGTGGCGGCGTGCCGGGCGTCATGGCCGTCAAGGACGCGGCGCCGGACGGCTACACGTGGCTCGTCGGCACGAGCGGCACGCTCGGCGTCAATCCGTCGGTGTACGCGAAGATCCCCTACGACCCGATGAAGGATTTCGCGCCCGCGTCGAACATCTTCATCGTTCCGCTCGTCGTGGTCGCGCACCCGAGCTTCGCGCCCAACACGGTGCAGGAGCTCGTCGCCGCCGCGAAGAAGGCGCCCGGGACGATCAATTTCGCCTCCGCAGGGCCCGGCACCGCGCAGCACATGACCGGCGAGCTCTTCAAGTCGCGCGCCGGAATCGATCTCGTGCACGTGCCCTACAAGGGCAGCGGCCCGGGCATGACCGACCTCCTCGGCGGGCAGGTGCCGCTGATGGTGGACAGCCTCGCCTCGGCGCTGCCGCACATCAAGAGCGGAAGAATCAAGATCATCGCGGTGACCACGGCGCAGCGCGTGCCGCAACTCCCCAACGTGCCAACCATCGCCGAATCGGGTTTTCCAGGCTTCGAGGGCGCAGGCTGGTCGGGCGTCGTGCTGCCCGCCGGCACGCCGCGCGACCTCGTCGAGCGCATCAGCGCCGACATCCAGAAGGCGCTCAACGAGCCGCAGCTTCACGACCGCATCATCGAGCGCGGCGGCATCCCCGACCCGCGCACGCCGCAGGGATATGCCGACTTCATCCGCGCCGAGATCGAGAAGTGGTCGCAGGTGGCCAAGACTGCCAACGTCCGCCTCGATCAGTAGCGGGATCCACGCCCTTTCCCCCTTTCCATCGCAACCCTCATGAACGAATTCCACATCGTGGTCCTCCCCGGCGACGGCATCGGCGTCGAGATCATGGATGCCTGCCTCGCGCTGCTCGAACGGGTCGTGCCGAAGGCCGGCGGCTTCCGCCTCAGGTTCGAGCGCCATGGGGCCGGCGCTGCGCACTATCGCGACACCGGCGTCGCGTTTCCCGATGCCGCGGCCAAAGCGTGCGAGAGGTGCGACGCGATCCTCTTCGGCTCGATGGGCCTGCCGGACGTCCGCTATCCCGATGGGACCGAGATCGCGCCGCAACTCGATCTGCGCAGAAATCTCGATCTCTATGCCGGCGTGCGCCCGATCCGCGCGATCCCCGGCGTGCCGCTGCCGCTGGCCGACCCGCGCGCGCGCGACATCGACTTCGTGCTGGTGCGCGAGCAGAGCGAAGGCTGGTTCTACGGCCGCTATCACCCGACCGCCGGACCGGTCTCGAGCGACGACGTCGCCTACGACATCGGCCGCATCACGCGCAAAGGCTCGGACCGGCTCTTCGAGTTCGCGTTCCGACTCGCCGCGCAGCGCAAGGCGCGCGATCCCCGGAAAGGCCGCGTGACCTGCGTCGACAAGGCGAACGTGCACCGCGGCTTCGCGCTCATGCGCAAGGTGTTCTGGGACGTCGCGAAGCGCCACCCCGACCTCGCCGCCGCCGATGCGTACGTCGACGCGATGGCGCTCGATCTCGTGCGGCGGCCGTGGGATTTCGACGTGCTGCCGACCGAGAACCAGTTCGGCGACATCCTCTCCGACCTCGGCGCGGCGCTGATCGGCGGCATGGGTCTCGCGCCGTCGGCGGACGTCGGCGACAAGCACGGCCTCTTCCAGCCCGCAGGCGGCACCGCCCCGGACATCGCGGGCAAGGGAATCGCGAATCCGACCGCGATGTTCCTGTCCGCGGCCATGATGCTCGAGTGGCTCGGCGAGCGGCACGGAGTTGCGCAGTCAGTCGAGGCGGCGCAGCGCATCGAGCGCGCGGTGGACCGGGCATTCGGCGAGCGCAAGGTCCTTTCGGCCGAGTTCGGCGGCAAGGACGATACCGCCGCGATCACGCGTGCGGTCGACGAGGCGTTCTGAGCGCGACGATGGCGAAGCTCCGGGTCGCCGGCGTGGGCGCCGGCTATTTCAGCCAGTTCCATCTCGCGGGCTGGAAGGCGATCCCCGAGGTGGAGTACGTCGCGCTCTGCGACCGCGACGAGGCGAAAGCGCGCGCGCATGCCGAACGGTTCGGCGTCTCGAACGTCTTCACCGATGCCGCGCACATGCTCGACGCGGTCGCGCCGGACCTCCTCGACATCGTCACGCCCCCGTCGACGCACGCGGCGCTCGTCGCCGAGGCCGCGCGGCGCAGGCTCCCCGCGATCTGCCAGAAAGCGCTCGCCCCGACCTATGCCGAGGCGGTCGCCCTCGTCGAGACTGCCGAGCGCTCCGGCGCGCTGCTCGTCGCGCACGAGAACTTCCGCTGGACGCCGTGGCACCGCGAGGCGAGGCGGCTCATCGGCGCCGGCCATCTCGGCACGCTGCACGGCGTCGCCTTCCGGCTGCGGCCGGGCGACGGCCAGGGGCCGCGCGCCTACCTCGACCGCCAGCCCTACTTCCAGCAGATGCCGCAGCTCCTCGTCTACGAGACCGCGATCCACTGGATCGACACCTTCCGCTTCCTGATGGGCGAGATCGCCGCGGTGTACGCGCGGCTGCGGAGACTCAACCCGGTGATCGCCGGCGAGGACTCGGGGCTCATCGTGTTCGAGTTCGCCGGCGGCGCGACCGGGCTCTTCGACGGCAACCGGCTGAACGACCACGTCGCGACCAACCCGCGGCGCACGATGGGCGAGATGTGGCTGGAGGGGTCCGCGGGCGTGCTGCGCCTCGACGGCGAGGCGCGGCTGTGGTGGAAGCCGCACCACGGGCCGGAAACCGAGCATCGCTACGATGCCGGGCCGACCGACACGTTCGCCGGCGGCGCGTGCGAGCACCTCCAGCGCCACGTCGTGCGCCACCTGCTGGAGGGCGCGCCGCTCGAGAACACCGGCCGCGAGTACCTCACCGCGCTGCGCGTGCAGGAGGCGATTTACCGCTCGCATGCCGAGGGTCGCCGCATCGCCCTAGAGGCTTTCGATCCGCTTCAACCTGCCACAGAGGAGAGACGCCAATGAAACGAAGACTGTTCGTCGGGAAACTCGCGTGCGCGGCCGTGCTCGCGCTCGGCGCGTCGGCCGCGGCCGTCGCGCAGACCGTGCTCAAGTTCAGCCACACCGATCAGCCGGGCGGCGCACGCCAGGCCGCTGCGTTGATCTTCGCCAAGAGCGTGGAGAACTACAGCCAGGGCCGCGTCAAGGTGCAGGTGTTCCCCGCCGGGCAGCTCGCCAACGACCCGAAGGCGGTCGAGCAGCTGCAGCTCGGCGGCATCGACCTCACCGTCACCGGCACGGGCACCTACGCGACGCACATCCCGACGCTCAACCTGATGCTGATGCCGTACCTCGTCGACACCTACGACCAGGGCTGGAAGCTCTACGACGACTCGGCCTGGGTGAAGAAGCAGTTCGAGCAGGGGCCGTCCAAGGGCTTCAGGTTCCTCGCCACCTGGGAGGCCGGCTTCCGCTCGATGACGACGAAGGGGCCGCTCAACACCCCGGAGGACGCGAAGGGCAAGAAGCTGCGCACCTACCCGAACGAGATGCAGCGCTGGCTGCTCGAGGCGATGGGCTTCACCATCCAGATCCTGCCGGTGACCGAGGTGTACCTCGCGATCCAGCAGAACGTCGTGTGGGGGCAGGAGAACCCGATCGACACGATCTACGCGAACAAGTTCTACGAGGTCGCGCCGAACGTCACGCTCACGCAGCACGTCTACAGCCCGATCCCGCTGACGATCTCCGAGAAGACCTGGCAGAAGCTCTCTCCCGCGGATCGCGACGCCGTCGCCAAGGCGGCGCGCGAGACCGCCGACTGGATCCGCAAGGAGATCCGCGCCAACGACGAGCGCCAGCTCGCCGACATGACCGCGAAAGGCGCGAAGGTCGCGCGGCCCCCGCTGGAGCCGTTCCGCAAGTCGGTGCAGCCCGCGTACGCGAAGGCGAAGGAGAAGTACGGCGCCGACGTCGACCAGGTCTTGGCCGAAGCGACGGGTATCCGCAAGGCGATGCCGGCGAAGTGACCGGCCGAAGCGATCGACCGGTGAGCGCTGCGCTCGAAGTCGAGTGCGGCGCGGCGCGCGACGCGCCGCGCGCTGCTGCCCGCCGGACCGGCGGCGCCGCTGCCGATCCGTCTCCTCGGCACCGCCGTCGACTGGGCGGTGGTCGCGCTCGGCGCCGCGATGGTCGCGCTCGTGTTCGTCAACGTCGTCTTCCACGTCTTCGGGCGCGACGTCGCCTGGACCACCGAGCTCTGCGAGTTCATGATGGTCTGGGTGACGTTCCTCGGCGGCGCCGCGGCGACGCGCCGTGGGACGCACATGCGGATCACCGAGTTCCTCGACAAGCTCGCCGGAGTTCCCCGCCGCTGGGCGGACGCGGCCATCCAGGCGCTTTCGCTCTTTGTTCTCGGGCTGCTGGTCTGGTTCGGCCTCGGAATCGTGGCCGCGAGCCGGGCGAACATCCTGACGGTGCTCGACTGGCCGATGTCCTGGCAGTACCTCTCGCTTCCGGTCGGCTCCGCGGCGACGTTCGTCTTTGTCGCCTGGGACCTGGTGCAGATCGTCCGCGGCAGGCCGGCGGCGGAGCGGTACGGCGCCTAGGCGATGTTCGCGGTTCACATCTTTCTCGCCTTCTTCGTCATCGCGCTCGCGGGCGTGCCGCTCGTGTACGCGCTGCTCGTCACGACTATCGGCATGATCTGGGCGAAAGGCCTCTCGCACCCGCTCGAGACGATCTTCCTCAGCTACATCGGCGGGGTCGAGCCGTTCATCCTGATCGCGGTGCCGCTCTTCATCTTCGCCGGCGAGCTCCTGTCCCACGGCGGCGTCGGGAAGCGCATCGTGGAGCTCGCTCGCGTGCTCTTCGGCTTCCTGCCCGGCGGCCTCGGCGTCGTCACCGTCGCCTCGTGCCTGATGTTCGGCGGCGTGTCGGGATCGGCGATCGCCGACACTGCGGCGATCGGGTCGCTCGTCATCCCGACGATGATCCAGCGCGGCTACTCGCGCCCGTTCGCGGCGGCGCTGCTCGCGGTCGCGGGGACGCTCGCGCTCCTGATGCCGCTCTCGATCCCGTTCCTGGTCTATGCATTCATCTCCGGCGTGTCGATGCGCACGCTGTCGATGTCGGGCGTCATTCCCGCCTTCATCTCGGCCGCGGCGCTCGTGGCCGTCTGCATGTGGTACGGGAAGAAGACCGGCTGCGACTCGGGCTCCGAGCGCGCCTCGCGCGCCGAGATCTGGCGCGCATTCAAGGCCGCGGGCCCGGCGCTCGTCATGCCGGTGATCATCGTGGGCGGGATCTGGTCGGGCTATTTCACTCCCACCGAGTCGGCGGCGGTCGCGGTGGTCTACGGGATCGGCGTGTCGCTCTTTCTCTACGGCGACATCTCCTGGCGCGATCTCCCCCGGCTGCTCCTAAGCGCCTTCCAGACGAGCGCAGTTGTCATGCTCGTGCTCGGTGCGACCGCGGCGATGGCGTGGCTGCTCACCGCGGAGCAGGTGGCGATGCAGCTCGCCGAGTGGGTGAAGGTCGTGGCGCACGATCAGTGGATGTTCCTGCTGCTCGTCAACCTGTCGCTGCTGCTCCTCGGCATCTTCATCGAGCCCCTGCCGGCGCTGCTCTTGACCGCGCCCCTCTTCCTGCCGCTCGCGAAGGTGTTCAACGTCGACCTAGTGCACCTTGGCGTCGTGATGACCGCGAACCTCGCGATCGCGCTCTACACCCCGCCGGTGGGCGGAACGCTCTTTGTCGCAGCCAAGCTCGCGAACGCCGGCATCGGCGCGATCACGCGCGCGCTCATCCCGCTCATGACGGCGACGGTGCTGGTGCTGCTTCTGATCACCTACGTGCCGGCGCTGTCGACGACGTTGGTGAGGCTGATCCTCAACTGAAACGGAGGCACGCATGCACGTCCTGGTGGTGGATTTCGTCGTCAAGCCGGAACACGTTCAGGCCTTCACCGCGGAGATCGTGAAGAACGCGCGGGCTTCGCGCGAGACCGAGCCCGGCTGCAGGCAGTTCGACGTCTGCGTCGCGCCCGACGACCCGGCGAAGATCGTGCTGTACGAGGTCTACGACGACAGCGCGGCCTTCGAGGCGCACCTGAAGACGCCGCACTTCCTTGCGTTCAAGCCGAAGATCGAAGCGTGGCTCGCGTCGAACAAGGTGCGGTTCCTGTCGCGGCTCGATCCCTGATTTGCTCAGTCCGGCACGCGCCCCCGAATCGCGTGCGCACGCGCGGAATACTCGATCCCGCCGTCCGCGTTTATCGGCAGTCCTTGCCGCACCGTCTCCTTCAATCTCGCGCACTCGCCGGCTGTCATCGCGGCGATGATCCTGGTGGTGGGGTAATAACCGGGGGTCTGCGCCTGCCAGAAGTCGTCGAAGCTGGAATACCG
>CAVQUV010000019.1:0-576410 GCA_963716855.1 uncultured beta proteobacterium | reverse complement strand
CTGACCCCGAGTGAATTCGAGCGGCGTTGGCGCGCTGACAACGAACGACAGCAGACGATCGTGCAACGAGGTTGCACCGCGTTGCCCACCGCCGGCCGGTTCCCGGTTCGTCGTAAGCGACCGAACCGGCCGACCGTGGACAACGCTCACAGGTGATCGTGGCGTCCATCAAACGGGGACCGGTTCAATCGCCTTTCCTTTGCCCAGATGCGGGAAGTCATGCACGTGCACCGCTTCGGGCTCGCCCTGCGGCTGCCAGCGCCGTCCCCCATTCTTGAAGGCGCCCACCAGTTCCTTCTTCTTCGTGTCCACCGAGACCACCGGGTTGCCACTACGTACAAAGGCCTTCACCTGGGTGTTGAGGTAGCGAAACTGCGCATCCCGGTCGGGGTGCTGCGCTCCTTCCAGGCTCTTGACGTTGGCCTGCAGCGAATAGCCCATGTCGTGAAGACATCGCCCGACGGTGACCGCGCTCACCGGATGCCCGCGGCGGCTGAGCTCCTCGGCAATCATGCGGGTGGACTTGGCGGTCCACTTGAGCAGGCTCATCGGATCCCCCGCCGTGTTCTCCTCCACAATCCGGGTGAGTACCTTCTTCAGCGCAGGTTCGACTTCCTCGACGCGCTTGCGTCCCCCGCCGAGCTGGCGAATCCGCCCGGCCTCGCTGGCCAGCACCTGACGCTTGGCTCGCAGCTCAGCGGCCCCTTTGTAGATCGTCGGGCGCGACATCCCGGTGAGCGCCGCCAGGCGGCTGATCCCACCTCGACCCGACTCGAGCGCTCTCTGCGCCACGTACAGGCGTGCCTGCGCCTCGTTGAGCGTACCGAGCACTTTCAACCAACGCCGTTCCGCGTCCGATGCCGCCGCAGGAGTCATGCGCCCATAGTCTCGCACGGCTCCAGAAATACCTCAAATCGGCATTTTTGTAAATGTTATTGTTTAGCAGTCCCTAACTGCTTGATTCACCGCAATTGACACCCTCGAACTGTGGAAGTTGGGCTACGCCCGGCCCGCGCGTCGGTGCCGCGCGCGTGGCAATCTCCGGTCGCCCTCCGGGCTCCCTGCGCTTGCCACGCGCCACCGCTCTACTCATCATCAAGTGTTCGACTAACGCTGGAACTTGAGTGTTCGATTAACGCTGGAACTTTGCCTTTTATCCATTACATTGACCCGATGAATCCGCAACTGGCAGGGGAGTTCGCCACCGGTGTGAATACTCCGGTCGATTTACAAGTCGGGCCGGACGGCGCGTTGTATTACCTGCAACGTGGTGACGGAGGACAAGTTTGGCGTATCGCCTTCGATTCCGACGCCATTATTCACGGGAAAACCGACTTCGATGGTGACGGGCAGGCGGATTTTGCGGTTTGGCGGCCGTCCAATGGCGCCTGGTACGTCATCCGCAGTTCGAGTGGCCAGATAGCAGTACAGCAGTGGGGCCTTTCAGGTGACGTACCCGTGCCTGGTGACTATGACGGCGACGGGATCACCGATTTCGCGGTTTGGCGTCCCTCCACTGGTGTCTGGTTCGTGATCCGCAGCACAAACGGCACCTTCGCGATTCAGCAATGGGGCTTACCCGATGACGTGCCCGTTCCTGGTGACTACGATGGCGACGGCAAAACCGATTTCGCAGTCTGGCGTCCAGGAAACGGCGTGTGGTACGTCATTCGAAGCACGACCACTCAGATCGTGACCCAGCAATGGGGACTGCCCGGCGACGTGCCGGTATCAGGCCGGTAAAGCTGTAGAGTTGCCGAGAATGGTTCCTCCCAAGTAGAGCTGTTCGCAAGTACTGTGTCTTTGTGTTTCCTGACTATGTCTGTAGTCATCGCATTTTCTTATTTGCACGACGGCCTCTCATCAGGTTGCGTTGCAAACGCGGATTGACGCATCAGCGTCACCGAGGAGAAAAGTGCGCGCTGATCAGACGATGATCGCCGCGTACCAGTCGCGACGTGGCGCGGTTGTACGCTGCCCGCACCGCGTCGCCCCCGGCGTGCGCCAGAGCGGCCTCGATCGAGTCGTGCCGGAACTCGCCGGGCGCGCGCTTCGAGTCGGACGGGAAGAGGTACTCGCCCGCTCCGTGAACTTCGCGAGCTCCTCGCGCGCCTCGACGGCCTGCCGACTCAGCGGCACGCGGTGCTCGCGGCGCGCCTTCATCCGCGAGGCAGGGAGCCGCCACTCGGCGCGCGCGAGGTCGAACTCCGACCAGCGCGCAGCCTGGATCTCGCCTGGGCGCGCGGCCGTCAACATCAGCAGCGTGATCGCGAGCCGCGTCTCGGGCTTGCCGGGGTACTCGTACAGGCGACGAAGAAAGAGGCCCGCGTGCGCCTCGTCGAGCGCCGGCCGGTTCTCCCGCTGCGGCGGGCCAGCACGTCCTTGCCGAGCGCGCGGGCAGGGTTTTCGCCGGAGCGCCGTCCGGTCGCAGTCGCGTAGTCGAGGATCTGCCGCGCCCACATGCGGCAGCGCCGGGTCAGCCGGTGAGGCCTTTTGAAACCCCGTGAAACGCGGTTCTGGCGGAGAGAGAGGGATTCGAACCCTCGATACGGGTTTTGCCCGTATAACGCCTTAGCAGGGCGCCCCCTTCGGCCACTCGGGCATCTCTCCTTGCGCTCGTTCGCTCCATCGAGTTGCCCTTGAGCACGCGCTCGCGCGCAGGCCTCCCGAGCATCTCTCAAAAGCGTGGGGAATATAGCACGGGGGAGTCCGCGCCCGGCGTGTGCTAAGTTGCGCCGGCGATGAACGAGTCCGATCTCCCGCGCCCGCCGGCTGCACCGGCACCGCTCGGGCTGCACCAGCTCGCGGACCAGGCATTCCAGCGCGCGGCCGGGGCGCAGCTGATCGCGGGCAACGGCGTTCGCATCCTCAAGGACGCCGCCGAGAATTTCCCGGCCTGGCTCGACGCGATCCGGTCGGCCGAGCGCACCGTCTACTTCGAGTGCTACATCATCGGCGACGACCCGGTCGGCCGCGAGTTCGTGCAGGCGCTCGCCGAGCGGGCGCGCGCGGGTGTCCGGGTGCGGCTCCTCTACGACTGGCTCGGCACGCGTGCGCGGCGCTCGCTCTTCGCGCCCCTGGTCGAAGCCGGAGGCGCGGTGCGCGTGTTCAACCCGCCGCGGCTGGACAGTCCGGTCGGCTGGCTGACGCGCGATCACCGCAAGAGCATCGCGGTCGATGGGCGCGTCGGGTTCGTCAGCGGGCTCTGCGCGAGCGCGCAGTGGCTCGGCAATCCCGCCCGCCGCATCGAGGCCTGGCGCGATACCGGCGTGGAGATTCGCGGGCCGGCCGTGGCCGAGATCGAGCGCGCGTTCGGGGACGTCTGGACCGCTTGTGGCGGCAGCAAGATCCCGGAGGACGAGTTCACGCCGCCTGATTCGATCGCGCCTGGGGGCGACGTTTCGCTGCGGGTCGTCGCCACGGTGCCCGAATCGGGCGGACTCTTCCGCCTCGATCACCTGATCGCCGCCGCCGCCGGCCGGCGGCTCTGGCTCACCGACGCGTACTTCGTCGGCCTGACCCCGTACGTCCAGGCGCTGTGCTCGGCCGCGCGCGACGACGTGGATGTCCGTCTGCTCGTCCCCGGTGCGAGCGACCTTCCGGTCGTGAGCCAAATCTCGCGCACCGGCTACCGGCAGTTGCTCGAGAACGGTGTCCGGGTGTTCGAGTGGAACGGCAGCATGCTCCACGCCAAGAGCGCGGTCGCCGACGATCGTTGGGCGCGCGTCGGCTCGACCAACCTCAACATCGCGAGCTGGCTCGCCAACTACGAACTCGACGTCGCGATCGAGGACGAGCGCCTGGTCGGCGGATTGGCGGAGATGTACGAGCAGGATCTCGCCAATGCGACCGAGATCGTGCTCGGCAGGCGCTACCGCGTACGGGCGTCGGCGACGGCGGACCCAGGTCCGACCGCGCGGCGCGCGTTCTCGGGCAGCGCGGGGCGAGCTGCGGCGGGCGCGGTCAGCGTCGGCGCTGTGGTCGGAGCGGCCCTCACGAGCCGCCGCACCCTTGGCCCCGCCGAGGCGAGCCTGCTCGGCATCGCGGCTGTGACCCTGATTGCGGTCGCAATCATTGCAGCGGTCTGGCCGGAAGCGCTGGCGTATCCGATCGCGCTCATCGCCGCTTGGGCCGGGATCGTGATGCTCATGCGCGCCCGGCGGCTCTGGCGCGAGCGCCGGCGGCGCACCGAGGCGCCTTCATCCTGATCCTCGGTGGCCCGACGGGGGCCGCTCTGCTAGAATTCGCGGCCTCGCGCCCGTAGCTCAGTTGGATAGAGTACCTGGCTACGAACCAGGGGGTCGTGGGTTCAAATCCTGCCGGGCGCGCCAGAATTCAACCACTTACAGCGTCAACAAAACCGACGCTGTCCCATAGATCCCGAGGTGTCTCATTCGTGGCCTTACCGGAGCGGTTTTACACGCTCAGGGCGGCGCCGATAGACCCTTTCCGTGGTGCGCTGGTCGGCGTGCGCGAGGAGCGCCCGGGCGTGCTCCAGGCTCCCCGGGGACGTCGCGGTCTATCTGCCGATGAGCTACCAGATCGGGGGTTATACGGTGTTCCTGCCGCGTAAGCGCGTGAGGCAGGTCGACATGTCTCGCGAGGACGCGATGCGGTTCGTGCTGATGGCCGGGCTCAAGTCGAAGTCGCCTGGGAAGGGCGCACGGGAAAAGCCCGCCTAAAGCCGCTCGCTTGCACAGTACGGCCGCGTTCGGCTACACGATCATTGAACCGGCTCGTCTACGAGAGCGAACTGCGGACAAGAGAAGCAGGAGGCGAGCGAGAGCTGCGTCGCGTGAATCGCGATTAGGCTGCGCCCTGTCCAATAAGGTCCCGGGAACATTGCCAGAACCCTCATGCGATGCGTAACTGCGCGAGCGATGCACGGGCCTCTCCTCCACTTATGTCCGGAACGATTCTCAACTCGAGCGTCGCGACTCCGGCAAGATCGACCGCGTAGTCTTCAAACTCGTGCGTCACGCCATGCGGGCTGAAGTTATATTGCTGACGCACAATCTCGCGGTACGATTGACCGCCATCCGGCGACCACCGCAGCACAAACTCTTGCGTGCGCGCCTGCTGATCTTCCTGAAACACCAGTTGAATACGCCTCACCCTCTGGAACTCATCAAACAGGAGGCGAATCGTCTGCTCCCCGGCTTGTGCTGCCCGCCAGCCCGATCCCGCGCTCGGTATCAACGCCGCCTCGATCGGGTATCCCGCGTCCTCGGATGTAAGCTCGACTTGTGCCAACCGGTGCACGTCTAGCCAGGTTTCATCGACAGGTGAGACTTGATTGATTAGCCGCTTGCGCATTGATCTTTCCTCTTACACGTTTCGATGCCAAGCGACCGCCTGCCCTGCGGGAGTGCCCCCTTGCGCCGCGCAGCCGGCTCGAGCGCCCCTAGCTCTCGATCTCTTCCGCCAGCTCGCGCAGCCGGGGCGTGACTTCCTCCGGGCTTTAGTCCGTCGGAGGAGGATAGCGTCGACGCACGCGCCGTTGTCGTAGCAGCCCTGAACGCTCGGGATCGGACTCGGCCGTCGGTGCCGTCCGGGGGAGGACTTCGAGCCTTTCCACGGGCGTGCCGACTGTAGAATTTACTCGTGCCTTCGCCGCACCGAGTACTTCTTGCAACGACATGCCGTCGGCTGAGACAACCCACCGGGATATATTCGAACGAGCGACCGTGGGGACTAGGTGAAGGTAGGCGCGATAGGCGAAGGAGCCCAGTTCCCAGATTGTGCCTCTGATCCGGTAGTTACCGGCGTTTCCTTGCAGCAGTGCTTTCTTAGCCATAGAGAACCTCTCTGGCAGCTCGGTTCTTCTCATGGCTCCCTGAGCAAGAAGACCTGCAAGCGGCGTACCCCCGCAGGAAGGAAGCTCAAGGCGCTCTATTGCCTCTCGTGTTCCTACTGCCTGCTTCGCGGGAGTCTTCAGGTCGATCCTTCACGGCCAGCAGGTCGCGGCGGGCCTGCAGGGACCGTGCGCCGACCGAGCGATCGGCGATCGTCGCGAACCGCTGGTGCAGGTCGTCGGCCTCGTACCCTCTAGCAGGCGACGCGTGCCGCAGCGAACGGCCTGCAGTTTGGGCGCGCCCCGCCAGAAAAGCCGGCTACTCGCGAACAGGGTCTCGCGTGCGCCGATGCTGCGGCGTTCCGCGTGAGGCATGCCGCTTGCATGCCTATAACATTCAGACAGGAGATCCCACTCATGAAAGTCAGCGAAGCGATGACTCGGGATGTGCGCATTGCTAGTCCGGATGAGACGATCTTCGATGCGGCGAGAGCGATGGCGGCGCTCGACGCAGGCATCCTGCCGGTTGCCGAGAAAGACCGCGTTATTGGAATTCTGACTGACCGCGATATTGCAGTGCGAGCGGTGGCGACTCGAAAAGGGCCGGATACGCCGATAGGCGACGTGATGACGAAGGACGTCAAGTACTGCTACGAGGACGAAGACCTGGAGCACGTCGCGTCGAACATGGGGGACATCCGGGTGCGGCGCCTGCTGGTCGTAAACCGCGACAAGAGACTGGTCGGCATCGTGTCGCTCGGGGACATCGCGGCGGTTAAGCCCCGCGCCGCCGCCGCTGAGGCCATTGCCGGCATATCGCGGCCCGGTGGGCCGCACTCGCAAGGCCTAGCGCCGCCAGTGCCGCCTTCACTAGAGGGGTGGTGAACGGCAGTTCGCGAATACGAACGTCGGTCGCGTCGGCGACACCGTTAGCGACGGCTGTGGCGCTCCGCCCTTGCGTCGAAACTGCCGGGCCGGAGCGGCGATGGTCATTAAAGGGTCTGTGAAGGATCCGCTCCCCGAAAAGTTACCCCATAGCAAACCCGTCCTTCCTAGCCATGTCGGTGCGATGGCAATTGAGGCGGCGACCGACGGGCGCCGCTCGTCAGCGAACCTGGCGAACGTCAGCTTTCACGAATGCCGACAGGCAGCAACGGGTGTGCGCCGTGATAAGGCGGCGCTTTCCAGTGGGTGCAAATCCCACCCGGCGAACGCTCCAGCCGGAAGCAACCGGAGCAGCTATGGAGGTAACGAAATGGCTGAAGCCTTCGGGTAAGCGTGCCACGATTTGGTGGCAGTGCGGGTGTGCGGGCCGTAACGTGAGTGAACGCCGAGCAAGCCTCGAAAATGCCGATGCGCAGGCCGACCCGACAACCCTTTCGGGGAAGGCTGACATCACTGAACGGATGAGCGAAGCAGTACCGTCAGTGGCTGCGCCGGGGTAGTGGCGGCAGCACGTACACAAGGAAAGCGCAGGCAACACGGGAAGCCCCAAGGCGTGGTCGGGGACGACCAACCGGAGGCCGGTGACGGACAGGCCGGACGCCCTGGGGTGACGGAGAGGCTCGCAGTACCGCTGAAGCCGGGTAACGCCGGTGGAGGGAAGGGGCCTCAGTTCAAGACGGACGCAACACGTAGCGAGGGACTCGGAGATTGGGCAACCTAGCAACTCCGAAGAGTGTTCAGAAGCTGCAGACGGCGTTACACGCGAAAGCGAAGGCAGAGCCGGGCTTCCGCTTCTACGCTCTGTACGACAAGATCAATCGCGATGACATTCTGGCGCATGCCTACGCTCAGTGCCGCTCGAACAAGGGCGCACCGGGCGTGGACGGCCAGGACTTTGCGGACATCGAAGCGTACGGTGTGCAGCGGTGGCTCGGTGAACTGGCGCTTGCGCTCAGAGAGGAGACTTACCGACCGGACCCTATCAGACGAGTGTTCATCCCGAAGGCCAACGGCAAACTCAGGCCGCTGGGCATCTCGACCCTGCGCGATCGGGTGTGCATGACAGCAGCGATGCTGGTGCTCGAACCGATCTTCGAAGCCGACCTTCCGCCCGAGCAGTACGCCTACCGGCCGGGCCGCAACGCCCAGCAGGCGGCGATCGACGTGAAGGACACGCTGTTCTACGACCATCCGGAAGTCGTGGACGCTGACCTCGCGGACTACTTCGGGAGCATCCCGCACGCCGAACTGATGCGGTCGCTCGCGCGGCGCATCGTCGACCGGCGGGTGCTGCATCTGATCAAGATGTGGCTCGAATGCTCCGTGGAGGAGACCGACGACCGAGGTCGGAAGAAACGCACGACCGAGGCCAAGGATCAGCGCCGCGGCATCCCGCAGGGTTCACCCATCTCACCCTTGTTGGCGAATCTGTACATGCGCCGGTTTGTGTTGGGGTGGAAGAAGCTCGGGCTGGAGAAGAGCCTTGGCACTCGCATCGTGACCTACGCCGACGATCTCGTGATCCTGTGCAGGAAGGGCCGGGCGGAAGAAGCCTTGCAACGACTGCGCGAGCTCATGGGCCGCCTGAAGCTGACGGTCAACGAGGAGAAGACACGAATCTGCAGGGTCCCGGAAGGCGAGTTCGACTTCCTGGGTTTCACGTTCGGGCGGATGTATTCGCGCACGACCGGCAAGGCCCACCTGGGCCTGCGGCCGTCGAAGAAGAGCATCCGGCGCATGGTCGAGAAGATCCATGCGCTGACCGCAACGTCAACGACGTGGCAAGAGACCACAGAGCTGGTGGGCAAGCTGAATCGCACGCTGTGCGGCTGGGCGAACTACTTCCAAGTAGGCGCTGTCAGCCGCGCCTATCGTGCACTGGACTGCTACACGGCAACGCGGTTGCGTCGGTGGTTGCGCCACAAGTACAAGGTCAGGCGAAGCAGGGGCGGGACCTATCCACTCTCGCACCTCTACGGGCACTTCGGTCTCGTACGGCTGACCCGACTTGGGCACGACGTGTCGTGGGTGACGGCGTGAAGTCTTGTCCGAGAGCCGGATGCGGGAGATCTGCACGTCCGGTTCGATGAGCGGGGCGTGGAAACGGAGCTACGGCGAGGTTACTCGGGCACCGCCAGACGAAAGGGGCGGCAACAGACAAACTGAGCCTACTGCCACCGCGCCACATCCCGACTCTACCGATTCTGTTGAAAAACTCGATTTTCGCTGATGATGAAAAAATAAGAGCCCTTCTGGGGCGCGCAGCTCGCTTTGAGCTGAGGGGGTACGCGGAGTAGTTGATGTCGCGACGTAGAGCCTCTTGATGAGGCCACAAGCGGGAATCGGCTGGTGTTTTCGATTAGCTCCGCGTCTGACGGAAATTTCCCGGCCTTGCGATTCCGATTTTTTCAACAGAATCGGTCGAACTCGGCCGATTGCGACGGTCCGAGTGCGGCCATGAAGCGACCTTCACGCGTTCTGAAGATACTGTCCACAACGACCGGTCTCGAGGCACAGCCGACATAGTTCAACGTCGTGCACGCGGCGACGAAATCTCGAAAGCGGGCACTCGAAGATTCGCGACACCGGCTGGCGCGAAAAGCTGCTCGAGCGTCCGCTGCTGAAGCGATCGAACTCACGCAGCCGACCCTGAGCGGAAACTCAAGACCGCAAAGAGCAGTCGTTCAAACCGCTCCCGAATGCGGACGCTCAACGCATGAGCTCAGCCGCGTGCGGAGGCCGCAGGCCGTATAGCACGCCGGCTGGAGCGAAGGATTAGGCGCGTGCCGCGAGACCGGTAGCAGGAATCACTTTGTGGCCTGTACCCACTCGACAGCCTGGACGCGAGCGACCAGGACCACCTTTCCGGCGCCAACCGGTCGGAAGATCGACGCCTCGCCCTCTCTGACTTCAAACCAGTCCTTTCCGAACGCATCGATGATGTTCGGCTTGTGCGTAACCAGCAGCGTGTTCTTCCCGGCGTCTGGGGGCGTCGCTGCCATCGTCCTCAATGCCTCAGCCCGACGATCATTTTCGATTGGAGTGACGACAAGACCGCCCTCGGTGATATCGAGGACGGACGACACCTCACTGCCACTGATCAGCCTTCCCGTTTCCACCGCTCGGTTGAACTTGCTGGTGTATACCTTGCCAAGCGGAATTTGCATTGCCTTGAATGATTCGCCAACCTGCTTGGCCACTTTCTTGCCGCTTTCACTCAACAGGCGCTGCTTGGCAACATTCTCGTGATTCAAGGGATCGGTGTCCGCTTGGTCGCGATGGGTTGCTCCGTGGCGAAAGACGATGACGTAACCGCCCTGCTTCAGGGTTGCGGCCAGCGCCTTCACGTCGACCGTCTGCGCGTGGGAGCACGCCGATGCGAAAGCAAAGAGGGCGAAGATCCTCACTAGCCGTTGCGCGATTGCTCTCATGCGAACTCCTTCTCCGGCTGAAGAGATGAACTCGAGGACTGCATGGTGGACCCTTGGGTGTCTAAACGTTCGCGATCAGGGGCGCGCCGCTTCTGGCGCGTCCCCTGCAAGCGCTCGTCAGACATCATTATGCTTGCCATTGCTTCAATAGCTCCTGGCGTTCCAAAAGCACCGACGCGGCCAGTCCTGCAAGTAATGCCCAAAATGCGGAGCTAATGCCGAGAACGGCAAATGGAGTGACCGCAACCAGAAAAGCGACCAACGCGCCAAAGCGAAGCGGCCCGGAAAAGCTCTTCTCCAACGAGTCCTGCAGGGCTCCGAGGATCGCTAGGCCGGCAAGCGCGAAAATATAGGATTTGGGAAGCACGCCAACGAGTGCCGCAATGGAGGTGCCGGCGAAAGCGATGAACAAGGTGAGCAGCGCAGACACGACCACTCCCCAGTAGCGCGCTTCCGCTGGTCCAGCTTCTTTTGCTGCAAGCATCGCGACGCCCGTGCGCGCTACGATCGCGGGATGGCCGCCGAAGATCGCGTTGAGCGTTGAGGCGATTCCTACCAGGACCGATACGGGGGTCACGGCCACTTTGTAACTCTGAGCCTGAAGGAAGCCAAGACCCTGGACGTTACCTAGCCCCATCGACAGGACAATCATCGGTAGCGTGATGGCGGCAAACGCGGCTGGCCCAAAGGTCATTTGCGGGATAGCCAGTACTGGTGCAGACCAAGCGATATCGATGGCGGCTGAATTACCGCGCAGTGAAATCGCGATTGCTCCTCCCACAGCGGCAAGACCGACGGGTGGCAACCGCGGATTGTTCACCAAGCGCCCGGCCAGATAGCACAGCACGCAAGTACCGGCGACAAGGGCATCCTCGACCGTTGCGGATACCAGGCGCGTCCCATACTCGAGAATGCTCCCGGCGAACATTCCCATCACGATCGGAAAGGGAAGCCAAGTCATGATGCGCTTTCCCATTCCGAGCGCACCCAGCGCGACCATCAGGACACCAGCGAGAAGGTTAGCCCCTACGATCTCGGCGTAGCTAAAACGTCCGGCCAAAGCGCCAAGATAGATGATTCCCGGAATCGTCCAGGTGATTGGAATGGGAATTCGGTAGAGAAGCGAGGCACAAATGGAAGCCGCTGCGCTCGTTACCCAGACGATCAGAATCCAGCTGGCCGTTTCGTCCGCCGAAAGCCTCAGCTGGGCGGCAACGGCAAGATGAAGGGGAATCCCCGCAAACGCATACCAAAAGAACACGGTGATGCCCATCCAGAAGGCGGACGGATTCAGATCGCGGAGGTAGCTTCTTCCCGGCACGGCGAGGCCTTACTAGGTCGTCTAACGAGGCTGTAGAAAAACCCTTCCGCGAAGACGCTTGGAGGGGTGCGTAGTAGGGGACGGCGCGCGATCGGCGATCGCGATCTGTGCGGTGCTGGCGAGTACAGGCGATCGATTCAAGCGTTCGCGCAGCCGCTTGTGCCCGTTTCCTTTCATCTCAGCCCTCCCGCTCTCGCCAGCTTTTCGATGTTGTGCACCAGCGCAACTTCCGCCCGGCTTCACCGGGTAAGCACCTGTCGTTCGGGGCGAGTCACGGAGGCTCGGTCGCTAAGGTAGGACGCCAGATGGGCGCTCAAGTCGAGTGCATCGTCACCGGCGCCGTCGATGAGGCTCGACTTTCGGCGCCGCAGGAACGGCATGCCAAGCAAGTACATGCCCGGAGCCTCGACCACACCTCCGTCGTGGCGGACACGGCCCTTGCGGTCGAAGACCGGCACGTCGAGCCACGAGTACTCGGGGCGGAATCCGGTCGCCCAGATGATGGTCCGGATTTCACCGCTCGCGAGATCGATGGCGAGCGGCGGTGATGCCTCGACCTTGGTGGGTTCGAAGCGATGCGGGGGACCGACCTTGTTGTCGAGTCCGTTTTCGCTCGCCCATTCGTCGATCACGTCGAGCAGCCTGTTCATTTTGAGGTCAGCCAGCGCGCATTGGTTTCGCAATGATCCCGAGAACTGGGCCTTGCCGTGGTTGATACCAACAAGACGACCGATGAGCTTCACGCCGATGCGGGTCAGCGCGTTCAGATCGACCGTCCGGCGCTCGGCGGAGCCCGCAAGCTGCAGCGACGGCACGTTTCGAGCTCTAACGATGTCGTCGACCTCGTCGTAGCGCTCGTCGAGCACACCGGCGACGTCCATCCACCACTGGATGTCCTGGCCCCGATAGACGCGCGGCACGCGAACGTGCTTGCCCAGCGCGAGGGTCACGGGTCGGCCCGAGCGGTGAATCTCGTCGGCAATCTGCGTGCCGGTCGCCGAGGCCCCGACGACGAGCACCCCACCGCCCTCGAGCTGACCCGGATTGCGGTACTGCATCGGCGTGAGCGTGGCGATCGCCGGCGGGACCGCCTCAGCGACCGCTGGGATCTGCGGGATGTTGCACGCCCCAGTTGCGAGCACGACGGTGTGGCAGTGCCATTCGCCCTGGCTGGTGGTGATCTTATAGCCGTCGCCACTGGGGCGTACCGAAGTTACGCTGGTGTTGATCCGGACCGGGGCGGAAATCACATCGGCATAGCGCTCGATGAATGCGACGGTCTCGGGCATCGTGCGGAAGCCATCAGGATCGTCGCCCTCGTAACCGTAACCGGGCAGCCGGCTCTGCCAGTTCGGGGTGAGCAGCCGCAGCGAGTCCCACCGCTCGGTCCTCCACGAGTGGGCCACCTCACCGCGCTCGAGGACCACATGGTCGATCGAGCGCTGCGCGAGACACCAACTCATGGCCAACCCGGCGTGGCCAGCCCCGATGACGACGGTCGTCGTGCGACGCGCGCCTCCCGTCCCGATGCGGAGGGTCACTTAACCTCTACCGTGACGTTCGTCGGGTTGGTGATGATGTCGTAGACGGCCGAGCGCTTTTGCGACTGGGCGACGAGTGCCTTGATGTCGTCGGAGCTTGCATCGGCGTCGATCTTGTACGTCACCTTGATACCGTCGAAGCCGTTGCGCACGTCGCTGTCGATGCCGAGGATGCCCTGGATGTCCATCCCACCCTCGAGCGTCGCCGATACGGAGCGCAACTGGATCTTACGCAGCTGAGCGACGGACGCGATGCCGGCGGTAAGGCAACTGGCCAGGCCGGTCAGCACCAGCTCGACCGGCGTGGCCCCCCTGTCCTCGGACGCGAAAACCTCCGGGTGGTCGGCGTCGAAGGTGAACTCAGTCTTGTGTTTCTGCTCCTCGCCAAGCCCGTAGAAGCCTTGCACGGTGGAACGACTGTGGGTGCCGCTCACCCACTTGCACGTCGCACGCCACGTGAACTTCGCGGCCGCCGGCGCCTTGGTCAGCGCCTCGCGTGCGCCGAGCAGCGCATCGACATTGACCCCGTTGTTGACTGGTTTGTTGGCTGTCGCCATGGTCTTCTCCTTGCGTCGTTGAGGATGGAAGGCTGAAGCAAGCACGAACAATTCACGTGCCGGCACCGGACGGTGCGCGCGAAAGGAGCGCAGTCTAGTGGGCAGGTGCGGCGGGGAAATGTCACCGGGAGGCTATCTTCGTTTCGTTTGTTTCAGGCACCCCGGCAGGTGTTGAATCGATCACGATCGGTAATGAACGTGTCGGCGGCTCCGTCGAATGACAGCTTTCAGCGCCTGGGCTCTACGGCCGCTTTTGGCCCGAGAGCGGTCTTCCCCTCCCCCGCGGGCGACGGACTAGTAGTCCGCTGAGAGACGGATCACTTCTCAGCCGGTCGAATGACTGAGTTCGACCCACAGCGGTCGGCCACATTTCCCGAAAGCCGACGTTCGACTTTATCGAAAGCAGTCGCTGGAGGCGATTCTGAGAGAGCCACTACAACAAAGGTTTGCGGGCGAGCCGGCGCGGTCGCGCCGAGCTCTGACGGGTCGGTTCCTAATCGGTACGCCGACAAAGCACTGCGCGCGTCGTGGCTTCCGCTTTCACTCTTGCGGACAGCGAATACCCTGGTAGCTGTCAGTGGTTTCGAAGCGGTTGCCTTGCTCGTCGTACCAATAGAGCTTGTTGGGTTCTTCCTGGCGGGCGATCTTGTGCGTGCCGTTGCAGAAAGGCTGAGTGTTCGATAGCCCGCAGCCGCAAATGTGTTTGGTTTCACCCCCTATGGTCACTGGGTATGGGCCGCCCCGCGTTCTCTTTACGATTCTTGCCATGGTGCCTCCGTCCCAAGCGTTAAAGGGATAGGAAAATTCGTCCGAAGGCGCGCGGTGCGAATCGCCGCAGGCCGCCTTTCGACCAGAATCCGCGCGTCAGATTCTGAAGTCAAGCGGGTCGCTTCCCTTTAGCGTGTCGCATGTACAGCGCGCGTCAGTGGACAGGGCAAGATTCAGACTGCAGGCCTAGAAGGAACGTGCACTCGGGAAACCCGGCTCGGACAGACAGACAGTCGATCGGAATCCCCGGTCACGATGCGTCGGAACACGCATTCAGGCTCCCAATGATTGGGGGGTGATTCAGCGGTCTTCGGCGTCCCGCATGTCTTGCTCCAACAACGCTCCGCGTCCTCGATCTGTAATTGCAAGACCGCCGAGACCATTCGGCGTTACGAAGCCGAACGTGCGAAGCTTACCCGCGATTTCCATTGGAATTGGTGGCGGATCCAGTTTCGCATCAGTGGCTGCCTGCATCTTGCGCAGCCAGTCGAAATCCTCTGGCGTCAGGTTCGGATTCGTGGCTCTCATCCTTTTCCAATTTACTCGGGTTCGCCAAGCAACATGTTGACAGGCCACGTACAGATTCGCGAATTCCTCGCTGACCCGGGCTATGACTACGACAACCGTCCTGGTTTTGGGGGGTTCCTATCAGGTGAGGTACTGAGGGACTTTAGTTGGTTTGCTCGCAGTGGTGCTCTCGCTATGGCTATTGGGATCACTCTCCTATCGAGGGCGAGCGTGGTCCGCGAAGACATTAGGGCTCATCTCCCTACCGCGGAGACTCGTCTGAGCCACCTCGACCCGTGAGGTAGGCCTTGAATCACCGGACGGACATCGTGTTTGACCCTCATCACGGTACTGGTTTCCTCAGCTCGCGCGACGACTGCGGCATGAGCGCGATGCACGCCGGCGCAGCCTGTTACGGGGTCGGTAACTACAGAAGCGGCGAAGGCGTTGTCGCGCAGGATGCGGCTTCGGACTGCCATGAACATGCGCCGGTGACAACGAATCAAACGTCAACTTACTTGCCCCGGCTTGCGAGTTTTCGGTGGCCCTCTCGAGGACAGACGGCTCACCACGCTGCCCGCATCCAACCTCGAGGAAGTACGATGAGCACGCCGACCTCCGCCTCAACACGGCGAATAGAACAGTGACCTGGACACGTTGGAAAGGAACAACCATGGGATTGAGCGAATCTCTCCGCAAGCAGCTCGCCGACCTCGTGGCAAGCAACCGGGTCGTCCTCTTCATGAAGGGTACCCCGCGGATGCCGCAGTGCGGCTTCTCCGCCCAGGCCCCGACCCTGTGAAATTCCTCAAGGCCGTGCGCTTGGACGCCTCCGACACCCGGGTTTATTCCCAGGAGGGTGCTGCGCAGGATGGCGAGTGGCTGGTGTCCGGAGGTTACGCCGTGTGCGATCCCAGTGGCGCCACCCACCGTAAGCCTAATTGCCATTGCCTCACGTCATTCATCGGGGTGGTGAGCCACGGGCGCTGCACCATCGCCGAAGTGGTGGAGATTGACAAGGTCGAATACCAACAGGTGATCGAGCGCCTGGTGCGCCATTTTGTGGACGACCTCGGCGCCCCCACTTTGGAGGCGGCCCGCACTGTTGCAGGAGAGGAAGTCTCCTATACCGCGGAGTTGTGTGAGAGCTTCAGCTCCGGATTGTGGATCACGGTGGAGCGCACTCCCGGCGATGAAGGCATCAAGGAACATTACTCGGTGTTCAGGCGGCTGATGATCGGGGACCACGAACTTTGACCCGGCTGCCGATGACCCGCCGCTTCATATTCACAGCATGACAAGTACGATGAAGGAAGACTGCCATGGCAGGTATGGACCAAAACACCCCCGGCCCTACTGAGATCAAGCTGCACCAGAAGTCCCGGATCCTGGAAATCTCGTTTGCCGACGGCAAGACGTTTCGGCTCCCGTGCGAGTTCCTGCGCGTCTATTCTCCGTCTGCGGAGGTGCGCGGCCACGGCCCGGGGCAGGAGGTCCTGCAAGTCGGCAAGAAAAATGTCGAGATCACGCAGATCGAGCCGGTCGGCAGCTACGCGATCCAGCTCTGCTTTTCCGACGGCCACGATACCGGCCTATATTCGTGGGACATTCTCTATGACTACGGACTTCACCAAGACGAAATGTGGCAGCGCTACCTCAAGCGCATGACGCAAGCGGGAGCGAGCCGTGAGCCCGCTGCGGGCGCGTTCGAGCAGCGTCCAAAGTCGAAGTAATCACCCTTTGCCGTTTTTCGTTCGTATCCGCTTACCGCGAAATGCTCACCGAGCCTCGAACATCTCCCGAAACACTCGCCGGCGTCGCTGTCGAGGGCCTCGGCAGCGTGACAAGCGAGGTGCCGTTCAAGGCGGTGCTGATCAATCCTTACGAGTTGGGGCGCCAGCCTTTCGCGCTCGCGGAGCCCGCCGCATGGCTGAAAAAGGCGGGCTTCCGGGTGGCGTGCATAGATCTTTCGCTGCAAAGCCTCGATCCGCGCACCCTCGCCGGCGCCAGCCTCGTGGCGATCTACGTCGGCATGCATACCGCCACGCGCATCGCGGTCGAAGCGATCCCGCGCATCAAGGCGCTCGCCCCAGCGGCCCACTTGTGTGTCTACGGACTGTATGCGCCGATGAATGAAACGCTCCTGAGGGGACTCGGCGTCGGAACGGTTCTCGGCGGCGAATTCGAACCGGGGTTGGTGAGCCTCGCCGGGCGCCTGCGAAGCAACCGGCGCGCCGAGGTCCAGAGCGAGCCGCTCATCAACCTCAACCGGATCGAGTTTCTCATCCCCGACCGGACCGGGTTGCCGCCCCTTGCCCGTTACGCCCATCTGCAAATCCCAGACGGCAGCACCAAGGTCGTGGGATTCGCCGAGGGCAGCCGAGGCTGCAAGCATTTGTGCCGCCACTGTCCGGTGGTGCCCGTGTACCAGGGAAAATTCCGCATCGTGCCGATGCCGGTGGTGATGGCCGACATCCGCAGCCAGGTGGCGAAGGGCGCGGAGCACGTCTCCTTCGGCGACCCGGATTTTTTCAATGGTCCGACCCATGCGCTGAAGCTCGCGCGGGCGCTGCACGCGGAATTTCCGGACGTCACCTTCGATGCCACGATCAAAGTGCAGCATCTCATCGATCACGCTGAGCTGCTGCCGGAATTGAAGCGCTGCGGATGCCTGTATGTCACCGCTGCCGTCGAGGCGGTGGATGACCGGATATTGGCATACCTCGACAAGAACCATACCGCCGGGGACTTCGGCCGCGCGGTGGCGCTGCTTCGCGAAGTGGGCATCGCTTTCGCGCCGACCTTCGTCGCCTTCACGCCGTGGATCACGCTCGAAGGCTATGTCGAGTTGTTGCGGCGGCTGATCGAGTTCGAGCTGGTCGAAAGCGTGCCGCCGATCCAGCTCTGCATCCGCCTGCTGGTGCCGGAGGGCTCGTACCTGCTGAAACTGGCGGGCTTCCGCGACCTGATCCAGGATTTCGACGCGAAGATTTTGGGTTACCCCTGGCGGCACCAAGACTCCCGTGTCGATGAGCTGCAGAGCCAAGTTCAGGCGTTCGTCGCGCGAGCCGAGGAAGAGGGGCTTTCGCGCCGCAGGATATTCGAGAGAATCTGGGCGATGGCCCACAAGGCGCTCGGCAGGACCGCTCCGCCGCTCGACCACCTGAACCTCGGCGCGCCGATCCCGCACCTTTCGGAGCCTTGGTACTGCTGCGCGGAACCCACCACCCAGCAGTTGCAAAGCTTCTAAGCGCCGAACCGGACTCATGCAGCGCGTATTGCTCTTGCTCCCCACCACCTCGTACCGCAATGAGGCCTTCCTTGCGGCGGGAAAGAAGCTGGGCATCGAGATTGTCACCGTCGCCGACTACTGTCACCAGTTGGCCCCGGAGTGGGGACTCGATCCGATCATGGCAGTGCATTTCGACAAGCCCGGTGAAGCGCTCGGAATCGTATTGCGCTCGCTCGAGCACAAGCCCGACGCCGTGCTCGCGGTGGACGATTCGGGGCTCGAGCTCGCCGCGCTGCTCAACCAACGCCTGGGCCTTTCGGCTAATCCGCCCGAGGCGGTGCGGCGCCTGCGCGACAAGCTGGCGTTCAGGCGAATGCAAAGAGAGCGCGGATTGCCGTGCCCGGACTTTCGCCATCTGCCGAGCGACGCCGATCCGGCCCAATTGCTTTCGCAGCTGAAATGGCCGGTCGTCGTCAAGGCAAGAAGGCTTTCGGGAAGCCGCGGTGTGATCCGGGCCGACAACGCCGAGGAATACCTGCAGGCGGTGAGCTGGGTGAAAGGCATCCAGAATAAAGCGGACCGCGACGCGGCTGAACTCGGTCTCGTCGTCGAGGACTTCATTCCGGGTTGGGAAAATGCGCTGGAGGGCATCCTCGATCACGCCGAACTTCACGCGCTGGCGTTGTTCGACAAGCCCGATCCGCTGGACGGGCCCTATTTCGAGGAGACCATTTACGTCACGCCTTCCCGCCTACCCAACCAGACCCAGGAGGAAATTCGTCACGCGGTGCAGCGCGCATGCAGGCTGGCCGGGCTAGTCACCGGGCCGGTGCATGCCGAAATGCGGGTCAACGCCGAAGGCGTGTGGCTGCTGGAAGTGGCGGCCCGCTCGATCGGGGGTCTGTGCGGCATGGCACTCCGCCATGCACTCGGCATGACGCTTGAGGAGCTGATCCTGCGCCACGCGCTGAATCAACCCGTGGCGTTGAGCGCATCCCGTGAAGGCGCCGGCGTGATGATGATTCCCATCCCCCGGCGCGGCGTCTACCGAGGTGTACATAACCTGGAAACCGCATTGAACGTACCCGGCATCACCGGGGTCAGGATCACGGCGCAGCCCGGTCAAATCATCGCCCCGCCCCCAGAAGGAGCGAGTTACCTCGGATTCATCTTTTCGCTATGCGCGAGCCCGGCCGAAGCCGAGACGGTGCTGAGGCTGGCGCACGCCAAGCTGCTGTTCGACATTCAACCGGAATACAAGGTGCACGAGTCGTCTGCGGAACATATCTCCAACAGTCTGGAGCCTTGACCGCCCGGTCCGGACTATTTGCTGGATTGGGGCACGTAACCCGCCGCCACGTCGGCGCCGCTGCCGAAGAAATGTTTATCCATCTGCTCCGTCAGGTATTTGCGCGCCTTGGCGTCGGCTAGATTGAGGCGGTTCTCGTTCACCAGCATCTTTTGGTGCTCCAGCCATTGCTTCCAGGCTTCCTTGGATACGTTGTCGAATATCTTCTTTCCAAGTTCCCCGGGATAGGGGGCAAAATCCAAGCCTTCGGCTTCCCGGCCCAGTTTGACGCACTTCACTATCCTTGCCATTTTCACGCTCCAAAGAATACTTAATTGTCACGATTTTGTTCTCGGATAGGAAGTCCCTTCCCACGCCTCACTAGGCGACGCGACCTCTGTCAATCTTGAGCTCGTAGTTTCCAGATACTCAATCGAGGTCGAGCGAGCATGATGCGACGGCCTGGGTTAGGCTCGCAGCATGGTTCAAGCGCCGGCGCTGATGCGGCTTCTGATCGTCGTGCTCGCTGCGTGGCTCGCCCGCGAGCAGGAAGGGTTCATCGAATACCTCAAGGCCGAGAACCGGATGCTCAAGGCGCGTCTCGGTCGTCGGCGGATTATCTTCACCGACGCTGAACGCTGCCGGTCATCAAGTAGCACGCCGGAGGGCGGGGCAGGGGCCTTGAAGCTGCCAGCCGTCGTTGCCCGGCGACCGTCGCATTGTCGCGCGCTGCCGACTAGAATGCCGTCGAGCCGGCATCGAAAGACCGGCCAACCACCGAGGGAGTACAAGCCATGACGCAGCGATTCGGCAGCATCGTGAGCGTCATGCTCGGCGCAGCGGCAGCGATGCATCGTGGCGAGCACACGCTCCTCGGTTATTTTCGTGACCGCTTCGGCCGGCGAACGGTTCGCCCTGCGCAACGCCGGCCTCGACTCGTTTCGGACGCCCAACGCGGTTTATCGAGATACATCTTCAACTTAACCGCGATATGAAGATCTGGTTAACCGAATTGTGCCTCACGGCACAGGCAATCGGTGACCCTGGAGAGGAACGACTGCTTTGTAGTGGATTGGGCAGCAACAGTGACCGGCGGCTGATGGCCGGTTGCGTGAGTTCGCAACTAAGCGCGTAAGCTGCCCTTCGCGGCAAGAGCCTGATTCTTCCAAAACCCGCTTTCGGCGAACATAGGGAACCGCGGCTGTCGGCCAGAAGCGGCGGTACAACGACGTCGCCGGAAGCGGTCGTTCCACGACGCTCTCGACCCGTTGCTGCCCTTCGTCCTCTGGAGAAGCGGCCCTTCACGGACTTCTCCGTGCAGGCCCAAAAGCAGCGGTACTGCGCCATCGCCGAGAGCCACGCGCCGATCTCGTTAGTCGAGTCTCACGGCTCTGCCTCCCCCGCTAGGAGTTGCCGCGCAGCCCCACCCGACGAGTTCCCCTGCGACTGTCGAGCTGTCTTAACATTCGAGAATGACTCTAATTTGAGCGTTCAATTAACTTGTTGATTGTTGGGCTTAAACGGAGTCGGCATGCCCTATGCCTAGGGCCTAGTGTTGGGGCCTCTCCAAGGCCCGGCCTTTGTCAGGACCGTCCGAGGAGGGGGAGGTTCTGCGTGCGCCACCCAGACCGTCGTGGCTTCGTGCGCCGCAGCAGCGCGATTCAGTGGTGCGAACCGGGGAGGGTGCACAAATGATCCGAAGGTTGTTGTGTCGGGCAGTGGCCAAACGCGCATTGCTCGTCGCTCTCGCGAGTGGGTTCCTTGCGCTGGTGGCTTCGCCTTGGGCCGGGGCTGGAATCTTGGTTGGGACGCCGACGACTAGCATCCCCAGTTCTCTCTTTGATCCCCTTGGTAGTCTTTCCTCTCCGCTCTCTGCCAACGCGTTCCTGCTGCCCATTGAAATCACGGGCGCAAGTGGCTTGCAGGATTGGAGTTTTGATCTGAACTTCACTGACGGTGTCGTCAGCCCGCTGGACGTGGGCGGGCTTTATCAGAGCGTTTATCAAGCCGAGTTCGACGCCTCCGATCTGACCTTGTCGAATATCACCAGCAGCGGCTTACTGCTCCCAGGCTCGCTCCTAGGAATTGCCGGCTTCTCTTCCGGCGTTAGTGGCGACGGACTGCTGGCGTACGTCCTCTTTCAGCAGTTGATGCCGGGAGTCGATCCGGGCTTTAGCATTAGCAACGCAGTGACCACCCAGGCCGCCCCGGAGCCCGGAACGCTGGCCCTGCTTGCCGGCGTCCTTGCGGTCCTCGGCGGCCGACGCATCCTCCGCAGACGACGCCACTAGCCGCCGATCGGCACGGGGGATGAGAGATGGGCCGCCATCTCGCCCGCAGGCTCTTGCTTGGCGGCCATCGCGGCTGCGCCGGCTCTCCGATCCACCATTCGCCGAGGAACGCGGGGAGTTCGGAATTTCGCGGTTCTGAGGCGTTCGCTCGGCACAACCAGTCCATAGCCCATGGAGCGCGCGAAAAGCAAAGAGCCCGTGGGCGATGCGCCGGAACGAATCGTTCACTTGTCACAACCAAGGAGGACTGCCATGAAACGTGCACTGTCGCGCACACTCGCTCTGATCGGATGGGGATTGGCTACGTTCGCCGTCACACCTGCTCACGCGCAGACGACGGCTAACGGGCCGTACTACGCCACACCGTCTTGGGATCAGACGCTGCCGAGTGCCAACTCGCTTCATTGTTTTGTCCAATTTCAGCAGCCAAGCAGTCTTGGACCGGGAGACGGGATTGGTGTGGGAGAGAACGCCAAGTCCATTCCGTGACGACTGGGTCGGTTCCGTACATTTCTGCCTCAACAAGCAAGTCGGGGGGCGGATGGGCTGGCGGCTCCTCTCGATAAATGAACTCGCAAGCCTGTATGACCCTCTGTTCCTGATCCCGGACCCGCTTTGCCGGCAGGTCATCCGTTTGCCGGCGTTCAGCCGCAGGTCTACTGGTCGGCTACTAACTCGACCATCCCCGGCGTCATCGCCGATGCGGCATGGGCTGTGACCTTCCAGGCTGGACTCGGCTCCCCCGTGGGCAACCCTTCAAAGAGCGGAGAACTATTCTCGTGGTGTGTGCGCGGACCCGCGGCCCTGGATAGCCTTTGAGACTTTCCGATTGGAGGGGTCACGGTCGTCCTCAACCCGACAGCAACGATTCGTTCACTTGTCACAGCCAAGGAGGAGAGCCATGAAACGCGCACTGTCACGCACACTCGCTCTGATCGGATTGGGATTGGCGACGTTCGCCGTCACACCTGCTCACGCGCAGACGACAGCCCCCGGCCCGTACTACGCCACGCCGTCCTGGGACCAGACATTGCCGTCGAACACGCGGTTTATCGTTCTGAGCAACATGAACAGCGAGGCCGTGCTCGATAGGGAAACGGGGTTGGTTTGGCAGCGATCACCAGGCCTCAATCTTCCCCAGCGGTGGCAATTTGCTTACTGCCTCGTGTACTGGTGTAAGGACGGGTAACCGTGGGGTTGGCGGCTGCCTACCGTCCAAGAACTGGGAAGTCTAATGGACGTGTCCGCCACCGCGGCCCCAGCACTCCCATCCGGGCACCCGTTCACGGACATTCCCGCAGGTGATGATGTCCGTTTCTGGACCACTAACCAGCAGGTGGGAACAGAAGTCCATCTCTGGGTTGGATGGACTAATCGTTTATTTGGTACCTTCATGGTGGCGCTCAACGGGGTTCCTGTCAGCGATAACGCCACCCAGTCCATCTGGTGTGTTCGCGCGCCAGGACTTCAACCTGGCCCACAATAACGGGCAGGGGGCAGCCGCTTTTCGGGGGGATGCAGGGGTTTACCGTGAGGCCACGTCGGCAAACTCGCGTTGCCGCGCGCTCTATCTTTCGCGCTGGCGTCGGCGGCCGATCGGAGCCCATGAATGAGGTCCACCATTTCGTCGACGAGCGCGGCGTCTCGCATTTCTCGAACGTCCCTGCCGATCCGCGGTATCGGCTGTACTTGCGGGATTCCGTTGAACCCGCTGATCGAAGCGACCACCGACCGTCCGTCAGTGATCCTGTTCGCGCCGCCGCTTGTCGCTCCCGGCAGCGAATTCGCAGTAAACGTTCTCCTGGCCGCTCCTGCCGACGTGTACGGTTGGGTCGACATCACCTTCGACCCCGCTGCGCTCACGCTGGGAGTCCGTCAGCGTGGAGCATGAGCTGCCCTCCGCCAACGTCGTCCGCCTCAAAGTGAATGGAGGGCCCGTCGGCTGATTTCTCGGCGGAGCTTCATTTCCGTGCGAACGCCTCACGGATCTCCTCGACGAACATTGGCTTGGGGGAGGCGGCTCTCAAGACTAGTAGCAGCGGCAAGCCTGTCGTTACACGCAAGCCTCCAGTCGCCTCTATCGCTTTTCTTTCTTTGGGACAGTAAGTCGAGAGTGCAGCTAGCTGCCCAAGGATGCGAGGCTTGAACGGCAGCTATCAGCGATTTGGAAGAACGACAGCTCTTGGCCGGTCAGCGAAGTCGACGAAGGTCCGCTTCCCTAGAGCGCGACAGGCAGCAAGGGGTCGTGAGCGCGCGCCCGCATTTTTGAGAGCGGCCGTTCGGAGGAATCTTGTCCACATCGCCGGTAGAAATCCGCGGATGGCTGGTTTCGACGAATTCAGATTTTGACGACGGACTCAGTAAGCGGCACCTTGCAAGGTACACCAGTCAATCGACCAGAAAATCGCCGATGCCGGCTTTGGGTCGAACTCAGTCATTCGACCGGCTGAAAAGTGATCCGTCTCTCAGCGGACTACTAGTCCGTCGCCCGCGGGGGAGGGGAAGACCGCTCTCGGGCCAGGAGCGGTCGGTCGCGGCCGCGCACGAAAGCAGACGGTCGCGATCCATTCTCCCTTCTGGACTCGTGTCTGCTTGGAAGCGCGCCAACCGGCCAATCTCTACTCGTCAGAGGGCGGCTAGTGGTTCTCTAATGCGCGACGAAAGGCAAAAGGAGGCTGGCTTCGGTTGGCGCCGCCTCTTACGACGGGCGCAGACTCGTCTACTGGTGCGCTTCAGCTTCGACACTATTGGCGTATCGGGTTCGAGGCGCCCGACACCAGACAGTTGCCTGCTCCCATCTGCCTTGCGATTCGGGGAGTGAGCGCGCCGGTGTAGATCGAGACATTGTGCCGCTCGAAGTAGCCGACCAGCCACGCGAGTAGACGTGCGACTGCGCAGGGCCCCACGATTACGGCGGCCGCATCATCTGCTTCCTGCTCGCAGCGCCTCGCAATCTCGTCATCGTAGGGATCCACGCAAGCTTGATTGTCAAGCTGACGCGCTAAGTGCCCGAGTTCATGCTGCACGGCGAGCCGGACAATGTCATCCGGTGCCTCGCGGAAGAATGCGAGGTGCATGGCGAGACCGCGTCGCTCTTCGCGTAACGTCTCCGCGTTGAAATACCTCAACAGGTACAGCGTGCGGCCGTACCACCCCTCTCCTGAGCAGATGAGAATGCCGTCGGCAGGAAGCTGGCTCGCCCCGAGATCGCGCACGATCCGGACCAGGCGCTCGTTCTTGTCGGGCGTCCAATAGTGCAGCCCATCCTCGTCGAACCAGTTCACAGCCAGTCTGCAGATCGCCTCGTCGGTTGCCGCGACGGCGGAGAAAGCCGTGAACGTAAGAAGGACAGCGCTGACCATGACGAGCGCGATCTTGCGGTCCCTCGCGAACGCAGGGCTCATGCATCGCTCCACTCGCCGGGCAAGCAGGGCTTGCGACCGAAGTTTCGTGCCGGAGTATCCGGGGCCCACCCTTATTCAGCGGGGCCGCAGACTCCCGCCACGCAACGCGTGGCCCTCGTTACTTCCCCTGCATGCGATTCAGATAGTCGATCAGCGCCGCGATCCGGGTACGGACGAACGCGTCCGTCTCGTACGGACCCGGGAGTGCGCCTCCAAGATAGTAGTAAGGCGCCTCGGCGGAGTACCGCGCGCCCCACGCCGGCATCTCGCGCGAACCATGCCCAGCGATCTCAGTCTGGGTCCTGCCGTCGATGACCTCCGTTGTCCGTTGTACGGGGAATACTCCCCCGTTGCGCTTGGCAAGGGTGGTCAGATCCGACGGCGCCTTGACCAGGTACGGACGCAGCGGGCCGTCACCTTTGGCGTTGAGTCCATGGCATGTGGCGCAACTGGACTTGTACTCGAGTGCACCGAAATCGATCATCGCCGGCGGCTTCGACTGCGCGAGCGCGGAACTCGAAACGAAGAAGACGCCGATGAGGGCCAGCCCTATCGTTGAATGTTTCATTTCTCGTCCTTTGATCTCAGGTCAATCTGGCAGAGGAAGGAGGTTCCTTTTTCAATTGTTCGAGTCGATCGATGCTTCTCGAGCAACTCTCTGCCGTTCGCGGTGCGGCGATCTTGACCTCGGTCAATGGGGGTGGACTTGTACGCGGCGAACGGCGGCGAATTTCGCCGGCGCGATTGCTATTGCGCCCCGCGCGCTCTCACTTCTCTTCAGTGGATCCCCCAACCTCTCGCTTTCATGACTCGCGCGGAGGCACGACGACGAGCCGGTGCGCCGCCGCGTGGAGCTGTGGACGCGCGCCTGGCTACAGTCCGCGGTGGAGCGGCGAGGCGTACGCGCGCGCGTGCACCGGCGCCGCGCTTGGGGGCGGTGGAGCGCGAAGTGCTCAGGCTGATCACCGAGGGGAATCGCTCGCCCTGCATCACCGAGCGTCTGGGCATCACGGTCGCGACCGTCGCGGTGCATCGGCGGAATATCATGCGCACGGTGAGGCTGCACTCCGTTGCGGCGCTGACGAAGTACGCGGTGCGGGAGGGGTTGACGTCGGTTTGAGCAGGGCGCGCGTCGGCGCGTCTCGTCTCTGCGGGGACCGATCAGCACGAGAGCATCAAAGGGCGCTACGCGCCGTGCACGATTTGTAGTTGGGGGGCAGGGATTGCGGTTAGCTTCGCTCAACAGCCGGCTGGATACTCGTTGTAAGCTGGGATATGTGCAGTGCGTGCGAAGAGTTCGCACTTTGTGGTCCGAGCGGGCATCGGGTTGACTCGAGCGCCGAGCGGTTCTTAGCGCTTGCATGCTTCGATCCACGTCCAAGCGTCGGGCTTCTCGCCCCGTTAGCCTGTAACTGGCCGCCGACGCGTGTAGGGCGTGGGTACCCAACAACAAAGCAGTTGGACGTACTGGTCGAACGCGCGGCGCTGGGGCCGGTTCCCTTTGTGGATTTGTGGCCTCCGAAGAACGGCGCACCCCCTATAATTCTGAAATAAAAGGGGAAACCGTTGAGCGTCCTAACTCTCTGGAAGGCTTCGCCAGAGTTGCTTCACGACAAGACCGTGAAGCAGATCATCGCGATCGCCGGTGACGGCAAGCTCACAGACGGAAGCACCACATCTCAGGAGTTCCGTGCGCTCCTAGCGGAGGTTCCATCGCTCCAGCTAGTGCGCTACGCCAACGAGTGTCTGACGGACTCTTTCCCGGACAGCGGGCTCGTGCTTCAGGACATCATCAACGAAGTCGGCCGTCGCCTCGGTTTCGAGGTCACTTATGGACGGTATCGCGGGAGGGCGGGCGCAATCGGCAATGATGGGCTTTGGGACCTTCCAAACAAGCACAAGATCATCGTCGAGGTTAAGACCACGGACGCGTACCGGATCGATCTGAACGTCGTTGCCCAGTACCGCAAAGAGCTTCTTCGCGAAGGGGCCGCGACAGAGGAGGCGTCTTCAATTCTCGTTGTCGTCGGGCGTAAGGACACGGGCGACCTCGAGGCTCAGATCCGAGGATCACCGTACGCATGGGACATGCGCTTGATAAGTGTCGATGGCCTGCTGCGCCTCATGCAAATAAAAGAGTCCGTCGACGATCCGGACGCCCTGCGACGCGTATACGAGCTTCTCATACCGCGGGAGTTCACCAAGCTCGATGAGATCGTCGAACTAGTCTTCTCGACGGCCGAGGATGCCAAGAAGACGGAGGAACTTCCCGAGGAAGCGGAAGCCGCGCCCGAGCGTTCTCCGGCCCAGAAGGAGGGGCCGAAGTTCACCCCCGTTGCGTTCAATGACCTGGTTGCCAAACGGGTATCCGATCACCTCGGTATCCCGCTACTCAAGCGTACGCGAGCGCTTTTCTCCTCCCCGGACGAGAAGACCCGGGTCGTTTGCACTGCGTCCCGGGAGTACGACGAGGGAACGCACCGAGCATACTGGTTCGCATTTCACCCGCATCAGAAGGAAGCCTTGGAGGCAGTAAACGGCGGCTACTCGGCGTTTGGTTGCGGCTCCCCCAAGTTGGTGCTTCTGATTCCAATCGCGAAGTTCACGTCCTGGCTGGCGGGGATGAACATGACGACCAAAGAAACGCGCGCCTACTGGCACGTCCAAATCTATCTGGAGAACGGGAAATGGACCTTGGTCAGGAAGAAGGGTCAGCCGAAGATTGATCTTTCTGAGTACCAGTTACCGGACCCCAAGGCTACCGCTACCTGACTCATGTTTCCGTGAGCCTCCGTATTACCTACGCGGGAACATCCTCACCCGATCCAGCGCGTCCTAAACCTGTGAAACGATATCGTTCTAGAAACGACACCGTTTCCTTCCTTTACCGAAATCGACATGTCTAGCGTCTCTAGCAGGCTGTTGAAATAGGCAGCGACACGGTCAATGAATCGCTCCGAATGGGGATCGCGCAGGGTTGGCAGCGGAGGGCGTCGTCCTTCGGTTCTGCCTCGTTGCGCCTTCGTCGTCCGTTTGGTTCGCTGTTCATGGACCTCGTCACGCATCGACTGCCTGTTGTCGCGTTCACTACGTTGCTCCCGCCAGCAACCCTCGCATTCGCACCAGGTTGTTCGCTGTCATCGTGAGCAAGAACTGCATGTTGACCCGCTCCAGGCCGCGGAACACTGTTTGACGAACGCGTCCGATGCTCTTCGCCCAA
This sequence comes from uncultured beta proteobacterium, assembly GCA_963716855.1. Taxonomy (GTDB): domain Bacteria; phylum Pseudomonadota; class Gammaproteobacteria; order Burkholderiales; family SG8-39; genus JAGVSZ01. The sequence continues at coordinate 548,111 of CAVQUV010000019.1, read as the reverse complement.
CCAAACGCTTCTTCGACGCGCTTGCGAATGCATTGGCTTGCCTCGTAGCCCGGATGTCGAGTGGTGCGCCCGTCGATCGCCGAACCGCCGCGCCTACCGAGGCGCTGCGCCACATGCGCGGTGACCTCGATGTTGCGCGCTGTAGCGACGAATTCGGCCGTGTCGTAAGCCTTGTCGGCGCCGACGGTTCTGGGCTTCGTCCCGGGCAGCTCGGCGAGCATCGCCAGGGCGTTCTCACACTCGGCGAACCCACTGGCCACACTCGCCCGAGCGTTAACGATCAGGCCGTTGCCGTTCTCCATCAGGACGTGGCCTTGGTAGCACAGGATCGCCTCGGCGGTACTGCTCTTCCTGTAGAGCCGCGCCTCCGGATCGGTGGTCGATTCGTGGGTGTCGTTGCTGCGCGGTTTGCCGTGCCAGTTGGCCTCGGCATTGCGTCCTGCACCGCCGTCGGCGGGCGGCTCGTCCTTGGGCTGGAAGCTCTTGTGGCTCGCCCAAGCCTTGATCAGCGTGCCATCGACCGAGAAGTGCTCGTCGCTGAGCAACCCAGCCTTCTCGGCCAGCGCCATCACCTCAGCGAAGAACGCCTCGATCACCGCGTGATCGAGCAGCCGATCGCGGTTCTTCGAGAAGCTCGAGTGGTCCCACACCGCATCGTCGATCGCCAGCCCCACGAACCACCGGAACAGCAGGTTGTAGTGCAGTTGCTCAACCAGCAGCCGTTCGCTTCTGACCGAGTACAGCACCTGCAGCAGCAGCGCCCGGATGAGCTTCTCCGGAGCGATCGACGCGCGCCCGTGATCGGCGTACATCTCGTTGAACAGGCCACTCAGACGCTTCAGCGCCTCGTTCACCATGCGCTGGATCGGACGCAGCGGATGATCCGCCGGAACGAAGTCCTCCAGCCGCGCCATCGTGAACAACCGCTCTTGCATCCTGTCAGCGCCGCGCATCGTCGTATGCTCGCTCAAATCACAGACATCACTGCGACAGCGCTCAAGAGCATTTGTTCGATAATGCAACGGCGTTTTTCAACAGCCTGCTAGTGTTCTCGCACGATTCTTTCAAGAGGCGCAGGAACCAGTGCTATTTGCAGGGGCCGGCGTCGCGACCCGCGCCGGTCTGCCATCGTGGGGCAAACTACTGGCCCGATTAATGGAGCACGTGAGGGCAAAGGATCCGCTTACGGCTGCACAAATGGGTGAGAAGATTCGACAAGGAAATCTACCTGCTGCGGCGGAATATTTCTTCCTCTCCGATCAGATTCTTGCGGGAGACAAACACCGATATCTCACGGAAGAGTTGAGCAAGTTCGATCCTCAGCCACTTCTCGGATTAGCTTCTCTTCCGTTTCGTGCATACCTAACGACCAACTTCGATCGTAGCCTAGTGACAGCCGTCTCGCGCAATCGGTCAGTCATGGATTATCGGTATGGAGATCAATCATTCTCCGAAGCTATTTGGCAGAAGGGCACGTATATCGCGCGAATACACGGCTCCGTGGAGGCTCCGAGATCGATCGTATTGACTAGCTCACAATTCGAGCGCCTCTTAGAGGATCGAGCCTATCGAGACCTCTTGTCTTACATCTTCACCCGTCAGAACGTACTCTTCCTTGGTTTCTCGTTCTATGACCCCGCGATACGAAGCGTTCTTGATCAACTAAACCGAGACTACGGTGCAGCACCTCCAGGACGTCACGTAGCCTTCTTGCCCGAGGGCATAGCGCATGAGTTTCTCGAGAGACTACGTAGGCTGAACATCGATCCGGTGTTCTACGCGCCGGACGACGATCATCGCGCGATGTGGGAAAGCATCGACGGGTACACGACGCGCTCGCTACCAGCCGAGCCAATCGCCGGTGGCAATACTGTGGCCCCGTTCGCTACAGCGCGACGGTTCCTTGCGGCCTGTTATTCCCGGGCGCGCTTAGGTGTGCACCTAACTCCGCTTCGTGAGGTGATTGTTGAGGGGATGGTCGCCGAATTATTGCAGAGGCATCTTCCGAAAGGAGTTCGGATTCGAACGCTGGTGGATTCTTTGCACGAGGAGCTCGCTATTAGTAGAGGCGACGCCAAGGCGTTGGTGGATAAGGGCGTCGCGACGTTACGATCCGAGAATATGTGCCGGCTCCACAAGGAGGGAAGGGAGAAAACCGTCGTCTGGATCGGCGAGAAGTCATCGCAGAGGGGGTTTGATGAATCCATTGCAGTGTTGGTACAAAGCGCGCGCAATCGTGCAGTGGTCCAGGAAGGGTGGCACACCACGAGAGACGTCGAAAATTCCTTGCAGACATTCTTCAAGGAGCTAGTGCTTCAGCGCGGATGGGATCTTGGCGCGGCGTTCGCTGCCAAGCGAACTCCGGAGGAGGTCGACATTGCTAAGGCTCTTCACGGCGCATGCGTCCTTCTCTCGTCGGCTGAGATAGACCGCCTGCAACGGGTCTGCGAAAGCATCCTGACTCATCCGTCTGAGGAGGAGGCAACCGTCCTTTCCGAATTGGGGCGGGTTAGTTTCGCTTTAGAACTGGCGGTCCAGAGTCCCCGAACGATCTTGTTCCACGCTACCGTACTTCCGGAGCGGATTTACTTGGATGCGAATGTGCTGATGCCGGCGTTGACCCCGGGTCATCCGTTCAATTCGATCTATAGCGCGACCATTGATCGGTTACGAGAGGCGGCAGCTCGAGCCGCAGTCGGTCTTCAATTGCTCGCCTCTCGCGGCTTCCTCAATGAGATCGTGAGTCATAAGCGTCTCGCCCTTCGCTTCGTAGAGGAAGAGGGCCCTGGCTTCTTGGAGGCGGTAAGGAGGGAGGCCTTGTATCACGGGGCGACCAACGTGAATGTTTTTGTGGGTGCGTACTCCAACTTGAACCTAAGGGAGCCCACGCTTACGTTTTCGGAGTTCCTGCAGCGATACGTTCCCTACACGAATGAGATGGAACTGTCCCAATGGCTGAAGCAAAAGGGAATTGCTGTTGTGCCAGAAAGAGATCTTCTGGGTTCGGAGTATCCCGGGATTTCGCTGGCACTTCAAAAAGCATATTCGGCCGGATTGGCTAGTGGCAAGGAGATGTGGCTCATTGAGCACGACGCATATCAGTTGTCTGGGTTGGCCAAGGATCGCGCAGCCGGAAGGCGAGTGATCTTGGTCACTGCTGATAAGGGCTTGCGCGAGGCTGTGCGGAACAGCGCTTACTCGCAACTCGGTGAAAATATGGTGAGCCATGTCGGCTTAACTCAAATGATCGATCTCCTTATCGGCCTGCCACGAGAGACGCGAGGACTGACTGGTCTCATCTGGGGCGCGAGAGTCTCCCAGAAGACCGAGGCGCTTAGAGCTTATCTGATCGCGCTAGGGCTCGAAAAGTACGACGAGGCACTAGCTATGGAGATGCCAAGCGTCGTGGAGCGAATTGCCGAGGAGATGAATGATGCCCTTGTCCGAGCGCATCTCGATCCAGAATCGCAAGACCCCTCGGTTCGCGCGAAGGCCTTCAAAATGATGGGGGGCTATGAGAAGGGTTTCTTTGAAGGGATGAAGGACACCATTGAGCGTCGTCAGCGACAGGAACGAGGGCCAGAGGCAAAGTGAGGTAGTCAGGTTTCTCAGATCACGACCGTCTGAGTCCAGTGCCCGCCTACGTCCGGCCGGGCGCGCCAAGTGATCTAGGGGGTGCAGGATGCTCGCAAGGTCAGGCGCCTGATTCGACCGCCTGATCTTGTGAGACAAAGTGATGTTGGCGGGCTTGGCTCATATAGGGAATTCTACGGCGTAGGGAGTGCGCTTCCTTCGGACCGCCTCTAATCCGAGAACCGCGCGCGCCAGCTCGCGCAGCTTTCTTGCGACGTCTCCCGCGTTCTCCCCTCGATTGACCTTGGCCACGCGGTACGCTTGGTTCCCGAACTTCAGGCGGATCTGAATCGGCCCGAGCTGCATCGGCTGCGTCACGCCTAAGCATTCGAGCTGTATCGTCGTACCTCTCCTACTGTTCCGTTGTGAAACTCACTGGCTCGCGCCTCACCGTCGCCGCGGTCTTATTCCTCGCCACTGGCGCGGTCGCTGCGTAAGCGTCCGGCTGACACCACCTTGACGACGGCGAGCTGAGTCAGGCGGCGAGGGGGAGTTTATCGCGCAGTTCGTCGGCGACGTTCCACGGCAGCAGCTCGTCGACGCGGTTGATCGGATGATCGGCGATGCGCGCGAGCACCTCGCGCAGGTACGCCTCGGGATCCAGGCCGTTGAGCTTCGCCGTGCCGATCAGGCTGTAGATCGCCGCGGCGCGCTCGCCGCCGGCGTCGGACCCGGCGAACAGGTAGTTCTTGCGTCCGAGCGCCACCGCGCGCAGCGAGCGCTCGGCGGCGTTGTTGTCGATCTCGATGTGGCCGTCGTCGCGATAGCGAATCAGTGCCGTCCAGCGCGTGAGCGCGTAGCGGATCGCGACCGCCAGCGCCGACTTCGCCGACACCTGCGCCAGGGTCGCTTCGAACCAGGCTCTGATGTCCTCGAGCAGCGGTCCGGCGCGCGCCTGGCGCACCGCGCGCCGCTCCTCGGGCGGCCGGCCGCGGATCGCCTCCTCGATCTCGTAGAGCTTGCCGATTCGCGCCAGCGCCTCGGCCGCCATCGGCGAGCGGTTCGACTGCGTAGATCTCGTAGAACTTGCGCCGCACGTGCGCCCAGCAGGCCGCCTCCCGAATCCGTTCGCCTCGTCCTCGTAGAGCCGATCGAACCCGGCGTAGCCGTCGGCCTGCAGGATGCCGGAGAACGTCTTCAGATGGGACTCGGGGTGCTCGCCCTTGCGATCGGGCGAGTAGCGGAACAGCACCGCCGGGGCGGCGCGGTCGGCCCACGGCCGATCGTCGCGCACATAGGTCCACAGCCGCCCGGTCTTGGTCTTGCCGCGACCGGGCTCGAGCACCGGCACCGGGGTGTCGTCGGCCGTGCAGTTGGGGCTCGCCACGACGTAGCGCGCGAGCGCCTCGACCAGCGGATCGAGGAGCGCGGCCGCGCCACCGACCCAGTCGGCGAGCGTCGAGCGCTCCAGCGCCACCCCCTCGCGGGCGTAGATCTGCGACTGCCGATACAGCGGCAGGTGATCGGCGTACTTGGCCACCAGGATGTGGGCCAGCAGCCCCGGCCCGGCAATGCCGCGCGCGATCGGACGCGTCGGCGCGAGTTCCTGCACGATGCGCTGGCACGCCGCACAGGCGAGCTTCGGACGCACGTGCCGGATCACCTTGAAGCTCGCCGGCACGTACTCCAGGACTTCGGCGACGTCCTCGCCGATCTTCTTCATCGTCGCGCCGCAGTCGGGGCAGGTGCAGGCGGGGGCGTGTTCCACCGTCTCGCGCGGCAGGCGTTCCGGCAGCGGCCGACGTGCCGGGCGCTCCTTCTGCTCGGGCTTCGCTGCGGGAATCTCCGGCGTGCGCGCCTCGCGACTCGCGCGGTTGGCTTCCAGCTCCTCGACCAGCAACTCGAGCTGGCCGATCTTCGCGTCGAGCTTCTCGGAGGAGCGACCGAACTGCAGCCGGCGAAGCTTGGCGATCAGCAGCTTCAGGTGCTCGATCTCGTGATCGCGCTCGGCGAGTCTCGTCTGGCTCTCGATGATCAGACGCTTGAGCGTCTCGATGTCATCGGGCAGATCACGATGCGTTGAGCACATCGCGAGTCTACCGATTCATCTCGCGTGAGTGAAGTATCTGCGCGAACTTTTTTTGTGCGCACGTGCGTGCGCGAGACGATGCGCGTCGATCAGTACGCGAGACTCGGCGCCTGCGTTCTCACCGGACGACGCCAGTCGATGCCTTCGAGCAGCATCGAGAGCTGCGCAACGCTCAAGTGCACAGCGCCGCTTGTCGCCTGCGGCCAGACGAAGCGCCCGCGCTCCAGGCGCTTGGCGAACAGGCACAGCCCCGTGCCGTCCCACCACAGCACCTTCACCCGATCCCCGGCGCGTCCGCGGAAGACGAAGACGTGGCCGGAGAACGGGTTCTCGGCCAGCGTCCCTTGCACCAGCGCAGCCAGCCCGTCGAAGCCCTTCCTCATGTCGGTCATGCCAGCGGCGAGCCAGATCCGCGTGCCCCCGGGCAGCGTGATCATCGCCAAGCGCCCAGGGCGTCCAGCACGAGACGAAGTTGCCCCGCTTCGACCTTGCCGCGCACGATGACGCGCGCCGCGCCAATCTCGATCTCGATCCAGCCGCTCGCCAGTTCCGGCGCGCGCTTGCCGGCGCCACGCCTGGAGATCCTCGTCGAGCTCGCAGGGGCTTCGATCACGCTGACCGGCACGAGGGTCCCGGCGCTTCGGGCGAGCGCTCGGGCTGCTTGATGCTTGACGATCCACTTGCGCACCAGGTTCGTGTTGAACCCGTGCGCCAAGGCGACTGCCGACACCGACGCGCCTGGAACCAGGCACTTCTCGACGACGGCTCGCTTGTGGGCTGCGCTGAAGAAGCGCTTGCCGTTGCGGCTGACCCGCAGCGGCTCAACGGGTACTCTACGGTTCTCGGGTTTCATGGTGTCCACTACCGTTCGTAGTGGACACCATCGTCAGGGTCGCAGTCTCAACCGGGAAGGACGGCCCAGACCGGACGCTTACGTCGCTGCCGCAGGGTGGATCGTAGAAGGCCGCGTCGTCGCAATCAGCGACGGCGACACGTTCACCGTACTCGACGATAGCAAGACCCAGCACAAGGTCCGCATCGCCGGAATCGACGCGCCGGAAAAGGGCCAAGCCTTCGGAAACGCTTCGAAGGAAAACCTCTCCCGTCTCGTGCTCAGTAAGCGCGTCGAGGCGCGATGCCACAAGCGCGACCGCTACGGCCGGGAAGTCTGTGCCGTGTTCGTCGGGATGAGCGACGTGGGGTTAGAACAGATCCGCGCCGGGATGGCGTGGTGGTATCGGGAGTACGCGCATGAGCAACCAGCTCAAAACCGGCTCGTCTACCGGGACGAAGAGGAGAGCGCGAGGGTTGCGAGACGCGGACTGTGGAAGGACGCGAAGCCAGTGCCGCCGTGGGAGTGGCGGCAGGCGAAGCGAGTGAAGTAGTCACCGCGCGCGATGGTTCGACGGCGCGCTTACGCTCTCGGGCTATGAATCCTCATTGGGTAAATTCATCTGGAGTCACCTCAACTGACGATTGATACCAACTCCCCTTTCCCTCCCTCCATCCCCGACTCCCTCTAACACGTCGGGTAGTCGATTCGTTCCGGCGCATCATCGACGCCCGGCCTAAAGTTGCCGGGTCGGCTCGGGCGGCACGGAGGCTTGGTTGCGCGCCCGCACATCCGTGCGTTGCTCGTCAGGAACGCCCGTCAAGCCTTGCATTTTCGATTGGCTAGCGTAGCTGCTTAGGCGGCGCGCCGCCTAAGCGTCCAGATACCCGCCATCCGACCCGCTTCTCGGCCCCCAAACGCCCCAAAACCTCAGAAACCACCTCCGGTTTCTGAGGTATCCCTTTCTTTTTCCTGTAACTTCTCCGCAAAGATCAAGGACTCGCCTTAAGTCCTTGTCCCAGTTAAATAAATCACGCGGTCGCCTTGACCCCTCCAATTTCCTCCACTAAAGTGGTGAAAAGTGTAGTTTCGTGGGAAAAGAGGGCGGAAATCGCCATTTCGAGCCACCACGGAGGAGATGAGTGTTTCAAGGCGCGGCCGAGATCAGTCTCGACCCGAAGGGGCGGCTCTCGATACCCACGCGGCATCGGGAAGCACTCACTTCGGGCGCCGGGGGCATTGTTTTGACGGCGCACCCCGATCGCTGCCTGCTGCTCTACCCCAAGGCGGCCTTCTCGCCGATCAGCGCCAAGCTCTCCTCCCTCACCAGCTTCAACGAGCAGGCCCGCTGGTGGCAGCGCCTCGTCGTCGGCTTCGCCGAGGAGCTCGAGCTCGACGGCTCGGGCCGGATCCTCGTCTCACCCGCACTCCGCAAGTTCGCCGACCTCAAGAAGTCCGTGACGCTGGTCGGCCAGGGCAGCCATTTCGAAATCTGGGACGCCGAGGTCTGGGAGAAGAAGCTCGGCGACGCGCTGGCGATGGCGGGGACGACCCCGCCGCCCGGGACGGAGAACTTTTCGCTGTAGCGGGGCGCGCGAGCGTGGCCAGCCACAGGACCGTGCTCCTCGCGGAGGCGGTCGAGGCCCTCGCGGTGAAGCCGGACGGCGTCTACGTGGACGCGACGTTCGGGCGAGGCGGGCATAGCCGCTCGATCCTCGCGCGGCTCGGGCCGGCGGGACGGCTGATCGCGCTGGACCGCGATCCGGCGGCGGTGGCGGCGGGAACCGCGATCGCCGATGCGCGCTTCGCGATCCGCCACGCGCGGTTCGCGCAGCTGGCGGAAGTGCTGGGCGACGCGGGTGTGGCGAAGGTGGATGGCGTGCTCTTCGACCTCGGCATTTCATCGCCGCAGGTCGACGAGGCGGAGAGGGGTTTCAGCTTCAGGGCCGATGCGCCGCTCGACATGCGCATGGACCCGAGCGGAGGAGAGCCGGCCGCAGCCTGGCTGGCGCGGGCGAACGAAGAAGAAATAAGAGGGGTGATCAAGAACTATGGGGAAGAACGGTTTGCTGGCTCGATTGCAAAGGCGATTGTTGCTGCTCGGACCCGAGAGCGCATTGACCGCACAGTCCAACTTGCCCGCATCGTGGCTGCGGCCGTCCGGACGCGTGAAGTCGGGCAGGACCCGGCGACGCGCACCTTCCAGGCTCTACGGATTCACGTCAATCAGGAGCTTGAGGAATTGTCGGTAGCGCTGCCCCAGGCCCTCGAACTGCTGCGTCCCGGAGGACGGCTCGCCGCCATCAGCTTCCACTCGCTCGAAGACCGGATCGTGAAGCGCTTCTTCCAGTCGCAGGCGCGCCCCGAAGTGCCCGAGCGGCTCCCGCTCAAAGCCACGGAAATGCCACAACCGCGGCTCAAGGTCGTGGGCAAGCTGGTCCGCCCCACGTCCGAGGAAGTGAACGCCAATCCGCGCGCGCGCAGCGCCATCCTGCGCGTCGCCGAGAAGGTCCGCTGAGATGGCGCGGCTCAATCTCGTCCTGCTGGCCATTCTGGTGGTCTGCGCGCTCGGTCTTGTCACCTCGCAGCACCAGGCGCGCAAGCTCTGGGCCGAGCTCGAGCGCGAGCAGGCGCGGGCGCAGAGCCTCGAGGTCGAGTTCGGCCAGCTGCAGCTCGAGGTGAGCACCTGGGCGACGCCCTCGCGCGTCGAGCGGCTGGCCCGCGAGCGCCTGCGCATGCACCCGCCCGGCCTGAAGCGGCTGCAGGTGACCGACCCGCAGCAGGGGGCCGCGCAGTGAAGTTCGCCGATTCGCCGGTGCTCACGCCCACGTTCCCCCCGTGGCGTGCGCGGGTGGTGCTCGGCCTGCTCGCGGCGGCGTTCGGGCTGCTCGCCGGTCGCGCGGTCTACCTCCAGGGCTGGAACAACGATTTCCTGCGGGCAAAGGGCGAGTCGCGATACAGCCGCACGCTCGAGATTCCCGCGAACCGCGGGCGCGTGCTCGACCGCAACGGCGAGGCACTTGCGGTCTCCACGCCGGTCAAATCGATTTGGGCGATCCCCGAGGACGCGACCCTGTCGGCGAAGCAGGTCGACGCGCTCGCCCAGGCGCTCGAGCTGTCCCGCGGGGAGCTGCGCAAGCGCGTCGCGGACACCGGGCGCGACTTCGTGTACCTCAAGCGCCAGGTGCCGCCGGAGGTCGCCGACCGGATTGCCGCGATGAAGCTTCCCGGGGTGTACCAGAGCAGGGAATACCGCCGCTACTACCCGGCCGGCGAGGCGAGCGCGCACGTCGTCGGGTTCACCGACGTCGACGAGGTCGGCCAGGAGGGCATCGAGCTCGCGTTCCAGCAGGAGCTCGCCGGGCGCGCGGGCAGCCGGCGCGTGATCAAGGACCGCCTCGGGCAGATCGTCGAGGACGTCGAGAGCGTGCGCGCGGCGCGCGATGGACGGGACGTCGTGCTGGCGCTCGACGCCCGCATCCAGAGCCTCGCCTACCGGGAGCTCAAGGGCGCGGTCGAGGCCCACCGCGCGAAGGGCGGCGGCATCATCGTGCTCGACGTCGATACGGGCGAAGTGCTCGCGCTGGCGAACCTGCCCTCGTACAACCCGAACAACCGCGCGCGGCTCACCCCCCAGCAGATCCGCAACCGGGCCGTCACCGACTCGTTCGAGCCCGGCTCGACGCTCAAGCCGTTCACCGTCGCGCTCGCGCTCGAGTCGGGGCACGTGTCGCCGCTCACCACGATCCAGACCGCGCCGGGGTCGCTCACGATCGGGCCGGCGACGATCCGCGACGCGCATCCCGCGGGCGCGCTGACCGTCGAGCAGGTGATCCAGAAATCCTCGAATGTCGGCGCGGCCAAGATCGCGCTCGCGCTTCCGGCAGAGCACATCTGGGGCATGTTCGACGGCATCGGGCTCGGCGCTGCGCCGCGGCTCGGCTTCCCGGGCGAGGCGGTCGGCAAGGTGCGCCCCTACAAGACCTGGCGCCCGATCGAGCAGGCGACGATGGCCTACGGCCACGGCATCTCGTTGAGCCTCGTGCAGCTCGCGCGCGCGTACACCGTCTTCGCCCGCGATGGCGAGCTGGTTCAGCTCTCGCTCGTGAAAGTGAACAACCCGCCCGCCGGCAAGCCGCTTCTCTCGCAGAAGACGGCCGTGGCGGTGCGCCACATGCTCGAGCTCGCCGTCGAGCCGGGCGGCACCGCGCCGCGCGCGCGGATCATGGGTTATCGCGTCGCCGGCAAGACCGGCACTGCGCACAAGCAGGAGAACGGCGGCTACGCGCTCGACAAGTATCACTCGAGCTTCGTGGGCTTCGCCCCGGTGTCGCGCCCGCGCCTCGTGATCGCCGTGATGATCGACGAGCCCGGCGCGGGGCAGTACTACGGCGGCCAGGTGGCCGCGCCGGTGTTCTCCCAGGTGATGGCGGGCGCGCTGCGCCTCCTCGGCGTCGCGCCGGATGCGCCCATGAAGCCGATCGAGACGCCGTCGGGTGCGCTGGAAGTGCGCGAGAGCGTCTGAGGCGGGAAGCGGGAAACGTGTCGGCGCAGTGAACAAGGAAGTTGCCAGGATTCTGAACGAGCTCGCACAACTCGGCGTGCGCCCGGAAGGGCTCGCGGTGGACAGCCGCGTGGTCGCCGGCGGCGACGTTTTCCTCGCCTACCCCGGCGAGCGCAGCGACGGGCGACGGTTCGTCGCGGAGGCGGTGGCGCGCGGGGCGGCGGCGGTGCTGTGGGAACGCGACGGGTTCGAGTGGCCGCGCGAGCTCGCCGCGCCGAACGTCGCGGTCGCGGAGCTGAAGCGGCTCTCCGGACCGCTTGCGGCCGAGGTGTACGGGCGGCCGTCGGAGCACCTGTGGGTGGTCGGCGTGACCGGCACCAACGGCAAGACCTCGAGCACCCAGTGGCTCGCGCAGGCGCTCGCCGGCGCCGGCCGCAAGTGCGGGGTGATCGGCACGCTCGGCATGGGTTTTCCCGGCGCGCTCGTGGAGAACCCGAACACGACCCCGGACGCGATCGTCCTGCAGCAGGCGATGAGGCGCTTTCGCGACGCAGGCGCCGCCTGCGTCGCGCTGGAGGCGTCGTCGATCGGCCTCGAGCAGGGCCGCCTCGAGGGCACGCGGTTCGCCTGCGCGCTGTTCACGAACCTGTCGCGCGATCACCTCGAATACCACCCCGACATGGAGGCCTACGCGCAGGCCAAGACGCGGCTCTTCCGCGCGCCGGGCCTCGCCCACGCGGTGCTCAACCTCGACGACGCGCTCGGCGTGCGCATCGCGCACATGCTCGCGTTCGGGCCGGTGCGCCGGGTCGGCTACAGCCTCTCGCGCGGGGCCGCGGCGGCGAGCGGCCTCGAGCACTGGCTCGAGGCGCGCGATCTCACCGCGTCCGGCGAAGGATTGGCCTTCCGCCTCGAGTCGAGCTGGGGCGCGGCGGCGATCACGAGCCCGCTCATCGGGCGCTTCAACGCCGCGAACCTCCTCGGCGTCATCGGCGCGCTGCTCGTCGCGGGGGTCCGGCTCGACGCGATCCCGGGCATCTGCGCACGCCTCGAGCCGCCGCCCGGGCGCATGCAGCGGCTCGGCGGCGGCGAGGCGCCGCTCGCCGTCATCGACTACGCGCACAGCCCCGACGCGCTCGACAAGTGCCTCGCGGGACTGCGCGACGTCGCGCGCGCGCAAGGCGGCCGGCTGCTCTGCGTGTTCGGCTGCGGCGGCGATCGCGACCGCGGCAAGCGTCCCCTGATGGGCGAGATCGCCTCGCGGCACGCCGATTTCGTCGTGGTGACGAGCGACAACCCGCGCAGCGAGGATCCGGAGGCGATCATCGCCGACATCCTGCCCGGCGTGCGCGTGCCGCACGCGGTGCACGTCGATCGGCGCGCCGCGATCCGTGCGGCGATCGGCGCCGCGCACCGGGGCGACGTCGTGCTCGTCGCGGGCAAGGGGCACGAGCCCTATCAGGAGATCGCCGGAAAGCGCCTCCCGTTCTCCGACGCGGACGAGGTGCGCGCCGCGCTCGCCGTCGCGGGAGCCGTCGCATGCTGACGCTTGCCCAGGCCGCCCACGCGCTCGGCGCGACGGTCGTCGGCCCCGACGCGCGCTTCGAGTCGGTCTCGACCGACAGCCGCACGATCGAACGCGGCGGGCTGTTCGTCGCGCTGCGCGGCGAAAAGTTCGACGGCCACGACTACGTCGGCGCCGCGCGCGAGCGGGGCGCGGCGGCGGCGATGGTGGAGCGCGTGGCCGGCGTCGCGTCGCAGGCGGCGGGAATGCCGCTGCTCGTCGTCGGCGACGCGAAGCTCGCGCTCGGCGCGCTGGCCAAGCACTGGCGCGGGCGCTTCCGGATCCCGGCGATCGGCGTGGTCGGCTCCAACGGCAAGACCACGGTCAAGGAGATGCTCGCGTCGTGCCTGCGCGAGCAGTTCGGCGCCGCGCGCGTCCTCGCCACCGCCGGCAACCTCAACAACGACATCGGCCTGCCGCTCACCTGCCTCAGGCTGGGCGACGCGCACGCCTGCGCGGTGCTCGAGATCGGCATGAACCACCCGGGCGAGACCGGTCACCTCGCCGCGATCGCGCAGCCCACGATCGCGCTCATCAACAACGCGCAGCGCGAGCACCAGGAGTTCATGAATAGCGTCCACGAGGTCGCGGCCGAGCACGGCGCGCTCGTCCGGGCGCTGCCGGGCGACGGCGTGGCGGTGCTCAACCGCGACGACGCGCACTTCGACTACTGGCGCGACCTCGCGGGCGCGCGCGCGGTGCGCGACTTCGGCCTGCGGGCCGACGCCACGGTGCACGCTTTCGTGCGCGCCGGCGGCGCCGCGACCGAGTTCGAGCTCGGCACCGAGGCCGGCAGGGTCGCGGTGACACTGCACGCACCCGGCCTGCACAACGTGCGGAACGCGCTCGCCGCGGCGGCCGCCGCGCTCGCCGCCGGCGCGAGCCTCGACGCGGTTGCGCGCGGGCTTGCCGCGTTCCGGCCGGTCAACGGGCGCCTGCAGCCCAAGCCGGGCCGCAACGGCGTCCTCGTCATCGACGACACGTACAACGCGAACCCCGACTCGGTGCGCGCGGCGATCGACGTGCTCGCCGCCTCCGAGCGCCCGCGCGTGCTCGTGCTCGGCGACATGGGCGAGGTGGGCGCGCAGGGGCTGGTGTTTCACGAGGAGGTCGGCCGCTACGCGAAGGAGGCCGGCATCGACCGGCTGATCGCGGTCGGCACGCTCGCGCGCACGGCCGCGCGCGCGTTCGGCGCGGGCGGCGAGCACCTCGACTCGATCGGGGCGGTGATCGCGCGCGCGCAGGGCCTCACCGCGCTCAAGGGGACGATCCTGGTGAAGGGCTCGCGCTTCATGCGCATGGAACGAGTGGTCGAGCACCTGCTCGCCGAGAAGGACGCGGCATGCTGCTAGAGATCGCCCAGTACCTCTCGCAGGACGTGCGCGCGTTCAACGTCTTCAGCTACATCTCGCTGCGCGCGGTGCTCGCCGCGCTGACCGCGCTCGTGATCTCGTTCCTCGCCGGGCCGGCGATGATCCGCAAGCTCGCCACGTACAAGATCGGGCAGGCGGTGCGCGACGACGGCCCGCAGACCCACCTCACCAAGGCGGGCACGCCGACGATGGGCGGCGCGCTCATCCTGGTGTCGATCGCCGTCACGACGATCCTCTGGGCCGACTGGTCGAACCGGTTCGTCTGGATCGTGCTCGCGGTGACGCTCGGCTTCGGCGCGGTCGGCTGGGTCGACGACTACCGCAAGGTCGTGCACCGCAACCCGAAGGGGCTGTCGGCGCGCGAGAAGTACTTCTGGCAGTCGCTGATCGGGCTCGCCGCGGCCGTGTCGCTCGCGTTCGCGGTGCCCGCGTCCAGCGCCGGACAGGCGTGGAGCCTGTTCACGCAGTGGGTCACGAGCGGGTTCCTGATGAACCTCCCGCCGAAGGCCGACCTGATCGTCCCGTTCTTCAAGAACATCGCCTACCCGCTGGGCGTCTTCGGCTTCATCGTCCTGACCTACTTCGTGATCGTCGGCACGTCGAACGCGGTCAACCTGACCGACGGTCTCGACGGCCTGGCGATCCTGCCGGCGGTCATGATCGGCGGCGCGCTCGGGATCTTCGTGTACGTGGCCGGCAACGCGGTCCACTCGAAGTACCTGCTGTTCCCCTACATCCCCGGCGCGAGCGAGCTCGCGGTGTTCTGCGGCGCCGTGGTCGGCGCCGGGCTCGGCTTCCTCTGGTTCAACGCGTACCCGGCCGAAGTGTTCATGGGCGACGTCGGCGCACTGGCGCTCGGCGCCGCGCTCGGCACCGTCGCGGTGGTCGCGCGGCAGGAGATCGTGCTCTTCATCATGGGCGGCGTTTTCGTCGCCGAGACGCTCTCGGTGATGCTGCAGGTCATCTACTTCAAGGCCACCGGCGGCAAGCGCATCTTCCGCATGGCGCCGCTGCACCACCACTACGAGCTCGGCGGCTGGAAGGAGACGCAGGTCGTCGTCCGCTTCTGGATCATCACGGTGGTCCTCGTGCTGTTCGGTCTCTCGACGTTGAAGCTGCGCTAGCGTCCATGGACCTCAGCGGCAAACGCGTGCTGGTGCTGGGGCTCGGGGAGACCGGGCTCTCGATGGCGCGCTGGATCGCGCGCCAGGGCGGCGCCGTGCGCGCGGCCGACACCCGCGACGCGCCGCCGGCGCTCGGCGCGCTGCGTGCCTCGGTGCCGCAGGCCGATGTCGTCACCGGCCCGTTCACGGATGCGCTGCTCGGCGGCGTCGATCTGGTCGCCGCGAGCCCGGGCGTGCCGCTCGCCGAGCCGGTCGTGCGGGCGGCGCTCGCGCGGGACCTGGAGGTGGTCGGGGACGTCGAGCTGTTCGCGCGCCACCTCGCGACGCTGCCCGGCGCGGAGCGCGGGCGCGTGATCGCGATCACCGGCACGAACGGCAAGACCACGGTCACGGCGCTCACCGGCGCGATGTGCCGGGCCGCCCGGCTCGACACCGTCGTCGCCGGGAACATCTCGCCCGCGGTGCTCGATGCCCTCGTCGCGCGGCTCGAGGCCGGACGCATGCCACAGGTCTGGGTGCTGGAGCTGTCGAGCTTCCAGCTGGAGACCACGTCGAGCCTGCGTGCCGACGCGGCGACGATGCTGAACCTGAGCGAGGACCACCTCGATCGCTACGCCGGGATGGACGGGTACGCGGCCGCGAAGGCGCGCGTGTTCGAAGGCGACGGCGTGCAGATCCTGAACCGCAACGATCCCCGCAGCATCGGCATGCGGCGCCCCGGCCGGCGCGCCGTGACGTTCGGTTACGACCCGGCGCCGGACCACGAGGACTTCGGGCTGCTCAAGGTGTTCGGCGAGCACTGGCTCGCGAAGGGCGGGACCCCGCTCGTCGCCGCCGCCGACCTGCGCCTCGCCGGCCTGCACAACGCGGTGAATGCGCTCGCCGCACTCGCGCTCTGCCGCGCCATCTCCTTGCAGGTCGCGCCGCTGCTCGACGCGCTGCGCGCGTTCGAAGGTCTGCCGCACCGCCTCGAGCGCGTCGCGGACATCGACCGCGTCGCGTTCTACGACGACTCGAAGGGCACCAACGTCGGCTCCACCGTCGCCGCCCTCGACGGGTTCGCGCGCGAATTCGGCACGAGCGGCCGCAAGGTGATCCTCATCGCCGGCGGGGACGGTAAGGGGCAGGACTTCGCACCGCTCGCCGACGCGGTCGCCGGCGCCGCGCGGTCGGCCGTGCTGATCGGGCGCGACGCGCCGCTCATCGCGGCCGCGCTGGAAAATGCGCACGTTACGATCGAGCGCGCGGCCACGCTGCGCGAAGCGGTGACGCGGGCGCACGCGGCGGCGCGCCCCGGCGACGTGGTGCTGCTCTCGCCGGCGTGCGCGAGCTTCGACATGTTCGCCAACTACAAGGCCCGCGGCGAAGCGTTCCGCGCCGCGGTGCACGAGCGGGAGGCGGCCCATGCGCACTGAGCGGCGCGCCTCGGAATACGACGAGAGCGTCGTGTGGACGGCGCTCCTCCTGCTCACGCTCGGACTGGTGATGGTGTACTCGGCCTCGATCGCGACGTCCGAGAGCGCGCGCTTCACCGGCGGGCAGGCGAGCTGGTACCTGGCGCGGCATGCGGCGTTTCTCGCCGCGAGCGTGGTGGCCGCGGCCGTGGCGTTCCAGGTCCCGCTGCGGGCGTGGCAGCGCGCCGCGCCGTGGCTCTTCGTGGCCGGCGTGGTGCTGCTCGCGCTGGTGCTCGTGCCGGGCATCGGTCGGGAGGTGAACGGCGCGCGGCGCTGGCTGCCGCTCGGCTTCGTGAACCTGCAGCCCTCCGAGCTGATGAAGGTCGCGGTGGTGCTCTACGCGGCCGACTACACCGTGCGGAAGCACGCGCTCATGCACAGCTTCCGCCGCGGGCTGCTGCCGATGCTCGCCGTGATGCTCGTCGTCGGCTGGCTGCTCCTGCGCGAGCCGGACTTCGGCGCCTTCGTCGTGATCTGCGCGATCGCGATGGGGACGCTGTTCCTCGGCGGCATGAACGGCAGGTGGTTCGCGGGCCTGGTGGGGCTCGCGGCGTCCGGGTTCGCCGTGCTGGTCGTCTCGTCTCCGTATCGCATCCAGCGCATCTTCGGCTTCATGGATCCGTGGGCCGACGCGTTCGGCCGCGGCTACCAGCTGTCGCACTCCCTGATCGCGTTCGGGCGCGGCGAGTGGCTCGGCGTGGGTCTCGGCGGCAGCGTCGAGAAGCTGCACTACCTGCCCGAGGCGCACACCGACTTCCTGCTCGCGGTGATCGGCGAGGAGCTCGGATTCGTCGGCGTCGCGGTCGTCGTGGCCCTGTTCGCGTGGCTGTGCCTGCGCGCGTTCGCGATCGGGCGCCGCGCCGCGCTGCTCGAGCGGTCGTTCGGCGCGCTCGTCGCGCAGGGCATCGCCGTGTGGTTCGGCGTGCAGGCGTTCATCAACATGGGCGTGAACCTCGGCGTGCTGCCGACCAAGGGGCTCACGCTGCCGTTCATGAGCTTCGGGGGCAGTGCGCTCCTCGCCAACTGCGTGGCGCTGGCGATCCTGCTGCGGGTGGACTGCGAAAACCGTGCGCTGATGGGAGGGCAGAGAACATGAGGCGAACGCTCGAAATCGAGACGCTGCCAACCGCGCTGCGATTCCTTGCGCACGAGGCGACGCACATCGCGCTGGAGGCACCCCCGACCGAACCCGCCGCTCTCGCCGATGACGCGGACGTGACGCTCGGCGCCCTGACCGGCGCCGACGACGCGGCCAGCATCGCTGGCGAGAACGGCGGGACCACCGAACGCACGCTGACCCCGGCGGAGGGGCTGCGGATGAGCTGGAGCGAACTGGACGAGTGGCTCGAAGCATCATGATCATGGCGGGCGGCACCGGCGGACACGTCTTCCCCGCACTAGCGGTCGCCGACCATCTCCGCGTGCTCGGCTGGCGCGTGGTGTGGCTCGGCGCGCGCACCGGGATGGAGGCGACGCTGGTGCCCAAGCACGGCTACGAGATGGCGTGGGTGCGCTTCTCCGGCCTGCGCGGGAAGGGCCTCGCCGCGAAGCTCCTGCTGCCGCTCAATCTGCTCGTGGCGTTCTGGCAGTCCCTGCGCGCGCTGCGTATGCACCGGCCGGACGTGGTGCTCGGGATGGGGGGCTACATCGCGTTCCCCGGCGGAATGATGGCGGCGCTCCTCGGCCGGCCGCTGGCGATCCACGAGCAGAACTCGGTCGCGGGGCTCGCGAACCGCGTGCTCGCCGGCGTAGCCGATCGGGTGCTCGTCGCGTTTCCCCGCGCGCTACGCAAGGCGATTTTCGTCGGCAACCCGGTGCGCGAGGCGATCGTGCGCGTCGCACCGCCCCCCGAGCGCTTCACCGGGCGCGGCGGACCGCTGCGCATCCTCGTGGTCGGCGGGAGCCTGGGGGCCGCGGCGCTGAACGACATCGTGCCGAGCGCGATGGCGCTCCTTCCGGCCGACGTGCGGCCGATCGTCACGCATCAATCCGGCGCGAAGCACGTCGATGCGCTGCGCGCGAACTACGCGCGCGCCGGCGTCGCGGCGAGCGCGGTCGCCTTCATCGACGACATGGCGCAGGCGTATGCGGCGGCCGATCTGGTCATCTGCCGCGCAGGAGCGACGACCGTCGCCGAGCTGGCGGCCGCAGGGGTCGCGGCAATCCTCGTGCCGTTCCCGTTCGCGGTCGACGATCACCAGACGACGAACGCGCGCTACCTCGCCGATGCGGGCGCAGGCGTGCTCGTGCAGCAGCGCGATCTCACGCCGGAGGCGCTCGCCGGGATCCTGCGCGGACTTTCGCGCGAGCAGCTGCTCGCGATGGCGATCCAGGGCGCGCGCCCTCGGCAAGCCGGACGCGACCCGCGCCGTGGCCGAGGCGTGCATGGAGCTTGCCCGGTGAAGCACAAGGTCAAGCACATCCACTTGGGTAGCCATGCGGCATAAGGTGAAACGCATCCACTTCGTCGGCATCGGGGGATCCGGGATGAGCGGCATCGCCGAGGTGCTCGCGAACCTCGGCTACCAGGTGAGCGGCTCGGATCTCGCCGCGAATGCCGCGACGCAGCGCCTCGAGACGCTCGGCGCGAAGGTGAGCATCGGGCACGGCGCCGACAACGTCGGCGGCGCGGATGCGGTCGTGATCTCGACCGCGGTCAAGTCGGACAACCCCGAAGTGCTTGCCGCGCGCAGCCGACGCATCCCGGTCGTGCCGCGCGCGCTGATGCTCGCCGAGCTGATGCGGCTGAAGCAGGGCGTCGCGATCGCCGGCACGCACGGCAAGACCACGACGACCAGCCTGGTGGCGAGCGTGCTCGCAGCCGGCGGCCTCGACCCGACCTTCGTGATCGGCGGGCGGCTGACCGCCGCCGCCTCGAACGCGCGCCTCGGCTCGGGCGAGTTCATCGTCGTCGAGGCCGACGAGTCGGACGCCTCGTTCCTGCACCTCCTGCCGGTCATGGCGATCGTCACGAACATCGACGCCGACCACATGGAGACCTACCAGCACGACTTCGCCAAGCTGAAGCAGGCGTTCGTGCAGTTCCTCCAGAACCTGCCTTTCTACGGCAGCGCAATCCTGTGCGCCGACGACGCGAACGTGCGCGAGATCATGCCGTTCGTGTCGAAGCCGGTCGTCACCTACGGTTTCGCGCGTGACGCGATGGTGCGCGCCGAAGGCGTCGAGCCGTGCGGCACCGAGATGTGCTTCCGCGCCATCCGGGAGGGCGTGCCCGGCGCGCTCGACGTGCGGCTCAACCTGCCCGGCCGGCACAACGTGCAGAACGCGCTCGCGGCGATCGCCGTCGGCACCGAGCTCGGCGTCTCCGACGCCGCGATGCTCAAGGCGCTCGCCGAGTTCCACGGCGTCGGCCGCCGCTTCCAGCGCTGCGGCGAGGTCGCGCTCGCGTCCGGCGGCAGCTTCGCCCTCGTCGACGACTACGGCCATCACCCCGCCGAGATGGCCGCCACGCTGGATGCCGCACGCGGTGCGTACCCGGGGCGGCGTGTCGTGCTCGCGTTTCAGCCGCACCGCTACACACGCACGCGCGACCTGTTCGAGGACTTCGTGCGCGTGCTCTCGACCGCCGACGCACTGCTGCTCGCCGAGGTGTACCCGGCCGGCGAGCAGCCGATCGTCGCGGCCGACGGACGGGCCCTGGCGCGCGCGGTTCGCGTCGCCGGGAAGGTCGAGCCGATTTTCGTCGAGTCGATCGCCGACCTGCCCGCGGCGATCCTGCAGGTGGCGCGCGACGGCGACGTCGTCGTGACCATGGGCGCCGGGTCGATCGGCGGCGTGCCCCAGAAGCTGCCATGCCGATGATCGAGCCCGTACAGCTCGCGCGCACGCCGCTCCGCGGCCGGCTCCTCGAGAACGAGCCGATGGCGAAGCACGTGAGCTGGCGCGCCGGCGGGCGCGCGGCGCGCGCGTATGCGCCCGCGGACCTGGACGACCTCCAGTCGTTCCTGCGCACGCTGCCGGACGGCGAGCGCGTGTGCTTCGTCGGCCTGGGCTCCAATCTCCTCGTTCGCGACGGCGGATTCCGCGGCACGGTCATCCTGATGCACGACACCCGCGGCAAGATCCGGCTCGACGACGATCTGGTGTACGCGGAGGCGGGCGCGGCGAGCCCGAAGGTCGCGCGCTTCGCGGCGGCGCACGGGCTCGAGGGCGCGGAGTTCCTCGCCGGCGTTCCCGGCACGATCGGCGGGGCGCTCGCGATGAACGCCGGCTGCTACGGGTCGGAGACCTGGGCGTTCGTCGAGCGCGTCGACACGATCGACCGGCACGGCGCGGTGCACGCGCGCACCGCCCGCGAGTTCGAGACCGGTTACCGGCACGTCGCGCTCAAGGGAGGCGCACTAGGCACGGACGAGTGGTTCGCGGGCGCCTGGTTCCGCTTCCCGCCCGGGGACGGAGCGCGGGCGCGCGAGCGGATCAAGACGCTGCTCGACAAGCGTACTGCGACGCAGCCGCTGAACCTGCCCAACGCGGGCTCGATCTTCCGCAACCCGCCCGACGACCACGCGGCGCGCCTCGTCGAGGCGTGCGGCCTCAAGGGCTACGCGATCGGCAATGCGCGGATCTCGGAGAAGCACGCGAACTTCATCGTGAACCCGGGCGGAAAGGCGTCCGCCGCGGACATCGAGGCGCTGATCGAGCACGCCCGCGCGGCCGTGCTGAAACGCTTCGGCGTCGCGCTCGTGCCCGAGGTGCGGATCATCGGAGAGGCGGTGGCAGGGCTATGAGCCGCTTCGGCAAGGTCGGCGTTCTCCTGGGCGGGCGCTCCGCGGAGCGCGAGGTGTCGCTCAAGAGCGGATCGATGGTGCTCGCCGCGCTCCAGCGGCAGGGCGTCGACGCTCACGCGTTCGATCCGCGCGATCGCGGCCTCGAGGAGCTGTTCCGCGCGCGCTTCGACCGCGTCTTCATTGCGCTGCACGGCCGATTCGGCGAGGACGGCACGCTGCAGGGGGTGCTCGAGCTCGCCGGGATCCCGTACACCGGGTCGGGCGTGCTCGCGAGCGCGCTCGCGATGGACAAGTGGCGCACCAAACTGGTGTGGCAGGCGGCGGGGGTGCCGACGCCGCGCTACGAGCTGCTCGGCGCGGACAGCGACTTCCGCGCCGTCGCGGAGCGCCTCGGCCTGCCGATCATGGTGAAGCCGGCGAACGAGGGTTCGTCGATCGGCATGAGCAAGGTGCGCCGCGCCGCCGACCTCGAGGAGGCCTACGCGCTCGCCGCGAACTACGACCCGCTGGTGATCGCCGAGCAGTTCATCGTCGGGCCGGAGCTCACCGCCGGCGTCCTCGGGCGCGAGGCGCTGCCGCTCATCCGGCTCGAGACGCCGCGCGACTTCTACGACTACGAGGCGAAGTACGTCGCCGACGACACGCGCTACATCTGCCCGTGCGGGCTGCCGGCGAACGAGGAGCGCGAAATCCAGCGCGCGGTGATCCGCGCGTTCGACGTGCTGGGGTGCCGGGGCTGGGGGCGCGTCGACCTGATGCTCGACCGCGCAGGCAGCCCGCACTTCCTCGAGGTCAACACTTCGCCCGGGATGACCGATCACTCCCTCGTCCCGATGGCGGCGCGCCAGGCCGGC
Source organism: uncultured beta proteobacterium (assembly GCA_963716855.1). Classification (GTDB taxonomy): domain Bacteria; phylum Pseudomonadota; class Gammaproteobacteria; order Burkholderiales; family SG8-39; genus JAGVSZ01. The sequence goes on along the minus strand of CAVQUV010000019.1, from coordinate 525,996 downwards.
ATGTCCTTCGATGACTTGTGCATCCGCATCCTCGAGCTGGCGACGGTGGGCGATCCGACGGACGCGAACCATGTGGGATAACCCGCGCCTCCTGAACCTTGCCGCGGACGCGCTCTACGTCGCGGGCGCCGTCCTTTGCGCGGCGCTCCTTTGGCAGGCCGCGCTCCGCACGGCCCAGGCGCCGGTGCGCGCGGTGGCGCTTACCGGCGACCTCGCCCACATCGACGCGCAGGCAGTGCACGGACAGCTCGCCGGCCGCGTGGCGGGGAACTTCTTCGGCATGAATCTCGACGAGGTCCGCCGGCTGGTGGCCGAGCTGCCGTGGGTGCGTCGCGTCGACGTGCGGCGCGAATGGCCGGACCGGCTCGTCGTGCGGATCGAGGAGCACCGCCCCCTCGCGCGCTGGTCGGGCACGCGCCTGGTGAGCGAGCAAGGCGAGCTGTTCGAGGGCGCGACCGAAGCGCCGTTGCCGCAACTCTCCGGGCCGCCGGGGACGGAGCGCGAGGTGACGCGCCGCTATCTGGCGATGCGCGAGCTGCTCGCACCGCTCGCCGTCGCGCCCGTGCAGGTCGCGCTCTCGGCCCGTTACGCCTGGCAGGTGAAGCTCGCAAACGGGCTCGTCCTCGAGCTCGGACGCGACCAGGCGCGCTCGCCCGTGGAAGCGCGGCTCGCCCGGTTCGTCGCGACCTATCCGCGCGTCGTCGCGAGCCTCAACCGCAGGCTCGATTACGTCGACCTGCGCTACCCGAACGGGTTCGCGATCCGCGTGCCCGACCTGCCGCAGGGCGGCGACACCGACAACGTCGCGCGCAAGCGCAGCTAGACGAGAAGAGGAACGCCATGAAGAAGCAGCTCAGTTTCGCCGCCGCCGGTCCGGAAGCGATCGCGCGGAGCTACGATCCCGAGGCGCTGGCCGAGGTGCTGGCGGAGCCCGCGCCGTCGCGCTCGCCGCTGGTCACGCGCGCGCGCCGCGACACCCGCAACCTGATCGTCGGGCTGGACATCGGCACCTCCAAGGTGGTGGCGGTGGTGGCCGACCTGCTCCCGGACGGGCGGCTCAACGTCATCGGCATGGGCAGCCACGACTCGAAGGGCCTCAAGAAAGGGGTCGTAGTCAACATCGAGTCGACCGTCAACGCCATTCAGCGCGCGCTCGAGGAGGCCGAGCTGATGGCCGACTGCAAGATCCAGCGCGTCTTCACCGGGATCGCCGGCAGTCACATCCGCAGCTTTAACTCGACCGGGATGGTGGCGGTCAAGGACAAGGAGGTGACGCCGATCGACATCGACCGCGCGATCGAGACCGCGCGCGCGATGCCGATTCCGACCGACCAGCAGGTGCTGCACATCCTGACCCAGGAGTTCCTCGTCGACGGGCAGGACGGCATCCGCGAGCCCCTCGGGATGTCCGGGGTGCGGCTCGAGGTGAAGGTGCACATCGTCACCGGCGCGGTGAGCGCGGCGCAGAACATCGTGAAGTGCGTGCGCCGCTGCGGACTCGACGTGGCGGACCTGATTCTGCAGCCGCTCGCCTCGTCGATCGCGGTCCTGTCCGACGACGAAAAGGAGCTCGGCGTCGCGCTCGTGGACATCGGGGGCGGGACGACCGACGTCGCGATCTTCCGCGAAGGCGCGATTCGCCACACCGCCGTCATCCCGATCGCCGGCGACCAGGTGACCAACGACATCGCCATGGCGCTGCGCACGCCGACGCCCGAGGCCGAGCTGATCAAGCTGCGCCACGGTTGCGCGCTGCGACAGCTCGCCGATCCGAACGAGATGATCGACGTGCCGGGGCTCGGCGATCGCGCGCCGCGCCAGCTGTCGCGACAGACCCTCGCCGAGGTGATCGAGCCGCGAGCGGAGGAGCTCTTCACGCTCGTGCAGCAGGTGCTGCGGCAGTCGGGCTTCGAAGAGCTGCTGTCGTCCGGAATCGTGCTGACCGGCGGCTCCTCGGTGATGCAGGGCATGGCCGAGCTCGGCGAGGAGATCTTCCACATGCCGGTGCGGCTCGGCGTGCCGCGCTACGCCGGCGGGTTGCAGGACGTGGTGCAGAGCCCGCGGTACGCGACCGCGGTCGGCCTGCTCCTCGAAGGCAGGCATCAGTTCGAGCGCGGCATCCTCGCGCGGCAGACGGGCGGGTTCCGCACGACGCTGCGCCGGATGCGCGATTGGTTTCAGCGAAATTTTTAGCGGATGGACGTGAGAAGTGAGGAGTGAGGCGTGAGGCGAAGGGTCGGCGGCTGCCTGACCCTTCACCCTTCACCTTTCGCGATATGAGCAACGGGCGCAACAAGGAGGCAGATGGAATGTTCGAAATCCTCGACAGCAATCAGATGACGGGAACGGTGATCAGGGTCGTCGGAGTCGGCGGCGCCGGCGGCAACGCCGTCGACCACATGATCCGCAACGGCGTCGGCGGCGTGGAGTTCGTCGCCGCGAACACCGACGCGCAGGCGCTCTCGCGCTGCATGGCGAAGCACCAGCTCCAGCTCGGCTCGACCGGGCTCGGCGCCGGCGCCAAGCCGGAGGCGGGGCGGGCGGCGGCGCTCGAGCAGCGCGAGGCGATCCGCGAAGCGCTCGCGGGCAGCCACATGTGCTTCATCACGGCGGGCATGGGCGGCGGCACCGGCACGGGCGCGGCGCCGGTCGTGGCCGAGATCGCGCGCGAGATGGGCATCCTGACGGTCGCGGTGGTGACCAAGCCGTTCGCGTTCGAAGGCCGGCGCATGCGCATCGCGGACGCGGGGCTCGAATCGCTCTCGGAGCACGTCGACTCGCTGATCGTGATCCTCAACGAGAAGCTGATCGACGTGCTCGGCGAGGACGTGTCGATGAAGGACGCGTTCCGCGCCGCGGACGACGTCCTGCACAATGCCGTGGCCGGGATCTCGGAGATCATCAACTGCCCGGGCCTCGTCAACGTCGACTTCGAGGACGTGCGCACCGTGATGGCCGAGATGGGCATGGCGATGATGGGCTCGGCGTACGCCGCGGGCATCGATCGGGCGCGCGTGGCCGCGGAGCAGGCGGTGGCGAGCCCGCTGCTCGAGGGGGTGAACCTCTCGGGCGCACGCGGCGTCGTCGTGAACATCACCGCGAGCGACGGGCTGAAGATGCGCGAGGTGCACGAGGTGATGCGCACCGTCCAGAGCTTCGCCGCCGAGGACTCGCACATCATCTTCGGTGCCGTCTACGACGAGGAGATGGGCGACAACCTGCGCGTGACCGTGGTCGCCACCGGCCTGGGCGTGCGCGAGATGGCGCGCAGCCAGAAGCCGCAACTCGTCGTCCAGCGGACCGGTACCGACAACCAGCCCGTGGCCACGGTGGACTACGCCGCGCTCGACAATGCTCCGGCGGTGTTCCGGAAGAACCGCAACTCGACCGTCGAGGCGCTTACCGCAAGCGGCGTGGACCGCTACGACATCCCGGCGTTCCTGCGGAAGCAGGCGGACTAGGCGGGCTAGAGGGGCGGGCGCGCGGGCGGCGCGCCCGACCGGGCCCCGGCGCGCTGCGCCTGGGTGGTTCGCGCGCCAGTGCGCGTGCTAAAATCCAACCCCTTGGCCGGAAAGGACAAACTGATCAGCGCGGTGAGCGGGAAGCCGACGAGCGCAGCGCAACAAGAACAACGCATGCTGAGACAACGCACAATCAAGTCGGTGATCAAGGCGTCCGGCGTCGGGCTGCACATGGGGCGCAAGGTCGCGATGACGTTGCGCCCGGCCCACGTCGACACCGGCATCGTGTTCCGCCGTGTCGATCTGGCGCAGCCGGTCGACATCCGCGCCGATGCGCGTGCCGTCACCGACACGCGTCTCTGCAGCGCGCTCGAGGGCGGCGGAGCGAAGGTCGCAACGGTCGAGCACCTGATGTCGGCGCTTGCCGGCCTAGGGATCGACAATCTGTATGTCGACCTCGACGGTCCCGAGGTGCCGATTCTGGACGGCAGCGCGAGCCCGTTCGTCTATCTCCTGCAGACCGCCGGGATCGAGGAGCAGCGTGCGCCGAAGCGCTTCTTCCGGATCCGCAAGCCGATCGAGGTGCGTGACGGCGACAAATGGGCGCGCTTCGACCCGTTCGACGGCTTCCGGGTCTCCTTCTCGATCGTGTTTGACCACCCGGTCTTCGAGCGGTCCAGCCAGTCGCTCACGCTCGATTTCGCGGAGACCTCATACGCAAAGGAGGTCGCGCGCGCGCGCACCTTCGGATTCTCGCAGGACGTTGAGGCCTTGCGGGGTGCCGGCCTCGCCCTCGGCGGCAGCCTTGACAACGCGGTGGTGCTCGACGAGTACCGCGTGCTGAATACCGACGGCCTGCGTTACGCGGACGAGTTCGTGAAGCACAAGGTGCTCGACGCGATCGGCGACCTCTATCTCGTCGGGCATCCGCTCCTCGGCGCCTTCTCGGCGCACAAGTCGGGCCACGCCCTGAACAACCAGCTGCTGCGGGCGACCCTGGCCGACACGGAAGCCTGGGAGATCGCGAGCTTCCACAAGGCCAAGGACGCGCCCGCCGGGCTCGCCCGGTTGTTCGCGCAGTCGGCCTGAAGACGCTCGCCCCGCGGCGGACGTTCCGAATTCTCCCGTTTCCGCGCTTCGGCAAGACACGTGCCCCGCGCGGATGTCGCGCAGGCGCGGTGTGAATTATTTAACGCCGGTTTCCGCGCCGCGCCAGCGCATCGACAGCCTGCCTCAGTGCGCCATCGGGCAGCGATTCGGCCGCGCGCGCGAGCGCACTGCAAGCCGATGACGAGAGGAGAAGACTTTTTTCCTCAACCGGTTGCGAGCGGCGCCGGGTGTCGGGTTGCACTTCCACCTTCATTCCGGTAACGTCCAGTCCACGTTGCCCCAGCAGCTGCAACAAGCTGGGCGCCAAGAGCCGAAGGCGCGCCGCTGCGGCGCTGTTCTCGGCAAGAAAAATAACCTTCCCCTGCTTGTAGTTGGCGATCGCGCACGATCGCCGCAGGGGCTCGGGTAGGGCTTCGGCGAGGACACGCCGGAGCGCGATGAGGCAGGCGGCATGGGACGTCAGCCGGTCACCGCCGGGACTGGCGTCGAGATACTCGCCGATTTGCTTGGCATGCATGGCGCGATGACTGTAGGGGGACGCGTGCATATTATTCTGTTGTCCGACCGGTTGGCCAAGGCCAGGACGATCCAGGTATCGCTCCGGCAAGTCGCTGCCGCCACCGCCGCCGCCGCCGCGGGGGTGGTCGTGCTCTCTTCCCTTATCTCGTATTTTGGAGTGCGGCACGCTTCCGACCTCAAGCTGCCCCTGCTGCATTCCCTCGTCCGCGCCGCACAGGTCGAGGAGTCGCAGAAGACCGAGGCCTACGTCCGCGACAACCTTAACGTCATGGCGGTAAAGCTGGGCGAGATGCAGGCGCAGCTCGTGCGCCTGGACGCCCTCGGCGAGCGGCTGTCGTCCGCGGCGGGGATCCGCCCGGGCGAATTCCGCTTCGGGGAGATTCCGGGACGCGGGGGGGCGCTCGCGAGCGCGCTGCCGCCGCAGGATCTCTCGCTCGGCGACCTCGGTCGCCAGCTCGACTTCATGGCGCGCCAGATGGAGACCCGCGGCGACCTGCTCGGGGTGCTCGAGGCCCGCATGCTCGACGCGCGCGTCAGGCAGACCCTCACGCCGACCGCGCTCCCCGTACGCGGCTCGTGGAACGCATCGGGATTCGGCTGGCGCATCGACCCGATCACGGGCCAGGTTGCGCTGCACGAAGGGATTGATTTCATCGCCGAGGCCGGGACGCCGATCTACGCGGCGGCCGCGGGGGTGGTGGTGAGCGCCGAATACCATCCCGCCTACGGGAACATGATCGAGATCGACCACGGCGGCGACCTGCTCACTCGTTACGCCCACGCGTCGAAGCTCGCGGCCAAGCCGGGCCAGCTCGTCAAGCGCGGGGAGATGATCGCCGAGGTTGGAAGTACCGGCCGCTCGACCGGTTCACACCTGCACTTCGAGGTGCGTCATCGAGGCGTGGCCCAGAACCCGGCGCGCTTCCTGATCGCCGGCGCCGGACTGCAGTCCGCCTCGAAGTAACGCGCTCTGCCGTTCCTGCCGCGGACCGGCTCACGGCCTTCCCCGCTTAGTGGGAAGAGCGGCGCTAGTCGCATGATAGACTAGCGTTTTTTCGATTTTCCCTCCATTTCCTCGCGATGATCCAGCGTCTCCTCCGGGCGGTTTTCGGCAGCCGCAACGACCGCCTGTTGAAGCAGTACTCCAAGACCGTGGCGCAGATCAACGCGCTCGAGCCGGCGATGGCGGCGCTGTCCGACGAGGCGCTGGCCGGCAAGACCGTGGAGTTCAAGCAACGTCTCGCCGACAAGCTCAAGGACGTTCCCGCCGAGGACCTGAAAGACGCGGAGGCGCGCGCCCTCGAGGAACTGCTACCCGAGGCGTTCGCCGTGGTGCGCGAGGCCTCCAAGCGTACGCTCGAGATGCGTCACTTCGACGTGCAGCTGCTCGGTGGCATGGTGCTGCACTACGGAAAGATCGGCGAGATGCGCACCGGCGAGGGCAAGACGCTCGTCGCGACGCTCCCCGCGTACCTGAACGCGCTCACCGGCAAAGGCGTCCAGATCGTCACGGTCAACGACTACCTCGCGAGCCGCGACGCCGAGTGGATGGGCAAGGTCTACAGGTTCCTCGGGCTCTCGGTCGGGGTGATCCTGTCGCAGATGCCGCACGACCAGAAGCACGGCGCCTACGGAGCCGACATCACCTACGGAACCAACAACGAGTTCGGCTTCGACTACCTGCGCGACAACATGGCGATGCGGGTGGAGGAGCGCTTCCAGCGCGGCCTCAACTACGCGATCGTCGACGAGGTCGACTCGATCCTGATCGACGAGGCGCGCACGCCGCTGATCATCTCGGGGCCCGCCGAGGACCGGACCGACGTCTACAACCGGATCAACGAGGTCGCGCCGATGCTGGCGCGGCAGGCCGCGGCCGCGGCCGATGGCGAGCCCGAGGCGCCCGGCGACTTCTTCGTCGACGAGAAGAACCACACGGTGCTGCTCTCCGAAAAGGGGCACGAGCATGCCGAGGCGCTGCTCGCGCGCGCCGGGCTGCTGCCGGACGGCGGCAGCCTCTACGACCCGGCCAACATCAACCTGATGCATCACCTTTCGTGCGCGCTGCGGGCGCACAACCTGTTTTTCCGCGACCGGCACTACGTCGTGCAGGACGGCGAGGTGGTCATCGTCGATGAATTCACCGGACGGCTGATGCCCGGCCGACGCTGGTCGGACGGCCTGCACCAGGCGATCGAGGCGAAGGAGCACGTCGCGATCCAGAACGAGAACCAGACGCTCGCGTCGATCACGTTCCAGAACTACTTCCGCATGTACAGCAAGCTCGCGGGGATGACCGGCACCGCGGATACCGAGGCCTACGAGTTCCAGGAGATCTACGGGCTCGAGACGGTGGTGATCCCGACGCACATGCCGATGGTCCGTGAGGACCGGCTCGACCAGGTCTACAAGACCGAGGCCGAGAAGTACCACGCGGTGCTCGCCGACATCCGCGACTGCCACAAGCGCGGCCAGCCGGTGCTCGTGGGCACCACCTCGATCGAGAACTCCGAGAAGCTCGCGGCGCTGCTGCAGAAGGAAGCGCTGCCGCACCAGGTGCTGAACGCCAAGCAGCACGCCTATGAGGCGCAGATCGTCGTCCAGGCCGGCGCGCCGGGCGTGGTCACCATCGCCACCAACATGGCGGGCCGCGGCACCGATATCGTGCTCGGCGGCAACATCGAGAAGCAGGTCGACGCGCTCAAGGCCGATCCGGAGATCCCGGAAGGGGAGAAGGCCGCGCGCATCCGCAAGCTGCGCGAGGAATGGAAGGGCCTGCACGAGAAGGTCGTGGGCGCGGGCGGCCTGCACATCATCGGGACCGAGCGCCACGAGTCGCGTCGGATCGACAATCAGCTGCGGGGGCGCTCGGGCCGGCAAGGGGATCCGGGCTCGTCGCGCTTCTACCTCTCGCTCGAGGACGCGCTGCTGCGCATCTTCGCCGGCGACCGCATCAAGGCGATCATGGAGCGGCTCAAGATGCCCGAGGGCGAGCCGATCGAGCACGCGATCGTCACGCGCTCGATCGAGTCGGCGCAACGCAAGGTCGAGGCGCACAACTTCGACATCCGCAAGCAGCTGCTCGAGTACGACAACGTCGCGAACGACCAGCGCAAGACGGTTTACGAGCTGCGCAACCAGATCCTCGATCAGGAGAGCGCCACCGACATGGTGAAGAGCCTCCGCGACGGCGTGGTCACCGATCAGTTCCGCGCATACATCCCGCCCGAGAGCGTCGAGGAGCAGTGGGACGTCGAGGGCCTGCAGGCGGCTCTCGGCGCCGAGCTCAGCGTCCAGGTCGACATCCGGAAGATGCTCGAAATGGACCCGAACATGGGCGAGGAGAAGCTGCTCGAGCTGCTCACCAGCGCGGCGGACCAGGTGTACGCGGTCAAGATGCGGGACACGCCGGAAGATCTCCGGCGCCAGGCCGAGCGCTGGATCCTCCTGCAGACGCTCGACACGCACTGGCGCGAGCATCTCTCGGCGCTCGACCACCTCCGGCAAGGAATCCACCTGCGCGGCTATGCGCAGAAGAACCCGAAGCAGGAGTACAAGCGCGAGGCCTTCGAACTGTTCTCGCACTTCCTCGACACCGTCAAGCTAGAGGTGTCGCGCACGCTGATGAACATAAAGATCCGGTCGGAGGCGGAGATCAACGCGGCGGAGGCCGAAGCGCGTCGACAGGAACAGGAGGCGCTCGCCCGCGCCCAGTTCCAGCATGCGAGTTACTCCGGCGTCGGCGCGGCCGCCGAGGCCGAAGCCGAAGCGGGGGACGTGACGGTGGCCGAGCGACCGAAGCCCCAGCCGTTCCAACGCGCTATCGGCAAGGTCGGGCGCAACGATCCGTGCCCGTGCGGCTCGGGCAAGAAGTACAAGCACTGCCACGGGCGACTGAGCTGACCCCGACGCTTCGTCATGGCGGTGAACCTCGCGCGGCCGGAGGCCGCTAGCCTCCATCCCGTCGCCGGCATTCGCGTCGGCGTCGCGGCGGCCGGCATCAGGAAGCCGGACCGCAGGGATCTTCTTCTCATCTCGCTCGATCCCGGCGCGGCCGTCGCGGGCGTCTTCACCCGCAATCGGTTCTGCGCGGCTCCGGTCATCGTCGCAAGGGACCACCTTGGCGCCGGCACCGGCGTGCGCGCGCTCGTGATCAACACCGGCAATGCAAATGCGGGAACTGGCGACGACGGCCTCGCGCGCGCCCGCAAGGTCTGCGACGCGGCCGCGGCCCAAATCGGGTGCCGCCCCACCGAGGTCCTGCCGTTTTCCACCGGCGTCATCATGGAGCCGCTCCCGGTCGATCGCATCGTGGCCGGGCTGCCGCGCGCCGCAACGGCGCTCAGGGCCGATGCCTGGCTCGACGCCGCCGAGGCAATCATGACGACGGACACCGTTCCCAAGGCGCGCTCCGCCCGCCTCGACGTCGGCGGACGCACGGTGACAATCACCGGCATCGCCAAGGGCGCCGGAATGATCCGGCCGGACATGGCGACGATGCTCGGCTTCATTGCCACCGATGCGCCGCTCTCCGCCGCCGCTGCAAGGGATATCCTCGCGCACGCGGCGGACCGGTCGTTCAACTGCATCACCGTGGATGGCGACACCTCGACGAACGACGCGTTCATGCTGATGGCGAGCGGCGCCGCAGGCGGCCCGCCCTTCGAGCCCGGCAGCGCCGCGTTCGACTCCGTTCGCGACGCAGTGACCGAGGTCGCGGCCTGGCTCGCACAGGCGATCGTCCGCGATGGCGAGGGCGCCACCAAGTTCATCACGGTGCGCATCGAGGGCGGGCGCTCGGAGGAAGAGTGCCGACGCGTCGCCTACGCGATCGCGCATTCGCCGCTCGTGAAGACCGCGTTCTTCGCGTCGGACCCGAACCTGGGTCGCCTGCTCGCGGCGATCGGCTACGCCGGTGTGGACGATCTCGACGTCGCCGGCGTCTCTCTTTACCTCGACGACGTGCTGGTCGCGGCGAACGGCGGGCGTCACCCCGCCTACCGCGAAGAGGACGGCCAGCGCGTGATGAAGAAGGCCGAGATCTCCGTTCGCGCCGTGCTCGGCCGGGGCAACGCGCGCGCGACCGTATGGACCTGCGATCTCTCCTATGACTACGTCAAGATCAACGCGGAATACCGGACGTAAGAGCAACGGGCCCGATGGCGCGGCCGGCATCGACCGGCTCCTCGAGCGCGTCGACGGCCTGGTCGATCGCCTCGAGACGCTGCTGCCGCCGGTGCCGCCGCCGGTGGACTGGGATGCGGGCATCGCGTTCCGGTGGCGCAAGCGCGGCGGCCGCGGCCGCATCGAGCCGGTGGCGCACCCGCACCGCATCCGCCTTTCGGACCTGCGCGGCATCGATCATCAGAAGTCGCTCGTCGAGCGCAACACGCGGCAGTTCGTCGCCGGCCGCCCGGCCAACAACGTGCTGCTCACCGGCTCGCGCGGGACCGGGAAGAGCTCGCTCGTGAAGGCGCTGCTCAACCGCTTTCATCGCGAAGGGCTGCGTCTCATAGAGGTGGACAAGCAGGACCTGATCGACCTGCCGGACATCGTCGACCTCGTTGCGGGCCGTTCCGAGCGGTTCGTGATCTTCTGTGACGACCTGTCGTTCGAGGCCTCCGAGGCGGGCTACAAGGCGCTGAAGGTCGTGCTCGACGGGTCGATCGCGGCCACCTCGGAGAACGTCCTGATCTACGCCACCTCGAACCGCCGGCACCTGATGCCCGAATACATGCAGGAGAACCTCGAATACAAGCACGTCGGCGAGGAGATCCATCCGGGCGAAACCTCGGAGGAGAAGATCTCGTTGTCGGAGCGCTTCGGCCTGTGGGTCTCGTTCTATCCCTTCGACCAGGACGCGTACATCGCGATCGTCGCGCACTGGCTCGCCGAGATGGGCTGCGACGCGCGCGCGATCGAGCGTGCGCACAACGAGGCGCTGCAATGGGCGCTCGGGCGCGGTTCGCGCAGCGGCCGCGTCGCATGGCAGTTCGCGCGCGACCACGCCGGCCGCTTCGAAGGCGACAGCGCGCATTCCGGTCGCCGCAAGCGGTGACCGCCACGATAGACGTTGCCGTCGCGATCCTGATCCGCGCGGACGGCCGTGCGCTGCTCGCGCAGCGGCCGGCCGGCAAGGTCTACGGCGGCTGGTGGGAGTTCCCGGGCGGCAAGATCGAGCCGGGTGAGGCGACTGCCCACGCGCTTGCACGCGAGCTGCACGAGGAGCTCGGTGTCGAGGCCGAGCGCGCGTATCCCTGGATCACGCGCGTCTTTACCTACCCGCACGCTACTGTCCGCTTGCACTTCTTCCGGGTGTTGGCGTGGCGCGGCGAGCCGCACGGCCGCGAGGGCCAGGCGTTCGCGTGGCAGGACCTCGCCGCGCTGACCGTCGGACCGGTGCTGCCGGCGAACGGGCCGGTGCTCAAGTCGCTGATGCTGCCGAACGAGTACGCGATCTCCAACGCTTCGGAAGTCGGCGAGGCGCGTTTCCTGGCGGCACTCGAGGCGCGCCTTGCCGCGGGGCTGCGCCTCGTCCAGCTGCGCGAAAAGGCCATGCCGCGGGACCGGCTCGCGGCGCTCGCGCGGCGCGTCGTCGCGGCCGCGGACCGCTGCGGCGCGATCGTGCTCGTGAATGGCGACGCCGCGCTCGCGCGCGAGGTGGGTGCGAAAGGCGTCCACCTCACGGCGCAGCAACTGGCCGATACGGCTGCTCGCCCCGCGCTCGATTGGGTGGCCGCGTCCTGCCACACCGCGGCAGGGCTGCGCAACGCGGAAACCCTGGGCGCCGATTTCGCAGTGCTCGGCCCGGTGGCCGCGACGCCGACGCATCCCGGCGTCCCGACGCTCGGTTGGGACGGCTTCGAAGGGGCTGCGCGCGATGCCGCGATCCCGGTATTCGCGCTGGGGGGGATGCGGTGCGTCGACCTCGAGCGCGCTTGGTCGTGCGGCGCGCACGGCCTCGCGATGATTCGAGGCGCGTGGGACGGATGACCGCGCGTCCGCGCGATCGCTACTGCGGCGGCTCGGGCGGCGGGGTGTCCTCGACGGCTTCGTCGCTCTCGATCGCCGCCACGCGGTAACGCTCGGTCGCCCACGCACCCAGGTCCACCGTGCGGCAGCGCTCGGAGCAGAACGGGCGGTGCTGGCTCGAAGGCACCCACGGCACCTGCGCGCCGCAACGAGGGCAGCCTACGTACCGGATCTTCGCCGTCATCGGTCCCGCGCGGTTACAGGGTGCAGAACGTGAGCTCGAAGTCGACGTCGCGCTCGCACGTCCGCGGGCGCGGATCGGCGCCCGCGGTCACGAAGCGGATGTTGAGCGCGTACTTGTTGGCGCTGATCTCCGGCACGCAGTCCGCCTGGAGCGCGAGCCTGACGCGCACCATCTGCGCCGCGCGCCCCCCGAGCATCTGCTGGAACGTCCCGCCGGGCGCGGTGAGGCGCGCCGGCTTCCCGCTCTCGCGCAGGAGCTTGAGCACCAGGCTCGAGCCGTCGCGGATCGGGAAGAGCGGCGCGAACCAGCCGGTGATGTCGTGCAGTCGGGCGGCGGCGTCGCGATGCAGCCAGTAGTGATACGAGGGCAGGTCGAACTCGCACGCTCCGCCGGGGATGCCGGTGCGCTGCTTGATGCCCATCAGCCACTCGTTTTCGCGCAGATGTTGGCCGATCTTGCCGACCATCCCGTACAGCCCGGCGTGGGTGTGCTCGATGTCGCGCAGCACCTCGACCAGCACCTGCTGATCGATCTCCGGGTTGTTGCGGAACGAGACCATGATCTGCTTCTGCCGGTCGAGCTCCTGCAGGAGATCCGATTTGAGGTCGGCGCGCCCGGCCACGTCGAGGATCTCGAACAACGTGAGGAGCGCCGCGTGGTGCTCCTCCGGCTCGCCGCGCTGCAGAAAGAAGCCGGCGCGGTCGAAGAGATCCTCGAGGCGCAGCATCGTCCGGATGCGCTCGACCAGCGGGTACTCGTAAGTGATCACTTTGGTGGGCGGCCCAGGCTCGCCTTGCGCGGTGAAACGGGGCTCGTCGCTCCCCCTGCAGGCGTTTCGTAAGTCCTTGGATTCTCGCCGATCTCCCCCAGCGTGACAACACAAGGCCGGGCCGGCGAGCGACCTATTGCTCGGTGCCCCGGCGGGACGCGAGGTCGAGGTACCTGCGATGCAGGATTTCCACCCGAGGGTCGAGCCCTGCAGGGTCGCCCGAGTTGTCCACCACGTCGTCCGCCGCCGCGAGCCGGTTCGCACGGCTGACCTGGGTAGCCATGATCGCCTCGACGTCAGCTCGCGGCAGTCCGCTTCGCGCCATCACCCGCCGGATCTGCTCCTCCTCCGGGCAGTCGACGACGAGGACCCGGTCGCAGCGGGCGTGCGGGTCTCCGGATTCGACGAGGAGAGGGATCATCAAGATGACATAGGCGCTGCGCGCGCTCCGCGCCAGCCGGTCCGTCTCGGCGCGGATCAGCGGGTGGAGGATCGCCTCGAGGCGCTGGCGCGCGCCGGGATCCGCGAACACGAGCCGGCGCATGCCGGCGCGGTCGAGCGCACCGGACGCATCGATGAGCGCGGCGCCGAAAGCCGCGCGGATCGCCGGGATCGCCGCGCCGCCAGGCGCGGTGAGGCCATGGGCGAGCGCGTCGGCGTCGACGACTTCGACGCCGCGCGCCTCGAACGCACGCGCGACAGTCGACTTCCCGCTGCCGATGCCGCCGGTGAGACCGACCGTGAAGCCGCGCGTCACAGCGTCGACAGGTATCGATCGACCAGCGCGGGGCCCCAGAAGAGCGCGATCAGGCCGGCACCCGCCAGATAGGGGCCGAAGGGGATGGGAACGTCGCGTCCGCGGCGCGCGAGCACCATGAGCGTGATGCCGACCACCGCACCCACGAAAGACGATGCGAGGATCACGAGCGGCAGCATCTTCCATCCCAGCCACGCGCCGATCGCCGCGAGGAGCTTGAAGTCGCCGAATCCCATCCCTTCCTTGCCGGTCGCCAGCTTGAAGAGCCAGTAGACCGACCACAGCACCAGGTACCCGGCCACGGCCCCGACCACCGCCCCCGGAAGATCGACGAAAGTTCCGCGCAGGTTGATGAGCAGGCCGGCCCAGAGCAGCGGCAGCGTGATCGCGTCGGGCAGGAGCTGCGTGTCGAGGTCGATGAACGTCAGGGCCACCATGCACCACACGAAGAGCATCGCGCCGAACGCCGGCCAGCCGAACCCGAACCGCCAGGCCGCGTACGCCGTGAGCGCCGCGGTGGCCGCCTCGACCACCGGGTAGCGGGTGCCGATCTTCGTGCCGCAGGCCGAGCACTTTCCGCGCAGCCAGACGTAGGAGACGACCGGGACGTTCTCGAGAGCGGTGATCTGATGACCGCAGGCGGGACAGCTCGAGCGCGGGGTGGCCAGGTTGTACCGCGGGTGCTGAGGGGGCGCCTCGCCGCGCAGCTCCGCGCACTGCGCATGCCAGTCGCGCTCCATCATCTTCGGAAGCCGATGAATCACGACGTTGAGGAAGGACCCGATCGCCAGGCCGAATACCGCCGCGAGCGACGTGAAGACCGCAGGGCCGGCGAGGAAGTCCAGGAAGGTCACGATCGGGGCCTTGGTGCGCGCCCGCGCTCGCCCGTGCGCCACTGCGACGCACGGAACGCGGGGCGCATGGCCCGCGCGGGCGCGGTGCTCAGATCGCCTGGCCGAGCTTGAAGATCGGGAGGTACATCGCGACGACCATGCCGCCGATCAGGACGCCCAGCACCACCATGATCATCGGCTCCATCAGCGAGGAGAGCGCCTCGACCGAGTCGTCGACCTCCTGCTCGAAAAAGTCGGCCACCTTGCTGAGCATCGCGTCGAGCGAGCCCGACTCCTCGCCGATCGAGGTCATCTGCACGACCATATTCGGGAACACGTTGGAGTTCTGCATCGCGGCGGTCAGGCTCGTGCCGGTGCTCACCTCCTGCTGGATCTGCTTCGTCGCATGCATGTACACGTAGTTGCCGGAGGCGCCGCCCACCGAATCGAGCGCCTCCACCAGCGGCACGCCGGCGGCGAACATCGTCGAGAGCGTGCGGGTCCAGCGTGCGATCACCGACTTGCGGACGATGTCGCCGAACACCGGCAGCTTGAGCATCAAGCGGTCGATCGCGATCTGCACCGCGAGCGAGCGCCGCCACAGCTCGAAGAAGCCGTAGACGCCGCCGATCACCACGCCGAAGATCAGGTACCAGTACTGCACGAAGAAGTCCGAGATCCCCATCACCAGCAGCGTCGGTGCGGGCAGGTCCGCGCCGAAATTGGTGAACACCTGCTTGAACGCCGGGATCACGAAGATCATGATCACCGCGGTGATGACGAACGCCACCACGATGATGGAGGTCGGGTAGAACAACGCCGCTTTGATCTTCGACTTGATCGCGAGCATCTTCTCCTTGTACGTCGCGAGCCGGTCGAGGAGCGTCTCCAGGATACCGGCCTGCTCGCCGGCCTGGACGAGGTTGCAGAACAGGGCGTCGAAGTAGAGCGGGTGCTTGCGGAACGCGGCGGCGAGGTTGGAGCCGGTCTCCACGTCGGACCGGACATCCATCAGCAGCTTGGTCACGCGCGGGTTCGCGTGGCCCTTGCCGACGATGTCGAAGGACTGCAGCAGCGGCACGCCCGCCTTCATCATTGTCGCCATCTGGCGCGTGAAGAGCGCGATGTCCTTCTCGGTGATCTTCTTGCCGCCGCCGAGGCGCTGCTTGCGCACCTTTGTGACGTTGATGCCCTGGCGGCGCAGCGTCGCATGGACGACGTTCTTGCCGCCGGCGCGCATCTCGCCCTTGATCACCTTGCCGCCTCGGTCGCGGCCTTCCCAGACGAAGATCGATTCCTTGATCGCGTCGCGCTTGAGTACTCCCGCTGCAGTCGCCATGTGCGTTGCCTCTACCGGTTATTCGTTGGTTACCGCCATGACCTCTTCGAGCGAGGTCAGGCCCTGCTTGACCTTCAGGAGCCCGGACTGGCGCAGATCGCGCACGCCTTCGAGCCGCGCCTGGTCGGCGATCTCCATAGCGTTGCCGCCGCGCATGATGAGCCGGCGCATCTCGTCGGTGATCGGCATCACCTGGTAGATGCCGACCCGGCCCTTGTAGCCCGCCCCCTTGCAGCGCTCGCAGCCCATCGCCGCGTAGGGGCGCCACGAGCCGTCGATCTCGTCTTCGGAGAACCCTGCGTCGAGCAGCGCCTCGACCGGGATGTCCGCGTGCTTCTTGCAGCTGCACAGCCGGCGCGCGAGGCGCTGGGCGCTGATCAGGATCACGCTCGAGGCGACGTTGAACGCCGGAACCCCCATGTTCACGAGCCGCGTGAGCGTCGTCGGGGCGTCGTTCGTGTGCAGCGTCGACAGCACCATGTGGCCGGTCTGCGCGGCCTTGATCGAAATCTCGGCGGTCTCGACGTCGCGAATCTCGCCCACCATGATCACGTCCGGATCCTGGCGCAGGAACGCGCGCAGTGCGGAGGCGAACGTGAGGCCGGCCTTCTCGTTCACGTTCACCTGGTTCACGCCCGGCAAGTTGATCTCCGCGGGGTCCTCGGCGGTGGAGATGTTCACGTCCGCCTTGTTGAGGATGTTCAGGCAGGTGTAGAGCGACACCGTCTTGCCGCTGCCTGTCGGCCCGGTGACCAGGATCATGCCGTAGGGGCGGCCGATCGCCTCGAGCAGCGACTCCTTCTGATCGGGCTCGTAGCCGAGGGCGTCGATGCCGAGCATCGCCGAGGACGGATCGAGGATCCGCAGCACGAGCTTCTCGCCGTACAGCGTCGGGAGCGTGCTCACGCGGAAGTCGATCTGGCGCTCGCGCGACAGCACGAGCTTCATCCGGCCGTCCTGCGGCACCCGCTTCTCGGAGATGTCGAGTCTCGAGATGACCTTGATGCGCGAGGCGATCTTCTCCTTGAGCATCAGCGGCGGCTGCGTGATCTCGCGCAGGTCGCCGTCCACGCGGTAGCGGATGCGGTAGAAGCGCTCGTACGGCTCGAAGTGGATGTCGGAGGCGCCGTCGGCGATCGCGTCGAGCATCACCTTCGAGATGAACTTGACGACCGGCGCGTCGTCGACCTCCTGCGCCGCCGCCTCGGCGGCCGCGGACTGCTGCTCGTCGTCGCTGAACTCGACCGACAGGTCCTCGTCCACCAGCTGCTTCAGCGAGACATCGCTGCGCTCCAGCACGCGGCTGAGGACCGCGCGGAGCTTGTCGTCCTCGACCACGATCGCGTCGATCGACATCGAAGTCTGGAACTTGACCTCGTCGAGGACCTGGCTGTTCGAGGGGTCGGAGACCGCGATCGCCAGCCGGTTGCCGCGCTTGCGCAGCGGCAGCACGCGCCGCTCGCGCATCAGCTTCCGGTCGACCAGATCGAGCGGGAAGGCGGTTGCGTCCAGCGCCTCGAGGTCGGCGAGCGGCAGGCCGAACACGTGCGAGGCGAACTCGGCGACGTCGACCGCGGTCAGCTTGCGGCTCTGGATCAGCTGCTCGATGAACGGCGCACCCGCGTTCTTGGCCTGGAGGGACACCTCCTCGGCGACGTTTTCCGGGAGCCGGCCATGCTGGACCATGGCCCGCGCGAGGCCGCTCAATGCACTGCCGTAGCTTGGATTGACCGCCATCCTCCCCGCCGGAACTCCTGACCCCCCGAGAGATGCATCATGCATGGCCCCCGGACGCTTTGTAAAGCGTAAAGTTTCACACCTAAGACCATGAAGAAAGGCTTCTTTTGGCCTTGGAACCGGCCGTCGCAGAGGGTCCCGGCGTCAGGCCCGGGTCAGGCGGATTCGGCGGTCACCGGAGCCGGCTGTGGACGGAACAGGCGCACGGTCTTGACCACCCGGTCCTGGGTCTGGACGACCTCCATCGGGATCCCGCCGATCTTCAGGCTGACGCCGGCCTCGGGGATGTCCTGGAAGTGCTCGAGGATCAGCCCGTTCAGCGTCTTCGGGCCGTCGATCGGCAGCGCGATGCCGAGCTTCCGGTTCAGTTCCCGCAGACTGCTCGCGCCTTCCACGAGCGCGCTGCCCGCGTCGTCCCAGGCGAACGCAGAGGACTTGGCCGGCGCCGCCGTCGTGAACTCGCCGATGATCTCCTCGATGATGTCCTCGAGCGTGACCAGCCCCTGGAGCTCGCCGTATTCGTCCACGACGAGCGCCAGCCGCTGCCGGTTCTCCTGGAAGTACTGGAGCTGCGCGAGCGCCGGCGTGTCGGTCGGTACGAAGTACGGGTCCGCGAGCAGCTCCTCGAGCGCGTTCTTGTCGAGCTCGTCCTCGCGCAGCAGCGACAGCGCGCGCCGGATGTGCAGCACGCCGACGACGTTGCCCAGCTCGCCGCGGTACGCGAGGAGCCGCGTGTGGTAACTCGTCGCGATCTGCTGCGCGAGATCCTCACCCGGCGCATCGAGATCGATCGCCTCGAGCTGCGCGCGCGGCGTCATCACGTCCTCGACGGAGATGCTCTCGAGGTCGAACAGGTTGACCAGAATCGACGCGTGCTTCTTCGGGATGAAGTGGCTGTGCTCGAGCACGAGCGAGCGCAGCTCCTCGGGCGTCAGGCGCTGCGGCTCGCCCGCTGCGCCCGGGCGGATTCCGAGCAGCCGCAGGATCGCCGACGGGAACAGGTTCACGAACCAGACCACCGGATACAGGAGCCTGAGCAGCGGCCCGAGGACGTAGGCAAGGGGCAGCGCGATCTTCTCGGGGAACGTGGCGCCAAGCACCTTGGGCGTGATCTCCGAGAACACGACGATCAGGAACGTGATCGCGCCGGTCGCGACCGCCAGCGCGAACTCGTTCTGCCCGAGCAGCACGATCGCGATCACGCCGCTCAGCACCGAGGCGGCGCTGTTGACCAGGTTGTTGCCGACCAGGATGACGCCGAGCAGGCGGTCGGTGCGCGCGAGCAGGTCGCTCGCGCGCAGGGCGGCGCGGTTGCCGAGGCGCACCATCGCGCGCAGCCGATAGCGGTTGAGCGCCATCATGCTGGTCTCGGCGACCGAGAAGAACGCCGAGACGACGAGCAGCACCGCGAGCGCGACGAGCTGCGCCGTCAGGGAGATGTCACTCAAGGGGCGGCAGCGGAGAAGGCGACCGCCGCAGTATAGCCCCGGCGCGCGACGCCCGCCCCGGCGCGGCTACCCGAAGCTGCGGGTGAGAACGACCTCGAGCACGAAGCGGCTTCCTACGTACGCGAAGAGCAGGGTCACGAACCCCGCGAGCGTCCAGCGCAGCGCCTTGCGCCCGCGCCAGCCGTAGCGCCAGCGGCCGGCGAGCAGCAACCCGAAGATCACCCAGGAAATGATCGCGAAGAGCGTCTTGTGGTTGAAGCGGAACGCACGGCCGAACACTTCCTCTGAAAACAGTGCGCCGGTGAGAAGCGTGAGCGTCAGCAGGACGAAGCCGAGCGTGAGGATGCGGAACAGCAGCCGCTCGAGCGTGAGCAGCGGCGGCAGGCTCGACAGCGGCCCGGCGAGCAGCCCCGGCCCGCCGGCATGCCGTTCGGCTCGCGCGCCTGCCTCGCGCTTGCCGAGGCCGAAGTGATTTCCGTGCAACGTGCCCTCGAGCACCGCCATGAGCAGGGCATGCAGCGCGCCGATCGTGAAGAAGCTGTAGGCGAGCATCGCGAGCGTGAGGTGCGCGCGGAACCCGAAGGCGTGCGCGTACGACGGCGCCTCCAGGCCGGGGAACAGCGCCGGCAGCACGACGCACACCGCGGCTAGCGGCAGCACGAGCGCCTGCATTCCCTCCAGGTTGACGAACGCGGCCTCGAACCAGTAGATCAGCACCGCGAGCCAGAGCGTCACCGACAGCGCCTGCCCGAAGCCGAAGCGCAGTTCCGGCGCGGCGAACAGCCCGTGGTAGAGCAGCCACGTGTGCAGCGCGAACGGCACCAGGATCGCCGCGCGCTCCCAGCGTGCGAGACCGGCCGCGCGCGGCTCGGAAGCGCGCCAGCGCGTGCGCCAGAAGTGCACCGCGAGACCCGCATAGAGGAGCGCGGCCAGCGCGTACAGTAGAATCCCGTCCATCGCGCGGAGATTATCCCACCCTTCCGCGCCGCGATCCCCGCAGACGATGCTCGACAACCTCACCCAGCGCCTCGCGCGCGCGATGAAAACGATTCGCGGCGAGGCGCGCCTCACCGAAGCGAACATCTCGGATGCGCTGCGCGAAGTGCGCATGGCGCTGCTCGAGGCCGACGTCGCGCTGCCGGTGGTGAAGGAGTTCGTCGCGCGGGTGAAGGAGAAGGCGCTCGGCGAGGAGGTGATCGGAAGCCTGACGCCGGGCCAGGCGCTGGTCGGCGTGGTGCATCGCGAGCTCACGGCGCTGATGGGCGGCGCCGCGGCGGAGCTCGACCTCGCGGTCGCGCCGCCCGCGGTGATCTTGATGGCGGGCCTGCAGGGCTCGGGCAAGACGACCACCACCGGCAAGCTGGCACGACTGCTGAAGCAGGAGCTGCGCAAGAAGCCGCTCGTCGTGTCGTGCGACGTCTACCGGCCCGCGGCGATCGAGCAGCTGAAGACCGTTGCGGCGCAGGTCGGCGTGGACTTCTTTCCTTCGACCCCCGGCGAGAAGCCGGTCGACATCGCCAGGCGCGCGCTGGAGTACGCGCGCACGCACTATCACGACGTGCTGCTCGTCGATACGGCGGGTCGCCTCGGCATCGACGAGCCGATGATGAAGGAGATCGCCGAGCTCGAGGCGACGCTCAAGCCCGTGGAGACGCTGTTCATCGTCGACGCGATGCAGGGCCAGGACGCGGTGAACGTCGCGAAGGCGTTCGGCGCCGCGCTGCCGCTCACCGGCGTGATCCTCACCAAGCTCGACGGCGACGCGCGCGGCGGTGCCGCCCTCTCGGTGCGCCACGTGACCGGCAAGCCGATCAAGTTCGCCGGCGTCGGCGAGAAGCTCGACGGCCTCGAGGCGTTCCACCCCGAGCGGATGGCCTCCCGCATCCTCGGCATGGGCGACATCCTGTCGCTGGTCGAGGAGGCGCGCAAAGGCGTCGACGAGGTCGAGGCGAAGAAGCTCGCCGAGAAGTTCAAGAAAGGCAAGGGGTTCGACCTCGAGGACTTCAAGGGCCAGATCCAGCAGATGAAGAAGATGGGCGGCCTCGCGTCGCTCGTCGACAAGCTGCCGGCGCAGTTCGCGCAGGCGGCGGCGCAGTCGCCGCAGGCGCTGGACGACCGGGCGCTGCGCCGGGTGGAGGGCATCATCAACTCGATGACCCCGCAGGAGCGCGCGAAACCCGAGCTGATCAAGGCCTCGCGCAAGCGCCGCATCGCGACGGGGGCCGGCGTGCCGGTCCAGGAGGTGAACCGTCTCCTCAACCAGTTCGCCGAGATGCAGAAGATGATGAAGCAGATGCAAAAGGGTGGGTTGCAGAAGATGATGCGGGCGATGAAGCACCTGATGCCAGGTGGGCCGCGGTGATTCCCGGCCGATCAAGGGCTTGGCCCAGCCGGCCACCCCCTCAGTAACTGAAAAACCCTTGCCAATCAGTCGCTAAGTCCCTTACAATCGCCGTCTTTTTTCGCCCCCGGTTTCCTCGCAAGCTGGGCAATCCGCGGGCAGCCCGGAGCAGACAAATATGGTTGTGATTCGCCTCGCGCGCGGTGGTGCCAAGCATCGCCCCTTCTACAACATCGTCGCGGCCGACCACAAGTTCGCCGCGACCGGGCGCTTCATCGAGCGCGTCGGCTTCTATGATCCGAAGGCGCCGACCGGCCGCGAGAACTTACGCGTGGACGGCGAGCGGCTCGCGTTCTGGAAAGGGAAGGGCGCGCGGCTCACGCCGACCGTCGCCCGCCTCGTCAAGTCCCTTGGCAAGCAGAAGGCCGCCGCCCAATAACTTGCTCGTCATGGGGCGCGTCCTCGCGCCCTATGGGGTGAAGGGCTGGATCAAGGTTGCGCCCTTCACCGCCGCACCCGACGCGCTGACGGGCTTCGACCGCTGGTGGGTCGGCGGGCCGGACGGGTGGGAGGAAACGGAAGTCGCGGAGGCGGCGCGGCACGGTGCGAACGTGGTCGCGCGACTCGTCGGCTGCGGGGATCGCGACCAGGCCGCGAAGCTGCGCGGGCGAGAGGTGGCGCTGCGACGCGAGTCGCTGCCCCAGGCGCGGAAGGACGAGTACTACTGGGCCGACCTGGTCGGCCTGGAGGTGGTGAACGCGGAGAGCGCGTCGCTCGGCAAGGTGACGGAGCTCTTCTCGAACGGCGCGCACGACGTGATGCGCATCGGCGCGGGCAAGGACGAGCGGCTGGTGCCGTTCGTGCCGGCGGTGGTCCGCAAGGTCGATCTCGCCGCCGGGCGGATCGAGGTGGATTGGGGCTCGGACTGGTGATCCAGTTCGACTGCGTGACGCTGTTCCCGCAGATGTTCGCGGCGGTCGCGGACTACGGGATCGCGCGGCGCGCGCGGGAAGAAGGCAAGTGGAGCCTCGCGACGTGGAACCCGCGGGATTTCACGACGGACAGCTACCGCACGGTCGATGATCGGCCGTACGGCGGCGGGCCGGGGATGGTGATGCTCGTCGAGCCGCTGGAGAAGGCGATCCATGCGGCGCAGGCGCGGGTGCCGGCGGCGCGGGCGAGGGTGATCCTGCTCTCGCCGCAGGGCGCGATGCTCGACCATGCGAAGGTGGTCGAGATCGCGGGTCTCGAGCGGGTCGTGCTGGTGTGCGGCCGCTACGAGGCGGTCGACGAGCGGCTCGTCCGGCGCTCGGTCGACGAGGAACTGTCGATCGGCGATTACGTGCTGTCGGGCGGAGAGCTCGCGGCGATGGTGCTGATCGACGCGGTGGTGCGGCAGCTGCCGGGTGCGCTGAACGACGCGCAGTCGGCGGCGCAGGAGTCGTTCGTGACGGGCGTGCTCGATTGCCCGCACTACACCCGGCCCGAGACGTACGCGGGCGAGCGGGTGCCGGAGGTGCTGCTCTCCGGGCATCACGCGGAGATCGAGCGCTGGCGGCTCAAGCAGGCACTCGGCAGGACCTGGCTCAGACGGCCCGACCTGCTCGCGCGGCGCAGCTTGAGCGCGGTTGAGCAGAAGCTCCTCGCGGAGTTCCGCGCGGAGCATGAGCGAAGCAAGTAGGAATCGGGGTGCGCGAGTGGGGGTACCCCCTCGCGGCGTACCAAACCAGAAAGGAAGACCGACGATGAACCTGATCGCGCAACTCGAACAGGAAGAGATGAAGCGCCTCGGCAAGGAGGTTCCCGCGTTCTCCCCCGGCGACACCGTCGTGGTGAACGTGAACGTGAAGGAGGGCGATCGCAAGCGCGTGCAGGGCTACGAGGGCGTGGTGATCGCCAAGCGCAACCGGGGCATCAACTCCTCGTTCACCGTGCGCAAGGTGTCGTCGGGCGAGGGCGTGGAGCGGAGCTTCCAGACCTATTCGCCGCTGATCGCCTCGATCGAGGTGAAGCGCAAGGGCGCCGTGCGGCGCGCGAAGCTCTACTACCTGCGTTCCCGCACCGGCAAGGGCGCGCGCATCCGCGAGAAGCTCGCGAAGCATGCGCAGCAGGAAACCGCGGCCGAATAGCCGGGGATTTCCGGTACATCGCAAGGGGCGCTGCGGCGCCCCTTCGCTTTTTCGCCCCCTCGTGAAGGGGCACGCGAACCGGGCGGGCGTGGGGATCTCAGAACGGCGCCTGGCTGTGCGGCGCCGCGCGCATCAGCGTACGGACCGAGGTCTTGCGTCGGCGCCGGGCTGACTCTCTTGCGGCCTCTGCGCGGTAGGCGAACGTGAGCGCTTCGATGACGACGACGAGCGCCAGGACGCCCACGCAGATCGCGGTGTAGAGAACCGGCGCGAGGAGGCCCAGCTGCGCGGCCGTGGCGAACGCGGCGCCGATGAGCAGGCACGTGCCGGCGCCCGAAAGGATCGCGCCGGTACCCGCCCACGATACGGCGACGCGTCGGAGCCGTGCAGCGGATCCGCGGCGCGAGACGATGCGCTCGCGTTCGAGAACGTTGAAGCGGGTCAGGCACCACAGCGCGGCACCCACGCTCCCGGCGATCCCTGGATCCATTCCCTCCTTGTTCCTGGCCACGACATCTAGTGGCCGCGCCTTTTTCGACCGCGACATTTTGTGGATATCGCGATGGAGGCGCAGTGACGGATGTCACGCCCGGCGAGCGGCCGCGCTGCTGCGGGTGCAGAACGCCCGCGACAGCGCGTCGAGCTTTCGACCTAGGGAAGCTCTGCGCCATTCGAAGAACGGCGCGAAGCTTTCCCTGACATAGGGGCCAAAGGGGGAGGTATCCCCCTTCATCCGGACATTCCCTAGCGGGAAAGCTCCGCGAGCAGCCGCTCCATGAACGACTCGCAGAGCGCGACCTGCTCGAGCGCGATGAACTCGTTCGGCTTGTGCGCCTCGCCGATCGAGCCCGGGCCGCAGATGATCGACGGGATGCCGGCGCCCTGGAACAGCCCGGCCTCGGTCGCGTAGGCGACTTTCGCGATGGACGGGTTGCGCGCGAGCGCCTGGGCGAGGGCGGTGACGCGGTCCTGCTCCGCGCGCTCGACCGACGGATCAAGGCCGGGGATCTCGGCCTTCGTCTCGAAGGAGATGAACGTCGCCGGGTCGATCGCGCGCATCTCGGGCAGCAGCACGCGCTCGGCGTAGGACCTGATCTCGCTCTCCAGCGCCTCCGGATCGACGCCGGGCAGATACCGGAACTCGAAGTGGACCTCGCAGTCCCGCGGCACGATATTCGCCGCCGTGCCGCCCTTGATCACGCCGGTCTGGAGCGTGGTGAAGGGCACGTCGAAGCCGTTGTCGCGCGTCTCGCAGTCGCGCATGCGCTCGGCCAGGTGGCGGATGTAGACCACCAGCCTGGCGGCATATTCGATCGCATTCACGCCCTGCGGCGTCAGCGCCGAGTGCGCCTCGCGTCCGCGGAAGCAGCACTTGTACGCGCGCTTGCCCTTGTGTGCGACGACCGGCTGCATGCTCGTCGGCTCGCCGATGATGCAGCCCGCCGGCTTGATGCCGGCGCGCGCGAGGTCCTCGATCAGGCCGCGCACACCGAGGCAACCGATCTCCTCGTCGTACGAGAGCGCAAAGTGCAACGGCGACTTCAGGTCGGCCGCGAGGAAACGCGGCGTCATCGCGAGCGCGGCGGCGATGTAGCTCTTCATGTCGGCCGACCCGCGGCCGTAGATGCGGTCGTCCTTGATCGTGGCCTTGAACGGATCGGTGTCCCAGGGCTGGCCGTCCACGGGCACGACGTCGGTGTGGCCGGAGAGCACGATTCCCGGCCGCGTCCCCGGCTGGATCGTCGCGAAGAGGTTCGCCTTGGTCCCGCTCGGGTCGTAGGTCAGGCGCGACTCGACGCCCTGGCCCTTCAGCCAGTCGCGCACCCACTCGATCAGCCCGAGGTTCGAGTCGCGGCTGGTCGTATCGAAGCCGACGAGACGTTGGATCAGGTCCCAGGTCTCGGCCTTGATCGGCAGCGGTCCTTCACGCTTCATTCCTGGCCTCGGTGTCGGGCGCCGCCGCGAAAGACGACGCGTCGTTCCCATCGTTCCCGTCGTTCAAGTGGCAGGCGGAGAGTCGCCCCGGCGCGATCTCGCGCAGGAGCGGCCGTTCGATCTTACACCGCGGCATCGCGTGCGGGCAGCGCGGATGGAAGTGGCATCCCGGGGGCGGTGCGAGCGGCGAGGGAATCTCGCCTTCGATCGCCGCGAAGCGCCGGTGACGCGCGTCGATCCGGGGGACTTCGGCGAGCAGCGCCTGCGTGTACGGATGGTTAGGCTGCGCGTAGAGCGCCTCGGTCGGAGCGGTCTCGACCACGCGGCCGAGGTACATGATCACGACGCGGTCGGAGAGGTGCTGCACGACCCCGAGGTCGTGGCTGATGAAGAGATAGGTGAGCCCGAGCTCCTCGCGGAGGCGGATGAAGAGGTTCAGGACCTGCGCCTGGATCGACACGTCGAGGGCCGCGACCGCCTCGTCGCAAACGAGGAACTCGGGCTTCACCGCGAGCGCCCGTGCGATCCCGATGCGCGCCCGCTGGCCGCCCGAGAACTGGTGCGGGAAGCGCCGCATCAGCGACGCGTCGAGCCCGACGCGCTCGAGCAGGCTCGCGACGTACTCGCGCTGCGCGTCCTTCCCCACCAGACCGTGCACCACCGGCGCCTCGCCGACGATGTCCTGCACGCGCATGCGCGGATTGAGCGACGCGTAGGGATCCTGGAAGATCATTTGGATCGCGAGTTGGGTGCGCCGCCGCGCCTCCGGCGCGAGTGTCGCGACGTTCTCGCCGCGCCAGAACCGTTGCCCCGCGCTCGGGGCGTACAACCCGACCGCGAGCCGGCCGAGCGTCGACTTGCCGCAGCCCGATTCGCCGACCAGGCCGACCACCTCGCCCTGGCAAATCGCGAGGTCGACGCCGTCGACCGCGTGCACCACCTCGTCGCGCGCATTCGCCCCGAGCAGGTTCGCGATGCGCGCCGCGGTGTCGAGCGATTTCACGAAGCGCTTCGACACGCCACGCAGCTCGAGCAGCGGCGCCTGGGCGCCGCTCACTTCGATTCCTCCACCTCGTCCTGGACGTGGATCGGATGGAAACAGCGCACGTGACGGCCGCCGAGGCTGTACAGCGGCGGATCCGTGCGGCAGGTCTCGGTTGCGCGGCTGCAGCGCTCACGGAAAGCGCAGCCGGGCGGCAAGTCGATCAGCGAAGGCGTCATCCCAGGGATCTGCGCGAGCGGCACGCCGCGGCGGTTGCGGCTTGGGACCGATTCGAGCAGGCCGCGGGTGTACGGGTGCATCGGCGCGTCGAGGACCTCGTCGACGGTGCCGCGCTCCACGATCCGGCCGGCGTACATCACGCACACCTCGTCGGCGAGCCCGGCGACGACCGCCAGATCGTGCGTGATCCAGAGGAGCGCGGTGCCGCTCTCGCGGCAGAGCTTCTGCGCCTCGGCGAGGATCTGGGCCTGGATCGTCACGTCGAGCGCGGTGGTCGGTTCGTCGGCGATGATGAGGTCGGGCTTGTTGAGCAGCGCGATCGCGATCGCCACGCGCTGGCGCATGCCGCCGGAGAACTGGTGCGGGTACGCGGCGAGGCGTTCGTCCGGCGATGGAATCCCCACCTGCGCGAGCGCCTCGCGCGCGCGCGCGCGCGCGGTCTGCACCGACACCGGGTCGTGGGCGCGGACCGCCTCGATCATCTGCGTGTCGATCCGCAGGACCGGGTTGAGCGTCATCATCGGGTCCTGGAAGATCATCGCGATCCGGTTGCCGCGGATCGAGCGCCACTCCGCGGGTGCGAGCGTCCGCAGTTCACGGCCCTTCAGGCGAATGCTCCCTGCGACGATGCGCCCGGGCGGGTCGACCAGGCCGAGGATCGAAAAGCCGGTCACCGACTTGCCCGAACCGGACTCGCCCACCAGCCCGAGGACGCGGCCGGCACGCACCTCGAAACCGACGCCGTCCACCGCCTTCACCACGCCGTGCCGGGTGAAGAAGTGGGTGCGGAGATTCTCGATTTTGAGCGTCGGCTCGAGCATGGCGATGGCGCTCAGCGCTGCAGCCGCGGGTTGAGCACGTCCCGCAGCTGGTCGCCGACCAGATTGATGCTCACGATCGTGACGAGCAGCGCGATGCCGGGGAAGAAGCTGATCCAGTACTTGCCCGAGAGCAGGTAGGTGAAGCCGTTGGAGATCAGCAGCCCGAGCGACGGCTCGGTGATCGGCAGTCCGAGGCCGAGGAAGGAGAGCGTCGCCTCGAGCGTGATCGCCGCGGCCACCTGCACCGTTGCGACCACGATCAGCGGCGGCAGGCAGTTCGGCAGCAGGTGCCGGAACACGATGCGCCGCGTCGGCAGCGCCAGGCAGGCGGCGGCGTCGACGTACTCCTTGCGCCGCTCGACGAGCGCCGAGCCGCGGACCGTGCGTGCGTAGTACGCCCACTGCACCGCCACCAGCGCGACGATGATCTTGTCCACGCCCTGGCCGAGGACGGCGAGCAGGATCAGCGCGATGAGGATCGCCGGGAACGACAGCTGGATGTCCGCGACGCGCATGATGAGCGAATCGACCCGCCCGCCGAAGAACGCCGCGAGCAGCCCCAGCGTGGTGCCGAGCGCGAGCGCGCAGAGCGTGGACGCCACCCCCACGCCGATGCTGATCCGCAGGCCGTAGAAGATCGCCGACAGCATGTCGCGTCCCTGGTCGTCGGTGCCCAGCCAGTAGGTGAACTTGCCGTCGGCCGCTGGCGCGCCCGGCGGCAGGCGGCTGTCCATCACGTCGAGCTGCGCGAGGTCGTAGGGGTTCTGCGGCGAGATGAGCGGCGCGAACAGGGCCGCGGCCAGGATCACCGCGAAGAGCACGAGGCCGACGAGCGCGATGCGGCTCGCGGCGAAGTCCGCGACGATGCGGCGGAAGGGCGTTTCCTCGGCGGCGCCTGACGCAGCCACGGCGGGCACGGCGGGCGCGGAGGCATCCCCGGGGGGCGAGGGGTCGCGCGCGGGCGGCTCCATGTCTTTGTGTCCGCTGTGAATCCTGTCGGTCAGGATTTGGCGTCCGCCAACCGCACCCGCGGATCGAGCAGCGAGTAGGCGAGGTCGACCAGCAGGTTGATCACGATGAAGAAGGTCACGATGATCAGCAGGTACGCCACGATCACCGGGCGGTCGAGCACGTGGATCGAGTCGATGAGGAGCTTGCCCATCCCGGGCCACGCGAAGATCGTCTCGGTGACGATCGCGAAAGCGATCAGCGTGCCGAACTGGAGGCCGGTCACGGTCACGATCGGAATCGAGATGTTCTTGAGCACGTGCACCCCGATCACGCGCGCGTCCGACAGCCCTTTCGCGCGCGCGAACTTGACGTAGTCCTGCACCAAGGCCTCGCGCGTGCCCGCGCGCGTGAGCCGGATGACGAGAGCGAGGTTGAACAGCGCGAGATTGGTCGCCGGCATGATCAAGTGCTTGATGCCGTCCCAGGAGAGGAACGACACCGGGACCCCGAGGAGCGCCTCGGTCGGCCCGCGGCCGCTCGACGGCAGCCAGCCGAGGTCCACCGAGAACACCATGATCAGCATCAGCCCGACCCAGAACGTCGGCAGCGAGAAGCCGAGGATCGAGCCGGTCATGATGGCCTTGCCCGCAACCGAGTCGGGCTTCAGCCCTGCCCACAGTCCGAGCGGAATGCCGAAGACGATGGCAATCAGCATGGCCGTGACGGCGAGCTCGAGCGTGGCCGGCATGCGTTCGAGGATCAGCTGCAGCGCCGGGACGTTGAACACGAACGATTTGCCGAGGTCGCCGATCACGGCCTGCTTCAGAAACACCAGGTACTGCTCCCAGAGCGGCTTGTCGAGGCCGAGCCCCTTGATCGCACGCTCGATGTCCGCCTGGTCGGCGTTGGGGTTGATGAGGATGTCGACCGGGTTGCCGATCGCGTACACGCCGACGAAGACGAGCAGCGACATCACGAGCAGCACCACGACGCTCTGCGTCGCCCGGCGGATCAGGTAGACGAGCACGCGCTCGGGTCCGGCTACGGCGCGCGGAACTGGTAGGCCAGGGTCAGCTCGTCGGTGCGCGCGGTGTAAGCGAGTCCCTTGCGCATCGCCCAGCTCGTCGTCTGGTGGTGGAGCGGGATCGCCGCGTAGTCCTGCATCGCCACCGTCATGGCTTCACGCGCGATGGCTTCGCGCTTGCTTTCATCCAGCGTGGCAAGGGACTGGGTCACGAGGCTGTCCACGCGCGGGTTCGAGTACCGACCCCAGTTCCAGGTGCCGAATCCCTTCTCGGCGTCGAACGTCGCGACCAGCGAGCGCAGGGCGAGGTCGCCGGCGAACGAGCCCCAGCCGAGCATCGCCATCCCGAACTCCTGGTTGCGCGCCTTCACGAAGTAGACGTTCGCCGGCGCCGTCTCGACGCGCATCGTGATGCCGACGCGGGTGAGCATCTGCGCGAGCGCCTGCGCCAGCCGCTCGTCGTTGACGTAACGATTGTTCGGCGCGTTGAGAACCGCCGAGAAACCGCTCGGGAAACCCGCATCCGCGAGGAGCTTCTTCGCGCCGTCCGCGTCGAACGGCTCCGGCTTGAGCGCGGACGCGTAGCCGAATACCGACGGTGCGACGAGGTTCGACGCGGGCACTGCCGCGCCCTCCATCACGCGCTCGACGATCCCCTGCCGGTTCACGGCCATCGAGACGGCCTTGCGGACGCGCGCGTCCCTGAACGGATTTCGGTCGAGCGGCCGCCCGGACTTGTCGGTGACCCCGGGCACGCGGTCGCGAAACTGGTCGAGGTGCAGGAAGATCGTCCGCCACGACACCTTCTGCACGACCTGGAAATTGGCGTTGCCGCGCAGTTTCGCGAGATCCGCCGTCGGCACCTGCTCGATCGCGTCGACGTCGCCCGCGAGCAGTGCGGCGATCCGGGCGGGATCGTTCGTCATGATCCGCAGCGTGACCTTGTCCCACGCCGGCCGTGGGCCGGCGTACTGCTCGTAGCGCGCCAGTTCCACGCGGTCGCCGCGCTTGAAGGCGACGAAGTAGTAGGGCCCGGTGCCGATCACGCCCTTGCCCTGATTGAACTCCTCGGGCCGTACGCCCGAGGCCGCGCGCTTCGACAGGATGAACACCGAGTTCATGTCGTACGGCACCATCGCATAGGGGCTGGCCGTCCGGAGCCGCACGGTATAACGGTCGACGACCTGCTTCGCCACGAGCGGTCGCGTGAAAGGCACGAAGGAGCCGGGACTGTTCACGATGGTCGCGGGCCGGTCGAGCGAGTACACGACGTCTTCTGCGGTCAGCTCGGAGCCGTCGTGGAACTTCACGCCGCGCCTCAGCTTGAACTCCCAGGTCGTCGCGTCGACGGCCTTCCAGGACTCGGCGAGGCCGGGCACGAGCCGCGCGTTGTCGTCCAGGCGCGTGAGCGCGTCGAACACGTGCCACCCCACCAGATTGTTCGGCTGGAGGTTCACGAAGTGGGGATCCATCGACGTCACGTCGGCGGCGAGGGCGACCCGCAGGTCGGCGGCGGCGACCGGCGGGGCAAGCGCGAAGTCAAGCGCGAAGGCGAGCGCGGCTGCGAGCGGGGCGAGGGAGCGCATGGCGACCTCAAGGTAGGAACGCCGCGATTGTAGTGGAGGCCCGCGGCGGCCGTAACAGGCGCGGTAACATTCGCCGCATGAAGCCGCTTTGTTCACTTCCCGACGATGCGCGGCGCGAGCTTGCGCAGATCGGCCCGATTTGGGGCCGGGACATCCAGAAGCATCGTGACCGCGTGTTCGCGCTGTACGGCGGGTTGCTCGAGCGTGCCTCGAAGGCGGGGATCGGCGTCACGCGCGACGTGCCTTATGCGGCGCACGCCAGGCAGCGCCTCGACGTCTTCCGGCCGGAAAGCGCGCGCGACGCGGACGTCGTGGTGTTCGTGCACGGCGGCGCATTCGTGCGCGGCGACAAGCGCGCGACGCCCGAGGTCTACGACAACGTGCTGTACTGGTTCGCGCGGCAAGGCTGCGTCGGGTTCAACATCGAGTATCGACTCGCGCCCGAGTCGCAGTACCCGGGTGGTGCGACCGACGTGGCGCTCGCGGTCGCGTGGGTGCGCGCGCATGCGCGCGAGCACGGCGGCAATCCGGCGCGGCTGTTCCTGATCGGCCACTCGGCCGGCGCGACGCATGCTGCCGCATACGCATGCGACCCGGTGGTCCGGCCCGCCGAAGGCCACGGTCTCGCCGGCCTGGTGCTGATCAGCGGCCGGCTGCGCGCCGACGCGCGCCCCGACAATCCCAATGCCGCGGCGGTGAAGGCCTACTTCGGCGACGACGAGTCGCTGTACGAGGCGCGCTCACCGGTCACGCACGCGGCGCACCTCGATGTCCCGGTGTTCATCGCGATCGCGGAGCACGAGAACCCGCTGCTCGACGTGTACGGAGCCGAGCTCCTGCACCGCGTGAGCGTCGCCCGCGGGCGCGCGCCGCGCTTCACGCGCCTGCCCGACCACAACCACATCTCGATCGTGGCGCACTTCAACACCGGGGAGGAGATCCTCGGGCGGGAGATCCTGGAGTTCTTCGCGGCGGGTCGCTGAGCGGTGTCGAAAAAATTCGAGGGATACGTCCCCCTGCCCCCTAGATCAGGGCGGCCGAAAATCGGGAAACCGATTTTCGACAGCCCACCAACTATTGCGGCCGGAACAGGAACGCCAGCGTGTACTCGTCGGTCCGCGGCGTGTAGGTGATCCCCTTCTTCGTCGCCCAGGTGTTGATCTGGTGATGGATCGGGATGATGCCGAGCTCGGTCATCGCGATGCCCACCGCTTCCTGGATCATCTTCTCGCGCTCCTTGTCGTCGATCGTCGCGAGCGCCTTGTCGAGAAGCGCGTTCACCCTGTCGTTGCCGTAGCGACCCCACGCGAACTCGCCCCAGCCCTTCTCGGGGATGTAGGTCACGAGGTGCGCGCGCAGCGGCGACGACGCTTCGGCGGTCGAGGCACCCCAGCCGAGCATCGCGAAGCTGAACTCGAGCTTGCGCGCGCGGCCGAGGTACGGGCCCATCGGCAGCGTCTCGACCTTTGTCTGGATGCCGACGCGAGTCAGCATTGTCGCGACCGTCTGCATGATCTGGTCGTCGTTGACGTAGCGGTTGTTCGGACCGTGGATCGTCATCGCGAAACCGTCGGGGTAGCCGGCCGCGGCAAGCAGCTTCCGCGCGCCCGCGGGGTCGTACGCGTCGGGCTTGAGCGCCGGGTTGTGGCCGAACATTGGCGCCGGCACGAGGTTCGCCGACGGCACCGACAGTCCTTCCATCAGGTGATCCCTGATCGCGTTGCGGTCGATCGCCTTCGATATCGCCTGGCGCACGCGCACGTCCATCAGCGGGTTCTTGTCGAGCGGCTTGCCGGTCTTCTTGTCGAAAACGAACGGCGACTTGTCGCGGAATTGGTCGACGTGGAAGAAAATGATCCGGTGCGAGGTCTTGGTCGAGGTCTGGAAGTTCGCGTTGGTCTTGAGCTTGGCAAAGTCGGCGGTCGGGATGTTCTCGATCGCATCGACGTCGCCCGAGAGCAGCGCGGCCACGCGCGTCGGGTCGCTCGAGATGATCCGGAACGTCACCTTCGCCCAGGCGGGCTTCGGGCCCCAGTAGGCGTCGTTGCGGGCGAGCTCCACGCGGTCGCCGCGCTTGAACGAGACGAACTTGAAGGGTCCCGTCCCGTTCATCGCCTTGCCGGAGTTGAAGTCCGCCGTGCTCGCGCCGGTCGCGGTCTTCTTCGACACGAGGTAGATCGTCGAAATGTCGTTCGGCAGCTGCGGCGCGGGCGCGGGCGTAATGAAGCGGATCGTGAGCGGGTCGACGATCTGCACTTCCTTGATCGCCTTCGTATAGGTGGTGAACGGCCCGGGCGAGTCGGGGATCTTGCCGACGCGGTCGATGGAGAACGCCACGTCCTCCGCGGTGAAGTCCGACCCGTCGTGGAACTTCACGCCCTTCCGCAGTTTGAACTCCCAGGTCGTCGGGTTGATCGCCTTCCACGACTCCGCGACGCCGGGAATGAGCCGCGAGTCGGCGTCGAGCGTGATCAGCTTCTCGAAGACGTGCTCGGCGATGTTGTTGTTCGGGAAGAGGTTGACGAAGTGCGGGTCCATCGACGTCACGTCGGCGCCCATGGCGATGCGCAGTTCCTGGGACAGCGCGGCGGGCGAGACGGCGAACGAGAGGCAGACGGTGAGGGCCGTCAGCAGCCTGCGGAGAGTGTTAGACATGTTGTGGTCCCCGAGAGATGGGTTGCGACGGAGATTATAGGTCGTGACGCACCCGAGCCATGACGACGGATAGATCAAGCGGTGTTCTCCCAAAACAGGACGGTGTTTGGCGAAATTGCTGCGAGAGTATGATCCGCAAGCTTCGCGAAGAGACACAACACAGGAGGAGATCATGCCCACTCGCATCGCATCATTCGCCCTGCTGACCGCGGCCGCCCTGCTCGCTGCCTGTGCAACCGATAGCCGCATGGCCTCGGGCAAGCCCGAATTCATGGTCGTCGGCATCGACAACAAGATCACCTGGGGCGACGACGGCAAGCCGCAGTTCCTGCCGCCGGGCAAGGACGCGGTGACGATCGTCGACATCGGCACCGACCCCGCCAATCCGAAGATCGTCGCCAGCCTGCCGCTGATGAACTCGATCTTCGGTCCGCCGACCAACCTGGCGATCACGCCGAACGGCCAGCTCGCGCTGGTGGCCAACTCGATGGACTGGGTCGCCGACGGCGCCGACTGGAAATCCGTGCCGGACAACAAGCTCTACGTGATCGACCTCACCACCAACCCGCCGACGCTCATCGACACGGTGGCGGTCGGCAAGCAGCCCTCGGGCATGTCGATCAACCGCGCCGGCAACCTCGCGCTGATCGCCAACCGCGCCGACAACTCGATCAGCGTGCTCTCGATCCAGGGCAAGCAGGTCAAGCTGATCGACACCGTGGTCATCGGTGAACACGTGGCCCACGTGGTGTTCACGCCCGACGGCAAGCGCGCGATCGCCGGCAAGTTCCCGGGGCACAAGGTCGCGCTGCTCGAGGTGGACGGCCAGAAAGTCACCTACACCAAGCGCGACCTCGCGGTGGGGCTGTGGCCGTACAACCTCGACGTCACGCCCGACGGCAAGCTGGCGCTCACCGCCGACAACGGCAACAACGGCGGTTCCGACGGCAACGTCGACACCGTCTCCGTGATCGATCTCGAGGCCCAGCCGCCGCGCGTGATCGACAAGGTCGTGGTCGGCGACGCGCCGGAGGGCTTCGCGATCAGCCCGACCGGCAAGCTCGCCGTCGCCGTGCTGCTGCGCGGCTCGAACAACGCGAAGACCGAGTGGTTCTACAACCGCAACGGCAGCGTCGTGGTCCTGAAGATCGACGGCAAGAAGGTCACCAAGGTCGGCGAGGTCGAGGTGCGCGGCCTGCCCGAGGGCGCGGTGTTCAGCCCCGACGGCCGCTGGCTCTACGTCGGCAACTTCATCGACAGCGACATCTCGGTGCTGCGCGTCGACGGCGACACCGTCACCAACACCGGCACGCTGGTGAAGCTGCCGGGGAAGCCGGCGTCGATGCGCGGAAGAACGCAGTAACGGTCGCGGGCCGAAGGGGGCGCCGTCTGCGCGGCGCCCTCAGGCGTACAGCGGATCGAACGCAATCTAGTCAAGGTCCGGATATCGCTGGAGACAAATGCATGCTGGAGCGATTGACCCTCGTATTCGCCGCTGCGAGCATCCTCGTGAGTGCACCGGTGGATGCGCAGTCGTATCCCTCGCAACCGATCAAGTTCATCGTGCCGTTCACGCCTGGCACCGGCATGGATACGATCGCCGCGCACGGTCGGCCCGAGGCTCGCGCAGCGGGTCGGGCAGCCCGTCGTCGTCGAGAACCGCCCGGGCGCGAGCGGCAACATCGGCGCCGAGGCGGTCGCGCGGGTCGGCTCCCGACGGCTACACGTTGCTCGTCGGCGCGAACACGATGCTGATCGCGGCGAACCTCTACAAGAACGTGCCATTTGATCCGATCAACGATTTCGCGCCGCTCACCCTCGCCGCCTGGGGCACGCTGCTGCTCGTCGCGAACCCGAGCGCGAAGATCGACAGCGTCGCCGATCTCGTGGCGCAGGCCAAGGCGCAGCCCGGGAAGATCGCGTATTCGTCGCCCGGCATCGGCACGCCGCATCACATGTCGATGGAGCTCTTCAAGGAACGGACCGGCATCGACGTGCTGCATGTCCCCTACAAAGGCAGCGCGGGCGCGCTCACCGACCTGCTGTCCGGTGCCGTGAGCGTCGGGTTCGTGCCGGTACACGTCGCCCTGCCGCTGGTGAAGGCCGGCAAGCTGAAGGCGCTCGCCGCAGGCAGCCCGAAGCGCCACCCCAACGCACCGGATGTCCCGACGCTCGACGAGCTCGGCTACAAGGATGTCGACGTCGAGATGTGGTACCCGATCCTCGCGCCGAAGGGCACGCCGGCGGCGATCACCGCCCGGCTCGCGAGCGAGCTACGGGCGATCCTGAGCGAGCCCGATGTCAGGGCGACCTTCGACAAGGTCGGGCTCGACGTCGCCATCTCGACCCCCGAGGAGCTGCGTGCGCTGATGCAGCGCGACTACCCACGCTGGGCCGAGGTGATCCGGAAGAACCGGATCGCCGCAGAATAGCCGTGGCGCGCGAGCATCCATCCTCGGCGCGAGCGCGAGTCTGCGTCGGGGAGCTGCGGGATACGACGTTCGCGCCGAGCCGCGATTCCGGAGGACCATCCGGTCCGAGCGAGGCGCTCCGCCGCGCCTTCAGGCGTACAGCGGATCGAAAGTGATGTAGCTCCACTCGCGCGCGATCGCGCCGTCGGACGCCACCAGCCGCAAGAGGCTCGGCCGATTGGCCTTGGCCCACAGGCGCGCGTAGTTGAGCGCGAGCTCGCGGTTCGCGAAGAAGTGCGGACTCTGCGCCGATGACTCGAGGCGGATGGTCCAGCCGTACGGGTCCGTGGGCGCGACGGTGAAGACCTTGACGCCGGCAGCAACTGCCATGTTGTGTTCTCCCTATCCGTGCGGGAGACAAAGCATCAGACGGGCCAGACCGGTCGGCCGGGACCGGCAACGTGTGCTAGTTCACGGGCGGCGCGATGACGCAGCGCGATGAGCGTGCAATCCGGCACCGCTCGATGCATGCCGGCGGCGCGACGGGTGACCGCCCGGGTCAGGTCGTCGACGCTTCTGGGCAGTTCGGCGCGCGGAGCGCAGTCCGGTATCCTCTCGCGCTGCCAACCTCCTGATCGTGAGCCCGCCGCCGATGCGATCGATCCTCGCCCGCCTGCTCCCGCTGGTTTTGCTCCCGCTCGTTTTCTTCGCACCGGTCGCCGCGCTCGCGCAGACGATCACGATCGGCCTCGCTGCCGACGTGACCTCGATCGATCCGCACTTCCACGTGCTCGGGCCCAACCAGAACATCGCGGAGCACGTGTTCGAGACGCTGGTCGCGAAGGACGCGCGCCAGAGGCTGAAGCCCGGGCTCGCAGAATCGTGGCGCGCGATCGACGACACGACCTGGGAGGTGAAGCTGCGCCGCGGCGTGAAGTTTCACGATGGCTCGGACTTCACTGCGGAGGACGTGGTGTTTTCGCTCGCGCGGCCGGAGGCGATCAAGAACTCGCCGTCGTCCTTCACCGTGTACACCAAGGCAATCACCGGGACGCAGGTTGTCGACCCGTACACCGTGCGCCTCAAGACCGCCGCACCGTATCCGTTGATGCCGAACGATCTGTCGGTCGTGCCGATGGTGTCGAAGAAGGCCGCGACCGGCGCGAGCACCGAGGACTTCAACGCGGGCAAAGCCGCGGTCGGCACCGGGCCGTACAGGTTCGTGCGCTGGGCGAAGGGCGACCGGATCGAGATGGTCCGCAACGACGCGTACTGGGGCGCGAAGGCGCCGTGGGAACGCGCGACCTTCCGGCTGATTACCAACGACCCGGCGCGCGTGGCGGCCCTGCTGTCGAACCAGGTGCAGGTGATCGAGGCAGTGCCGACGGCCGATCTCGCGAGGCTCAAGACGAACGCGGACATCGCCGTGCATTCGTCGATCTCGTACCGGCTGATCTATCTGCACCTCGACTCCGATCGCGACAAGTCGCCCTTCGTCACCGACAAAGCCGGCAAGCCGCTCGACCGCAACCCGCTCAAGGACGTACGCGTCCGCAAGGCGATCTCGAAGGCGATCAACCGGCCGCTCATCGTCGAGCGCGTGATGGAGGGCGCGGCGGTTTCGACCGGCCAGCTCATGGCCGACGTCTTCTTCGGCTATACGCCGAAGCTCAAGCCCGAGGCCTACGACCCGGAAGGCGCGCGGAGGCTCCTCGCCGAGGCGGGCTGGCCCGACGGGTTCGGCCTCACGATCCACGGCCCCAACGACCGCTACGTGAACGACGAGCGCGTGGCGCAGTCGCTCGCCGGCATGCTCACGCGCGCGGGCATCGCGACGACGGTCGTGACGATGCCTTCGTCGGTGTACTTCTCGCGCGCGAACCGGCTCGAGTTCAGCATGATGCTGGTCGGCTGGGGCGCCGACACCGGCGAAGCGTCCTCGCCGCTCAAGGCTTTGCTCGCGACGTACGACCGCGAGAAGGGCCTGGGCACGACCAACCGCGGGCGCTACTCGAACGCGAAGATGGACGCGGCGCTAGTGCAGGCGCTCGCAACGGTCGACGATCCGAAGCGCGAGCGGTTCCTGCAGGAGGCGACCGAGATCGCAGTCGGCGACCTCGGCATCATCCCGCTCTATCACCAGGTCAACGTGTGGGCGACGCGCAAGGCGATCGGCTACGCCCCGCGCACCGACGAGCGGACCTATGCATTCGAGCTGAATCCGCGCTAGGCGACCCGGGTGGCGGCCAGTCCGCTGGTAGAATGCGCGCTCCATGAGTCTCTCGCCCGTCCCCGAAATCATCGACGAGATCCGCGCCGGCCGGATGGTGATCCTGGTCGACGACGAGGATCGCGAGAACGAGGGCGACCTCATCTTCGCGGCCGAGTTCGTCACGCCGGAGAAGATCAACTTCATGGCGAAGCACGGCCGCGGGCTGATCTGCATGCCGATCACCGAAAGCCATGCGCGCCGGCTGAACCTGGCACCGATGGTGGCCGCGAACCGCTCGGTGCACGGTACCAACTTCACCGTCTCGATCGAGGCGGCGAGCGGCGTGAGCACCGGCATCTCGGCGGCGGATCGCGCGCACACCGTCCGCGTCGCCGCCGCCGCGACCGCGAAGGCCGACGACATCGTGCAGCCGGGCCACATCTTCCCGCTGATCGCCCAGAACGGCGGCGTGCTGGTGCGCGCGGGACACACGGAGGCGTGCTGCGACCTGGCGCAGCTCGCCGGCCTGTACCCGGCCGCGGTGCTGTGCGAGATCATGAAGGACGACGGCACGATGGCGCGCCTGCCGGACCTCGTCGAGTTCGGCCAGACGCACGGTCTCAAGCTCGGCACCATCGCCGACCTGATCCACTTCCGCAGCCGGACCGAGTCGCTGGTCAAGCGCGTCACCGAGCGCACCATCGAGACGGCGCACGGCCCGTTCCGCCTCATCGCCTTCGTCGAGAAGCTATCCAGCGCCGCGCACCTCGCGCTGGTGCGCGGCGAGATCGATCCCAGGGGCGAGACGCTCGTGCGCGTGCACGAGCCGCTCAGCATCCTCGACCTCCTCGACGCCGGCACCGGCACGCACTCGTGGTCGCCGAACGAGGCGCTGGCGCGCATCGCCGCCGAAGGGTGCGGCGTGCTCGTGCTGCTGAACTGCTCGGAGAGCGCCGGACAGCTCATCGAGCGCGTCTCCGAGCCCGCGAAGCCGCCGACGCCGTCGCGCACGAGCCTGCTCACCTACGGCATCGGCGCGCAGATCCTGCGCGAGCTGAAGGTCGGTCGCATGCGCGTGCTCGCCGCCCCGCGCAAGATGCCGAGCATGGCCGGCTGGGAGCTCGAGATCGCCGGCTACGAGAGCCCGGTCCGGTCGGGCGCCCAATGAACGAAATCAGGGCGAGCCTCGACGGCACGGGGCTGCGCATCGGCATCGTCCGCAGCCGCTTCAACGAGGAGATCGGGCGCGCCTCGCTCGAGGCGTGCCTCGTGCGGCTGATGGAGCTCGGCGTGCACGAGCGCGACGTCACCGTCCTCAGCGTGCCGGGCGCCCTCGAGGCGCCGCTCGCGCTGCAGAAGCTCGCCGGCACCGGCCGCTACGACGCGCTGATCGCGCTCGGCGCGGTGATCCGCGGCGAGACACTCCACTTCGAGATCGTGTCGAACGAGTCCGCGGGCGGACTGGGCCAGGTCCAGCTCGACACCGGCGTGCCGGTCGCCAACGGCATCCTGACCACCGACAGCGACGCGCAGGCCGAGGCGCGCGCGCCGGTGAAGGGCCGCGACTGCGCCGAGGTCGCGGTAGAGATGGCGAACGCCCTGCGCGCCATCGAGCGGCACCACAAGTAGCCCGGGGCGCCCATGAAATCCGCACGGCGCCGCGCGCGCGAGTACGCGCTGCAAGGCCTATATCAATGGCAGGTCGCCGGCAACACGGTGGCCGACATCCGCGCGCACCTCGCGGCGGACGCACACTTCGCGAAGGCCGATAGCGAGTACTTCGCGCAGCTCCTCGCCGGGACGATCGCGGCGGCCGAGGACCTCAAGCAGGAGATCGCGCCCGCCCTCGACCGCAAGGTCGAGGAGCTCTCGCCCGTCGAGCGCGGCATCCTGCTGCTCGCGGCCTGGGAGCTGAAGCACGCGCCGGAGATCCCGTTCCGGGTGGTGATCAACGAGGCGATCGAGCTCGCCAAGGACTTCGGCGGCACCGACGGGTACAAGTACGTGAACGGCGTGCTCGACAAGCTCGCGCCGCGTCTGCGGCCGACCGAAAGGCAACGTACGTAGCGCGGCTTCCATGCCGTCCGAGTTCGAGCTGATCGCGAAGTACTTCACCCGTCCCGCGCGCACGGCGGCGCTCGGCGTGGGGGACGACTGCGCGCTGGTCCGCCCGCCGGCGGGCCTCGTGCTCGCGTTGACGACCGACACGCTCGCCGAGGGCACGCACTTCCTGCCGGGCGCCGATCCGCGCCGACTCGGGCACAAGTCGCTCGCGGTGAACCTCTCCGACCTCGCGGCCATGGGCGCCGATCCGCGCTGGTTTCTGCTCGCGATCGCGCTGCCCGACGTGGACGAGGCGTGGCTCGAGGCCTTCGCGGCGGGAATGTTCGCGCTCGCCGAGGTGCACGCGATCGAGCTCGTCGGCGGCGACACGACGCGCGGACCGCGCACGATCACCATCACGGCGATCGGCACGCTGCCGCCCGGGTACGCGCTGCGACGCGACGCCGCTCAAACCGGCGATGACGTGTGGCTTTCCGGGTCCACGGGCGACGCCGCGCTCGGGCTCGCGCATCTCAGGGGAAGGATCGCGCTCGCGCCGGAGGCCGCGGCACGTTGCATCGCCCGGCTCGAGCAGCCCGCGCCGCGCGTCGCGCTTGGCCAGCGCCTGCGCGGCGTGGCGGCGGCGGCGATCGACGTCTCCGACGGCCTGCTCGCGGATCTCGGCCACATCCTCGAGTGCTCGAAGCTCGCCGCGGAGATCGACTACGAGAGCCTGCCGCGGTCCGCGGACGTGCGCGCGTGCGCGGACGCCGCGCTCGCCGACGCATCCCTGCTCGCGGGCGGCGACGACTACGAGCTCGTGTTCACCGCGGCGGCGGACCGGCGCGCGGCGGTCGAAGCGGCCGGCCGCGCCGCGAATGTGGCGGTGACGCGCATCGGCCGCATCGTCGCTGGCGCCCCGGAGGTGCGCCTGCTCGATCGCGCCGGGCAACCGCTCCGCGTCGAGCGGCTCGGGTTCGACCACTTCCGATGAGCGCGCAGCCAACCTACCGTCCGACGCCCGCCTTCCTGGTGCGACACCCCGCGCACTTCGTCGCCCTGGGCTTCGGGACGGGGCTTTCGCCGATCGTCCCCGGCACGTTCGGGACGCTCCTCGCATTCCCGCTCTACGCCATGCTCGCGCAGGCGCTCTCGCCGTCGGGTGTCGCCCTCGCGATCGTCGGGCTCTTCGGCATCGGCGTCTGGGCCTGCGGCCGGACCGGCCGCGATCTCGGGGTTCCCGATCACGGCGCGATGACCTGGGACGAGGTCGTCGCCTTCCTCGCGGTGCTCGTCCTGACCCCCGAGGGACTGTGGTGGCAGGTGAGCGCCTTCGTCGTCTTCCGGTTCTTCGACATGACCAAGCCGCCGCCGATCCGGCATCTCGAGCGCACGGTCAAGGGCGGCTTAGGCGTAATGGTGGATGACTTGGTCGCGGCGTTCTATACACTTCTCGTACTGGCCATCGCGAAGCGGGTCCTGGGATGATGCTGGACTGGATCGCCAGCCGGGTCGGCGAGCAGCTCAAGGAAAAGGGCTGGGTGCTCGCGACCGCGGAGTCGTGCACCGGCGGCTGGGTCGCGCAGACCGTGACCTCGGTCTCGGGCAGCTCCGACTGGTTCGACCGCGGTTTCGTGACGTATTCGGACGAGGCAAAGCGCGAGATGCTCGGCGTGCGCACGGAGACGCTCGAGCGACACGGCGCAGTGAGCGAGGAAACGGCGCGCGAGATGGCGAGCGGCGCTGTCGCCGCGAGCCGGGCGCAGATCGCCGTAGCGATCACCGGCGTCGCGGGCCCCACCGGCGGTACGCCGCAGAAGCCGGTCGGCATGGTGTGCTTCGCGTGGGCGGTGCGCGGCGGCGCGGTGGACGCCGCGACGAAGCATTTCGACGGCGACCGCGAAGGGGTGCGCCGCCAGTCCGTCGTGCTCGCCCTGCAAGGTGTACTGGACAGATCGATCGGCTGAGCCGGGGCGCTTGACGCTTGACGCTTGACGCTTGACTCTTGACTCGCTACCGGCACGGCGTAGGATTCCGACAAACACCACAACACGCTACGCAGATCGCCAGAGGGGAAGGCGAATGCCAGAACACACGGGCAGAGAAGATCATCTGCACGGCCTCTTCAAGGATTTCGCTGACGCCATGGCGGACAGCGGACTTCCTCCCGGCCTGGTTTCTCCCGAGCTGATGCAGCAGCTGCTGCAATCCAATCGCGCGCTGCTGCAGCGCTATCAGAGCGTCCTCGCCCAGCACTCGGGAGACGAATCGATCGCGCAGCAGCACCAGGAGCTCGTGAAAGCGGCGATGTTGTGCTGGCTGGACATGGGCAAGGCGTTTCGGGCGTACCGGGACAGCATGATCACCGCGCAGTCCGCCCTGGTCAGCCGCTATCTCGAGCTGATGGATCAGGGCTCCGGGGATCACGGCGCACCGAAGACCTGAGGTTCGCATCGCCGCGGCCGTGCGGCACGCCTGCGCGGGCGAAGGAATGAGAGGGAGGAGATGGGCCGTACCGCGCGCCCTGGCGGCGCAATTGCGATCGTCGGATTGGCCTGCCGATTTCCGGGTGCCGGAGATTCCGCGGCGTTCTGGCGCAACCTCCGCGACGGCGTCGAATCGATCGCGTTCTTCTCCGACGAAGAGCTGCTCGCCGCGGGCGTGGACCCGGCGCTGCTCGGCCAGCCGAACTACGTCAAGGCGGCGCCGGTACTGAAGGACATCGACAAGTTCGACGCCGCATTCTTCGGCTACTCGCCGCGCGAAGCGGCGGTCACCGACCCGCAGCACCGCCTGTTCCTCGAGGTCGCGTGGGAGGCCTTCGAGGCCGCGGGCTATCACCCCGAGACCTACGCCGGCGTGGTCGGCGTGTTCGCCGGCGCCGGCGGCATCGTCACCAACTACCTCGTCGCGCATCCGCACCACCCTGCGCTCGCCGGCGATACCGCCACGCTGCCCTACATCGGCAACGACAAGGACTTCCTCGCGACCCGGGTCTCGTACAAGCTGAACCTCAGCGGCCCGAGCGTGACGGTGCAGACGGCCTGCTCGACCTCGCTGGTCGCCGTGCACCTCGCCTGCCAATCGCTCCTCTCCGGCGAGAGCGACATGGTGCTCGCGGGCGCGGCGACGGTCCGCGTGCCCCATACGCGCGGGTATCTCGCGGAGCGCGGCAACGTCCATTCGCTCGACGGCCACTGCCGGCCGTTCGACGCCAACGGGCAGGGCGCGATCTTCGGGAGCGGGGTGGCGGCGGTGCTGCTCAAGCGCCTCGACGACGCGCTCGCCGCCGGCGACCACATCCACGCGGTGATCAAGGGCACGTCGGTCACGAACGACGGCGCGAGCAAGGCGACCTATACGGCGCCGAGCGTCACCGGTCAGGCGCGTGCGATGACCGACGCGCTGGCGCGCGCCGACGTGCCGCCGGACAGCGTCGGCTACGTCGAATGCCATGCGGCCGGTACGCCGGTCGGGCGATCCCCTCGAGATCCAGGCGCTCACGCGGGCGTTCGGTGCCGCGCATTCGCGCCCGGGATCGTGCGCAGTGGGCTCCGTCAAGGGCAACATCGGTCACCCCGAGCAGACCGCCGGCCTCGCGGCGCTCATCAAGACCGCGCTTGCGTTGGAGCACCGCCAGCTCCCGCCCAGCCTCAACTTCGTCGCGCCCAATCCGAACATCGATTTCGCGCACAGCCCGTTCTTCGTCAACGCGACGCTGAAGGACTGGCGTTCGGATCGCCACCCGCGGCGCGCCGGCGTGAACTCGCTCGGCATCGGCGGGACGAATGCGTTCGCGATCCTCGAGGAGGCGCCCGAGCGGACACCCGCGCCAGCCGACGAGGCGCGACCCGTCAGCCTCTTCACGCTGTCCGCAAGGACCGAAGCGGCGCTCGGCGCCTACGTCGACCGGTTTCGCGCGTTCCTGCGCGAGAACCGCGACGCGAATCTGGCCGACGTCTGCTACACGAGCAACGTCAGCCGCAGCCAGTTCTCGCACCGTCTGGCCGTCAGCGCGTCGAGCGTCGGCGAGCTCGCGCAGCGGCTGGATCGCCTGTCG
The DNA here is from genome assembly GCA_963716855.1 of uncultured beta proteobacterium. Lineage (GTDB taxonomy): Bacteria > Pseudomonadota > Gammaproteobacteria > Burkholderiales > SG8-39 > JAGVSZ01. The sequence goes on along the minus strand of CAVQUV010000019.1, from coordinate 481,417 downwards.
ACGAAGCCTGCGTTCCGGCACGTCGAACGCAAGCCGCCGCGCGTCGCGTTCCTCTTCACCGGACAGGGCGCGCAGCATGCGGGGATGGCCGCGGGCCTCTATCGCGCGCAGCCGACGTTCCGCGACGTGCTCGATCGCTGCGACGCGGCGTTCCGGCCGCACCTGCCGCGGCCGCTGCTCGAGGTGCTCTTCGCGGCGGAGGGAGACGCTGCAGCGCTCCTCGACCAGACGGCGTACACGCAGCCGGCGCTCTTTGCGCTCGAGTACGGCCTCGCGCAGCTGTGGCAATCGTGGGGCGTCGTGCCCTCGGCGGTGATGGGGCACAGCCTCGGCGAGGTCGTGGCCGCCTGCGTCGCGGGCGCGATGAGCTTCGACGACGCGGCCCGGTTCGTGTGCTTCCGCGGGCGGCTGATGCAGGACCTGCCCGAGCGCGGCGCGATGGCGGCGGTGTTCGCGTCCGAGGAGACCGTGCGTCAATCGCTGCCGGCCGGCGATGCGGTGGTGATCGCGGCGGCGAACAGCCCGCAGAACACGGTCGTCTCCGGCGAGCGCGAGGCGGTGCGCGCGCTCGTCGAGCGGCTCGCTGCCGCGGGCATCGAGTCCCGGCCGCTGGCCTTGGCGAACGGCTTCCATTCGCCGCTCGTCGAGCCGATGCTCGACGCGCTCGAGGCGGCGGCCGGCGAAGTGACCTGGTCCGAGCCGCGGATTCCGTTCATCTCCAATCTGACCGGCCAGCCGATCGCGTCGCTCGACGCACGCTATTGGCGCGACCACGCGCGATTCGGCGTCCGCTTTGCCGACGGCGTGCGCGCGTGCGCCGCGCTCGGCTGCGACGTGTTCCTCGAGCTGGGGCCGGGCAGCACGCTGCTCGGCGTCGCGAGCCAGGTGCTCGCGCCGGCCGGAAAGGTCTTCGTGCCGTCGCTGTCGCGACAGAAGCCCGATTGGCAGGTGCTGCAAGAAGCCTTCCAGGCCTTGTACCTGCGAAGGCCTGCCGATCGACTGGGACGCCGTCCACCGCGGATCCGAACGGCGCCGCTGCCCGCTTCCGACCTATCCGTTTCAGCGCAAGCGCTTCTGGGTCGAGGACGTGCACGTCGAACGGATCGCGACGTCTCCGGCGCGCGAGGCGCGTCGCGAACCCGCGCGGCACCTCGGTGCCGCCGTCGATCATGTCGAGCGCCGCCCGCACGGTGCGGCGGTCGGCGCGCTGGCGGTGCTTCGCCGGGAGCAGCCTGCGGCCGAAGAGCTGGCGGTCGCAAGCCAGTCGAACCCTGCGCCCCGGAGCGAAGCTCGCACCGAGTGGCTGTACCGCGTTCGATGGGAGGAGTGCCCGCACGCCAAAGGGACGCCCGCGGCGACGGTGCGGAGCTGGCTCGTGTTTGCCGACGCAGGCGGCGTCGGAAAGGCGCTGGCGGATGCGCTCGCCGCGCGGGGCGATCCGTGCCACCTCATCCATGCGGGCCGGGAATTCGGACGCTCGCCTTCGGGCGGCTGGACGATCGATCCCGCGCGCCTGGATCACTTCCAGAGGTTGATCCGCGTCGCGGGCGCAGCGTCGTCGGTGCCGCTCGGCGGCGCGGCGTACCTTTGGGCGCTCGACACCCCGGCGCTCGCGAGCATGTCGCCGGATCAGATGGGTACGGCGCAGGCGCTCGTGGCCGGTGGCGCGCTGCTGCTCGCCCGCGCACTGGGCGACGCGCGCGGCGCCGGCTCGTTCGCCGGCGGGATGTATCTCGTGACGCGCAATGCCCAGCAGGCTACGGCGGCCGACCCGCCGACCGAGGCGCTTCAGGCGCTCGTCTGGGGATTCGGACGCACCGTCGCGCTGGAACGCCGCGACATCTGGGGGGGCCTCATCGATCTGCCCGCGCAGAGTGCGACGGCGCCGCGCGAGATCGAGTCCCTGGCCACTGCCCTGCGCGAGCCCGACGCAGAAGACCAGATCGCGTTCCGCGACGGCCGCCGCCTCGGCGCCCGACTCGTGCCATTCGCGCCGGAGGCGCCGCGCGACGACGCGCCCGTATTCCGCGACGACGCCACCTACCTGATCACCGGCGGACTCGGCATGATCGGCTTGAGGACGGCGCGTTGGCTCGTCGAGCGCGAAGGCGCTCGCTCGCTCGTGCTCACGGGGCGCAGCGGCGCGCACGGTGCCGCGGCAGACGTCGTGGAGCATCTGCGTCACCGCGGCGCGCGCGTTCAGGTCGTTGCCGCGGACGTCGGCCAGGAGGCGGACGTCCGGCGGCTGATCGAAGGGCTGCGCGGCCTGCCGCCGCTGCGCGGGGTGATCCACGCCGCGGGCGTGCTCGACAACGCCGTCGTCGGCCAGATGGACTGGGAACGGTTCGAGCGAGTGGCCCAGCCGAAGGTCGCGGGGGCGTGGCTGCTGCATCGTCACACGCTCGGTCTCGAGCTCGACTTCTTCGTGCTGCACTCGACGGTGCTCAGCCTGATCGGCTCCGCCGGGCAGAGCAACTACACGGCGGCGAACGCGTTCCTCGATTCGCTCGGCAGCCACCGCCGGGCGCTGGGGCTCCCCGCGACGGTGATCAACTGGACCGCGTGGGCCGAAGCGGGTCTCGCGACCACCGCGGGCCGCCGCAACGAAGAGGCGTGGCGCGCGATGGGTCTCTCGTATCTCCCGCCCGACGACGGCATCGACCTGTTCGGCCGGCTCATGCATCCGCCGGTCGACCAGGCAGCGGTGGCCATCGCCGACTGGACGCGGTACGTGCGGCAATTCGGCCGGCGGCCCGCGTTCTATGCGCACCTCGCGCTCGACGTGCCGACTCCGGCGCAAGCGACCGGAGCCGCCAGCGACGTGCAGCCGGTACCGCGAGATGCGGACGTTCACCAGCGCCGCATCGCGTTCGTCGAGCGCGTCCGGCAGCAGGTGGCGGAGCAGATGGGATTCGACGAGCCGATCGACAGCCACCAGCCGCTGAGCGAGCTGGGCCTCGACTCGCTCATGTCCGTGAACGTCGCGAGCCGGCTCGAGGCGGCGCTCGGCATCCCGGTGCCGGTGGCCAAGCTGATCCGCGGGCCGAGCATCGAGCACCTGGTCGACGACATCGCGCCCGAGCTGATCGAAGCCGAGGGAGGCGTCGCCGAGGCGCCTGCTGCCGCCGCATCGGCCGCGGTGCAGGTCGGCACTTCGAAGGTCGATGGGGATGGCTGGCTGGTGTTCCCACGGCCAAACCCGCTGGCGAAAGTGCGGCTGTTCTGCTTCCCGTATGCAGGCGGCAACGCAGCCGTTTACCGCCCTTGGGTCGAATCGTTGCGGCCGGACATCGAGCTCGTCGCGATCGATCCGCCGGGCCGCGCGGCGCGGGTGCACGAGCGCCCGATCGACAACTTCGATACGTTCTTCGACGCGCTGCTGCCCGCGCTGGCGAAGTTCACGGACCGGCCGATGGCGTTTTACGGGCACTGTCTGGGCGGGATCACGCTCTACGAGGCGGCCCGGCGGCTGCGGGCGCAGCGCGGGTTCGAGCTGCGTCATGTTTTCGTCTCGAGCGCGCGCGCGCCGCGCCGGCTGCTTCGCATCGGGCGCTTCGAGGAAGACCTGCTCGCGCGGCTGCTCACGCTGCCCAGGTACGACCCGTTCATTCCGGCGCACGAGCAGACCGACGAGGTCTTCACCGAGCTCATCCGCCGCTTCAACATCGGGGCGAGCGAGGAGTTCCTCGCCCACGACGAGCTGAAGCGCCTGCTGATGCCGGCGATCCGCGCCGAGTTCCGGATGGCGTCGCGCTACCGCTTCCGTCAGGACGCGGCCTGGGACGCGCCGGTGACGTGCTTCGTTGGTGCCGAGGATCCGTACGTCACGCGCGAGGATGCGCTGGCGTGGAGCGAGCACACGCGGAGTTCATTCAAGCTGCATCTGCGCGAGGGCGACCATTTTCTCGTGGTCGACGATCGCGAGTTCATCGTCGACGCGATCAACCGTGAGCTAGCGTCCTGACGCTGGCGACGCTGCTCATTGAAAGCGAACGAAGGAGGCACGCAAATGGCGAACTGACAAGATCGACACGGTAGTGATGAGCGGCGGGGCGCCGCAATCGCCGCTCATGGCCGGATTCCTCTACGAGCTCCTGAAGTCAAGGAAAGACCTTCAAGAATTTCCACACCTCCGGCGCGGGGGCGCTGATGGCGCTGCTCTTCCTCGCGCCGAGAGAACAAGAATCCCTGCGACGCGCTCAGGAACTGGGTCGAGGCCGGCGTCGCGGACGAGATCTACGCCGCGATGCCCGTCAACTTCAAGCTGTTCCGCAAGCCCGGGCCGTTCGCGCCGCTCTTCCACTTCATGGCGCAACGGTTTCAGGTGCCGCGAGCGAACATGCCCGCACGCTACCGATGATCCGGTGAAGGATCTCCTCGCGGAATGGCTTGCGAGCTCGCGAGAGGACCGTTCCGGCCGGCTGAGCGATCGAGATCCGACAGACCGAATGCAGGAACGGTTGCAAGAGCATGTGGCTCGGGCCGCGCAACGAGCAACTCTTCAAGGACCTGCGGGCCGGCACCGACCCGATCAAGCGACTGCGCGACAGGTGGCTCACCAGCTGGCTGAAGAACGACGAGCCAGAGGCGCGTCTACAACGATCTGGTCGACCTGTGGTTCTCGGCGATGACGCCGTCGACACTGACCCCCAAGAGCAAGGGCCTGGCAGCACCGCTTCCGTTCCTCGAGGACCTGGTGTGACTTCGATACGCCTGCAGAGGCGCTCGGAAGGCCGAAGATAGCATTCACCTCTGCGTCAACGCGTACAACATGACGAGGACGCCAAGAGACTGAGGACAAGGACAGATGGAAGAGTGAAGTCGCACGGACCGAAACCTTGACGTCATGTGGCTATGGAGAGTCTTCGACGAGAACCAGGGATCCGATCAGGCGACCACATTCGCGCCGCGTTCAGCATGCCCTTCATCTACCCGCCCGCGAGGATCGGCGACGACTACTACTCGGAGGGCGCCGATCACCAGCCGATCAACTTCCACACGTTGACGGAACGAAGGCGGCGGTGTGCCTCGCAGGCCGTGCTCCTCGACGTGCTGGCGGACCTCGAAGACCTGCTGGTCCGGACGCCGCGCGACCTCTGGGACGCGTACGTGATCTCGATCATGACGCCGGTGGTCGCGCTCGCGCACGAGGACGTCGACGACTTCGAGACGGACAAGACGGCAAAGCACGGCGTGCAAGCTGATCCACGCCGACTGGAAGATGCCCGCCGGAGTTCCAGGCCTACGTCATGGACTGGAGCTACTCGAACCTCGAGAAGCTGTTCGAAGTTGGCAAGCGAAGCGGGCGAAACTTCCTATTCGGTGACGGCATGACAGAGCCCGATGTCGACGACCTGCTCGACACAAGGAAGTGTTCGGGCAGGACCTGCCCCGAATGCGCTTGACGCAGCCGCCAGCCGGACCCTTCGACGGCGAGCGCGGCGACGTAGCCCTGCCCGGGATCGAGGCGCCGTAGCGTCCACCGCGCCTCGTCCCCCGGCCGATCGCGCACCGCGAGCAATCGCGGTTGCGCGTCGCCGACCGTCACATCGAAGGCATCGAGTTCGCGCAACAGGCCATCGCCGCACGCCTTGAGATAGGCCTCCTTCAGCGTCCACGTCTCGAAGAACACGCGCAGTCGGTCGTCTGACGGAATGCGCGCGAGCGCCTCGCGTTCGTGCGGCGACAAGTAACGCGCCACGAAGCCATCGAGGTCCTCGCGCGGCCGCACGCGCTCGACATCCACGCCGACCTCCCGTCCGAGACTCACCGCGACGAGGGCCATGTCGCCGGAGTGGCTCAGGCTGAACCGAATCGACCGCCCCGCTTCCGGCGCATCGAGTAAGGGCTTCCCGTGCGGCCCCTCGCCGAACGCCAGTGACGAGGGTTCGACGCCGAGGTGCGACGCGAGGATTTCGCGCAGCGCCACGTGCGAAGCCACGAACCGGCGGCGATCCGCCTCGAAATGAAACCGAGCTGCGCGTGCGCGCTCCGCCTCGGACAGCGCCTCTAGCCCGGCCGCACCGGGCGCCGCCCGCTCGCCGACGTCGACTCGCCAGACGTGGACCTCGTCGGGCCGCAGTTCGACGCGCCCGGTCTGCGGCACCCAGTCGTCACCGCGATCCGGCGGGGACGTGGGCTCAGTGCTGTGCGGCGGGCGGTCCACGGGCTGATCCGGCAGGGGCGGTTCGAGGATACGCGAACGGGGCCCCGGCGGGCCCCTCGAGACGCGTCCTCGCGGACTCTGCTTTAATTCGAATGCGGGGCAGCCGGAGATCGAAGCGGGAAGCATTTCGCCCGTCCGGCTGACATAGACACTAGAACACACGGGAGCCTGCAGTTGCAGTGCGTGACCTGCGGTACGGAGAATCGCGCCGGCCGGCGTTTTTGCGGCCAGTGCGGAGGCGCGTTGCCGAGCGCGTGCCCCGCTTGCGGCTTCGCGAACGACGCCGGCGAGAAGTTCTGCGGCGGCTGCGGCGCCGCGCTCGGGACGGCTCAGGCGCCGAGCGCCCCAGCGCCCGCCCCCGCGCCGGAGGCCGAGCCGCCACGCAAAGTCGAGCCGGCGCCCGCGCCCTCCGAGGCGACCCGTCGCCACCTCACCGTGCTGTTCTGCGACCTCGTCGGTTCGACCGCGCTCTCCGCGCGGCTCGACCCCGAGGAGCTGACCGACCTTCTGGCCGCGTACCAGGACACCTGCGCGCGCGTGATCAGCCGCTACGAGGGCCATATCGGGCGCTACGTCGGCGACGCGCTGCTGGTCTACTTCGGTTACCCGGCCGCGCACGAAGACGACGCCCAGCGCGCGGTGCGCACCGCGCTCGGCATCGTCGAGGCGATCAGTGCGCTGAACGTCGAGCTCGGCCGGCCCGAAGTGGAGCTCGCGGTGCGGATCGGCATCGCGACCGGGGTGGTCGTGGTCGGCGACATCGGCACCGGCGAGCGGCGCGAGCGGGCGGCGATCGTCGGCGAGACGCCCAACCTCGCTGCCCGGCTGCAGGGGATCGCGCAGCCCAACACCATCGTCATCGCCGCCGCCACCGAGCGTCTCGTCGACGGCCTGTTCCTCTGCGACGATCTCGGACCGCAGACCCTCAAGGGCATCTCGCAGCCCGTCGCCGCCTACCGGGTCCGCGAAGCCTCCGACGCGCGCAGCCGCTTCGAGGCGAAGGCCCGCCACGGGCTGGCCGCGCTCGTGGGGCGCGAGGAGGAGACCGCGCTGCTCGTCAGGCGCTGGCAGCAGGCCGCCGAAGGCGATGGCCAGATCGTGCTGATCTCCGGGGAAGCCGGCCTCGGCAAGTCCCGGATCATGCAGGGTCTCAGGGAGCATGCGGGGGACGAGATCCGCAACCGGATCCTGTATTACTGCTCGCCGTACCACCGCGACACGCCGTTTCACCCGGTCATCGAGCAGGTCGAGCGCGGGTTTCGGTTCGACCGGCGCGACAGCGTCGAGCAGAAACTCGACAAGATCGAGTCGGTGCTCGCCCAGCTCGGGCTGCCGGTGCGGACCCTCGCGCCGCTGTTCGCGGCGTTCGTCTCGCTGCGCGGCGACGCACGCTACGGGCCGCTGGCGTGGAGCCCCGAGGACACGAAGAAAAGGACGATCGAGGCATGCCTCGCCGTCATAGAGGCGATGGCGTCCCAGCACCCCGTGCTGATGGTCGTCGAGGACCTGCACTGGAGCGACCCCTCGACGCTCGAGATGCTGAACCTGCTGGTCGAGCGCATCCCGCGACGCGCGTCCTGCTCCTCGCCACCTCGCGGCCCGAGTTCGAGCCGCCCTGGGGCGATCGGCCGCACCTCAGCCACGTGCGGCTGCGCCGGATGAACCGCAAGGAGAGTGCCGCGCTGGTCGCGCAGGTGGCCGGCGGCAAGGCGCTGCCCGAGGAGATTCTCGAGCAGATCGTCGCGCGCACCGACGGCGTGCCGCTGTTCATCGAGGAGCTCACGAAGACCGCCCTGGAATCGGGCGCGCTCGAGGCGCAGGGCGACCGCTGGACGTCCTCGGGACCGCTGCCCGCGCTCGCCATCCCCGCCTCGCTGCAGGAATCGCTCATGGCGCGCCTCGATCGCCTCGCGCCGGTCAAGGAAGTCGCGCAAGTGGCCGCCGCGCTCGGGCGCACGTTCACGCGCGACATGCTGGCGCAGGTGTCGCGCGTCGCCGAGTCCGCGCTGGAAGGGGCGCTCGCGCAGCTCGTGGATGCGGAGCTCGTCTACCGCCGCGGCATCCCGCCGGACGCCGTCTACGAGTTCAAGCACGCGCTGGTGCAGGACGTCGCCTACAACAGCCTGCTGCGCAACAAGCGCCAGCAGCTGCACGAGGAGATCGCAGGCGCCCTGGTGCGGCAGTACCCGGACTTGGTCCAAACGCATCCGGAGCTGCTTGCGCACCACTACCGCGAGGGCGGGTTGCCCGCGCATGCCATTCCCTACGCGACGCGCGCGGGCGACATGGCGGCGACCCGCTTCGCCCGCACCGAGGCGACTGCGCACTACGAGTCGGCGTTGGCGATGGCGCGCGCGCTGCCGCCCTCCGACGACGCCGCAAGAGCCCAGATTCGCGCGGTCCTCAAGCTTGCCGGCGTCGCGTCGAACCGCCGGCAGTTCGAGCGCGACGTGGAGAACCTCGCGCAGGCCCGGACGCTCGCGGAGAAGATCCGCGACGACGAGCTGCTCTGCCAGGTCCTCTACTGGATCGGGCGCGCGAACTACGTGTTCGGCCGCTTCGACGCGGGCATCGACTACGCCGAGCAGTCGCTGCGCATCGCGGAGGCGCTCGGCGGCAAAGACCAGGTCACCGCCGAGCCGGTGAATCTGCTGGCGCGGATTCATTGCCTCACCGGCGAGCCGAAGCAGGCGATCCGGTACGCCGAGCGCAGCCTCGAGCAGATGGCGCGGCTCGGCAACCGCATCGAAGAGGCCGCAGTGGCCGGCGTCCTGTCGTTCGCGTACGGGCTGCATGGCCGGTTCGCGCGCGCCTTCGAAGCGGCCGAGCGCGGGGTGAACGTCGCGCGCGCGACCGAGCATCTGCCGACGCTGGCGGCGTGCCTGATGTTCCGGGCGGTGGTGCGGGGATGGCACGGCGACCTCGAAGCCCGCGGTGGCCGACTTCGACGAGGCCATCGACGTCAGCGCGCGCTCGGGCGATCTCTTCCGCAGGTACCTGTGCCACGGCTTCCGCGGGGAGGCCTATCTCGTGGCAGGCGAGCCGGCGCGCGCCGCGACCGACCTCAGGAAGTGCCTCGCGCTCGGCGCGCAGATCGGCACGGCGTTCCACCTTGCGGCGTTCAAGGCGTACCTGGCCGAGGTGCACCTCGAGGACGGCGACGACGCGGAGGCCCTGCGGCTCGCGGAGGAAGCGCTCGGCGTGACCGCCGAGCCGGCGCACGACTGGAGCCGCTCGATCGCCTTGCGCGTCCACGGCGAGGCGCTCCTCGTGGCGACGCCGCCGGACCTCGACAAGGCCGCTGCATCGATCCATGCCGCGATCGCGATCCAGGCCCAGCGGGAATGCCGGTGCAACCTTGCCTGGACACGCCTTGCAGCGGCGCCTCTGGCGATTGCCCAGGGCGACAGGGACGGCGCTCGCGAAGCGGCGCTCGCGGCGGAGCAGCTGTTCCTGGAGATGGGCATCGAGCGCGGCGCCAAGCTCGCGCAGGCGGCCGCTGCGGCGATCGCAGGCGCGCCGACCCAAGGCACCCCGCCGGGTGGCATGCGCGCCGCATGACGCCGACGCGCGAGGTTCGTGCATGAAACGCCTGCCCGGTTTCTCGCCCTGCTTCGGGCGACTGGCGCTTGCCGCGCTCGCGGCGGCGCCGCTTGCGGCGGGCGCGCAGATCGACGCCGGGCCCTACGTCCCGAGCCCGAGCGTGATCGTCGACGAGATGCTCAAGCTCGGGTCGATCCGGGGCGACGACTACCTGATCGACCTCGGCTCGGGCGATGGCCGCATCCCGATCACCGCCGCCCAGCGCTTCGGCGCGCGCGGATTCGGCGTCGACATCAAGCCGGAACTGGTGAAACTCGCGAACGAGAATGCCGCGAAAGCCGGCGTGGCCGACAAGGTGCGCTTCGAGCGCCGCGACCTGTTCGAGACCAATCTCGCCGATGCGACGGTGGTGACGCTCTACCTGCTGCCGGGGATCGTCACCAAGCTCGTGCCGAAGATCCTCGCCGAGATGAAGCCCGGGGCGCGGGTCGTGTCGCACGACTACCCGCTCGCCCCGTGGAAGGAGGACCGCTTCGTGCAGTTCGAAGCGCCCGAGAAGGAGCCGATCAGCGGGACCACGCGCACGGTGCTGTACCTGTACACCGTCCCGGCTCCGGTCGGCGGCGAGTGGCGGCTCGAGTTGCCGCCGGGCGTCGCGAAGCAGCCGGCGCGGCTCGCGCTGACGCAGCACCCGGTGGGCACGAAGGGCTCGGTCACCGTGGGAAATCGCGTGATCACTCTCGACGAAGTGAAGATCACGGGCGAGCGGGTCCGACTCTCGATCCCGGGCCTGGGCGCCGGCGGGAAACCCCTCGTACTCGAAGGGAAGGCGCAAGGCAACGTGATCGAGGGTACGTTCCCCGCGCCGGGCGGGCCGGCCGTCTGGCGGGCGACCCGGCTCGGCCGCTGACTCCGGGAATTCCTCCTCTCCCGTCTCCCGCAACGGGAGTACATTTTCCCGGCAGGACGGCAGGCGCCGCGAGAGGAGCGGGCGAACTCCGGCGCGCCGCCTATTGAAGGCGCACGCCGCGCGCTCCATTTATCGATTATGGGTAACTCGACCTCCGCATGAGCACCGTTCGACCCGCCGCCGTCGCCGGCCTCTTCTACCCCGAGAACCAGGTCGAGCTCGCCCGGGACATCCTGGGGATGCTCGAGCAGACGCGCGATGCGCCCCTTGCGCCCGGGTTTCCGAAGGCGCTGATCGTGCCGCATGCCGGCTACATCTATTCCGGCCAGGTTGCGGCCCACGCATTCGCGCTTCTCCGCCCGGCCGCCGGGATCGTGAAGCGGGTCGTGCTGATGGGGCCGTGCCACCGGGTCGCGGTGCGCGGCCTCGCGCTGCCGGGGGCCGCGACGTTCGAGACGCCGCTCGGCGGCATTCCGATCGACGAGGAGGCGGTGCGCGCGATTGCCGACCTCCCGCAGGTGGTGAGCTTCCCGGGGACGCACGCGCGCGAGCACTCGCTCGAGGTGCAGCTGCCGTTCCTGCAGCAGGTGCTGCGCGAGTTCAAGCTGCTGCCGCTGGTCGTCGGGCTCCGCGAGCGCGGAAGAGGTCGCCCAAGTGGTCGATCGCCTTTGGGGCGGACCCGAGACCCTCTTCGTGATCAGCTCCGATCTCTCGCACTATCGCAGCTACGAAGCGGCGCGGGAGATCGACGGCCGCACGGTGCAGGCGATCCTCGATTTCCGCACCGACATCGACCACGAGCAGGCCTGCGGCGCGACGCCGGTCACCGGGTTCCTGCTCGCCGCGAAGCGGCGCGGGCTGACCGTCGAGTTCCTCGACGCGCGCAACTCCGGCGACACCGCCGGCGGACGGGACCGCGTGGTCGGATACGCGTCGTTCGCGCTCTGGAACGGCAAGCGCGGCTACGACGAAGCGCACGGCCGCACGCTGCTCGGACTCGCGCGCGGCGCGGTCGGGGAAGCGCTCGGAAACGGGTCGGTCGCGATCCCGGACGAGCCGTGGCTGAAGGAGAAGCGCGCGACCTTCGTGACGCTCAACCAGGAAGGGAAGCTGCGCGGCTGCATCGGCAGCCTGCAGCCCACGCGCGCGCTCGGCGAGGACGTGGTCGCGAACGCCGCGAACGCCGCGCTCGCCGACCGGCGCTTCTCGCCGCTCGAGCCCGCGGAACTGTCGGCGATCGAGATGGAGGTGTCGCTGCTCTCCGCGCCGACGCTGGTGCAGTTCGCGGACGCGAACGAGCTCGTGGCGCAGCTGCGGCCCGGCACCGACGGCGTGATCCTCGCCGCGGACGGACGGCGCGGAACGTACCTGCCCCAGGTGTGGGAGCAGCTGCCCGACCCGGCGCAGTTCCTCGCGAGCCTCAAGCAGAAGGCCGGCATTCCCGTGGACACGCGCCTCACCCGCTGCCAGGTGTGGCGCTATCAGGTCCACAAGTGGAAGGAGTCGGACCTCGAGGCGCACCGATGAGCGCAGTCCCCGAATCGAAGTACCCCGGCCGCTGGTGGCACAAGCTCGACGACGGGCGGATCCAGTGCGACCTGTGCCCGCGCGACTGCCGGCTGCACGAGGGCCAGCGGGGCGCGTGCTTCGTGCGCATGCGCGATGGCGACCAGATGATCCTGACGACCTACGGCCGGTCGTCGGGCTTCTGCGTCGACCCGATCGAGAAGAAGCCGCTCAACCACTTCTACCCGGGCAGCTCGATCCTGTCGTTCGGCACCGCGGGCTGCAACCTCGCGTGCAAGTTCTGCCAGAACTGGGACATCTCGAAGTCGCGCGAGATGGACACGCTGATGGACTCGGCCTCGCCGGAGACGATCGCGGTCGCGGCCGAGAAGCTCCAGTGCAAGTCCGTCGCGTTCACCTACAACGACCCGGTGATCTTCGCCGAGTATGCGATGGACGTCGCCGACGCCTGCCACGCGCGCGGCATCGAGACCGTCGCGGTGACCGCCGGCTACATCTCGCCCGGCGCGCGCGAGGAGTTCTACGCGAAGATGGACGCGGCGAACGTCGACCTGAAGGCGTTCACCGACGACTTCTACTTCAGGCTCTGCGGCGCGCACCTGCAGCCGGTGCTCGACACGCTCGTGTACCTCAAGCGCGAGACCGATGTCTGGTTCGAGATCACGACGCTGCTCATCCCCGGCAAGAACGACTCCTCCGAGGAGATCGAGGCCGAGTGCAAGTGGATCATGAAGGAGCTCGGGCCCGACGTCCCGGTGCACTTCACCGCGTTCCATCCCGATTACAAGATGGACGACCTGCCTGCGACGCCGCCTGCGACGCTCACGCGGGCGCGCGGGATCGCGGAGCGGATCGGGCTGCGCTACGTCTACACCGGCAACGTGCACGACACCGACGGCGGCACGACGCGCTGCCCGGGCTGCGGGAACGGGGTGATCGTGCGCGACTGGCACCGCATCCTCAACTACCGCGTCACCGACGACGGCAAGTGCAAGGAGTGCGGCAGGGCGATCGCCGGGCACTTCGGGAAGTTCGACAAGCCGTTCGGGTCGCGACGCATACCCGTCCGGCTCGCGAACTTCCACGCCTGACGCGGCGCCGCTGCTAGACTACGGCGCCGCCGTGACGGGGAAGCGCCCGTGCGGCGCTTTCCGCCTCCGTCCGCCCAGCGCACATGTCCACCATCCTAGTCACCGGCGGCGCAGGCTACGTCGGCAGCCACGCCTGCAAGGCGCTCGCCGCTGCGGGACACACCCCGGTCACGTACGACAACCTGAGCCGCGGACACCGTGAGTTTGCCCGCTGGGGCCCGCTCGAGGTGGGCGACCTCGGCGACGCCGCGAAGCTCGACGCGGTGTTCGCGCGCCACCGGATCGACGCCGTGATGCACTTCGCCGCGCTCGCGTACGTCGGCGAGTCGGTCGAGCAGCCCGCGCTCTACTACCGCAATAACGTCGGCGGCACGCTCGAGTTGCTCGAGGCGATGCGGCGCGCCGGCGTGAAACTCCTCGTGTTTTCCAGCACGTGCTCGACGTATGGCGTTCCGGAGCGCATGCCGATCTCCGAGGACCTTCCCCAGCAGCCGATCAATCCGTACGGAATGAGCAAGCTCGTCGTCGAGCGGGTGCTGCGCGACTACGAGCCGGCGTACGGCCTGCGCTCGGTCGCGCTGCGCTATTTCAACGCCGCGGGCTGCGATCCCGACGGCGAGGTGGGCGAGGACCACGAGCCCGAGACGCACCTGATCCCGCGCGTGCTCATGGCGGCCGACGGCATGCTGCCGCGCGTCGACGTCTTCGGCACCGACTACCCGACGCCGGACGGCACCTGCCTGCGCGACTACATCCACGTCGCCGACCTGGCGGACGGCCACGTACGGGCTCTGGACTACCTGCAGCGCGGCGGCGCGAGCACCGCCATCAACCTCGGCACCGGCCGCGCCTTCTCGGTGCGCGAGGTGATCGCCGCGGCGGAGCGCGTGACGGGCCGGCGCATCCCGGTCCACGAGGGTCCGCGGCGGGCCGGCGATCCGCCGGTGCTGGTCGCCGACGCGACGCGGGCGCGCGCGGTGCTCGGTTTCGCACCGCGATTCACCGAGATCGAGCCGATCGTCGAAACGGCATGGCGGTGGCACGAGCGACGGGTGCGGCGATGAGCGCACGCAAGGTCCTGCTGTCGGTCGTCGTCCCCTGCTTCAACGAGGAGGCGGTGCTCGGACTCACGCACCGGCGGCTGATGGAGAGCCTCGGCGGCAACCCGTCGTTCGACGTGGAGATCGTGTACGTCAACGACGGCAGCCGCGACCGCACGGAGGAGATGCTCTTCGATCTCGCGGACCGCGACGCGCGCGTGAAGGTCGTCTCCTTCACGCGCAATTTCGGCCACCAGCCGGCGGTGTCCGCGGGGCTGCGCTACGCGAGCGGCGACGCCGTTGCGGTGATCGACGCCGACCTGCAGGACCCGCCGGAGGTGATCCTGCGGCTGGTGGAGAAGTGGCGCGAGGGCTACGACGTCGTCAACGCGGTGCGCGAGCAGCGCAAGGAAGGCGTCGCCAAGCGCTTCGCCTACGCGCTCTTCTACCGGATGTACCGATGGCTCGCGAGCATCGACGTGCCGCTCGACAGCGGCGACTTCGCGCTCATGGACCGGCGGGTCGTCGATGTGATGAACGCGCTGCCCGAGAAGAACCGCTTCGTGCGCGGCCTGCGGTCCTGGTCCGGGTTCCGCCAGACGGGGGTCGCGTACGAGCGCCAGTCGCGCGCCGCGGGCGAGACGAAGTACAGCTTCCGCAAGCTCGTCGGGCTCGCCTTCGACGGCATCGTCAACTTCTCCACGGCCCCGCTGAGCCTGATCTTCGGCATGGGCGTGGTGACCGCGTTCCTGGCGCTGCTCGCCGCGGCGGCCTATCTGGTCTGGCGCCTCGTCGACGTCCCGATCCTCGGCTACACCCCCGGCCAGGCGCCGGGCTTCACCACGCTGATCCTCGTGATCCTGTTCTTCAGCGGCGTGCAGCTCATCTCGATCGGCATCCTCGGCGAGTACCTCGGACGCATCTACCAGGAGACGAAGATGCGGCCGACGTACGTCGTGAAGGAGGTGCGCGGCGGCAAGACGGTGGTGCCGCAAGGCGACACGCTGCTCGCGACGCGCGAGCGCTCCCGGCCGACCGCCTGAGCCCGTTCGCCTGATACTAGCGCCCCGACTGGGCCTCGCCCTTCTTCCGCGGCGGGCGCTTCTGGGTCTTGGTCGCCCGTTTCTTTCGCGCCTCGTAGGACTTGACCTGCTTGAGCATCCGCTCGGCGTCGGCCAGGTCCTCGCTGGTGATGCCGAGCGCCCGGGCGACGGCGATCCGGAACTCCGCGCGGGTGAGGTTGGGCGACTCCTTGAGGAGGTCACGGACCACCTCGCGCAGCTCGGCCTCGGCCTTCTTGCGCGCCGTCGTGTCCTTGGCCCGCCCCATCAGCGTGTAGAGCAGATCGAGGACGGGTTTGATCATGACTTCCCAGGACATTGCAGCCTCCGGCGAGCGACCGACACGATAACCTAGGCGGTGGCTCAGGGCATGCGCCCGGTGCGATTGCATTGCGGCCGGGATAGCTGTATAAAGACACAGACCGCTGGCTAAAGACACAGCCTGCGGGGCAGGGGGCGGAACGCGGTTCACGGGCTCACGCCCTGAGCCACCGGGGTCCGCACAATGTGCGCATGCCGCTTACCGCTTATCGCTGGTGCGGCCGTCTATGGGAGAATTGCCGTGGCCACTGAAAACAACGTCGTCCGCCTAATGGAAGAGAACAAGTCGAAGGCCCTCCAGGCCGCGCTCGCCCAGATCGAGAAGCAGTTCGGCAAGGGGTCCATCATGCGCATGGACTCGCAGGCCGTGCAGGACGTCCAGGTGGCCTCCACCGGCTCGCTCGGGCTCGACATCGCGCTCGGCGTCGGCGGCCTGCCGCGCGGCCGGGTGGTCGAGATCTACGGGCCCGAATCCTCGGGCAAGACGACGCTCACGCTCCAGGTGGTCGCGGAAGTCCAGAAGATGGGCGGCGTCGCCGCGTTCATCGATGCGGAGAACGCGCTCGACCCGCAGTACGCGGCCAAGCTGGGCGTGAACACCGAGGAACTCCTCATCTCCCAGCCCGACACCGGCGAGCAGGGCCTCGAGATCGCCGACATGCTGGTCCGCTCGGGGTCGGTGGACGTCGTGGTGATCGACTCGGTCGCCGCGCTGGTGCCGAAGGCGGAGATCGAGGGCGAGATGGGCGATCAGCTCCCCGGCCTGCAGGCGCGCCTCATGAGCCAGGCGCTGCGCAAGCTGACCGGCAACATCAAGCGCACCAACACGCTGGTCATCTTCATCAACCAGATCCGGATGAAGATCGGGGTGATGTACGGCAACCCCGAGACGACCACCGGCGGCAACGCGCTCAAGTTCTACGCGTCGGTGCGGCTCGACATCCGCCGCATCGGCTCGATCAAGAAGGGCGAGGAGGTCATCGGCAACGAGACCCGCGTCAAGGTCGTCAAGAACAAGGTCGCGCCGCCGTTCCGCGAGGCGATCTTCGACATCCTCTACGGCGAGGGCATCTCGCGCGACGGCGAGATTCTCGAGCTGGGCGTGCAGCACGGCATCGTCGACAAGTCGGGCGCCTGGTACGCCTACAAGAAGGACCGCATCGGCCAGGGCAAGGACAACGCGCGCGAGTACCTGAAGGAGCATCCCGAGCTCGCCGCCGAGATCGAAGCGAAGATCCGCGAGAAGGCCGGCGTCGCCTCGCCGCATCCGATCACCCCCGCGGCCGCGGAGGCCTGACCTGAAGAGGACCCTCTCGCTGCGTGAGCGCGCGGTCGCGCTCCTCGCGCGGCGGGAGCACACCCGCGCCGAGCTGGTCCGCAAGCTCGCGCCGCACACCGACGACCCCGGCGAGATCGCGCCGCTTCTCGACGATCTCGCGCGCCGCAAGCTCCTCTCCGACGATCGCTACGCGGAGGCGCGCGCGCACACCCTGGCACGGAAGTTCGGCACGGCGCGCATCGAGCACGAGCTGCGCGCGAAAGGCGTGGGCCAGGCCGCCATCGCGAAGGTCGCGACCGCGGCGCGGGCCACCGAGCTCGAGCGCGCGCGCGAGGCGTGGAAGAAGCGCTTCCACACGCCGCCCGCAAGCGCCGCCGAACGCGCGAAGCAGATGCGCTTCCTGCAGGGGCGCGGCTTCTCCTTCGACATCATCCGCCGCGTCGTCGCCGGGACGGAGGACGATTGAGTGCAGCGCGGTCGCGCCTGGATCGTCCTGCTTCTCGTCCTCGCGGCCGCGGGCGGCGCCTGGCACTTCTTCCGCGCCGATGTCGAGAAAGCGCTCGAGCCCGGGCCGACCCTCACGCCGATCCGGGACGTCGTCGCGGCGCCGGCCCGTTTCCAGGGCAAGGAGGTCACCGTCCAGGGCACGGTGAGCTCCACCAGCGAGGTCGTGATGTCCGGCGGCGCGGCGTCCCGCTTCTACACGCTGAAGGGCGAGGGCGGTGAGCTCGTGGTGACGGTGCGGGAGGGCCTGCCGATCCGCGGCCAGACCCTGGTCGTCACCGGCGTCGTGGCCGAGGGGCCCAAGGGCAAGGGCCTCGCGCCGCGTCTCGCCGAGAAGCGGCGCGAACGCGCGCCGGCGCGGTGAGCATGGCGGTCGAAGACGCCATGATCCGCCGCTGTGGCGACGCCGATGTCCCGGCGATCGGTGTCATCGTCAACGACGCGGCGGAGGCCTACCGCGGCGTCATTCCCGCCGACCGCTGGCACGAGCCGTACATGCCGGAGGCCGAGCTGCGCGGCGAGATCGCCGCCGGTGTCGTCTTCTGGGGGCTGGAGGCGGGCGGACGGCTCGTCGGCGTGATGGGGCTCCAGGACGTACAGGACGTCGCGCTCATCCGTCACGCCTACGTGGCCACTGCCGCGCGCCGCGGCGGCGTCGGCGGCGAGCTGCTGCGGCATCTCCTGACGCAGACCGATCGGCCGATCCTGGTCGGCACGTGGGCCGCCGCGACCTGGGCAATCGGGTTCTACGAGAAGCACGGCTTCGCGCTCGCTGAACCCGCCGAGAAAGAGCGGCTGCTCCGTCGCTACTGGTCGATCCCCGACCGTCAGATCGAGACCTCGGTCGTGCTTACCGATGCGCGCTGGCGGGCGCGAAGCGCGAGCTGAGTCGCCGCGCGGTCGGTTACCATCTGCCCCGATTTCGTCCGGGGACTCCCGCGTGACCACTGCAACCTCCGCCGACGCGCTCGCCGGATGGGCCGACGAGATGCGCTCGGCGTATCTCTATCGCATCGTCGCCGACGTCGAGCGCGGCACGCCGCGCGAGAAGCTCTTTCGCGAGCTGGCCGGCGAGGCGGAGGGCCAGGCGGCGATCTGGGCCGAGTCCGCGCGCAAGCAGGGCGCGACCGTGCCGCAGCGGTACGTCCCGGACGCGCGCGCCAAGGTGGTTGCGGCCCTGGTGCGGCGGCACGGCCCGCGCGCGGTGCGCATGGTGCTCGCGGCGATGAAAGTGCGCGGCCTCTCGGTCTACACGCACGCGCAGCCCGGCCATCCGCGTCCGACTTCCATCGAGGACATGCAGGCGCGCCACCGCAACGTCGCGACGGGCGGAAACCTCCGCGCCGCGGTGTTCGGCGTGAACGACGGGCTCGTGTCCAACTGCAGCCTGATCCTCGGCGTGGCCGGCGCGGCGGCCTCGAACAGCGTCATCGTGCTCTCGGGCGTCGCCGGCCTGCTGGCGGGCGCGTTCTCCATGGCCGCCGGCGAGTGGGTGTCGGTGCGCTCGCAGCGCGAGATGTTCGAGTACCAGATCGGCCTCGAGCGCAAGGAGCTGGCGGAGTATCCGGCGGAAGAGGCCCAGGAGCTCGCGCTGATCTACGAGGCGCGCGGTCTGCCCCCCGACGAGGCGGCCGCGCTTGCAACCGCGACCATCGCCGATCCGGCGCGGGCCCTCGACACCCTGGCGCGCGAGGAGCTCGGCCTCAACCCCGACGAGCTCGGCTCGCCGTGGGGCGCGGCGACCTCCTCGTTCCTCTCGTTCGCGGTCGGTGCGCTGATCCCGCTCGTGCCGTTCCTTCTTCTCAAGGGCGGCGCGGCGCTGGGCACTTCGATCGGCATCACGGCGGTTGCGCTCTTCGCCGTCGGCGCGGCGATCAGCCTCTTCACCGGGCGCAGCGCGGCGCGCGACGGCCTGCGCATGCTCGCGATCGGCGGTGTCGCCGGCGCGCTGACCTTCAGCATGGGCAGGCTCCTGGGCGTGAGCCTCGGCTAGATGGACCCCGCGCTCGTCGCGCAGAGCGCGTTCGGCTTCCTGGCCCTCCACGCGCTCGCGTGGGCCGTGTCGGAGAAGCGCAGCGGCGTGGCGTGGCGACCGGTGCTCGCGGGCATGGCACTCACGCTTGCGCTGGCGGCGCTGTTCCTCAAGGTGCCGGCCGTCTCCGACGCGTTCCTCGTCCTCAACCGCGCGGTCGAGGCGCTCGAGCGCGCGACGCAGGCGGGCACCTCGTTCGTGTTCGGCTACCTCGGCGGCGCCCCGCTGCCCTACGAGGAGAAGCCGGCGACGAGCTCCTTTGTCCTCGCATTCCGCGCGCTGCCGCTCGTGATCGTCATCAGCGCACTGACGTCGCTGCTGTTCTACTGGCGGGTGCTGCCGTGGATCGTGCGGCTTTTCGCGCGATTGCTCGAGCGCACGATGGGCCTCGGCGGCGCGGTCGGACTGTCGGCCGCGGCGAACGTGTTCGTCGGGATGGTGGAGGCGCCGCTGTTCGTGCGGCCGTACGTCGCGCGCATGTCGCGCGCGGAGCTCTTCGTGATGATGAGCTGCGGCATGGCGACCATTGCCGGCACGGTGATGGTCCTCTACGCGAGCTTCATCGGGAAGGTGGTCCCCGGCGCGCTCGGACACATCCTGATCGCCTCGGTCATCGCGACCCCCGCGGCAATCGCCGTGTCGCTGCTCATGGTGCCGCCGGAACCGCACGAGCACGCGACCGGCGGCACCGCGGCGGATCTCGCGCCGTCGGGCGCGACGAGCAGCATGGATGCGATCACGCGCGGCACCCTCGACGGCGTGGCGCTGCTCATCAACATCGTCGCGATGCTGCTCGTGCTCGTCGCGCTGGTGCAGCTCGCCAACGCGATCCTCGGGCTTGCACCGGAGGTCGCTGGCGCACCGGTCACGCTGCAGCGCATGCTCGGGGTCGCCATGGCGCCGCTCGCCTGGCTCGCCGGCGTTCCGTGGGCCGAGGCGCAGGTCGCCGGTCAGCTCCTCGGCACCAAGACGATCCTCAACGAGCTGCTCGCCTACATCGACCTGGCGAAGCTGCCCGAGGGGGAGCTGTCCCCGCGCTCGCGGCTGATCATGACGTACGCGCTGTGCGGCTTCGCGAACCTCGGCAGCCTCGGCATCATGATCGGCGGGCTTGCCACCATGGCGCCGGAACGACGCAGCGAGATCGTCGGGTTGGGCGCGCGGACGCTCGTCTCCGGCACCCTCGCGACGCTGATCGCGGGCGCGACCGTGGGCCTCCTGCACTGAGTCGCGCTGCGATGAACGCGATCGAGCTCGTTGCGGCCCAACTTGCCGACCACCGCAGCGCCTGGAGCATCGGCGCTTCCGGCGTGCTCGCGGAGTTCATGCGCGAGGCCGGCGAGCCGTGCGAGTGCGCCGAGCTCCAGATCGTCACCGCGCGCGGCGCGATTCGCGTGGCTCCCAGCGCCGAGTTGCGCGCGCTCGCATACGAGGTGCTGAGCGCCCAGCCGGGACTCTGGCATCACGGGGTCCTGCTCAGCCTGCCTGCCGCCGCGGCGGCGATGCCGGTCCGGTCCGTCGTCACCGAGCTCGGCCCCGATCGCAACGCGATCCGCGACGAGGATCGCGCGGCGGAGTTGTTCGATCTCGGTCTCGGGTCCGGCGCGTTCGCCTTCTGCGTGCGCACGACGGATGCCGCGCTCATGCGCATGCTGCGCCGTGCCGCGGGCAGCGGCTTCCTCGCGGCGGGACGGGATCTCGCGGCAATGCTGGTCGCGGCGAGCCCGCATCGGGTGGCGATCTCGCGCATGGCGCGAATCGAGGTCTATCAGGCGATCGCCGCCGCGGGCGGCGCGACGCCGAGCGGACCGCACACGCACCTGATGCCGCGGTTGCTCCGTCCGGGGCGCGGCGTTTCGTCGAACATCCCGCTCGCCCCGGGACGGATGCCCGGACTCACCCTTTACCCGCCCCATCCGGCAAAGGACGCGGCGGGCGTGAAGAAGCCGTTCTCGCACGCGGAGCACGCCGCCTTCCAGCGGATGCTCGCCGCGTTCGGCGACCCGGTCTCGGTCGCGGCGAAGACCGAACTCGCTGCGGCCCTCGAGCGCGGCGAGCGCCCGGGTGATTGGCGCACGCCCGGCACGCGAAACGCCCGTCAGGCCTGTCGAATCGCGCTGCGCCAGCTGCGCCTCGCGGGCGCGCCCGCCGCGGCGCTCGCCGAATGGGCGCGCGCCGTCGACGGCCCGCGCACCGGCTGAGGCCGGGCGTGCCGTTGCGCGCCCGCCCGATTCGGGTGAAAATCCCGTCTGCTCAGTTATTTGGCTCCGAAACGGCGACCGCGGTCGCCGTTTCTTTTCGGTGCATACAGCGATGAAATCCTCCGACATCCGCTCGAAGTTCCTGAAGTTCTTCGAAGAGCGCGGCCACGCGATCGTGGCCTCGTCCTCGCTCGTGCCGGGAAGCGACCCGACGCTGCTCTTCACCAACTCCGGGATGGTGCAGTTCAAGGACGTGTTTCTGGGCAAGGAGGCGCGGCCGTACAAGCGCGCGACGACGTCGCAGCGCTCGGTGCGCGCGGGCGGCAAGCACAACGACCTCGAAAACGTCGGGTACACGGCGCGGCACCACACGTTCTTCGAGATGCTGGGCAACTTCAGCTTCGGCGACTACTTCAAGAAGGATGCGATCCACTACGCGTGGGACCTGCTGACGAAGGTCTACGGCCTGCCCAAGGAGCGGCTCTGGGTGACCGTCTACCAGACCGACGACGAGGCCTACAACCTCTGGCGCAAGGACATCGGCGTTCCGGACAACCGCATCACCCGCATCGGCGACAAGCCGGGCGGGCCGCCGTTCCAGAGCGACAACTTCTGGCAGATGGGCGACACCGGCCCGTGCGGTCCGTGCTCCGAGATCTTCTACGACCACGGCCCCGAGGTCGCGGGCGGCCCGCCCGGCACGTCCGAGGCCGACGGCGACCGCTACATCGAGATCTGGAACCTCGTGTTCATGCAGTTCAACCGCGACGAGCACGGCAAGCTGCATCCGCTGCCGAAGCCGTCGGTGGACACCGGCATGGGCCTCGAGCGCATCGCCGCGGTGCTGCAGGGCGTGCACTCGAACTACGAGATCGACCTCTTCCAGGACCTGATCAAGGCCGCCGCGCGCGAGACGGGCACCGACTACCTGTCGTCGAACTCGCTCAAGGTCATCGCCGATCACATCCGCGCCTGCTCGTTCCTCATCGTCGACGGCGTGATTCCGGGCAACGAGGGCCGCGGCTACGTGCTGCGCCGGATCATCCGGCGCGCGATTCGCCACGGCTACAAGCTCGGTCAGAAGCACCCGTTCTTCCACCGGCTCGTCGACGATCTGGCGAAGATCGATGGGCGACGCATATCCCGAGCTGCCGAAGAATGCCGAGCGCGTGAAGCAGGTGCTGAAGACCGAGGAGGAGCGCTTCGCCGAGACGCTCGAGAACGGCATGCGCGTTCTCGAGGGCTCCCTCACGCGCGAGGATCGAATGCTCGACGGCGAGACCGTGTTCCAGCTCTACGACACCTACGGCTTCCCGGTCGATCTCACCGCCGACATCGCGCGCGAGCGCGGCGTGCGCGTCGACTACGCCGGCTTCGAGGCGGCGATGGGGCGCCAGCGCGATCGTGCGCGCGCGGCGTCGAAGTTCCGCGTGGAGGCGGGCGTCGAGTATTCCGGCAAGCCCACCGAGTTCCACGGCTACGACACGCTCACGCTCGAAGCCACGGTGGTCGCCATCTACAAGGAAGGGGCGCAGCTCCAGGAGATCGGCGCGGGCGAGTCGGCGGTGGTGGTGCTCGACCGCACGCCGTTCTACGCGGAGTCGGGCGGCCAGGTCGGCGACAAGGGCGAGCTCGCGGGCGCCAGCGGCACCTTCCTCGTCGAGGACACGCAGAAAATCCAGCCGGAGGTGTTCGGGCACAAGGGCGGCCTGAAGGCCGGCAGGCTGCGCGTCGGCGACACGGTGATGGCCGGCGTCGACGGGATCGCCCGCGCGCGCGCGGCGTGGAACCACTCGGCGACCCACCTCATGCACGCGGCGCTGCGCAAGGTGCTCGGTCCGCACGTGCAGCAGCGGGGCTCGCTCGTCGATCCTTACAAGACGCGCTTCGACTTCTCGCACAACGAGCCGATGACCGAGGCCCAGCTGCGCGAGGTCGAGGCGCTCGTGAACCGCGAGATCCGCCGCAACTCCGAGCTGAGCGCGCGGATCATGAGGTACGACGACGCGATCCGCGCCGGCGCGATGGCGCTGTTCGGCGAGAAGTACGGCGACGAGGTGCGCGTGATCGGCATGGGCGATTTCTCGACCGAGCTGTGCGGCGGGACGCACGTGCGCCGCACCGGCGACATCGGCTTCTTCAAGCTGGTCGCGGAAACCGGCGTCGCGGCCGGCATCCGGCGCGTCGAAGCGGTGACCGGCGAGGGCGCGCTCGCGTGGGTGCAGGAGCGCGAGGCGAAGCTCGCGGAGGCGGCTGCGGCGTTGCGCACCAGCCCCGACGAGGTGGCGCAGAAGATCGCGCAGATGCAGGACAGCGTGCGCGCGCTCGAGAAGGAGCTCGGTCGCCTCAAGTCGAAGATGGCCTCGTCCCAGGGCGACGAGCTCGCCGACAGTGCGCAGGACGTGAAGGGCGTGAAGGTGCTCGCCGCGACGCTCGAAGGTGCCGATGCGAAGACGCTGCGCGAGACGCTCGACCGGCTCAAGGACCGGCTGCGCTCGGCGGCGATCGTGCTCGCGGTGGCCGAAGGGAGCAAGGTCAGCCTGGTCGCCGGCGTTACCGCCGATCTCACCGCGAAGGTCAAGGCCGGCGAGCTCGTGAACTTCGTCGCGCAGCAGGTCGGCGGGAAGGGCGGCGGGCGGGCGGACATGGCGCAGGCGGGCGGCACCGACGCCGCGAAGCTGCCGGGCGCGCTCGAATCGGTGAAGGGCTGGGTCGCGCAGCGCGTGTAGGGCGATTCTCCCCTCCTCCACGAGGAGGGGTGCCCGCGCGTCGCGCGGGCGGGGTGGTCAACCGGCGCTCACCACGGATAGAACGCCGGCTCGCCCGCCGGCCGCCGGCGGAACCGCATGTACGCCCAGTAGTACTGCTCCGGAAACCTGCGGATGCACGCCTCGACGCCGGCGTTCATCGCGGCGACGGCGCGCACCTCGTCCTCGTCGGTCATGCCCGGCGGCGCAGACTCGATGTGGAACACGAAGCCGCGGCCCCAGCTGAGACGCTCGGCGTAGCACAGAACGATCGCCGCGCCGGTGCGGCGCGCGAGACGCGTCGGCAGCGTCGGCGAGTGCGCGGCGACGCCGAAGAACGGCGCGAACACGCCGCTGCCGGTGGGCGGGTCCTGATCGGGCAACACGCCGACGCTCCCGCCGTGCCGCAGCATCTCGAGCAGCCGGCGCATGCCGCTGCGATCGCTCGGCGCCAGCTCCCCGCCGAACCGGCCGCGGCCCTGCTTCAGCAGGCTGTCCCACGGCTCGGCCTGGGGCCGGTACATGCTGACGCAGTTCCCGTTGACCACGCGCGAATAGGCGAGGCCGGTCATTTCCCACGCGCCGAGGTGCGGCGAAATGGCGACCACGCCCTTGCCCGCGACGAGCGCCGCCTCGAGCACCTCGCGGCCGCGGACCTCGCGCACCGCGCGCACGAAGCGCGGCTCCGGCGCGGCGAACAGAAACGGCAGCTCGGCGAGCGCCTTGCCGGCCTCGCGCGTTGCGCGGAAGACGAGCCGCGCGCGCGCGAGCCGTCCCAGCTCGGGCAGGCACCGCGCGACGTGGAAGCGGGTGCGCCGCGCGAAGCTGTTGGGAACGATCGAGCCGATCAGACCGAGGGTCGCGCCCAACGCGTGCGCGATCGGCAGCGGCAGCGTTGCGAACAGAAGGAAGAGGGCGCGGACCACGGGGCGCGGATCATACCCTGCGGGCCCCGGGTCGCCGCGGCTTGATCTCCGGAGCGACTCCCGGTAAAAGCGCTTGGGCGGGTGCCTTCATCCGCGATGCAGAGGGAGCCGCGATGACGAGATTCGGGAAGGGCGTGCGCGCACTCGCGCTCGCCGCAATGTGCGCCTGCGCGCCTGCCGTCGGGGCGCAGCAAGCCGATTGAAGCGACCACTGCGGCGGCGGCGACAAGGTCCTTCTCCATCCGGATGGCCGCTGGGAGTACGCCGACCCGAAGCAAGCGCGCGGAGTCGCCGCCGCGGCCCGCCGCCGTTGCGCCGCAACCCGTCGCCGGGCCGACCCAAGGCGGGCTCTTCGGCTTCGGTCGAATCATCCTGCCGGGCGACCCGGAGTACAACCGCGGCTCCCTGAGCGGAAAGGGTCGCTGATGTCGAAGCCTGCATTCGCAGCGTGGCGCCATCTGGGTGATTCTCGTCGGGCTTGTCGTTGTGGCGGCCCTCGTGGCCGGCTACTTCGCGATCGTGCTCGCCTGGAACTACTCGACCGGGGAGCGCGCCGGGTGGGTGCAGAAGTTCTCCAAGAAGGGCTGGCTCTGCAAGACCTGGGAGGGCGAGCTCGCGCTCGTGACCATGCCCGGACCGATGCAGGAGAAGTTCCTGTTCACCGTGCGGGACGACGCGATCGCCGAGCAGATCAACCACAGCATGGGCAAGCGCGTGTCGCTGCACTACGAGGAGAAGGTGGGCCTGCCGACGACCTGCTTCGGGGAGACGCGGCACTACGTCACCGGCATCAAGGCGGTGGAGGACATCCCTCTCGCGCCGGGCATGGTCGTGCCGGCCCCGGCCCCGGCTACGGCGCCGCCCGCCGCCCCCGCGGCGCCGCCCGCGGCCAAGTGACATGATCCATGTCAACAGCCGGGGAGCTGGAGCGTTGAAAATCCCGCTACGCCCGATAGCGTCGCCATTGAACCCGCTCAGGAGACCAGGATGAAGAAGCTGCTTGCCGCCGTTTTCGCCGCGTTGTTCGCGCTGTCCAGCACCGCCGCACTGGCGCAGGACAAGAAGGAGCCCGACGCGAAGAAGGACACGAAGAAGGACCCGACCAAGAAGGAGAAGAAGGGCGGCTGCTGAGCGGCGCCCGGTCGAACGGCGACGGGGAGCTTCGGCTCCCCGTTTCGTTAGAGGGCTACGTCGTGCCCGCCGGCCGCCAGCCTGCGAACGCCCTTTCGGCCCGCGTGGCGCCGTAGAACATCCCAGCGGCGAGCACGAGGACCAGCGCCACCAGCACGCCGCGCGGCAGGCCGAGCAAGTCCGGCCACGTGATCTCGCCGAGCGCGGTGGTCTTCGTCCACGCCTCGATCGCCGGATAGACCTCGGCGTACACGGCGAGGCCCGCCAGCATCCCGACCGCGTACAGCATCGCGTCGATCCGTCCGGTCGCCATGCCGGCGACCGACGTCCCGGGGCAGTAGCCGCCGATCACGAACCCGGCCCCGAGCACCAGCCCGCCGACGAGCTGCGGCACGCACGAAGGTCGGCACCAGGTAGATCTCGCCGAGATCGAGCCAGCCGATCGCGGCGAGGAGCCACAGGCCGGTCATCGCGGTGACGATGGCGGTGAACATCACCTTCAGCACCGCCATGTCGTACAGGTAGAACTGCGCGGCGAGCTTGCGCGAGCTGCCGAAGCCGGCGCGCTCGAGGAAGAACCCGAAGCAGAGCCCGAGGCCGAGCGCGATCGCGAGCTCGGTACCGCTCCCGAACAGTCCCTGCGAAGCGAGCGGCGCGCTCATAGCCATTGCCTCCTGAGGAGCGGCGCCAGCGCATAGCCGCCGATGAACACCGCGATCATGAACGTCCAGCTGCCGACGTTGAGAAGTGCGCCGCCGGTCAGCGCCTGCCCGCTGGTGCAGCCGCTCGCCAGCTTCGCGCCGAACGCCATGGTCGCGCCGCCGGCGAACGCGAGCGCGAGCCGTGCGGCAGTCGAGATGCGCGGACCGCGCTCCACTACGAAGGCGCTGCGGCCCGCGAGCCAGCCCGACACCGCCGCCCCGGTGAAGCTGCCGATCGTCAGGAACACCAGGAAGACGGCGAGCGGCCTGCCTTCGTTCCAGTACCCCGAGTGCACCGCGTTCGACGTGACGTAGTCGGGCGAGACGAACGACATCAGCCAGACGAGCAACGCCGAAAACGCGCCGCTCGCGCCGAGCCCGCGACCCATGATCACGAAGGTGGCGAGCAGCACGAGTCCGATCCCGACACCCGCGAAGTACGGGTTCATGTAGGGCGCGCCGGGGCGCCCGGTGGTGGTGGCTCTCTCGGACATGGGTCGATCCTCTCCGGTCTTGGGCCTCAGGTCACTTCGGCGTGATCTTGAAGCTGCCGTTCTTCGCGACGTCGATTTGCTCGTTCAGGAAGCCGGCCTTGTAGCCCGCGTCCTTCAGCTTGAAGTAGGCCATCTCGGCGCGAATGCCCGTGCTGCAGTGGGCGATGATGCGCTTGTCCTTGGGCAGCTCGCCCATGCGTGCGGCAAGCTCCTCGTCGGGAATCAGCACCGCGCCCTTGATCATGCCGGCGTTCGCTTCGTCCGGGTTGCGCACGTCGAGGATCAACACGTCGGCCGGCATGTTGCGCGCGAGCTTGGTGAACTCGTCGATCGAGATGGAGCCCGGCCGCGGCTTAGGCGCGTAGGCGACCTTGGTGAGCGCCGGCACGCCGGACTCGATCGCGTACCCGGCTAGCCTGCCATTCCAGGAGCCCGCCGGCCATGACCTGGACGTTGCTCTGGCCAGCCTTGATCAGTTCCCGTGCCACCGAGACCGACTCGGTCGCGCCGCGACCGTCGTAGACGATGATCGGCGCTTTCAGCTTCGCCGGCGGGAACGATTTCAGCTCGCGCTTCACGGTCGCCGCCGGCATGCCCACCGCGCCCTTGATGTGCCCGCTCCTGCTCTCGTCGGCCGAGCGCACGTCGAGGATGATCGCGGGAATGTCCTTGTCGACGTACGCCTCCTTGACGAACTCCGGCCGGGTCGACAGGTAGTCACGCGTTTCCCATTCGGGGATGCCCTCGTGGTAGACCTTCGTGTTCTTGTAGCCGAGCGCGATGGCCTTGCGCTGCGACAGCGGGCTCATCTGGCAGGTCACGCCCTGGCAGAAGAACACCAGCAACGCATCCTTGGCGGCGGGCAGGCGGTTGACCGCCTTGTCCCACGTCGGGATACGGCACGTTGATCGCGCCGGGGATGGTGCCCTGCTGGAATCGCGGCAAGGGGCGCGAATCGATCAGCGCGAAGTTGCCCGTACCCTGGTCGGCGAGCTTCTTCACGAACGCGTAGTCCACCAGGTCTTCCTTGGAGACCTTCACCGGTCCCTTGAAGCGGATCTCGGTGGCCCATTTCTGGCCGTCCTTCTCGACGAAGCTCACCAGCGCCTCGTGCCCCTTGCGGACCTCGCGCATGTGCTCGGGTGTCTTGGCGGCGCCGGCATCGATCACCTTCAGCGCCTTCGGATCGAAACGGACGATCTCCCTGGCATCGTCGATCGCCAGCTGAATCGCCTGCGACTTGAACGCGACGTTCTCGAAGTAGCCGGACACGAAGCCCGGCGCGGGCTTGTGGCAGTTCATGCACACCTTCGGCATCGTCGGCTTGGCCGCAGCGCCAGCGGCGGGCGCTGGCGCCTGGGCCCACGTAGTGCCCGCGAATCCGAGCGCGAGCGCGAACAGGAGGTTCTGTCTCATTTCTTGCGTCCTTTGAACGATCATTCGTCGGTCCCCGAGTGGTGAAGGGAAGCGCATGCGGGTGCATCCACCACTTCCCCGCCCGGAGTCATTTCTTCACGAGCGGGTAACCCGCCTTCGCCCAGTCGTCGATCCTCATGTCCGCCGCGGTGACGTTAGTGAATCCGAGGTCCTGCAGGCTCTTGGCCCCGAGGACGCAGCGCGCGCCGGACCCGCAGTAGAGCGTCAACTGACTGTTCATGTCCGTCTTGTCCGGGAACCCGACGTACGGCCAGATCCTTAGCTCGAGCAGGCCGCGCGGCACATTCACCGCCCCGGGGATGAACCCGTCGGCATACTCGGCGGGTTCGCGCACATCCACGATCAGCCCGAGGCCCTGTTTATCGTAGGCGGCCTTGAAGGTCGCCATGTCGATCGTCTTGATCTGCTTCTTCGTCGTTGCGATGAGCTGGCCGACCGAGGGCGGGAAAATCTGCGCGACGGAGAGGCCGGGAAACAGCATGGCGATCCCGAGCGCGGCAGCGGCAACGAAAGCCCACTTCTTCCCGGGCATGGCGGTATCTCCTCGAGTTCGCCTGACTGAGACCAAGTCGACTCGCATCGCGAAAAGTTCACCCCGCGGCGGTTTGCAGGAACTGGCTCGCCTGGCCTGCGCTGACCATCACCCAGCGCAGGGCGAAGCCGCCGGCGAGGACGAGCAGCGCAGGCACGACGGTGTGCGGGATCCGATGACCGAGTTCGAGCGCCTGGAGCGCGAGCGGCACGAGGATCCCGACGAAGACGATGCCGCCCCAGAAGATCCAGGTGTACGGTCCGCCCAGGATCAGCTTCGCGGCCTCGGCGTGTGCGGCGCTCGCCGTCAGCAGGCCGATGACGAGGAGCCCGATCAGGAGCAGCTCGACCGCCAGGAACGCGAGATCGGCGCGGATGATCGAGTCGATCGTCCGCTTCTCAGGGGGCTGCGCGCCAAGGGTCTGCACCATCGACGCGAACGCGCCGCCGATCATCCCCTGCGGGCGCCGGGCGGCCCGGGAAGATGCGCGTGGCGAGATGCACCATCGCCGCCGCGGCGGATAGCCCGGAGACGAGGAACAGCGGGCCGAGGATGGTCGTGTTCCAGAGCGGCCGCGCGACCATCGTGTTGAGCAGGATGCCGGTGTAGATGCCGAGCAGCACGCCGAGCACGACGTTGGTCCAGCCGAGCGCCATCATCAGGCCCGGACGCTCCACGATGCAGTCGGACACCTTGCTGTAGCTGGGGAACGCGACGGCCCAGCCAGGGCCACGCGTCCGGCAGCCGGATCAGCGCCGAGACGAGCAGCACGCCGTAGACGATGAGCAGGACCCATGAGCCCCACGACATTGGCGACATCGGCTCGAACGTCAGGTACACGGCCCACACGTAGAGCGGGTGGGCGAGATCCAGGAACAGCGCGAGCATGCCGACGTTGAGCAGCATGAAGCCGAGCAACGGGGTCTGAATGGAGAAGAACCTCTTCGGATCCTCGCCCTTGGCGACGCGCATCATGGCGATGCCGGCGAGGATCATCATGCCGGCGACGACGCCGCCGACGAACAGGTAGACGGGGATCTCCCAGCCCCAGACGTGCAGGCTCGGGTCGACCATCGGGTTGTGGCGGGTGGTGGTGATCTCGAGCATGGCCATCGCTCCTTACGTCAGGTAGAAGACCCGCGGCTTGGTGCCGGCCGCGGGCAGCAGCGTGTGGTACTTGCGCGTGCGCAGCAGGTCGTTTACCGCGCTCTTCGGGTCGTCCAGGTCGCCGAAATACATGCAGCGCGTCGGGCAAACCGAGACGCACGCCGGGTCCTTTCCTTCCGTGACGCGGTGCATGCAGAACGTGCACTTGTCGGCGTAGCCCTTCGGGTTGATGAAGCGGGCGCCGTACGGGCACGCGGCGACGCAGGCCTTGCAGCCGATGCAGCGGTTCGCCGTGATCTGCACCGTCTTGCCGAAATCCTCGACGTGGCTCGCGCCGGTCGGGCAGCAGTACACGCAGGGCGGGTTGTCGCAGTGATTGCAGCGCTCGGAGCGGATCTCCATCGTGAGGCTGGGGAACGTGCCCCGCACCTCGGTGGTGATCCAGTCGCGACAGAACCCCTCGGGAACGTCGTTCTCGGTCTGGCACGCGACCACGCAGTCCATGCACCCCACGCACTTGCGGGTGTCGATGACCATTCCGAAGCGTTTCATTTCACGCTTCCTTCACGAAGGTCACGAAGTTCGAGTGGATGCTCGTGCCGCCCATCAGCGGGTCCGTCTCGTACTTCGTCGTCAGCTGCGCGGCGCTCGCGCCCTTCTGGTACGCGCGCTTCAGCATCCTGTTCCGTTGACCGAAGCCGTAGACCATGTAGACGGTGTCCGGGCGGATGCGCTGCGTGGCCTTCACGCGGATCCGGTTCGACACGACGCCGTCCTGGTTCTTGAGCTTCACGTACTGCCCGTTCTTCAGGCCCAGCCCGCCCGCGGTGGCCGCGTTCACCCAGATCTCGTTCTCCCGCATCAGGTCGTGGAGAACGGGGTTCGACTGGGTGCGGGTGAACGTATGCACCGGGGCCCGTCCGGTGATCAGGCGGAAGTACCCGTCGGGCGCCGCGGCGTGCTTCCTGTACTTGGGCACCGGGTCGAAGCCCTTCTTTGCGAGCTGTTCGGACCAGAACTCGACCTTGCCCGACGGCGTGTCGAACGCGAGCTCGAGGCCTTCTTCGATCGTGGTGGGCTTCTTCTCGCCCATGATCACGCCCTCGCGCTTCAGCGTGGCCCAGCTGTAGCCCCCCTTCTCGACGCGATACGCGAGGTATTCCTCCATGTCCTTGAACGGCATGCTCTCCGGAATGCCGAGCTTCGCGGCGAGCTGCTTCGCCATCCACCAACCGGGTTTTTGCTCGTTCGGCGCGGCCATGACCGGCTGGCGCAGCGAGATCCAGCCCTGACGGCCCCAGCCGGTGAGCAGCTCGTCGTAGCGCTCGAGGAAGGTGACCTCCGGGAGCACCACGTCGGCGTATCCGGCGATCTCGCTCGGCAGCGTGTCGATCACCACCATCAGGTCGAGTCCCTGGATCGCCTTGATCGTCTCGGCCTCGTTGGGCAGAGCGGAAAAGATGTTGGTCGAGTACACGAACCAGCCCTTGATCGGGTAGGGCTTGCCGGTAAGCGTCGCTTCGCGGATGCCGGTGGTGACCGCTTCGTCGGCGAACGGGAAGCGCTCGCCGTTCGGGTTGTCCGCGAGCGGCTTGTCGGAAGTCGGGTACTTCGGCAGCGGGTAGGCCGGTACTTTGACGCCGGCCGCCATGAAGAGTCCGCCTTTGCGGCCCCAGTTCCCCATCAGCGCGTTGAGCAGCGCGATCGCGCGGCTCCGCTGCGTGTCGTCGCCGTACCAGTTCACGCGGCGGCCCGGGTGAATGAGGGTCGATGGACGGTGTGCGGCGAACTCGAGCGCCGCGGCACGGATCAGGCTTGCATCGACGCCGGTCTCCTGCGCCGCCCAGTCGACGCTGTACTCCTTGATCTCCGCAGCGAACTTGTCGAAGCCGTGGCCGTACTTCTCGACGAACGCCTTGTCGTAGCGCCCCTCGGTCACGAGCAGATTCATCCACGCGAGCAGGAGGGCAATGTCGGTGCTGGGCTTTACCGGGAGCCAGTACTTCGCCTTGCTCGCGGCGACCGAGAACCGCGGGTCGACGACGATGATCGGCACGCGCCGCTCCATCGCCTCAGCGAACTCCTGGACCTGCGAGTTGTGCATGTTCTCGCCGAGGTGGGAACCGACGAGCACCAGGCAATCGGTGTGCTGGATGTCGGTCGGCTCGGGCGAGCCGAGGCCGTTGCCGAAGGTGAGCGTGAAGCCCACGTCGCGGGGCCCGCGGCACTGTGCGAAGGACGGACCGGCGAAGTTCGTGCAGCCGTAGCTTTTCAGCACGTGCAGAAGGAAGCGCGCGCCGACGCCGTGGTTGAACGCCGCGATTGCCTCCGCGCCGTGCTCGGCCTTGATCTTTTGCATGCGCTCGGCGATGTAGGTGAACGCCTCGTCCCACGTCACCGCTTTCCACTGCTCCTTGCCGCGCTCGCCGACGCGCAAGAGCGGCTTCTGCAGCCGGTCCGGGTCGTAGTACTGCCCGACCGCGCCGGTGCCCCGCGGGCACAGCCGCCCGCGGCTCTGCGGGTCCTTCGGGTTGCCCTCGAACTTCCACAACTTGCCGTCGCGGACGTGCGCGATCCCGCCGCAACGCCAGAAGCACATCTCGCAGAAGGTGGGAATCTCGACGACCCCTTTCGCGGCCGGCGCACCGGCCGCGAGCGCGAGCGGCGTGAGGCCGTGCCACTGAACTCCGGCTGCCGCTGCGCCGAACGTGCCTGCGGTGATCTTCAGAAACCGCCGGCGTGAGATGCGTGCGAAGTCCATGGCCCGTCCGTCTCGAAAGGCCCGGCTCGCGCCGCACATCGCGATCGTGGCCGGGTACTTAAGCAAATGCTAATGGACAAGCCGGCGTGCCCCTTGATCTAGCGCAATCGTGACGGTTCGAGGGCTAACGGAGCGTGCGGAGGTCGACGTCGGCGCGCCGCCAGGCGACGCGCTGGCGCTCGTCCAGGTCACGCGCCTCGTCAACGCGGCCCTGCCTCGCAAGCGCCTGCGAAAGTCCGTACAGCGACCACCCGTTTTCCGGATAGTGCGCAAGATCCTCGCGATACACGGTCTCGGCTTCGTCTGCGCGGCCCACCTTGAGGAGCGCGGCGCCAAGCGCATGACGCGTCGGCGCGAGCCACAGATGCGGCTCGTCCGCGGCGAGCCCGTCCTCGATCGCGACCGCTTCCTCGAGCAGATTCACCGCGACCAGCGGTTTCCTGTCTGCGGCGGCGAGCTCGGCGCGCAGCGTGAGCGTCGCGATGCCGATCAGACTCGACGCGAGGTTGATGTTCTTGACCTTGACGTCCTTCAGCGTCGGATTGGCGGCGACCTTTTCCAGGGCATCCAGCTCCTTGCGAGCTTCGCGCAGCTTGCCCGTGCGCGCGAACGCCATGCCCCGCGCGAAATGCCAGACCGCGAGCGGATAGGGCGCCTCGGTGTCGGGCGGCAGTGTCGCCTTGAGGATCTCGTCCCAGCGCGCGAAGCGCACCAGCGCGTAGGACTCGAGCGCGAAGTAGTGCTGCAGGGTGCCCTCGCGCAGGCTCGGCTGCGGCCCGCACGCGACCCGGTACGCCGCGCGCGCCGCGTCAATTGCCGCGCCGCTGCGGCCTTCCATCGCCGCCGCGGCCCAGAGGAAGTGGTGGTTGTGTGCGGCGTACCCGACGAGATACTTGTTCTGCGCCTGGACCTGCGCGAGATAGCGCTCGTCCGCCTTGATCGAGCGCTCGCTCACGGCCGACGCTTCGGCATACCGGCCTACGCGCATGTAGATGTGCGCCGGCATGTGCGTGAGATGCCCTGAGCCGGGCACGAGCGTCTCGAGTTTCGAGGCACTGGGCAGGGCGCGTTCCGGCGTTGCCGACGACTCCATGAGGTGGATCCAGTAGTGGTTCGCGCCCGGATGGTCGGGCGCGGCCTTCAGCGCCGCCGCGAGCAGCGTCTCGGTCTCGGGGGTCCACGGTTTCGCCGTCCCATCCTTCTCCCACCAATCGTAGGCATGCAGGTTGAGCTGCGCCTCGGCCGCAAGCGTCAGGACGTCGGCATCCCGTGGAGTGCCGTTGGCCAGCGTGCGCATCCGCGCGGCGTAACGGTCCTCGTCGACGACGCCTTGCCTGGGGTGCCGTACGGCGAGCGCCGCGATCAATCCGCGGTGCCGAGGCGATGCGTTGACCGACAGCGCCTCCGCGCGCCGGACCGCGGTCTGCACGCGCCCGGCGTCGGCCTTGTTCATGTCGGCGTTGATGCTGGGTCCGAGCGCCCATGCGAGCCCCCAGAAGCAGATCGCGCACTTCGGGTCCGCGCGCGTGGCCGCCTCGAACGACCGCACTGCCTCGGCCGAGTTGAAGCCCCACGCGAGCACCATGCCCTGATCGAAATAGCGCTGGGCGAGCGGGGACGGCGCGCCGATGGCGTGCGTGTACGTCCCCATGCCGTCCAGCAGCGGCGCGCCCTCGCGCGTCTGCGCGATTGCATTGAGGGAAATCGCACAGCAGGCGAGCGCGACGGAGGCGCGCGCGAGCCAGGCGCGCGCGCGGAGATTGGTCGGTGGGCGTCGTCGCTGCAATGCGATCGAAGGATAACAGCCTGCTGCGCGGCGGCGCGCGCGCAGCTAGACTGTGCGCCCTCGGCCCACCTGCCCGCTCACCGGAGGATCCATGAAGCACGCGCTCTTCGCACTTACCCTTGCTACGGGGGCCGTCTGCGCCGACGAGATCCGGGTGCTGAGCGGCGGCGCCGCGCAATCGCCGCTGCAGGCGGCGCTACCCGTGTTCGAGGCCCGCTCCGGGCACAAGGTCGCGATCGCGTTCGCGCCCGCCGGCGAGATCGCGAAGCGCGTCGCCGCGGGCGAGATCTTCGATCTCCTGATCCTGCCGGACGAGAACATCGATGCGTACGAGAAACAGGGCAAGGTCGTGCCGGGCAGCCGCGCGCCGCTCGGCAAGGTGGGCATCGGCGTGGCGGTGAACGAGCGCGCGAGCGCTCCGGACATCTCGACCCCCGAGGCGTTCAAGCAGGCGCTGCTCGCCGCGAAGTCGGTCGTGTACATCGACCCGGCGCGCGGGACGAGCGGCAAGCACTTCGCCGGCGTGCTGCAGCAGCTCGGGATCGCGGATCAGGTCAATGCCAAGGCCACGCTCGGCTCCGGCGGCTACGTGGTGGCGCCGGTCGGGAAGGGCGAGATCGAGCTCGGCGTGCACCAGATCACCGAGATCCTGCCGGTCCCGGGCGTGAAGCTCGTCGGTCCGCTGCCGCCGTCGTTGCAGAAGTGGACGATCTACACCGCGGTCGCGATGCCCGGCGCGAAGTCGCCCGATGCGGCCCGCGCGCTGGTGGCGTTCCTCAGGAGTCCCGACGCGATCGCGATCTTCGCGCCGAAAGGCTTTGCAACCCCCTAGCGATAAAACTGCCGCGGGCGGCAGTTTTCCTGGCTTTGGGGAGCGCGAGGGGGTGTGGCCCCTCGCGTCGTGACAACCATCTAGAACCCGATCCGCGACTTCTTCGCCGCGCGGCCGTCGGCGATGTCGCGCTCCTCGACCTCGTGCCGGCCGTCGACCTTGGCGTTCCCGAACGCGCCCAGGATCGCGCGGCGCATCTCGCGCGGGCTCAAGGTCGGCGAGCCGGTCGACCACCGCCTCGGCCGGGTGCTCCGGGAACTGCTTGCCCCAGTCGTGGGCGTTGCGGATCTCGGCATAGATCGACTGCGCGATCTTGATCGCTCCGGCCCGGTCCGGCGCGTCGATCTCGTAGACGTTCATCCGGTTGAGGATCGGCTCGGGGATGCGCGCCGCGTCGTTCGCGGTGGCCACCCAGAACACGCTGGCGGCGTCGATCGGCAGCTCGACGAACTCGTCGACGAACGCCCGCGCCGTGTCGTGCTCGAGGAGGGCGTAGAGCGCGCCGAGCGGGTCGTACTGCGCGTCGCCTCCGACCTTGTCGATCTCGTCCACGCAGATCAGCGGGTTGGCGTACTGCCCGTTCAGGAAGGTCTCGAATACCTTGCCGGGTTTCGAGTTCTTCCACTGCGACGAGGATCCGGAGAGCACCCAGCCCGCGGTGAGCGAGCTCATCGAGAGGAACCCGAATCCGGTGCCGAGCAGCTCCGAGATGCGGCGCGCGAAATGGGTCTTGCCGATCCCGGGGTCGCCGAGCAGCAGCATCGGCGTGAGCTCGAGCGCGTCGGCGGAGGAGGCGCACAGCGCGATCTGCCTGCGAATGTCCTCGAGCACCGCGCCGAAGTTGGGCAGATCGTCGAAGAGATGCTCCATCGCGGGCGGCCCGCTCGGCTTCACCGAGAGGCGCGTCCCGCCGGCCTTGAGCATCTTCTCGTAGGTCGACTTGAGCGCGTCGTTCGCGCCTTGCGGCAGCTCGGCGAGCGCTCGATCGACCGCGTCGACGTCGTAGACGTCCTTGAAACCGGCGATCGGGATGTTCAACGGCTGTCGCACTACCGCGGGGACATTGGCAGTCGCACGCATGGTCGGCCTCTCCTGGTTCGCCTTCCCGAGTCGAGCGGATGCCGCCAAACCTGACACGCGGCGCCGCGTCCGTCAATGTAATCTCAAGCATCAAACGCGCCGGGACGACGGGAAGACGACTCGCACGTCACGTTCGGGCGCACGCGCCGGCCGCACGCGTGACGCAAGTCGCGCTGGCAGCCGGACCGGGAGTCTGCTAATGGCGCGGCCGCGGTGCGGCAACCCGTATGCGCGCCCCGGTGCGGTGCCTGGCCCCGGGGCTTGCCAGCCCCCGCACGGTCGTGCTTGAATCCCGGGCATGCGTCGCGAGTGCTTCCATTTCGGGTTCTTCTTTCCCCAGCCGCTGGCGGAGGGACTGAGCTAGGCTCACGACCGAACGGGTCCCGAAAACCGCCAGCGCCGACCAGCCTGGCGGTTTTTTGTTTTCAGACGAAAGGCAAGCTGCGATGACCGCCCACCCAGACGCCTTCCCGCCGGCCGTGCCGGTGGACCGCACGTCCCTCACCGACGACGAGCGCATCGGCAACATCGTCCCGCTGCCGCCCCCCGAGCACCTGATCCGGTTCTTTCCGATCCAGGGCACCGCGGTCGAGAAGCTCATCGCCGAAACGCGCCGCAAGGTAAAGCTGATCCTGCACGGGCGCGACGACCGGCTGCTGGTCGTGATCGGGCCGTGCTCGATCCACGACCCGGAGGCGGCGGTCGAATACGCGCGGCGCCTCGCCGAGGTGCGCGCGCGGCTCGCCGCCGACCTCGAGGTCGTGATGCGGGTCTACTTCGAGAAGCCGCGCACCACGGTCGGGTGGAAGGGGCTGATCAACGACCCGTACCTGAACGGCACCTTCCGCATCAACGAGGGTCTGCGCATCGCGCGCGACCTGCTGGTGCGCATCAACCAGACCGGCGTGCCCGCCGGTTCCGAGTTTCTCGACGTGATCTCGCCGCAGTACATCGGCGACCTGATCAGCTGGGGCGCGATCGGCGCCCGCACCACCGAGTCGCAGGTGCACCGCGAGCTCGCCTCGGGCCTGTCCGCGCCGGTCGGCTTCAAGAACGGCACCGACGGCAACGTGAAGGTCGCCTGCGACGCGATCCTCGCCGCGAAGCAGCACCACCATTTCCTGTCGGTTCACAAGAACGGCCAGGTGGCGATCGTCGAGACGCGCGGCAACGACGACTGCCACATCATCCTGCGCGGCGGGACGACGCCGAACTACGACGCCGCGAGCGTCGCCGCGGCCTGCCAGGCGCTCGCGGCGGCGGGGCTGCCCGAGCAGCTGATGATCGATCTCTCGCATGCGAATGCCGCCAAGGAGTACAGGCGCCAGATCGGGGTCGCCGCCGACGTCGGCGCGCAGCTCGCCGCCGGGGAGCACCGGATCGTGGGCGTGATGGTCGAGTCGCATCTCAAGGAGGGGCGGCAGGACCTGGTTGCGGGCCGCCCGCTCGAGTATGGCCGCAGCATCACGGACGCCTGCATCGGCTGGGAGGATTCGGTGCCGCTGCTCGAGGGGCTCGCCGAAGCCGTCCGCCGCCGGCGCGCCGCCGGCAAAGGCGGCCAGCGCGCTGGAGCGGCGGAGCGCGGGCGTTGACCGACGCGGCGGTCCTCCGCCGCGGTTTCTGGGCGGCGCTCGTCGCCGTCCTCGCGTTCCGCCTCTGGCTCGCCTGGTGGCTGCCGCTCACCGGCGACGAGGCCTACTTCGTCACCTGGGCGCGCGCGCCCGATCTCGGGTTCTACGACCACCCGCCCATGGTTGCGTGGATCCTGGCCGCGCTGCTGCGGGTCTCCCAGTCCGCGCTCGTGCTGAGACTGCCGGAAGTGCTGCTTCCGCCCCTCGTCGCGATCGGGATGGTCGCGCTCGTGCGCACCCTCGCGCGCGGGGAGCCCGATGCGGAGCGCACGGCCTACGCCGCGGCACTCGCATGGCTGCTCGTGCCCGCGCAGGTGGTGAACGTGCTCGTCACCACCGACACGCCGCTCGTGTTCTTCTCCGCGCTGTCGATGGCGGCGTTCGTGCTCGCCGTGCGCCGCGACTCGACGCCGCTCTACGCCGCCGCAGGCGCCGCGCTCGGCCTCGCGTTCCTCTCGAAGTACTTTGCCGTCCTGGTCGGGTTCGGCTACCTGGCGTTTGCTCTCGCGTCCACGCGCGCCCGGGACGGCTCCGGGCCGCGTGCCTGGCGCGGGCTCGCGATCGTCGTGGCCGCCGCGATGCCGTTCGTGCTGGTGAACCTGTGGTGGAACTACGGCCACTGCTGGACGAACGTGCTCTTCAACGTCTTCAACCGGCACGGCGGCGCCGGCTTCAGATGGTGGCGCCCGCTCGAGTTCGCCGTTTTCCTCGTGTACCTCTCCAGCCCGATCCTCCTTTGGCAGCTCGTGCGCGGACGGGACGCGGTGCACGCCGCCTTCGCGACCCCGGAGCGTCGGCTGCTCTGGATCCTCGCCCTTGCGCCGCTCGCCGTCTTCGCCGCGATCGCCCCGTTCCGCGACATCGGCGTGCACTGGCTGCTCTCGTTCATGCCGGTGCTCTTCGCGGCGGGCGCGCTGGCGCTCGGCGCCGACCGGCTCCTCGCGTCGGCGAAGTTCCTCGCGGGATTCGCGGCGCTCCACGTCGCGATCGTCGCGGTCGTCGCGGCGCTGCCGATCGAGACCTTCCAGCGGCTGCGCCAGTACGACTCCATCGTGCAGGGCGCCCGCGCGGACGAGCTGTTCGCCGCGCTGAAGGAATACGAGGGCCGGTACGCCTTCGCGGCCGACGGGTTTTCCCCGGCCTCGGTGCTCTCCTACAACGCCTCGGTGGCCGGTTTTCTCGCCCAGCCGGAGGCGCGCGAGCCGTGGCGCCGCCACTACGTCTTCGTGCTCGGGTCGACCTCGCACCACGGGCGCCATGACGACCTCCTCACCGACGTGCGCCAGCTCGACGGCCGGGACGTGCTGGTCGTGCGCAAGCAGCCCGCGGATCGCGCCGACTACGAGCGCTGGTTCCGCCGGGTCGAGCTGCGCGACGTGACGGTTCGGGGCGCCACCTTTCACCTGGTCCTCGGGCAGGGGTTCCAATACGCGGCGTACCGGGACGGCCTGCTCGCGGAGGTCCGCGACCGCTACTACCGCATGCCGGGCTTCCTGCCGCAGGGGGGCTGCTCTTTCTGCGAGCGGAACTTCGGCTCGCCGGTCTGCCCGGCCCGCTGAATGCCGCGGCGCGCACGCTCCGGGCGGAGCAGTACCTGCCGCTGCAGGCGGCAGGTGCGACCCCGGTGCGGGCGATTGCGCGCGGGCGCCGCGTGCGATGCGCGCCTCCAGGGTCGCATCCCCGCGAGCGGGGCCCCTGCTTCCCCGTTCCGGCGCGCACGCGGACCGCGCCGCTTTGGGCATAATCGCGGCGGCGACACCCGCCACCGCCCGCAGCCGACGCCATGAACGAGACCGTCGAGAGCCAGCGCCTGCCGCAACTCGAGCACGTCGGCGACGCGACCCAGTACGCGACGCGGGTCCACGGCATGGTGGGGTACGCGCCGCTCTTCGAGCAGTTCAGCCTGGCCGAGATCCGCCTCCTCGGGCACTTCATGCAGGCGTTCCGCGCGCAGGCCGGCCAGGAGATCATCCGCGAGGGCGAAGCCGGCGATTTCATGATGCTGGTGATCGAAGGCCGGGTGGAGGTCTTCAAGCAGGACCGCTGGAACACGCCGCGGCTGATCGCGGTCATCGAGGAGGGCAAGACCCTCGGTGAGATGTCGATGATCGACGGCGAGCCGCGCTTTGCCACCTGCGTGGCGGTGGAGCCCAGCCTGATCGCGGTGCTCTCGCGCGACGCCCTGGCGCTCATCATCCTCGAGCAACCGATGCTGGGCGCCAAGATCCTGATGCAGCTTGCGGTAATGCTGTCGCAGCGCCTGCGCCAGACCAGCCTGCGCCTGGTCGAGTTCGTGGACAAGCAGCGCGAGCTGTCAGACCAAGTCCAGGGTCCGAGCTTCGTTTAAGCGCCCCGCCTGCGGGGCCCGGCGCGGGTCGGGCCGAAGCTGACGTTCCTCTGACAATTCGGCGCCACGAAGCCGGTGGCGGCCCCTCCGGCGTATGGCAGAATAGTCCCCGCAACACAGGAGGAGGACAGCATGAAAATAAAAGCCCCCAGGGATTTCTGGGCGGGCCTGATGTTCATCGCGTTCGGGGTCGGTTTCCTGCTCGTCGCCCGAAACTACGCGATGGGCACCGCCGTCCGCATGGGCCCCGCCTACTTCCCGACCGTGCTCGGCGGGCTGCTCGCCCTGCTCGGCCTCGCGATCTTCGTCGAGTCGTTCATCGTAAAAGGCGAGAAGGTGCCGCCGATCGTGTTCCGGCCGATGACGCTCATCGTTCTGGGCATCGTGCTGTTCGGGATCCTGCTCAAGCCGCTCGGACTGATCGTCGCCACGGCGCTGCTGATCGCGATCGGGGCGCTCGGCGGGCACGAGTTCAAGACGAAGGAAGTGGTGATCCTGTTCGTGGTCCTCGCGCTCTTCTCCGTCCTGGTCTTCGTCAAGGGCCTCGGGCTCCCGATTCCGGTCTGTCCGGCGGTGCTCGA
The DNA here is from genome assembly GCA_963716855.1 of uncultured beta proteobacterium. Lineage (GTDB taxonomy): Bacteria > Pseudomonadota > Gammaproteobacteria > Burkholderiales > SG8-39 > JAGVSZ01. Next base: position 439,649 of record CAVQUV010000019.1, on the reverse strand, counting down.
CGACTGGTGCCGCGGCATGCACATCGGCAACTGAGGGAGCGCCCATGGAATCGCTGATCGCGAACCTCGGTGTCGGATTTGGCGTCGCGCTGACACCGCTCAACCTGCTCTACTGCTTTGGCGGCGTCCTGCTCGGCACGCTGATCGGCGTGTTGCCGGGGATCGGCCCGGTGGCCACGATCGCGATGCTGCTGCCCGTGACGTTCACGCTCCCGCCGGTGTCGGCGCTGATCATGCTCGCCGGGATCTACTACGGCGCGCAGTACGGCGGCTCGACGACGGCGATCCTGGTCAACCTGCCCGGCGAGTCGTCGTCGGTGGTCACCGCGCTGGACGGCTACAAGATGGCCCGTCAGGGGCGGGCCGGGCCGGCGCTCGGCATGGCGGCGATCGGTTCGTTCTTCGCCGGCTGCGTGTCCACGGTCATCATCGCGCTGTTCGCGCCGCCGCTCGCCGAGGTGGCGCTGAAGTTCGGCCCGACCGAATACTTCTCGCTGATGGTGCTGGGCCTGATCGCGGCGGTGGTGCTCGCGCACGGGTCGCTCATCAAGGCGATCGCAATGGTCCTCCTCGGCCTGCTGCTGGGCCTGGTCGGCACCGACGTCAATTCCGGCGTCGCGCGCTACAGCTTCGGCATCTCGGAGCTCTCGGACGGCATCGGTTTCGTCACCGTCGCGATGGGCATGTTCGGCATCGCGGAGATCGTGGCCAACCTCGACCACAAGGCGAGCCGGGACATCTTCGTCGCGAAGGTCTCCAACCTGATGCCGTCGTGGCAGGACATCAAGACGTGCATCCCGTCGATTCTCCGCGGCACGACGCTCGGCTCCGCGCTCGGCATCCTGCCCGGCGGCGGCGCGCTGCTCGCATCGTTCGCCGCGTACACGCTGGAGAAGAAGATGGCGCGGGCGCCGCGCAACTTCGGCAACGGCGACATCCGCGGCGTCGCGGCGCCCGAGTCGGCGAACAACGCGGGGGCGCAGACCTCGTTCATCCCGCTCCTCACGCTCGGCATCCCGTCCAACCCGGTCATGGCCCTCATGATCGGGGCGATGATGATCCAGGGGATTGCGCCCGGGCCGCAGGTGATGACCGAGCGGCCGCAGCTCTTCTGGGGAATGATCGCGTCGATGTGGGTGGGGAACCTGATGCTGGTCGTCCTCAACCTGCCGCTGATCGGCATGTGGATCAAGCTGCTCACGGTGCCCGTACCGGCTGCTCTATCCGGCGATCCTGCTGTTCTGCTGCGTCGGCGTGTACAGCGTGAACAACACGTCGTTCGACATCTACGCGATGTGCGTGTTCGCGGTCCTCGGCTACATCTGCACCAAGCTCGAATGCGAGCCCGCCCCGCTGATCCTCGGCTTCATTCTCGGGCCGATGATGGAGGAGAACCTGCGCCGGGCGATGCTGCTCTCGCGCGGCGACCCGAGCGTGTTCTTCACCAAGCCGATCAGCGCCGTGCTGCTCGGGATCTCGCTGATCCTGCTCCTGATCGTGCTGGCGCCGACGGTGAGGAAGAAGCGCGAAGAGGCGTTCGTGGAGGTCTGACGGCCCTGCGGCGTTCGCACGGAGAGAATGCGGAAGGGACGCGGATCGCGTCCCTTCTGTTTTTGGGAGGGCGGTGGCGAAGGCTCCGGGGCGAAGGCGCGGATTGGCGAAGGCTCCGAAGCGTCCTCAGCGATCCGGCTCCCGCGCGCTGAATTTCTTCACGATCACGTCGCGCACCGGCCCGCGCACGTTCAGCTTCAGCGCCCAGTCCCCGAACATCTCCAGCTCGATTCGCGCGGTGTACTCGCCCGGCGCCGCGCCGGGCGCGGCCCGCACCGGCTTGACGTTGTGCGCCATCGGCATCGAGGGCATGTCCGCGCCGATGCTCAGCAGGGCGCCGCTCACCAGCCGGCCCGACTTGAGCTCCTTCAACACGAACCGGCAGTCGTAGACGAGGTCGTGCTTCGTCGGCCTGCAGTCGACCTCGGCGTCGAGGCGCTGCGCGATCGCGGGCAGCGCGACGGCGGACAGGAGCAACAGGGCCGGCAGGGCGAGCGTGCGTTGCATCGTACGGCGCTTTGGCGCGGCGCTTCAGTTCGGTGAGAGCGCGCGCTTCACGCGGTTCACGACCGCTTCGTCGAGCAGGCCGCGCGGCCGCGCGATGAGCAGCACCGCCACCAGTCCGCCGAACACGATCATCCGCCAGCCCTGGAACACGCGCAGCGACTCGAGCAGGCCGATGTCGATGAGCACCCCGAGCAGCGGCCCGGCCGCGGTGCCGAGCCCCCCGATCAGGGCGTAGGCGAGGCTGTGCACGCCGAGCATGATGTCGAAGTTGCGCGGCTCGATGTAGGTGTTGTGGTGCGCGTACAGCGCGCCGCCGAGGGCGGCGAGCGCGCCGGCCGCGGCCACGACCGCGAGCTTCAAGCGCGCGACGTCGACGCCGAACACCGCGGCGAGCTCGGGATCCTCGCCGACCATGCGGACTCGCACGCCGAGCCGGGACCGCCCGACGAGCGCGAAGCCGATGAGCACCAGGGCGAGCAGCCCGCCGACGAGCGCCAGGAACTCGTGCTGCTCGAATCCGCGCTCGAGCACCCAGCGGATGCCGCGAAAGCCCTGCGTGCCGTCGGGGCCGACGAGCTCGCCGTCCACCGTGCGCTGATAGTGCAGCAGCTCGAACAGGATGCGGAACATCTCGGCCGCCGCGAGCGTCGCCATCGCGAAGTAGAGGCCACGGAGCCGGATCGTCGGCAGCCCGACGAGCCACGCCGCGCCCGCGCCGACCGCCATCGCGAACACCACGGCGAGCGGCAGCGGCCAGCCCCACAGCGCCGTGCCGATGCCCGCGGCGTACGCGCCGACGCCGAAGAACGCCTGCTGCCCGAACGACATCTCGCCGGCGATCAGGAGGAGATACGCGGAGAGCGCGAGGAACGAGAACAGCCCGATGTTGGTCAGGACGCCGAGCGTGAACTCGTCCATGTCAGGCCACCGCAGCGCCCGCACGGGGGCGCAGCGCGCTCCACAACCCGGCCGGCCGGAGCGCGAGCAGGGCGAAGAGCACGAGATAGGCGACGAGGTCGCGGTACTGGGGCCCGGCGAGCCACTGGCTGTGCGCCTCGATCAGCCCCAGCGCGAGCGCACCGATCACGGCGCCCGGGAGCGACCCGAGGCCGCCGAGCATCATGGCGATCAGCCCCTTCAGCGTCGACCACATGCCGAGCATCGGGGTGACCTGCTCGTGCGCGGCGACGATGAGGTAGCCGGCGAGTCCGCCGAGCGCCGAAGCGAGGGCGAACACGAGCAGGAACACGCGCGGCACGTTCACGCCGGCGAGGCGCGCGGCGTCCGCGTTGTCGATCACCGCGCGCACGCCGAGTCCGAACCGGGTGCGCGTCAACAGGCGGTGCAGCCCGAACGAGGCGGCCGCGGCGCAGGCGAGCATCGCCAGGTACTCGATGCGGACCGTGAACGGCCCCAGCTCGATGGGCGGTCCGGCATAGAGCGGCGGAAAGCTGTAGAGGTGCCGCGGAAGGGCGAGTGTTGCGGCTTCCTCCAGTTGCATCCACAGGGCGAAGCTCCCGACCATCGACGCGATCGCCGCGGCCTCGGGCGTGCGGCGCCGGCCGCTCGCGTAGGGCGCAAAGCACAGCCGCTCGACATAGAGGCCCGCGGCCACGGCGCCTGCCACCGTCACGATCGCCAGCACGAGGAACCCGGCGTGGAACTGCAGGTGCACCCAGGTCGCGGCGTACGCGCCCACCATGATCGCCGGCCCGTAGGACAGGTTCGCGCGCCGCAGGACCCCGAAGATCAGCGTGAACCCCAGCGCGAGCAGCGCGTAGGACGAGCCGAGCATCAGCCCGTCGAGGGTGTTCTGCAGGACGTCCACCAGCATCGGAAACTCCTCGGCCGCGGGAGAGATGCTAGCAGTCCCGCGCGGTAGACTGGATGCAGCGCCGAATCGGGGGGCAACGGTGGTACGTGCGAGGCCGCGCGGGACACTCTTCCGGAAGTACGCCGCGTACTTCGCGGGCCTGGTCAGCGTCGCGCTGCTCGCCAGCGGGCTCGTCGGACTGTACTTCGGCTACCGCGACACCCGCGCGCTCGTCGTGCCGCTACGACGCCTGCTGCGGCCCCATGCGCTTGATCGCGCCGGTCGCCGGGTCGAACGCGTCGCGGTAGATCCGGTCGAGATTGGTGCCGGTGACGCGGATAAACCGCGACTTCTCCGGGTAGTCGATCGAGTGGATCGCACTCGATCGCGTAGACGCCGACCTCACCCGGATTGAGCCGGTACTTTCGGGTCACCTCGAGCTTGGCATGCGTCGCATCCGCGCCGTCGTCGACGCGCCGGAACTCGGTCATGTCGGTGTAGCCGGTCGCCTGACCGTAGATCGCCCACGACTCGCCGTGGTTGTGGGGCGGCGACACGCGCGGCTTCTCGTTGATGTGCGCGAGCACCTGAAAGCCGAGGTCGGCGTCCTCGTAGAGCAGCTGCAGACCGGGCTTCGCCTCGGGACCGCACGTCCGCTCGACGAACGCCGCGTTGGCGAGCAGGCGCGCGAGTGACTGTCGCACCGCCTCGAGCTCGTCCGGGCCCCGCGCCGCGCGCGAGTGTCTGGCGGCAATCCCGGCAGAAATCCTCGAGCTCGAAAGTCATGGCCAACCTCCGTGGTCTGGTGCCTGCAATGCTAGGGGTGCGAATCAGCGCTTGGCGGAGCCGAGGTAGGCCCTGCGAATCACCTCGTCCTCCGCCACCTGGCCCGGCGTGCCGCTGAAGGTCACGCGGCCCTGCTCCATGAGATAGAAGTGGTGCGCGACCTGCAGTGCCATGTGCGCGTTCTGCTCGACCAGGAAGATGGTCGTGCCGTCCCGGTTCAGCTCGGCGACGATGCGGAAGATCTCCTCCACGACGAGGGGCGCCAGTCCGAGCGAGGGCTCGTCCATCAGCAGGAGCTTCGGGCGCGACATCAGCGCGCGCGCCACCGCGAGCATCTGCTGCTCGCCGCCCGAGAGCGTGCCGGCCTGCTGCTGCGAGCGCTCCTTGAGCCGCGGGAAGCGCGCGAACATGCGCTCGACGTCCTGCGCGATCGCGACCTTGTCGCGGCGCTGATAGGCGCCGGCGGCGAGGTTGTCGGTCACCGTCATCGTGGGGAACACGAGGCGGTTCTCGGGCACGAGCGCGACGCCGCGCGCGACGATCTCGTGCGGCGCGCGGCCGGCGAGCTCGTCGCCGGCGAAGCGGATCGACCCGCGCCGGGGCTTCAGCAGCCCGGTCGCGGTCATCATCAGCGTCGTCTTGCCGGCGCCGTTCGGGCCGAGCAGGCAGGTGATCGACCCCGGCGCGACCGAGAGCGAGACGCCCCGGAGCGCCTCGATCTTGCCGTAGGCGGTGACCAGGTCCGCGACCTCGAGCACCGGCCCGCTCACTTGTCGCCGCCTCCGAGGTAGGCCGTGCGCACGGCGTGGTCCGCCTGCACTTCCGCCGGCGTGCCCTCGGCGATCTTCTGGCCGAAGTTGAGCACCGCGAGGCGGTCGGTGACGTCCATCACGAGCTCCATGTGGTGCTCGATGAGGAGCACGGTGACGCCGCGGTCGCGGACCGCGCGGATGCGGCCGGCGAGCTGCTCGATCTCCTCCGCGTTCATTCCGGCGGCGGGCTCGTCGAGGCACAGGAGCCTCGGTCGCGCGGCGAGGGCGCGCGCGAGCTCCAGCCTGCGCTGCTCGCCGAACGCGAGGTTCGACGCGAGCTCGTCCTGGCGGTGGGCGAGGCCGGAGAACTCGAGCAGCTCGCCGATCTCGGCGCGCACGCGTCGCGAGCCGCCGAGCCAGCGCGCGAAGAAGCCGCGTCGCGCGTGATCCTCGGGGCTGTTCTGGGCCACCCACAGGTTCTGCCACACCGTGAGATGGCCGAACAGGCGGATGTTCTGGAACGTGCGCGCGATGCCGAGGGCGAGCCGCCGGTGCACCGGCACCCCGCCGAGATCCGCGCCGCGGAAGGTGATCCGACCCGACGTGAGCGGAAGGAGTCCCGTCACCAGGTTGACGGTCGTGCTCTTCCCCGAGCCGTTCGGCCCGATCAGCCCGAAGATTCGGCCTTCCTCGACCGTCAGCGAGAGCTGGTCGACGGCGCGTACGCCGCCGAAGTGCCGGGAAATCTGCGTGAGCTCGAGCACTCCTAGCGCCCTCCGCCGAACAGCCGGCCGAGGCGGCCGAGCGTCTGCGCGTCGAGCAGGCCGCGCGGCCGCACGTTCATCGCGAGGACGATCAGCGCACCGAAAAGCAGGTTGCGCCAGTCGCCCAGGAAGCGCAGGCCCTCGATCAGGAAACCCTGCACGAACACCACCGCGGCCAGGGTGCCGAAGACGCTCGCGAGCCCGCCGACGATCGGGTAGGCGATCGCGAACGTCGCGACCAGGATGTTGAAGCTCGAGTGCTCGATGTGCGTCGTGTAGTGCGCATAGAGGCCGCCGCCTATCCCGGCGATCGCGCCGCCGATGGTCATCGCGCTGACCTTCACCGCGGTCAGGTTGATGCCGACCGACTGCGCGGCGATCTCGTCCTCGCCGACCGCGCGCAGCACGGCGCCGTAGCGCGAGCGGTCGAACCACCAGAGGACCGCCATGATCAGCACGACGAACGCCCAGACGAACAGCATCACGTCGAACGTGGTCCAGCCGTGCTCCGGGAAGTAACGGATCTGCCGGAAGCCTTCGCCGCCGACCGGGCCGACCTTCACCTGGCCCTTGGCGATCTGGTAATCGAAGTTGAAGAAGAAGAGCCGCACACCTTCGCCGAACGCGAGGGTCGCGATCACCAGCATCAGCCCTTTCACGCGCAGGGCCGGGAAGCCCACCGCGCACGCCGTCCCCGCGCCGAACAGGGTGCCGACGCCGAGCGCCGCGACGATCGGCCAGCCTGCGAGCACCGTGAGCATCGCCGACACGTATGCGCCGATCGCGAAAAAGCCGGCTTGCGCCAGGGTCACCTGGCCGGTCAGCAGGACGATGTACGCCGACAGGCCGAGCAGCGTGTGGACGCCGATGATCTGCGCGAGGCCGTAGTAGAAATCCATGCTCAATCGAGCAGGGGGCAACTCGCGCCCTGGCGTGCTTCGCACGCGTGAGCGCGAACGCCCCCCGCAACCCCCCGGGTGGCAGCGACGAGCATCAGTCCCGACCTCCCCGGGGCGCGAAGAGGCCCCCGGGCCGGAAAACCAGGAACGCGAACAGCAGCAGCATCACGTACAGGTCGCGCTCGGTCACGCCGCGGAATTGCTGGAACAGGTTCTCGAACGCGCCGACGAGGAGGCCCGCGACGATCGCGCCGGGGATCGAGCCGAGTCCGCCGATGACCGTCACGATGAGGCCCTTCACCGTAAGCGGGGTCGTGAGCAGCGGCGAGAGCGCACCCACCGAGGCGCCGATCAGGGCGCCGGCGATCCCGCCGAGCACGCCGGTAATGACGAACGTCGCCGCGTTCACCTGGGCGACCCGGATGCCGCAGAGCTGCGCGGCGACCGGCTGCTGCGAGACCGCGCGCGTGGCGAGCCCGAGCCGCGTCCGATAGAGGAGCCCGAGCAGCCCGGCCATGCAGGCGACGCTCACGCCGAAGACGAGCAGCAGGTCGCCGCGGAGCGTGATCTCCCCGATGCGGAGCATCTCGTCGTCGACCATCGCCGGAAAGTTCCTCGGCATGCCGTCGGTCACGTGGACGATGATCTCGTCGATCAGGAGCAGCATGCCGACCGTCGACATCAGCGTGGCGAGCGGGTTCGCGAGCGGGATGAAGTGGAAGCAGGTCAGGTAGACGAGGTAGCCGAGCACGCCCCCTGCGAGACACGCGGCGAGGAACACCGTCCAGGGCGGCGCGCCCTGGACGAGGCCCAGTACGAGCAGCCCGCAGTACGCGCCGCCCACCGACGCGGCGGCGTAGGACATGTTGAGCTTGTGCATCACGCCGAACACCAGCGTGAAGCCGATGCCGATCAGCGCATAGGTCGCGCCGAACAGCAGGCCGTCGAGCAAAGCTTGGAGGAGGTCGAGCATGGCGGACGAAACCCGCCCCTTCTTCTAGTTATCGGACGCCCCCTCGCGAGGCGCGGTACGCGCCGGGCAAGGGGGCGGTGAGACTGCGAGAGCAGTCGGTTAACTGGTCACAGCGGATTGTGGTAGACGGCCCACTGCCCGTTCTTCGCCCGCACGAATACGAACGGCTTCTCGGCCTCGCGCTCCGCGCGCTTCGTCGTGCCGAGCAGCCCCTCGGTCGACGTGAGCTTCGCCAGCCCGTCGCGGATCTTGCGCCGGTCGGCCTGGACCGTGTCGGGCTTGGCGAGGATCTTCTCGCTCTCCATCACGTCCTTGAGGATGAACACGTTCTCCCACGCGGCCATGCTGTGGAGATCGGCGCTGCCCTTGAATTTCGCGGTGGCCTTCGCCGCGGCGATCGCCTTCGGGGTCACCGGCGCGTAACTGGTCGGGATGATCATCCCTTCGGCCTGCTTCGCGCAGCCCTCGAGCGTCTCCAGGCTGGAGGAGCTGTCGAGCCCGATGAGCACCTTCGGCTTCACGCCCTGGCGCTGCATCTCCTTCAGCACGCCGCAGGTCGTGAACGGGTGCGCCGAGATCGCGACGACGTCCGCGTCCGCCTTCTTCATCTCGCGCACCTGGGTGGCGAAGTTGGTGTCGTTGAGCAGCCACTTCGACTCGCCCAGCACCTTGAAGCCGTTCACGTTGGCGCGGTCCTTCATCACCGCGTACCACAAGGCGCGCGAGTGCGCGAAGTCCTCCTCGACGCCGCCGTAGACGGTCTTCGCCTGCGGAAACTCGGTGCGCACGTAATTGAACAGCGACGAATACATCGTCATCTCGCTCGGCACGTTGCGGAACGCCCATTCGGAAATCTTGGCGAGCCCGCCCTTGATCGCGACGTCGGTGAAGATCGGGAACTGCAGCCCGGAGTCGGAGGCGTCGCCGACCTTCTTCTGCAGGATGCCGAACAGCGGCTCGGCGACGTTCGAGCACGTCGGGCCGATGGCGACGATCCACTCGCCGCCCGCGATGCGCCGGATCACCGAGATGCCCTCCTCGGCGTTGCAGCGGTCGTCGTAGAACTCGGTGACGATCTTCGCCTTGGTGCCGTCGCCGAGCGTCACGCCGCCGGCCTTGTTGATCTCGTCGGCGGCGGCGCGGATCGCGGCCTCGCTGTTGATGCCGAACGAGCGTACGACGCCCGACTTGGCGCCGAAGGAGGCGATCTTGACGGTGCGTTCCTGCGCGCCGGCGGGCGCCGCGGCGACGAGCGCAGCGCCCGAGAAGAGCGCGGCGACGGCGAGTGCGATGGGCTTCATGGGCTTCCTCCTCGATGGATCGGCTATAGAATTGTTTGAAGTGGCGCGGGGAGCGCCGCGCGGGCCAGTCTAGGCGGCGGCTCCGGGAGTGTCAACGCGATCCCCGGCCGCCATTCGCGAGGAGGAGGAGCCATGGCGAAGAAGAAGCCGGCGCGCGCTGCAGCGCGCCGCAGCAAAGCGAGTCCGAACAAGCAACACGCGGCGCTCGCGCGGCCCGCGGGCGTCCGGCGACGCGGGGCGGTCGCGCGCCAGCGGCCCGCGGCGCGGGCGCGCGGCGACCTCTGGGCGAGCCTCAAGCCCAACGCCGCGAACTTCGCGCCCCTCACGCCGGTCGCGTTCCTGCCGCGCTCGGCCGAGCTGCATCCGGACCGCATCGCGGTGATTCACGGGACCCGGCGCTTCACGTATGCCGAGTTCTACGCCCGCGCCCGCCGGCTCGCCTCCGCCCTCGCGCGGCGCGGCGTTCGGAAGGGCGACACGGTGTCGGTCATGCTCCCGAACGTGCCGGCGATGCTCGAGGCGCACTTCGGCGTGCCGATGCTCGGCGCGGTGCTCAACACGATCAACACGCGCCTGGACGCCGACACGGTCGGCTACATCCTGGGGCACGGCGAGGCCAAGGCGATCATCGTCGACCGTCAGCTCGCCGGGGCGGTCGGCCCGGCGCTGCAGCGGCTCAAGCGCAAGATCCTCGTCATCGACAACGACGACCCGCTCTACACGGGTCCCGGCGACCGGCTCGGCGAGATCGAATACGAAGCGTTTCTCGCTCAGGGCGACCCGGCGTTCGCGTGGTCGCCCCCGGCGGACGAGAGCGCGCCGATCGCGCTCAACTACACCTCGGGCACCACTGGCCGGCCGAAGGGCGTGGTCTACCACCACCGCGGCACCTTCCTCGAGGCGGTGGGCAACATCATGGCGTGGCCGGTCCCGCCGCGGGCCGTCTACCTGTGGACGCTGCCGCTCTTTCACTGCAACGGCTGGTGCTTCCCCTGGTCGGTGACCGCGGTCGGCGGCACGCACGTGTGCCTGCGCGCGGTCGACCCGGCGGTCGTCTTCCCGATGATCGTCGAGCACGGCGTCACGCACATGTGCGGCGCGCCGACGGTGCTCTCGATGCTCACCAACGCACCGGCGGAGCAGCGGCGCAAGTTCGCGCATCCGGTCGACATCCAGACCGGCGGCTCGCCGCCGCCGGCGAAGGTGATCAAGGCGATGGAGGAGCTCGGCTTCCGCGTGCTCCACATCTACGGCATGACCGAGCTGCAGGGACCCTCTACCTTGTGCGAGCCGCAGGAGAGCTGGGCCGCGGTGAGCCTCGAGGAACGGGCGCAGCAGATGGCCCGACAGGGCGTGCGCTACCCGGTGGTCGACGGACACGTCGTCGCCAACCCCGAGACGTGCGAACCCGTCGCGCAGGACGGAAAGGCGGTCGGCGAGATCCTGGTGAAGGGCAACACGGTGATGCTCGGCTACCTCAAGGACCCGCAGGCCACCGCGGAGGCGTTCGGCGGCGGCTGGATGCACACCGGGGACCTGGCGGTGTGGTACCCGAACCACTACGTGGAGATCAAGGACCGCAAGAAGGACATCATCATCTCCGGCGGCGAGAACATCTCCAGCGTCGAGGTGGAGATCGCGCTCTACAAGCACGCCGCGGTGGCGCTCGCCGCCGTGGTCGCGCGCCCGGACGACAAGTGGGGCGAGACGCCCTGCGCGTTCGTGCAGCTCAAGCCGGGCGCGGAAGTGACCGAAGCGGAGATGATTGCGCACTGTCGCGACAACCTCGCGCGCTTCAAGATCCCCAAGAAGATCGTCTTCGGCGCGCTGCCGACCACGGCCACCGGCAAGATCCAGAAGTTCGTGCTGCGGGACAAGGCGAAAGCGCTTTGAGCGAGCCGATCGTCATCGACAGCCGCTACTGCGGCCCGCCGGGGTCCGCCAACGGCGGCTATGTTGCGGGGCTCCTCGCCGCGCGCATCGGCCGGCCGGCGGACGCCAGCTTCCGCCGACCGGTGCCGCTCGGCCGTGAGCTCCAGCTCGATCGCGACGGCGACGGGGCGAAGCTCTTCGCCGCCGGCGAGCTGCTCGTCGAGGCGAAACCGATCGACCTCCACCTGCCGGTGCCGGCGCCGCCGTCGCTTGCGGAGGCCCACGAGGCTAGTGGGCGCTATCTCGGGCGGCGCGTGCCCCTGCGCTTCGCGCGCTGCTTCGGCTGCGGCATCGAGCGCGCGACCGGGTATGGGCTGCGCATCTTCGCCGGGCCGGCCGGGCGCGAGGATGGCCTCTATGCGGCGCCGTGGTTGCCCGAGTCCTCCCTCGCCGACGAGCGCGGATGGGTGCGGCCGGAGTTCGTGTGGGCCGCGCTCGACTGTTCCGGCGCGTTCGCCCTGATGGGCGACGACGCGGACCTTCTCCTGCTGGCTGCCCGGCTGGCGGTGCGCATCGAGGCTCTGCCGCGCGTGGGCGAGCCGTACGTGGTCACGGCATGGGTCATCGAACGCGGCGAGCGCAAGCACCTGAGCGGCACGGCGGTCTTCACCGCGCAAGGCAAGCTCCTCGCACTCGGGCGGGCGCTGTGGGTCGAGCCGCCGGTCGGGGCATGACCGTGAGTGAAACGATCGTCATCGACCCGCGCTATCGCGGCCCTCCGCATTCGGGCAATGGGGGTTACGTCGCGGGCCTGCTCGCCGCGAGGCTGGACGGCTCGGGCGATGCGAGCTTCCGCCGTCCCGTCCCGCTCGGCCGCGAGCTGCAGGCGGACTGGAACATGTCCGAAGGCACGGCGACGCTTTGCGACCAGGGCGAGCTGCTCGTCGAGGTGCAGCGGAGCGCGGTGGCGATCGATGCGCCTCCGCCCCCGTCGCTCGCCGAGGCGACCGAAGCGAGCGCGCGCCACCTCGGCCGGCGGGTGCGCCTGCCCTTCGCGAATTGCCTGGGGTGCGGGATGGAGCGCGCGGAAGGCGACGGCCTGCGCATCTTCGCCGGTCCGACCGGTCGCGACGGGTTGTACGCCGCGCCGTGGACCCCGCACGCCGGGCACGCCGGCGGGAACGGGGAGGTGCGGCCCGAGTTCGTGTGGACCGCGCTCGACTGCTCGGGCGGATTCGCGCTCATGGGCGAGGTGATGCGCTTTCTCGTCACCGCCTGGCTCGCCGTGCGGATCGACACGCTGCCGAAGGCGGGCGAAACGTACGTCGTCGCCGCGTGGCCCGTCGAGCGCGGCGAACGCAAGCACAAGAGCGGCACCGCGATCTACGCCACGGACGGGCGCCTGCTCGCCGTCGGCGGGGCGTTGTGGATCGAGCCGCGTAGCTGACAGAGGAGGCGAAATGCGAACCCGGAGATCGTTTCTGGCTACGGCCGCAGGACTCGCGCTGGCGCCGGGATTGCTGCGCGCGCAGAGCGGGCCGTACCCGAATCGACCGATCCGCATGGTGGTGCCGCTGCCGCCGGGCGGCTCGCCGGACTACCTGTCCCGCCTCCTCGCGGAGCGGCTCCCGCCGGTGCTCGGGCAGCCGATCGTGGTCGAGAACAAGCCGGGCGCGGGCGGGACGATCGGGCGCGAGTTCGTCGCGCGCGCCACCCCGGACGGCTACACGCTCGTGATGAGCGAGTCCGCGCACGTCCTGAGCGCGAGCCTCGGCGCGAAGCTGCCCTACGATCCGATCCGCGACTTCGAGCCGATCGCGCTCACCGGCGTGATCCCGTTCGTGCTCGCGGTGAACGCGACGTTTCCCGCGCAGACGCTCAACGAGTTCATCGCGGCCGCGAAAGCGCGGCCAGGCACGCTGACCTATGGCACGGCCGGCATCGGCTCGCCGCATCAATTCGCGGCGGAGCTGCTCGCAACGATGAGCGGTGTCCAGTTCGTCCACGTGCCGTACAAGGGCTCGGCCGGGATCATCCCCGCGCTGCTCGCGAACGAGATCAGCTTCACGATCGGCGCGGTGAACTCGCTCCTGCCGCACTTCCGGTCCGGGAAGCTGCGCGCGCTCGGGGTCGCGAGCTCGAACCGCTCGGCGGTGATTCCCGAGGTGCCGACGATCGCGGAGGCGGGGCCGCTGCCCGGTTACGCCGTCGACATCTGGCTCGGGGTCCTGGCGCCCGCCGGTACGCCGCGCCCGATCGTCGAGCGCTTGAACGTCGAGATCAACCGTGTGATCGGCGATCCGCAGATCGTGCGCGAGCGGATGCTGCCGGTCGGCCTCGAGCCGGTCACGCCCGGCTCGCCGGAGCAGTTCCTCGAGGTGATGAAGGCCGACCTCGAGAAGTACACGAAGGTCGCGCGCGAGGCGAAGATGAAGGCGGAGTGATCGCCGCGCGGCCGCGGCGCAGCGCTACCAGTCCGGGTTGAACCGCTTGATGATCACGCCGCCGGACTTCTCGTCCTCCTCGACCTCGATCATCCCGCGCGCGGCGGCCTCCTCGAGCAGGCGCGAGAACGACCGGAAGCCGAAGTAGGACTCGTTGAACCCGGGCTGGCGGCGCTTGAGCGCCTGCTTGACCATCGAGCCCCAGATCTTCTCCTCCGACCCGCGCTCGCCGAACAGCGCCTCGATCGTCTCCATCGCCAGGTCGAGCGCCTGCTGGCGCTTCTCCTCGTCGGGCTTCGCCGCTTGCGGCTTGTCCGCTTCGCCGGCAGCGGGCTTTTCGCGCCGCTGCATGCGCGCCTTCTTCTCGCGCTTGGGCTGGTCGCGCATCAGGTCGTCGTAGTAGATGAACTCGTCGCAGTTGGCGATGAGCAGATCCGAGGTCGAGTTCTTCACGCCGACCCCGATCACGGTCTTGTCGTTCTCGCGCAGCTTCGACACCAGCGGCGAGAAGTCGGAGTCGCCGGTCAGCAGCACGAAGGTGTCCACGTGGCTCTTGGTGTAGCAGAGGTCGAGCGCGTCGACCACCATGCGGATGTCGGCCGAGTTCTTGCCGGACTGGCGCACGTGCGGGATCTCGATCAGCTCGAACGCCGCCTCGTGCATCGCCGCCTTGAAGCCCTTGTAACGCTCCCAGTCGCAGTAGGCCTTCTTGACGACGATCGAGCCCTTCAGCAGCAGCTTCTCGAGCACCCGCTTGATGTCGAACTTGTCGTACTTCGCGTCGCGCACGCCGAGCGCCAGGTTCTCGAAGTCGCAGAAGAGCGCCATGGAGCGCGTGTCGGCGGGTGTGGTCATGCGGGAGCTCCCTGATTTGGTTTGGCCCGCATCGTAGCACCGTGCGGCGGCGCCGCCGCGGTGCGCGTGTGTAGAATCGCGCGGACGGAGGCGACCGTGTCCGAGCTCGACATCTTCCGGCAGCAGAACTTCGGCAACCCGATCGGCTTCGGGCGGAGGAGCGCGCTGCTCGTCGTCGACTTCACCGTCGGCTTCAACGACCCGGCGCTCTTCGGCGGCGGGAACATCGACCCGGCGGTGAAGCGCACCGTCGGGATTCTCGAGTTCTTTCGCAGCCGCCGGCTGCCGGTGGCCTTCACGCGCGTCGTGTATGCGGACGACGGGTCCGACGGCGGGATCTTCGCGACCAAGCAGCCGCGCCTCCTGATGCTGACCGAGGCGCATCCGGCCGGACAGGTCGTGTCCGAGCTCGCGCCGCGGCCCGGCGAGCTCGTGGTGCGCAAGAACCAAGCCTCCGCGTTCTTCGGCACCAACCTCGCGCCGTGGCTCGTGCAGCGGGGCGCCGATACGGTCGTCGTGACGGGCTGCACGACCTCCGGGTGCGTGCGCGCGACCGTCGTCGACGCGATCAGCTACAACTTCCGGCCGATCGTCGCGCGCGATTGCGTCGGCGACCGTGCGCTCGGGCCGCACGAGGCGAGCCTGTTCGACCTGCAGCAGAAATACGCGGACGTGCTCGACCGCGACGCGATCATCGAAAGGCTCGCGCACCCCGGACCGTGAACCGTCCCCCTCCGGGATTCCGGTTCGCGGTCGGCGATGATCAGTGGTGGTATCCCGTGTCCGCGCGCACCTTCCCGCGGAACACCCAGTACGACCAGCCGGTGTAGGTGAAGATGATGGGGAGCGCGCTACGGTGGCAAGTGTAGCCTGTACAATCGCGCCGGTTTTTACAGGCAACAGGAAGTCTCGCGATGCCCGCTTCCGCGCCGTCCGACGCCCGTGTCCTGATCGCCGGCGCCGGCCCGGTGGGCATGGCGGTCGCGCTCGAGCTCGCGCACGCCGGCATCGCGGCGACGGTGCTGGAGCGCGCCGATGAATTGAGCGAGGACCTGCGCGCCTCGACCTGGCATCCGCCGACGCTCGACATGCTCGACGCGATCGACCCGTCGCTCACGCCGGCGCTGAAGGCCCAGGGGCTCGTCGCGCGCCACACCGCCTACCGCGACCGTCGCGCGGGGCTCTTTGCGGAGTTCGACATGGAGCTCCTCCGCGGAGAGACCGCCCACCCCTACCGCGTCCAGTCCGAGCAGTACAAGTTCACGCGGCTGGTCGCGGAGCGATTGCAGGCGTTCCCGCACGTCACCGTGCGCTTCGGCTGCAAGGTGGATGCCGTCGAGCAGAGCGCCGATCGCGTGACCGTCGAGAGCGAGACCCGCGGCGGACGCGAGACGTTCTCCGGCGCCTACCTCGTCGGTGCCGACGGCGCGTGGAGCGCGGTGCGCCAGGCGATCGGCGTCGAGTTCGAGGGCTTCACCTATCCCGAGCGCTTCTACGTCGCGAGCACCGCGTTCGACTTTGCGCAGCGGCTCGAGCGGCTCGCGTACGTCAACTATGTGTCCGACCCGGACGAGTGGTGCGTGCTGCTGCGCACGCCCGACCTGTGGCGCGTGCTGTTCCCGACGCGCGTGGACGAGCGCGACGAGGACGTCGTGTCCGACGCCTCGACCGAGGCGCGGCTGCAGGGCGTCTGCGCACGGTCGGAGGCCTACGCGACCGCCCACCGCACGATCTACCGCGTTCACCAGCGCGTGGCCAAGCGTTACCGCGTCGGCAGGGTGTTCCTCGCGGGCGACACCGCGCACATCAACAATCCGCTCGGCGGGATGGGCATGAACGGCGGCCTGCACGACGCCGGCAACCTCGCCGGCAAGCTCGTGAAGGTATTGCGGGGCGAGGCGGGGGAGGAGATCCTCGATCTCTACGAGCGGCAGCGGCGCCCGATCGCGATCGACTACATCAACGCCAACACCGCGCGCAACAAGAAGCTGCTGGAAGAGCGCGATCCGGCGGTGCGCGCGCGCAGCCAGGAGGAGATGCGTCGCGCCGCCGAGGACCCCGCCAAGGCGCGCGCGTTCCTGCTCAGGACCTCGATGATCGAAGCGCTGCGGGCGGCGGAGAACGTGCAGTGAGGCGGGGAGCGGGACGCGTGGCGCCGCGGCGGCACGCCTGCACCAGGAGTCCGTAATGCAGAAGACGAGGCGATTCGCGTCGTTCATCGCCGCAGGGCTGCTCGCGGCGCCCGCCGCTGCGCAAGTCGTCGGCATGGGCACCACGCAGGCCGGCGCGACGGCGCAGCTCTCGACCGTCGTCGCGAAGGTCCTGACCGACAAGGGCGGGTTGCAGGTGCGGCCGCAGCCGATGGCGGGGGTCGTGCAGTACGCCCCGCTCGTCAACGACGGGGAGATCGAGTTCGGCGTCTCGAACATCGTCGAATACGCGTACCTCGTCGAGGGCAAGGCGCTGGTCGACAAGCCCAACCCGCAACTGCGCCTCGTCGCGCGGCTCGTGCCCTGGTACAACGGGCTGGTCGTCAAAGCCGACAGCCCGATCAAGTCGGTGAAGGACCTCCGGGGCCAGCCGACGCCCGCCGGCTTCACCGGCAATCCGCTGGGCCGCGTGCTGATGGACGGCTATCTCGCGAACGCGCAGCTGCAGATCGCGGACACGCGGCAGGTCCTGGTGCCGGCGTTTCCGCGCATGTTCGAGCTGTTCAAACAGGGCCAGGTCGCGACCTCGCATCGCCACCATCGGCTCGCCGGTGCTCAAGGAGTGGGAAGCCGCGGTCGGCCCGGTGCGCTTCCTGAGCTTCGACGACACCCCCGCCGCCGTCGCGGCACTCGTTCGGCACATCCGCGGCGCGTAGATCGTCGACAGTCAAGCCCGAGCCGGGCCGGACGGGCGTTCCCGGCGCCGACCAAGATGCTGGTCAACTACGACTACGTCCTGTTCGCTCGGTCAAGACCAGGACGAGGTGGTCGCGAAAGTCGTCGATGTGTTGTACGACAATCCGACCGAGCTCAAGGCCGGCGGCCCGATCAGGGACGAGTTCGATCCCGGCGCGATGGCGAAGGACCTCGGCAGGCCTACCACGCGGGGGCCGTCAAGGCCTTCCAAGCCAAGGGGCTCTGGAGGCGGAGAGCGGTGAACGCGCGCGCCGCCCCTGGTCGAACGTCGCGACCGGGTCGCGGGCGGCGCTATCGCCCTGCTGGCGGTCGTGTGGAGCGCCGACGTGCCGATGCGGATCGGCTGCTCCTCTATTCCGAGCAGTTGATCGCGGCGATGATCGGGTTCGCCGTCTTCGGTGAGTTCCTGCGCCGGCCGAAGACGCGCGCCCGCCCCGTTCGAGATCGCCTGCGCGATCGCGGGCTCGTTGCCGGCGTTGGATCGCGTGCCGCTACCCGGTCCTCCAGGCCGACGTCCGCGCCACGCGACCGAGGGCATGGTGCTCGGCATCGTGATGATCGCGCTCGCGGTGGAGGCCTGCCGGCGCGGCTCCGGCTGGTCGATGCCGGTTCGATCTTCGGTCTCTTCCTCGCCTACGCGCTCTTCGGCCATCACTTCGCGGGGATCTGGCAGACCAAAGCGATACGCTTCGAACGGCTGATCGCCTACCTCGCGCTCGACACCTCGAGCCTGCTCGGCCCCACCATGATCATCGTCTGCACGACCGTGCTCGTGTTCATGATGTTCGGCCGCTGCTGCAGGTGTGCGGCGGCGGCGAGTTCTTCACCGACCTGTCGAGCGCCCGTTCGGCCGTTCCGCGGCGGCACCGGCAAGGTCGAGGTGGTGGCCTCGGCGTTCTTCGGCAGCATCTCCGGCAGCGCGATGGCGAACGTGATGTCGACCGGGATCATCACGATTCCGAACATGAAGCGTGCCGGCTACAAGCCCGAGACGGCGGCCGCGGTCGAGGCGGTGTCCTCGACCGGCGGGCAGATCGTGCCGCCGGTGATGGGCGCCGCGGCGTTTCTGATGGCCGAGAACCTCGCGGGTCCGCTACGCCGATGTGGCGATCGCGGCCATCGTCCCGGCCGCGCTGTACTTCTTCTCGGTGTTCGTCGCAGGTCGACTACGAGTCCGCGGCCCGCGGCATCGGCGGCATCCCGCGCAGCGAGCTGCCGCGCACCGGCGCGGTGTTGGGCGCGGGCTGGTACTTCGTCCTGCCGTTCGTGCTGCTGTTCGTGCTCATGTTCAACTACAACCTGCAGGCCGACGAGGCGGTGCTGTGGAGCACGCTCTCGGTGATTCCGTTCGGCGCATTCCTCGGCTACCGCGGCGAAAAGCTCTCGCCTGCGCCGCTTCTTCGCGGCGGTGTTCGCCACCGGCCGCGACTCCTTCGAGCTGCTCACGATCTGCGCGGTCGCCGCGATCGTGATCGGGCTGCTCAACATCACCGGTCTCGCGCTAAGCCTCGGGCTCGCGCTGGTGAAGATCGGCGAGGGCAGCATGATCCTGCTCCTCATCGCGGTCGCGCTGGTGTGCTTCATTCTCGGCCTCGGGCTGCCGACGACGGGCGTGTACCTCCTCGTGGCGATCCTCGCGGCGCCGCCGCTGGTGAAGCTCGGCGTGCCGCCGATGGCCGCGCATATGTTCGTGCTTTTCCATGGCTGCCTCTCGATGATCACTCCGCCGATCGCGCTCGCCGCGTACGCGGCGGCGCACATCGCCGGCGCGGACCACATGCGGGTCGGATGGATCGCGTGCCGTCTCGGGTGGCCGCTTTTCGTGCTGCCGTTCCTCTTCGCCTGGTCGCCGGAGCTGCTCTGGATCGGCACGCCCGCGAACATCGCGATGTCGATCGTGTTCGCCTTCGTCGGGACGTGGCTGATGTGCAGCGCGATCGCGGGGTACTTGCTCGAGGCGATCGGACGCGGGGCAGCGCGTGCTCGCCGGCATCGCGGCGACGCTGCTGCTCGTCCCGGCCGGAGGCACGGCGCTTTCGATGTACCTGCACGCGGCCGGGCTCGCGCTGGGCGTCGCGCTGGTCGTTCGTGCCCGGCGATCGCGCGCGCAGCCGCAACATATTTGAGGGAGTCCGCAATGATTGTTGAACGTCGCCGTCGCTTCGCCGCCCGCATCCGCGAGCCGCGCCTCGTCTCGGCGCCCGGCGTCTACGACTTGATCTCGGCGAAGCTCGCCGACCGGATGGGCTTCGACGCGCTCTACATGACCGGCTACGGGGTAGTCGCTTCGCACCTCGGACTGCCCGACGCGGGACTCGCGACCTACTCCGACATGGTCGACCGGGTCGGCCAGATCGCGGCGATGACGCAGACGCCGCTGGTCGCGGATGGCGACACCGGGTACGGCGGGTTGCTGAACGTCCAGCACACCGTGCGCGGCTACGAGAGCGCTGGCGCAGTCGCGATCCAGCTCGAGGACCAGGAGTTCCCGAAGAAGTGCGGCCACATGCTCGGCCGGCGCGTGGTCCCCGCCGCGGATATGGCGGCGAAGATCCGCGTCGCGGTCGAGTCGCGCTCGGATCCGAACTTCCTGATCATCGCGCGCACCGACTCGCGCACGACGCTCGGCCTCGACGAGGCGCTGCGGCGCGCGGAAGCGTACCTGGAGGCGGGCGCCGACCTGCTCTTCGTCGAGTCGCCCGAGTCGGTCGACGAGATGGAGCGGATCGGCCGCACGTTCGACGTGCCGCTGGTCGCGAACATGGTCGAAGGCGGCCGCACGCCGATCCTCGACGCGGCGACGCTGCAGAAGCTCGGCTACCGGCTCGCGATCTTCCCGGCGCTCGGATTCCTCGCGGCCGGCGCGGTGCTCGAGAAGGCGTACGCCGGACTGAAGGCCAGGGGCTCCAGCGTCGGGCTCGATGTGCCGCTGTACCCGTTCAAGGACTTCAGCGCGCTGATGGGCTTCGACTGGGTTGCCGAGTTCGATCGGAAGCACCGTGACGCGTGAGCCGCATTACCGCCCCTACGGCCGGCGCGCGAAGATCGGACTGGTCGTCCCGCCGACCAACACGGTCAACGAGGCCGAGTGGGCGCGCATGGCGCCCGAGGGCGTGACGATCCACGTAACCCGCATGCGGCTGCACGCGGACACGCAATCGCCCGCGGGCGAACGCCAGCTCTACGCCGACATCGAGCAGGCGACGCGCGACCTCGCGGCCGCGAGCCTCGACGCGATCGCCTACGGCTGCACCGCGGGCTCGATGGTGATGCCGCTCGCGAAGCTCACGGACTTCATGACCCGCATCGCGGGCATCCCGTGCGTCGCGACGGCGCCTGCGCTCGTGCTGGCGTGCCGCGCGCTCGGCGCCACGCGCGTGGCGCTCGCCACGCCGTATCATGACGCGCTGAACGAGCACGAGCGGCACTTCCTCGCGCAGAACGGCATCGAAGTGGTCGCGCTGAAAGGCCTCGGCATCGGCGCCGGCGGGCCGCACGAGTACGTGCGCATCGCCCGCGTGCCCAAGGACGAGGTGCTGGCGCACGCGCGCTCGGTCGACCGGCCGGAGGCGCAGGCCCTGATGCTCAGCTGTACGGACTTCGCCACCCTCGAGGCCGTTCCGGCGCTCGAGCGCGAGCTCGGCAAGCCGGTGGTCACGAGCAACCAGGCGACCTTCTGGGCGGCGCTGCGCGCCGCGGGCGTCGACGACCGGTTCCCGTCCTTCGGCCGACTCT
Source organism: uncultured beta proteobacterium (assembly GCA_963716855.1). Lineage (GTDB taxonomy): Bacteria > Pseudomonadota > Gammaproteobacteria > Burkholderiales > SG8-39 > JAGVSZ01. Next base: position 418,491 of record CAVQUV010000019.1, on the reverse strand, counting down.
TGCAGGAGCACTGATGTACCGCACAACCACGCTTACCGCGCCCGACGGCGTTCGCCTCGCCCTCTACGAATGGGGCGATCCCGGCGGCAAGGAAGTCGTGTTCATCCACGGGCTTGCGCAGAGCGCCCTCGCGTGGCGCCGCCAGATGGAGAGCCTGGCGCTCGCGGGCTTCCGGTGCGTCGCCTGGGACTTGCGCGGCCACGGCGCATCGGACGCGCCGGCCGACCGCGCGTACTACGCCGATGGCCACCGCTGGGCCGACGAGCTGCGGGCGGTGATCGAGGGCACCGGCCTGCGACGCCCGACGGTCGTTGCGTGGGCCTATGCCGGAACCATTCTCGGCGAGTACCTCGTGCGCCATGGCCACGCCGGGCTTGCCGCGATCGACTTCGTCGACGCGACCACGATGCCCGGGCTGGACCCGTTCGGACCGGTGCTGCGCACCCATGCGGCGGACCTCGTTTCCACCGACCTTGCGGCGCGCATCGCGGCGACCCGGTCCTTCGTCTATGGCTGCTTCGCGCAGCTCCCGTCGCGCGACGAGCTGGAAACGATCATCGCGTACAACATGATCGTGCCGCCGCACGTCCGCGCGGGGATGAGCGGGCGGACCTTCGACTTCGACGCCGCGTTCGCCGCGCTCGACATCCCGGTGCTCGTGACGCACGGGGCGGAGGACAAGGTGATCGTGCCCGAGATGGCGCGCTCGACCGCAGCGCGCATCCCGGGGGCGCAACTGTCGCTCTACACCGGCGTCGGCCACACCCCGTTCCGCGAGGCCGCGGAACGCTTCGACCGCGAGCTCGCGGCGCTCGTGACGAGCGCGCGCTGACGCGGCGACGGTTGCCGGCCGCGCGTGCCCGGCTGATACTGCCGCCTCCAGCGCGATAGCGGAGAAAACGATGCCAACGACGCCCGTCATCCGCGCGCTGCGCGCGCGCGCCGTCAACGTCCCGATCAAGCGACCGCTCGCGGCGGCGACGGGTGCGGTGATGTACGCGCCGCTCGTGCTGATCGACCTCGAGACCGACCTTGGCGTGACCGGCGTGAGCTATGTCTTCACGCCCGCGGGCTATGCGATCAAGCCGCTCGCGTCCGTGATCGAGGGGCTCGGCGAGCTCGTCAAGGGCGACCCGGTCGCCCCGTTCGCGATCGAACAGAAGCTGCGCAAGCGCATGACCATCGTCGGGGTGCAGGGGATGGCCATGATCGCGCTGTCGGGCATCGACACCGCGTGCTGGGACGCCGCGGCCAAGTCGGTGGGGTTGCCTCTCGCGCGGTTCCTGGGCGGCGTGCCGCGGCCGATTCCCGCGTACAACTCGAACGGCCTCGGCATCATGGACGCCGGCCGCCTCTCGGCCGAGGCGATCGAGCTCCTCGACGGCGGGTTCAAGGCCATCAAGGTCCGCCTCGGATACCCGACGCTCGCCGAAGACGTCGCGGCGGTGCGGGCCGTGCGGCGCGCGGTCGGCGACGCAGTGGAGTTGATGTCCGACTACAACCAGGCGCTCCTGCCGCCCGAAGCGGAGCGGCGCGCACGGGTGCTCGATGCCGAGGGCCTCGCATGGATCGAGGAGCCGGTGCGCTTCGACGACTACGCGGGCTGCGCGCGCGTGGCCGCGGCGGCGGCGACGCCGATCCAGATCGGCGAGAACTGCTGGGGCCCGCACGACATGCAGAAGGCGCTCGACGCGCGCGCGTGCGACTACTTCATGCCCGACCTCGCGAAGATCGGCGGCGTGAGCGGATGGCTGCGCGCGGCGGCGCTGGCGGAGCCGATCGGGCTGCCGATCTCGACGCACCTGTTCGCCGAGGTCTCGGCGCACCTGATGTGCGTCACGCCCACCGCCCACTGGCTCGAGTACATGGACTGGGCGAACGGCATCCTGGCCGACCCGCTCGAGATCCGCGGACGGCCATGCCATCGTTCCGGAGCGTCCGGGGAACGGGATGCGCTGGAACGAGGACGCCGTCGCGCGTTTCCTAGTGAGGTGATCGCGCTGCCCTGGCGGCAGACGCTCCCAAAAGAAATGTCTGGACATAGGGAGATACCTTCCCCGGCGTCCCCTCATGTCAGAGGACGCTCTGCTTCATTCTGCTTCGCTCCAGCTGTTGTTCGATTGCAGGAGCGGTTTAGTGCCGGCTGGCTGGAACCCATAGTGCACGCGGCACCGGCGCGCGGTGGTGTGCCCGTGGGGTAGTGACAGCGGGCGGTCGCCCGAGAAAGAACAAGAAAATCCGCTGCGAGCGGGTTCTCACTCGAGATGTTTGGGACGGCCGGTCGAAATCGACCCGTTCCGGCCACTCGCATTGCACGACGCAGACCTTCAACGAGTCAGGTTGAGGACCTCAAGCGACGGTACCCATTTATCTCTCGCTTTGTCCGGGCCCGGCTCCTGTCCGGACCCAGTCATCCGGTGATCAGGAGGATCCACGCCGTGCCGATCACGAGGAACACGGCGAGGAAAAAGAGCGTCATCAGCAACCCGAGGCGGTAGAGCTCGGGCTGCGTGAGGTAGGCGCTGCCAACGAAGATGACATTCTGGCTGCCCCCCTGCGGCGTGATCACGGAAAAATAGCTGCTCGCGAACAGCAGCGCGAAGGCCATCAGGGGCGCGGGGACGCCGCCGCGGATCCCCACATCGAGGAAGACGCCCATGAGGGCGAGAACCTGCGACGACTGGCTCACGAACATGTAGTGGATCGCAACGTAAAGCGCGACCAGCGTCACGTACGTCGCTGGCCACGACAGGCCGCCCAGATGCGAGGCCAGCCGCTGGCCCGCGTAGCCCATGAACCCGAGTTCGTTCAACTGCCCGCTCAAGGCGAACAGGACCGCGAGCCAGAGAAAGGTGGCGAGCGTGTCGCCCTGCGTCGCGATGTCATCCAGCGTCAGCACGTTGGTCATCAACAGCAGGCCGAGCCCGGCGAAGGCGATGCTGGTCACATTTAGCTGCAGGGCGTCGGCGAAGATCCAGCCCGAGACCATCAGCACGAACGCCAGCGCGGTGATCCACTCGTCACGCGACAGCGATCCCAATTTCGCGAGCGCCGCGCGCGCCTCGACCGGCGCATTCGGCGTCTCGCTTACGCCCGGCGGAAAAAGCCATGCGACGACCCGTGGCAGCAGCAGGATCGCGGTCAGCGCCGGCACCGAGGCTACCACGAGCCACTTGCCGAAGCCGATCTCCAATCCGAACTCCCGCGCCACCTGGATGCCGATTGGATTGGCCGACGTGGCCGTCATCCAGAGGGCGGACGAGACCGCGAGGCTCGCCATCGCGCAGAACATCAGATACCCGCCGAGCCGACGGCCCTCGGGATCCTCGGGTCGCGAACCCGATCCCTGCGCCACCGAGAGCACGATCGGAAAGAGAACGCCACCGCGCGCGGTGTTGCTGGGGAACGCCGGCGCGATTACCGCGTCCGTAAGCACGATGCTGTAGGCGAGCCCCAGCGATGACCGGCCGAACCGGCTCACCATAAAGAGGCTGATGCGCCGGCCCAGGCCGGATTTCACGACTGCCTGCGCGACGAGGAACGCGATCACCACCAGCAGCACGCTCGCGTTGGCGAAACCCCCGAATGCCTTCGCCGGCGAGATCGTGCCCGTCAGGACCACAGCCGCCACCGCAAGCATCGTGGAGGTGAGTAGCGGAAACGCGTTTACCAGTACCGATGCGATCGCTGCGATGAACACCGCGAAGAGGTGCCACGCGGGCGCCGTGAGCCCCGCCGGGACCGGCGTAAGCCAGATGCCGATCGCCACCGCGAAGGGCACGGCGCGCCTGACCAGCAAAGCGGGGCTGATCATGGCCGCGCTCCTCCCGCGCCGGGCGTGGCGGGCGGCGTGCCGACCCGGACCCGGCCCTTTAAACCCATGGATTGGCCTTGCACGGTCCCGTCCTCGGTTTCGAGAATAAATCGCCACGAAAACTCGTAGGTCCCCGTCGCGCCCGAGTAACGACCTGTACCTCCGATGAAACTCCCGACAATCCTGTTGCCCGTCGCCGTGCCTTCGCCGCGCAGTTCGCTGTACACCTGATCGCCACGATCATCCGTCCAGACCGCACGGCCCACCATGCCGGTGGCACTGTCGTTGAGCACGATCGCCTCGGCGCGGAAACCAACGGCTGGGCGCCCGGGCCCAGACGAGCAGCAACGACCCGTCCCAATTCGCAACGGAGGACCGCCGATCGCTACCGAGGCGAATCGTGTGGCGGTCGCCAGTGGCGGTCCATGTCCCTTGAAACTCGCGCCACTCGCCGCCGTTACGAAGCGTCTCCGGCGGTGGCGATGTGGGACCGCACGCGGCCAGAGCCAACAGCCCGACGAGAGCGGTTATCGGCAACCCGCGCCGGAGCCGCTGCACACGGGGCACTGTGTTCCCGGAGATGGCGATCACACACTCCTTCATCGTCGCAGCTCGCGACTTTACAACGATCCAGCGAACGACCGCTGTTGAGCTCCAAGGGCCAATGACCGGAAGTGGGCCGGATTGAGTCGTCCGCGATGCGCGCTTGTCGAATTGCGGCGCGACCAGTCTTCGGTGCAGTCCCCGTGATTGCGCCGACTCAGCTGACGTCCACGCCGATTGGCGCGTTGCCGTCGATCACGCGCTTCTACAAATGAAGCACCGCTTCCCTAGTGCAGATCGACCGCGTGGCGCTTGAGGTCCTCCAGCGACACGAACTCGAGCGCCTTCTCGTGCGTGGCGGCGAGCACCACGGGCGGCGCGACGCCGGCGTCTAGGGCTTCCTTCCAACGCAGCGCGCACAGGCACCACTTGTCGCCCGGATTCAGGCCCGGGAAGTGGAACTGCGGGACGGGCGTGACGAGGTCGTTGCCGCGCGCGACGCTGAACTCGAGGAACTCGAGCGTGACCTGCGCGCACACCACGTGGGTGCCGAGGTCCTGCGGTCCGGTGTGGCAGCTGCCGTCCCGATAGAAACCGGTCAGCGGGGCGGTGCAGCAGGTCGCAAGGGGCCCGCCGAGGACGTTGCGGGCGCCGCCGCCGGGCGTGTCGCGGGGCATGGCAGGGGCCTTCGAGGTCGAGGGGCAGGCGAGATTACCGCAGCCGCGCCTCACCCGCCGCCGGGCACGGACTTACTGCCGATCCTTCCGATACGGCTCGTACAGCCACTCCGCCTCGACTTTGCCGTCCTTGTTTTCCACCCGGACCCGCGCCGGCCGGTTCGCCTCGGCCCAGCTGCGGGCGTAGGTGATCGCGACCTTCTTGTCGGAAAAGAAGTGGCTCTGCGTGCTGCCCTTGCACGCTACGGCCCACCCGAAAACCGGCCCCGGGTAGACGACGAACACCGGAATCTCGCGCATCGCTCTCTCGGTCCGTCGCTGCCCGTGGCCTCCCCCCGGGCGCGGCGGCTTCCAGCGGCACTTTGCCGCAGACGCGATCGCAAAGCCCCCGCGACGCCGGCGCGGGTGTGAAGTTCTACCTATCCCGGGGTCGGCCGGAGGTCCGGCAGGACGCCGACGGCCGGCACGTGTCGAATCCGTTTACAGCCGGCCGAGGACGCGGTCGCCGACGAGGGGGTTGTCGCGGCGCTCCGCGCCGAAGGTGGAGAGCGGTCCGTGACCCGGCACGAACGTGACATCGTCGCCGAGCGGCCAGAGCTGGGTCGTGATCGACCGGACGAGCGTGTCGAAGTCGCCGCGCGGAAAGTCGGTGCGGCCGATCGAGCCCTGGAACAGCACGTCGCCGACGAATGCGACGCGCTCGCCGCGGTGGAAGAACACGACGTGGCCCGGCGTGTGCCCCGGGCAGAAGCGCACCTCCATCTCGACCGCGCCGAACCGGACCGTGTCGCCGCCGACGAGCCAGCGATCGGGGGTGAACGTCTCGAGCGGCGGGAAGCCGAACATGCGGCTCTGCGACGGCAGCTGGTCGATCCAGAAGCGGTCATCGGCGTGCGGGCCTTCGATCGGGAGACCGAGGCGCCGGTGCAGCTCCGCCGTGCCGCCGCAGTGGTCGATGTGCCCGTGCGTGAGCAGGATCTTCTCGAGCGTCACCGCCTGCTTTTCCACCTGCGCGAGCAGCACCTCGACGTCGCCGCCGGGGTCGATCAGCGCCGCCTTGCCGGTCGCGTCGCAAATCGCAAGCGAGCAGTTCTGCTGGAACGGCGTGACCGGGACGATGACCACGCGCAGCGTCACAGCAATCCCCGGCTCGCGAGCTCGTCCTTGAGATAGGCGTAATAGATCGGCGCCGCGATCACGCCGGGGATCCCGAACGCTGCCTCCATGACGAGCATCGCGAGCAGGAGCTCCCACGCCGACGCGCGGATCTGCGTGCCGACGATGCGCGCGTTCACGAAGTACTCGAGCTTGTGGATCACCACCAGGAACGCGAGCGCGCCGAGCGCCGCGCCGAGCGAGTAGGACAGGCTGACGATCACGATCACGGTGTTCGAGATCAGGTTGCCGAGCACCGGGATCAGCCCGGCGATGAAGGTCACCGCGATCATCGTCTTGACGAGCGGCAGTTTGATTCCGAGCAACGGGAGCAGCACCGCGAGGAAGATCGCGGTCAGGACGGTGTTCAGCACGGAGATGCGCACCTGGGCGAACACGATGCGCCGGAATGCGTCGCCGACCCGACCCGCGCGCTCCGACAGCGCGGCCGCGAGCGGGCCGAGCGGCCGGTCGCCGCGCGCCTCGCGCAGCGCGACGAGCGCGCCGAGGATCATGCCGATCAGGAGATGCGCGACGGCTCGACTCGCCTCCTTGCCCGCGGTCTGGAGCTCGCCCGCGTGCTCGCGCAGCCACTGCGCGACGCCGACCTTGACGTCGTCCGAGCGCTCCGGCAGGTACTGGACGGCCCATTCCGGCAGCATTGCGCGCGAGCTCTCGACGATGTCGGCCATCTTCTGCAGCAGCATGGCGAGACTGCCCGCGTCGCTGCGGAAGAAGGCGATCAGCCCGAGGAATCCGGCCACGACCGCTGCGACCACGATCGCGGCGAGCACGCCGACCGCGGCGAGCTTGGCGCGCCCGGCGCTGACCCGGACGATTCGCAGGCGCGGCGCCAGGACGTGGACCAGCTCGTAGACGAGGAGCCCTCCGAGCAGAGCCGGCAGGAGGTGCAGCGCGAGGATCGCGACGAGCGCGGCCGCGGCGAGGATCCACGCCGCGATGTCCGCGCGCGACACGGGCGACGGCGGCGCCGCGGTCACGCCGGCACCGCCGCATGGCGTATCGCCGTGCTCGCGCGGATCTTCGAGGCGCGGAGCGAGCGGACGGCTGTGCGGGCGAGGGATTCCGGGACCGGCATTGCGACAGGCGTGCGTGACGAGGCCGCGATTCTCTCACGGCCCACGCCCGCGGCGAGACCCGAGCGGTCAGCGACGGACGATCCGGGTGCCGGTGTCGCCGGCGAGCGCGCGCGCGAGGTTCGGCGGATTCGTCACGAGGCCTTCGGCGCCGCCGCCTTCGAGAAACTCGATGAGCGCGCGCATCTTCGGCCCCATGCTGCCCGGGTCGAAATGGTTCTCGGCGTACAGGCGGCGCGCGTCCGCCAGCGTGATGCGATCGAGCCAGCGCTGCTGCGGCGTGTTGAAGTGGATCGCCACCTTCTCGACGCCGGTCGACACGAGCAGCAGGTCGGCGCCGAGGTCGCGCGCGAGCAGGCTCGAGGCGAGGTCCTTGTCGATCACCGCCTCGACCCCGGCAAGATCGCCGCGCTCGTCCTCGATCACCGGGATGCCGCCGCCGCCGCACGCGATGACGAGATAGCCGGCGCGGGCGAGGAACCGGATCTCGTCGAGCTCGACGATGCGCTGCGGCTGCGGCGAGGGCACGACGCGGCGCCAGCCGCGCCCGGCGTCCTCGCGCACCGTCCAGCCCTGCTGGGCGGCGATGCGGCGCGCGGTCGCCTCGTCGAAATGCGAGCCGATCGGCTTGGTCGGATTCGCGAACGCCGGATCGTTGCGGTCGACGAGCGTCTGCGTGACGACCGCGAGCGGCCGGCGCGCGATCCCGCGCCGGCGGAATTCGTTGCGCAGGGCGCGATCGAACATGTAGCCGATCGCGCCCTGCAGGTCCGCGCCCGCGTAGTCCATCGGCACCGGCGAGACCTCGTGGATCGACAGCTCGGAGCGCCGCAGGATGAAGCCGATCTGCGGGCCGTTGCCGTGCGTCAGCACGATGTTCCAGCCCGCCTCGCACCATGTCGGCGATGGAGCGCGCCGTCAGCGCGGCGGCGTTGTACTGGTCGGGGATCGACTGGTGGTCCTTGTCGAGGATCAGCGAGTTGCCGCCGACCGCCACGACCGCGAGCTTGCCGTTCGAGCTCATGAACGACTCCCTCCGCGCTCGAGCGAGCGCGCCAGCGCCCAGACCGCCTGGCGGAAGCAGGCCATCGGGGCGTGCGTGACGCCGGCGCCGATCTGCCCGACGCCGGCGTCGCGATGCGCGATGCCGGTGTTGATGACCGGCAGGATGCCCGTGTCGACGACCTTGCGCGCGTCGATGCCGGCCGGCGTGCCGGCGAAGTTGAGCGCGGGCAGGGTGAACGCGCCGTTCCGCCCGAGGGTGATGTGGCGCATCGCGAGCGTGTTCGCGATGGCATCGTCGGGCGTGCCGCCGACGAACTTCACGATCGCGGGCGCCGCCGCCATTGCGAAGCCGCCGACCCCGGCGGTCTCGGTGATCGCGCTGTCGCCGAGGTCGCCCGCGGCGTCGGCTTTCGAGTAGCCGGGGAAGTACAGCCCGTCGACGACGGGCGCCGGCGCGGTGAACCATGCGTCGCCGGTGCCGCTCAAGCGGATGCCGAACTCGACGCCGTTCCGCGCACATCGCCGTCAACATGCTGGCGCCGGCTACGCCGCGCGCAGCGTCGAGCATCGCCTTGCAGGCGGCCATCGAGAAGTTCAGGAAGAAGTGGTCGTTGGACGCGATGAACTCGAGCGCCGCCGCGATGTCCGCCGCGGGCGCGCCCGAGCGCGCGAGCGCCGGCGCCAGCCGCTTGAGGAGCAGCCCCGAGGCGGCCGCGTTGCGGTTGTGCACCTCGTCGCCCATGTGCAGCGCCTGCGCCATGAGCGGCTTCAGGTCCACGGGCCCGAGCGCCTTCAGCCCCGCGGCGAGCGTCGGCGCGAGCGTGTCGCGCATCCAGCGCAAGCGCGTCGAGCACCTCGTCGCTGTTGGCGCCGAAGCGCAGCACCTTGCCGAGACCTTCGTTGAGGTTGCTGAACGCGCGGTTGCCGCCGGCGGTGTTGCGCACGATCCAGACCGGCATCGACGGACTGATGATCCCGGCCATCGGGCCGACCGCGTCGTGGTGATGGCAGGGCGCGAAGCGGATCTCGCCGCTCGCCGCCAGCCGCCGCGCCGCGTCGGCATCGGCCGCCCACCCTTCGAGGAGGCACGCGCCCACGATCGCGCCCTGCATCGGCCCGCACATGCGCGCCCACTCGATCGGCGGACCGGCATGCAGGATCGTTCGCTCGCCCATGGCGGGTAGCGTCTCGCGCGCGACGCCGATGCCTTCGAGCACCGGCTGTGCCGCCGCGTAGGCGTCGAACGCCCGCTGGTTCGCGGCCTCGACCTTCGGGTGACGCATCAGCTGCGCGATCGCGGTCGCCGCCGCCCGATCGCCCTGACCCGGCGGCGCCCACTCCACCTGCGTCGCCTTCGCTCCGGCGCTCGCGACCGCTTCCGCGAACGATGCGACCCCGACATTGATGACGTGCATCTCTGCGCCGATGAGCGCCTTCACCGGGGCCTCCTCGTGCCGGCGATCCGGGCCGCGAGCCGCACCGCCGCGGCATTGCTCGCCGCGAGGAGCACGCCCGCTTTCTCGAGAGCCGCTTCCTGCCGGGAGAGGTGCTGCGGGTCGCCCGCCGTTCCGCAGACGAAGCCGACGAAGGCGATCCGCCGCTTGCCTTTCGCCGCGCGGGCTCGGGCGGCGGCGATCGCCGGCGCCATCACCGCGGCCGGGTCGGGATGGGCGCCGTGGCCGAGCACGACGTCGAAGAGGATCACCGCGACCGCCGGGTCGGCGGCCTCCTGCACCATCCGTTCGTTCCGCAGCCGATGGTCGATCATCGGGTGCGGGCGGCCGCGCGTGAATACGTCGTCGCCGAGATCGATCACCGTGTGCTCCCGGCTGTGCCACGCGTCGTCGATTCGGCCGGCGGCGTCGAGCGGTGCGTTCGACCAGACGCGGCCGAGCGCTTCGCCGAGCAGCAGGCTCGCTTCGTAGCAGAAGGTCCCCCCGCTATAGAGGCCGCGCACGTAGCGCTGGCCGGCGCCGAGCTTGAGGCGCGGGGCCGGCGGTACCGGCGCCGCGCGTGCGGCGGGCTTTCTGCCGCGCGCGAGCGCGACCGCTGCGCGCGCCGCGTCCTCGAGCGTGTGCGCGGCGTGAAGGTTGCGGCCCTTGATCGCCTTCGGGTCCGCGCCGACGAAGCAGACGACGACCGGCTTGCCGGCGCGGCCGGCGGCAGCGAGTACCTTCTCGGCGACGCGCGGCGCGGGGGGCTTGGACACGAGCACGAGCACCTTCGTCGCGGCGTCCGCGGCGAGCCACTCGATTCCCTGCAGCATCGTGACGCCGCCTATTGCGTCATGCAGGTCGTGGCTTCCGGTGCCGATCGCCTGCGATACGCCCAGCCCGAGTCGGTCGACGAGCGAGCTGACCTGCTGCAGCCCGGTGCCGGACGCGCCGACCAGGCCGATCGGGCCGCGCCGGACGACGTTCGCGAACGCGAGCGGGACGCCGTTGAGGATCGCCGTGCCGCAGTCGGGTCCCATGACGAGCAGGTCGTGGTCGCGGGCGAACGTCTTGAGCGCGACCTCATCCTCGATGGCCACGTTGTCGCTGAAGAGCATGACGTGCAGTCCGAGCCGCAGCGCCTTCATCGCCTCTGCGGCCGCGTACTCGCCCGGCGTGGAGATCAGCGCGAGGTTCGCGCCCGGCGCGGCGGCGAGCGCCATCTCGATCGAGCGCGGCGCCAGCTCCGCGGGGCCGTCGCTCGCGCCTGCGCGCGGTTCTTCCTTGAGCGCGCGCTCGGCATGCGCGAGCGCCGCCGCGAGCGAGGCCTCGCTCTTCGCGCGGACGGCAATCAGAAGGTCGTTCGGCCCGGCGTCCACCGGACCGGTCACGAGCCCGGCATCGCGCATCAGGCCCAGGTTCGCTTCGGACGCCATCAGGACCGAGGCCTGCTCGACGCCGGAGAGCTTCGACACGGCGTCCGCGAGCTGCATGAGCGAGACCGAGTCGCGGTAGAGGTTGCGGACCACTCGCGTCGCGTGCGGCATCGCCCTTCTTCCTCGCAAATGTGCGCCGCGACTGGCGGCTTGCCCGGGTACTGGAACGATGCTAGTGTAAGTCCACTTTGTATGCAAGATTGTCGGCGGAGGAGGCACGGATGCTCGGCGCGGACGACAGTCTCGATCTGCAGACGCTGGGCGCGCGGCTCCGCGCCGGCGTCGTGCGTCCGCGCGATGTCGTCGCCGGCGTCCTCGAACGGATCGCGGCGCGCGGCGACGACAAGGTCTGGATCCGGCTCACCCCGCGCGGGGCATTGCAGGCGCGCGCTGCTGCGCTCGAGCGCCTCGAACCTGCGGGGCTTCCGCTGTACGGCGTGCCCTTCGCCATCAAGGACAACATCGACTGCGCCGGCGAGCCGACCACGGCCGGGTGTCCCGACTTCGAGTACACCCCGTCGGAGTCCGCCTCGGTCGTCCAGCGCCTGCACGATGCCGGCGCGATCCTGATCGGCAAGACGAACCTCGACCAGTTCGCCACCGGCCTGGTCGGCACGCGTTCGCCGTACGGCGCGTGCGCGAGCGCTTTCGACGCACGCTACATCTCCGGCGGCTCGAGCTCCGGGTCGGCGGTCGCCGTCGCGGCCGGCCTGGTCAGCTTCGCGCTCGGCACCGACACCGCCGGCTCCGGACGCGTGCCCGCCGCGTTCAACAACATCGTCGGGCTCAAGCCGACGCGCGGCCTGCTCAGCGCGCGCGGCGTGGTGCCGGCGTGTCGCTCGCTCGACTGCGTCTCGATCTTCGCCCTGACGGCAGGCGATACCGAGGGAGTGCTCGGGGTCGCCGCCGGGTTCGATCCGGCCGACCCGTTCGCGCGGCGCTCGGTCGTGCCGCGTCCGCTCCCGGCATCGCTCGCCGGTTGCCGCATCGGCATCCCGCGCGAGGAGCAGCTCGAGTTCTTCGGCAATCGCGAGGCCGAGCGGCTGTTCCACGCGGCAGTGAAGGAAATGGTCGGGCAGGGTGCGGCGAAGGTCGAGATCGACTTCGCGCCGTTCCTCGAAACGGCGCGCCTGCTCTACGGCGGACCCTGGGTCGCCGAGCGCTTCGTCGCGATCCGCGAGTTCTTCGACCGGCGTCCGGAAGCGCTCCTTCCCGTCACGCGTGAAATCATCGGCGGCGCGGCGAAGTTCTCCGCCGCGGACTGCTTCGCGGCCGAGTATCGCCTCCAGGCGCTGCGCCGGCAGGTCGAGCCCGTCTGGCAGTCGATCGACGTGCTGGTCACGCCGACGGCCGGCACGACCTACACGATCGACGCGGTGAACGCGAGCCCGATCAGCCTCAATACGAATCTCGGCTACTACACCAATTTCATGAACCTGCTGGACCTCGCGGCGATCGCCGTGCCGGCAGGGTTCCAGGCGGACGGGCTGCCGTTCGGGATCACGCTCGCGGCGCCGGCCTTCACCGACAAGGCGCTGTGCGCCCTCGGCGGCAGCGGTCCACGGCCGGCTCGTGCAGCGGCTCGGCGCGACCCGCGCCACGCTCCCTGCGGCGGCGCCTCCCGCGGCGCGGGAGCGCCTCACGCTGCCCGTCGTGAGGCTCGCAGTGTGTGGCGCGCACATGTCCGGCCTGCCCCTGAACCACCAGCTCACCGAACGCGGCGGACGCCTCGTGCGGCGGTGCCGGACCGCGGCGCGCTATCGGCTGTTCGCCTTGAATGCTTTTTCGCCGCCGCGGCCGGGCCTCCTGCGTGCCGACTCGGGCGGGCATTCGATCGACGTCGAGGTGTGGGTGCTCCCGACGGAGACCGTCGGAAGCTTCATCGATGGCATTCCGCCGCCCCTCGGGATCGGAACGGTCGAGCTCGAGGACGGCGAGCAGGCGCGCGGGTTCCTCTGCGAAGCCTATGCCGCGGCCGGGGCGGAGGACATCTCGGCGCTCGGCAGCTGGCGCACTTACGTCGAACACAAGAAACGCTGAGCGGGTTGCTCGGCCGCCACCGGGAGGAGAGAGCATGGGCAATGCCGTTGCGGGACACGATCATGCGGCGCCCGGCGCGCCGGACGATCGCGGATTCACCAAGCTCGAGCTGCAGCTCAACGACTACCCCGGGCCGGTCAAGACCGCGCTGTTCGGGATCCAACACGTGCTGGTGATGTTCACCGCGATGGTCGGCGGGCCGCTCATCGTCGCGCGGCTGCTCGAGCTTCCGGCCGAGACCCGGATCGTGATGGTGACCGGCACGATGATCGGCTGCGGGCTCGCCACGATGGTCTCGGCGCTCGGCGTGAGCTTCGTCGGGCCGCGGCTGCCGATCGTGATGGGCGTGTTCTACATCTTCATCGGACCCATGGTCGCGATCTCCAAAGAGGCCGGCCTGGCCGCCGCGATGACCGCACTGATGATCGGCGGCCTGGTGCAGTTCGCGTGGAGCCCGCTGATCGGCAGGCTGCACCGTTTCTTTCCGCCCATCGTGACCGGCACCACGATCGTCCTCATCGGCACCGGGCTGATGAAGATCGGCATCAGCGTCGCGACCGGCGCCAACACGCCCGCGTTCGGCAAGCCGCTCACCCTCGGGCTCGCCGCCCTGATGATCGTCCTCATCCTGGTGATCAGCCGGTTCGCGACCGGCTTCGTGCGCGCGCTATCGCTCTTCATCACCATGGTGATCGGCTACTTCATCTCCGCGGCGCTCGGTCTGCTCAACTTCCAGACGGTGGCCGATGCGAGCTGGCTCGCGATTCCGCAGCCGTTTCCGTACGGCGGCCTGGCGTGGCCCCCGCTCGTGGGCCTGATCGCGGTGATCGTCTGCTTCTTCGCCACCGCGGTGGAGACCACCGGCCACACGCTCGCGGTCTGCCGCATCACCGGCGTGCCCGCCGAGAGCTGGCGCATCCGCGGCGCGGTTTCGAACGACGGCATCGGGTCGGCGGTATCCGCGCTGTTCGGCGGGATGGCGCTGACGTCCTATTCGCAGAACATCGGCGTGATCTCGCTCACCGGCGTGGGCAGCCGGTTCGTCGTCGCCGCCGGCGGCCTGTTCCTGGTCGTGATGGCGATGGTGCCGAAGGTCGGCGCGATCATCGCGCTCATGCCTGCGGCCGTCCTGGGCGGGGTGCTGCTCTTTATGTTCGGCATGGTCGCCTCCGTCGGCATCGACATCATCGGCAGCAACATGCGCGCACGGCGCGACGCAATCATCGTGGCCGCGTCGCTCGCGGTCGGCCTCGGCATCCAGGCCGCGCCGCCCGGCGCGTTCGAGGCGATCCCTCAGGCGCTGCGGATCCTGGTGACCGACGGCATCGTGATGGGAATCCTGCTGGCGATGTTCCTCAACATCGTCATGCCGAAGACCGACCAGAAGTAGGCGGGAGGGGGAGCGTCGTCAGGCGGGGCGGGTGCGCCGTGGAGGCGCACCCGCCTCCGCGGCGCGCGGCCGCGCGACGGAGAATGCCCTCGCGAGCGCCTCCTTGATCGACGTGTCGACGTTCGCGCGGCCGTCCTCGATGTTGCGCTCCATCGCCGCGCGCGCGCCGGGTGCGTCCCCCGCAAGGATGCGCTCGATGACCTTCATGTGCTGACGGCAGGTGGTTTGCTGGCGATCCGGCTGCCCGAAGTCCAGCATGCGGAAGATGAACAGCCGCTCGTTGATCGCCCGGAGCTGGTCGACCAGCATGCTGTTGCCCGCCGCAACGGCGAGCGTCTCGTGGAACGTGGTGTCCAGCGCGGCGAGCTCCTCGCCCTTGCGCTTCGGCCCGGCAAGGATCTTTCCCCAGCTCTGGTGGAGCGCGGCCACCTCGGGCCGTGCGCCGCCGTCGCGCGCGAGCTGCTCGACGACGTAGAGCTCGAGGGCCTTGCGCAGGTCGTAGAGCTCCTCGATCTCCCGCAGGTCGAGCTGACGGACGGCGTAGCCGCGGTTCGCCAGCTTGGCGACGAACCCGCCGGTGACCAGCGCGCGGAGCGCCTCGCGGACCGGGCTCCGGCTGACCCCGAACTCGGCGCAGAGGGCCTCCTCGGTCAGGCGGTGCTCGGGCGGATACTCCCAGGCGATGATCCGCTCCTTCAGCGCGGCGACGATGGATGCGGTCAGCCCGGAGAGCGGCGGGGCCGCGGCCCGGGGCGGCGACCGGCGCGGGGACGAAGGGGCTTTGCTGGGCATGGCTGGTGCGGCCGCCCGCCCCCCGGCGGGCTCAGCGCAGGGACGCGTTGAACTTCTCGAGCGCGGCCGAGCCGGGGCAGAGCTCGCGCTCGCCCAGCCGGTTCAGCGACCCGGCCACCGTGTTCAGGCTCGCGTGCAGGTCCTCGGGCTCGCGGTCCACGTACAGCAGCCCGGTCACGACCTGCCCCTGCGCCTGCCGCTCGGCGAGATAGTTCATCGCCTTGATCCGGTCGCCGGAATCGTAGTCGTCGGCGATCTTGTGCAGCAGCATGGTCGTGCCGTCGTGCATCGTGACCGCGCGCACCGAGCCGGGCGCGTAGTCCGCGGTGATCGCCTCGCGCGGCATCATCACGTCCAGGCGGTTGACCGCCTCGTTGTGCTCGCGCACGTAGTCGTAGCTCTTCGTCGAGCCGGCGTGGTTGTTGAACGCCACGCACGGGCTGATCACGTCGATGAACGCCGCGCCGCGGTGCTCGATCGCCGCCATGATGAGCGGGACGAGCTGGTCCTTGTCCCCGGAGAAGCTGCGCGCCACGAACGTCGCGCCGAGCTGCAGCGCGAGCTGCACCATGTCGATCGCCGCGTCGGTGTTGACCGCGCCGCGCTTGCTCTTCGAGCCGCGGTCGGCGGTGGCGGAGAACTGCCCCTTCGTGAGGCCGTACACGCCGTTGTTCTCGACGATGTAGACCATGTCCACGCCGCGGCGCATGCAGTGCGCGAACTGGCCCAGGCCGATCGAGGCCGAGTCGCCGTCGCCGGACACGCCCAGGTAGATGAGCTCGCGGTTGGCGAGATTCGCGCCGGTGAGCACCGAGGGCATCCGGCCGTGCACGCTGTTGAAGCCGTGCGAGTTGCCGAGGAAGTAGGTCGGGGTCTTCGACGAGCACCCGATCCCGGAGAGCTTCGCGACCCGGTGCGGCTCGATGTCGAGCTCGAAGCACGCCTGGATCAGCGCGGCGCTGATCGAGTCGTGACCGCAGCCGGCGCACAGGGTCGAGATCGTGCCCTCGTAGTCGCGGCGCGTGAAGCCGAGCTTGTTCTTCGGCAGCGTCGGGTGGTGGAGCTTGGGCTTGGCGAGGTAGGTCATCGGCGATTGAAGCGTAGCTTCCTCTGATTTAGGGGGTTGAAGGGGGAGGTATCCCCCTTCGTCCACACTGCGCTAGGCGGCCTTCCCGCCCTGGATCGGGCGGACGTTGAGCTTGCGCACTTGCGCGGCGACCGCATCGGCGATGAACCGCGCGGTGATCGGCGTGCCGTCGTAGTGCAGGACGGGGACGAGGCTGGCAGGGTTCACCCCCGCGTCGTTCACGAGCAGCGTCTTCAGCTGGGCATCGCGGTTCTGCTCCACCACGAACACCTTGTTGTGCGAGGCGACGAACTCGGCGATCTCGTCCTGGAAGGGGAACGCCCGGACGCGCAGTGCATTGACATAAATTCCCTGCGCCGCGAGGCTCTGGAGCGCTTCCTGCATCGCGGCGCTCGTCGAGCCGTAGTAGATCGCGCCGAACCGCGCCGGGTGCTCCGCCGCAGTGAGCTCCGGCTTGGGCACCAGCGACTTGGCGGTCTCGAACTTGCGCAGCAGTCGCTGCATGTTGTCCACGTAGTCGGGGCCGGCCTCGCTGTAGCGGGCATACCGATCCTTGGTCGTGCCGCGGGTGAAGTAGGCGCCGCGCGTCGGATGGGTGCCGGGGTAGGTGCGATACGGGATGCCGTCGCCGTCGACGTCGAGGTAGCGCCCGAACTCCTTGCCGGCGTCGAGCTCCTCGCGCGTCATGACCTTGCCGCGGTCGTAGCGCTGCGCGTCGTCCCAGCCCAGCGGCTCGCACAGGTGCTCGTTCATGCCGATGTCGAGATCGGTCAGCACGAAGACCGGCGTCTGGAGCCGGTCGGCGAGGTCGAAGGCCTGCGCCGACATCTCGAAGGCCTCCTTCGGATCCTCCGGGAAGAGCAGGGGATGCTTGGTGTCGCCGTGCGAGGCGTAGGCGCAGATCAGGACGTCGGACTGCTGCGTGCGCGTCGGCATGCCGGTCGAGGGACCGCCGCGCTGCACGTCGACGATCACCGCGGGGATCTCGGCGAAGTACGCGAGCCCGATGAACTCCTGCATCAGCGAGATGCCGGGACCCGAGGTGCACGTGAAGGCGCGTGCGCCGTTCCAGCCGGCGCCGATCACCATGCCGATCGACGCGAGCTCGTCCTCGGCCTGCACGATCGCGTAGCGCGCTTTGCCGGTGTCGGGATCGTGCCGGAATCGCTTGCAGTGGCGCGCGAATGCCTCTGCGACCGACGACGACGGCGTGATCGGATACCACGCCGCGACCGTGGCGCCGCCGTACACGCACCCCAGCGCCGTGGCGTTGTTGCCCTCGATGAAGATCTTCTTGCCCACGGCATCGGCGCGCTTCACGCGCAGACCGATCGGGCACTTCAGGTTGGCGCGTGCGTAGTCGCGGCCCATCTGCAGGGCGTGCACGTTGGGCTTGAGCAGCGCCTCCTTGCCTTTGTACTGCTCGCCGATCAGCTCCGCGACCTCGTCGGCGTCGATGTCGAGCAGCGCCGACAGCGCGCCCACGTAGATGATGTTCTTGAAGAGCTGCCGCTGCCGCGCGTCGCTGTAGGCGTCGTTGCAGATCGCGGTGAGCGGAATCCCGACGACGGTGACGTCGTCGCGGAACTTCGCGCGCGGCAGCGGCTTGGTCGAGTCGTAGAAGAGATAGCCGCCGGGCGCGATCTCGGCGAGGTCCTTGTCCCAGGTCTGCGGGTTCATCGCGACCATCAGGTCGACGCCGCCGCGGCGACCGAGGTAGCCGCGCTCCGACACGCGCACCTCGTACCACGTCGGCAGCCCCTGGATGTTGGAGGGGAAGATGTTGCGCGGGCTCACCGGCACGCCCATGCGCATGATCGACTTCGCGAACAGCGTATTCGCGGAGGCCGAACCCGAGCCGTTGATGTTGGCGAACTTGACGACGAAGTCGTTGACCGCCTCGATGGGTGTTGCCATTAACTCCCCGGGTTCAGTTTTTGTAGAAGGGATCTTTCCGGTCGATCAAACGCACCAACGCGTCGAACTCGAGCTGCCCGAGCGGCTGCGCACCGCGGTCGGTGAGGAAGTCGTCGCCCATGGCCGCCGACTGCTCGCACACTTCCCTGCCCGGCACGTGGAGGTGCCCGCCCGCTTGTGCGGCGATCTGAACCTGGCAGGCGCGCTCGAGTCGCCACATGCGGATAAAGGCCTCGGCGACCGTCCGGCCGACCGTGAGCAGGCCGTGATTGCGCAGGATCATCGCGGTCTGGGTGCCGAGGCTCGCCACCAGCCGCTCGCGCTCGCCGAGATTCATGCTCGGGCCTTCGAAGTCGTGGTAGGCGATGCGGCCGTAGAAATTGTGCGAATACATGTGGATCGGCAGCAGCCCGCCCGCTTGCGCCGACACCCCCATCCCCGCCAGCGTGTGCGTATGGAAGACGCATTGCGCGTCCGCGCGCGCCAGGTGCACCGCGCTGTGGATCACGAAGCCGGCCTCGTTCGCCTTGTACGCGCTCGCGCCGACCGTCTTGCCGTCCGCGTCGATCTTGACGAGGTTCGACGCGGTGACCTCGTCGAACCGCAGGCCGTAGGGATTGATCAGGAAGTGGTGCTCGGGCCCCGGAACGCGCAGGGAGACATGCGTGTAGATCAGCTCCGACCAGCCGAGATGGTCGGCGATCCGGTACGCGGCCGCGAGCTGCACGCGCAGCGCCTCGCTCGTCGGAGTCGATGCCCGTGCCGGCGGTCGGGGCGATCCTGGTCGCGGTGATTGGCGCGTTCATCGATTGCTCCTCATCCGGCCCGCCGTCGCCCGCCTCAGGCCACCTTGCGAGCCGGCGGCCGCCGGTCCCGGCAGCCGTGGCCGGCCGGGGTCAGGTCGAGCAGGAACTTCTGCATGTCCCACGCGCCGGTCGGGCAGCGCTCCGCGCACAGGCCGCAGTGCAGGCAGACGTCCTCGTCCTTCACCATGACCCGGCCGGTCTTGAGCCCGCTGGCGACGTAGAGATCCTGCGTCGGGTCGGTCGCCGGGGCGCGCAGCCGGGCGCGCAGGTCCTGCTCGTCGCCGTCCGCGGTGAAGGTGATGCAGTCCATCGGGCAGATGTCGACGCACGCGTCGCACTCGATGCAGAGCTTGGACGTGAAGACCGTCTGCACGTCGCAGTTCAGGCAGCGCTGCGCCTCCTTGAAGGCGGTCTTGGCGTCGAAGCCCATCTCGACTTCGACCTTGATGTTCTTGAGCGTCTGCTTGACGTCCCGCCACGGCACCTTGTAGCGCCGGTCGAGCGCGATGTCGTTGTCGTAGCTCCACTCGTGGATGCCCATCTTCTGCGAGAGGAGGTTCACCATCGGCGGCGGGCGCACCGCGACGTCCTCGCCGTGGCAGTGCCGGTCGATCGAGATCGCGGCGTCGTGGCCGTGCGCGACCGCCCAGATGATGTTCTTCGGTCCGAGCGCCGCGTCGCCGCCGAAGAAGACGTGCGGCAGCGTCGACTGCAGGGTCTTGGCGTCGAGCTTCGGCATGCCCCACTTGTCGAACTCGATGCCGACCTCGCGCTCGATCCAGGGAAACGCGTTCTCCTGGCCGACCGCGACGAGCACCGCGTCGCACTCGAACGTCTGGTCCGGCTCGCCGGTCGGAATGAGATTGCGGCGGCCTTTGGCGTCGTACACCGCCTGGACCTTCTCGAAGGTCATGCCGATCAGCTTGCCGTTGTCGTGCAGGAACGCCTTCGGCACGAGGAAGTTGAGGATCGGGATGCCCTCGTGCATCGCGTCCTCCTTCTCCCACGGGCTCGCCTTCATCTCCTCGAAGCCCGAGCGCACGATCACCTTCACGTCCTCGCCGCCGAGGCGCTTCGCCGAGCGGCAGCAGTCCATCGCGGTGTTGCCGCCCCCGAGCACGATGACGCGCCTGGCGATCTTGTCGATGTGTCCGAACGAGACGCTCGAGAGCCAGTCGATGCCGATGTGGATGTGCGCGGCGGCTTCCTTGCGCCCCGGGATCTCGAGGTCGCGGCCGCGCGGCGCGCCGCAGCCGACGAACACCGCATCCCAGCCTTCGGTCAGCAGTTCCTTCATCGACCCGACGTACTTGCCGCTGCGGAACTCGACGCCGAGGTCGAGCACGTAGCCGACCTCCTCGTCGATCACCTCCTCGGGGAGGCGGAACTTCGGGATCTGGCTGCGGATCATCCCGCCCGCGCGGTTGTCGCCGTCGAACACGACGACTTCGTAGCCGAGCGGCGCCAGGTCGCGGGCGACCGTGAGCGAGGCCGGGCCGGCGCCGACGCACGCGACGCGCTTGCCGTTCTTCTGCGCAGCGGGTTTCGGGAGGCGCGGGCGGATGTCCTCCTTCTGGTCCGCTGCAACGCGCTTCAAGCGGCAGATCGCGACCGGCTCCTTGGACTCGCCGTCCTCCACGCGGCCGCGCCGGCAGGCGGGCTCGCAGGGCCGGTCGCACGTGCGCCCGAGAATGCCGGGGAACACGTTCGAATTCCAGTTGACCAGGTACGCGTCGCCGTAGCGGCCCGCGGCGATCAGCCGGATGTATTCGGGAACGGGAGTATGGGCCGGGCAGGCCCACTGGCAGTCAACGACTTTGTGGAAGTAATCGGGGTTGCCGATGTCCGTCGCTTTCACTCCACCTCCCAGCCAGCGCGCGCCGCATGGCGGCATCCCGCTGCGGCACTCGGTATCGACGCGCTGCAGCATCGCGGCGCGTCGAAAAATGCGGGCCAAGTCTACTACCGGCCTGCCCCCAGGGAAAGGTTCGCATTACCAACTAGTTGCCATTCTGCCGCAGGGGCCTTGCGTTACGTCGGTTGGGCGCTCGTCGCCTTGAACGCCTTCCGGCTCTATTGCCTCGCGCGGCGTCGCGCTTGCGCCGCGCCCGCGCGCTCAGCCGCGGCGGTCCAGCCTCACGTCGCGGTAGGACGCCGGATCGTCGCGCGGTTCGAGGTGCGTGAACACCGTCGCCGCGGGCACCGCCGCGCGGATCCGCGCTTCGATCTCCTCCACCGTGTCGTGCCCGCGCTGCACGGTCCAGTCCCCCGGCACCAGCACGTGCACCGAGACGAACGAGCGCCCCGCGGCCTCGCGCGTGCGCAGGGCGTGGAAGTCGAGCCCCTGCGCGCGGTAACCGTCCAGCACCGCGTCGATCGCGCGCCGGTCCGGTTCGGGCAGGGCGCGGTCCAGGAGGCCCAGCGCCGAGCGCCGCATCAGCTTGAGCCCCGACCAGAGAATGTTCGCCGCCACCGCGAGCGCGAGCGCCGGATCGAGCCACAGCCAGCCGGTCGCCCCGACGGCGGCGACGCCGGCAATCACTCCCGCCGAGGTCCACACGTCGGTGAGCAGATGGCGGGCGTCGGCCTCGAGCGCGATCGAGCGGTGCGCGCGCCCCGCGGCGAGGAGGATGCGCGCGACGACGAGGTTGACCACCGCGGCGGCGGCATTCACCGCGAGCCCGGCCCCGACGTGCTCGAGCGATTGCGGGTGCAGCAACCGCTCGATCGCCGCGGCCGCGATGAGCCCCGCGGCGACGAGGATGAGCGTGCCCTCGAAGCCGCTCGCGAAGTATTCCGCCTTGCTGTAGCCGTAGGCGTGCTCCTCGTCGGGCGGTCGCGCGGCAACGGTCAGCACGTAAAGCGTGAATATCGCGGCGGCGAGATTGACGAACGATTCCAGCGCATCCGAGAGCAGCCCGACCGACCCGGTCATCCACCATGCGGTGCCCTTGAGCGCGATGGTGACGAGCGCCGCCGCGATCGAGAGCCAGGCGAAGCGCAGGAGAAAGGACCGGGATTCCATCGGGGCGCCCCAGTGTACCAATGGCGACTGCATGGACCGGGCCGGGCCGGAGGGCAGGCCGCGCGCGTCGCTGCGCGACGGAGCGTCAGCGCGCGAGCGCGTCCAGCACGCGCGCGGCGAACGCGTCCTGGTCCCACGCGTCGCGGTCGACGGCGTGACCCAGCCGCACGATCACGACGTCGCGCGACGGCACGACGGTCACGTACTGACCGCCGTGGCCGGCGGCGTGGAACGCATCCGGCGGCAGGCGCGGTGCGCGGCTGCCGGCGCCGCGGTTCGCGCGCAGCTTGAGCCACCAGTGCGCCGCGTACTCGCCCTCGGGCGCGGCGGGGGCCGGCGTGGTCATGAAGCGCATCCAGCCCGCCGGCAGGATCCGGCGACCGTTCCACGTCCCGTCGCGAAGCGCGAACAGGCCGAAGCGCGCCCAATCGCGCGCGGTGGCGAACATCAGCGACGAGCCCACCAGGGTCCCCGACGCGTCCGCCTCGATGAGCGCGCTCGTCATGGCGATGCGGTCGAACAGGGCGCGCCGCGGGAGCGCGAGGTACGCACGGTCGTCGGCGAGCGCCTCGCGCATCGCCTGCATGAGCACGTTCGTGGTGCCGCTCGCATACGCGAAGTGCGTGCCGGGCGGATGCGCGAGCGGCTTGGCGGCGGCGAAGCCGGCCGCATCGCCGGTGGCGGAAAGCATGTAGACGACATCGGACAGCGGGTTTTCGTACGTCTCGTCGAACGCGAGCCCGCTCGACATGCGCAGGAGCTGCGCCAGTGTGATCGCGGCGCGCGGATCGCCGGGCGCGCGCCACGCGGCGAGGCGCAGCGGCCGCTCCAGTGCGAGCTTGCCTTCCGCCGCGAGAAACCCGGCGAGCGTCGCGGACACGCTCTTCGCCATCGACCAGCCGGGCAGCGGCGTGTCGCGCGAGAACCCGGGCGCGTAGCGCTCGGCGACGAGGGCGCCCGCACGTGCCACGATCACCGCGCGCGTGCGCATTTGCGGCGCGCCCTGGTCCTCGGCGAACGCTTCGTCGAGCGACGCGCGCGAGCGCGGCGCCCGGCGGCGGCGGATCGTCCGCGTCGCCGTCGGGCCATGGCGCGGCCGGACGGGTCCGCGCGCGAGGCGGCAGCGCCGCCGAACGCAGCGCGTCCGGAGTCGCCCCGATGGCGAGCGCGCAGCCGAGGCCCTCGCGGAAGACGGCTTCTCGTCGGGCGAGCCCGAACAGCGAGCCGGTCGCGGTCTGCCGGTCGCGCGCGACGACGACGCGGACGAGGTCGAGCGGGGTGGAGCGGTAGGCGCGCAGATCTTCCAGGGCGTCTTCCGTCGCGCGGCCGGAGACGAACACGGCCGAGCAGACGTTCTTCGCCGCGAATCCCGAGCCGACCAGCGCGACGCGGTACGCCGGCACCGCAATCGCGCCGGCGAGCAAAACGAGGAATGCGAGAAGGAGGAAGCGGCGAGCGCGGCGCGACGGCATCGGCATCGCCCGATGGTACTCGGAGACTCGGCGTCCCCCGACGCGCAGACGCCGCCGGCCTGAGGCGCTTACGCGCCGCCCGGCTGGGTTTCTTCCATGAAGACGGTGACGCCGGGCGAGGCGGCGTGGCGCCGGTACTTCGCCGCGATCGCGAGGCCGAACGCGACGAGGTGCTCGATCTCGGCCATTCGCGGCTGCGTCGTTTCGAGGTCGATGCGCAGCCCCTGCCAGTCGAGCCAGATCGAGAGCCGTTCGTCGGCGTCGCCGCCGGGCCACTTCGCGAGGCTTGCCTCGGTCTTCGCGTCGAAGAGTGCGCGCGCCAGGCGATTATTGCGCGCCAGGACCGTGAACTTGTCGCGGAACGGCGCCGAGCCGACTTCGGCCGGCGCGGTGCGCTCGACGAACTCGGCGCGCGCCTGCGCGGCGGCGATGTCGCGCGGGCTGAGGATCAGGCTCGACAGCTTCTCGACCATCGGCTCGAAGTTCGCCTTGCCGCGCTCGTAGCGCGCGCGCCCGATCACGCGCAGCTCGGTCGCCCCGCCCTGGACGCTGCGGGTGGCCCAGGTCAGGGTCGGACGCCCGTCGGGACGGGTGGCGTCGGTGCGGTAGCGGAGCTTCCATTTCATCCCCGCTTCCTCGCCGCGCAGCGTGAACTGCGTGTCGCCGGTGACAGTCTCGTCGTAGACCCAGCCGAGAGCGCGCGCGCGCCGCTCGCGCTTGCGCGCCGCCGCGCCCGGGTCGAGCGGCACGGCCAGGCGCCGGCGCACGAACCACGCGCAGCCGCCTGCCGCCGCAAGTGCGGCGAGGCCGAGTGCGAGCCATTCGAGCGCCATGTTCGGTGCCGTCATCGCGCGCCCGGGGTCCGGGCGCAGCGGGGTTGCGATGCAGACATGCTAGGCGCCGGGGCGGCCCGCGGCGCGGCACTCGTACCGCTCGGGCGAGCGTGCGCGGGCGCATTCCGACGGACGGCGGGCGGCGCGCGCCGAACGGCATGTCATTGTCATGACAGGGGCCCGGTGCGGCGCACCGGGCGCGGCGCTACTGGGTGCGCTCGCCCTCGTAGGCGCAGCCGCGCATCGCGCGGCCGTTGAGGCGGGCCTCGACGCTCAGCCAGGTCACCGCGCCGGTGCGAGGATCGGTGCACCGGCCGGGCTTCATCAGGAGCTCGAGCTCGTGGCGGTCGGCGCCCTCCCGGACCGCGGCATAGCGGAATTCGGCGCCGTCGCGTCGCGGCGGACCGTACGGGAACGCGACGCTCGACGGCGCGCCGTAGGACGACCAGATGATGCCGCTGCGCGAGACGTCGACCCGCCAGAACGGGTCATCGCCCCAGGCGCGCAGCTCGAAGTAGCGCAGGTTCTCGCGACACCCCGCGCCGGCCGGATCGGCGCGCCGGAGCTCGACGACCCGGAGCACGCGCGGATAGGTCGATCCCGCGCCGGCCTTCGGGGGCTGCTCGAGCACGCCGCGCACGTCGACGAAAAGCGGCTTGCCCGTTCCGCCCGCAAGCTTCTCGTAGACCTGCGCGAGATCACCCCCGGTGGCGTCGTTCACCCAGAACTCGCGGTCGGCGCCGCAGGGCTTGAAGACCTTCTGGTCGGCCCCGAGCACGAGCGTGCCGCGGCCCGTCGAGCCCGTAGGCACCTCATCGCCCGCCTTCGGTGCCGGCGCGGCGCTGCCCTGCGCCGAGACGCTGCCCGTGCAGGCGCAGGCGAGGAGTGCCGCGGCCAGGACGCTCTGCGAGAAGAAGCGCATGCAAGTCCCTGTTTCGTATCGGGCCGATGGTACTGCGACGCCGCGTTCGCCGCGCGGAATAGTTCCTCCGCGCGGCGCATGACGGGCCGGGCAGCGTGATGCGGTGCCTACCAGAACTTGAAGCAGTCGCCCGAGGCCATGACCGGGCCGGTGGGCGCGCCGCCCGAGCCGCGCGCCGGCTCGAGGGTGATGGCGAGCGCGGGGAAGTCCCTGAGCGACTCGTCGGCGACCGCCGCGAGCTTGATCGTGGCCTTGTCGTCCTTGGGCAGCATGCCGAGCAGCTTCGGCGCGGCGCCCTCCTTGCCGTAGAGACCCCACAGCTCGTAGCCGTGCTCGGGCGGCTCGGCCTCCATGCCGATGCGCTTCACCCACAGCTCGTCGGACTTGCGTCCGGCGTACGCGACGAACACCGCCTTGCCGCTCTTGTCCCGCAGCACCGCGACGTAGGACGGCTGCATCCGCGTGCTCTCGACGAGCTTCTCGACCGGAACCTCGACGACTTGCGGCTTCTGCAGCGCCAGCGCCGCGATCAGCGCCGCGGCGCAACCGGTCGCGACCAGCCCCCAGCCGCGCCAGAACGCGATGCTCTCCCAGAACCCGCCGCCTTTCGCGGCCGCGGCGGGCCGCGCCGGGGCGGCGGCGGGCGCGGTCCGCGCCGCAGCGGGCGCGCCGAGGCGGGCTTCGATCCCCTGCCACACGCGGCGCGGCGGCGCGACCTCCGCGATGCCTGCGGCCATCGGCGCGAGGCGCTGCTCCCATTCGGTGACCGCGCGGCGCAGCGCGGCGTCCTCGCGCATCCAGGCCTGGAAGCGCAGGCGCGCGCGACCGCGCAGCGTGCCGAGCACGTACTCGGCCGCGAGTCGATCCTGCAGCTCCGGCTTGTTGCGGTACCTCATCCGTCCCCGTTCACGGGCTGCCGAGGCAGCCCTTGAGCTTCTCCAGGCCTCTGCGGACCCAGGTCTTCACCGTCCCGAGCGGCTGGCGCATGTGGCTCGCCAGCTCCGAGTGCGACAGCCCGTCGTAGAAGGCGAGCATGATCGCCTGGCGCTGCTTCGCCTCCAGCCGGCCGAGGCAGGCGGCCAGCGCTTTCGCGTCCGCCGACCGGGCCAGGTCCTCCAGCGGGCCCGGCGCCTCCGACGCGATCGCCTCCAGCGGGTCGTCGCCGTCCTCGTCCGGGCGCTGCAGCACCACCTCCAGGTTCGGCCGCCGCAGCCAGTCGAGGCACCGGTTCCGGACGATGCTGGTCATCCACGTCATCGGCGCCGAAAGTCCCGCCGAGTAGCGGCCGGCGTTGTTCCAGATGCTCACGTAGCAGTCCTGGAGGACCTCCTCCGCCCAGTCCTCCCGACGCAATATACGGACGGCCACGCCAAACAGTTTCGGCGCCGTCACCTGGTAAAGGCGGGCAAACGCCCCCTGGTCGCGCCGCGCGCACGCCTCGAGCAGGTTCTCGAGGAGCTTGTTCTGGGCCGGGTCCATGGTGCGGGCCTGCGCCCGGGTCAGCGGTCGCGCCGCCAGAGCACGTCCGACCCGCCCGCGGCGCGGTTGAGCACGCGCCCGAGCACGAAGAGCAGGTCCGACAGCCGGTTCAGGTAGACGCGCGCATTGGCGGTGACCTTGTCCGTGCGTGCGAGCGCGACGACGGATCGCTCCGCGCGCCGGCACACGGTGCGCGCGAGGTGCGCGAGCGCGGCGGCGCGCGAGCCGGCGGGAAGGATGAACTCCTTGAGCGGCGCGAGGTCGGCGTTGAAGGTCTCGGTGAGCGTCTCGAGCCGCGCCACCTGTGCGTCGGTGACCATGGAATGGCCGGGAATCGCCATCTCGCCGCCGAGATCGAACAGATCGTGCTGCACGTCGACGAGCGCGGCGCGCACCGCCGCGGGCATGTCTTCGGCGAGCAGCACGCCGATCACCGAGTTCAGCTCGTCCACCTCGCCCAGCGCGACGATGCGGGCGCTGTCCTTCGCGACGCGCGAGCCGTCGGCGAGGCCGGTCTCGCCCGCGTCGCCGGTGCGCGTCGTGATCTTCGAGAGGCGATGGCCCATGGTCGGCAAAATATAGCATGCGAGTCTGCGCGTTCCGCCGCGCGCACCCGCCCTTCGTCCGCCTCCACGGACCAAAAAGCGGCCCCGTTTCGACGGGGCCGAAGACGCTCAGAGGCGTCAGCCGGCCGCCGCGGCGGGGGAGGCGCGCGGCGGCCGCTGGCGACACGACGGTTCAGGGAGAGCAAGCGTCGCCAGCGAGGTACGGCCCGGCCCGCCGATTGGATGCAGCCTCGGCGCGCATCCGAATCCGGCTGCGGCGCGTAACGGAGGACGGGGGCGACCGTGATTTCCATCGTCATTCCGGCGCTGAACGAGGAGAAGGCGTTGCCCGCGACGCTCGCAGCGCGTCGGTGCGCAGGCGGAGAGCTTCGAGGTCATCGTCGTCGACGGCGGGAGCACCGACGCGACGCGGGCAATCGCCGGCGCGGACCCCCGCGTCCGGCTCGTGGTCGCACCGCGCGGCCGCGCGGCGCAGATGAACGCCGGCGCGCGGGTCGCGCGCGGCGAGTGGCTCCTGTTCCTGCACGCCGATACCCTGCTGCCTCGGCGGCGCTCGCCCGGATCGCAGCCCTGCCGGCGGACGTCGGCGCGGGCTGCTTCCGGCAGCAGTTCTCGGGCGCGGACTGGCGGTTGCGGCTGGTTTCCTGGCTGCACAACTTCCGCTGCGCGCGGACCGGGGTCATGTACGGCGACCAGGCGATGTTCGTGCGCCGCGCGCTGTTCGAGCGGCTTGGCCACTTCCCGGACGTGGAAATCCTCGAGGACGTCATTTTCAGTGAAAGGCTGGTCGCGCTCGAGCGACCAACGCTGGTCGCCGACGCCGTCGTGACCGACTCGCGCAAGTTCGTGCAGATGGGCGTGTTCGCAGCTTGCTGCGATGCTCGTCGTTCTGCTATGTTTCGAATCGTGCCTGCCGCTCCCGGCGCGTTCGCTTTTCCGTCCGATGCGTTGACAACAAGGAAAACGCGTGCACGCGACCCTTCCGCTCCTCCGGGATTCCGACTTCCCGGCGACTCGCGCGAGGACGCCTCGAGACGCTGCAGATCAACGTCGGCTACCGGTGCAACCAGTCCTGCGTCCACTGCCACGTCAACGCGGGGCCGACAGCGCACCGAGGAGATGGGGCGCGAGGTCGTCGAGGCGGTGCTCGCGTTCCTGCGCAACTCGGCGGTGCGGCGGCTGGACATCACCGGCGGCGCGCCCGAGCTCAATCCGCACTTCCGGCACCTCGTCGTCGAGGCGCGCACGCTCGGCGTGCACGTCATGGACCGCTGCAACCTGACGATCCTCGTCGAGCCGGGCCACGAGGATCTCGCCGAGTTCCTCGCCGCGCACCGGGTGGAGGTGATCGCGTCGCTGCCGTGCTACCTCGAGGACAACGTCGATCGCCAGCGCGGCAAGGGCGTGTTCGGCACGAGCATCGAGGGCCTGCGCAAGCTGAACGCGCTCGGGTACGCGCGGCCGACAGCGGGCTCGAGCTGAGCCTCGTCTACAACCCGCAGGGCCCGGTCCTGCCGCCGGCGCAGGCGCCGCTCGAGGACGCGTACCGCGCGCATCTGCGGGCCCACTACGGCGTCGAGTTCACGCGCCTGTACACGCTCGCGAACATGCCGATCGCGCGCTTCGGCTCGACGCTGATCTCGAAGGGACAGTTCAACGCCTACATGCGCCTGCTGCGCGACAGCCACCGCGACGAGAACCTCGCGCACGTGATGTGCCGCACGCTGCTCTCGGTGGACTGGCAGGGCTACGTCTACGACTGCGACTTCAACCAGATGCTCGGGCTGCCGCTCGCCGTCGGCGGGCCGGCCGCGCACGCGCCTCGCCGACCTCGTCGGACGCGACCTCGCGGGCCGTCCGATCGCCGTCGCCGAGCACTGCTTCGGCTGCACGGCCGGGCAGGGGTCGAGCTGCGGCGGCGCGCTGGGCGCCTGAATCGTGTCCGCGCCCGGACGCAGCTGTCCGCTCGCATACGGCTACGCGCCGTCCGTCTTCCGCCGCGCGGCGGAGATCGAGGCCGAGACGGTCTACGCGATCGGCGGGCTCTACGGCAACCCGTTCGCGCTCGACGCGATCCTCGCGCTCGCCGCCGCGGAGCCGGTCGCGCCGACGCTGGTCTTCAACGGCGACTTCAACTGGTTCGATGCCGCGCCCGAGGACTTCGCGGCGCTCAACGCGCGCGTCCTCGAGCACGTCGCGCTGCGCGGCAACGTCGAGACCGAGCTCGCAAGCGACGACGACGCGGCGGGCTGCGGCTGCGCCTACCCGGACTGGGTCGGCGACGCCGAGGTGGCGCGGTCGAACGCGATCCTCGCGACGCTGCGCGCGACCGCGCGCGGGTTTCCCGAGCTGCGCGCGCGCCTCGGCGCCCTGCCGATGCACGCGGTCGCAGCCGTCGGCGGCGAGCGCATCGCGCTCGTGCACGGCGACGCGTGGTCGCTCGCCGGGTGGAACTTCTCGCAGGAGCGCTTGCGCGAGGATCCGGCGCGCGTAGCCGGCGCCTTTGCGGAAGCCGGCGTGCGCGCGTTCGCGTCGAGCCACACCTGCCTGCCGGTGCTCCAGCCGATCGACCTCCGCGACGGACGGCGGCTGATCGCCAACAACGGCGCGGCCGGCATGCCGAACTTCCGCGGCACGCGTTTCGGCCTGATCACCCGCATCGCGGTGCGTCCGCGCGCCGACGCGCTCTACGGCGAGCGGCTCGGCGCGATCTACGTGGAGGCACTCGCGGTGCGCTACGATCACGCCGCCTGGCTCGAGTGGTTCGACGCGCGCTGGCCGGAGGGGTCGCCCGCGTCGGACTCGTACCGGCGCCGGATCGTGGACGGCCCGTCGTACGAGCTGGAGCAGGCGGTGCGCAGCGCCGTAAGGCCCGACGCCGCGGCGCGACAAACCGCGGTCGCCTGAACCCGCCGTCCCGGAGGGCTCGCCATGAGCAAGAGCCGCGTCGTCCTGCTGATCGTCCTCGTCGCGCTGATCGCGGCGTTCTTCGCCTTCGACCTGCAGCGGTTCTTCAGCCTCGAGTTCTTCAAGCAGCAACAGGCGGCGATCGACGCCTACTTCCAGGCGCATCCGCTGCAGACGGCCGGGATCTACTTCGCGATCTACATCGCGGTCACCGGACTCTCGCTGCCCGGCGCGGCGCTCATGACCCTCGTCGGCGGCGCGATCTTCGGCCTGCTGTGGGGCACGGTGATCATCTCGTTCGCGGCGTCGATCGGCGCGACGCTCGCCTTCCTCGCGAGCCGCTTCCTCTTCCGCGACGCGATCCAGAGGAAGTTCGGCGACAAGCTTGCCGCGATCAACCGCGGCGTCGAGAAGGAGGGCGCGTTCTACCTCTTCGCGCTGCGCCTCGTGCCGGCGTTCCCGTTCTTCGTCATCAACCTCGTCATGGGCCTCACGCCCATGAGGACGCGCACGTTACTACTGGGTGAGCCAGGTCGGCATGCTGCTCGGCACGATCGTGTACGTGAACGCCGGGACGCAGATCGCGCAGATCGACTCGCTCGCCGGGCTCGTGTCGCCGGGGCTGATCGGGTCGTTCGTGCTGCTCGGCCTCTTCCCGCTCGTCGCCAAGAAGATCGTCGACTGGCTCAAGGCGCGCAAGGTGTACGCCAGGTGGACGAAGCCCGCGGCGTTCGACCGCAACATGGTCGTCATCGGCGCCGGCTCGGCGGGCCTGGTGTCGTCCTACATCGCCGCGGCGGTCAAGGCGAAGGTGACCCTGGTCGAGAAGCACAAGATGGGCGGCGACTGCCTGAACTTCGGCTGCGTGCCGTCGAAGGCGCTGATCCGCTCGGCGAAGTTCCTGTCGCACGTCAAGCGCGCGCAGGAGTTCGGCATCCGCACCGCGTCGGCGGACTTCGCCTTCCGCGACGTGATGGACCGCGTGCAGCGCGTCATCAGGACGGTCGAGCCGCACGACTCCGTGGAGCGCTACAGCGGGCTCGGCGTGGACGTGGTGCAGGGCGAGGCGACGATGACCTCGCCGTGGAGCGTGGACATCACCCGCCCCGACGGCTCGAAGCAGACCCTGACGACGCGCTCGATCGTCATCGCCGCCGGCGCGCAGCCGTTCGTGCCGCCGATTCCGGGGATCGAGGAGGTCGGTTACGTCACCTCCGACACCGTGTGGGCGCTGCGCGAGCTGCCGAAGCGGCTGGTCGTTCTCGGCGGCGGACCGATCGGATCGCGAGCTGACGCAATGCTTCGCGCGCTTCGGCTCCAAGGTTACGCAGGTGGAGATGCTGCCGCGGATCATGATCCGCGAGGATCCGGAAGTGTCCGAGATGGTCGCGCACCGCTTCCGGCAGGAAGGCGTCGACGTGCGCGTCGACACGAAGGCCAAGCGCTTCAAGGTCGAGAACGGCGAGAAGATCATGGTCGCCGAGCACGCCGGGAAGGACGTCGAGATCCCGTTCGACGTGCTGCTCTGCGCCGTCGGCCGCGTCGCGCGCACCGAGGGGTACGGCCTCGACACGCTCGGCATCCCGGTCACGAAGCAGCGCACCGTCGAAGTGAACGAGTACATGCAGACCGTTTACCCGAACATCTACGCTTGCGGCGACGTCGCGGGGCCCTACCAGTTCACGCACACCGCTGCGCACACCGCCTGGTACTGCGCGGTGAATGCGCTGTTCGGGCGCTTCCGCAAGTTCAAAGTCGATTACTCGGTGGTGCCGTGGGCGACGTTCACCGAGCCGGAGGTTGCGCGCGTCGGCCTGAACGAGACCGAGGCGAAGGAGAAGGGCGTCGCCTACGAGGTCACGACGTACGGGCTCGACGACCTCGACCGCGCGATCGCCGACGGCGAAGCCGAGGGGCTCGTCAAGGTCCTCACCGTGCCCGGGAAGGACAGGATCCTGGGCGTGACGATCGTCGGCGAGCATGCCGGCGACCTGATCATCGAGTACATCACGGCGATGAAGCACGGCATCGGGCTCAACAAGATCCTCGGCACCATCCACATCTATCCGACGCTCGTGGAAGCGAACAAGTACGCCGCCGGCAACTGGAAGCGGGCGCATGCGCCACAGGGGGTGCTGAAATGGGTCGAGCGCTACCACGCCTGGATGCGCGGTGGCGGGCCGTCCGCTCGGGACACCGAGGTCCGGGCCGCGCGGCCGGCCGCCGGAGGACAGGCATGATTCGGCGGCTGCTCGCCATCCTCCTTCTTGCGACGGCGCCCATCGGCGCCGTTTTCGCGCAGTTCGATCACTCGCACGCTCCCTGGACCGCGCTGCTCAAGAAAAACGTCGTCCTGATCGACGCCGGGAAGGCGTCGCAGGCCCGCTACGCCGGGTTTGCGCAGGACCGCGCGCCGCTCAAGGCTTACCTCGACTCGCTCTCGAAGGTCACCGAGGCGGAGTTCAACGGCTGGTCGAAGCCGCAGCGCATGGCGTTCCTCATCAACGCCTACAACGCGTTCACGGTGGAGAAGATCCTGACGCGCTACCCTGACATCAAGTCGATCTGGGACTTCGGCAAGGTCTTCGGGAACCCTTTCAAGGACAGGTTCTTCACGCTCCTCGGTCAGGAGGGCTCTCTCGACCGCATCGAGCACGAAATGCTGCGGAAGCAAGGTGCGTACGACGAGCCGCGCGTCCACTTTGCCGTCAACTGCGCCTCGATCGGCTGCCCGATGCTGCGCGAGGAGGCCTACGTCCCCGAGCGGCTGGACGCGCAGCTCGAGGAGCAGGCAGTGCGATTCCTGTCCGACCGCTCGCGCAACCGGCTCAACGCGAAGACCGGCGCGCTCGAGGTGTCGAAGATATTCGACTGGTTCAAGGAGGACTGGACGAGCGGGTACCGCGGGTTCGAAGGCAGGCAATCCCCGATCCGGTCGCGCGAGCAGTACTTCGGGCGCTACGCGAAGCTGCTCGCCGACGGCGTCGAGCAGCAGAAGGTGGTCGCGGACGGCAAGGCCCCGATCGCGTTCCTCGAGTACGACTGGGCACTGAACGACGCGCCGCGCTGAAGGCCTCGACGCGGATGCGGCTCTCGATCGTCGTCCCCACGCTGAACGAAGCCGCCGGCGTCGTTGCGGCGCTCGAAGCGCTGCAGCCGCTGCGCGCGGCCGGGCACGAGGTCGTGGTGGTCGACGGCGGGAGCAACGACGGGACGCCGGACCTCGCCGCGCCATTGGCGGACCGGCTGGCGAACGCGCCGCGCGGGCGCGCGAACCAGATGAACGCGGGTGCGCGGCTTGCGGGCGGGGACGTCCTCCTCTTCCTGCACGCCGACACACGGCTGCCCGCCCGCGCCGACCACCTCGTGCTCGACGGGCTGGCCGGCAGCGGCCGCGCGTGGGGGCGCTTCGACGTCCGCATCGAAGGGCGGAACCCGCTCCTGCGCCTGGTCGCCGGGCTGATGAACGGGCGCTCGCGCTGGACCGGCATCGCGACCGGCGACCAGGCGATCTTCGTGCGTCGCGACGCGTTCGCGGCGGTGGGCGGGATTCCTTCCCTTGCGCTGATGGAGGACGTCGCGCTGAGCGCCGCGCTGAAGCGCGTCTCGCCGCCGCTTTGCCTGAACGAGCGCGTCACGACCTCCGGACGGCGGTGGGAGTCGCGCGGCGTGATCCGCACGGTCCTGCTGATGTGGTGGCTGCGGCTGCGCTACTTCCTCGGCACGTCGCCGGAGCGCCTGGCGGAGATCTACCGCCACCCTCCGCGCTGAGGGGGTGCGCCGGATCGGCGAGAATCCGGCCCGCGTCCATGCGAGTGATCGTGTTTGCCAAGGCACCGGTTCCCGGCGCGACGAAGACCCGGCTCATCCCCGCGCTCGGCGCCGACGGCGCGGCGCGCCTTCACGAGCGACTGGTCGATCGCGCACTGGAAACCGCCTGCGCAGCCGGCCTCGGTCCGGTGGAGTTGTGCTGCGCGCCGGACCGGTCGCACCCCTTCTTTGCGGAATGCGCCATGCGCTTCGGAGTTTCACTCACGGACCAGGGCACGGGCGATCTCGGCGAACGCATGCATCGGGCGCTCGCGGCGGACCTCCCCGCGGTGCTGATCGGCGCCGACTGTCCCGCACTGACGCCGGAGTACCTGCGCGAGGCGGCCGCCGCGCTTGCGGCCGGCCAGGATGTCGCGCTCGGCCCGGCCGAGGATGGCGGCTATGTGCTCATCGCCGCGAATCGCATCCGGCCGGACGCCTTCGCCCGCATCGGCTGGGGCGGGCCGGACGTAATGGCGGAACAGCGGGCCCGGCTCCGGGCGATCGGCTGGCGCTGGCGGGAGCTGGCGCCGCTGTGGGACGTGGACCGTCCCGAGGACCTGGAGCGGGTCCGCAGCGGAGTATCGGGCGGCACCGCGCTGTTGACTGCGCTGCCACGAGAAGGGGACGGGGAGAGCACGCGTTGAAAAGGCGCATCGTCCTCCTTGGAGGCGGGCACAGCCACGTCGAGGTGCTGCGGCGCTTCGGCCTCGCGCCGGCTGCGGATGTCGAGCTCGTCCTGGTGAGCCCGAATCGGCGGACGCCGTACTCGGGAATGCTGCCGGGACTGGTCGCAGGGCACTACACATTCGAGGCCGCGCACATCGACCTCGAGCGCGTCGCACGCTTCGCCGGGGCACGCTTCCTGCCCACGATCGCGACCGGCCTCGATCCAGCCGGCAGAACGGTGACGCTGGCAGAGGGTGCGACGCTCGAGTTCGATTTCGTCTCGCTCGACGTCGGTTCGACCCCGGCCACCGCGGGGATCCCCGGCGCCAGTGCGCACGCGCTCGGCGTGAAGCCCGTCGACGCGTTCCTCCGCGCCTGGAACGCGCTCATCGAGCGCGCGCGTGCCGGCGCGGTCAAGCGCGCGGTGGTGGTCGGCGGCGGGGCCGCGGGAATCGAGCTGACGCTCGGGATGCAGCACCGCATCGCGGCGGCGACCGGGCGCCGCGATGCGGTCGAATGGCAGCTCGTGACCGATGTGGACGTCCTGCTGCCCGCGCACAATGCAAAAGTGCGGCGCATCTTCCGCCGCATCCTCGCCGAGCGCGAGGTCGAGGTTCATCTCTCGAGCCGCGTGGCGCGTGTCGAGCCGGGAACGGTCTTCGCGGCGAACGGATTTCGGGTGGCCGGCGACGTCATCTTCTGGGCGACCGGCGCAGCCGCGTCGCCGCGCTTCGCGGCGAGCGGGTTCGCGGTCGACGACCGCGGGTTCGTCGCGGTGGACGAGACGCTCCGCTCGATCTCGCATCCGAACGTGTTCGCCGCCGGGGACTGCGCCACGATCGTCGGGCATCCGCGGCCGAAGTCGGGCGTGTACGCCGTGCGCCAGGGGCCGCCGCTCGCGCAGAACCTGCGCGCCGCGATGGCAGGGCGCCCCCTGGAGCGCTACGTCCCGCAGGCCCGGTCGCTTGCACTGATCTCGACGGGGGACCGCTACGCGGTCGCCTCGCGCGACGGCTGGGCGCTCGAGGGCGGCTGGGTGTGGCGCTGGAAGGACTGGATCGACCGGCGGTTCATGCGCCGGTATGCGACGCTTTAGCTAGGACCGGGCGAGGAGCCGCTCCGCAATCGCCGCCCACTCGTCCTCGAGCGCACCCGTGGCCGCGGGCTGCTTCGCCTTGCGATACCAGTAGCGCGCGTTGTCGAGGTCGCCTTCCTTGCGGTGGAGGTAGGCGTGCACCCAGGCGGCCGCCGCGCTCTGCGCGTTCATCACCGTGCGGTGTGCGGCCTCCCAGTCGCCTTTGGCGTCGTGCCAGAGCGCCACGAGCGGCGGACTCAGCCCGGCGGGCGGGTGTGCAGCGCTCGCCGACCGGCGGAGCGCGGCGGGCGTCATGACTTGCGGTGCGCGCGCCATGCGGGGTATCCCATCCCGAGCATCGTGCGAGATTATGCATCGCGGCACAGGCGTTGCGACGAGGCGCGGGTTTGGGCGACACTCCGCCTGTGCCGAAGCGCCTGCGCATGACCGAGCTCCTGTTCCGTGACGATCCCTATCGCCGCCCGTGCGCGACCACCGTCGACGCGCGCGGCATCCGCCTCGTCCACACCGTGTTCTTCGGCCGCGAAGGCAAGCGCAACAAGCGGGTCACGATCGGATTCGCGGGCGAGGCGGCCGAGCGATGAACGCAGCGGCGGACCGCGCGTCGCTCGCGATTCGCCCGGCCACGCCGGACGATGTGCCGCGCATCGCGGAGATCTATGCGCACCACGTACGGACCGGGCTCGCCTCGTTCGAGGTCGAGCCGCCCGACGCGGCCGAGATCGCGCGGCGCCTCGCGGAGGTCCGGGCGCAGGGCCTGCCGTACGTTGTGGCCGAAGCGGACGGCCGCGTCGTGGGCTACGCTTATGCAGCGCCGTATCGCTCGCGACGGGCCTACCGGTTTACCCTCGAGGACTCGGTGTACGTGGACCGGGATTGCGCCGGGCGCGGCGTGGGGCGCAGGCTGCTGGAGCGGCTCGTGTCGGAGGCCGCGGCGTGCGGCCATCGGCAGATGGTCGCGGTGATCGGCGACGAGCGCGAACCGACCGTCGATCGCGCTGCACGAAGCGTGCGGTTTCGTGCGCGTCGGGCTGCTGCCGGCGGTCGGCCTGAAGTTCGGGCGCTGGGTGGACTGCGTGCTGATGCAGCGTGCGCTCGGCGCGGGCGACGCCACGCTGCCGGCAGAAGGAGATTGAGAGGATGCGCGGCGTGCACGACATGGGCGGGCTCGAAGCGGGGCGCTGCGAGCGCGAGGAGCACGAGTACGAGCAGTGGGAGAAGCGCGTCGATGCGCTGATGATGCTGCTCTCGGCGAAGGATCGCGAGCTGCTGAAGGTCGACGAGCTGCGCCGCAACATCGAGAGCCTCGGGGCCGACGCATACGACCGCATGGGCTATTACGAGCGTTGGATGCACTCGATCGCGCAGACGCTGGTCCAGCGCGGGGTGATCACGATCGACGAGCTGGGACGCAAGCTCGCCGAGCAGGGAGAGCGCGATGGGCGCGGCTGAGTCGGTGCCGGCGCGGTTCCGCGTCGGAGATCGCGTGCGCGTCCGGCGCGCCGACCCCCCGGGGCACCTGCGCACGCCGTGGTACTGCCGCGGCCACGTCGGCACGATCGAGCGCCTGTGCGGCGCGTTCGCGAACCCCGAAGAGCTCGCGTACAACCGGCCGGGGCTGCCCGCGCAGCCGCTCTATCGGGTGCGGTTCAAGGCGACCGATCTGTGGCCCGATTACCGCGAGCACCGCGGCGACGTTGTCGAGATCGAGATTTTCCAGCACTGGCTGGAGGAGATGGCTCAATGAGTTCCGTTCCTTCCGACACCGCCGGCTACTACCGTCGCATGCAGGCGGCCGTGGAGGAGCTGCTGATCCTGAAAGGGATCGTGACGCCCGAAGAGGTGCAGCGCCAGGTCGACGCGATGGACGCGCGCAACTACAAGCGCGGGGCGAAGATGGTCGCGCGCGCCTGGTGCGATCCCGCGTACAAGGCGCGCATGCTGGCGAACGGCTCGGCTGCCGCCGAGGAGCTCGGCCTCGAGGTCGGACCGCTGAAGCTGATCGTGGTGGAGAACACGCCGGGGGTTCACAACGTCATCGTGTGCACCCTCTGCTCGTGCTATCCGCGCATGCTGCTGGGCATTCCGCCCGAGTGGTACAAGAGCCGCGCCTATCGCTCGCGCGTGGTGCGCGAGCCGCGGGCGGTGCTCGCCGAGTTCGGCACGCGCTTGCCGGAGGACACGGACATTCGCGTGCACGACTCGACCGCCGACATGCGTTACCTGGTGCTGCCGCTGCGCCCGCGCGGCACCGACGGCTGGAGCGAGGAGCGCCTGGCCGCGCTCGTCACGCGCGACAGCCTGATCGGCGTGGCGCGGTTGCCGGACCTCGGCTAACCGCAACGTTACGGATCTCCAACGAGGAGGGAGCAACCATGCTCGACACCGTCCGCAAACTCGATTACTTCGCGATCCAGGCGCCTGACCGGCCGGGCGAGGGCGCCCGGCTGCTCGCCGCGCTCAGGAGCCACGGCGTGAACCTGCTCGCGCTCATCGGCTTCCCGAGCGGGCGCAAGGTGCAGATCGATCTCGTGCCCGAAGACGCGGCGGCGCTGCGCGCCGCCGCGAAGCAGATGAAGCTCGCGCTCGGCGCGAAGAAGTCGTGCTTCGTGATCCAGGGCGACGACCGGGTCGGTGCGCTCGCGGACACGCTGCAGACGCTCGCCGACGCCAAGATCAATGTGACTGCGATACAAGCGGTGACCGCCGGCATGGGCCGCTTCGGCGCGATCTTCTGGGTCAAGCCGCGCGACGTCGCCAAGGCGGCAAAAGCGCTTGGCGCGAGCTAAGAGCAACTGCCCCAGGGGGATTTACAAGGGGGGCGTTGGCCCCCCTTGTGTCGTATTGGGGGATATACAAGGGGCTCCCCTTTGTTCGTACGAAAGCCTTTCGATTTTTTTCGGCCCCTGGGCCGAAAAAATTCCCCGGGGCAGTCGAGGAGGAGGAGGAGGAGTGACTGCCCCGAGGGTCCACAGGAGAGGAGGAGGAGCCCCGGATGCGCCCGTGGAAGGCGCTGCCGGAGGCGACGAAACCGGGGATCTCGATCGCTCCAGATACCCCGTTCTCGAGTGAGACCGAGTCTAGGGCGCTGCCGCATATCCGTCCAATCGATTGCGTGGATTTTCGTAATCGATCCGAGTGATAATGCAGCCGTCATTGGGCGCGCGCCGCGGCGCCGCCCGGCCCGGTAGCGCCCATGGACATCCGCACGGTCGATCTCAATCTGCTCGTCGCGCTCGAGGCGCTGCTCGCCGAGCGCAACGTCACGCGCGCGGCGGCGCGCCTCAAGCTCTCGCAGTCGGCGATGAGTGCCGCGCTGGCCCGGCTGCGCACGCTGTTCGGGGACCCGCTCCTGCTGCGCACATCCGGCGGGATGCTGCCCACGTCCAAGGGGCAGGAGCTGGTCGCGCCGGTGCGTCTCGTGCTCGCCGAGATCGACCGGCTCGTCCAGCAGCCCGGCACGTTCGATCCCGCCGGCGCCGAGCGCACCTTCACGATCGCGGCCTCGGACTACGTCGAGTTCGCGATCCTGCCGCGGCTGGTGGACTTCCTCGAGGCGCGGGCGCCGCGCGCGCGGCTCGCGGTGCGGCCGATGGACTTCGGCGCGGTCGGACGCAGCCTCGAGGCGGGCGAGGTCGACCTCGGGATCCTGGGCGCCGGGTTCGCGCCGCCGAGCCTGCGGTCCCGCCCGCTGTTCGTCGAGCGGTTCGTCTGCGTGGCGCGCATGGGCCATCCGCGGGTGGGCGAGCGCCTCACGCTCGACCAGTACTGCGCGCTCGATCATGTGCTGGTCTCCCCGTCGGGCGGGGCGTTCAGCGCGCCCGCGGACGATGCGCTCGCGGCGATCGGCCGGAGTCGCCACGTGCGGCTCTCGGTGCCGCACTTCCTGCTGGTGCCGGAGATCCTGACGCGCTCCGACATGATCGCGGTGCTGCCCGAGCGGTTGGCGCGCGGCTACGGCGATCGCTTCCGCATCTTCGACCTGCCGTTCGAGCTCGCGCCGTTCAGCGTGGTGGCGATCTGGCACGAACGCACGCACCGCGACCCGGCCCTCGCGTGGCTGCGGCAGTCCGTCGCGGACCTGATGAGCGACAGCGCGACCGCGGGGAGCGGCGGGTCCGTGGCGACTCCGCGCGCCCCCTTGCCCGTCCGCCGCAGGGTGACTCGTCGGCGCCGCCGGGCGTGAAAGCGTCGTCCGCGTCGCGATTCGATGCGCCGGGCGCTCAATCCCGGCTCGCGCGCCGGGGTGGGGGCTTCGGCGCGTTTCGTGGTGCCGCCGGGGCTTCCGGCACCGGCGCGCCGCGCGCCGCCTCGATCCGCTCCCACCAGGGATCGCGGGCGGCGTCGCCGCCGAGACGCTCCGCGAGAAAGTCGACGAACGCGCGCACCTTGCCCGCAAGGTGGCGGCGGTGCGGGAAGACCGCGGAGAGGCCGATGTTGACCGTGCGCCAGTCCTCGAGCACCGTGGTCAGGCGCCCCGCCGCGATCTCGCGCCAGGCGCTGATCGTCGTCAGCAGCAGGATTCCCGCGCCGGCGATGCAGGCATCGCGCAGCAGGCGGGTCGAGTTCGAGCGCATCACCGGCTTGATCGGAACGATGCGCTTGTCGCCGTCGCGCCGCAGCAGCAGCTCGTCCCGCAGCAGCGGGTGGATCATGGGGAGGAAGCGGTGTCGCGCCAGATCCTCCGGCATGCGCGGCGCGCCGTGCGCCGCCAGATAGGCGGGCGCTGCGCAGAGGATCAGCCGCGAATGCGCGAGCGGCCGCACGATCAGGCTCGATTCGGGCAGGCGAACCGCGCCCCGGATCCCGACGTCGAAACGCTCCTCGACGAGGTCGACGAACCGGTTCTCGAGCACCACCTCGGGCTCGACCTCGGGCTGCGTCTGCATGAAATCGAAGATCAGCGGGGCGAGCTCCTCGCCCATGTCCACGCCGGCCGTGATCCGGAGCGTCCCGCGCGGCGCGCGCGTCGATGCCCCGACGGCGGCCTCGATGTCGTCGAGCTCGCCGACGATGCGGGAGCAGTGCTCGTAGTACGCCGCGCCGGCCTCGGTGAGGCTCACTTGGCGGGTGGTGCGGTTGAGCAGGCGGACGCCCAGCCGCTCCTCCAGGCTGCTGACGTGCTTGGTGACCATCGCCGGGGAGATGTCGAGGCGCGCCGCGGCTTTCGAGAAGCCGCCGGCCTGCACCACGCGCAGGAATGCCCGCATGCTCGACAGGGTGTCCATGATTGTTTACCGGGGGTAAGAGATCTCATTCCGCGGCGACGGATTCTAAGCCCGGCGCGTCGGGGCTAGAGTGCGCTGCATGGAAACGTCCTCCGAGCCCCGCGCGGAATCCCGGCAGGCGGAAGCGCCGCCGGTCCGGTATCCGTTCGATCTCGTCGACGTGTGGCACACGCGCGAAGGCGAGCGCGTGCTGATCCGCCCCGTGCATCCCCAGGACCTCGAGCTCGTCCAGACGTTCGTGCGCGAGCTGTCGCCGGAGTCGCGCTACAACCGCTTTCACGGCGCGGTCAAGGAGCTCACGCCGGGGATGGCGCGCTGGGCGACGCACGTCGACTACGATCGGCACATGGCCCTGATCGCGGTGGTGTACCGCGACGGGCGCGAGATCGAAATCGGGGCCGCGCGCTATGCCGTGAGTGACGACGACGAGACGGCCGAGTTCGCCGTCGCGGTGGCCGACGCTTGGCAGGGCCGGGGTGTCGGCGAGCGCCTGCTGCGCGGACTGATCGAAGTGGCAGCGCGCCGCGGACTGCGGTGGATGGAAGGCGAGATCCTCGCGACCAACCGCGGCATGCGCGCCCTCGCGCGCAAGCTCGGATTCCAGAGCCGCGCCCGCGGCGGCGAGGCGCGGCTGGTGAGAGTCAGCCGGATCCTGCGCAGCGAAGACGCCCGCAACGGAGCGCGCGGCCCGGTGCGGGCCGGGTGGCGCGACCTGTTCCGGATGCTGCGCGTCGGCCCGTCTTCCGCGGGCTAGAACTTCTCCGCCCAGGGCCGGAGGTCGGTCTCGAACGTCCACGCGCTGCGCGGCTGCTGCGCGAGCTGCCAGTAGACCTCGGCGATGTCCGCCGGCTTCAGCATCCCGTCCTCCGGCAGCTGCGCGACCCGCTCGGGAAAGCGGTCGCGCACGCGCTCGGAGTCGATCATCCCGTCGACGATCACCGACGCGACGTGGATGCCCTTCGGTCCCAGCTCGCGCGCCATCGACTGCGCGACCTGGCGCACGCCGCCCTTCGCGGCCGCGAACGCCGCGAACTGCGACGATCCGCGCAGGCTCGCGGTCGCGCCGGTGAAGAGGATCGTGCCCTGGCCGCGCGGCACCATGTGGCGCGCCGCCTCCCGGCCCACGAGGAAGCCGGCGTAGCACCCGAGTCGCCACACCTTCTCGAACATGTCCGCCGGGGTATCGAGGATCGACGCCCGGAAGTTTGCGCCGGTGTTGAACACCGCCACGCCGATCGGCCCGATCTCGGCCTCGACGTCGTCGAAGAGCTTGGCGACCGCGGTCTCCTCGCGCAGGTCGGCGACGTACGCGATGCCGCGTCCGCCGGCCGCCTCGATGTCGCCGGCGATGCGCGCGAGACGGTCGGCGCTGCGCGCGACGAGCACCGTCTGATACCCGCCGCGCGCGAACCGGCGCGCCACAGCGCCGCCCAGCCCGTCGCCGACGCCGGCGATCAGCGCCACGTTCGTCCTGCCCGTCATGAGAGCCTCCGTCGCTCGTTCGACGCCGGGACTCTAATGGATTTCGCGTTGCGGCCGCGCGTCAGAGGAGATCGGTGTCGTCGTGCGAATACGCCGGCGCGCACGCGCACAGGATCCGCAGCGGCGCCGCACCGGTATTCCGGATCCGG
The DNA here is from genome assembly GCA_963716855.1 of uncultured beta proteobacterium. Lineage (GTDB taxonomy): Bacteria > Pseudomonadota > Gammaproteobacteria > Burkholderiales > SG8-39 > JAGVSZ01. The sequence goes on along the minus strand of CAVQUV010000019.1, from coordinate 375,661 downwards.
TGCGGCGTGCCCGGCGGGATGCACACCGTATCGCCGGCGCGCACTTCGAACGTTTCATTGCCGAGCGTCATGACGCCGTCACCCGCGGTGATGTGATAGAGCTCCTCGGTGACTCGATGCCGATGCAGCAGCGTCTCGCTCCCCGGCGGCACCGTCGCTTCGGCGAGGCTCTGCGCTCGATTGCCATGCACCGCTGGATGCATCAGCTCGCGGATCTCGGAGCCGTCCTTCGTGACGTAGGGCGTCGCATCCGCGTAGCGCGACTTCATCAGATCGCCTTCGCCCGCTTGAGAAGCTCGGCGAGCGATCCCGCGATGCGCGCGTACCCCTTCGCGTTCGGATGCACCCAGTCGCTCTTGAGCTCGTTGTCCGTGAGCACCTTCTTGAGCGCGTCGCCGTCGTAGGGGATGCGGAACTCGCGTGCAATGTCCGCGTAGAAGGCGGCGGGCGAGGCCGGTCAACCCGAGCTTCGGCACGCCGACGAGCACCACCTCGATGCCCTTGTCCCGTGCCAGCTTCACCATCGCGCGCACGTTCGCCGCCGCCTGCGTCTCCGGCAGCTTGCGCAGGAAGTCGTTGCCGCCATGGCAGAGGATGAGGAGCTTCGGCTGCGTCTGCTCGAGCGCCTCGGGCAGCCGCTCGAGCCCGGTCGCGCTCACCTCCCCGGGAACGCCGGCGACGACGACCTTGCGCCCGATCAGCCGCTCGAGGACCGCCGGGTAGCTCTCCGGCGTCGACGCGCCGGTGCCGTAGGTGAGGCTGTCGCCGAAAGCGAGCACCACCGCGTTGTCGTCGAGCCGCGGCAGGGGCGGCGTGCGCTCGCCGCAGCCGGCGAGCACGACCAGGCACGCGATCAGCAGTCCCGTCAGCAAGCGCGGCATGGGTCGAGAATAGCGGACCGCGTGCGCCGATGGGACACCCATTGACGCGGTTTCTGGACAAATCAGCATCTTGGAACCCGCTGTTGCGCTCGGGACATAGAATGCGCCCCAGAGTGCGACCGGATCGCACCCCCGACAAGAAACCTGCGACGCCGCTCCAACCCCATGTCCGTCACCCGCCCGCTCGTGCTCGCAGCGGTGCTCGCCGCGCTCGCGCTGCCGCTCGACGCATGGGCCGCCGATGCGACGCGCCGTTCCGTGGTGGGTCTGGCCGCTCGGGTTGTTCGTCGTCACCTTCCTGCTCGGGATCGTGGCCGTGCTGGGAGGCGTGGGCGGCGGCGTGCTGTTCGTGCCGATCGTCGGCGGCTTCTTCCCGTTTCACCTCGATTTCGTGCGCGGCACCGGGCTGATGCTCGCGCTGTCGGGCGCGCTCTCCGCCGGGCCCGGGCTGCTGCGGATCGGGCTCGCGAGCATGCGGCTCGCGATGCCGCTGGCGCTGATCGGCTCGATCACGTCCATCGCCGGCGCGATGGCCGGGCTCGCGCTGCCGACGAACGTCGTGCAGATCGCGCTCGGCGCGACGATCCTCGCGATCGCGGTGCTCATGTGGAGCGCGAAGAAGTCGGAGCGCCCCGAGATCGGCCCGCCCGACCGCCTCGCGGAGGCGCTGCGCATGCACGGCATCTTCCACGATCCGGCCGCGAACGAGGACGTGAAGTGGCACGTGCACCGCACGCCGCTCGGTCTCGCGATGTTCGCCGGGATCGGTTTCATGGCGGGGATGTTCGGCCTCGGCGCCGGCTGGGCCAACGTCCCGGTACTGAACCTGCTCATGGGCGCGCCGCTCAAGGTCTCGGTCTCGACCTCGGGCTTCATGCTCTCGGTGATCGACACCTCCGCCGCGTGGGTGTACATCAACCGCGGGGCGGTCCTGCCCATGATCATGGTGCCGTCCATCCTCGGGGTGATGCTCGGCGCCAAGATCGGCGGGAAGATGCTGCGCACCGCGAAGGCGCGCGACGGTGCGCAAGGTCGTGATCGGCTTGCTGCTCGTCGCCGGCGCGCGCGCGTTCGCCAAGGGGACCGGGCTATGGAACTGAACGCCCGCCGCCGATGAGCCCGCCGCCGGATTACGCTTCGACCGAGCAGAGGCGGTACGCGCGCTGGCTCGATATCGGCACGCGCATCGGTTTCGTGGTGCTGGTGGTCACCTTCCTCGTGTACGTACTGGGCCTGCTGCAGTCGCGCATCCCCGTCGCCGAATTGCCGCGTTACTGGATCCTGCCCGTGGGCGAATACATCGCGGTGACCGGCGCGCCGACGGGCTGGGGCTGGGTGCGCCTGCTGAACGAGGCCGATTACCTCAACTTCATCGGGATAGCGATCCTCGCGGCGGTCACGGTCGTCTGCTACGTGCGCATCCTGCCGCTCTTCGTGCGCGCGGGCGATCGCGCTTTCGTGGCAATCTGCCTGCTCGAGGTCCTGGTGCTCCTCGTCGCCGCCGCAGGTATCGTCGGCGGCGGACACTGACCGGCCCCCGCCGGCGCATGCCGGTTGACGCCGCGGCAGGGCCCCCCCTAGCATCGACGATCCCCCACGAGGCCGCGCGCGATGGAGATCGCCTGCGTCAGCGACACCAGGGTCAGTGCGATCGCCGCGCCGGCGAGATGCGCGAAGGTCTCGATCGAGAAGCGCGGGTGTGAGAGCGGCGGCAGGCTCTGCGGCAGCGCGCCGACCATTCTGATCGCCGTCGCGTCGGGCCCGCGCCACGCGTTGAGCGCGAAGGCGGCGATGCTTCCCGTAACGATGGAGACGATGAGGTACGGCACGCGCGGAAACAGGCGGCGCGACAGCACCGCGGCGGCCAGGGTCGAAACCGAGACCGCCACGACCCACCAGTGGACCTCGATTGCGTGGCGCGCGAACGTCGCGAGCGTCTCCGGGAGCGATCCACCGCGGGGAAGCGCGATGCCGAAGAAGTTGCCGAGCTGGCTGGCGACGATGAGCACCCCCACGCCTGCCGTGAAACCGACGATCACGTCGTCGGAAATGAAATTGACCAGCACGCCCGCCCGGAGCGCCCCGAGCACGAGCATCACCAGCCCGGACATGAACGCGAGCGTGAGCGCGAGCGAGACGAACTCGGGCGACTCCGGCAGCGCGAGCGGGCTCAAAGCGGCGAAGACGAACAGCGACACCGCGTTGGTCGGGCCGGAGACGGTGTGGAGCGAGGATCCAAAGAGCGCCGCGACCGCGGTCGGGACCATCGCGCAGTACAGCCCGTACTGCGGCGGCATCCCGGCAAGCGTCGCGAACGCGATGCCCTGGGGCAGCACCAGAACCGCGCCCACCAGCCCGGCAACGAGGTCGGCGCGGAGCGTGCGGCCGTTGACGAGCCGCAACCAGGCGAGAAACGGGAAGAAGGGGTGCCGCATCGGCGGAGCGTCGACTTGCCAGAAGTCGACCCCAATGGTAGCAAGGGGACCCGGCAGAATCTGCGACGGAGGCGCGGGTCGTCCGCGACCGTTGCGTCACGCCGGTCGCGCGACTTCGGTTTGACGGCGACACCGCCTCGCCACTAGCATCGGTCCGATCCCCGAGACCGCCATGCCCAGATTCGCCGCCAACCTCGCATTCCTGTTCACCGAAGAGGACTTTCTCCAGCGCTTCGCAGCCGCCCGCAAGGCGGGCTTCGCCGCGGTCGAGTTCCCGTTTCCGTATCCGTACGAGAAGGCGAAGCTCGAGGACGCGGTAAAGACCGCGGGCGTCGAGGTGGCGCTCTTCAACCTTCCGGCGGGCGACTGGATCAAAGGCGAGCGCGGGATCGCGTGCCATCCGGGCCGGCAAGCCGAGTTCCGGGACGGCGTCGGCGCGGCGATCGAGTACGCGCGGCTGCTGCACGTGCCGAAGATCAACTGCCTCTCGGGCGTCGCGCCCGCGGATGCGGACCCGGACGAGGTCCTCTCGACGTTCGTGGAGAACCTCGGGTACGCGTCCGACGAGCTCGCGAAGGAGGGGATCCTGCTCGTGATGGAGCCGATCAACACGCGCACGATCCCGGGGTTCTATCTGAACACCACGGCGCAGTCGCTCGACATCATGCGCGAGGTGGGATCGGGCAACCTCAAGATCCAGTACGACATCTTCCACATGCAGATCATGGAAGGCGACCTCGCGAAGACCATCGAGGCGGAGCTCCCGCAGATCGGCCACATCCAGTTTGCCGACGTGCCCGACCGGCACGAGCCGGGCTCGGGCGAGATCAACTTCGATTTCCTGTTCGAGCGCATCGACGCGCTCGGCTACGACGGCTGGATCGGCGCGGAATACACGCCGGCGAAGAGCACCCTCGACGGGCTGGCGTGGCTGAAGAAGTACGGGAAACGATAAGTCAGGCGAGGCGGAAATGGCGAAACTGGGATTCGTCGGACTCGGGATCATGGGCAAGCCCATGGCCGGGCACCTCATCGCGGCGGGACACGAGGTCCGGCTGTACAGCCGCTCGGGCGTGCCGCAGGAGCTGAAGGACCAGGGCGGCAAACCCTGCCAGTCGGCCAAGGAGGTCGCGCAGTCGGCCGATGTGGTCTTCCTCATCGTTCCCGACACGCCCGACGTCGAGAAGGCGCTCTTCGCGCCCGGCGGAATCGCGGAAGGTCTGTCGAAGGGGAAAGCGGTCGTCGACATGAGCTCGATCGCGCCGCTCGCGACCAAGGAGTTCGCCGGTCGCGTCGCCGCGCTCGGCTGCGACTACGTCGACGCGCCCGTTTCGGGTGGCGAGGTCGGCGCCAAGGCGGCGTCGCTCACGATCATGTGCGGCGGCACGGAGGCCGCGTTCGCGCGCGTGAAGCCGTTCCTCGAGCTGATGGGCAAGAACATCACCCTGGTCGGCGGCGTCGGCGACGGACAGACCTGCAAGGTCGCGAACCAGATCATCGTCGCGCTCACGATCGAGGCGGTCGGCGAGGCATTGCTGTTCGCGTCCAAGGCCGGCGCCGATCCCGCGAAAGTGCGCCAGGCGCTGATGGGCGGCTTCGCGGCCTCGCGCATCCTCGAGGTCCACGGGGAGCGCATGATCAAGCGCACGTTCAATCCGGGGTTCCGCATCGAACTGCACCAGAAGGACCTCAACCTCGCGCTGGCCGGCGCCCGCGCGCTCGGCCTTGCGCTGCCCAACACCGCCGCCACGCAGCAGCTCATGAGCGCATGCGTGGCGAACGGCGGCGCCGGCTGGGACCACTCGGGCCTCGTGAAGGCGCTGGAGCTGATGGGCGGGCATAAGGTCGCAGACGACTGAGTGCGCGCGTCTGCATTGCCGCGTCAGCCAGGATGAACGTCGCCGCCCCCAAGATCGACTTTCTCCGCCAGGCGGAGGTCGTCGGACGCCTGAAGGCACGGCTGCCCGCGTCGAGCGTCCTGCATCAGACGGAGGACACGCGGCCGTACGAATGCGACGGCCTCACCGCGTACCGGCAGCTGCCGCTGGCGATCGCGCTTCCGGCGACCGACGAGGAGGTGCAGTTCGTCCTGCGCACCTGCCACGAGCTCAAGGTGCCGGTGATCGCGCGCGGCGCGGGCACCGGGCTCTCCGGCGGCGCGCTGCCGTCCGTCGAGGGCGTGCTGCTCGCCACCGCGAAGCTGATGCGCATCCTCGCCGTCGATCCGGTCGCGCGCATCGCGCGCGTGCAACCGGGGGTGCGCAACCTCTCGATCACCGAGGCCGCCGCGCCGTACGGCCTGTACTACGCGCCGGATCCGTCCTCGCAGATCGCGTGCACCATCGGCGGCAATGTGGCCGAGAACGCGGGCGGGGTGCACTGCCTCAAGTACGGCCTCACGCTGAACAACGTGATGCGCGTGCGCGGCTACACGATCGAGGGCGAGCTCGTGGAGTTCGGTTCCGAGGCGCTCGATGCACCGGGGCTCGACCTCGCGGCGCTCGTCGTCGGCTCCGAAGGGATGCTCGCGGTCACGACCGAAGTCACGGTGAGGCTCGTGCCGAAGCCGGAGCGGGCGCGCGTGATCATGGCCTCGTTCGACGACGTGGAGAAGGCCGGCGATGCGGTCGCGGCCATCATTGCGGCGGGCATCATTCCGGCGGGGCTCGAGATGATGGACCAGCCCGCGACGCGGGCGGTCGAGGAGTTCGTTCACGCCGGCTACGATCTCGACGCCAAGGCGATCCTGCTCTGCGAGTCCGACGGCACGCCCGAGGAGGTGGAGGAGGAGATCGGGCGGATGGAGGCGGTGCTCGAGCGCTCCGGCGCCACGGCGCTGCGCGTGTCGCGCGACGAGGCGGAGCGGCTGAAGTTCTGGGCGGGTCGCAAGGCGGCGTTTCCCGCCGCCGGGCGCATCTCGCCCGATTACTACTGCATGGACGGCACGATCCCGCGCAAGCGGCTCGGCGAGATCCTCAAGTTCATCGCCGCGATGGAGAAGAAGTACCGCCTGCGCTGCCCGAACGTGTTCCACGCGGGCGACGGCAACCTTCACCCGCTGATCCTGTTCGACGCGAACGACCCCGACGAATTGCACCGCACCGAGCAGTTCGCCTCCGAGGTGCTGCAGAAGTGCATCGAGGTCGGCGGCACGGTCACCGGCGAGCACGGCGTCGGCATCGAGAAGATCAACGAGATGTGCGTGCAGTTCTCGCCCGCGGAGCTGGAGGCGTTCCGCGGCGTGAAGCGCGCCTTCGACCCCGCCGGGCTGCTCAACCCGGCGAAGAACATCCCGACGCTGCACCGGTGCGCCGAGTTCGGCAGGATGCACGTCCGCGCGGGCAAGGTTCCGCATCCCGAGCTGCCGCGGTTCTAAGATGAAACCGATACCGGAGGGATCGCTTTCGCTGACTTCGGGGAGCACGAGGGGGCGCCGCGGAGCGGTTGGGTGGGGCGGAGGGGCCCCAACCCTCCTTGGGCCCCCTCGTATCGTGGCGAAATAAGTGACCGACACCCTCGCTTTGCTCGCCGAAGGGATCCGCGCCGCCGCGGCGGACGGACGGCCCTTGCGCATCCGCGGCGGCGGGACGAAGGACTTCTACGGCCAGTCGCTCGCAGGCGAGATCCTCGACACGCGCGGCTACGCCGGCATCGTCGCTTACGACCCGACCGAGCTCGTCGTCACGGTGCGCGGCGGCACGCTGCTCACCGACCTCGAGACGGCGCTGCGCGAGAAAGGGCAGATGCTCGCGTTCGAGCCGCCGCACTTCGGGGCGGGCGCCACGGTGGGCGGCGCCGTCGCAGCGGGGCTCTCGGGTCCGCGCCGGGCCGCCGCAGGCGCAGTGCGCGACTTCGTGCTCGGCGTGCGCCTCCTGGATGGACGCGGCCAGGATCTCTCCTTCGGCGGCCAGGTGATGAAGAACGTCGCGGGCTACGACGTCTCGCGCCTGATGGCCGGGGCGCTCGGTACGCTCGGGGTCATCCTCGAGGTGTCGCTCAAGGTGCTGCCCGTGCCGGTCGCGGAAGCGACGCTGAAGTTCGAGATGCCCGAGGACAAGGCGCTCGAGGCGGTGAACAGGTGGGCGGGGAGGCCGCTGCCGATCAGCGCGACCGCGTACACGGACGGCGATCTCGGCGTCCGGCTCTCGGGCGCCGCCGCGGCGGTGCGCGCGGCGCTGGAGAAGCTCGGCGGCGCGGCCGTCGAGCCCGAGCGCGCCGCGCGCTTCTGGAACGGGATCCGCGAGCACGCCGATCCGTTCTTCGCCGGCGACGAGCCGCTGTGGCGGCTGTCGGTCCCCTCCGCGACGCCTCCGCTCGAACTGGAGGGCCGGACCCTCATCGAGTGGGGCGGCGCGCTGCGCTGGCTGAAGTCGAACGCGGACGCGCGCAGGGTGCGCGACGCTGCAGCCCGCGCGGGCGGCCATGCGACGCTGTTCCGCGGCGGCGACAAGTCGGTCGGCGCGTTTCATGCGCTTGCACCGGCGGTCGCGACGATCCACCGGCGGCTGAAGGCCGAGTTCGATCCGCGCGGCGTGCTGAACCGCGGCCGGATGTATCCGGACTTCTAGTCGCCGATGCAGACCAACCTTGCCGACTGGATCAAGGACACGCCCGACGGCAAGGCGGCGGACGCGATCCTGCGCAAGTGCGTGCACTGCGGGTTCTGCACCGCGACTTGCCCGACCTACCAGCTGCTCGGCGACGAGCTCGACGGGCCGCGCGGACGCATCTACCTCGTCAAGCAGGTGCTCGAAGGGGCCGAGGTCACCGCCAAGACCCAGCTCCACCTCGATCGCTGCCTCACCTGCCGCAGCTGCGAGACCACGTGCCCGTCGGGCGTGAAGTACGGCGAGCTGGTCGACATCGGACGCAAGATCGTGGAGGCGCGCGTCGGGCGATCGCTCGTGCGCGCAGCCTTGATGCGGCGCGCGGTCGCGACGGTCTTTCCGATGACGTGGCTGTTCGGCTTCCTGACGCGGCTCGGCATGGCGATGCGGCCGCTTCGTGCCCGCGACGCTCGCGGGCAAGCTGCCGACTCGATCCCCGAAGCGGGCGCATGGCCGGCACCGCGCCACGCCCGGAAGATGATCGCGCTCGCCGGCTGCGTGCAGCCGGCGCTGACGCCCGACACGAACGCGGCGGCGGCGCGCGTGCTCGATCGCCTCGGCATCTCGATGGTCGAGGCGCCGGGCGCAGGGTGCTGCGGCGCGCTGCGCTTCCACTTGAACTACCAGAACGACGGCCTGGACGACATGCGCCGCATGATCGACGCGTGGTGGCCGCTGGTCGAGCAGGGCGCGGAGGCCATCGTGATGACGGCGACCGGGTGCGGCTCGACGCGTGCGCGAGTACGGGCATCACCTCGCGCACGACGCGGCGTACGCGGCGAAGGCGGCGCGCGTCAGCGCGATGACCAGGGACCTGTCCGAAGTGCTGGCCGCAGAATCCGACCGGCTGGTGCCCCTGATGGGGACCGGCAAGCCGAAGGCCGCCTTTCATCCGCCCTGCACGCTGCAGCACTGGCAGCAGCTCAAGGGCGTCACCGAAGGCGTGCTCGCGAAGCTCGGCTACGAGCTCGCGCCCGTGCCGGACGTCCACATGTGCTGCGGTTCTGCCGGCACGTACGCGCTGTTCCAGCCGGAACTCTCGGAGCGCCTGAAGAAGAACCGGGTCACCGCGCTGCAGTCGGGTCTTCCCGAGGTCGTGCTCACCGCGAACGTCGGATGCCAGACCCATCTCGCGACCGCGGCGAGCGTGCCGGTGCGGCACTGGATCGTCGATCTCGAAGCGCGGCTCGCGTCGTAGGTCGACGGCTCCCGCCGTCTGCCGAAATCCCTATGCGCGGCGAGGGCACTCGCGCGCGTTGAAACGTCACGCAGCTTGAGTTCTTCGATCCTCCGCAGCTAGACTCTCCGCGCGGGACGGTTCTCGTCCCGGGCTCAGCGATCCGGCAGCAGCGAGATCGCGCGTCGCCTCACAGTGCCCACGGGAGGGCGAATTCCCCTGGCAGAACCTGCTCGAGGACGGCTACGAGTGGACTGCGCCGGTCGGCTCGTTTCCGCCGAACGGCTATGGGCTCTACGACATGGCCGGCAATGTCTGGGAGTGGACGACGGACGGGTACCGGCGGGACGGCGAAGCGCAAAGCCCCTGCTGCACGGCGCGCGACGAGCGGCGCGTGCCGCAGAAGGTGATGAAGGGCGGGTCCTACCTTTGCGCGCCGAACTACTGCCAGCGCTACCGCCCCGCGGCGCGCATGGCGCAGGACTTGGACACCTCGACCTGCCATCTCGGCTTCCGCTGCATCGTTCGTGGCTAGCGGTCGTCGACGGGTGCGACGCCGCACGGAGCGTGCGCGGGCAATCGTAAATCTTCGTTGCAGCTTCGCAAACAATCGATTCGCGCTCTGGACGCATGCGGCGGCGCGTGCGAGCTTCGCGTCCATGTCCGCCGCATTCCACCGCCGCATCCAGCTCGACCTGACGCGCGAGCTCGTCCCGCAGCTCCAAGAGATGCTCGCCGACCCGGATCCGGAGATCTCGGGCTGGGCGGAGGAGAACCTGCGCTACGAGCTCGAGCGCGCCAAGTTCAACGCCTGGTTGGAGCGGCGCGGGCTCGCAGGCGAGCGCCTCCTGCTGGAGGAGCCCGAGCTGCTCGACCAGTTCCGCGCCGAGCGCCGTCCCAAACTGGCGCTGGTCCGGTCGCGCTGACCGCCCGCCTGCGCATTCCGCCGCACCCGCTGCGGCACAGGGTTTGCGACCCCGCCCGCCGGGGCCTAGTCTCTCCGGCATCGAGTCCGTCCGGAGTGCCGCATGCGCCCGCGCCATAGTGCCCTGCTGATCGCCGCCGTCGTCGGTGCGTCGGTGCCCGCCGCCGCGCAATCGCTCGACATCCGGCCCGGCCTGTGGGAGTTCACCATGTCCGCCGCGAAGGGCATGTCGCAGAAGATCTGCTTCACGCCCGCGATGGTGAAGGACCTGAAGGGCGTCGCTTCGAAGCCCGACCCGTCGAGCGACTGCAAGACCTCGAACGAGAAGGTGTCCGGCACGACCCGTACGTTCCACGTCGCGTGCACGAAGCCGACGAAGTACGACGCGGACATCGGCCTGACGGTGCACGGCCCCGACCACTTCTCGATGACGCAGGACTACGTGACCGATCACGGCGGCAAGGCGCAGGCCGGCAAGATGAGCTTCGTGTATCGTCGCGTCGGCGACTGCCCGAAGTGACGCGGCTCTAGAACGCCGGGCGCGCGGGCGGCGCGAACGAGACCGCCGCGAGCCCGATGTCCACCCCACCCACTGCCGTCGCGCCCGGCGCGCTCGGCGCCCTCTGGCGCTGGATCGACCGCAACTTCCTCGAGCTGGGCCGCGAGATGCGGCTCTCGTACCTGCCGCCGCTGATGGTCTACATCGCGGCCGGCATCTCCGGCCTCACCGGCATCGTCGGCACCTTCTTCGTGAAGGAGTACCTCGGCCTGTCCGCCGAGTTCCTCGCCGCGCTCGGCTTCTGGGCCGGGATCCCGTGGGCGCTCAAGATGCCGCTCGGGCATCTCGTCGACCTCATCTGGAAGCACAAGGCCGGGCTGGTGTACCTCGGCGCGTCCCTCATCGCCGCGAGCCTCCTGATCATGATCGGCCTGCTGGCCGACCGCGCCGCGATGGAGCGGATCATGGACGCCGACGCCTGGTTCGTGCTCACGTCGCTCCTCGCGCCGGTCGGCTACGTGCTGCAGGACGTGGTCGCCGACGCGATGACGGTGGAGGCGGTGCCGCGGTTCGACGCGGAAGGCCGGCCCACGCCGGAGGACGCGCGCAAGCTGATGCACACCACCATGCAGACGCTCGGTCGCGTGGCGATCATCGGCGGCACGGTCCTCGTGGCGGGCGCGAACGTGTGGCTGTTCGCCGGCGCGGAGCAGATGGCCGAGACGGAGAAGGCCGCGACCTACCTCCTCGTCTACAAGCTCGCCCTGATCATCCCGGTCGTATCGGTGCTCGGCGTGCTGCTCGCCGGCTTCATCCGGCGGCGCGACGCGCGGCGGCTGGCGGGGCGGGGGTTCGACGCCTCCCGCATCGATGCCATGCTGGACTCGCACCCGGGCCGGCCGCCGGTGAACTGGTGGATTCTCGGCGGCGGCCTCGCGTTCGCGGTCGTGTCGCTTGAGCGTGGGGCTCGGACAGGTCCCCGCGGCGCAGGAGATCATCTTCGGCGCGTCGATGGCGATCATCGTGTTCCTGATGTGGAAGCTCGTGCGCGAGCTCGATCCCGACTCGCGCACGACGCTGGTCGGCACCGCGCTCGTCGTCTTCGTGTTCCGCGCGCTGCCCGGGCCCGGCGCCGGCTCCACGTGGTGGATGATCGACGCCCTCAAGTTCGACCAGCAGTTCCTGGCCACGCTGTCGCTCATCACGAGCTGGTTCACGCTGCTCGGGCTGTTCGTCTTCCGGCGCTTCATGGCGGAGCGGTCGATCGCCTACATCGTCGGCTTCCTCACCATCATCGGAACGGTTCTCGCGCTGCCGATCGTCGGCATGTACTTCGGCCTGCACGAATGGACGGCGCGGCACACCGGGGGCGTGGTGGACGCGCGGTTCATCGCGCTCTTCGACACCGCGCTCGAGTCGCCCCTCGGCCAGGTCGCGATGGTGCCGATGCTCGCGTGGATCGCGCGCTCGGCGCCGGACAAGCTCAAGGCCACCTACTTCGCGGTGATGGCCTCGTTCACCAACCTCGCCCTGTCGGCGGCGCAGCTCGGCACCAAGTACCTGAACCAGATGTTCGTGATCACGCGCGAGGTGAAGGACGCGGCGACCGGCGCGATCAAGGTGCCGGCCGACTACAGCCAGCTCGGCGACCTGCTGATCCTGTCCACCGCGCTCGGGTTTGCGCTGCCGCTGCTCGCGATCCTGTTCGTCAAGTCGACGCGGTTCCGGAGCGCCTGAAAGCACGGCCGAGGAGGACACGGAGAACACAGGGATAGAATCGTCCCCGCTCCGTATCCTCTGTGACCTCCGTGGCTGCAACGCCCTCGCCCGACCGTCCCAAGACCCGCGACCTGCGCCAGCTCGCGCGGCTCGCCGCTTTCGCAGCGCCCCAAAAGTGGCGCATCGCCGCCGCGCTCACCGCGCTCGTCGTGGCCGCCGGCGCGGTGCTCGCGCTCGGCCAGGGCCTGAAGTCGGTCATCGACTCCGGGTTCGGCAGCCGCAATCCGCACGAGCTCGACACCGCGCTCGTCGCGTTCGTCGCGATCGCGTTCGTGATGGCGGTGGCGAGCTACCTGCGCTTCTTCCTCATGATGACCACCGGCGAGCGCGTCATCACCGACATCCGCAGCGCGGTGTTCGGGCACGTGCTGCGCCAGCCGCCCGCGTTCTTCGAGTCGCGGCAGACCGGCGAGATCGTCTCGCGCCTGACCAACGACGTGACGCTCATCGAGAGCGTCATCGGGTGGGGACTGTCGATGTTCCTGCGCAACCTGCTGATGATGGCCGGCGCGACGGCGCTGCTGGTGGTCACCAGCCCCAAGCTCGCCGCGCTCACGCTGCTCGGGACGTCGGTCGCGCTTGCCCCGGCGCTCTTCCTCGGGCGGCGGGTGCGCCGCCTCGCGCGCACGAGCCAGGACCGGATCGCCGACGTCGCGGCCTACATCGACGAGGCGCTGCACGAGGTCCGCACCGTGCAGGCCTACGTGCACGAGGCGGAGGACCGACGCCGCTTCGGGGAGCGCGCCGAGGCGGCGTTCGATACCGCGGTGGCGCGCATCCGCCACCGGGGCGTCCTGTTCGCGTCGGTGCTGCTCACCGCCTTCTGCGGCATCGGCTTCATCCTCTGGATCGGCGGGCACGACGTCTTCGCCGGGCGCCTCTCGGCCGGCCAGCTGTCCGCGTTCGTGTTCTACGCGGCGATCGTCGGCAGCGGCGCCGGCGCGCTCTCGGAGGTCTGGGGCGATCTGCAGCGCGCGGCGGGTGCGACCGAGCGGCTGATGGAGCTGCTCGCCGAGACCCCCGCGATCGAGTCGCCGCCGGCGCCGCAGCCGTTGCCGCGGCCGCCGCGCGGCGAAGCGGGCCTCGCGCACGTGACCTTCGCGTATCCGTCGCGGCGCGACGCGCCGGCGCTCACGGACTTCACGCTTCCGGTCGCGCCCGGCGAGAAGGTCGCGCTCGTCGGCCCGTCCGGCGCGGGCAAGACCACGGTGTTCCAGCTGCTCCTGCGCTTCTACGACCCGGATGCCGGCGTCGTGCTGGTCGACGGGCTCGACGCACGACGCGCCGATCTCGCCGAGCTGCGTCGGCGCTTCGCGCTCGTGCCGCAGGAACCGGTGATTTTCGGGGCGAGCGTCGCGGAGAACGTGCGCTACGCGCGGCCGGAGGCGAGCGACGCGGACGTGCGCGCGGCCTGCGAGGCGGCGTTCGCGCTCGAGTTCGTCGAGCGCCTGCCGCAGGGCTTCGAGACTTTCCTGGGCGAGCGCGGCGTGCGGCTCTCGGGCGGGCAGCGCCAACGGCTGTCGATCGCGCGCGCACTGCTCGCCGATCGTCCGGTCCTGCTGCTCGACGAGGCGACCAGCTCGCTCGACGCCGAGAGCGAGCGCGCGGTGCAGCTCGCGCTCGAGCGGCTGATGCGCGGCCGCACGACGCTGGTCATCGCGCACCGGCTCGCGACGGTGCAGAACGCGGACCGCATCGTCGTGATGGACCACGGGCGCGTGGTCGCGACCGGCACGCATGCGGAGCTGGTGCGTCAAGGCGGGCTCTACGCGCGTCTCGCCGAGCTGCAGTTCCTGGGCGGCGCCGCCGAGCGCCTGAGCGCCGCGGCGTGAAGCGGTTCGTCGCGCTCGGCATGGCGCTCGCCGCGTCAATAGCCGCGGCTCAGGACGCGACGCTCAAGGTCGGCTCGAAGCGGTTCACCGAGAGCTACATTCTCGGCGAGATCCTGCGCGAGACCGCGACGCGCGCGGGCGCGCGCGCCGAGCACCGGCCCGGCCTGGGCAACACCGGCATCGTCTTCGCGGCGCTCAAGGGCGGCGCGATCGACGTCTACCCCGAGTACACCGGGACGATCGCGCGCGAGATCCTCAAGCTCGACGGCAACGTGCCGCTCGAGGAGATCCATCGCCGCCTCGCGCCGATGGGATTCGGCGCCGCAGTGCCGCTTGGATTCAACAACACGTATGCCCTCGCGATGCGCGAGGAGCAGGCGGCGAAGCTCGGCGTGCGCACGATCTCCGACCTCGCGCGGCACCCGACCTTGCGCCTGGGGCTGACGCAGGAGTTCATCGGGCGCGCCGACGGCTGGCCGGGGCTCAAGGCGGCCTATGGCCTGCCGTTCGCGACCCCGACCGGGATCGACCACGGCCTCGCCTACGACGCGCTCGCGTCCGGGAAGATCGACGTGAAGGACATCTACTCGACCGACGCGAAGATCGAGCGTTTCCGCTTGCGCGTGCTCGAGGACGACCGCGGCTTCTTCCCGAAGTACGACGCGGTGCTGCTGTATCGGCTGGACCTGCCCCAACGCTTCCCCGCGGCGTGGCAGGCGCTCGCCGGACTGGAGGGGAAGATCGACGCGCGCCGCATGATCCGGCTGAACGCCGCGGCGGAGCTGGAGGGACGATCGTTCCAGCAGGCCGCGGCGCTGTATTTCGACGACGCGCGCGCGCGCGCGGGCGACGACGCGCGCACCCGCGCGGGCGACGATGCGCGGCCCGTGGTGGCGGCCCAGCGCAGCCTGCTCGGTGCGCTGTTCGGACCCGACTTCTGGCGCTTGACGCGCGAGCACCTCGTGCTGGTCGCCGTGTCGCTCGCCGCGGCGGTGCTGATCGGCGTGCCGCTCGGCGTCCTCGCGGCGAAGGTGCGCGCCGCGGGGCAGCCGATTCTCGCGACGGTCGGCGTGATCCAGACCATTCCGTCGCTCGCGCTCCTCGCGTTCCTGATCGCCGCGCTCGGCCGCATCGGCACGGTGCCGGCGCTGGTCGCGCTGTTCCTGTATGCGCTGCTCCCGATCGTGCGCAACACGCACGCCGGCATCGAGGGCATCCGGCCCGGCATGCGCCAGGCCGCGCTCGCGCTGGGCCTGGGCGCGCGCGACCGGATGCTCAGCGTGGAGCTGCCGCTCGCGACGCCGACCATCCTCGCCGGCGTGAAGACCTCGGCGGTGATCAACGTCGGCACCGCGACGATCGCGGCGTTCATCGGCGCGGGCGGCTACGGCGAGCGCATCGTGCAGGGCCTCGCGCTCAACGACCACACGATCCTGATCGCCGGCGCCCTTCCGGCCGCGGCGCTCGCGCTGCTCGTGCAGGGCGCGTTCGAGCTCGCCGAGCGCCGCTCGGGGTGGCGGCGCGCGAGCCGGCTGCAGTAGCGCCCGGCCCGGCGGTTTCATCGGCCGGCGTGATCGGCGCAAATGGCGCCGCGGCGGGTGGCTGGGGTATCATCCCGCGCTGCAACGCCGGCCTAGTACAACACAACGCTGCCGGCACTCCGGGAAACAAGGGGACCTCCATGCGCATCGGCGTTCCAGCCGAGACCCGTCCGGGCGAATCGCGCGTCGCCGCGACCCCCGAAACGGTGAAGAAGCTCGCGGCCGGCGGCAAGCATCAGCTGCTGGTGCAGTCGGGGGCGGGCGTCAACGCGGCGGTGCCCGATGCCGATTTCCAGGCCGCCGGCGCGACCATCGTCGCGTCGGCCGCGGAGATCTACGCGCAATCCGACATCGTGCTCAAGGTGCGCGCACCGGAGGCGGGCGAGCTCGGGAGCCTCAAGCGGGGCTCGATCCTGATCGGGCTGCTGAACCCGTACGACGGCGCCGCCATCGATGCGCTGGCGAAGACCGGTGTGGCCGGCTTCGCGATGGAGTGGCTGCCGCGCATCACGCGCGCGCAGGCCATGGACGTGCTCTCCTCGCAGGCGAACATCGCCGGCTACAAGGCGGTCATGCTGGCCGCGAACGAATACGGCCGCTTCATGCCGATGCTGATGACCGCCGCGGGGACGGTGAAGGCGGCGCGAGTGCTGGTGATGGGCGCCGGCGTGGCGGGCCTGCAGGCGATCGCGACCGCCAAGCGGCTCGGCGCGGTGATCGAGGCGTTCGACGTGCGCCCGGCGGTGAAGGAGCAGGTCGAGTCGCTCGGCGCGAAGTTCGTCGAAGTCGCGATGACCGACGAGGAGAAGAAGCAGGCCGAGACGGCGGGCGGCTATGCCCGCGAGATGAGCGAGGACTACAAGCGCCGGCAGGGCGAGCTCGTGCACGAGCGCGCGAAGGCCGCCGACATCGTCATCACGACCGCGCTGATTCCCGGCAGGCCGGCGCCGATCCTGATCCGCGAGGAGACCGTGAAGGCGATGAAGCCCGGCTCGGTGATCGTCGACCTCGCGGTGGAGCAGGGCGGCAACTGCCCGCTCTCGGAGCGCGACAAGATCGTGGTCAAGCACGGCGTGAAGATCGTCGGGCTGGCCAACCTCCCCGCGCTCGTCGGCGCGGACGCTTCCAGCCTGTACGCGCGCAACCTGCTGAACTTCATCAACCTGCTCGTCGACCCGAAGTCGGGCGAGCTCAAGCTGAACCGCGAGGACGAGGTGATCGCGGGCGCGCTGGTGTGCATCGATGGCCAGGTCGTGAAAAAGGGCTGAACATGAGCGGAGCGATCGACCCCACCGTCGTCAATCTCACCGTCTTCGTGCTGGCGGTCGTCGTCGGCTACCACGTGGTCTGGGGCGTCACGCCGGCGCTGCACACGCCGCTGATGAGCGTCACCAACGCGATCAGCTCCGTGATCATGGTCGGCGCGATTCTCGCCGCCGGACCCAAGGACATCGACGCCGGCTCGATCCTCGGCGCGGTGGCGGTGGGCCTGGTGGCGATCAACACGTTCGGCGGCTTCCTGGTGACCAAGCGGATGCTCGAGATGTTCCGGAAGAAGGAGCCGAAGGGCGGCAAGAAGGGCTAGACGATGAGCGCCAACCAACTCGCCCTGTGGTACCTCGCCGCCAGCGTGCTCTTCATCCTGGCGCTGAAGGGCCTGTCGCATCCGGAGTCGGCGCGCCGCGGCAACCTCTTCGGCATGATCGGGATGCTCATCGCGGTGGTGGTGACGCTCGCCACCACGCAGCGCGTCGAGCTGATCCTGGTGGCGATCCTGATCGGCGGCTCGATCGGCGCCGTGGTCGCGCGCCGGGTCGAGATGACCCAGATGCCGGAGCTCGTCGCCGCGATGCACTCGCTCGTCGGCATGGGCGCGGTGCTGATCGCCATCGCGGTGGTGAACAACCCCGGCGCGTTCAACCTGCCCGACCCGATCCCGACCGGCAACAAGCTCGAGCTCTTCATCGGCACGTTCGTGGGCGCCATCACCTTCTCGGGGTCGGTGATCGCGTTCGGCAAGCTCGCCGGGCTGGGCAAGAAGTTTCGCCTCTTCTCCAGCGCGCCGGTGGTGTTCAAGGGCCAGCACCTGCTGAACCTCGTGCTGGGCATCGCGATGATCGGGTTCGGCGTGGCCTTCTTCATGGCCTCCAGGGAAGCGCAGTGGGCGCCGTTCATCGTGATGACCGCGCTCGCTTTCGTGCTCGGCCTGCTCATCATCATCCCGATCGGCGGCGCCGACATGCCGGTGGTGATCTCGATGCTGAACAGCTACTCGGGCTGGGCGGCGGCGGGCATCGGCTTCTCGCTCAACAACCCGATGCTGATCATCGCCGGGTCGCTCGTCGGCTCCTCGGGCGCGATCCTGTCCTACATCATGTGCCGGGCGATGAACCGCTCGTTCTTCAGCGTGATCCTGGGCGGCTTCGGCGCCGCCGAGGGCACGGCGGCCACCGACAGCGGGCAAAAGACGGTCAAGTCCGGATCGGCCGACGACGTCGCTTTCCTGCTCGGCAATGCCGAGAGCGTGGTCATCATCCCGGGGTACGGCCTGGCGGTGGCGCGCGCCCAGCACGCGGTGAAGGAGATGGCGCAGAAGCTGATCGCCAAGGGCGTGAACGTGCGCTACGCGATTCACCCGGTGGCGGGGCGCATGCCCGGCCACATGAACGTGCTGCTCGCCGAGGCCGAGGTGCCGTACGAGCAGGTGTTCGAGATGGAGGACATCAACTCCGACCTCGGGACGACGGACATCGCCTTCGTGCTCGGCGCGAATGACGTGGTGAACCCGCTCGCGGAGGAGAAGGGCAGTCCGATCTATGGCATGCCGATCATCGAGGCGCACAAGGCGCGCACCGTGCTCGTCAACAAGCGCTCGATGGCGGCCGGTTACGCCGGCCTCGACAACCCGCTCTTCTACATGGATCGCACGATGATGGTGTTCGGCGACGCCAAGAAGGTGGTCGAAGACATCGTCAAGGCGATCGAATAAGGCCTTAGCCTGGCTGCTCGTCATGCCGGTAGGCGATAGCAACACCGCCCGCAAGGAGATCCTCGCCCGCATCCGCAAGGCGCAGGGGCGCGGGGCGTCGAGCCGGCCGTCGCAGGCCGAGATCGCCGCGGTCGAGACTTACATCGCCGCGCACCCGCGCGGTCCGCTGCCGGACGTGGAAGACGATCTCGTCGCGCGCTTCCGCGCGCGCGCCGAGGCGATGCAGAGCACGACCGAGTTGCTCGAGCGCCGCGCCGACGTGCCTGCGGCCGCGGCGCGCTACCTCGCCGCGAACGGCCTGCCGAAGACCGGCTGCGTCTGGCCCGCGCTCGCGGAGCTCGACTGGGCCGGGGCCGGGCTCGCGCTGGAGGCGCGCGGCGCGGAAGACCGTGACCTCGTCGGGGTGACCGGGGTCTTCGCGGCGCTAGCGGAAACCGGTACCCTGATGGTCGTTTCGGGCCCGGCGACGCCGGCGGCGGCCAGCCTGCTGCCGGAGACGCACATCGCCGTGGTGCCGGCGGCGCGCATCGTGAAGCACATGGAGGACGGCTGGGCGCTGGCGCGCGCCGAGCTCGGCCAGCTTCCGCGCCTCGTGAACTTCATCTCGGGGCCCTCGCGCACCGGCGACATCGACCAGACGATCGTGCTCGGCGCGCACGGACCCTACCGGGTCCACATGATTCTCGTCCGCGACGCGAATTGAGCACCCGGGCCCCTCCGAGGGCCCCTCAGGCAGTAGCCCGCCGGCCGCGCGCCGGCGCGGTAACCGGCCGGTAGCGCCGCGATCCTCGCGCGTTGCCATGAAACTGGAGAAGCGATGCCGGAGCTCGCGTTCCTGCCGAACTGGCCGCCGCTCGCGAACCAGATGTTCTGGATTGGGGCGCTGCTGGCCGTGGGCGTCGCCTGCGGGGAAGCGGTGCGCCGCTTCCTGCGGCTGCCGCGGATCACCGGCTACGCCGCGGCCGGCCTTGCGCTCGGGCCGGGCGGGCTGGGGTTGATCGACACGCCAGTGCTCGAGGAGCTCGGCGTGTTCGCCGACGTCGCGGTCGGCCTGGTGCTCTTCGAGCTCGGCCAGCGGCTCGATCTCGCGTGGCTGCGGCGCACGCCGGCGCTCGCGCTGATGGGCGTCGCCGAGTCGCTCGGCGCGGCCGCGCTGGTGTTCTTCACGCTGCACTACTACTTCGACCTGGTTCCCCTCGCCGCGGGTGTCGCGGCGGCGATCGCGGTGTCGACCTCGCCCGCGGCCCTGATGCGCGTCGCGGCCGACCTGCGCGCCGAGGGACAGGTCACCGAGCGCGCGCTGATCGTCACCGCGATCAACGGCGTGCTGGCGTTCCTCGCGCTCACCGTGCTCATTCCGTGGCTGCATTTCGAGTACCGGGGGGGCTGGCTGACGATGATCACCCACCCGCTCTACTTGCTCGGCGGCTCGGCCGTGCTCGCCGCGCTGGCGGGATGGCTCACGCTGCGCCTGGCCGGACTGATCGGAAAATCGCCGGAGCGGCAGTTCATCGCGGTCATCGCGATGGTGGTGATGACCGTGGGGATCGCGATCGCGCTCAAGCTCTCGGTGCTGCTCGCGCTCCTCGGCATGGGTGCGCTCGTGCGCAACGCGGACCGCGACCACCACCTCGTCGTGGTCGATTCGGGCAACGCGGGCCAGCTCTTCTACGTCTGCCTGTTCGTGATCTCCGGCGCGAGCCTCGATCTGGCGCTGCTCGCCACGGCCGGGGCAGCGGGGCTCGCGTTCGCGCTGGTGCGGTTTGCGGGCAAGGCGGTCGGGGTGCTCGCGTTCGCGCCGCTCGTCGGCCTCGAATGGCGCAAGGGCGTGCTGCTCGCCACTGCGCTGGCGCCGATGTCCGGGCTCGCGGTCGTGCTGGTGCACCAGACCGCGGCGCTCTACCCCGAGATCCGCGCGAGCGTGGCGCCGGTCGTGCTCGCGGCGGTGGTGCTGCTCGAGCTCGCCGGGCCCATTGCGACCCAGTTCGCGCTCCGGCGCGCGGGCGAGGCCGAGGAAGGCGCGTAGGCGCGCGATGATCCTCGAGTTCAAGCGCTCGGAACCGCTCACGCTCGGCGTCGAGCTCGAGCTGCAGCTCGTCAACACGCGCGACTGGAACCTCACGCGCGGCGCCTCCGACCTCCTTGCCGCGGTGAAGAAGGCGAAGCATCCGGGCGAGATCAAGCCCGAGATCACCGAGAGCATGATCGAGCTCTCCACCGGGATCTGCCGCGGCTACGCGGACCTGCACGCCGAGCTCGTCGCGCTGCGCGACGTGCTCGCCGATGCCGCGGCACGCCTGAACCTCGGCATCGCCGGCGGCGGCACGCATCCGTTCCAGAAATGGAGCGAGCGGCGCATCTACGACACGCCGCGCTTCAAGCACGTCTCGGAGCTGTACGGCTACCTCGCGAAGCAGTTCACGGTGTTCGGGCAGCACGTGCACATCGGCGTGCGCTCCGGCGACGAGGCCGTGCGGCTCGCGCAGGGGCTCGCGCGCTACGCGCCCCACTTCATCGCGCTGTCCGCCTCGTCGCCGTTCTCGCTCGGCGTCGACACGCAGTTCGACTCCTCGCGCCTGAACGTCGTCAACGCCTTTCCGCTCGCGGGCATCATGCCGACGGTCGGGGACTGGCAGGACTTCGAGCACTACTTCGAGACGATGCGGTCCTACGGCATCGTCGAGAGCATGAAGGACTTCTACTGGGACATCCGCCCCAAGCCGGAGTACGGCACGGTCGAGATCCGCGTTTTCGATACCCCGCTCGCGGTCGGCCGGGCCGCCCAGCTCGCGGCTTATGCGCAGGCGCTTTCCGCGGCGCTGACCGAGGACCGCGCGTGGCGGCCCGACCCGCGGCTCCCGCTCGTCTACAGCTACAACCGCTTCCAGGCGTGCCGGTTCGGCTTCGCGGCGACCATCGTCGATCCCGCCACGCAGCAGCACGCCGCGCTCGCCGAGGAGATCGTGGCGACGATCGGACGGGTCATGCCTTACGCGGAGCGGACCGGCAGCGGCGCGGCGCTCGTCGCCCTGAAGCAGATGGCCACCGCACGGACCAACGACGCCCGCACGCTGCGCGAGGTGCTCGAGCAGCGGGGCGCGCTCCCCGATGTGGTGCGTTTCGCATGCGGCGAGTGGCGGGGAAACTGACGGTCGGCTAACGCTCGGCCGCTGCGCTGCAGCGCGCCGAACCCCAGTTGACACTCCCGGCGAAGTCGGGCCTACTTCCGCGCGTGCGGCGCTTCCGCCCGCGTTCGACCGCGAGCGGAAGCCCCGGTGCGCGGCGCCGAGGAGGGTGGCTGTCGCACCGCAGTCACCAGGAGGAGCCGCGGGGAGGGCGCAACACCGGCGCCAGCGTCCCGATGGCACATGACCAGCTGTCCATTAGGAGGAAAGCCATGATGCAATCGGCTGCATGGTCGCGCGTACGCGCGGCCGGCATTGGCGCGCTCGCCGTCGGTGCGTTGTCCCTAACCAGTCTGCCCGCTCAGGCTCAGGCGCAGGCGCCGACCGTCACGCTGAAGATGCAGGCCACCTGGCCCGCCTCGCTCACGCTGTACGAGAACTTCACGTTCTGGGCCGAGCGCGTCAACAAGCTCTCGGCCGGCACCCTGAAGATCGACACCATGCCCGCCGGCCAGGTCGTGCCCGCGTTCGAGGTGCTCGACGCGACGCACAAGAAGGTGCTGGACGGCGCGCATGCCTGGGCCGGCTACTGGGTCGGCAAGAACAAGGCCGCGATCCTGGTCACCGGCGGGCCCGGCGGCACGTTCGGGATGGACTTCATCGACTACATGGGCTGGGTCTACAACGGCGGGGGCTTCGATCTCATTACCGAGTTCTATCAGAAGGAGCTCAAGCTGAACGTGGTGTGGCTGCCGGTGCTGCCGTCCGGTCCGCAGGCGTTCGGGTGGTTCAAGCGGCCGATCAAGAACCTCGCCGACTTCAAGGGCATGAAATGCCGCCAGACCGGAATGGCCGCCGAAGTCTGGCAGCGCATGGGCATGCAGACGGTGAACATGCCGGGTGGCGAGATCATCCCGGCGGCGCAGCGCGGCGTGATCGACTGCGCGGAGTGGGTCGGCGGCGTGGAGGATCTGCGCCTGGGCTTCCAGAACGTGTGGAAGTACCACTACACCCCGGGCATGCACGAGAACACCACCGTCGGCGAGCTGCTGTTCAACGGCGACGTCTGGAAGGCCCTGTCGCCGCAGCATCAGGAGATCATCAAGTCGGCGGCGAACGAGACCTACCTCATCTGGTGGGCGAAGTGGCAGCGCCAGAACGCCGATGCGATCAAGGAGCTGCAGGAGAAGCACGGCGTGCAGATCCTGCGCACGCCGCCCGACATCCTGATCGAGTTCCTGAAGACCTGGGACATCATCGCGAAGGAAGAGTCGGAGAAGAGCCCGTACTTCAAGAAGGTGCTCGAATCGCAGCGCGCGTATGCGTCGATCGTCGTGCCCGCGAAGCGGTTCATGTTCCCGCCGTACTCGTTCGCGGCCAACTACTACTTCCCCGAGAAGGGCGCGGCTCCGGCCGCGAAGGCCGCGCCGGCAGCGGCCAAGAAGTAACCGGAACGGCGCCCGGGGCGCGCGCTGCGCGCTCCGGGCCGCAAGGAAGAAAGGCCCGCCGCCTCGAGCGGCGGGCCGCGTTTCAGCGAGGCTCCAAGCGGAGGCAGTGCATGTCGGTACCGTCGCCAGGCCTGATCAAGCTCGTCAACGTGATCGACAAGTTCACCGACACGACCGGGGGCTGGATCTCCTGGCTGTCCGTGCCGCTCGTGCTGGCGGTGAGCTACGAAGTGATCGCGCGGTACTTCTTCAACGCGCCGACGATCTGGTCGTTCGACATCACCTTCATGCTCTACGGCACGATCTTCATGCTCGGCTCGGCCTACGCCCTGCACAAGGGCGCGCACATCCGCACCGACTTCTTCTTCGAGCGCTGGTCGACCAGGACCAAGGGCATGATCGACTCGATCGCCTACCTCGTCTTCTTCTTCCCGTCGCTGATCCTGTTCTTCTTCGTCAGCGCGAACGAGGCGTGGTATGCGTTCTCCATCATGGAGACCTCGGAGCAGACGCCCTGGCGCCCGATCCTGTGGCCCTTCAAGGCGGTGGTGCCGCTCACCTGCGTGCTGCTGATCATCCAGGGGGTGTCCGAAACGATCAAGAGCGTCTGGGCCGCGCGTACCGGCATCGTGCTCGAGCACAAAGAAAAGATCGAGGTGTAAGGATGACCGGCACCGCCCTCCTCGGCCTGATCATGCTGATCGTGATGATCGGCGCGATCTTCATCGGCTTCCCGATCAGCTTCACGCTGCTGTTCCTCGCGCTCTCGTTCGGCTACTTCGGGATGGGCCATACGGTCTTCGACCTGGCCTACTTCCAGACCATCGGCATGATGAAGGAGGAGCTGCTCGCCGCGGTGCCGCTCTTCATCTTCATGGGCTTCCTCACCGAGCAGGCGGGGTTGATGGAACGATTGTTCACCGCGTTCCGGCTGCTGCTCGCGCCGGTGCGCGGGGCGCTGTTCCTGGTGGTCATCCTGACGGCGACCGTGTTCGCGATGGCGACCGGGATCGTCGGGGCGGCGGTGACCGTGCTGGGCATCATGGCCGCGCCGATCATGGTCAAGACCGGCTACGACCCCGCGCTGTCCGCCGGCACGATCACCGCCGGCGGCACGCTCGGCATCCTCATCCCGCCGTCCGTGATGCTGATCGTGATGGGCCCGGTGCTCGGCGTATCGGTTGCGGACCTCTACGCCGCCGCGTTCGGCCCCGGTTTCCTGCTCGCCGGCATGTACATCGCGTACCTGATGATCCGGAGCTTCATCAACCCGAAGCTCGGCCCGCCGGTGCCGAAGGAGGAGCGCGTCCACAGCCTGGGCGTGATGCTCTGGGAAGTGGCGGTAGGCGTGCTGCCGCTCATCGGCCTGATCGGGGCGACGCTCGGCTCGATCCTCGCCGGCTGGGCGACGCCGACCGAGGCCTCCGGCATCGGCGCGCTCGGGGCGGCGATCCTGGCGTTCGCCTACCGGAAGGCCACGCTCGCGGGGCTCAAGCGGGCGCTGCTCAGCACGATGGCGACCTCGAGCATGGTGCTGCTGCTCGCGGCGACCTCGAACATCTTCGGCGCGGTGTTCGCCCGGCTCGGCACCGCGAACTGGATCACCGAGACCTTGATCGCGATGCCGCTGCCGCCGATCGTGATGCTGGTCATGGTGATCTTCCTCATCTTCCTGCTCGGCTGGCCGTTCGAGTGGCCGGCGATCATCCTGGTGTTCCTGCCGATCTTCTACCCCGTCGTCGCGGCGCTGAAGTTCGACCTCATCTGGTTCGGCGCGCTCGTGGCGGTGACGTTGCAGACCGCGTTCCTGTCGCCGCCGGTCGCGATGTCCGCGTACTACCTCAAGCAGGTCGTGAAGGACTGGTCGCTCGCGACGATCTACAAGGGCATGTTCGAGTTCATGGCGCTGCAGTGCCTCGCGATCGCGCTCATCATCATCTTCCCGGCGATTGCGACCGCATTCCCGGAGTACCTTCAGGCGGAGGCGCGCAAGGAGGTCGTAGAGCAGGTCAAGGACGACGCGCCGAGCCTCGAGCAGGACACCATGGAGAAGATGCAGGAGCAGTCCGACCGCGAGGGCGAATCCGGGGAGGCCGACCGCTCCAAGCCCGCGGATGCCAAGTAAGCGCCGCGCCGGCGATCCGCTGACGAATGCCGAGCGCCCCCGGGGATGATCGGTGTCCGTCGGCGGTGCCGGCATTCTTGCCCGCCATGAAGATCACCCGAGTCGAGACCGTCCAGCTCGGCGAGTTCCCCAACTGCCTCTGGGTGCGCATTCACACCGACGCGGGGCTCGTCGGACTCGGGGAGACCTTCTACGGTGTCGCCCCGGTTGCGGCGTATGTCCATGAGACGGCGGCGCCCTACCTGCTCGGCAAGGACCCGCTCGAGATCGAGAAGCACAGCCGCAACTTCATGTACTCGTATCTCGGCGCGCGCAGCGTCGGCGTCGAAATGCGCGCCGCCTCCGCCATCGACATCGCGCTGTGGGACCTGTTCGGCAAGGCGACGAATCAGCCCGTGTACCAGCTGCTCGGCGGCCGCTCGCGCGAGCGGATCCGCGTCTACAACACCTGCGCCGGCTACCAGTACGTGCGCGCGAAGCCGACGCAGACGACCGCGAACTTCGGGCTGCCCGGCGGCAGGCGGCGCAAGGACCGGCCTTACGAGGACCTCGACGCGTTCCTGAATCGCGCCGACGAGCTGGCGCTCTCGCTCAAGAGCGAGGGCTACCAGGGCATGAAGATCTGGCCCTTCGACGCGTACGCGGAGGCCTCGAATGGCACGCGCATCGCGCCCGCCGAGCTCAAGCAAGCGCTGCGGCCGTTCGAGAAGATCCGCAAGAGCGTGGGCGACGACATGGACATCCACGTCGAGTTTCACTCGCTGTGGGATCCGCCCACCGCGATCGAGATCGCCAAGGCGCTCGAGCCCTTCAACCCGTACTGGTTCGAAGATCCGCTCAAGATGCTCAACCTCGACGCCCTTGCCGACTACGCCCGTCGTACGAACGTGCGCGTCACCGCGAGCGAGCGCATCGGGACCCGCTGGGGCTTCCGGGAGCTGCTCGAGAAGCGCGCCGTCAGCGTGGTCATGTTCGACATCGCCTGGTGCGGCGGCCTCTCCGAGGCCCGCAAGATCGCCGCCATGGCCGAAGCCTACGAGCTGCCGGTCGCGCCGCACGACTGCACGGGACCTGTCGGCTTGACGACGGCGGTGCACCTGTCGCTGCACTGCCCGAACGCCCTCGTCCAGGAGATGGTCCGGGCGTTCTATTTCGACTGGTACACCGAGCTCGTCACCCAGCTTCCTCCGGTGAGCAAGGGCTACATCGCTGCGCCTCCGGGTCCGGGACTCGGGACGGAGCTGCGTCCCGAAGTGCTCAAGCGCAAGGACGCGCACATCCGGAAAAGCACGATTTGACCCTCCGCATTGACACCGGGGGGTGGGGGTTCCTACCATCGCGGGCTGCCGCGCTTTCACGCGACGGTAAACGAGACCCATACACGGAGGAGCACCATGACCAAACCCGTTCTCAAGACGCTGGCGGCGAGCCTTGCCGCGACCGCGCTCGTGGCCGGCCTCGTCGGCCCCGCGGCCGCCCAGGCGCCGGCTGTGCGCAACCTGAAGATGCAGTCGACCTGGCCGGCGAGCCTGACGCTGCAGGACAACTTCCGCTTCTTCGGCGAGCGCGTCGACAAGCTCACCGGCGGGCAGCTCAAGATCGAGACGATGGCCGCGGGGCAGGTCGTGCCCGCGTTCGAGATCCTGGATGCCACCTCCAAGAAGGTGATCGACGGCGGCCACGGCGTCGCGTACTACTGGGTCGGCAAGAACAAGGCCGCGACGCTCTTCGCGTCGACCCCGGCCGGCCCGTTCGGCATGGACCAGATGGACTTCATGGGGTGGCTGTACGAAGGCGGCGGGCTCGACATGTACTGGGACTTCTACCAGAAGGAGCTCAAGCTCAACGTCATTGCCTTCCCGATCCTGCCGTCGAGCCCGCAGGCGTTCGGCTGGTTCAAGCGCCCGATCAAGAACCTCGCCGACTTCAAGGGCATGAAGTGCCGTCAGACCGGCATCGTGGCCGAGATCTTCCAGCGCATGGGCATGCAGACCGTGAACATGCCGGGCGGCGAGATCGTGCCCGCGGCGCAGCGCGGCGTGATCGACTGCGCCGAGTGGGTGGGCGGCGTCGAAGACCTGCGCCTCGGCCTGCCGCAAGTCTGGAAGTACCACTACACGCCGGGCATGCACGAGCCGAGCGTCATCGGCGAGCTGATCATCAACTCCGAGGTCTGGGCGAGCCTGCCGCCGCAGAACCAGGAGGCGATCCGGTCGGCCACCACCGAGACGTTCCTGCGCTGGTGGGTGAAGTGGCAGAAGCAGAACGCCGACGCGATCGACGAGATGCGCACCAAGCACGGCACGCAGATCCTGCGCACGCCGCCCGACATCCTGATCGCGTTCCTCAAGGCGTGGGACGAGATCGCCAAGGAGGAGTCGGCGAAGAACCCGTTCTTCAAGAAGGTGCTCGACTCGCAGCATGCCTACGCGGCGAAGGTCGTTCCGGCGAAGCGCTTCATGAATCCGCCGTACTCCTTCGCGGCGAACTACTACTTCCCGGAGGAGCGGAAGCCGGCGGCAGCGGCACCCGCGGCAGCGGCGCCCGCGCCCGCGGCAGCGAAGAAGTGACCTCGCCAAACGGGCGGCATGCCGTCCGCGTAGCGAGGTCATCCCGGCGCAAGCCGGGATCCAGAAAAGGCCGGCTCAGCCGGCCTTTTCTTTCCCCTCCTCCCCGAGGAGGGGTGGCGCGGAGCGCCGGGGTGGTGCGACCTCCGGGCGCTCCGCCCGCGACGGCAGCCGTAGATGCAGCGCCGCCTTTGCGAGCATCAGCGCGGAGACCGGGGCGGTCAGGAAGAGGAACAGCGTGATCAGGAGCTCGTGGACGACGGGCCGTCCGCTGCCGATGAAGTAGAGCATCGAGGCGATCAGCGCGCCGCCGACGCCGAGCGTCGTCGCCTTCGTCGGGGCGTGCAGGCGCATGAAGAAGTCGGGCAGCCGCACGAGCCCGATCGCTCCAATGAGGGCGAACAACCCGCCGGCGGCGAGGAAGAACGAGATCGCGGCTTCGAGGGCGACGCGCACGGGCTCAGTCCATCACGTCGCCGCGCGACACGAAGCGCGCGAGCGCCACGGTCGCCACGAAACCGATGAGCGCGATGACCAGCGCCGCCTCGAAGTACGCCGCGCTGTCGTAACGGATCCCGAGCAGGATCGCGACCGCCACCGCATTCACATAGAGCGTGTCGAGCGCGAGGATGCGGTCGGGCACGCTCGGGCCGCGTACGAGGCGCAGCGCGCCGAGCCCGAACGCGAGCGCGAAGCAGGCGAACGCGAACGTCGAGCGCCAGGTCTAGCATCCGAAGATCTCCTTGAGCGGCCGCTCGTAGCGCGACTTGATGTCCGCGACGACGCGCGCCGGATCGTCGGTGTGCAGCACGTGGACCAGCAGGCGCGTGCGGTCATCGTCGATCTCGGCTGCGACGGTACCCGGCGTCATCGTCACGATGTTCGCGAGCAGCGCGACCGCCTGCGGGTGCTGCGTGTCGAGCGGCACCACCACGAACGCCGGGCGCAGCCGTGCGATCGGCCCCAGCACGCGGCGCGCCACGACGAAGTTGGCGAGGACGATGTCCCACAGCACCACGAGCGCAAGACGGACGGCCGCGCCGGGCCGCACGACCGGCGCGCGCGCGTCGATGAGACGGCCGGCCGCGAGCGGCAGGACGATCGCGAGCACGGCCGCGCCGGCGAGATCGATCGGCGCGAGGCTGGAGGCGAGCGCGAGCCAGGTGACGAAGAGCGTGGCCGAAAGCCGCGGATGGGGCAGGAGGCGGCTCATGGCCGGGTGCCCTGCGTGCGCACGCCCGCGGGGAACGGCCGGGTCGTCGCCGCGCTGGGGTCGCCGAGGACCGCGGTCGCGTACTGGCCGCGGTCGCCGAGCTGGCGGGCCGCCGCGTCGGCGTAGCGCTTCACCGGTTCCGCGAACGTCGCGAGCGCGATCCCGCACGCAACGAGCGCCAGGGGCGCCGCGAGGCCGGCGCTCCCCTGGGGCCTCGCGGTCTGCGTAGGCGGCGCGGCCTTCCAGAAGACGATGCTGCCGGCGCGCGTCAGCCCGACCAGCGACAGCAGCCCCGCGACAAGGATCACCGACCACATCAGCGCCGCGCCCGGCAGCGGCGCGGTGCTGCGGAGGATCATGACCTTCCCGGCGAACCCGGCGAGCGGCGGCAAACCGATCAGCGCCGCGGCGGCGAAGATGAACAGCGCACCGAGCAGCGCGGGCCGCTCGATCGCGGCGCCCTGCTCGAGGCGGTCGCCCACTGCGCCGCGCTGCGCGGCGATCTCGCCCGTGACCAGGAACAGCGTGGCCACCGCCAGCGACGAATGCAGCAGGTAGTAGAGCGCGGCGCCGAGCGTGGCGGTCGAGAACGCGCCGACCGCGATCAGGAGCGTGCCGGCCGACGCGACCGTGAGATACGCCGTCATGCGCCCGAGCGTCGGTGCCGCGAGCGCGCCGACCACGCCGAGCAGCGCGGTGGCGAGGGCGGCGGGGGCGAGCCAGGGGGCCGCGACCAGTGCCGCCGCACCGGCGTCCGGGCCGAACACGACACCGTGGACGCGCACGATCGAGTACACGCCCACCTTCGTCATGAGCGCGAACAGGGCGGCGACCGGGGCCGCGGCCGCCGCGTAGGCGCGCGGCAGCCAGAGGTAGAGCGGGAAGGCAGCGGCCTTGACCCCGAAGACCACGAGCAGGAGCAGCGCCGCCGCCCGAACGAGCGGCGCGTCCGCCGGCGAGACGCGGGGTACGCGCAGCGCGAGATCCGCGAGGTTCAAGGTGCCGGTGACCGAGTAGAGCAGCGCCACCCCGACGAGGAACAGCGCCGACGCGGCGAGATTCACCACGACGTAGTGGAGCCCGGCGCGCAGACGCGCGTCGCCCTGCCCGTGCAGCAGCAGGCAGTACGACGCGACCAGCAGCACTTCGAAGAACACGAACAGGTTGAAGAGGTCGCCGGTGAGGAACGCGCCGTTCAGCCCCATGAGCTGGAACTGGAAGAGCGGATGGAAGAACCGGCCGCGCGCATCCCATGGACGCTCGCCCGTCACGGCGGCGGCAAGCGCCGCAAGCGCGATCACTGCCGCGATCGCGAGCATCAGCGCGGACAGTCGATCGAGCACTAGGACGATGCCGAAGGGCGCCGGCCAGTTACCGACGAAGTAGGGTTGGACCACGCCCGACGCGCTCGACTCGACGGCGGTCGCTGCGACGAGGACGAGGGCGGCGCAGGACGCGAAGCCGAGCGCGCGCTGCAGTCCGGGGCGACGCTCGCCGGCAAGCAGCATCGCGGCCCCGGCGAGCGCGGGCACCAGGATCGGCGCGGCGACCCAGTGGTTCATGCGTCGGGAGCCTTGGCGCCCGGCTCTGCGCCGTCGACGTGGTCGCTTCCGGTCTGGTCGCGCGTGCGCAGCGCGAGCTCCAGGACGAACCCGGTCGTGGCGAAGCCGATCACGATCGCGGTGAGCACCAGCGCCTGGGGTAACGGATCGGCCCAGGTCGTGGCGCCGTCGGCGGCGAGGGCCGGCGTGCCGACCGCGAGCCGGCCGGTCGCGAAGATGAACAGATTCACCGCGTAGGAGAGGAGCGTCAGGCCGAGCACGACCGCGAAGGTGCGCCCGCGCAGCATCAGGTACACCCCGCAGGCGGCGAGGAGGCCGATCGCGCTGGTTACCAGGATCTCCATTCGCCCTCGCTCAGTGGCTCTCGGGGATGCGCTGCGACGCGTTCGCCAGCGCGACGAGCATCAACAGCGTCGCACCCACGACCACCATATAGACGCCGAGATCGAACAGCGCCGCGGTCGCGAGCGGCACTTCGCCGAGAACCGCGAAGCGCCGGATGAGCGTGCGCACTCGTCAGGAACGGGCTGCCGAAAAAGAGCGCGCCGAGACCCGTCGCGCCCGCGACTGCGAGGCCGGTGCCCGCGACGCGCGCGAAGTCGATTCCGAGCCGGGCGTCGGTGCGCGCGAAACCGTACGCCATGTAGTGCATGACGAGCGCGCTCGCCGTGACGAGGCCGGCGACGAAGCCGCCGCCGGGGGCGTTGTGTCCACGGAGGAAAACGTAGACCGACACGACCAGCGCGAAGGGCAGCAGCCAGCGCGCTGCAATTGCGAAGACGAGCGGGAACCGCTGCGGATCCCAGGCGCGCCCGTCGGGATCGGTCGCCGGGCGCCGCGCGTGCATGCCCGTCATCAGCGCCGCTACGCCGAGCGCGGCGATCGCGAGCACCGTGACCTCGCCGTAGGTGTCGAACCCGCGGAAGTCGACCAGGATCACGTTGACCGCGTTCGCACCGCCGCCGCGCGCGACGGCGTTCTCCATGAAGTACCAGGAGATCGACTGCAGGTCGCGCGTCATCGCCGCGAACGCGACGGCGGCGAGCCCGGTGCCCGCCGCGCCCGCGAGGGCGGCGTCGCGCAGTCGGCGTCCTGCCGAAGACTCCGGCGGCGAGCGGCGCGGGAGGAGCGCGAGCGCCATCAGCAGCAGCACGGTCGTGACGACCTCGACCGAGAGCTGCGTGAGCGCGAGGTCCGGGCCCGAAAGGTAGAGGAACGCGACCGCGACGACCAGGCCGACGGCACCGACGAGCACCACCGCGACGAGGCGCTCGCGATGCAGCAGGACGCAGGCGAGCGCCGCGACGCAGAGCACCAGCCATGCGACCGCAGCAAGGGGCGGGACGGGCAGCAGCGGACGCGCGCCGGTCGCCAGCCCGGACGCAGCAATTGGCGTGGCGGCGAGCACGACCGCGGCGGCGACGAGCAGGGCAATTTGGCGCTGCAACGAGCCCGTGTCCAGCACGCGCGTCACGCGCCGCGCCAGCGCGAAGAGCGCATCGATCGCGCGGGTGAAGGCAAGGCGTGCCGTCCATCCGGAGGGCGCGTGCAGGTGCAGAGCGTAGTTGCGCGCCAGCGCCCAATAGAGCGCGAGGCCGCCGGCGGTCGCGACGATGCTCATGGCGAGCGGCCAGTTCAGACCGTGCCACAGCGCGATCGAGAATTCGGGCAGGGGTGCGCCGAACACGTCGCGCGCGGCCAGGCCCACGATCGGCGCGACGGTCAGCGCCGGCGCCACGCCGACGGCCACGCACACCACGGCGAGGATCTCCACCGGGATCTTCATGAAACGCGGCGGCTCGTGCGGCGTCTTCGGGAGATCGCGCGGCTCCCCGTTCCAGAAGACATCGTGGATGAAGCGCGCGGAGTAGGCGACGCCGAACGCGCCGCCGAGAGTCGCCACGAATGGCGCAACCACGCCGAGCAGACGCAGGTCGCGCAGATCGAGCGCCTCGGCGAAGAACATTTCCTTGGAGAGGAAGCCGTTCAGCAGCGGCACGCCTGCCATGGCAGCCGAGGCGACGATCGCGAGGACCGCGGTATGCGGCATGTACCTCCACAGCCCGTTGATGCGACGCATGTCGCGCGTGCCGCATTCGTGGTCGATGATCCCCGCCGCCATGAAGAGCGAGGCCTTGAACGTCGCGTGGTTCACCACGTGGAACACCGCCGCGACGGACGAGAGCGGCGAATCGAGGCCGATCAGGAACACGATCAGCCCCAGGTGGCTGATCGTGGAGTACGCGAGCAGCCCCTTCAGATCGTGCTTGAAGATCGCGACGTACGCGCCGAACACCATCGTGACGAGGCCGACCGTGACGACGACGTACTCGAACAGGGCGTTGCCGCCGAGCACGGGATAGAGGCGCATCAGCAGGAAGATGCCGGCCTTGACCATCGTGGCCGAGTGCAGGTACGCCGAGGCGGGCGTCGGCGCAGCCATCGCCTCGGGGAGCCAGAAGTGGAACGGCACCTGCGCGCTCTTGGTGAACGCCCCGACCAGGATGAGCAGCAGCGCGACCGGGAACAGCGGGTCCGCCTGGACGTGCTCGCGCGCGGCGGCGAGCGCGGAGATCTCGAACGTGCCGGCGATCGCGCCCAAGATCAGGACGCCGGCGAGCAGCGCGAGCCCGCCCGCGCCGGTCACGGTGAGCGCCATTCGCGCACCCTGCCGTGCGTCCGCGCGGTCGCTCCAGTACCCGACGAGCAGGAACGAGCTCACGCTCGTGAGTTCCCAGAAGACGACCAGCAGCAACAGGTTGTCGGCGAGGACGATGCCGAGCATCGCGGCCATGAAGAGCATCAGCAGGCCGAAGAACTTTCCGGCCGGGTCCTGCTCGCTCAAGTAGTAGTGCGCGTAGAGGATGACGAGCAGACCGATGCCGAGGATCAGAAGCGCGAAAAGCAGGGCGAGGCCATCGAAACGCAGCGCGAGGTCGAGGCCGATGTCGGGCACCCACGGCCAGGACGCGTGCGGGACCTCGCCCGCGAACACGGCGACGGACTGAGTGCCGACGAGCGCGAGCGCGCCGGTCGTGACCATGGCCGCGGTCCAGGCCGCGGCCGCGCGCGAAGTGCGTGCGGCGATCGGCGCGACCGCCGTGCCGAAGAGGAGCGGCAACGCGATGACGAGCGGGAGGGCGAGCGCGGCAGGCACAAGGACGGGCATGATGCGAACGTCGGGGCCGCGCGATTGTACGCATGCTCGCGTCGATCGCGCTTCCCCCTATAATCCGCGACGCCGCGAGGGCCCGATCGAAGGCCCGGTCCGGTGCTGCATGGAGGAGAAGAATGAGCCAAGAGGGGAAGCGCAGGCTGGCGCTCGCCGCAACGAGCGCGCTCGGACTGCTCGCCGCGCCCGCGGTCGCGCTCGCGGCCGGCGCAACTCACGTTCCGGGGCCCGCCCTGCTCGGGATTCCAGTCGATTTCATCCTGTTCGCGCTGACGCTGCTCGGGGTGGCGCTCTTCCACCACCACACGCTGCAGGTCGCACTCACCGGTCTCACGGTGATCGCTCTGTACAAGATTCTCTTCGCGCCGTTTCGCACCGGCGCGGGGCTCGATGGCTTCATCGCGCTGCTCGGCCACGAGTGGGTGATCCTGGCGAACCTCTTCTGCCTGCTCGTGGGCTTCGCGCTGCTGTCGAAGCACTTCGAGGAAAGCAAGGTCCCGGCGGTCCTTCCGAAGTTCCTGCCCGACGACTGGAAGGGCGCCTTCGTATTGCTCGTCATCGTGTTCGTGCTGTCCTCGTTCCTCGACAACATCGCCGCGGCGTTGATTGGCGGGGCGATGGCGCACACCGTGTTCCGCGGCAAGGTGCACATCGGCTATCTCGCCGCGATCGTGGCGGCCTCGAACGCCGGGGGTTCGGGCAGCGTGGTGGGCGACACCACCACGACGATGATGTGGATCGATGGGGTGAGCCCGCTTGCGGTCTTGGACGCCTACGTGGCAGCAGCCGTGGCGCTGGTGGTGTGCGGCATTCCCGCGGCGCTGCAACAGCACCGGCACGCGCCGATCATGAAGGACCAGCCCCGCGGCACGCGCGTCGACTGGCCGCGCGTCGCGATCGTGGCCTTCATCCTGGTCGTCGCAATCGCCGCGAACGTGGCCATGAACCTCAGGTTCCCCTGGCTCGCCGGCACGGTGCCGGTGATCGGCCTCGCGGTGTGGCTCGCGATCTTCGTGTCGATCCCGGTGCGCACGCCCGATTGGAGCCTGATCCCGGGGGCCGTGAAAGGCACGATCTTCCTGCTCGCGCTGGTGACCTGCGCGGCGATGATGCCGGTCGAGGAGCTTCCCAGGCAGTCATGGCAGACGGCGTTCGGGCTCGGTTTCGTGTCCGCCGTGTTCGACAACATCCCGCTCACGGCGCTCGCGCTGAAGCAGGACGGGTACGACTGGGGGATGCTCGCCTACGCGGTCGGCTTCGGCGGCTCGATGATCTGGTTCGGCTCGTCCGCGGGCGTCGCGCTGTCCAACATGTACCCGGAGGCGAAGTCGGTCGGGCGGTGGGTGCGGCACGGCTGGCACGTCGCGCTGGCGTACGTGATCGGGTTCGCCGTCATGCTGGCGGTTACCGGTTGGCACCCGACGCCCAAACGGGGGCACGACCCTGTGGCAGCCCCGCCCTGCGCCCGCCGCCCCGGCGACGCCAGCGAAATGAGTGCGGCGGGGCGGCCGGTCGCTTGATCGGCCCCGCGTTCGGGACTACCATTCGCGGGCTTCAGGAGGGCGAGGGTTCGCCTGCATGCGTGCGCTCCGGCGGCGCGGAATAGGGCACCACTCCAGGCTGTTGCGCACCTTGCAGGCGCGGCGGTGAAAAGCGCCCGACCCGATTATTTCTACCAGAGGAGGCACCCAGATGACCAAGCAGCAAAACCCCAATATCGCCCCCGCCTCGCGCCGCAAGTTCCTCGCCGGGGCGGCCGCCGCAACCGCGGGCGCGACCCTCGGCTTCCCGACCATCGTCAAGGCGCAGGGGCCCGTCTCGATGCGCTGGCAGTCGACCTGGCCGTCGAAGGACATCTTCCACGAGTACGCGCTCGACTTCGCCAAGAAGGTCAACGACATGACCGGCGGCGACCTCAAGATCGAGGTGCTGCCCGCGGGCGCGGTCGTGCCCGCGTTCGGACTGCTCGACGCGGTGTCGAAGGGCACGCTCGACGGCGGCCACGGCGTGCTCGTGTACCACTACGGCAAGCAGAACGCGCTCGCCCTGTGGGGCTCGGGCCCGGCGTACGGCATGGACGCCAACACGCTGCTCGCCTGGCACAAGTACGGCGGCGGCAAGGAACTCCTCAACAAGCTCTACGCGTCGATCGGCGCGAACGTCGTGTCGTTCCCGTACGGGCCGATGCCGACCCAGCCGCTCGGCTGGTTCAAGAAGCCGATCACCAAGACCGAGGACTTCAAGGGCCTCAAGTTCCGCACGGTCGGCATTTCGATTGACGTGTTCACGGGCCTCGGCGCGGCGGTCAACGCGCTGCCCGGCGGCGAGATCGTGCCGGCGATGGATCGCGGCCTGCTCGACGCGGCCGAGTTCAACAACGCCAGTTCCGACCGGCTTCTCGGCTTCGCGGACGTCTCCAAGGTCTGCATGCTGCAGAGCTACCACCAGAACGCCGAGCAGTTCGAGATCATGTTCAACAAGACCAAGTACGACGCGCTGCCCGAGAAGATGCGGGCGATCATCGCCAACGCCGTGGAGGCGGCCTCGTCCGACATGAGCTGGAAGGCGATCGACCGCTACTCGCAGGACTACATCGAGCTGCAGACCAAGAACAACGTTCAAGTTCTACAAGACGCCGGACGCGGTGCTGCAGAAGCAGCTCGAGGTCTACGACGCGGCCAGCCAAGAAGCGCGCCGACAACGCGCTGTTCGTCGAGATCGAGAGCATCGCAGAGGAAGTTCGCCGAGCGCGCGGTGCGCTGGTACCTCGACACCCAGGTCAGCACGGCGCATGGCGTACAACCACTACTTCGGCAAGCCCGCAGCGGCCAAGAAGGCGTAGGCTACGCGGACGCGGGAAGCAGCCATCCGGCGCGAGCCGGATGGCTGTTTCTTTCCGCCGGCATCCGATTCAGCCTTTCGACAGGTCCGTCCTGCACACTCGCACGCGCCATGCAAAAGCTCCTGCTCTTCGTCGACAAGGTGAGCACCTGGGTCGGCCACGTATTCTCCTTCTGCATCGTGGTGCTCACCCTGCACGTCAGCTGGGAGGTTTTCTCGCGCTACGCGCTCGACAACCCGCGCGCCTGGGCGTTCGACGCGATGATCATGCTGTACGGGACCCTCTTCATGATGGCGGGCGCGTACACGCTGGCGAAGAACGGCCACGTGCGCGGCGACGTGCTGTACGGCTTCTTCCGGCCGCGCACGCAGGCGACCCTCGATCTGATCCTCTACGTCCTGTTCTTCCTGCCCGGCGTGATCGCGCTCACCTACGCCGGGTACTTCTACGCCGCCGACTCCTGGGCGATCCGCGAGCACCTCGAACATCACCGCCGAGGGTCCGCCGTATCTACCCGTTCAAGACGGTCATCCCGCTCGCCGGGGCGCTCCTGCTCTGCAGGGCATCGTCGAGATCATCCGCTGCGTCATCTGCATCAAGGAAGGGCGAATGGCCGTCGCGCGAGGAGGACGTCGAGGAAGTCGACGTCGACGAGCTCAAGAAGATGGTCAACGTCAAGGACGAGGACATCCAGAAGCTCGACGAGGTGATCGTGCGCCGGGAGGGTGGCCAGTGAAGGTGCGCAAGGAGCTCTGGTTCGGCTTCTCGCTGATGGCGATCATCGTCATCGCCGTCCTGGTCGTTCATGCCTTGGGGCAACCTGACGAACGGCCACCTCGGCCTACTCATGCTCGCGCTGATCGTGGTGGCCATCATGCTCGGCTTCCCCACCGCGTTCACGCTCATGGGCATGGGGGTGTTCTTCGGCTGGCTCGCCTACCGCAGCGTCGATCCGGCGCTCGCCGGCCAGCAGGTCTTCGACGTCATGGTGCAGCGCACCTACGGGGTGATGTCGAACGACGTGCTGATCGCGATCCCGCTGTTCCTGTTCATGGGCTATCTCGTCGAGCGGGCGCAGCTCATCGACCGGCTGTTCCGGAGCCTGCACCTCGCCACCGCGCGCGTGCCGGGGTCGCTCGCGGTAGCGACGATCGTCACCTGCGCGATCTTCGCCACCGCCACGGGCATCGTCGGCGCGGTGGTGACGCTGATGGGCCTGCTCGCATTCCCGGCGATGCTCAAGGCCGGATACAACATCAAGATCTGCCGCAGGCGCGGTGACCGCGGGCGGCTGTCTCGGCATCCTGATCCCGCCTTCGGTGCTGCTGATCGTCTACGGCGCGACTGCGGGCGTGTCGGTGGTGCAGCTCTACGCCGGCGCCTTCTTCCCCGGCTTCATGCTCGCGGCGCTCTACATCGGTTACGTGATCGTGCTCGCGAAGTGGAAGCCCCGGCTCATGCCGCCGCTCGCGGAGAGCGAGCGGCGCGTCCCGCTCCCGCCGTTCGCGCAGGCGCTCGCGCAGCGTGGCGGCTACGCATTGGCGGCGTTGTGGCGCGCGCTCACCGGCGGCGGCGGGGTCGGCGTCGCGAAGCGCACGGCGCGCTGCGCAGCTCTTCGTTTCGCTGCTGCCGGCGCTCGCGATCGTCGCGCTGGTGGGCGTCACCTATCCGGGTGGCAACCGCGCCGGTGGTCGAAGCGAACACAGCCGGGCTGGTCGAGGCCGGCGGGGCGGTGGCCGCGGACGTCAAGGAGGAATCCGTCGGGTCGCATCGGCCAACCGCCGCTCGAGGAGGAAGCGCCAAGGAGCCGCCCGCCGAGGGCGCCAAGGAGACCGCTTCGCCGCCGCCTGCGGAAGGAACCAAGGCGGCGGAGCGCGACCGAGCCGGCCGGGCGCGGCGAAGCGCAGCCGGGCCGGGAGACCGCCGCTGCTGCGCCAGCAGAGCGGATGCCGGCGCCCACCTGGTTCTGGATCGTCCTTGCCGTCGGTATCGCCGCCCTCGCGGTGATCTACCGGCTCTGGAACTGGGAGCGGCTCGAAGTGTTCAAGATGCTGCTCACGTCGTTCTTTCCGCTGGCGCTGCTGATCATCGCGGTGCTCGGCTCGATCGTCTTCGGGCTGGCGACGCCGGCCGAGGCGGCGGCGGTCGGCGCGTTCGGCGGCTTCGTGCTCGCGGCGGTCTATCGCTTCCTCGCGCAGTCGCGTGCGGCGCCGCCGGGCGAGCAGTTTTCCGGCGCCGTCTTCGCCGGCACGCTGCGCGAGTTCGGAGGAATCATCAAGGAGTCGTCGTTCCTGACCGCGCGCACGAGCGCGATGGTGTGCTGGCTGTTCGTCGGCTCCGGCATCTTTTCGGCGGCGTTCGCGCTGCTCGGCGGACAGGAGCTGATCGAGAAATGGGTGCTGTCGCTCGACATGACGCCGGTGCAGTTCATGATCCTGGCGCAGTTCATCATCTTCATCCTCGGCTGGCCGCTCGAGTGGACCGAGATCATCATCATCTTCATGCCGATCTTCATCCCGCTGCTGCCGCATTTCAACATCGACCCGCTGTTCTTCGGCCTGCTCGTGGCGCTGAACCTGCAGACCGCGTTCCTGTCGCCGCCGGTGGCGATGGCCGCGTTCTACCTGAAGGGCGTGGCGCCACGCCACGTGACGCTCAACCAGATCTTCGCCGGGATGATGCCGTTCATGGGGATCCAGGTGGTCGCGCTCGTGCTGCTGTACGTCTTCCCGCAGATTGGGTTGTGGTTGCCGAGCGTTCTCTACAAGTAGTTATTCCGTCGCGGCGGTCGGAGAGGCAGCGCGGGGCGAGTTTCCCCGCGACGTAATAACTGCCCGCGTTCGAGCGTCAGAAAGGCCTGACGCTCAACGCGGGCGGCGGCGGTGCTGGCTCGGGCGGACTCACCCTGAAATGCGCTATGTGAAGGCCTTCATCGCCGGGTTCGTCTCGGTCCTGCTGTTTCATCAAGGCGCGGTTGCTCTCCTGTACGCGCTCGGCGCAACGGCGCGTGGTCCCTACGAGATGAATCCGACCTGGCCGTTCGGCGTGCCGCAGGTGTTCTCGCGCGCGTTCTGGGGCGGGCTCTGGGGGATCGCGCTGTGGCTGGTGCTCGAGCGGGTGCGCACGCCGGCGCGGTACTGGACGCTCGCAGTGGTGCTCGGCATCCTCGGCCCGACGCTGGTCGCGTGGTTCGTGGTGTTCCCGTTGCGCGGTCAGCCGGTGGCGGGCGGGTGGGAGGTCGCCTCGATGCTGCGTGCGTTCGTCGTCAACGGGGCATTCGGTCTTGGCGTCGCGGTGCTGATGAGATTGTTGGAGAAGCAGGCTCCCGCGTTCTCGGGTTGACGGGCCGAACGGCCCTGCACAGTTGCGCGTAAACTCCGGGGCCGACCGGTGGTTTCGCCCGTCGGGTGAACAGCGGCGCGAGGAGGTCCCAATTCAGACCGCACTGGCCACCAGGGTTTTCCAGCTCTTCCTGATCAAGCCTTCCCACTACGATGACGAGGGCTATGTCATCCAGTGGGTCCGCTCGTCGATCCCGGCCAACACCCTCGCGACGCTGAACGGCCTCGCGCTCGACTGCGCCGAGCGCAAGGTGCTCGGCGCGAACGTCGAGATCCGCATCACCGTCTGGGACGAGACCAACACGCGCATCCGGCCCGACGAGATCATTCGCCAGATCCGGGCCACCGGCGGGCATGGCCTGGTCGGCCTCGTCGGGGTTCAGACCAACCAGTATCCGCGCGCGGTCGACATCGCGCGACCGCTCCGCGCCGCGGGCATCCCGGTCTGCATCGGCGGGTTCCACGTCAGCGGGACCATCTCGATGCTGCCGGAGATCCAGCCCGAGCTGCGCGAGGCGATGGATCTCGGCGTCACGCTCTTCGCGGGCGAGGCCGAGGGACGGTTCGAGGACCTGCTGCGCGACGCCGATCGCGGCGAGCTGAAGCCGCTCTACAACTTCATGAGCGACCTGCCCGGGCTGGAGGGCGTGCCGACGCCTTACCTGCCGGTCGACGTCGTGCGGCGCACCGCCGGCATGCGCACGAGCTTCGACGCCGGCCGCGGCTGCCCGTTCAGCTGCAGCTTCTGCACCATCATCAACGTGCAGGGGCGCAAGTCGCGGGCGCGCAACGCCGACGACATCGAGCGGCTGGTGCGCGCGAACCTGGCCCAGGGCGTGCACAACTTCTTCATCACCGACGACAACCTCGCGCGCAACCAGAACTGGGAGGCGCTGTTCGACCGCCTGATCCACATGCGCGAGGTGGAAGGCCTGAAGATCTGGGTGGTCGCGCAGGTCGACACGATGGCGCACAAGATCCGCGGCTTCATCGAGAAGGCCGCGCGCGCCGGGGTCAACCGCGTGTTCATCGGGCTCGAGAACATCAACCCGGCATCGCTCAAGGACGCGCAGAAGGGCCAGAACCTCATCACCGAGTACCGCGCGATGCTGCAGGCGTGGCACCGCGTCGGCGCGCTCACCTACGCGGGCTACATCCTCGGATTCCCCAGCGACACGCCGGCCTCGATCGAGCGCGACATCGGCATCATCCAGCGCGAGCTGCCCATCGACATCCTGGAGTTCTTCATCCTCACGCCGCTGCCCGGGTCGGCGGACCACAAGAAGCTGTATCTCGCGGGCGTCCCGATGGAGAAGGACCTGAACCGCTACGACGTCGTGCACGTCACCACGCGCCACGCGACGATGTCCGACGACGAGCTGCGCGGAATCTACCGGAAGGCCTGGGACCTCTATTACTCGCCGGAGCACGTCGAGCGCGTGCTGCGCCGGACGAAGGCCTGGGGCTACGACCTCGCCAACATGCGCGCGAAGCTGTTCGCGTTCCAGGCGCCGCCGAGGATCGAGGGCATCCACCCGCTGGAGGGCGGCATCTTCCGGCGCAGGTACCGGCGCGACCGCCGGCCGGGGATGCCGATCGAGAGCCCGTTCGTGTTCTATCCGCGCTACGGCTGGGAGATCGCCTCGAAGGTCGTGCGCTTCGCCGCGATGTGGTGGGACTACTGGCGCATTTACAAGCGCGTCCAGCGCGGGCCGGGACCCGACATGGACGTCGCGATGATGCCGGTGCGGGAAGGCGACTTCGACGCGCTCGAGATGTTCACCGCGACGCAGGCCGCCCGGACGGTCGTCGACAAGCGGCGGCGCAAGCTGGAGGCGATCGCGGCTGCAGCGCCGATCGCCGCCGCGGCGGCCGGCGTTCCGTCGCACCCCGCTCGCCAGAGCTGACCGTTCGGCTGGAGCGGGTGCCGCGAGCCGATCGCGGCAAAGCGTCAACGACTTCGCGCGGGCATGGGGTAGGCGCACCCTGCGCCGCAGGCATGTGGCTTGCTCGCATCCATGGGTACGGATGCGAAGGAGCTCAGCATGATCCTAATTTCCTGGCGGCTGGTCGTCCTCGTCCTTACCTCGCTCGCGCTGACCATGGAATCCGCGCACGTGCTCGAGCTGCCGCAGAAGTCCGCGGCGACGTGAGTGCCCGGCGCCCCAAACCGACAGGAGCGTAGACATGGCGAGATACGGCAAGAAGGCCGCCGACAAGGTGCGCAAGGCGATGCACGAGCGCAAGCGCGGGACGCTGCGGAGCGGGCGCTCGGGCAAGAAGGTGAAGAGCCGCAAGCAGGCGATCGCGATCGGCCTTGCGCAGGCCCGCCGCGCGGGCGCGAAGGTGCCGCGAAAAACGATGCGGTCCAAGGCGAAGCGCGCGCGCCTGCGTTAGCCCCGCGGCCGCGCGGGCCGGGGTGGCACAATTCGCTCCATGACCCGACGGCACTCCAAGCGGGTAGCGGCATGAACGCGGCGTGACCG
Source organism: uncultured beta proteobacterium (assembly GCA_963716855.1). Taxonomy (GTDB): domain Bacteria; phylum Pseudomonadota; class Gammaproteobacteria; order Burkholderiales; family SG8-39; genus JAGVSZ01. The sequence continues at coordinate 333,115 of CAVQUV010000019.1, read as the reverse complement.
GCGCCGCGCCCGCCCGCCGCCTGGTCGGCTTCGGTCTCGCTGCCGCGGCCTACCTGATCGGGCTCTTTCACCGCGCCGCCCCGGCGACGATGGCGGCCGATCTCGCACAGGCGTTCCAGACGAGCGCCGCCGCGCTCGGCGTGCTCGCGGCGACCTACTACTGGGTCTACACGGCGATGCAGATCCCGTCCGGCATCCTCGCCGACACGCTGGGGCCGCGGCGGCTGCTCGCCGGCGGCGGGCTGATTGTGGCGGCCGGCGCGGCGCTCTTCGCGGTCGCGCCGAACTTCGGCGTCGCGGCCACCGGCCGCGTACTCGTCGCCCTCGGCAGCTCGGTCGCGTTCGTCGCCTGCCTGAAGTTGATCGCGAGCTGGTTCGAGGCGCGAATCTTCGCAACGCTGACCGGCGTCGTCGTGCTGGTCGGCAACCTGTCCTCGGCCGCAGCGGGTGGGCCGTTCGCCTGGCTGCTCCAGTCGTTCGGCTGGCGCGACGTGATCCTCGCGCTCGCGGTCGCCTCGCTCCTCGTCGCGATCGCGAGCTGGGTGCTGGTCGACGAGCTTCCGCGGCCGCGCTCGGTGCACCTCGAAGCCGGCTGGCGCCGGGGACTTGGGGGCGTGCTCCGCAATCCGGCGACCTGGCCGATCTTCCTGGCGAACTTCGGCGCCGGGGCGAGCTTCCTGTCGTTTGCCACGCTGTGGGCGGTGCCTTACCTGGTGGACCTCCACGGGATGACACGCGCCGTCGCGGCGAATCACGTCACGATGGCGCTCGGCGTTTTTGCGCTTAGCGGGCTCGTCATCGGTGCGCTCTCCGACCGCCTGCGGCGCCGCAAGCCGCTCTTCGCCGGCGGTGCGGCGCTGCTCTTCGTCGCGTGGCTGCCGCTGCTCGCCGGGTGGCCGCTCGACGGCCTGGCGAGCTACCTCCTGTTCGGGGTGATGGGCTTCGCCACCGCGGGGATGACGCTGAGCTGGGCGTGCTGCAAGGAAGTCAACGCACCGCAGTACGCCGGCATCGCGACCGGGGTCGCGAACATGGGCATCTTTCTCGGGCCGGCCGTGATGCAGCCGGTGGTCGGCTGGGTGCTCGACCTGTCGCGGGGCGAGGGGATGAGGGCGGCGACGCACGCGCCCGACGAGTGGCATCGGGCGCTGCTGGTGCTCGCCGGGGTGGCGCTGTTCGGCTTCGCGAACGCACTCTTCGTTCGTGAGACCCGCGCCCGCAACGCGTACCGGGCGGTTGCTGCGCGATAATCGACCCGGGTCAGCGAAGAGGGACGAGCACGGTGGCACAGGCGACACTCGTTGAAGCGGCGGCGGCACTGCGCGAGGGGCGGCTGACGTCGCGTGCCTATACGGAATCGCTACTCGCGCGCATCCGCGGAGCGCGACCCTGCGATCGACGCGTGGGTGACGCTCGACGAGGCGCGCGCGCTTCAGTCTCGCAGACGCAGTGCGACGCGCGGCATGCGAGCGGCGCGGAACGCGGCGCGCTCCACGGCGTGCCGGTCGGCGTGAAGGACATCGTCGCGACCGCCGATCTCCCGACCGAGATGGGCTCGCCGATCTTCAAGGGGCATCGACCGGAGCGCGACGCGGTCGTGGTCGAGCGGCTGCGCGGCGCCGGCGGGTTCGTGCTCGGCAAGACGGTGACCACCGAGTTCGCCTTCATGCAGCCCGGCAAGACGCGCAACCCGTGGAATGCCGCGCACACGCCGGGCGGGTCCTCCTCGGGCTCGGCGGCGGCGGTTGCCGCGGGCTGCGTTCCGCTCGCGCTCGGCACGCAGACGAACGGCTCGGTGATCCGGCCCGCTGCGTTCTGCGGCGTGGTGGGCTTCAAGCCGAGCTTCGGACTGTTGCCGTACGCCGGCACGCTCCAGTTCAGCGCGACCCTCGACCAGACGGGGACGTTCACGCGCACCGTCGCCGACGCGGCGCTTGCGGCATCGGCCCTCTGCGAGAGCGAGGCAATCGAGCCCGAAGTGCGCCGCCTCGACCGGGCCCCGCGGCTCGGCGCATTCGCCCGGTTCCCCTGGAACCAGACCGAGCCCGGGATGTCGCGGCACTTCGATGCGGCGCTCGATCGCCTGCGCGCGGCCGGTGCGGTGGTCGAGGCGATCGAGGTGCCCGCGCCGTTCGCCGAGGCACGCGCCGCGCACCGAACGATCATGTTCCATGAAGCGGCGCGGCTCCTGAAGACGCACCTCGAGACGCGGCGCGAGCTCCTTAGCGCAACGCTCGTCGACGCCCTGACCGACGGCGCGACGATCCCGGTCGATGCGTATCGCGCCGCGCATGCGCAGCGCGCTGCCCTGACCGAGCGCGCGCACGACCTCTTCGAGCCGTGGGACGCGATCGTGTGCCCGCCCGCGCCGGGCGCCGCTCCCGCAAGCCTGGCGACCACCGGCGACCCGAGCTTCTGCACGCTGTGGACGCTGCTCGGCGTGCCGGCGATCACCCTGCCGAGCGGGCTGTCTGCGGACGGCTTGCCGTTCGGCCTCCAGCTCGCCGGCGACGCCGGCGGAGACGGGCATCTGCTGCGCGTCGCGCACTGGTGCGAGACGGCCCTGCGGTTCAAGGGGCTCGAATGAGCGACGCGATCGTCCTGTTCGCGCATGGGAGCCGGGACCCGGAATGGGCCGGGCCGTTCCGCGCGCTCAAGGCGCTCGTCGAGACGCGCCGGCCCGGCGCCCGAGTCGAGCTGGCGTTCCTCGAGCAGATGCGGCCGACGCTCGACGAGGCGATCGACGCTGCGGTCGCCGGGCGGGCGCAGCGGGTCCTCGTGGTGCCTCTCTTCCTCGCGCCCGGCGGCCATACGAAGCGCGACTTGCCGGCCCTCGTCGACGCGGCCCGCGCGCGCCATCCGGCGCTCGAGATCCGTGCGACCTCGTCGATCGGCGAAGCGGAGGACATCCTGGCCGCGCTGGCCGACTGGATCGTGCGCGCGACGGGATGACCCGCCGCGTCGGCGTGCGATTGCAGTCCCGCGGCGGATTTCGCTACCATTGCGCGGCCCCTGAACCGGGGACCCGCCGCTCGGCTCGCATGAAACGAACCACCTTTGCTTCCGCCCAGGACGTCGAGCAGGCCCCAGACGACCGCGCGCGCCATTCCATACCCGCGGCGCGCGCTGACAAAACGGGGCTCCGATGAAGCGCACCACCTTTGCTTCCGCTCAGGACGTTGAGCAGGCCCCAGACGACCGCGCGCGCCATTCCATACCCGCGGCGCGCGCTGACAAAACGGGGCTCCGATGAAGCGCACCACCTTTGCTTCCGCTCAGGACGTCGAGCAGGCTTTTTACGAAGCGCTCGAGCGCGCGGACCTCGAATCGATGATGGAGGTCTGGGCCGACGACGAGGAGGTCGTCTGCATCCACCCGGGCGGTCCGAGGCTCGCAGGCTACGACCGCGTGCGCGAGAGCTGGACGCAGATTTTCGCGTCGCGCCAGCGGCTGCAGGTGCGCACGTCGGACCAGACGGTCGTCCAGGGGATGATGTTCGCGATCCACAGCCTCCACGAGAACCTCACCGTCGTCGGCGAGAACCGACCGCGCCCGCCCGTCGCGGTCACCAACGTGTACGTCCGCACCGGCAACGGCTGGCGGATGGTGTCTCATCACGCTTCGCCAGCGCCCGGCGTGCCGGCCGAGGCGCCGCCGGCCGAAGGGCCGAAGATCCTCCATTGAGCGGCGCGTCGTACCGCGCCCCGTGGTGGCTGCCCGGCGGCAACGCGCAGACCGTCTGGGCGGCCGTTGTCGCGCGGCGCGAGACGGTCCGGCTCGAGCGCGCGCGCTGGGACACGCCTGACGGGGACTTCGTGCTCGTCGATTTCCTGGCTGGACCCGAGACGGCGCCCTTCGTCGTGCTGTTCCACGGGCTCGAGGGCGGGGCGGACAGTCACTACGCCGAGGCCACGATGGCCACGCTCGCCCGGCATGGCTGGCGTGGCGCGATCCCGCACTTCCGGGGCTGCGGCGGCGAGATCAACCGGCTCCCGCGCGCCTACCACTCGGGCGACGCCGACGAGATCGAGTGGATGCTCGAGCGCTTCCGCGTACTCGCCGGCGGCCGTCCGCTGTTCGCTGCCGGGGTCTCGCTCGGCGGGAACGCGCTGCTCAAGTGGCTCGCGAACCGCGGCGACTCCGCGCGGGCGGTCGTACGTGCCGCGGTCGCCGTCTCGGCGCCGCTCGACCTTGCCGCGGGCGCCGACGCGCTCGAGCGCGGCTTCGGGCGCGTGTACACCCGGATGTTCCTGCGCACGCTCAAGCGGAAGGTCGCGGAAAAAGCGCGACTCCACCCCGGCCAGTTCGATCTCGCACGCCTGCGCGCGACGCGCACCCTGCGGGAGTTCGACGACTTGTACACGGCGCCGCAGCACGGCTTCCGCGACGCCGCCGACTACTATGCGCGCGCGAGCGCAAAGCCGGTCCTGGGCGCGATTCGCGTGCCGACGTTGATCTTGAATGCGCTGAACGACCCGTTCCTCCCCGCCCGGTACCTTCCCGGGCCGGGCGAAGTGTCGTCGCAGGTCACGCTCGAGTATCCTGCGACCGGCGGGCACGTCGGCTTCGTCGACGGCCCGTTCCCGGGCCGCTACGACTGGCTGCCGCAACGCATCCTCGCTTTCTTTTCGCAGGTGGAGCACCGCTCATGACGCGCATCGCACCCGAGATCTTCAAGGCCTACGACATTCGCGGCGTCGTCGACCGCACGCTGACCGCCGAAGCGGTCGAGCTCGTCGGGCGCGCGCTCGGCTCGCTCGCGCGCGAGCAGGGCGGCGGCGCGATCGTCGTCGGGCGCGACGGCCGCCTGTCGGGGCCCAAGCTCGCCGGCGCGCTTGCCGCCGGCATTCGCGCGAGCGGCGTCGACGTGATCGACATCGGCATGGTCACCACGCCGATGGCCTATTTCGCGGCGTACCACCTCGGGAGCGGCAGCACCGTCGCCGTCACCGGCAGCCACAACCCGCCCGACTACAACGGCCTCAAGATGGTCATCGGCGGGACGACGCTGTTCGCGGAGACGATCCAGGAGCTGCGCGCCAGGATCGAGGCGGGGCGGTTCGCCTCCGGCAGCGGCGCCCTGCGCACCGCCGACGTGCGCGCGGCCTACCTCGACCGCATCGTCGGCGACGTGAAGCTCGCGCGCCCGATGAAGATCGTGGTCGACTGCGGCAACGGCGTCGCGGGCAGCATCGCCCCCGAGCTGTACCGGCGCCTCGGCTGCGCGGTGGACGAGCTCTACTGCGAGGTCGACGGCACGTTCCCGAACCACCATCCCGACCCGTCGCAGCCGAAGAACCTGCGCGACGTCATCGCGCGGCTCGCCGCGACCGACGCGGAGCTCGGGCTCGCGTTCGACGGCGACGGCGACCGGCTCGGCGTGGTCACCAAGGGCGGCCAGATCATCTACGCCGACCGGCAGCTCATGCTGTTCGCGAAGGACGTGCTGTCGCGCGTGCCGGGCGGCGAGATCATCTACGACGTGAAATGCACGCGCAATCTCGCGCCCTGGGTGCGCGCGCACGGCGGCCGGCCCGTGCTGTGGAAGACCGGGCACTCGCTCATCAAGGCGAAGATGAAGGAGCTGAAGGCGCCGCTCGCCGGCGAGATGAGCGGGCACACGTTCTTCGCCGAGCGCTGGTATGGCTTCGACGACGGCGTCTACGCCGGCGCGCGCCTGCTCGAGCTCCTGTCGCGCGAGCGGGATCCGAGCGCGGTGCTCAACGCGCTGCCCGATTCGCTGTCGACGCCCGAGCTGAACCTGAAGCTGGCCGAGGGCGAGCCGCACCGTCTGATCGCCGAGCTGCAGCGCACCGCGCGGTTCCCCGGCGCGGACGAGGTGATCAAGCTCGACGGGCTGCGCGTCGAGTACGCGGACGGCTTCGGCCTCGCGCGCGCATCGAACACGACCCCGGTGATCGTGCTGCGATTCGAGGCGCAGGACGCGGCGGGCCTCGCGCGCATCCAGGAAGACTTCCGTCGCGTGCTGCTCGCCGCGAAGCCCGACGCCGAGCTGCCGTTCTGACCCGTCGACCCCGGGCGCTTCAGCCCGTCCTGCGCCGTACGTGCAGGGTATGGGTCGCGCGCGCCACGACGTTGCCGTCGGCGTCGCGGATCTCCGCCGCGAACTCCGGCGCGTCCTTCCCCGCCGCCGCCACCCGCGCGCGGATGGCTTCCACTTCGGCGTCCTCGATCCGGAGCGTCGTGGTGACGCGGCCTCGCGCCGGGGCGAGGTAGTCGATCCGACCGCCCTTGTGATTGACGCTGTATTCGGGCCCGAGCAGGTGCATCAGCATGAGCATGGGGAACGGATCGGTCATCGCGTAGAGCGACCCGCCGAAATGCGTGCCGACGTAATTGCGGTTGAGCAGGCCGAGGTTCAGCTCGATGCGCGCTTCGTGCCAGTCGGCCGCGATGTGGCGCACGCGCACTCCGGCGCCGCGGAACGGCGGCCACAGGTTCATGGCCAGGCGGAGCAGCCCGGGCGACGTGCGGCGCGCCGGCCGTGCGCGCTTTCCGGTTTTCCCCGCCGGCCTGGACGGCTTACTTGTTCGCCCGCTCAAAGCGCCTGAGCAGCTCGTTGCCGCGTCGCACGGCGTCGTCGAGCGCCTGCTTCGGCGGCTTCTGCAGTGCCCAGGTCTGCTCCAGTTCCTCGTCCACGACGGCGCGGATCATGACGTGGTTCCCCAGACGGATGCCGCGCGAGTAGGCCGGCGGGACGGCGCCCCCGTTGGTCATCTGCTGGATGCCGACATCGAAGCCGGGGTGCTTCTGGTAGAAGCCCGCCGATTTCGTGAGCTCGTACGCCGCGCGGGTGATCGGCAGGTAGCCGGTGGACTGGTGCCACTGCGCCTGCACCTCCGGCTGCGAGATGAAAGCGAAAAACTTCGCGACGCCCTTGTACTCGCCCGCGGTCTTGCCGCTCACCGCCCACAGGCTGGCACCGCCCATGAGCGTGTTGTACGGCGCGTTGTTGATGTCGTCGTAGTGGGGCAACGGCACAACGGCGACGCGGAACTTGGCGTTGCGCAGCAGGTTCGCGTACGACGCCGAGGATGCGGTGAGCGCGGCACATTCCCCGCGCGCGAAGCGGCTCTCGCCCTCTTCGCGGCGACCCGAGTAGCTGAAGATCTGCGATTTCGACCAGGCGGTCATCAACGACAGGTGGCGGATCGCGAGGCGCGTGTTGAAGACGAGCTGCGCGTCGAGGCCGTCGTAGCCGTTGTTGCGGGTCGCGAACTCCTCGTTGTGCCACGCAAGCGTGTTCTCGAGCATGACCCAGCTCGGCCAGGTCGTGGTCAGGCCGCACGGCAGGCGCGCCTTGTCGCGCACCTCGAGGAGCGCCTCCTGGAGGTCGTACCAGGTCTTGATCGGCTTGCGCGCGTCGACGCCCGACGCGTCGAGCGCGTCGCGGTTGACGTAAAGGACCGGGGTGGACGTGTTGAACGGCAGCGCGAGCAGGTTGCCCTTGCTGTCGGAGTAGTAGCTCGCGACCGCGGGCACGAACGCCTTCGGATCGAACTTCTCGCCCGCTTCGCGCATGAGCTGATGCACCGGGCGGGTCGCGTTCTTCGCCGCCGCGACGTTGGAGGTCCCGACGTCGTACACCTGCAGAACGTGTGGAGGCTTGCCTTCGAGACGCGCGACGAGGCCGGCGGCGAGCGTCTCGTCGTAGCTGCCCTTGTAGACGGCGACGACGCGGTAGTCCTTCTGCGCCGCGTTGAAGCGCTGGACGATCAGGTCCAGCTGGGCGCCGAGCGCGCCGTCCATCGCGTGCCAGAACTGGAGATCGGTCACCGCGCGCGCCGGCGCGGCGGCGCACAGGGCGAGCCCGAGTGCGGCGAACAGGGAGAGAAAACGACGCCTACCGGCCATGGTCGGTCACCTCGGTGAATGTTGTACGGCGGCCTGCGATCGCGGGCCTCGGGGCTGCCGGATTATAGACCGGGGCGCGAGTACGTCCAGCTAGAATCCCTGGATAGCCGCATCGCTAGAGGGACGTTGCTCCGGCTGCATTGCCGACGACTTCACCGGCCAGCCCCTTGCGATGCGAGGGACACCGCGCTCCCTATCTGCGGTGAAGTCGACGCCGCCCTTCCTCGCCATCACTGAGGTCCGCCATGCTCCTGGGTTGCATCGCCGACGACTTCACCGGCGCCAGCCCCTTGTACGATGCGAGGGGACACATCCCCTCGCGCTCCCCTAATCTGGCGGTGAAATCGACGCCGCCCTTTCCTCGTTATCACTGAGGCCCGGCCATGCTCCTGGGTTGTATCGCCGACGACTTCACCGGCGCCACCGACTTGGCGAACATGCTCACGCGGGGCGGCATGCGCACGCTGCAAACCATCGGGGTGCCCGGTGCAGGGGTATCGCTGCCCGAAGCCGACACCGTCGTGGTGGCCCTTAAGTCGCGGACGATCCCCGCGGCGGAAGCGGTGGCGCAGTCGGTCGCCGCGCTCGACTGGCTGATGGGGCAGGGCTGCCGCCAGTTCCTCTTCAAGTACTGCTCGACGTTCGACTCGACCGACGCCGGCAACATCGGTCCGGTTGCCGACGCGCTCCTCGCGCGGCTCGGTGCGGACTTCACGATCGCGTGTCCGGCGTTCCCCGAGAACCGACGCACGATCTTCAACGGTTACCTCTTCGTCGGCGGCGAGCTCCTCTCCGAGTCGCCGATGAAGGATCATCCCCTCACGCCGATGACCGATTCGAATCTCGTGCGCGTGCTGCAGCGACAGACGCAGGCGCGGGTCGGCCTGGTGCCCGTCTCGGTCGTGCGACAGGGCGCCGCCGCGATCCGTGGCGCATTCGAGCGACTGCGCGCGGACGGCGTACGCCATGCGATCGTCGACGCGGTCGAAGACGCGAATCTCCTCGAGATCGGCGAGGCGTGCGCGGATCTCGCACTCGTGACCGGTGGGTCGGGGATCGCGCTCGGCCTGCCGGAGAATTTTCGCCGGGCCGGCCGGCTCACGCGCGTCGGATCCGCGGCGCGCATGCCGCCGACGCGCGGGTACGCGGCGGTGATCGCCGGCAGCTGCTCGAAGGCGACGCAGGAGCAGGTCGCCGCGATGAAGCGCCGTTTCCCCAGCATGCGCATCGACCCGCGGGAGCTCGCGGACGGCGCCGCGCCGGTCGTCGATCGCGCGATCGGCTGGGCCGCGACCCAGGTATCCAAGGGGCCGGTGCTCGTCTACTCGACGGCAGCGCCCGATGCGGTGCGCGCGGCGCAGGAGGCCGTCGGCAAAGATCGCGCGGCGACCCTGGTCGAGGACGCGCTCGCCGCGATCGCCAAGGCGCTCGTCGCGCACGGCGTGCGGCGGCTGGTGGTCGCAGGCGGCGAGACCGCGGGCGCGGTGGTCGGTGCGCTGGGGGTAAAGGCGCTCGCGATCGGCCCGCAGATCGATCCGGGCGTGCCCTGGACTTTCACCGTGCCGGGTGAGCCCGTGGCGCTCGCCCTCAAGTCGGGCAACTTCGGCGCCGACGATTTCTTCCTGAAGGCGCTCGGGATGCTCGAGCAGGGCCAACAGCAGCAATGAGCACCGAAGCGAAGCTCCGGGAGGACGTTTGCCTGCTCGGCAAGTCGATCTTCGACCGCGGCCTCACGCACGGCTCGACCGGCAACGTCAGCGCGAAGACCGACGACGGCTGGATCCTGACGCCGACCGGCTCGAACCTCGGCCGTCTCGACCCTGCGCGGCTCTCGAAGCTCGACTGGCAAGGCAAGCTTCTCGCCGGCGACCCGCCGTCGAAGGAGTCCTTCCTGCACCTGGCGATGTACCAGGAGCGGCCGTCGAACGGCGCGGTGGTGCACCTGCACTCGACGCATTCGGTCGCCGTGTCGATCCTGGACGAAGTCGATCCGCGCGACGTCCTGCCGCCGCTGACCGCGTACTACGTCATGCGAATTGGCAACCTTCCGCTGGTCCCTTACTACGCGCCGGGTGACATGCAGCTCGCAGACGCGGTGCGGGGGCTCGCGTCCAAGCACCACGCGCTGTTGCTCGCGAACCATGGGCCGGTCGTGGGTGGCGCGTCGCTCGCCGCTGCGGCCGACGCCATCGAGGAGCTGGAGGCGACGGCAAAGCTCTACCTGCTCGTGCGTGGACAGAAACTGCGCCCGCTCGGCGACGCCGAGATCGCCGACATTCGGCGCCGCTATCCGATCAAGTAGCGCCGCGGTGCACCGTCCGGCACGGTCGGCGCTCGGCGAACTCAGCCCTCAGGTCGCACCGCGCCGGCCGCCAGCAGCGAAGGGCTCGCACGCCTGCGTCGCTTTCGAAGCCACATCATGAGACCGGTCACCATCAGGAGCGGTGGAAGCAGCCCGCCGAGAAAGGTCACGAACCGACCCGGCACGCCGAAAGCGCCGCCCTCGTGCAGGATGCGCTGCCACAGGACGAACCCGTCACCGGCCGTGCGGCCCGCGCGGTCCGCACGGTGAAGGATCGCGCGGGAGCGCGGATCGATAAACACCATCGTTCCCGAGCGCGGGCTCGCATCGCCCGGTTCGCGCAAGTTGACACGATAGGCGCCGCGCGGGCCTGCCGGGAGCCCCAGACCGATGACGTTCGCACCCGGATAGAGTCCTCTCGCGATCGTGACCGCCTCGTCGGGCCCGATCGGGGCTCCCGACCCCTCGGGCGCCTGGATGCCCCGCGGCGACGGCGATACGGGGCCGAAGACCGCGACGGCTTTGCGACCCGCGTCGGGAAACGCCAGGAAGACGCCGGTGAACGACAGCATTGCCAGGACCCACGCACCCCAGAAGCCGAGCGTGTAGTGGAGGTTGCGCGAGAGCGCGACGCCACGGCGAAACCGGAGCGCATGCGGCCAGGCGCCGCGCCCCGGCCACCACAGGTAGATCCCGCTGAGCGACGAGATCAGCATCGCGATGCCGACGACGCCGACGATCTCCCGGCCGTTGTATTCACGCAGCGTCAAGGACTCGTGGAAGCTGTGCAGCCAGCCGAGGTAATCGCGCCCGGATGCCGAATCGAGCACGCGGCCCGTGGGCGGGTCGAGGTAGACGCGTTGAAACGGACCTGCACCCGAACGCGCAAACACCATGATCGGTCCGACCTCTCCGTCCGGAAGCCGGATCCCAGTCGGGCGGGCGCGGCCCTCGAGGGCCTGCGCGGCGCGCTGCGCGTACTCCGAGAACGACAGCGACACCTCGGGTCCGGATATGCGGTAGCGCTGAGGGTTCAGCAGGTGGTCGAGGTCGTGATCGTAGACGAGGATGCTGCCGGAGACGCCGATGAGCGCTCCGATCACGCCAGCCGTAAGGCCGAGCCAGAGATGCACCTGCACCCAGATGCCCCGCAGGGCAGGTCGAGCCAGCTGTCTCATGGGTCGTTCCGGATCAAGGCTCCGCCCACATGCGGAGGAGGTTGTGATAGCAGCCTGTCAGCGGGACCAGCGACTCGTGGCCGGCCGCGGTCTGGGTCAGCCGCACCACGGCCATGTCGAGGTCGAACAGCAGCGCCCGCTGCGCGTCGTCGCGCACCAGGCTCTGAATCCAGAAGAAGGACGCGATGCGCGTCCCGCGAGTGACCGGCGTGACGCGATGGAGGCTCGTCGCCGGATAGAGCACCAGGTCGCCCGCCGGGAGCTTGGCGGTGTGAGCGCCATAGGTGTCCTCGATCAGCAACTCGCCGCCGTCGTATTCCTCCGGGGCCGAGATGAAAAGCGTGGCGGAGATGTCGGTCCGGAACTTCACTCCCGTGCCCGGGAGCAACCGCACGGCCCCGTCGACGTGGGTACCGAAATGCATGCCGGCGGCGCCTTCGTAGCGGTTGAACATCGGCGGGTAGATGCGCGACGGAAGCGCGGCGCTGAGAAAGAGCGGGTTGCGCTCGAGCGCCGCGAGGATCGTGGCGCCGAGCTCGCTCGCGACCGCCGATTCCTCGGCGATCTGCAGGTTGCGCTTGACCTGCGCCCCCTGGTGCCCCGCGGTGGCGCGGCCGTCGATCCATGCTGCGCCGGCCTCGTCCAGCCGCTTTCGCAGCAGACGGACCCGCTCCGAATCCAGCGCGTTGGGGATGCGAAGGAGCATGGGCGAGGCCTCGTCCCGGTCTCAGAAGAACTTGTACGTGAACGTCAGGAGCGCCTGGCGATCGGTCCCGGGCACGGAACGGCCCTTGTCCGAGGGAATCAGCGCATCGAAGTTCAGCCGGTTCGTCAGGTTCAGCACGTTGAGCTGGATGTCGTACTTCGGCTGTCGATACGCGATCATCGCGTCCCAGCGCAGGTAGTCATCGACCTTGACCGCGTTGTTGTTCGAGGCGTACCGGTCCGACATGTAGGCAAGCCCGGTGCCGATCTGCCACTCGGCGGTGAAGTTGTAGGTGGTCCAGAGCGAGGCGCTGTTGCGCGGCGTATTCGCCGGAACCTTGCCCTGCGTGCCGTCGAGCACCGAGGCCTTTACGATCTCGGCGTCGAGGAACGTGTAACCGCCGAACACCTGCCAGTTGCGGGCGATGCGTCCCGCCGCGCTCGCCTGGAACCCGCGCACGCGCACGTTCCCGGTGAGCTCGTAGACGCCGGTGGAGATCTGCGACCGCGTGTTGGTCTTCTCGATCTCGAAGATCGCCGAGGTGAGCGACAGGTTGCCGCCCATGAGGTCCCATTTGCCGCCCAGCTCGTACTGCTGGCTCGTTTCGGGATCGAGGCTCTGCTGGCCGTTGACCAGCGCGAGCGTCTCGAGCGACGGGTTGAACGACGTGCCGTACGAGACGTAGTAGGACTGCACCTCGGTCGGCTGGTAGATCACTCCGGCGCGAACGCTGGTGAACCCGATGCTCTGACTCGCCGCAGGGGGCGGGTTGATCGAGTTCGTGAGGCTGGCGTTATAGCGGTCATAGCGCACGCCGGCGACGACCTTCCAGTATTCCGCGAACGACATCGTGTCGTTGATGTACGGCGCCACGTCCGTGGCTTCGGCGTTCACCAGGTTGCCGGTGATGGAGGTCAGGTTCGCGCCCGAGTTGTAGGCCGGGTCGACGAGCGAGACCGCGCTGAAGAAGTTGTTCGGATTGCCGGGAATGTTCCGCGAGTAGTTCTGCACGCGGTTCGTCTCCTGGCCGAGCTCCAGCCCGGTGATCAGGAGATGCCGCACCGGGCCGGTCTGGAACTCGGTGATGAGATCGGTCTGGTTGAAGAGCGACGTGTCCGTGATGTTCCGGTCGTGACTGCCGAGCCCGACGGACAGTGCCCCGAGCGGCAGGGCCGTGGTGTTGCCGAGATTCGTCGCGGGAAACGCGGTGTAGATGCCGCCGGTCGAGACGGTGCCCACGTTGTTCGGTCCCGACTCGCGCGCATCGATCTTGTAGCGAAAATACTGCGTCTGGTTGCGAAGCGTGACGTCCGGCGTGAACCGGTGGCTGATCACCGCGTTCAGATTCAGCACGTCCTGGATCGTGCGGTCGTCGGTCAGCCCGTAGAAATTCTTCCGGTTGACCTTCGCCGGTGCGCCGTTGACCGGCGGCAGGCCGTAGTCGGGCATGTCGTCGTAGTGCGTGAGCAATGCCGACAGCGTCACCTCGGTCGGCGTGCCGATGCCGAAGCGCAGCGACGGCGCAATGCCGACGTCCTGGTTCTTCATCACATCCCGCGTCGAGTGGACGTCCTGGCCCATGGCCGCGATGCGGAACGCGGACGTCTCGTCGATCGGCTGGTTGTAGTCCAGCGTCATGCGAGCGGAGGGTTGCGTGCCCCCGGTGACCGAGACGGTGCCGAACCGCGCGAGCGACGGGAGCTTGCTCACCTGGTTGATCACGCCGCCCGTCGAGCCCCGGCCGAACAGCATTGACGAAGGGCCCTGCAGCACTTCGACCGCGTCGAGCGAGAACACGTCGCGATAGACCTGTCCCCGGTCGCGCATGCCGTCCAGGTAGAGGTCGGTGCGCGCGGAGAACCCGCGCAGGTTGAAGTTGTTCCCGATGGAACCTCCCTCGGCGGCGCCGATCGTGATCCCCGGCACGTTGCGCAATGCATCGGCGAGACTCGTCGCGCCCTGGGACTGCATGAGCACGCTGTTGATCACGGTGACCGATTGCGGGATGTCGCGGATCGGTGTCGACACGCCCCCGCCGATGGTCGAGACCGGGGCGTTGTAGTCGTCGCCGGCGGAGCTCTCGCGCACCTTCACTTCCGGGAGGGTGGTCTCCGGCGGCGCGGCGCCCTGCGCGAGCGACACGTCCGGGGCCAGCGCGAGGCACGCGAGCATCGTGCCGAGCGGGAGCAGTTCACCGCGCGGTCGCGACCGGAGGCGCGAATCGGCGGCCGACGCGCGGTGCGCGCTGTCCGCGCGTTCTGCGCCGGCGAACAGCCGCGCAACCGGCCGAAGTTTGAAGTCTTCTTTCATCCAAGCTCTCCCAGTGGTTGGTTCGCAACGAGTCGGGGCTGGCTACCAACGGGGGCTGGATTGCTGGCGGGTCAACAGTCGGTCTCGCGGTTCGCGAGGGAACCGCGCATGAGCACCTCCGGATGCGCAGGTTTATGGGGCGTCGCGGGGATCGGATACGAAGCCGATGCGGGTCATTCCCGCCTTGGCGGAATCCGCCAGCACCTCGGCGAGGCGCTGATACGGCGTCGCCTTGTCGGCGCGCAGATGGATTTCCGGCTGCGGCTGGAGCTTCGATGCTGCGTCGAGCCGTTGCCGCAGGTACGCACGGTCGACGACCTCGCCGTTCCAGTGCAGCCTGCCGTCCGCATCGACGGCGAGCTGAATGTTGTCGGGCTTGGTGAGGTTGGGCGTGCTCGAGGCCTTAGGAAGGTCGAGCCTCACCGCATGCGTGAGCAAGGGTGCAGTGATGATGAAGATCACGAGCAAAACCAGCATCACGTCGATCAGCGGGACCATGTTGATCTCCGCCATCGGGCGGGAATTCGCGCCGCTCGATTCGAAGCTGCCGAACGCCATGCTCAGGCTCCGACCTTCACGATCTTCGCCACCGCGGGTGCGGCCTCGGCGGCCTGCGCCTCGGCGAGATGGGACCCCGTGGTGAGGAACGCGAACAGGTCGTGCGCGAAGGCGTCGAGCCGCGCGAGGACCATGCGGTTGGAGCGTACGAACGCGTTATAGGCAAGCACCGCCGGCACTGCCACCGCCAGGCCTGCACCGGTCATGATCAGCGCCTCGCCGACCGGGCCTGCGACCTTGTCGAGCGTGCCTTGGCCGCTCATGCCGATGTTCACCAGCGCGTGATAGACGCCCCACACGGTTCCGAACAGGCCGACGAACGGTGCGGTGCTGCCGACCGAGGCGAGGACGGTCAGGCCCGATTCGAGGCGCGAGGTCTCCTCGTCGATCACGCGGCGCATCGAGCGGGTCAGGAACTCCGAGCCGCTTCCGGCCTCGTTCAGCTTGTTCGCGCCGTGCCGCGCGTGATGCCGCGCCGAGGCGATCGAGTGGTAGGCGAGGTGCGAGAACGGTTCGTCGGGATGCTGCTCTTCCAGCTGACGCGCCACCGCGGTCAGCGACGGCGCATTCCAGAAGGTCGCGAGAAACCGTGCCGTGCGCCGGCGTGCGGTGATCGCCTGCAGGCTCTTCACGAAGATCAGGCACCAGCTCGCCACCGACATGACGATCAGGATGACGAAGATCGTCCTGCCGACGGCGTCGCTTTGCGCGAGGAAGTGCGCGAAGCCCAGGGTCTGGTTCGGTTCCATGCCTCAGCCTTCGATTGTGAAAACGATCGGCACGAGCACCCACGCGGCGAGCTTCTGGTCGCCCTGACGCGCCGGGACGAATCGCCAGCCCTTCACCGTGGTGAGCGCGGATTGGTCAAGGCGCATGGATCCGCTCGAGCTCTTCAATTCGACGCGCTCGGCAGTGCCCTCGGCGCTCACGAGCACACGCAGCACGACTTTGCCCCGCTCGCCCATGCGGCGCGCCAGGGGCGGATAGGGCGGGGCGGGGTTCTGAAGGTAATCGGCGTCGAAGCGCGGGGGAATGATCGGCGCGGGCGGCGCAGGCTCCGGCTGCGCGGCTGCGGCGACGGGTGGGGCGGGCTGCGGCGGAGGCGCGACGAAGGCGGGCGGTGCTTCAGCGAAAGCGGGTGCGGCAATGACCGGCTGCGGCTCGACGGGCTTCTGGACGGGTTGGGGACGCCGCTCGAGGGGGGGCTTGGAAACCTGCGGCGGGACCGGCGTCGCCTCGAGCCTGGGCGGCGTGATCAGGTTCACCAGGATCGGCGCCACCGTCTCGAGTGCGCGCTGCGCGGGTTCGTAGTGCAGCAGCGCGACGATCAGCGCCACATGGAACGCCGCCGCAAACGTGACGCCCGCGTAACGTGCAGCACGGTCTTCGCGCGGGAGGTCGCGGGTCCCGAAGGCGATCGAACGGCTCACAGCCAGCCTCCCTGCTAACAGCGTTTGGGCGGGCTGGCTTCACCCCGGCGGGGGCGGCTGGCTGGCATTCGCGCGGGCGGCGCTCGGCGCTTGCGCGCCGCGCCGCTCACGCGGTGAGAATCAACTTGCCGTTCTGCGTGATGCGCAGGCGGTATTCGCGGCCCTGGTGCTCGATGATCAGCTCGCCATTCGCGCCGAGCAGTTCGCCCGACGAGACGCGCCGCAATTGCTCCGCGGGCTTCGCGGGCGCTCTGGGCAGGGGTTCGCTTGGGTGCTGATCGGGCATTTATGGATAATAATGATTCCTATTTGCGGTGGCAAGAGACAAAAACCATGACCCGCGCAAGGAAAGCATTAACTTGATATGGATCAAATGATTGTAGATAAGAGATCCAATTTCCACGCAAATTCCACCCTCCCTGGACTTGCTGGAAGCTCGACTCATAGATGATAATGGATCGCATTCCCGTTATCGGTAGCGACCATGTTCATCTGCGTCTGTAACGCCGTCACGGATCGCGAGATCCGACAGTGCGCCGAGCTCGGCGTGTCGAGCGTTTCCGATCTCAAGGACACGCTCGGCGTGGCGGCGCGCTGCGGAAAATGCGCCTGCGCTGCCGACGAGATCCTGCGCGAGTGTCGGCGCAATTGCGCTTCGCAGCCCGACTGAGGCCGGCGGGGTCGCGCAATGGGACAGATGCTCGTCGTCACGCTCCGGGAAGGCATCGAAGCGTTCCTGATCGTGGCCATCGCGGCCGCATACCTGCGCAAGACCGGCCGCGCCGCGCTTCTCCCGGCGGTCTGGAGCGGGGCCGCCGTCGCCGTGGTGCTGTCGCTGGTGCTCGGCCTCGCGCTCGCGCAGTACGCCGTGCTCCCGATCTGGGAGGCGATCCTCGCGCTGATCGCCGCGGCGCTGGTCATCTCCATGGTCATCTACATGCTGCGCGCCGCCAAGCGCATGCGCGCCGACATTGGCCGCCATCTCGAGGCCGCCGCCCAGCGGCCCGGGCGGTTAGCCTGGCTCGGCGTGTTCCTCTTCACCGTGCTGATGATCACGCGCGAGGGCATGGAGATGGCTTTCATCACCGGGGCGATCGCCGGGCAGGTCGGTGCCAGCGCGCTCGTCACTGGTGCGCTTGCGGGCGCCGCACTCGCGGCGCTGCTTGCCTGGGCCTGGACGCGCTGGGGTCACCGCGTGAATCTCGCCCTCTTCTTCCAGGTCACGTCGATCTTTCTGCTGCTCTTTGCGGCCCAACTCCTCGTCTACAGCTTCCACGAGTTCACCGAGGCCAACGTTCTGCCGATCGACAACGCCTACTGGCACATCGCCACGGAGCCTTACGGGCCGGAGGGCGAGTACGGCGCGTGGTTCACTTACGCGCTCGTCCTGGTTCCGGCGGCGTGGCTGGCCGTGTCGTGGCTGCGCGCTCGCGCAAGACCGATCCCCGCCTCGGGGTAGCCTTTCCTGCATGCTATCCTCGCCCGCGGGACGGTCGTCCCGGCGGAGCGACGTGACGCCTGCGTCAGACGCGCATGCCGCAATCCCATCGGATTTCCGGCGGAGGCGCTATGAAGGGCGACAAGCAGGTCATCGTTCATCTGAATGCAGTCCTCAAGAACGAGCTCACCGCGATCAACCAGTACTTCCTGCACGCGCGCATGTTCGCAAACTGGGGGTACAAGAAACTGCACGAGCACGCGCACAAGGAGTCGATCGACGAGATGAAGCACGCCGACCGGCTCATCGAGCGGATCCTGTTCCTCGAAGGCCTTCCGAATCTCCAGGACCTCGGCAAGCTCATGATCGGCGAGAACGCCCCCGAGGCGCTCGAGTGCGACCTGAAGCTCGAGCGCGACGGCCATCCGGTTCTCAAGAAAGCCATCGCCCATTGCGAATCGGTGAGCGATTACGTGAGCCGCGAGCTCTTCGAGCGGATCCTCGAAAGCGAGGAGGAACACATCGACTGGCTCGAGACGCAGCTCGGCCTGATCAAGGAAGTCGGCCCGCAGAACTATCTGCAGTCGCAGATGTCTTGAGGGCGCTCTTGCGCTGAGAATCCCTTTCCCGGGCGGCGCTGCTCGGTCCGCGCCCCACGCCCGGAATATCGACTCGTGACCAAGCGCTTCGTCATCGCCCAGATCAAGCACGAGACGAACACGTTCTCGCCGATTGCCACCCGCTACGAGTCGTTCGGCCACGGCAACGGTCCGGTGTATGGCGAGGAGGCGAAGCGCGCGCTCGCCGGCACGAATTCCCCCTTTGGCGCATTCCTGGACGTCGCCAAGCGCGAGGGCGCCGAGGCGGTGACGCCGATCGCCGCGGAATCCTGGCCCTCCAACCGGGCTTCGCGAGACACCTTCGAGCGGCTGGTCCGCCCGCTCGAAGAAGCGGTGCGCGCGGGTTGCGATGCCGTGCTCCTGGACTTGCACGGCGCGATGGTCGTGGAGGGCGCGGATGACGCCGAGGGAGAGATCTTGGCGCGCGTTCGGTGGATCGCGCCCGATGTGCCGATCGCCGTCGCGTTCGACTATCACACCAACCTGTCGCCGGAGATCGTTGCCAACGCGACAGTGATCGCCGGGTACAAGACCTACCCGCACGTCGACATGTATGAAACGGGCCGGCTCGCCGGCGAGATTCTCGCGCGCACGCTGCGCGGCGAGATCGAGCCCGTGATGGCGTGGGGCTGGCTGCCGCTCGTCCCCTCGATCATGCGACACGCGCCCGAGGACGGACCGTCCGGCGACATCGTCGGCCTCGCGCGCGCGGCCGAGCGCGACGGCCGCGTGCTCGCGGCGACCCTGCTCCCTGCGTTCGCCCATGCGGATACGCCGTACACGGGCTGCTCCGCGGTCGTGGTCGCGGACGCCCGCCGCGGCGGGAAGGCCGCGGCGCAGAGCGTGTGCGATGCGATGCTGAAGATCGCGTGGGATCGCCGCGACGAGTATGTCTATCGTCCGCGACCGCTTTCCGAGTCGATCGCGGCGGCCGCGCGACTCGGCAACGCGCGACCCGGCGGGCCGGTGCTGCTGATCGACCACTGCGACAACTGCGGCTCCGGCGGCGCGCAGGACGTGATGACGGTGGTCGAGGCGATTCTCGAGCAGGGACTCGAGGACGTGGCAATCGCCCCGATCCGCGACCCGAACGCCGTCGCCAGGATGATCGAGGCGGGCATCGGCGCGAACGTGACGCTGGCGCTCGGCGGCAGGACCGACATGCCCTCGATCGGCCTCAAGGGGCGACCCATCACCGTCTCGGGCCGGGTGCGCAAAATCACCGACGGCGAGATCGTGTTCACCGGGCCGATGTACACCGGCGTCAAGTCTTCCCTCGGACGCAGCGCGGTGCTCGATACCGGACGCGCCCGGATCGTCGTCACCGAGCGGCACCACGAACCGTTCGATCTCGTGATCTTCCGCCACTTCGGGATCGAGCCGACGGCGCAGCGCTTCATCATGCTCAAGTCGCGGATCCACTATCGTGCCGGGTTCAAGCCGATCGCCGCCGCGATCGTGGAGTGCCAGGGGGAGGGCGTGACCAACGCCGATCTCTCGGTCTACCGCTACGCGAAGCTCAAACGGCCCATCTATCCTCTGGACGCGCTCTAGCTTCCCGCGCCGCCCGGGGCCCGCGGTACACTCGCGTCCGCCATGCCCGAGACCGCCTACAACCTGCTGATCGACATCGGCAACACGTTCGTGAAGTGGGGCCGCTATCGCGCCGGTGCGCCCGGATCCGCGGCGGAAAACTGCCTCGATTCGGGGCATCTGCTGCGCGCCGAGGTTCCCGAGCTCGCGGCCGCGTGGCGGCGGCTGCAGCCGCCGGCGCACATCCTGATCTCGAACGTCGCGGGCACGCGCGTGAGGGCGTCGATGCTGCGCTGCCTGGAGGTCTGGCCCGATGCCCCGGCGCCGCAGTGGCTCATCTCGCAGGCCGAGCAGGTCGGCGTCAAGAACGGCTACCGCAATCCCGCGCAGCTCGGGTCCGACCGCTGGGCGGCGATGATCGGCGCGCGCGGGATCGTCGACGGCCAGCCGGTGCTCGTCGTCGTGTGCGGCACCGCGACCACGATCGACTTCGTGAACGCGGCCGGGCTCTTCACCGGCGGGGTGATCATGCCGGGCGTCGGACTGATGATCCGATCGCTGCACGAGGGCACTGCCGCGCTCCCCGATGCGGATGGCCAGTACGCCGACAACCCGACGCAGACGGTCGACGCGATCGTGAGCGGTTGCCAGCATGCCCAGGCCGGCGCGGTGGAGCGCCTCTTCCACTTGCATCACCGCAACTACCCCGAGCTCACCTGCCTCCTCTCGGGCGGGGCGGCGAAGGCGCTCGCGCCGCGACTTTCGATACCCTTCGACCTGCATGAGAACCTCGTGCTCGAGGGACTGCACCGCATCGCGCAGTTGCAGCGCTGAGCGGGATGCCGGGATCGTCGCCCTCGCAACCGACCGGTCCGATCCACACGCGTGCGCAGCTCGGCCTTCGCCATCCTGCGGTCGCTCGCACCCGGCCACGCGCGCTCGGCGGCCGAGCTCGCCGTCGCGGCCGCGTGCGATCCGACGGAAGTCGGGCTCGCGGTACGCGAGCTTGCCGCGCACGGAATCGTGGTCCGCGCGGCTGGTGATGGCTTTCGCCTCGCCGCGCCGTTCGATGCGCTCGACGCGGAGTCGGTCCGCGCCGGACTCGGTCCTGCAAGGAGCGCGGTTCACCTCGAGTTCAGCGACGAGTGTGACTCCACCAATTCCCGGGCCGCGGCGCGCGCACGCGCCGGCGCGCCTTCCGGAACCACGATCGTGTGCGAGCTGCAACGCGCCGGGCGGGGACGGCAGGGCGCGAACTGGTATTCCGCACTCGGCACGAGTCTCACGTTCTCGGTCCTCTGGCGCTTCGAACGCGCGGCGACCGTGCTGACCGGGCTCCCGCTCGTCGTCGGCGTCGCGTGCGCCCGGGCGCTCGAATCGGTCGGCGCGCGCGAGGTCGCCCTAAAGTGGCCGAACGACCTGCTGCTCGGCGGCGCGAAGCTCGGCGGCGTGCTCGTGGAGGCGCAGGGTGACGCGCGCGGCCCGCTGGCCGCGGTGATCGGCGTCGGCATCAACGTCCACGTCCCGGAGGCTGCGCGCAGCGACATCGCGCAGCCGGTCGCCGACCTCGCCGGCGTGCCCTACGGCTCGCGCAACGCGGCGCTGGCGCGCGTGCTCGCCGCGCTGGTCGAAGCGCTGACGCGCTTCGAGCGCGAGGGGTTTGCGGCGTTTCGCGACGAGTGGCAGTGGCGACACGCGTTCCAGGGCGCGCGCGTGCGGTTGCTTGTGCCGCCCGGGCGCGCCATCGAGGGCATCGCGTCGGGCGTCGCCGAGGACGGCGCGCTGCTCCTCGATACCGGCGCGGGCGTGCAGCGCTTCTACGCCGGCGAGGTCAGCCTGAGGGCGGCGTGAGGACGCTCTTCCTGATCGTCGTGTTCGCGAACGTCGCGTTCCTCGCGTGGCGCTATTACGACGAACACTTTCCGTCGCGCGGCGCCGACCCGTTCGCACAGCAGCTCCATCCCGAGCGGGTGAAGCTCGTCACGCCGGAAGCGCTCGCGCGCATGACCGGGGCCCGGCGGCAGGCGTCCTGCGTGGAGCTCGGGCCGATCGCGGCCGGCGACGCCGCGCGCGCCGAAGAGGCGGTGAGCGGCATCGCGGCCGGGCTGAAGGTCGCCCAGCGTCGCGTCGACGAGCCGGGCCGCTGGTGGGTCTATCTGCCGCCGCTCGCGACGCGCCAGGCCGCCGCGCAGCGCACCGCGGAGTTGAGGAAGCAGGGCATCGAGGACTCCTCCGTGATCAACGACGACCCCCAGTGGCGCAACGCGATCTCGCTCGGGGTCTTCCGCAGCGAGGACGCGGCGAACAAGCGCGCCGAGGAGCTTCGCAAGCGCGGCGTGCGCGGGATCGAGGTCGCGCCGCGCGAGGGCGCCGCGACGCGCGTATACATGCAGCTCCGCGACGCGCCCGATCTGGTGCGCAGCAAGCTCGGCGACCTGAAGGACGGCTTCCCGGGCGCGGAGATCCGCGAGTGCCCGGGCTAGCGGCGCGCTATTCGATCCGTCCGGCAGCGGGCGCGGCGGACGTCGCGGCGGCGCGCGCGCTCTTTCTCGAGTACGCGGCGTGGCTCGAGGAGGATCTCTGCTTTCAGGGCTTCGAGCAGGAGCTCGCGAGCCTGCCCGGAAAGTACGCGCCCCCTGACGGGCGTCTTTTCCTCGCGTGCCGGGACGGCGCGCCGATCGGGTGCGTCGCGCTGCGCCGCTTCGACGCCGACTCGGGCGAACTCAAGCGACTTTACGTGCAGCCGGACCACCGCGGTCACGGCGTCGCGCAAGCGCTCGGTGCTGCGGCGATCGAAGCCGCCCGCGCGGTCGGGTACCGCAGGGTGGTGCTGGACACGCTCGACCGCATGACCGCGGCGCGAAAGCTCTATGTCGCCACGGGCTTCCGCGAGATTCCCGCGTACTACGTCAACCCGATTCCCGGCGCGCAGTTCATGGAGCGGGTCTTGCGGGACGAGGGGAAGGAGATGGGAGGAGGGTGACCCCGTGCGGCGCTTACCCTTCCTCCTTTCCCTCTTCTCTGATCCTGCGCAGCAGCGCTGTGGTCGACCGCTCGTGCGCGAAGGGGATCGAGTGCACGGACCCGCCCCACCCGGTCACCTCGCGCGCGCCGACGATCTCGGCGACCTTCCAGTCCCCGCCCTTCACGAGCACGTCGGGTCGGCAGGCGAGGATCAGCGCGAGCGGCGTGTCCTCCTCGAACCAGGTCACCAGGCTCACCGGCTCCAGTGCGGCGAGCACCGCCATGCGATCGGCAACCGCGTTGACGGGCCGGTCACCGCCCTTCCCCAGGCGCCTGACCGACGCATCCGAGTTGACGCCGACCACGAGGCTCGCGCCGAGCGCGCGCGCCTGCGCGAGATAGGTGACGTGGCCGCGATGCAGGATGTCGAACACGCCGTTCGTGAAGACGAGCGGGCGGGGCAGCACGCCCACTCGCGTCGCGAGCGCGTGCGGGTCGCAGAGCTTGCGCTCGAACTCCGGCGCGCCCGGGCCGCTCATCGACTAAGGCTCAGGCGCGGCCCGCGCGCGCTGCCGGTCAGGCCGCCTCGAGGGTGGCCGCCCGCGCCGGTCGCGGCGCGAGCTCCTTCCGGTACCGGTTCAGGTCCTGGACGGTGTCGATCGTGCGGTGGTAGAGGACCGAGAGATTGCGCAGGATCGACGCGACCACCTTGGCCTCCCAGGTCTTGTCGAAGCGGATCTGCTCGTCGAGCCAGCGCTCCAGCCACTCGGGGTCGGGAAGCTTCGACTGCACCGTGTCGCGCGGGAAGAGGTTCTTGTTGACGTGCAAGTTGGTCGGGTGAAGCGGCTTGCCGGTGCGCGCCGAGCTCGCCATCAGCATGCCGATCCTCGCGAAAGCCGCGCGCGCCTCGTTGCCGGCGCGCTCGATCGCGCGCTTCATGTACTGCCGGTACACGCCCGCGTGCCGCGCCTCGTCGCGCGACATCAACGAATAGATCGCCTTGATCACCGGCTCGGTATGCCACTGGGCGGCGCGCCGGTACCAGTGCGTGAGGCGCAATTCGCCGCAGAAATGCAGCATCAGCGTCTCGAGCGCGGGCGCCGGGTCGAACTGGAAGCGCACTGCGTGGAGCTCGGCCTCGGTCGGCGCGAGATCGGGGCGATGGCGCCGGAGATACTCGATCAGCACCAGCGCGTGCTTCTGCTCCTCGTAGAACCAGACCGACATGAACGCCGAGAAGTCGCTGTCGTGCATGTTGTCGCGCAGGAACATCTCCGTGGCCGGCAGCGCGGACCATTCGGTGATGGCGTTCATCTTGATGGTCTGCGCCTGCTCGTCGGAGAGCTTCGCGGGGGCGTACTCGTCCCACGGCACGTCGCGCTCGAGGCTCCAGCGCACGCGCTCGAGCGATTTGAAAGCCTGCGGGTAGATCATCTTGAGGGACATGACACTGTCAACTATATCAAAGGCCTGTGCGACGGACTTGCAGCGTGACGCAAAAAAACTGGGATAAGGCGTTCAGCACCGAATCGGGCCACGCACCGGATTGTTCGCTGGAGCGGGCGCAGCGGAACCCCATCGATCTTGTGCTCCTCTTTTAGATCAAGCGGTTACATTCCTGTATGCCCCGCAGGAGGCCGGGCGCAAGGCTGCGAATCCGATCCCTGGTCCCGCGCACCGCGATGCGGTAGGGTTCATTTCGCCGTGGAAAAATCGATCACAATGCACACATTGGCGGGCCGTCATTGCGGCGCCGATAATCTGTATTGATCAGGATGAGACGATATGCACTGGGTCCTTATCGCCGCAATTGTCGCGGGGTTGGCCGGGCCGGCGACCGCTGCCCCGCCTGCCGGCGAATCTCGCCAGCCCGAGGGCGCCTGCCCACCGCTGCTGGAGCGCAGTTTGCCGAGCCTGATGGATGAGACCGTTTCCCTCTGCCAGTTCAAGGGCAAGGTCGTGCTCATCGTCAACACTGCAAGCCAATGCGGGTTCACGCCGCAGTACGAAGGGCTCGAGGCGCTGTATCGGCGCTACAAGGACCGCGGCCTCGTGGTGCTGGGATTTCCGGCGAACGACTTCGGCGGACAGGAGCCCGGCTCGAGCAAGGACATTGCGCGCTTCTGCCAGGTGAACTACGGGGTCAGCTTCCCGATGTTCGCGAAGACCGCGGTCGTCGGACCGGATGCCAATCCGCTGTACCGCGATCTGGCCGCTCAATCCGGCAAGCGACCGCAGTGGAACTTCCACAAGTATCTCGTCGACCGCAACGGCGCGGTCGTCGCCTCGTTCGATAGCGCGATCCCGCCGCGGGACGCGCGCATTACCACTCAGATCGAGCGCCTCCTCGCGGCACGCTAGCCGCTCATTCCCGGCGCGGGAGGCGCGTCCTCGAGGCCGAAGGCGACGTTCTGGGCGACCGTCATGTGCGGCCACAGCGCGTAGCTCTGGAACACCATGCCGACGTTGCGCTTCCACGGCGGCACGCGGTGCGACGTCCTCTGCCGTCGACCAGGACCCGCCCGCGCTGCGCGCGGTTGAACCCTGCGATCAGGCGCAGCAGCGTCGACTTGCCGCACCCGGACGGGCCGAGCAGGGCGAAGAACTCGCCGGGCTCGATCGACGAGCGTCGATGTCCGCGCAGCACCTCGGTCGCTGCCGAACGCCGAGCGTCGACGTCGCGTCGCTCTCCGACTCCGACGGCGTTGTCGCATCATGTCCTCCTTGCTCCATGGTCATCGTGTCGGCATCGCGCTGCGCGCGCGCGCATCGAGCAGCGGTGCGACAGATAGGTGCCGACCGCGACGATCGACGACCGCGATCACGCCGAGCGCCGCGCCCGGCCCGCGGCCGGCGATGCGACTGCATGTACAGGTAGATGCCGTAGGACATCGGCGCGCAGGCTCTCGCGACTGGTGAGCAGGATCGTCTCCGAGATCTCGACCGCCGCGGTGACGAAGCTCGTCACGAAGCCGGCGAGGATCCCGCCGGCCATCAGCGGCACGACGACGCGCCGGATGGTGCGCCGCTGGCTCGCGCCGAGGTTCTGCGCCGCCTCCTCCAGCGACACGTGCACCTGCTGCAGCGCCGCCGTGCACGAGCGCAGCGCGTAGGGCAGGCGCCGCACCGCGTAGGCGAGCACGAACATCACCCAGCTCGCGGTCGAGCGCGCCGCCGTGAACGGCAGCTCGACGCCGCGGAAGGCGCGCAGGTAGCCGATCGCCGAGCACGACGCCGGGCATCGCCAGCGCCGACCGTCGCGATGTGAGTCGAGCCAGCTGCCGGCCGGGCAGCCTGCGTGCGCAGCACGAGGTAGGCGATCGCGGTGCCGAGCACCACGTCGAGGCAGCGCGGCGAGCCCGCAGTAGAGCGAGCGTGTTGCCAGATCATGTCGCGTCGAGTCGGCGAACACCGTCGCGTAGTTGCGCGAGCGTGAAGCGCTCGGGCAGCAGGCGTGTAGCTCCACACCTTGGACGAACGACAGCAGCAGGATGCCGATGTGCGGCGACAGCACGAGCAGCAGCACCAGCACGATCCAGCCATAGGCGAACGCCGCCTGCCAGCGGCGAGCGGCGCGCCGCGCCAGCCCGGCGCCGCCGCGCTGCAGCGTCGCGAAGTCGCGCCCGCGCAGGAACCGCGCCGAGCCGCGCCATCGCCGCGATCGAGAAGCACGACCAGGATGAACGCAGATGACGTAGCCGATCGGGTCCTCGATGCCGATCGAGGTGACGCGCAGATAGGCCTGCGGCGCGAGCATGTTGGTGACGTTGAGCACCAGCGGCGTGCCGAGGTCGTCGAACACCTTGATGAACACCAGCGACGCGCCGGCGACGTAGCCCGGCATCGCCAGCGGGAACACGATGCGCCGGAACAGCCGGAAGCCGTGGCGCCCAGGTTCTGCGCCGCCTCCTCCATCGCGGTGTCGATGTTCGCGCAGCGCGACCGACAGGTTCAGCAGGATGAACGGAAAGTAGTGCAGTGTCTCGACGAAGATCACGCCGTTCAGGCCCTCCATGAGCGGAATGCGTGATGCCGAACGCAATCCTGCAGCAGCAGGTTGACGCGTGCCGGAGCGGCCGAAGAGCAGCTGCATCGCGGCCGCGCCCACGAACGCCGGCATCACCAGCGGCAGCACGCCCGAGCGTCTGGATC
The DNA here is from genome assembly GCA_963716855.1 of uncultured beta proteobacterium. Lineage (GTDB taxonomy): Bacteria > Pseudomonadota > Gammaproteobacteria > Burkholderiales > SG8-39 > JAGVSZ01. The sequence goes on along the minus strand of CAVQUV010000019.1, from coordinate 306,049 downwards.
AGGATCGCGCCGCGGAACTGGAACCGCACCGTGAGGTAGGCGAGCGGCACGCGCGATCGACGGTGCTGAAGAGCACCGTCATGCCGGCGACGTACAGGCTGTTGCCAGAACGACTCGCGCATCAGCGAGAGTTCGAAGAACGCGCCGAAGTGCGCCAAGCGTCAGGCTGCCGTCGGGCGTTCGTCGAACGCGCGACGTAGACGACCGTCAGCGACCGGGTACGACCAGGAACGCGACCAGGAATGCCGCGATCAGGCAGCGCAATCGCGACCTGCGGCGCGCTGCACGCGCGACGACAGCCGGCGTGCGCCTCCGCCTACTTCGCGAGTCGCGCCGCCTGCGTTCGGCCAGCTCGACCGCGCGGCGCGTAGTTCTTCTTCGCCTGTCGGAGCCCCAATGCTCCTCGAGCGCGGTCATGCGCTTCGTGGCCTCGGCGTCCTTCTTCGTCTGCGCGGAACACCGCGAGCGAAGTCCTTGTCCTTGGTCTTCTGCTCGTCGACCAGGGGCGTGAACGCGAGCGGCGCGCGCTTCGGCGAGGAGCTCGCGCCTGCGGGGGCTCGGCTTGGCGGCGAGCTTTGCCGCGGCGGCGTCGATCGCCCTCGTCGCGGCGACGAGTTCCTTGTGCCGGAACGTGATCGTCTGGTCGAACAGCGACGACGACGACGTAGTAGCGCGACGTCGGAGAGGCTCGGAATCGAAGTTGACCTTCGCGTTGATCGTTCCTGCGATACGGGTTCGGGTATCCCGTCGGGCGCCTTCTCGTACGTCTCGGGCAGCACCGGCAGGCGGCTGATCTTCGGATCGAGCAGCAGCATGCTGGCCGTCCTCGGACAGCGTGAACTGGATGAACTTGCCGGCCCATGTCGGCGCTCTTCGCGCCGTTCGACCAGCCCGATGTTCGCCGGCACGATCGCCGTACGCTGCGGGTAGACGAACTCGACCGGGAAGCCGGAGTTCTTCGCCGCGAGGCCGAAGAAGTCGATCACGAGCCCGATGCCGAACTGGCCGTTCGACGACGCCGTCCGGCACGCCGAAGCTGCGCTCGGTGATCGCCGCGCAGTTGCCGCCGATCTGCAGCATCTGCGACCAGCCTTTGTCCCAGCCCTCGCCCTGCAGGATCGTCTCGATCGTGAGGTGCGTCGTCCCCGAGCGCGACGGCGACGACATCGCCACGTGGCCGAAATACACCGGCTTCGCGAGGTCGGCCCATTCCTTCGGGTCAGGGCAGCTTGTTCGCCTTCAGTGTAGCGCGTGTTCCACATGATCCCGTAGCCGGCGAGCGCCTGGCCGCGGTAGTAGCCCTGCGGGATCGTTGATCGGATAGTTGCCGATCTTGGCCGGCACCGCGACGCCGGGGTCGTATGCGCCGGTTTGGCCCCGCTAACGCGGGGTCACTTCGCCGGCTCGGCTGGCGCGGGCTTGGGCGGCGCCGGCGGCGGGTCCGGGATGTACTCGAACACGCGCACGACGCGCTTCACGCCGCTCGTCGTGCGCGCGATCTGCGTGGCGTCGTCGGCCTCGCGCTTGGTGACCATCCCCATCAGGTACACCGTGCCGGCTTCGGTGATGACCTTCACGTGGACCGGATTGAACTTCTGTGCGGTGACGGACCGCGACTTGACCACGCTGGTGAGGTACGAGTCGTTCGAGCGCTGCGAGAACGAGCTCGGCGGGCCGACCGTCAAGTCGTTCGTGACGTTCTTCACCTCTGGCGTGGTCGCCGCAGCGCGCTCGGCTTCCTGCTTGAGCGCCTCGGTCGCCGCCTCGCCGGTGAGGAGCACCTGCCGGTTGAAGCTCGTGACGTTGATGTGTCCCTTGTCCTTGAAGAGTTCGTTGATCCGGTTGGTGGCCTGGATCTCGATACGCTCGTCGGTGGCCATGATGTCGGGCTGGCGCCGGTCGACCGCGACCATCGCGCCGCCCGCGGCGGCTCCGACGACCACGGCCGCACAGCCTTGCAGCAGCGCGGCGAGGACCAGCAAGAGGGCGATAACGATGCGAGTCATGCGGTTCACTCCGGCCCGAGCAGCAGGCAGTCGATGCCGTCGCAGAGGCAGTGCAGCGTGAGCAGATGCACTTCCTGGATGCGCGCGGTCTGGTCATGGGGCACGCAAAGGTGGACATCACCCGCGGCGAGGCGCTTGCCGATCTCGCCCCCGCCGCGGCCGGTCAGCGCCACCACCTTCATCTCGCGCTCGTGCGCGGCGCGCACCGCGGCCACGACGTTCGGCGAGTTGCCCGAGGTCGAGATCGCCAGCAGCACGTCGTTCGGCTGGCCGAGCGCGAGCACCTGCTTCGAGAACACCAGGTTGTACTCGTAGTCGTTCGCGATCGAGGTGAGCGTGGACGTGTCGGTGGTGAGCGCCATCGCGGCGAGGCCGGGCCGCTCGCGCTCGAAGCGGTTGAGCATCTCCGCCGCGAAGTGCTGTGAGTCGGCGGCCGACCCGCCGTTGCCGCACGCGAGGATCTTGCCGTTCGCCAACAGGCACTCGACCATGACCTGGGTCGCGCGCACGATCGGCTGCGCGAGCGCGTCGACCGCGGCGAGCTTGGTCTGAGCGCTGTCGGAGAAGTGCCGGCTGACGCGGGCGACGAGATCGATCGACACGAGGCGTTGGGCGGTTCCGTTATTCGGCTGTTACGTGCGTCCTTGGGCGCGGATTCTAGCGCCGCAGGCGGTCGCTGTCGCGCACTGTCTCAGCGGGGTGTCGGTCGGAGGCGACATGCGGGCGCCCCTGCGCGCGTCCTCCGGGGCCCCTGCTCAGTGACGATCGCGTCTACTCGACCAGCACTTCGAACTCGATCCGCAAGCGCGGGTTGCGGTGCTCCTGCAGCCGGCTGATGCGCGCGGTCAGCCGCTCGCCGCGGTCCATCGCCCAGGCGAGCGCCTCGTTTTCCGCGCGCGGCACGTAGCCGAGCTTGCGCCCACGCCAGTCCACGCGCACCGCATTGCGGTCGTACGGATTGTCCGGCTCGCGGACGAGTTCGAGGGCATCGCCGAGCCTGAGTTCGGACCAGACCTGGCTCGCCTCGGCATGGCGGAAGCCCGCCAGCGGCGAGCTCTGCACGAGCAGCTTAACCGTCTGCGCGTGCATCCCACCGGCGGCGACGAGGCACGCGAAGCCGGTGACGATCGCGAATCTACTCACCGAACGCGTCCCGGATCCATTCGATGCGCGCGGGGTCGAGCGCGTCGAGCGCCACGACGTCGCAGCGGCACGCCACGTCGCTCCGACCGGCGAGGTAGTGCCGCGCCGCGAGCAGGATGCGGGCCTGCTTCCGCGCATCGACGCTGGCACCGGCGCCGCCGAACGCCGGCGACTGCCGGTAGCGCACCTCGACGAACACGACCGTCGCCCCCTCGCGCGCGACCAGATCGATTTCTCCGCCGCGGCAACGGTAGTTCCGCGCGATGATCGCCAACCCGTGCCGCGCGAGGAACGCGGCGGCGAGATCCTCCGCCGCGGCGCCGTCGCGCTGGCGGGAGGTGCTCACTCCAGCGGGACGCAGCGACCGTCGCGGAACGTGGCCGCGAGCGGCCGCCGGTCGATGCCGCGCGGAGACAGCGCGATGTGCCCCGTGACGCCCTGGACCTCGAATGCGCGTTCGCCGTCGAGGAGGGCGGCGGCGATCCGGTAGGCGTCGATGCCGAGTGCGTAGAAGCGCGCCGCATCGCCTTCGAGACCCGCCGGGCGCGCGAAGCCCGCCGCCGAGGGGTGCTCGGGCTGAACGATCCAGGGCATGTCGACGAATCGCACGCCGGCGAGATCGAAGTTGCGCAGGCGGTCCGCGGGCGCGGTGTTGATCTGCGAGGTCGCGTAGACCGGAAGTTGCCCGCCGATCTGCAGCCGCAGGTTGCGTGCCGTCTCGCCGTCGGCCGCGAGGAAGATCGCGTCCGCGGGCTTCCGCCCCACGCCGGCCCGGATCGAAGTCGGGTCGGCGCCGGGCAACACCTCGAGCACGTCGGTGATCACGCCGCCGAGCGCGAGCCACTCGTCGACGAACGCGTCGCGGATGCGCTTGCCGAGCGCGCCGGGGGCGCTCACGACGACCACGTCGCGCGGTCCGTCGCGCCAGGCGAGGCGCGCGACGTGGCGGGTCTCGCCCTCGATCGCGAGACCGAACGCGTACAGCGGTCGCGCGAGCGGCGCGTTGCCCTCGGGCTGGTTGAGCGCGAGCGTCGGCACGCTCACCTTCCCGCTCGCCGCGAGCGCGGCGACGCCGGTGCGCGTCATCGGGCCGACCACGACTTTCGCGCCCGCTTCGATCGCCGCCGAGTACGCGGCCACGATGCCCTCCGCACTCGCATCGGTCGCGCGGACCGCGATCCGGGGCTTGGCCGGGTTCCGGGCGGCGGCCGCGAGAAAGCCCTGCCGGACCGCGTCGGCGGCGGCCCGGAAGTCCGGCGAGTCGAGCGGGAGGAGCAGCACGAAGTCCGCGGGCGTCGCCGCCGGCGTCGGCGGGGGTTCGGCGCTTGCCGGGGGGGTCTGCGCCCAGCACAATGCCGCGCTATGCAAGGCAAGCACGGCCGCGGCGAAGCGCAGGCGATGGAGAATCATGGCGGGAATGCGGGGGGCGGCGGCCGATTATATGTGGTGGCCACGCCGATCGGTAATCTCGCCGACGTGACGCTGCGCGCGCTCGAGACCCTCCGGTCGGTGGACACCGTTTTCGCAGAAGACACGCGCCATGCGGCCGGATTGCTTGCGCATCACGGCATCCGTGCGCGGCTCGCGGCGCTCCACGAGCACAACGAGCGCGAGGCCGCGCGCGCTGTGTGCCGTCTCCTCGCGGCGGGGAAAGACGCCGCGCTCCTGAGCGATGCCGGCACGCCCGCGATTTCCGATCCCGGTGCGGTCGCGGTCGCTGCGGTGCGCGCCGCAGGGCACACCGTAGTGCCGATCCCGGGACCCAGTGCCGCCGTCGCCGCGCTATCGGTGGCGGGTCTGCCCGGCCCGTACGCATTCATCGGCTTCCTGCCTGCGAAATCCGCCGCGCGGTGCGCCGCGCTCGAGGCGTGGCGAGCGTTCGCGCACACGCTGGTCTTCTACGAGGCACCGCACCGGATCCTCGATTGCGTCGACGACCTCGCCGCGGTGCTCGGCGGGGAGCGCACCGTGGTGCTCGCGCGCGAGCTGACGAAGCTGTTCGAGACCGTGCACGCCTGTCCGCTCGCCGCAGCGCGGGTATGGCTGGAGGCCGACCCGGACCGTCAGCGGGGCGAGTTCGTCGTGCTGGTGTCGGGTGCGACGACCGACGCGGCGGCGGCGCGCGCCGCCGAAGGCGAGCGCGTGCTGCGCCTGCTGCTGGAGGAACTGCCGGTGAGGAGCGCTGCGCGCCTCGCGGCCGGGATCACCGGGGCGCGGAAGAACGAGCTCTATGCCCGGGCGCTCGAGCTGAAGGAATCGCCACAGCGGCCACAGCGAAAATCGGCGGCTAAACTGCGCCCATGAACACGCTCACGATCACCCGACCCGACGACTGGCATCTTCACCTGCGCGACGGCGCGGCGCTCGAGAGCGTGCTGCCGTACACCGCCCGGCAGTTCGCCCGTGCGATCGTCATGCCGAACCTGAAGCCGCCCGTGACGACGGTCGCGCTGGCGGGGGCCTACCGCGATCGCATCCGCGCCGCGCTCGCCAGAACCGCCGCGGGTGCGTTTCAGCCGCTCATGACGCTCTACCTGACCGACAACACGTCGCCTGCCGAGATCGCCGCGGCCCGGGCGAGCGGCTTCGTGCACGCAGTGAAGTACTACCCGGCCGGCGCGACGACGAACTCCGACTCCGGCGTCACCTCGCTCGAGCGCGCCTTCCCGGCGCTTGCCGCCATGGAAAAGCACGACCTGCCCCTGCTCGTGCACGGCGAGGCGACGCATCCGGACGTCGACATCTTCGACCGCGAGAAGGTGTTCATCGACACCGTATTCGCCGAGGTGGTGCGGCGCTTTCCGGCGCTGCGGGTCGTGCTGGAGCACATCACCACCGAGGACGCGGCGGACTACGTCCTCGCCGCCGGGCCGCGGATCGGCGCCACGATTACCGCGCACCACCTGCTCTACAACCGCAACGCGATCTTCAAGGGCGGGTTGCGGCCGCACCTCTACTGCCTGCCGGTGCTCAAGCGCGAGCGCCATCGCGTCGCGCTCGTGCGTGCGGCGACCGGCGGCAGCCCGAAGTTCTTCCTCGGCACCGACAGCGCGCCGCACCCCCGCGGCGAGAAGGAGAGCGGGTGCGGTTGTGCGGGCTGCTTTACCGCGCACGCCGCGCTCGAGCTCTACGCGGAGGCGTTCGATGCCGCCGGCGCGCTCGAGCGGCTAGAGGCGTTCGCGAGCTTCCACGGACCGGACTTCTACCGCCTGCCGCGCAACGCGGAGCGCGTCACGCTGGTGCGCGAGCGCTGGGAGGCGCCGCGCGAGCTCGAGCTCGGTGCGACGACGCTCGTGCCGCTGCGCGGCGGCGAGGCGCTCGGGTGGCGACTCATGTGACCGACGACAGCGCGCCCCCCTGGGATCGGGCGGCGCTCATCGGTTCCCCGCTGCTCGCGACGGTGAGGCCGCTGCTCGAGCGGTTGCCGCGGGATCGCTTCCCGACCCTCGCTGAGCTGAGCGTGCTCGCGCGGGAGCGGGACGTGCGATCCGGAGGCGGCGCGCCGGTCGCGTTCGTCCCGGCCACGCCGGACGGATCAGGCGCATTCGAAGCACGGTACGAGATCCGGATCCATCGCGACGGAGCGGTGCCCACGCGCGCGGGCAGCTGGCACGACCTCTTCAATGCCCTCGCGTGGATCACGTTTCCGCGCACCAAGGCCGCGATCAACCGGCTGCACCACGACGAGATGGTGCGCCGGCGCGGCGAGCCGCAACGCGGCACGGCGCGCGACGTGCTCACGCTCTTCGACGAGGGCGGCGTGATCGTCGCCTGCGCCGACGCGTCGCTCGCCCGTCTGCTGGCGGCGTTCAAGTGGAAGGAGCTGTTCTGGACGCGGCGCGCCGACGTCGTCGCGTCGATGCGCTTCAAGGTCGTCGGGCATGCGATCCATGAGATAGCGCTCGCGCCGTACAAGGGCGTCACGGCGAAGACGCTCGTCGTCGAGGTTTCGCCCGCGACGCTCGTGCTCGCGGACGATGCGATGAACGCGCTCCTCGACGCGCGTGCGGCCGCGCACTTCGCCGCGCCGGGGGCGTTGGCGTCGACGCGCTCCCTTCATCCCCTGCCGGTGCTCGGCATTCCCGGCTGGACGACGGAGAACGAAAGCGAGGCGTTCTACGACGACCCCGGGGTGTTCCGCCCGGGTCGGATGCGGGAAAAGAAAGAGGCCCCGTGAGGGGCCTCCTGGAGCGCCCCGACCCTTGTCCGCGATCGCTGCCGCGTACGGCGTGGATCGCATCGCGCAGCGCGCGCGCCTGTCGCACGCTCGTGCTGCGCGTGAGCTCGGACCGGACCGCGCTCCGGGCGCCGCGCGAGCGGCGCAGATTCGGAGCGTTGCCCCGAAACGAATCGTCTACGGGAAAGCCGGCATGGTCGGCTCCACCGTGCCGCCGCTCGCTTCCGGGTGTTGCCGGTGCACGAGATTGCGGATCTCGTCGACGCGGGTGAACGGCACGTCGACCATCAGAAGGACCTTCCCGGACTCGAACTCGCCGTCGTAGCGCTTCAGCCGCGAGTTGGGGGCGCCAGCGCCCGCGAGGCTGCCCAGCCACGCGCCGAGCAGCACCCCGACGATCCCGGTCGCGAGCACCGTGACCCACTGAAGCGCCGCCCCGCCCGGCGGCGCCAGCACGGCGAGCACGCCGAGCGCGATGCCGCCGATGCCGCCGATCACGATGCCGCGCTCGGCACCGTGCACGAAATCGGTCTTCTGCAACGGGTTCGCTTCATGGAGCTCGGTGAGGTCCGTCCCGCGCTTGGCGAGAACGTGCATGTGCCGGTGCTCCACGCGGGCGAGCAGGAGATCGGCTGCGGTTCGCCGGGCGCTTACGACGTCCGGGAGCAGGAAGTAGAGTCTGCGACGCATCGCGACCTCCCATCCGTGGCCACTTCCTACTGTCTAGCCCTCTGCGCGCCCGAAAGCAAGACGCGCTGCAGCGGCGCGCCGGGGTCCCGAGCAGGTATCATTCGCGGCGAAGCTGGCCAGACGGTCGCTGGAAGCGCAAGCCTTCAGAGGAAAGTCCGGGCTCCGCAGGGCAGGGTGCTGGATAACGTCCAGGCGCCGCGAGGCGACGGAAAGTGGAACAGAAAGCACACCGCCGATGGCCCGCAAGGGATCAGGCAAGGGTGAAAAGGTGCGGTAAGAGCGCACCGCGACGGTGGCGACATCGTCGGCACGCTAAACCCCACCCGGAGCAACACCAAATAGGCAGGTGCAGCGCGGGTTCTGCCTGCGCGAAAGGGCGGCCCGCCCGAGCCTGCGGGTAGGTGGCTCGAGCCGCGGGGCAACCCGCGGCCTAGATGAATGACCGTTCCCGACAGAACCCGGCTTATCGGCTGGCTTCAACCCATGTAGCGTGAGGCGCGTCGGCGCCTCACGCGCTCACTGGACTACCCTCACGCTTCGCGTTCGGGTGTTCGCCCTTGGGGCGGCCCGGCGGGCTCACGCCCGCTCGCGCGCGCCCGCCACCGCCGCGTCGATCTCGCTCAGCACCCGATCCGGCGAAAGCTCGTTCATGCAGCGGAAGTGCCCGAGCGGGCACTCGCGCGCGAAGCACGGGCTGCACTCGATCTCGAGTTTCACGATCCGCGCCCGCGGCGCGAGCGGGGGCGTATGCGCGGGGCTCGACGAGCCGTAGAGGGCGACCAGCGGCCGGCCCAGTGCCGCGGCGACGTGCATCAGCCCCGAGTCGTTGGTGACGACGGCCTCGGCGACCGAAAGCAGGTCGATCGCGGCGCCGAGATCGGTGCGACCGCACAGGTTCAACGCCTCGCCGGCCGAAAGGTGCGCGATCTCCTCGCCGACCGCGCGGTCCCCCGGAGCGCCGATGAGCCAGACCGATCGATGGCGCGCCGCGAGCGCCCGGGCGAGCGCCGCGAAGTGCCGCGCCGGCCAGCGCTTGGCGGGCCCGTACTCGGCGCCCGGACAGAGCGCGACGATCGGCTGCGAGCGGTCCAGGCCGAGCCGGCTGACCGTGATCAGGAGATTCGCCTCATCCACCTCGATCCGCGCGGCCGGGATGGGGCGCTCGACCGGCCGCCCCGGCGCCTCGGCAAGCTGGAGGTAGCGCTCCGCCATCAGCGGCACTGCGGACTCGTCGAGTCGATGGCGAACATTGAGCAGGCCATACCGCGCTTCGCCGCGGAAACCGACGCGCCGCGGGATCCCCGCGAGGAACGGAACGAGCGCCGACTTGAAGCTGTTGGGGAGCACGATCGCCTCGCGGTAGCGCCGGCGCTGCATGCGGCGCGCGAGCCGGATGCGCGGGCCGAGGGCGAGCTCGCCGTGCCGGAACGGCACCTCGATGACCTCGTCGATCTCGGGCATCCGGCGCAGCACCGGTGCGGTCCAGTCGGGCGCGATCGCGTCGATTCGCAGGCCCGGGTGGCGTGCGCGCAGCCGCGCGAGCAGCGGCTGCGCGAGCAGCGTGTCGCCGATCCAGTTCGGGGCGACGAGCAGGAGCCGCATCGACGCTCAGTGCCCTCTCGGCTTGCCCCCGCGATACACGTACAGGGTGCTGCAGTACGGGCACCGCATTTCGCCCGACTGGGCGATGTCGAGAAAGACGCGCGGGTGGTAGCACCACACCGGCGTGCGCGGGGTGGGGCAGTGCAGGGGGAGGTCGTCCGCGCCGACCTCGATCCGGGTCTCCGTCTGAACCGGCTCGGCCATCGCTACTTGCCTTTCTTCCCGGCTCGTTTCGCCTTGGCGCCGTGCACCGGCGCGAGCCACTGCGGATAGCGCTTGTTCTTGCCGTTGACCAGGTCGAAGAACGCCTTCTGGAGCTTGGTCGTGACCGGCCCGCGCCGGCCGATGCCGATCTGGCGCCCGTCGACCTCGCGGATCGGCGTCACCTCCGCGGCGGTCCCGGTGAAGAACGCCTCGTCGGCGATGTAGAGATCGTCGCGCGTGATGCGCTTCGCGCGCACCTCGTAGCCGAGGTCGGCGGCGAGCTGGATCACCGTGTCGCGCGTGATGCCGATGAGCGCGCTCGTCAGCTCTGGCTCGTAGATTTTGCCGTTCTTGACGACGAACAGGTTCTCGCCCGCGCCTTCGGCCACGAAGCCGTCGACATCGAGCAGCAGGCCCTCGTCGTAGCCATGCTCGGTCGCCTCGACGTTGGCGAGGATCGAGTTGGCGTACGTGCCCGAGTACTTCGCGCGGCACATCGAGACGTTGACGTGGTGGCGCGCGAACGACGAGGTCTTGATGCGGATGCCCTTCTGGAGGCCCTCCGCGCCGAGGTACGCGCCCCAGGGCCAGGCGGCGATGGCCACGTGCACCGTCGCCCCCTTCGGGCTCACCCCCATCTTCTCCGAGCCGTAGAACGCGATCGGCCGCAGGTAGCAGCTCTCCAGCTCGTTCGCCCGCACCACCTCCTTGTGCGCCTCCATCAGAACGTCGCGCGGGTAGGGGATCTTCATCATGTAGATGTGCGCCGAATTGAACAGGCGATCGGTGTGCTCCTTCAGGCGGAAGATCGCCGTGCCTCCGACCGTCTTGTAGGCGCGCAGGCCTTCGAAGACCGCCAGGCCGTAGTGCAGCGAGTGGGTCAGGACGTGGGTGGTGGCGTCGCGCCAGGGCACGAGCTTGCCGTCGTACCAGATCCAGCCGTCACGATCGGCCATGGAGGTCGCCATCGGTTCTGCTCTCCGGAGGTGGGCGGTGGTGGAGGCGCGGATTCTAGCGTGAACCGTGGACCGGGAACGGTGCGACGAGCGGATGGCTCAGGGTTTACGATGCGCATTCCATGTCTGCCGCCGCCATTCGCTATTCCGCCGCGGCCCTGCGCAGTTTCGCCGCCCGCCTCCTCGAACGCGTCGCCCTCGCGAGCGATCGCGCCGCGGACGTCGCCGACATCCTCGTCGAGGGCGACCTCATGGGCCACACGACTCACGGCCTGCAGCTCCTCGGTCCCTACCTGAAAGCGCTCGAGGACGGCGGGCTGACCCGCACCGGCCACCCGGCCGTGCTCGCGGACCGCGGCGGGACGATTGCGTGGGACGGCAACTTCCTTCCCGGCCCGTGGCTCGTGCTGCGCGCGATGGATGCGGCGTTCGCCCGCATCGCCGAACACGGCGTCGTCACCGTGGCGATCCGGCGCGCGCATCACATCGCCTGCCTGCAGGCCTACCTGCCGCGCGCGACCGGGCGCGGTCTCGTGATGCTGCTCATGAGCTCGGACCCGGCCACCGGATCGGTTGCGCCGCATGGCGCCATCGCGGGCCGTTTCACGCCCAACCCGATCGCCGCCGGATTTCCGACCGACGGCCTGCCGGTGTTGATCGACATCAGCGCTTCGACGACGACCAACGGACTCGTCTCGCGACTCAACCGCACGGCCAAGGGCGGGCGGCTGCCCGGACCATGGCTCGTCGACAGCAACGGTGACGCGAGCGACGACCCGGCGATCTTCCTGACCAACCCGCCGGGCGCGATCCTGCCGCTCGGCGGGATGGATCTCGGGCACAAGGGCTTCGGCCTCGCGCTGCTCGTCGAAGCGTTGACTTCGGCGCTCGCCGGGCACGGGCGTGCAGACGGCGAGAAGCATTGGGGAGCCTCGGTGTTCGTGCAGATCATCGACCCGGGCGCGTTCGGCGGCCGGAACGCGTTCGCGCGCGAGACGGGGTGGCTGGCGAACGCGTGCCGGACCGCGCCGGTCAAGGCGGGCAATCCGCCGGTCCGCATCCCGGGCGAGCGCGGACTGAAACTGCGCGAGCGCCAGCTCGCGGAAGGCGTGGCGCTCCACCCGGAGACGATGCCCGCGCTCGTGCCGTGGGCAGAGAAGCTCGGGGTCGCCGCGCCCAGTACTGTCTAGGCCGCCGGCCCGAATACCGCGTTCCAGAGGGCCGAGGTCGCCTCGATGTGCGCTGCGACGCTCGCGCGCTCGACGCGCGCGAACTCGGCGCCGTTGAGGCGCAACCGATGTTGCAGTCGACGGTAGTCGCGGTACGCGTCGGCAACCTGTTGTGCCAGGGCGGCAGGGATGAGACCGAGCGCGCCCGCCATGTGCAGCAGCGCGATGTTGCCGAGGTTCCCGGTCAGCTCGTAGTGGGCGCGCGAGTGCGCGAGCACGAGATGCTGGACGATGAACTCGATGTCGACCATGCCGCCCCGATCGTGCTTCAGGTCGAACAGGTCCGACCGATTGGGGTGGGCGTCCAGCATCTTCTGCCGCATCGTCAGGACCTCGGCGGCTAGCTTCGCCGGATCGCGGCTCGCCTGCAGCAGATCGCGGCGGAGCGCATCGAACACGGCGCCGATCGCGGCGTCGCCCGCGCAGAAGCGCGCGCGCGTGAGGGCCTGGTGCTCCCAGAGCCAGGCCGATTCGAGCTGGTAGCGCCTGAACGCCGACATCGACGACACGAGCAGCCCCGCGCCGCCGCTCGGGCGGAGCGCCAGATCGGTCTCGAACAGGGTGCCCGCCGGCGTGCGGCTCGAGAGCCAGCTGTTCATGCGCTGGGCGAGGCGCGCGTAATTCTCGGCCGCGGCCTCGTGCGGGTCGTCGTAGACGAACACGATGTCGAGGTCGGAGGCGTAGCCGAGCTCCTTGCCGCCGAGCTTCCCGTAGCCGATCACCGCGAAGCGCGGAATCTCGGTGTGCCGCGTCCGCACCAGTTTCCAGCACACCTCGAGCGTCACGGCGAGCACGAGATCGGCGGCGAGCGAGAGATGATCGCCGAGGCGCTCGACGGTCAGCAGCCCGGCGAGGTCTTGCATGAGCAGGCGGAACACCCAGGCGTGGTGGATCTCGCGCATCGCGTCCATCTGGCGCTCGACGTCGCCGTCGTGCGCCGCCATTTCACGCCGCAGCGTGGTGGCGAACTCGCTCCAGTCGGGCGCCTCGCCGAGCACGCGCGCGTCGAGGAGCTCGTCGAGCAGGATCGGATGCCGCGTCAGGTACTCGGCCGCCCAGCTCGACGCGGCGAGGATCCCGGCGACCCTGGCGAGCGCGGTGGGCTGCTCCGCGAGCAGCGCGAGGTACGACGCGCGCCGGCTGATCGACTCCACGAAATCGAACGCGCGCCGGAGCGCCACATCCGGCGCGACGCGCTCGCCCGGAACGGCCGCGCCGTCTCGCGCCTGCGCGCACGCCTCGATGAAGCGCGGCACGAGCAGGTCGAGCCGATCGCGGCTCGATTCCGGCAGCTGCTGGTAGCGGGCACTCGCGCGCAGCGCGCGGATGCGGGCGAGCGTCTCGCGCGGTTCGACGTAGCCCCGGGCGGCAAGGTCGCGCTCGGCCGCGTCGCCGTCGAGGGAGTCCTGCCAGACCGGCGCCGATGCGTTGGTCTCGTCGGCGGCGGCGAACACGCCGTCGAAATGACGCGTCACCGCGGCGCGGTGTCCGTCGAGCTCGCGGGTGAACGTCGCCCAGTCGGGCGCGCCCATGCTCTCGGCGACGAGCTGGCGATCGCCCGGGGACTCGGGCAACGCATGGGTCTGCGCATCGTCGAGATACTGGAGCCGATGCTCGAGGCGACGCAGGAAGACATATGCGGCGGAGAGCTCCACTACGGCGGGCGCGGCGAGCTGCCGGCGCGCGCCGAGCGCGGCAAGCACCTCGAGCGTGGCGCGCGCGCGCAGGCCCTGATCGCGCCCGCCGCGGATCAGCTGGAAGCCCTGCGCGATGAACTCGATCTCGCGAATGCCGCCCGGCCCGAGCTTGACGTCGCCGGCGAGGTCGCGACGCGCGACCTCCTGACGGATCTGCGCGTGGAGCTTGCGCACTGCGTCGATCGTCCCGAAATCGAGGTACTTCCTGAACACGAACGGCTGCGCCAACTTTGCGAGCTCGGCACGCATCCGTTCGTCCCCCCCGGCGACCACGCGCGCCTTGATCCACGCGTACCGCTCCCACTCGCGCCCCTGCGCGACGAAGTACTGCTCGAGCCCTTCGAAGCTCGTCGCGAGCGGTCCCGCGTCGCCCCACGGGCGCAGCCGCATGTCGACCCGGAACACCTGGCCGTCGGGCGTCACGTCGGCGAGGGTGCGGATGACCCGCTGGCCAAGCTTTACGAAGAACTCGTGGTTCGACAGCCCGCGCGCGGTCTCGCCCTCGTCCGGGTAGGCGAACACGAGATCGATGTCGGAGGAGACGTTCAGCTCGCGGCCGCCGAGCTTGCCCATCCCGACGACCAGCAGGTCCTGGGCGCCCGACGCGCCTGTCGGCGCGCCGTGCTCCGCTTCCATCCGCGTCCGGTGCGCGCGGAGCGCCGCGTCGAGCGCGACCTCGGCGAGATCGGACATCGTGCCGGTAACCTCCGCGAGCGGCGCGAGTCCCGCGAGGTCGCGCGCCGCGATGCGCAGCATCACCCGTGCGCGCAGCTCGCGCAGCGCGGTGCCGAGCGTCGCCGGGTCGAGCCCATCGTCGTGCCGCCAAGAACGCACGCATGTCGGCCGCGCTCCACCCCGCAATCGGCGCGGCATCGACCTCGTCGGCGAGTGGCGGGCGTGCGGCGAGCAGGCGCTGCGCGAAGCGCGACCAGCGCAGCCCCGAGGGAAGGCTCGATGGGCGACAAAAGCGGCGGCATAACCCTATAGACCGAATGAGAAAAGCCGTTGTGGAAGCGCTGCAGTACAATCGCGCTGTCGGGACCGCGACGCGCGCGTTGTGGGAATTGTAGTTAAGGGGGCCACAGCCCCCTTAACGATCCCCCAATCCCAGTGCGCAACTTCGGCGAGCCGGAGTTGCGCCGAGAGGGTTGGTGTGAGCCGTTTCGACGCGCGCCATTGTAGGCGCGCCCTGCCATCCCGGCCACCGCGGCCGGACGATGTCGTCAGTGACTGCCTGGGCGCCGCGCGCCGGATGAACACGCTCAACGACGCCGTCCACGAAGTCGAGGAAGTTGTCCACGACGCGCTCGACGCGCGCCTGGACGAACAGCTCCCGCCGCGCCAGCGCCGCTGGCTCGCGTGGCTGCGCCGCGCCGGATGGTCGCTCGTCGGGCTGTATTTCCTCGCCGCGGTGACGATGCTCGTGCTGCGGTTCTGGGCGCTGCCGCGCATCGCCGATTACAAGGACGAGATTGCCGCGGCGGTTTCGCGCGCGCTCGGCGCGAAAGTCACCATCGAGCGGGTCGATGCCGAGTGGTACGGCCTGCATCCGCGGCTCGAGCTCGGCGGGGTCAGGATCCACGACCGCCGCGGCGAGGAGGCGCTGGTGCTCCCTTACGTAGGCGCGAGCGTCGCCTGGCGCTCGATCGCGGCCGGCGAGCTGCGCTTCAAGTCGCTCGTGCTCGACCGGCCGGATCTGCGCATCCGCCGCGATCCGCAGGGCCGGCTCTTCATCGCCGGCCTGGAGCTGGGGCCCGCCGACACCCCGGAAGGCGGCACCGCCGACTGGGTCCTCGAGCAGGGCGAGATCATCATCCGCGACGCCCAGGTCGAATGGCGCGACGAGGTGCGGGGCGCGCCGCCGCTTAAACTCGAGCGTCTGAATTTCGTGCTCGAGAACGACGGGCGTCACCACCGCTTTGCGCTGCGCGCCGAGCCGCCGCGCGAATACGCATCCGCGCTCGACGTCCGCGGCGACCTGGTGGGGCGCACCGTCGAGCAGCTCGCCGAGTGGGACGGCCGTGTGTATGCCGCGCTGGACCACGTCGACCTGGCGGCCTGGAAGGCGTGGGTCGACTACCCGATCGAAGTGCGGAGCGGTCGCGGCGCGCTGCGGCTCTGGCTGGCGGTGGACGACCGGCGGCTCACCGAGCTCGCCGCCGATCTTTCGCTCGAGGACGTGATCGCGCGCTTCGGGCCGGAGCTCCCGCTGCTCGATCTCGCCGCCGTATACGGCCAGTTCGGCGTGCGCCAGCGCGCCGACAACCTCGGCCTGCTGTCGTTCGTGCGCGACCAGGACATCGTGTACGACGGTTTTGCGCGTCGCCTGGCGCTCGTTCCCCGCGGCGGGTCGGCCTTCGCGCCCGCGGACTTCACGGCGCGGTGGGAGCCGGCGCACGGACGCGTGCCGGAGACCGGCGAGGTCGTCGCGAAATCGATCGACATTGCGCCGCTTGCGCTCCTCAGCGAGCGCCTGCCGCTGCCGGAGAAGCTCCGCACCGCCCTGGTCACGATGTCGCCCGAAGGCCGGTTCTTCGACATCCGGTTCAAGTGGACCGGCGAGTTCGCGCGACCGGACACGTTTAGCGCACGCGGCCGCTTCGCCGATCTCGGGATGCAGCCTTACGACAACGCGCCGGGATTCACCCATCTCTCGGGCCAGTTCGACGTGACCGACAAGGGGGGCGCCGCGAATCTCAATGCGACGAACATGACGATTCGCTTCCCGGCTGCGCCGCGGGAGAATGCGGTCGCGTTCGACGCCCTCCGGGCGCGACTGCAGTGGTCGCTCCAGAACGGCGCAGTGGAGGTGAAGGTCGACGACCTGGCCGTCTCCGGCCCAACGCTTGCCGCGGCCGGGAGCGCCGCCTACCGCCGGTCCGGAGGGGGTGCGCAGGCGGTCGACATCACGGTGCGCGCGTCCCGGATGGACGGCCGTGCGGCGCAAAAACTAATTCCGGGCCTGCGTGCGGATACGGGCGAATGGCTCAAGCGAGCCATCGTTGCCGCCCCGCTGACCGACGTGCAGTTCCGGCTCCGCGGAGACCTCGACGATTTTCCCTACGACGATCCGAAGAAAGGCGAGGCGCGCGCGAGTGCCCGGGTGAAGGACGGCATCCTCGACTACGCGCCAGGATGGCCACAGATCGTCGGCATCACCGCGGACGTGCTTTTCGACGGGCGCAAGCTGACGATTTCCAGCCCGCGGGCGAGCACCTACGGCGTCCAGTTTGCGAAAGTGACCGTGGTCATCCCCGATCTCATCGGCCCCTCCGAGCTATTCGCAGATGGGCAGGCCGAGGGCCCGCTCACGGATTACCTCAAGTTCATCGCCGCGAGCCCGGTGCGCGGGTTCATCGACGGGGCGACGGACGGCTGGTCGGGCGAGGGTCGCGCAAACCTCGCGCTGCGCCTCAGGATTCCGCTGGCCAAGCTCGACCAGACGCAGGTCGCGGGCGATTTCCAGTTCGCCGGCAACGGCATCGCCATGGGTGCGGGTAACGTGCCGCTCACGCAGGTGAACGGCACGGTCGGGTTCACCGAGTCGTCGGTGAACGCCAGGAACCTCGTCGCGCAGACGCTCGGCGGCAACGTCACGATGCAGCTGGACACGCGCGACGGCGCCGCCACTGCGACGGTCCAGGGCACGATCGACGGCGCCCAGCTCGCGCGGCACGCCGGGCTGCCGTTCGAGTCGGCGGTGCGCGGCGCGCTGCCGTTCCGGTTCACCGAGACCAAGCGCGCGGACCGCCGGACGACGCTCTTCGAATCGACGCTCGCAGGCGTCGCGGTGGACCTGCCGGCACCGTTCGCGAAGAAGGCCGACGAGAACTGGCCGCTGCGGGTCGAACGCCGTCCGCTGGCGGAGGCGCCGGGCGCGCCCCCGGCGCAGCGCGAGAGCGTCACGCTGACGGTGGGGTCGTTGATCAGCGCCGAGGGGATCCTCCGCACCGAGGGCGAAAGGACAACGATCGAGCGCGCGGGCGTCGGACTCGGCGATGTGGGCGTGCAGCTGCCGGATCGCCCGGGTGTGTTCATCGCCGGCAACGTGAAGGCCCTCGATCTCGACCGGCTGCTGCCCGCGGTCACCGACTCGGCGGCGAAGAGCGCTGCCGCGGATCTCGCGGTCACCGCCCTGAGTCTCCGCGCAGCAACGCTCACGGTGGTCGGGCGCGAGTTCCACGACGTGACCGTACGGGCGCAGTTTTCGAGCGCCCGCACCTGGCAGGCGACGGTCGATGCGCGCGAGATGGCGGGCGAGGTCGCCTGGCACCCCGAGGGCGCGGGGCTCGTCACCGCCCGGCTCAAGCACCTCGCGCATCCCGAGACGGCTTCCGACGCGATGCCCGGCGCAGGCACCGCGACGCGGCTGCCCGCCCTCAACGTCGTCGCCGACCGGTACCTGGTCCATGGGCGGGACATCGGCCGCCTCGAGCTCGACGCGGTCAACGAGCGGAGCGGGTGGCGACTCGAGAAGCTTGCCTTCACGGCGCCCGAAGGGTCGATCAACGCGAAGGGGCTGTGGCAGCCGGCAGGCGGGGGCACCAAGGAGCAGACCGATCTCGAAGTGAAGGTGCAGACCGCGGACGCCGGAAAGTACCTCGCGCGCTTCGGTTTCGCCGACACCCTGGCGCGCGGTACCGCGGACCTCGACGGGAAGGTCAAGTGGCAGGGTCCGATCTCGACGATCGATTTTCCGTCCCTGACCGGCGAGGTGACGTTCCGCGCCGAGAAGGGCCAGTTCGTAAAGGTGAAACCGGGGATCGGCAAGCTGCTCGGCGTGCTCTCGCTGCAGTCGCTGCCGCGGCGCATCACGCTCGACTTCAACGACATCTTCAGCGAGGGCTTCGCCTTCGACACGATCATTGGCACGGCGTCAATCGCGCAAGGCGTCGCGCGCACCCAGGACCTCACCATGGTCGGGCCCGCCGCGACCGTGGTGATCACCGGTCAGGCGGATCTCGCGCGCGAGACGCAGGATCTCGCGGTGCGCGTGGTGCCGGTGGTCGGCGACAGCGTCGCTGCCGCGGCGGCGGTCGCGCTGCTGAACCCGATCGTCGGCGTCGGCGCGCTCCTTGCGCAGCGCCTGCTGAAGGACCCGATCGGGCAGATGCTCGCGTTCCAGTACCGCATCACCGGCCCGTGGGAGGATCCCAAGGTCGAGCGGGTGGGCGCGCCGGAGCCCGCGCGCGAGCCCGACCCGTTCGGCTCCAAGCCGGGCCCGCAATGACCGGAGCCCGCTCGCATGCCTGACCCGTTCCGCGTCGCCGCGATACAGATGGTGTCCGAGCCGGCGCTGGAGGCGAACCTGGCCGCCGCGGGCGAGCTGGTCGCGGAGGCAGCCGGGCAGGGCGCGCAGCTCGCGGTGCTGCCCGAGTGGTTCTGCCTGATGGGCCGCGCCGAGGGCGACAAGCTCGCGATCCGCGAGGCCGACGGCGACGGTCCCATCCAGTCGTTCCTCGCGCGTACTGCCGCGCAGCACCGGGTGTGGCTGATCGCCGGGACCGTGCCGCTGCCGGCGCGCGATCCCCGGAAGGTCCGCAACAGCTGCCTCGTGTACGACGCCGCAGGGCAGCGCGTCGCGCGCTACGACAAGATCCACCTGTTCGACTTCACCGACGCGGACCAGAAGTACCGGGAATCGAACACGATCGAGCCCGGTGACGCGCCGGTGGCGATCGACTCGCCGTTCGGCCGCATCGCGCTGTCGATCTGCTACGACGTGCGGTTTCCCGAGCTCTACCGCGGGCTCGCCCCGATGGACCTGATCGTGATCCCGTCGGCCTTCACCGCGACGACCGGGAAGGCGCACTGGGATCTCCTCGTGCGTGCGCGCGCGGTCGAGAATCTCGCCTGGGTGATCGCGCCCGCGCAGGGCGGGCATCACCTCAACGGCCGACGCACTTATGGCCACACTATGATCGTCGGTCCGTGGGGCGAGGCGGTCGCAAGCCTCGCGCACGGGGCGGGTGTTGTCATTGCCGACATCGACCCCAACTACCAGCGCAAGGTGCGCGAGAGCCTGCCGGCGCTGCTGCACCGGGTGCTTTGAAAAACCTCACCCGTGAAACGGTGAGAACGGGGCGGGCCGATGATGGTCCGGGCGCTCTGTGTGTATCCTCCGCGTACTCCCCAACCCGCTCTTGATTTCCGGGAACCCGATGCAGACCCAGGACCGACTCCTCGAGACCGCGACGCAGACCCTGCTCGCGCCCTACGACCTCGCCGCTCCGCAGCTCGGGCAGGTGTTCGGCGCGATCATGACGCACGACGTGGACTACGCCGACCTCTACTTCCAGTACCTGCGCACCGAGGGCTGGAGCCTGGAGGAGGGCATCGTCAAGTCGGGCAGCTTCAACATCGATCAGGGCGTCGGCGTGCGCGCGATCGCCGGCGAGAAGACGGCGTTCGCGTATTCCGACGAGATCAGCCTGCCGGCGCTCAAGGACGCGGCCGGCGTCACGCGCGCGATCGCGCGCCTCGGCGGGAAGAGCAGGCGGCCGGCCGTGCGCAAGGGTACGGCGCGACGCCTGTATGCGCCGATCGACCCGCTCGCCTCGCTCGGCGACACGGAAAAGGTGAAGCTGCTTGAACGGCTCGAGCGGTTGTGCCGCGCGCGCGATCCGCGCGTGGTGCAGGTGATGGCCACGCTCGCCGGGGTCTACGAGGTGATGCTGGTCATGCGCTCTGACGGCGTCACCGCGGCCGACGTGCGGCCGCTCGTGCGCCTCTCGCTGCAGGTGATCGCAGAGCACAACGGACGGCGCGAGCAGGGCAGCTGGGGCGGCGGCGGGCGCTTCGACTACGCGTACTTCACCGACGCGATGATCGAGGACTACGCCGCGAACGCGGTCGACATGGCGCTCCTCAACCTCGA
This sequence comes from uncultured beta proteobacterium, assembly GCA_963716855.1. GTDB lineage: Bacteria > Pseudomonadota > Gammaproteobacteria > Burkholderiales > SG8-39 > JAGVSZ01. The sequence continues at coordinate 285,468 of CAVQUV010000019.1, read as the reverse complement.
GTCGCGTTCGGCGCCGGCCGGCACGATGAAGGTGGTGCTCGGACCCGGCTGGCCGGGCGTGCTGCTTCACGAGGCGATCGGCCACGGCCTCGAGGGCGACTTCAACCGCAAGGGGTCCTCCGCGTTCACCGGGCGGATCGGCGAGCGCGTCGCCTCGCGCGGCGTCACCGTCGTAGACGACGGAACGATCCCGAGCCGGCGCGGGTCGCTCAACGTCGACGACGAGGGCAATCCGACACAGTGCACGACGCTGATCGAGAACGGCGTGCTGCGCGGCTACATCCAGGACAGCATGAATGCGCGCCTGATGAAAATGCCGCTCACCGGCAACGGCCGACGCGAGTCGTATGCGCACACGGTGATGCCGCGCATGACCAACACCTACATGCTGGGAGGCGACAAGGATCCGCGCGAGATCATCGCCTCCGTCGACCGCGGCATCTATGCCGTCAACTTCGGCGGCGGCCAGGTCGACATCACCAGCGGCAAGTTCGTGTTCTCGATGTCCGAGGCGTACATGATCGAGAACGGCAAGGCCACGTACCCGCTGAAAGGCGCGACGCTGATCGGCAACGGCCCCGACGCGCTCACGCGCGTGGCGATGATCGGCAACGACCTGGCGCTCGATAGCGGCGTTGGGACTTGCGGCAAGGAAGGCCAGAGCGTGCCGGTCGGCGTTGGGCAGCCGACGCTGCGGATCGACGGGCTGACGGTCGGCGGCACGGCCTAGCACGGAAGGGGCTGTGCGGACCGTCGCGTTCGGGCTCGCGATCGCGGCTGCGTCGCCGGCTTTCGCCGCCGAGGGCTTCGCGTACGCCGATATCGACCTGCAGACCACGCTCGCCGAGGCGCGGAAGCGCTTCCCGAGCTCCAAGGTCGTCGGGGACACTATCTATGTGTCCGATCGGGACCGTCGCGACCAGGTCTCGGGCGTACGGCTGGCGAGCAGCGGGAAAGCGCGCGCGGTGAGGCTGAGCTTCGAGCGTCCACGTGACGCGGCCGGACGCGCTCAGCCGCAATTCCCGAAGTGCAAGCTCATCGAGTCGGACCTGCGCGCGCGCTACGGCGCGCCCGATGAGGTAAAGAAGTTCGCCGCAGAGGCCCAGCTGCGTGCCGATCGCGTCTGGAAGAGCGCCCGGGAGACGCTGACGCTCGTCTGCTTCGCCGGGCCGAGCGGCGAGCTGCTCGCCGAGGCGGTGGTGATCGCCGGCCGGTGAGCGGCGCGCCGGCGGATACTCCAGGCCGCTGCGGGACGGAGTAACATCGCCGGCGCAAAGGAGGAGGTCCCATGAAAAGAGCCGTCGCAATGTTCGCGCTTGTCTCGTTCGGAACCGTATTCGCCCAGGACAAGCCGCCCGCACCGCCGCCGATCTGGAAGCAGGGTATGCCCGCGTCGATGGCGGACTCGAAGCTCGCCCCGCTCGCCGGCAAGCTGACCGAGACCCCGCGGAGCGAGATCCCAATCAGCAATATCAATCTGCCGGAGGGGTTCACGGTCGAGATCTGGGCCCATGGCCTACCCGGCGGGCGCGCGATGGCGCTCGGGGACAACGGCAAGATCTACGTCGGCACGCGGGCCATCGGGCGCGTGTACGAGATCACCGACAACGGCGACCGGCGCTCGGTCCGGGTCGTGGTCGACAAGCTCACCCAGCCCGCCGGGGTCGCGTTCGGGAACGGGTCGCTCTACGTCATGGCCATCGACAAGGTGCTGCGCTTCGACGGCATCGAGGGCAACCCGAACGTCGCGCCGGTCGACATGACCGCGAAGTTCAACCTGCCGCCCCAGCAGCACCACAATTGGAAATACATCCGGTTCGGGCCGGACAAGAAGCTCTACGTCCCCTTCGGCTCGCCGTGCAACATCTGCGAGCCGCCTCCGGAGTATGGCCAGATCCGTCGCTACAACCCCGACGGCTCCGGGATGGAGGTCATCGCACGCGGGGTCCGGAACTCCGTCGGGTTCGACTGGCATCCGAAGACCGGCGAGTTGTGGTTCACCGACCACGGCCGAGACTGGATGGGAGACGGCGGTCCGCAGGACGAGCTGAATCGCATCTCGAAGCCGGGACTGAACTTCGGGTTCCCATACTGCCACGCTCAAGGGGTGCCCGACCCGGACATCAAGAAAGCCGACCCGTGCAACGGCGTAACGCTGCCGGTGGCGCTGATGGGGCCGCACGCCGCGGCGATGGGCGTGCTGTTCTATACGGGCAACATGTTCCCGGCCGAGTATCGCGACACGATGTTCATCGCGCGCAAGGGCTCGTGGAACCGCACGACGAAGTTCGGCTACGACGTGATCAACGTCCGGGCCACGCCCGACGGCAAGAACGTCAAGGTGACGCCGTTCATGACCGGCTTCATGAACCCCAAGGACCAGAGTTTCTGGGGCCGGCCGGCGTACCTGCTGCAGATGCCCGACGGGGCCGTGCTCGTGTCCGACGAGCAACTCGGCGCGATCTACCGTGTGAGCTACGCGCGCGGGAAGTAGTGGCGGCAGGGCCTCGCAGGGGGCGGTGGGCGATGCTCGCCGCCCTTTTCGTTTCCACGGCGTTCGCGCAGGACCGCGTCGCGCTTTGCGCGTCGTGTCACGGCGCCGATGGAAACTCGCAGACGCCGAGCATTCCGTCGATCGCGGGGCAGCCGCAGCTCTTCATCGAGAACCAGCTCATCCTGTTTCGCGAGGGGCTGCGCGTCTCGCCGCAGATGCAGCCGGCGGTGCAGGGCCTGACTGACAAGGAGATCGTGGGTCTCGCCCGGCATTTCAGCAGCCAGCCGGCGCGGCCGGCCGCGACCGAAGCGGTCGACCCGGCGCAGGCCGAGCGGGGCATCGCGATCGCCAGGAAGCTGCACTGCGGGTCCTGCCACCTGCCGGACTTCCGCGGCCGCGAGCAGATGCCGCGCCTCGCCGGCCAGCGCGAGGAGTACCTCGTCGAATCGATGCTGGCCTACCGCGACAACCGTCGTACGGGCGGGGACACCATTATGGCGGCGACGCTGTACGGCGTGTCGGACGCGGACATCCGGACGCTGGCTTACTACCTCGCGCGGCTGCGCTAACGGTACGTGCGCGCGTCAGCCGCGGCGCCCGCCCGTGCGTTGTAGCGGGGCGCCGGAAGGAGCGCGAGATGCCGAAAGACGAGCTCGAGATCTACTGCCCGAAGTGCGCGTGGCGTCCGCAGCCCGAGGATCGCTGGTCCTGCGAGCCGTCGTGCGGCACGGTTTGGAACACGTTCTGGACGCGCGGGCTCTGCCCGGGGTGCCGGAAGCAGTGGGCCGACACGCAATGCCTCGAGTGCCGCGAGTTCTCGCCCCACAAGCACTGGTACCACGTGCCCGACCGCGCGAGCTCGCGCCGCACGCGCAAGCGCGAGACCGACAACGTGACCTGAGCGCGGCCGCCTCGCTACTCCTCTTCCTGCTGCCCGCGCGAGGCGAGGTACTCGCTGTGCAGCTGCGCCTGGATGTTCGGGGGCACGGCTTCGTAGTGCGACAGCGTCATCGAGTAGGAGCCCTGGCCGCCGGTCACGGACTTCAGTCGGTTCGCGTAGCCGTTAAGCTCCGAGAGCGGCACGAGGCCGCGGATCGCGCAGGTGCCCGGTCCGAGGGAATCGGTGCCGGTGATCTGGCCGCGCTTGCCCGACAGGTCGCCGGTGATGTCGCCCATGTTCGTATCGGGGCAGATGATCTCGACGTTGACGATCGGCTCGAGAACGATCGGGCGCGCCTTGTCCAGCGCGTCGAGGAATGCCTTGCGGCCGGCGGAGACGAACGCGACCTCCTTCGAGTCCACCGGGTGGTGCTTGCCGTCGTACACGATCACCCGGAGGTCCTGCATCGGGTAGCCGGCGACCGCCCCCGCGGCGAGCACCTGCTGCACGCCCTTCTCGACGGCGGGAATGAACTGGTTGGGAATCACGCCGCCCTTCGACTGGTCGGCGAACTCGAACCCGGCCCCGCGCGCGAGCGGCTCGACGCGCAAGTACACCTCGCCGAACTGGCCGGCGCCGCCGGTCTGCTTCTTGTGGCGCGCGTGGCCCTCGGCCTTCGCCATGATCGTCTCGCGGAACGGAATGCGCGGCGGGCGCGTATTGACCTCCACCTTGTACTGCGAGTTCATGCGTTCCAGGATCGAGCGCACGTGCAGGTCGCCCAGGCCGCGGATGACCGTCTCGTGGGTCGTGGCGTCGTGGTCGACCTGGAAGGTCGGGTCCTCCGCGGTGATCTTGTGGAGCGCTTCCGAGATCTTCTGCTCGTCGCCGCGCTTCTTGGGCTCGATCGCGAGGCCGTACATCGGCGTCGGGAACTCGAGCGGCACCATATGGATCTGGTCCTCGTCGTGCGAGTCGTGCAGAACGCTGTCGAAGGTGATCTCCTCGACCTTCGCCACCGCGGCGATGTCGCCCGGCACGGCCTCGTTCGTCTCGACGTGGTCCTTGCCCTGCAGCACGAAGACGTGGCCGACCTTGAACGGCTTGCGGCCGTCTCCGACAAAAAGCGGTGTGTCCTTGGTGACCGTGCCCTGGTAGACGCGAAAGATGCCGAGCTTCCCGACGTAAGGGTCGTTCAGCACCTTGAAGACGTGCGCGAGCACGTGCTTCTTCGCGTCGGGCGACGAAGCGTATTCCTTCGCGGCATCGCCCCCGCCCTTGTAGAAGAGCGGCGGATTGCCCTCGCCCGGGTGCGGCAGGTGGCGGGCGAACACTTCCAGCAGGTCGCGCACGCCCGCGCCGGTGCGGGCGGAGACGAAGCAGATCGGGACGATGTGCCCCTCGCGCAGCGCCTTCTCGAGGGGCGCGTGCAGCGATTCCGGGTCGACGTCGCCCTGCTCGAGGTACTTCTCCATCGCCGCCTCGTCGACCTCGACGATCTGCTCGAGGACCATCTTGTGCACCTCGCCGACGGAGAGGAAATCGGCGGTGCCGGAGTCGTTCGCGAAGCAGTCGATCACGCGCGCGCCGCGATCGGCGGGCAGGTTGATCGGCAGGCACTCCTTGCCGAACGTCTCCTGCAGCGCTGCGAGCAGCCTGGGCAGGTCGAGGTTCTCCGCGTCGATCTTGTTCACGATGATCATGCGGCACAGCTTGCGCTTCGCGGCCCAGTCCATCATGCGCCGCGTGACCATCTCGATGCCGTTCTGCGCGTTCACCACGACCGCGGCGGTCTCGACCGCATCGAGCGCGCCGATGGCCTGGCCGATGAAGTCGGGATAGCCGGGGGTGTCGATGAGGTGCGTGCGCGTGCCGCCGTAGTCGAGGTGCACGATCGCCGAGCGCAGGCTGTGCTGGAACTGCTTCTCCAGCGGGTCGAAGTCGCACACCGTCGAGCCGCGCTCCACGCTGCCGACGGCCTGGATCATCCCGGCCTTCTGCAGCAGGGCCTCCGTTAGTGTGGTCTTGCCCGACGCGCCGTGACCCACGAGCGCGACGGTACGAAGGGCCTCCGTGCTGAACTTCGCCATCAAACCTCCTTGTATCCTGGGGCGCCCGCTCCCTGGAAAGGAGCCGGCGTCGTGATGGGGTGGGGCGGTGCGTTGCCGCCCGCGGAATCTTAGTCCAAGTCCGGCAGCATGAGCTACACCAGCTCGGCGATCGCCTTGCCCAGATCCTCGGTGTGCGCGTTCCCGCCGATGTCGGGCGTGCGCGGCGCGCCGGAGCCGGGCGCGAGCGCCTTCTCGATCGCGGCGACCATCGCAGCTGCCGCGGCCGGTTCACCAAGATGCTCGAACATCATTGCCGCCGACCAGATCTGTGCGACCGGATTCGCGATGCGCTTGCCGTAGATGTCGGGTGCCGACCCGTGGACCGGCTCGAACAGCGACGGAAACGCGCGCTCCGGGTTGATGTTTCCCGATGGCGCGATGCCGATCGTGCCGGCGGTCGCCGGCCCGAGGTCGGACAGGATGTCGCCGAACAGGTTCGATGCGACGATCACGTCGAAGCGCTGCGGGTTGAGCACCATCTGGTGTTCATTGGGGTCCTCCGCCGGAGACGGGATTCTATCCGTGCGCGCAGGCCATGACGCGATCATTGACAGCGCATGGGACACTCCGCAAAATGCGTCGGGCGCATACAAGCACAACACAACACTTCTTCAGCGGGCCCCGCCCGCGGTCCCGGGCTGGCGCGCCCCGGGGAGGCGTCGACTCGAACCCGACCGGAAACGCGCCGAATGAAGAAGTGGCTTCGCCACCCCCCTGCGCATGGCTGCCGCTGAACGCAAGCCGGTGCCGCTCGCGCCCGAGGCGCGGACCTCCGCCATCGGTACCCGCAAGGCGCCGGACACCGAAGGGCAGGCGCCCGAGCGCCCCGCCGCGGAAGGTCCCGGCGAGGCACGCACGCTGCTCGTCGTCGCGTTCCTCGCTGCCGCGGCGTGGTACCTCGCCTGGCGCCTGCGTACGCTCAACCCGGACGCGCTCGGCCTATCGCTCACGATCCTGGCCGCCGAAGCGTTCCTGTTCTGCGGTGCGCTGCTCCAGTTGTTCACGACCTGGCGCCTCACCGTTCGCGTGCCCCCCGCGCCGCAGGCCGGGCTCGCCGTCGACGTGTTCGTCACCACGGTGGACGAGTCGGTCGAGACGGTGCGGCGGACGCTGCTCGCGGCGCGCAGCATGGAGTATGCGCACCAGACCTGGCTGCTCGACGACGGGAACCGGCCGGAGATGCGCCGGCTCGCCGCGACGCTGCGCTGCCGCTATATTGCCCGCAACGAGGCGAACCGGGGGCGCGCGGGCTGCCTCAACAACGCGCTGAAGTTCTCGGCGGCCGAAGTTATCGCGCTCTTTGATGCCGACCACGCGCCGGCGCGGCGGTTCCTGGTCGAGACCCTCGGCTACTTCCGCGACAGCGGCGTCGGTTTCGTGCAGACGCCGCTCGATTTCTACAACCTCGACTCCTTCGCCCATCGGCGCGAGGGCGCGCGGCGCCTGGTGTGGACCGACCGGTCGCTCTTCTTCCGCGTGACCCAGCGCGGCCGCGACTGGCGCGGCGCAGCGGCGCTGTGCGGAAGCTGCGCGGTCATCCGCCGCTCCGCGCTCGACAGCGTCGGCGGTTTCGCCGCGACCACCGCGACCGAAGAGCTGCACACCTCGCTCAAGCTCCACAAGCGCGGCTACCGCTCGGTGTACCACGCGCGCTCGCTCGCGTTCGGCCTCGCGCCGACCGGGGTCGCGACGTTCGTGCGCCAGCGCATGCGCGCTGGGCTCGGTGCGATGCAGGTGTGGCGGCGCGAGCGCATTCTCACGTCGCGGCGGCTCACGGCGGCGCAGAAGCTCTGCTATTTCGCGCAGCTCGCCGGCTACTTCGACGGCTGGGCCAAGGCGGTGCTCTACTTCGCGCCGGTCGTGGTGCTCGCGAAGGGCGTGCTGCCGTTCGCGGCGCCGGCCGAGGACTTTCTCCTGCATTTCATGCCGTGTTACCTCCTCGCGTGCTGGACGCTCGAGGAGACCGGCCGCGGCTACGCGCGCACGGTCGCGGTCGTGCGCTACGGCATGGCGCGGTTCGGCGCGTACCTGTGGGCCACTTCGGGCCTGCTCCGGCCGCGGGCGCGCCTGCGGGTCGCCGCCCCGCAGGAGGACATGCCGCAGCACGAAGGCCGTTACCTCGCGCCGCAATGGCTCGTGCTCGTCGCCAATGCGGTCGCGATCCCGATCGGTCTCGCGCTGCACGCCACCGCGGACGTCCCGGCCCTCGCGGCGCTCGGGCTCGGCGTGCTGTGGGCGGCCGCGACGGCCGCGCTCGCAGCGTCGGTGATCCGGCACTCGCGCCGGCACGGCACCTTCCGGCGGCACGAGTACCGCTTTCCCATTCCGATTCCCGCGCGCGTGCAGTTCGCCGAGGAGGGGCCGGTGCTCGGCATCTTCGACGACGTGTCCTCGTCGGGCTTCCGGTTCTACGGCGCGATTCCCCAGCACCTCGCCGCGGGCCGCCGCCTGGAGGGCGACATCTTTCTGCCGAGCGGGCCGCTTCCCTTCCGCGCGCACGTCCGGAGCGAGGTGCGCGACCGTCCCGGCGGCCGGGCGAAATGCATCCGCTGCAGCTTCGCGTGGACCGACGATGTGGGGCGCGACCGGCTCGACGCGCACCTGTACGGCTCCGACCTGCAGGTGGAGCTGAACGAATTCGAGGAGCAGCGATCGACCCCGCTCACTTGGCTCGCCCAGCTCTTCACGGGCAAGCGCGCGAGGGAGCGCATCGCGGCGGCCCACTGGGCGCCGGTGCTGTACCACGACACCACTTCGCGCGCGCCGGGGCCGTACGTCGCGTTCGTTTCGGTACCGGAAGACGAGGCCACGCCACGCACGCTCGTCACGCTGCGGCCGCTCGATCCGCGCGCCGAGACGCGCTTCCGGATGGTGACGCGCGTCGGCTCGCGCCGGCTCGACGGGACGCCCGTGCCGCTGCGCAACGTCGACACCCCGGCGGCACCGGTCTACCTGTACCAGTTTGCCGTGTGAGCGCGCCGCCCGGCGCTCATCCGTCTCCCGCCTCGCTTCCGGCCTCCCAGCCCTTCGCCCGCTGCACCGCGCGCGACCACGAGGCGAGCCGCCCGGCCGCTTCGTCGCGCGACATCTCCGGCTCGAAAGCGCGCTCCCGCTGCCACTGCGCGGCGATCGCGTCGCGGCTCTTCCAGACGCCCACTGCGAGCCCGGCGAGATACGCCGCCCCGAGCGCGGTCGTCTCCGCCACGCGTGGACGCACGACCGGCACGCCGAGGAGATCCGCCTGGAACTGCATGAGCAGGGCGTTTGCAGTCGCACCGCCGTCGACGCGCAGTTCGGCGAGCCGCACGCCCGAGTCGCGCTGCATTGCGGCGAGCACCTCGGCCGACTGGAACGCGATCGACTCGAGCGCGGCGCGCGCGAGATGGGCGCCGGTCGTGCCGCGCGTCATCCCGAGCATCGCGCCGCGCGCGTACGCATCCCAGTGCGGCGCGCCGAGGCCCGCGAACGCCGGCACGAGGTAGACCCCGCCCGCGTCGGGCACGGACGCGGCGAGCGCTTCGATCTCGGCGGCGGACGAGATGAGCTTCAGGCCGTCGCGCAGCCACTGCACGACCGCGCCCGCGATGAAGACGCTGCCCTCGAGCGCGAACTCGGCGGTACCGGTCGAGGCGGCGCACGTCGTGATGAGCCCTTGCGACGACGCTATCCGCTCCGCGCCGGTGTGCAGAAGCATGAAGCAGCCGGTGCCGTAGGTGTTCTTGGCCATGCCGGGACCGTGGCACCCCTGCCCGAAGAGCGCCGCCTGCTGATCACCCGCGATGCCGGCGATGGGAACGCCGGCGCCCAGGAGGTCGGGCGACGTGTCGCCGAACACGCCGCTCGACGCGCGCACGTCCGGGAGCAGCGCGCGCGGGATCCGGAACAGCTCGAGCAGCGCGTCATCCCAGCGCCCGTGCCCGATGTCGTAGAGCAGCGTGCGCGACGCGTTGGACGGATCGGTGACGTGCAGCCGTCCGCGCGAAAGCTTCCACGCGATCCAGGTGTCGATCGTGCCGAACGCGAGCTCGCCGCGCTCCGCGCGCGCGCGCGCGCCCGGGATCGTGTCGAGCAACCAGGCGAGCTTGGTCGCTGAGAAGTACGGGTCGATCAGGAGCCCGGTCTTCGCGCGCACCGATTCGGCGGCGCCGTCCGCCCGCAGCCGGTCGCACGCCTCGGCGGTGCGCCGGTCCTGCCAGACGATCGCATTGGCGAGCGGCGCGCCGCTCGCACGCTCCCAGAGCACCGTGGTCTCGCGCTGGTTGGTGATCCCGATGCCCGCGACGTCACGAGCGGCGACGCGCGCGTTGGCAAGCGCCTCCTGCGCGACCGCGAGCTGCGTGCGCCAGATCTCCTCAGGATCGTGCTCGACCCAGCCGGGCCGCGGGAAGATCTGGCGGAACTCGCGCTGCGCGACGCCGCGCACCGCGCCGGATTCGTCGAAGACGATGGCGCGCGAGCTGGTGGTGCCTTGATCGAGGGCGAGGACGACCTTCATCCGGAGCGGGATACGGGATGCGGGAGGCGGAAAACGAGAAGGGTAAAGCATCGCGCGCCGGCGCAGCGTTCGCTGCTAGAATCGCCGCACCGCAACATCGCGCCCTTTTCATGCCCCTTCCCGTCCCGACCGTCGCGCGCTCGCTCACGCACACCCGCCGGCTCCGTTTCGAGGCGTACAAGCGCGCCGACGGGCTCTGGGACATCGAGGCGCATCTCACCGACGTCAAGCCGTTCGACTACCGGCTTTCGAGCGGCGTGCGTGCGGCGGGCACGCCGGTGCACGACATGTGGATCCGCCTCACCGTCAACCGCGACCTCGAGATCGTCGACGCACTCGTGCTCACCGAGGCGATGCCCTACGCGCCGCAGTGCGCGGAAGTGACGCCCGACTACCGCAAGCTCGTCGGCCTGAACCTCGGCCACGGGTTTCGCAGGGCAGTGCAGCAGCGCTTTCACGACCTGTCCGGCTGCCGCCACATCAACGAGGCGCTCTGGCAGTTCCCGACCGCCGCGATCCAGACGATGGCCGGCGAGAAGGTCGACAACCAGGACGACGGCACCAAACCGTTCCAGCTCGACCGCTGCCGCGCGCTCGACACGCGCGGCGAAGCGGTGCGGCAGTTCTATCCGAGGTGGTACCGCGCAGCCAGTGCCGGCACCGAATAGATGGCGCCCGCGGTTGAGCGGGATCAATGCGCAGCGCGCCGCGGGCGCGCGAGACTCGCGCGCAGCACGGAGGAGGCTCGATGAAGATCCACGAGTATCAAGCGAAGGAAGTCTTGCGCAAGTTCGGCGTGCCGACGCCGCGCTCGGTGGCGTGCTTCTCGGTGGATGAAGCCGCGCAGGCGGCGCAGTCGCTCGGCGGCAAGGTGTGGGTGGTCAAGGCGCAGATCCACGCGGGCGGACGCGGCAAGGGCGGCGGCGTGAAGCTGGCGAAGTCGATCGACGAGGTGAAGACGCTCGCCGGCCAGATCCTCGGCATGCAGCTCGTGACCCATCAGACCGGCCCGCAGGGTCAGAAGGTGCGCCGGCTGCTGATCGAGGAAGGCGCCGACATCAAGCGCGAGCTCTACGTCGGCATGGTCGTGGACCGGCAGACGCAGAAGGTGTGCCTGATGGCCTCGAGCGAGGGCGGAATGGACATCGAGGAGGTCGCCGCGACGCATCCGGAGAAGATCCAGCGCGTATTCATCGATCCGGAGACCGGGCTGAAGGACGCCGAGGCCGACGACGTTGCGCGGAAGCTCGGCGTTCCCGAGGCCGGCGTGGCGCAGGCGCGCGCGGTGTTGCAGGGGCTGTACCGCGCGTTCTGGGCTTCCGACGCGTCCCTTGCCGAGATCAATCCGATGATCCTCACCGGCGATGGAAAGGTGGTGGCGCTCGACGCGAAGATGACCTTCGACGACAACGCGCTTTTCCGTCATCCCGAGATCGTCGCGATGCGCGATCTGGACGAAGAGGATCCGGCGGAGGTGGAGGCGTCCAAGCACGACCTGAACTACATCCAGCTCGAGGGCAACATCGGCTGCCTGGTGAACGGCGCCGGCCTCGCCATGGCGACGATGGACGTGATCAAGCTCTATGGCGACAGCCCCGCCAACTTCCTCGACGTGGGCGGCGGCGCGACGACCGAGAAGGTGACCGAGGCGTTCAAGATCATGCTGCGCAATCCGGGGTTGAAGGCGATCCTGGTGAACATCTTCGGCGGGATCATGAAGTGCGACGTGATCGCCACCGCGCTGGTCGAGGCGGCGAAGGTCGTGAGCCTGCGGGTGCCGCTGGTCGTGCGGCTCGAGGGCACCAACGTCGAGCTCGGCAAGAAGATCCTCGCCGACTCGGGGCTGCCGATCATTTCGGCGGCGAACATGGCGGACGCTGCTGAAAAGGTCGTCGCCGCCGCCAAGGGAAGGCGCTGATCATGTCCATCCTGATCAACAAGAACTCGCGGGTGGTGACGCAGGGCATCACCGGCAAGACCGGCCAGTTCCACACGCGCATGAGCCGGGATTACGCGAACGGCAAGGCCTGCTACGTCGCGGGGGTGAACCCGAAGAAGGCCGGCGAGGACTTCGAGGGCATCCCGATTTTCGCCAGCGTCAAGGACGCCAAGGCGAAGACGGGCGCGAACGTTTCCGTGATCTACGTCCCGCCGCCGGGCGCCGCCGCGGCGATCTGGGAGGCGTGCGAAGCCGACCTCGACCTCGTCATCTGCATCACCGAGGGCATACCGGTGCGCGACATGATCGAGGTGCGCGACCGCATGCGCAAGCAGAACAGGAAGACGCTGCTCGTCGGCCCGAACTGCCCCGGCGTGATCACGCCCGAGGAGATCAAGATCGGCATCATGCCGGGCCACATCCACAAGAAGGGCCGCATCGGCGTTGTCTCGCGCTCGGGCACGCTCACCTACGAGGCGGTGGGCCAGCTCACCGCGCTCGGCTACGGACAGTCGACGGCGGTCGGCACCGGTGGAGATCCGGTCAACGGGCTGAAGCACATCGATGTGCTCGAGCTCTTCAACGACGATCCGGAGACCGATGCCGTGATCATGATCGGCGAGATCGGCGGATCCGACGAGGAGACCGCCGCGCGGTGGGTAAAGGCCAACATGAAGAAGCCGGTGGTCGGCTTCATCGCCGGCGTCACCGCGCCCCCCGGCAAGCGCATGGGCCACGCAGGCGCGATCATCTCGGGCGGCAAGGGCACCGCGCAGGAAAAGCTCGCGGTGATGGAGGAATGCGGCATCAAGGTCACGAAGAATCCCGCGGAGATGGGCAAGCTCCTAAAGTCCGTGCTCAAGTGAGCGGCTTTCCGCGGCGCCGCTTCCTCGCCGCCGGCAGCGCGCTCGCGCTCGCGGCGTGCGCCGGCCCGGGCGGGCTCGACCCGTTCGCGCCAAAGCGCGAGAGCGGCTTCGCCGACGTTGAAGGCGGGCGGCTCTACTACGAGGCCGCCGGCACCGGAACACCGGTGGTGTTTCTGCATGCGTTCGCGCTGGACACGCGCATGTGGGACGATCAGTTCGAGGCGCTCGCGCGCGAATTCCGCGTCGTTCGCTACGACTTGCGCGGCTTCGGGCGGTCCACCGCGCCGCAGCCGGGGCGGCCGTACTCGCACGCCGACGACCTCGCGGTGCTGCTCACCAAGCTCGATGCGCACCGGCCTCACGTGGTCGGCGCCTCGATGGGCGGCCGCTGCGCGCTCGACTTCGCGGTCACGCAGCCCGATGCCATGCGCTCGGTCGTCGTCGTCGACACCTTGATCGGCGGCTGGCCATGGTCGCGCGCCTTTGTGGAGGCCTACTCTCCGGTTCTCCAGGCCGGGCGACGCGGCGACATCGCGGCCGCAAAGGTGGCGTGGCTCGCGCTGCCCATGTTCGCTTCGGCGCGCGCGAACAAGCAGGTCGATGCCCGCTTCACCCGCATGGTCGAGGACTACTCGGGCTGGCACTTCGTGAACCCCGACCCGGAGCGCCGCGTGGCGCCGCCGACGCTGTCCCAGCTCGGGAAGATTCGCGCGCCGACGCTCGCGATGATCGGCGACAACGATCTCCCCGAGTTTCACCGCATGGCCGAGAGCGTCGAGCGACAGGTCGCGAACGCGCGCCGCCTCAGCGTTCCGGCGGCCGGCCACTTGGCCAGCATGGAATCCCCCGATCTCGTGACCAAGGCGCTGCGCGCCTTCTACGCGCGCGCGTAGCGCCCGACGCCAGGCGCGCCCCGCGGCGCAACATCCGGCGCGGCTCGTCGCTTGACCGTCGTCAATGGCGCGCCCTGCATGCGCGCGGGATACTCCAGCGAGAGCGCATCGAACCGAGGATCAACAGCGATGAATGACGGGGTGGGAGCGGCGACGCCCGCGCGCAAGCCCAAGGTGCGTGCGACGCTGAAGGGGCGCCAGCCGCAGCCGCAGGCGCGTGCGGAGGTGCGGCAGCTGCTCGGGGACGCGCCGCGGCGGCGCGACCTGCTGATCGAGTTCCTGCACCGGGTCCAGGACCGGTACGGCGCGCTTTCCGACGGACATCTCGTCGCACTCGCGGACGAGATGGGGCTCGCGATGACCGAGGTCTACGAGGTCGCGACGTTCTATCACCACTTCGATGTGGTGAAGGACGGCGCCGTTGCGCCGCCGGCGGTGACGGTGCGCGTCTGCGATTCCCTGTCGTGCGAGCTGGCGGGCGCCAAAGCGCTGCTCGACAAGCTCCCGAAACTGCTCGGCAAGGACGTGCGCGTGATGCACGCGCCCTGCATCGGGCGCTGCGAGCAGGCGCCGGCGGCGACGGTCCACCAGCACCCGGTGCCCAATGCCACGGTCGAAAAGATCCAGGCCCTGGTGAAGGCGCGCGACCTTTCGCACCCGACCGCGCGCGACCGCGCGACATTCGCGCCGGAGAGCTTCGTCGAGCCGCTCGATACGCCCGGACCGGGCTCGACCGTGTGCCCCGCATACGTCGGATACGACACGTATCGCAAGGCAGGCGGCTACCGCCTGATCACCGAGTGTCTCGCCGGGGCGCACGACGCCGAAGCGCTCATCCAGAAGATGGAGCACTCGGGGCTGCGCGGCCTCGGCGGCGCGGGGTTCCCGACCGGGCGCAAGTGGCGCATCGTCCGCGCCGAGGCGCAGCCGAAGGTCGCGGCGCTCAACATCGACGAGGGCGAGCCCGGCACGTTCAAGGACCGCGTCTACCTCGAGCGTGATCCGCACCGGTTTCTCGAGGGCATGCTGATCGCCGCGTGGGTCGTGCAGGCGGGCGCCTGCTACATCTATCTGCGCGACGAGTATCACGGCTGCCGGGCCATCCTCGAGCGCGAGCTCGCGCGCCTCAAGGCCGACCCGCCCTGCGCGCTGCCGGTCATCGAGCTGCGCCGCGGCGCCGGCGCGTACATCTGCGGCGAAGAGTCGGCGATGATCGAGTCGATCGAGGGCAAGCGCGGCATGCCGCGCCTGCGCCCGCCGTACGTCGCGCAGGTGGGCCTCTTCGGCTACCCGACGCTCGAGCACAACTTCGAGACCGTCTACTGGGTGCGCGACATCCTCGAAAAGGGCGCGGAGTGGTTCGCGGGATTCGGTCGCAACGGCCGCAAGGGGCTGCGCTCCTTCTCGGTGTCGGGCCGGGTGAGGAAGCCCGGGATGCATCTCGCCCCGGCCGGCATCACCGTGCGCGAGCTGATCGACGAGTACTGCGGCGGCATGCTGGACGGGCACCGTTTCTACGCCTACCTGCCGGGCGGCGCGTCCGGTGGCATCCTGCCGGCCACGATGGCCGATATCCCGCTCGACTTCGACACGCTCAACAAGCACGGCTGCTTCATCGGCTCGGCGGCGGTCGTGATCCTGTCCGACAAGGACCGCGCGGCCGATGCGGCGCGCAATCTGCTCACCTTCTTCAAGGAGGAGTCCTGCGGGCAGTGCACGCCCTGCCGCGTCGGGACGGCTAAGGCGCTCGCGCTGATGCAGCAGCCGAAATGGGACGGGCCCCTCCTCAACGAGCTCTCGCAGGCGATGATGGACGCCTCGATCTGCGGGCTGGGGCAGGCCGCGCCGAACCCGATCCAGTGCGTGATGAAGTATTTCGGTCACGAGCTCTCGTGACCGGGGCAAGGAGCAACCGATGGACCGCGTGAGCACCGCCCAGGCCGCCACCATGCCGGTGGAGTTCAAGCTGAACGGCCGCACCGTCGTCGGCCGCGCCGACGAGACGATCATCGAGACGGCCCGAAGCAACGGCGTGGAGATCCCCCATCTCTGCTACAAGCCCGGGCTGCGCCCCGACGGCAACTGCCGGGCCTGCGTGGTGGAGATCAAGGGCGAGAGGGTGCTCGCGCCGTCGTGCTGCCGCTATCCGCAGGACGGGATGGAAGTCACCACCGACAGCGCGCGTGCGGTGGCGTCGCAGAAGATGGTGCTCGAGCTGCTGCTCTCGGACATGCCGGAGGCGCGGCCGACGGGGGAAGGGAAGGGGACCCCCGCTTCGTCACCGTACACCACGGAGAGCGAGCTCGACCAGTGGGCGCGCAAGCTCGACGTGGGGCTGCCGCGCTTCCCCGCGCGGCGCCAGCCGCGCGCGGACGTCTCGCATCCGGCCATCGCGGTCAACCTCGATGCCTGCATCCAGTGCACGCGCTGCGTGCGCGCCTGCCGCGAGGAGCAGGTGAACGACGTGATCGGGTATGCGTTCCGCGGCGAGCACTCGAAGATCGTGTTCGATCTCGACGACCCGATGGGCGCGTCCACCTGCGTCGCGTGCGGCGAGTGCGTCCAGGCCTGTCCGACCGGCGCGCTGATGCCCGCGCGGGGCGCCGGACTCGCCGCGGCGGACCGGACGGTGGACTCGGTCTGTCCGTACTGCGGCGTCGGCTGCCTGCTCACCTACCACGTCAAGGACAACCGCATCGTGCAGGTGCAGGGCCGCGACGGCCCGTCGAACCACGGCCGGTTGTGCGTGAAGGGCCGCTACGGCTTCGACTACGTCACACACCGGCATCGCCTCACGACGCCGCTGGTGCGGAAGACCGGGGTGCCGAAGTCGAAGGGCTTCGTCGTCGATCCCGACAACTGGCGCGACGCGTTCCGCGAGGCGACCTGGGACGAGGCGCTCGAGCTCGCGGCCGGGGGCTTGCGCGAGATCCGCGACCGGCACGGCAAGAAGGCGCTCGCGGGCTTCGGCTCGGCGAAGGGCTCGAACGAGGAAGCGTACCTCTTCCAGAAATTGGTGCGCACCGGCTTCGGCTCGAACAACGTCGACCACTGCACGCGCCTCTGCCACGCCTCGAGCGTCGCGGCGCTGATGGAAGGCATCAACTCCGGCGCCGTCTCGAACCAGGTGAGCGACGTGCGCAATGCGGAGGTGGTGCTGGTGATCGGCGCGAACCCGACCGTCAACCACCCGGTCGCCGCGACCTGGATCAAGAATGCGGCGAAACGCGGCGTCAAGCTGATCGTCGCCGACCCGCGCCGGACCGAGCTCGCGCGGCACGCGACGCACGTCCTGCAGTTCAATGCGGACACCGACGTGGCGCTGCTGAACGCGCTGATGTACACGATCGTCGACGAGGGGCTCGTCAACGAGACCTTCGTCCGCGACCGCACCAGCGGCTACGAAGCGCTGCGCGAGAACGTGAAGAAGTATGCGCCAGAGGCGATGGCGCCGATCTGCGGGATTCCCGCGCCGACCATCCGCACGGTCGCGCGCCTGTATGCGACCTCCAGGGCGTCGATGATCCTGTGGGGCATGGGGATTTCGCAGCACGTGCACGGGACCGACAACGCGCGCTGCCTGATCGCGCTCGCGCTGATGACCGGGCAGATCGGGCGGCCGGGCACGGGATTGCATCCGCTGCGCGGACAGAACAACGTGCAGGGCGCCTCGGACTCGGGCCTGATCCCGATGGTGTTCCCGGATTACCAGCGCGTGGACAACCCGGAGGCGCGCAAGCGCTTCGAGACGTTCTGGGGCGTCGAGCTCGACCCGAAGCCCGGGCTCACGGTGGTCGAGATCATGAACGCCGCGAAGAAGGGCGAGATCCGCGGCATGTACGTCATGGGCGAGAACCCCGCGATGTCGGACCCGGACGTCGACCACGCGCGCGAGGCGATGGCGGCGCTCGACCATCTCGTGGTGCAGGACCTCTTCCTGACCGAGACCGCGTACCTCGCGGACGTGATCCTGCCGGCGACCGCCTGGCCCGAGAAGGCCGGCACCGTGTCGAACACGGACCGGATGGTCCAGCTCGGGCGCAAGGCGATCGAGCCGCCGGGCGACGCGCGGGAGGACCTCTGGATCATCAACGAGATCGCGCGCCGCATCGGGCTCGACTGGAATTACGCGCATCCGCGGGAAGTGTTCAACGAGATGCGCGGCTGCATGGATTCGATCGCCGGCATCACCTGGGAGCGCCTCGAGCGCGATTCGTCGGTCACCTATCCGTGCGAGAAGGAGGGCGACCCGGGCACGCCGGTCATCTTCACCACGCACTTCCCGACTGCGACCGGACGGGGCAAGTTCGTGCCGGCGGACATCATCCCCGCGGCGGAGCGGCCCGACCGCGACTATCCGGTCGTGCTGATCACCGGCCGGCAGCTCGAGCACTGGCACACCGGCGCGATGACGCGCCGCGCGGGCGTGCTCGACGCGATCGAGCCCGAGCCGGTCGCGAGCATCCATCCGCTCGACCTCGCCGGACTGAAGGCGAAGCCCGGCGACGTGATCACCGTCGAATCCCGGCGGGGCGCGATCTCGCTCTACGCGCGCGCCGACGAGGGCACGCCGGCCGGCGCGGTGTTCATCCCGTTCTGCTACTACGAAGCCGCCGCCAACGTCCTCACCAATCCGGTGCTCGACCCGTTCGGCAAGATTCCCGAGTTCAAGTACTGCGCGGTGCGCGTGACCAAGGGCGGCGCGACGCCGCAGCGGCTGAGCTTCGGCGGCGGGCAGGCGCCGCTGCCCGGGCCGGAGAAGGTGCGCGCGTAAGGAGACTTCGCGAAAGGGGCCGGGTCGGGAACGGATGGGTCCCAACCCTTCCTTCGGCCGCTCTTGCGACTCCCCAATCCCAGGCAGAACTCCGCTTCAAGCGGAGCCTTGCGGAGGTTCCGTAAGCGTCCGCGCGTTCGGACGCACAAGGCGACGGCGCGGCAGGCAGGGCGGGTAAACTCGCCCTGTCGTGTCGTCCTCCGCGCCCCTCGATTCCGAACTCGTCGCATCACTTCAGCGCATGGGCCTCGTGGGCCCGCGCGCCCCCTGCACGCTCACCCCGCTCACCGGCGGCGTCTCGTCGGACATCTTCCGCGTCGACGTCGAGGGCCGGAGCTTCTGCGTCAAGCGCGCGCTCGCGAAGCTCAAGGTGGCCGCCGACTGGCGCGCGCCGATCGAGCGCAACCACAGCGAGGCGGAGTGGATCCGCGTCGCGGCCGAGCTCGACCCGGACGCGGTGCCCCGGCTGATCGCGGAGGACGCGGAGGCGGGACTCTTCGCGATGCAGTGGCTCGCGCCCGACGCGCATCCGGTCTGGAAGGCGCAGCTCCGCGACGGCACGATCGAGCCGGCGGTCGCGATCGAGGTCGCGCGGCGCATCGTGCGCGTCCACGCCGCGACCGCGGGCCGCCGCGACATCGCCGCGCGGTTCGCGACCGACCACATCTTCGAGCCGATCCGGCTGGAGCCCTACCTGCTCGCGACGGCCGAGCGCCATCCCGACGTCGCGCCGGCGCTGCGCGCGATCGCCGAGGGCACTGCGCGCACGAAACTGACGCTCGTGCACGGCGACGTGAGCCCGAAGAACATCCTCGTCGGGCCGCGCGGCCCGGTGTTCCTCGACGCCGAGTGCGCCTGGTACGGCGACCCGGCGTTCGACCTGGCGTTCTGCCTCAACCACCTGCTGCTCAAGTGCCTGTGGCAGCCGCAGTGGCGCGCGCGCTACCTCGGCGCTTTCCGCGCCCTCGGGGACGCCTATCTGGCAGGGATCACCTGGGAGCCGCGCGACGTGTTCGAAGCGCGCTGCGCACGGCTGCTGCCGGGGCTCTTCCTCGGCCGGGTCGACGGCAAATCGCCGGTGGAGTACGTCACCGTCGAGGCAGACCGCAACCGGGTGCGCGCGTGCGCGAAGCCGCTCCTGCGCGCGCCGCGAACGCGCCTGACCGAAGTGGCGGAAGCGTGGCGCCAGACGCTGGAGAGGCAATAGCGGCGACATGGAAAGAGATGCGATAGCGGACGTGAAGGGCCGCAGGGTCTGGGACTCGCGCGGACGGCCCACGGTCGAGGTCGAGGTGGCCCTCGCCGGCGGCGCGCGCGGACGCGCGATCGCGCCGGCCGGCGCGTCGCGCGGCACGCACGAGGCGGTGGACTTGCGCGACGGCGGCGCGCGGCTCGGCGGGATGGAAGTCGCCGGCGCGGTGGCGAACGTGAACGGGCCGATCGCCCGGATGCTCGCCGGAATGGACGCGCGCGAACAAGCCGCAGTCGACGCTGCGCTGATCGCGCTCGACGGCACACCCACGAAAGCCCGTCTCGGCGGCAACGCCACGATCGCCACGTCGCTCGCGGTCCTGCATGCCGCCGCCGCGGCGGAGGGGCTGCCGCTGTGGCGCCATCTCGCGGCGGGCGCACCGGTCACGCTGCCGCTGCCCGAGATCCAGATTTTCGGCGGCGGCGCGCACGCCGGACGGCGCGTCGACATCCAGGACTTCATGGTGATGCCGGTCGGCGCCGCGAGCTTCGACCAAGCGCTCGAGATGACCGCGGAGGTCTATCGCGCCGCCGGCGAGCTGATGCGCGACGCCGGCCGCCTCGCGGGCGTCGCCGACGAGGGCGGGTGGTGGCCGGCGTTCGCCACGAACGAGGAAGCGCTCGACTGGCTCGTGCGCGCGATCGAGCGCGCCGGTTTCGTACCGGGCGCCGAGGTCGCGATCTCGCTGGATGTCGCCGCCTCCGAGTTCATGGTGCCGGGGGACCCCTTGCGTTCCGCCGGAAGCGGGTCCGGCCGCCGCTATCGGCTCGGGCTCGAGGGGCGCGACCTCGACTCGGACGGCCTGATCGAGCTCCTGCTCGGCTGGGTCGCGCGCTACCCGATCGTGTCGATCGAGGACCCGCTCGCCGAGGACGACGCGGCGGGCATGGCGCGCTTCACCCGCGCGGTCGCGGGGCGCGTCCAGGTGATCGGCGACGACTTCCTCGCGACCAGCGCCGCGCGCGTGGCGGCGGCCGCGGCGCAGGGCGCCTGCAACGCCGCGCTGATCAAGCCGAACCAGGCCGGCACGGTGACCGAGACCAAGGACGCGCTCGATGCGGCGCGGCGCGCCGGCTGGGCGACGATCGTGTCGGCGCGCTCCGGGGAGACCGAGGATGTCTCGATCGCGCACCTCGCGGTGGGATGGAGCGCGGGCCAGCTCAAGGTCGGCGCCTTCGCGCGCTCCGAGCGCATGGCCAAATGGAACGAGGTGCTGCGGATCGAGGAATCGCTCGGCGCAGGTGCGCGCTTCGCCGGGCGGGCGGCGCTCGCTGCACTGCGCTAGGATCGCGCGCTTGCCCCCGCCTCTGCCCCCTTGACCGGCGTCAATGGCACCGCGACGCCCAGCCACCTAACCTACGCGCCATCCGCATTCAAGAGGGAGCAACCGCCATGCCGTCCGACATCGAAATCGCCCAGGCCGCGACGATGCAGCGCATCTCCAAGGTCGCCACGGCGAAGCTCGGCATCTCCGACGAGCACCTGGAGCCCTACGGGCACTACAAGGCGAAAGTCTCCCTCGAGTTCCTCGAGACGCTGAAGAGCCGCCCGGACGGCAAGCTGATCCTGGTGACCGCCATGACGCCGACGCCCGGCGGGCGAGGGCAAGACGACGACCACGGTCGGCCTTGGCGACGCGCTCAACCACATCGGCAAGAAGGCGGTGATCTGCCTGCGCGAGCCTTCGCTGGGCCCGGTGTTCGGCGTCAAGGGCGGGGCGGCCGGCGGCGGGTACGCGCAGGTCGTGCCGATGGAGGACATCAATCTGCACTTCACCGGCGACTTCGGCGCGATCGCGCTCGCGAACAACCTGCTCGCGGCGCTGCTCGACAACCACATCCACCACGGCAACGAGCTCGGCATCGACATCCGGCGCATCCAGTGGAAGCGCGTGGTCGACATGAACGACCGCGCGCTGCGCGACATCACGATCGCGCTCGGCGGCACCGCCAACGGCTACCCGCGCGAGGACGGCTTCGACATCGTCGTCGCCTCGGAAGTGATGGCGATCTTCTGCCTCGCCACCTCGATCGAGGACCTCAAGAACCGCCTCGGGAACATCGTTGTCGGCTACACGAAGGACCAGAAACCGGTCACGGCGCGCGAGCTGCAGGCGCACGGCGCGATGACGGTGCTGCTCAAGGACGCGCTGAAGCCGAACCTCGTCCAGACGCTCGAGAACAACCCGGCGTTCATCCACGGCGGCCCGTTCGCGAACATCGCGCACGGCTGCAACTCCGTGATCGCGACCAAGTCGGCGCTGAAGCTCGCCGACTACGTGGTGACCGAGGCCGGATTCGGCGCCGATCTCGGTGCCGAGAAGTTCGTCGACATCAAGTGCCGCAAGAGCGGGCTGCGCCCGAGCGCGGCGGTGATCGTCGCGACGGTGCGGGCGATGAAGTATCACGGCGGCCAGGACCTGAAGACGATCACCCAGGAGAACCTCGATGCGCTCCACAAGGGGCTGGTCAATCTCGAGCGCCACGTGGAGAACGTCCAGAAGCACTACGGCATCCCGTGCGTCGTCTCGATCAATCGCTTCAACTCCGACACTCCGGCCGAGATCGAGATGCTGAGAGCGCGGATGAGCAAGATGGGTGTGCCAGTCGTGCTCGCGACGCACTGGGGCGACGGCGGCAAAGGGGCGGCCGAGCTCGCGCGGGTGGTGGTCGACCTGTGCGCGAAGCCCTCCGCGATGCAGTTCGTCTATGAAGACGCCGACACGCTCTGGGACAAGATCGGCAAGGTGGCGAAGAAGATCTACCGCGCCTCGGAGGTGACCGCGGACGCCAAGGTACGCGCGCAGATCAAGAAGCTCCAGGACGACGGCTACGGCCACTACCCGATCTGCGTGGCGAAGACCCAGTACTCGTTCTCCACCGATGCGCAGGTCCGTGCCGCGCCCGACAACCACGTCGTGAACGTGCGCGAGGTGCGGCTCGCCGCGGGCGCCGAGTTCGTCGTGATGATCTGCGGCGACATCATGACCATGCCGGGCCTGCCGAAGGTTCCCTCCGCGGTGAAGATCGACGTGGTCGACGGCAAGGTGGTCGGGCTGTTCTGAGACCGGATCGCGCGGCCGCGCGAGCCCCGCCGGACCGGGCGGCGCTGGACTTCGGGTCCGGCGCGCAACTCGCGCTACAATCCCGCGCACTCCCTTAGATCCGAACCAGACGGAGGCAGCGGTCGTGGAAGAAGTCCTGTCGCATGCGTTCTGGGTCGGGCTCGTCAAGATCATCGGCGTCAACATCATCCTGTCCGGCGACAACGCGGTCGTGATCGCGCTTGCCGCGCGCTCGCTGCCCCCGAACCAGCAGACCAAGGCAATCGTCTGGGGCTCGGGCGCGGCGATCGTAATGCGGATCGTCCTTACGTTGTTCGCGGTCGCGCTGCTCACGCTGCCGTGGCTCAAGCTGATCGGCTCGGCGCTCTTGCTGTGGATCGGCGTCAAGCTGCTGGTGACCGATGACGGCGAGGAGAACATCGACTCGAGCGACAATCTCATCAGGGCGATCAAGACCATCCTCATCGCCGACCTGGTCATGAGCCTCGACAACGTGATCGCGGTGGCTGCGGCGGCGGGCGGCAGCGTGGTGCTGCTCATCCTCGGCCTCGCAATTTCGATCCCGCTCGTGATCTTCGGATCCACGTTGCTGCTGAAGCTGATGGAGCGGTGGCCGGTGATCATCACGATCGGTGCGGGCCTGATCGGATTCGTGGCCGGAGAGATGGTGGTCACCGATCCGGCGATCGCGGGGTGGGTCAAGGGGACGTTCGAGCACGTCAACGACAAGCCGGTGCTCGCGGGCGTGAGCCTCGAGACCATCTGCGGGCTGGTCGGGGCCGCGTTCGTCGTCGGCCTCGGCCTCTGGCTCGCCCGCCGCAAGGCCGGGGAGGCGGTGCACGAAGTTCAGGCGTCGGAATCGGCGCCCGAGCGGTGAGCACGGAGCGGGGTGGCGCGCCGCAGCATCCGGCTTTATTGACCGGCATCAATCGCATCTGGGAGCAATCTTTCGCCAGAATTGCGATCCACGGCACAAGAATCGCGACAGGAATCGATCACCGCTGCCGCGCGTCGCGACGCGCGGAGCAAAGCGGTGAGGTACACCTGGAATCCCTTGACTGGAGGAGCAACATGAGACTCATGACCGGCATCAAACTCGCCGTCACTCGTCGACCGCTGCTGCGCTCGCAGTGCCCCCTTCGCACGCGCAGCTCGGCGGCTGGGAGCCGACGAAGACCGTCGAGTTCGTCGTCCCCGCCGGTACCGGCGGCGGCGCCGACCAGATGGCGCGCCTCATCCAGGCGATCGTTCAGAAGCACGGCCTGATGAAGCAGCCCATCGTGGTCGTGAACAAAGGCGGTGGCGCCGGCGCCGAGGGCTTTCTCGAGGTGAAGGGCGCGAAGGGCGATCCCCACAAGATCATCATCACGCTGTCCAACCTGTTCACCACGCCGCTCGCGACCGGCGTGCCGTTCAGCTGGAAGGACCTGACGCCCGTCCAGATGATGGCGCTGGACCAGTTCGTGCTGTGGGTCAACGCCGAGGCGCCGTACAAGACCGCGAAGGAGTACATCGACGCGGCGAAGAAGGCCGGTCCGGGCAAGTTCAAGATGGGCGGCACCGGTTCGAAGCAGGAAGACCAGATCATCACGGTGGGCTTGGAGAAGCAGACGGGCACCAAGTTCATCTACGTCCCGTTCAAGGGCGGCGGCGACGTTGCGGTGCAACTGGTCGGCAAGCACGTCGACTCGACCGTGAACAACCCGATCGAGGCGGTGGCGCAGTGGCGCGCCGGCAAGCTCCGGCCGCTGTGCGTCTTCGACGACGTGCGCCTCCCCTACAAGGGCAAGGTCACCGACACCATGGCCTGGAGCGACATCCCGACCTGCAAGGAGGCCGGGGTCGACATGGACTACCTGATGCTCCGGGGCATCTTCATGGCGCCGGGCGTCACCGAGGCGCAGCGCAATTTCTACGTGTCGCTGCTCGGCAAGGTCCGTGAAACGCCGGAGTGGAAGGACTTCATGGAGAAGGGCGCGTTCAACCAGACCGCACTCAAGGGCGACGACTACCGCGATTGGGTGGCGAAGGAGGAGCAGCGTCACTATCAACTCATGAAGGAAGCCGGCTTCCTCGCGCCCGGCAAATAGACCGTAGAACCCGGGTTCCGCGCCTGGCCGACGAACGGGCGCGCGACCTCCGCCAGGGACCATTGCGACGCCGGCGGCGGCGTCGCTCCACCTCGGGGTAAGCCATGCACGACGACAACGACCGCCCGGCGGCCTCCACGCGCACCATGGAGCTCGTGGTCGCTTGTTTGATCTTCGCACTCGGCGCGACGGTCGTCTGGGACAGCGTCCGGCTCGGGGCGAGGTGGGGCGACGACGGCCCGCAGGCGGGATACTTCCCCTTCTACATCGGCCTGCTCATCTGCTTCGCGACCGGCGTCATCTTCTTTCGCGCGCTGACCGACAAGGTGAAGCGCGGCAAGTCGTTCGTCTCGCGCGGCCAGCTCGTGCTGGTCATGAAGATGCTCGTGCCGTCGATCATCTATACGGTCCTGATCAAGGTGCTCGGCATCTATGTCGCCTCGACGATCTTCATCGCCTTCTTCATGCGCTGGCTCGGCAAGATGCCGTGGGCGAAGACCGTTGCCGTCGCGCTCGGCGTCAGCGTCGTGTTCTTCCTGCTCTTCGAGGTCTGGTTCAAGGTGCCCCTACCGAAGGGGCCGCTCGAATCGTGGCTGGGACTCGACTGAGCGCGCGGCCCCTTCGGTTCGTGCATCGGATCGAAGGGGCCGCTCGAAGCGTGGCTGATGTTCGAATAGCGCGGGCCGGCGCGAGCGCTACGGCGCGATAACGAGAACACAGGGGAGACGCGTTGGAAGAGATCACCTCGTTGATGCACGGCTTCGGCGTCGCGCTGTCGCCGTTCAATCTGATGCTGATGTTCATCGGGGTCATCCTCGGCGTGATCATCGGCGTGCTGCCCGGGCTCGGCGGGGCGAACGGCGTGGCAATCCTGCTGCCGCTCACGTTCTCGATGCCGCCGACCTCGGCGATCATCATGCTCTCCTGCATCTACTGGGGCGCCCTGTTCGGCGGCGCGATCACCTCGATTCTGTTCAACATCCCGGGCGAGCCGTGGTCGGTCGCCACTACGTTCGACGGCTATCCGCTGGCGCAGAAAGGCCGCGCCGGCGCCGCGCTGACCGCTGCGTTCACCTCGTCGTTCGTCGGCGCGCTGGTCGCGGTCATCCTGATCACATTCCTGTCGCCGGTAGTGGCGAACTTCGCGCTCAAGTTCGGCCCGCCCGAGTTCTTCTCGGTGTATCTCCTCACGTTCTGCGCGTTCGTCGGCATGAGCAAGGGACAGGCGCTCAAGACCATCGCCTCGATGATGGTCGGCTTCGCGCTCGCGGCCGTCGGGCTCGACACCGTGACCGGCCAGCTCCGGCTGACCTTCGGGTTCATGGATCTCCTGAAGGGCTTCGACTTTCTGATCGCGGTCATCGGCCTGTTCGGCATCGGCGAGATCCTGCTCACGCTCGAGGAGGGGTTGGCGTTCAAGGGTGCGAACGCGAAGATCAACGTCAGGGTCGTCATGGAGACGTGGCGGGAGCTGCCGCGGTACTGGATGACGAGCCTCCGCAGTTCGGCGGTCGGCTGCTTCATGGGGATCGTGCCTGGAGGGGCGACGCCGGCATCGTTCATGAGCTATGGCGTGGCGAAGCGCTTTTCACGGGACGGGGAGAAGTTCGGCACCGGCCAGGTCGAGGGCGTCGTGGCGCCGGAGACCGCCGCGCACGCGGCGGGCACTTCGGCGCTGCTGCCGATGCTGACGCTCGGCGTGCCGGGCTCGCCCACCGCGGCCGTCCTGCTCGGTGGATTGCTGATCTGGGGCCTGCAGCCCGGCCCGCTCCTCTTCCAGGAGCAGAAGGACTTCGTCTGGGGACTGATCGCCAGCATGTACCTCGGCAACATCGCGGGTCTGATCGTCGTGCTGACCTGCGTGCCGCTCTTCGCCGCGATCCTGCGCATCCCGTTCTCGATCATCGCGCCGGTGATCATCGTGATCTGCGCGATCGGCGCGTACACCGTGCACACCTCGATGCTCGACGTGTATCTGATGCTCGCGTTCGGCGTCGCGGGCTACGTCATGCGCAAGCTCGACTATCCGCTCGCCCCGCTCGTCCTCGCGCTCGTGCTGGGCGATCGCGCCGAAGACTCGTTCCGGCAGTCGATGCTGATCTCGCAGGGCGACATGTCGGTGTTCTTCTCCAACGGGCTGGTCGGGAGGGCTCACCGGGCTCGCCCTGACCATGCTGTTCTGGCCGATGATCTCCGCCGGCATGCGGAAGATCCGGGGCGACTAACGAGCCGGAGACCCACATGAGCGTGATCGCAATGACGATGGAGGTCGGGACGCGCGGCTCGGAGGTCGCGGCGGGGCTGGCGCAGACGCTCGGGATCGCATCGGTCGGGCACGAGCTCGCCGAGCGTGTCGCCGACAAGATGCAGGTGAAGAAGAGCCTGCTCACGCGCCTGCGCGAAGGCAAGGCCTCAGTGATCGAGCGCATCTCGACCTCGCAGGCCGAGATCGCCGTCTTCACCGCCGAGGAGGTGTACGACCTCGCGCTGAAAGGCGACGTCCTGATCCGCGGCTGGGGTTCGACGCTGCTCCTGCGAGCGGTGCCTCACATCCCGTGCATCCGCATCTGCGCCCCGTTCGAGGACCGGGTCCGGTCCCTGATGCAGCGGCTCGACACCGACGACGAGGCGTTCATCCGCGACGAGATCGAGCGCAGCGACGAGGCGCACGCCGCGGCGATGCAGGCGCGGTTCCACGTCAAGTGGGGCGACCCGCTGCTCTACGACCTGACCCTCAACACCGGTCGCGTGTCGATTGCGTCCTGCGTCGAGCAGGTCATCGCGCTTGCCCGGCGGCCCGAGTTCCAGGAATCGGACGCGTCCCGGGCGAAGCTCTCGAGTCTGGCGCTCGAGGCCCGCGTGCGCGCGGCGTTCGTGGCGCACGACGCCACCGCCCAAGTCGAGGTCACCGTGCTGGCCGAAGGCGACCGGGTGACGCTGCGCGGGATGGTCCGCGACGAAGGCGAGCGCAAGAGCGCAGTGGAGGTCGCGCACAAGGTGCCGGGCGTCAAGCACGTGCACTCGGAGCTGCGGACGTTCAGCCGCCCAAGACGGTAAGCGGCTACGGCTGCGCCTGCCGCTGCTTGAGTCGCGAGAGCGTCTCGGGCGTGAGGTTCAGGTACGACGCCAGCTCCTTGTTCGGGATCCGGCCGAGATAGTCCTGGTGCTTGCGCTGGAACCGCGCCAGCCGCCCGGGCGCGTCGAGCAGGTGGAGCGTGATGGTGTGGGCCATCACCTCCGACATCAGCTTCATCACCTCGTACTCGAAGCGGGTCTTCGCCGCGGGATGCCGGTCCAGGAAGTCCACCCAATGCGGCATCGGTAGCTTGGCGACCCGGGTCTTGGTCACCGCCACGATGCTGTAGGGCACCGGGGTTTTGAGGCGCCATGCGGCATACGAGGTGTCCATGTCGGTCTCGGCGGCGAACCGGAGGATCATCTCCTTCCCCTCCGCGTTCGCGACGACGCGCTTGAGGATGCCGTCGAGGACGAAGAATTGCTCCATGTCGGTGGAGCCCTGGTGCACCAGCAGGTCGCCCTTGCGGTACTCGGCGATTTCGAGCCGCAGCTCCAGATCGTCCCAGTCGGCCTTGTCCATGTCCTCGAGGACGCGGTTCTGCCTGAGCTCGAGGCGGATGGTGTTGCGGTGCGGGTGGGTGGCGATGTGCGACATCAGTCCGCCGGGTGTTCGCGGTTCGGAATGCGGCCTCAAGTTAGCTGGAATGATTGACCGCAGTCAAGGTGGCCGGCCCGCCCGATTGCCTATCCTAACGTCCCGTTTGAAAGCAGGTTTTTCGCCCTACAACCCGGCGCCGGCAAGCGGCGCGCTCGATCCCTAGAGGAGGTACCCGGATGGGCACCGTCGAACCTCAGATTGCTACCACCAGCGTCGCCACCGATGCACAAACCCAGTTGACCGACGGCTTTCACCTGGTCATCGATGCCCTGAAACTCAACGGCATCGACACGATCTTCGGTCTGCCCGGCATCCCGATCACCGACCTCACCCGCAAGGCGCAGGCCGCAGGCCTGCGCGTGATTTCGTTCCGCCATGAGCAGAACGCTGGCTATGCGGCGTCCATCGCCGGTTTCATGACGCAGAAGCCGGGCATCTGCCTGACCGTTTCCGCCCCCGGCTTCCTCAACGGCCTGACCGCACTGGCCAATGCCACCACCAACTGCTTTCCGATGATCCTCATCAGCGGCTCCAGCGAACGGGAGGTCGTCGACCTGCAGCAGGGTGATTATGAGGAGATGGACCAGTTGGCCATCGCCAAGCCGCTTGCGAAGGCTGCCTTCCGCGTGCTGCACGCCGAGGACATCGGCGTGGGCGTCGCGCGTGCCATCCGCGCTGCCGTCTCTGGCCGCCCGGGCGGGGTCTACCTCGACCTGCCGGCCAAGCTGTTCCCGCAGACCGTGGACGCGGAAGCCGGCAGGAAATCGCTGATCAAGGTGGTCGATCCGGCGCCGCGCCAGATCCCAGCCCCCGACGCCGTGCAGCGCGCCCTCGAACTGCTCAAGAGCGCCAAACGTCCGCTCATCCTGCTCGGCAAAGGTGCCGCCTACGCCCAGGCGGACGCGGACATCCGCGCGCTGGTCGAGAAGACCGGCATCCCCTACCTACCCATGTCGATGGCCAAGGGCATCCTGCCCGACACGCACGAGCAGTCCGCTGCTGCCACGCGCTCCTATGTGCTGCCCGAAGCCGACGTGGTGATGCTCATCGGCGCGCGCCTGAACTGGCTGCTCTCGCACGGCAAGGGCAAGACCTGGGGCGGCAAGAGCCCCAAGGACTGGGGCGGCCAGAAGTTCATCCAGATCGACATCTCGCCACAGGAGGCGGACAGCAACGTGCGCATCGACGCTCCGGTGGTCGGCGACATCGGTTCCTGCGTGTCCGCGCTGCTCGCCCGCGTCGGCGCCAACTGGGCCAAGCCGCCAGCGGAGTGGCTGGGCGCCATCGCCGAGCGCAAGAGCAAGAACGTCGCCAAGATGGCCGAGACGCTGGCCAAGAATTCAACGCCGATGAATTTCCACGGCGCGCTGAACGTGGTGCGCGACATCATCAAGGCCAACCCGGACGCCATCCTGGTCAACGAGGGCGCCAACGCGCTCGACTTCACCCGCAGCATCGTCGACATGTACAAGCCGCGCAAGCGGCTGGACGTCGGCACCTGGGGCGTGATGGGCATCGGCATGGGCTTCTCCGTCGCGGCCGCCGTGGTGAGCGGCCAGCAGGTGATCGCGATCGAGGGCGACAGCGCCTTCGGCTTCTCCGGCATGGAAGTCGAGACCATCTGCCGCTACAACCTGCCGGTCTGCGTGGTGATCTTGAACAACAACGGCGTGTACCGCGGCGACGAAGTCAATCCGACAGGCGGCCGCGATCCGGCACCCTTGGTGTTCGTCAAAGATGCGCGCTATGAAAAACTGATGGAGGCGTTCGGAGGCGTGGGCGTGCACGCCACGACCCCAGCGGAGTTGCGCAAGGCAATGGAGGAAGCCGTCCGCTCGCGCAAGCCCACCCTCATCAATGCCGTGATCGACGAAACCGCCGGCACCGAAAGCGGCCGCATCACGAGCCTGAATCCGAGCGCGAAAAAGAAATAGCCGCAGAAGTATTGGAGATCAGAATGGAAGCTTTAAAAGGCGTACGCATTCTCGACATGACGCACGTGCAGGCGGGGCCGACGTGCTCGCAGCTGCTCGCGTGGATGGGCGCCGACGTGATCAAGTTCGAGCCGCCGCAGGGCGATGCGACGCGCGGGCAGCTGCGCGACGTGCCCAACGCCGACAGCCTGTACTTCACGATGCTCAACTGCAACAAGCGGTCGATCACCGTGAACATGAAGTCGGCCGAGGGCAAGCAGGTGTTCGTCGATCTGCTGAAGAAGTGCGACATCGTGATGGAGAACTTCG
This sequence comes from uncultured beta proteobacterium, assembly GCA_963716855.1. Lineage (GTDB taxonomy): Bacteria > Pseudomonadota > Gammaproteobacteria > Burkholderiales > SG8-39 > JAGVSZ01. The sequence continues at coordinate 254,691 of CAVQUV010000019.1, read as the reverse complement.
GCCCGGGCGTGCTCGACCGGCTCGGCTTCACCTGGGAGAAGATCCACGAGATCAACCCGAAGATCGTGATGGGCTCGATCAAGGGGTTCGGCTCCTCGGGGCCGTACGCGGACTTCAAGGCGTACGAGAACGTCGCGCAGGCCATGGGTGGGTCGATGAGCACCACGGGCATGCCCGACGGCCCGCCGTTCGTGACCGGCGCGCAGATCGGCGACACGGGCACGGGGCTCCACCTGGCGATCGGACTGCTCGCAGCGCTGCATCAGGCGGCGCGGACGGGGCAGGGACAGTACGTCGAGGTTGCGATGATGGACGGGGTGATGAACCTCTGCCGGGTCAAGTTCCGCGACCACCAGCGTCTCACCCGCCAGGCCCTCTCGGAGTACTCGGTGCCCACCTACCAGGGCATGGGCGAAGTACCGCGCGCCGGCAACGATTCGGGCGGCGGACAACTCGGCAACGCGATCCACTGCAAACCGCACGGCGCCAACGACTGGCTCTACGTCGTCGTCCAAGAGGCCGTCTGGGAGGGACTCGCGAATCGCATCGGCCCCGAAGTTCACGTGCCCGACCTCGCCACCGACCCGCGCCTCGCGACCATCGCCGAGCGGCGCAAGAACCAGGCGCTGATGTGGACCCTCATCAACAAGTTCGCCGAGAAGTACACCAAGCGCGAATTCATGGCCATCCTCAACCCGCTCGACGTGCCCTGCGGGCCGATCATGAGCACCGACGACCTCGCCAACGACGAGCACGTGCGGGGGCGCGACATGTGGGTGGAGCTCGACCATCCGCAGCGCGGCAACTGGTTCAACGTCGGCATGCCGATCAAGCTCTCCGCGTCGCCCGCGGTGATCAAGCGCTCGCCGCTCCTGGGCGAGCACACCGACGAAGTCCTGAAGGACGTGCTCGGCTACGACGAGTCGAAGGTCGGGTCGCTCAAGCAGGCCGGCGCATTCAGCGCGCCACCCAAGCCCAAGAAGGCGGCGTGACCATGCGCATCGCAATCATCGGCCAGCAGGATTTTGGTTCCGGCGTAACGCGCCTGCGGCGCATTAGCCTCCACCGAAGTCCTGCTGGAGGAGCACGGCAATGAAAATTGCAATCATCGGCCAGCAGGACTTTGGAAAAGCCGTTCTGGACGCATTCCTCGCGCGCAAGGACGAGGTCGCCGGCGTGTTCTGCGCGCCGGAGAAGGAAGGCGCCAGAGCCGACCCGCTCAAAACCGCCGCGCAGGAGAAGGGCCTGAAGCTCTTCCAGTTCGCGTCCTTGCGCGCGCCGGAGGCGCACGCTGCCCTCCGCGAGCTGAAGGTCGACATCGGCATCATGGCGTACGTCCTCCAGTTCGCGCCGCAGGACTTCGTCGGAATCCCGCGCCTCGGCACGATCCAGTTTCACCCGTCGCTGCTGCCCAAGTACCGCGGCCCGAGCTCCATCAACTGGCCCATCGCAAGGGGCGACACCAAGACCGGCCTCACCATCTTCCGCCCGACCGACGGACTCGACGAGGGCCCGGTGATCCTGCAGAAGGAGACGACGATCGGGCCCGACGACACGCTGGGCAGCGTCTACTTCGACCGGCTGTTCCCGATGGGCGTCCAGGCGATGCTGGAGGCCGCCGACCTCGTCTACGCGGGCAAGCACAAAGAGCTCGTCCAGGACGAGGGCCAGGCGACCTACGAGGGGTGGTTCCGCGCGGCGGAGGCGAAGATCAGCTGGGCCAACCACGTCGATTTCATCTACAACACGATACGCGCCTGCAACCCCGCGCCCGGAGCGTGGACTACGCTGAACGGCAGGAAGATTCAAATCTTCGACGCGAAGAAGCACCCGTTCCGCACCTTCAGCGCCGTGAAGGGCAAGGTCGGCGAGGTCTCGGAGGTGACCGCCTCGAGCTTCTTCGTGACCGCCCAAGGCGGGCGGATCGAGGTGCTGAAGGCGAAGGGCGAGGACACCAAGAAGATCGGTGGCGCGGAGCTGGCGGCAGCCCTGGGGTTGGCCGTGGGGACCGCATTGGGCGCCTGAGCGGGGTCCCGACCGGGTGTGCGACGACGGCGAGCCTGGGTGCTCGCCGTCGTCGTCTTGGGCGCCTGCTGTTCGCGTCGTGGGGCTTCCCCTGTCGCCGAGAGTGACGGTAAGTCGGCAGAGAATTTGACTAATTTCATACCCGACTGTAAGAATGGCAATTATGCTGCTGTTTCTACAGCAACTTAGGGGCTAGAGGGGCGGTTTCGCGTGCCGCGACGGGCGGCGGCATGGGACGGACGTGCGCGGCCGGGAGGCGGTGCGCGTCTGCGCGCGGGCCGGGCGACAGAACCCCTGGGCACAGAACAACGAGAACAAAGGCGGGGAGAAGAACCTCGGTGAGCAAGGCGGGATTCTGGAGAAGGGACTGGTTCCTCGGCCTTGCGGTCGCGGTGGGCCTGTTCTTCCTCGGCGGGTCCGATCTCATCCAGAGCCTCGAGCGCAAGGCCTACGACATGGGCGTGCGCGCGACCGACCGCGCGCCGTCCGACCGCATCGCCGTCATCGCGATCGACGAGGCGAGCCTGCGCAACATCGGGCGCTGGCCCTGGTCGCGCGACGTGCATGCGCGCATGACCGAGAGCCTGACAACCGGGAAGGCGAAGGTTGTCGGGAGCCTGGTCTTCTTCACCGAGCCGCAGCTCGACCCGGGCCTCGCCTACATCAACAAGATCTCCGGCGAGTACCGGAAGCTCGCGCCGGATCCGGCCGCGGTGGAGCAGGGATCGCCGCTCGCCCAGATGGGCGCGCTTCTCCAGGAGGCCGAGGGCGCGCTGAACACCGATCGGAAGCTCGCCGAGAGCTACGCGAAGGCGGGCAACGTCCTGCTGCCGATGCTGTTCGAGCTTGGCGAGGCGCGCGGCAAGCCGGACCGGCCGCTGCCCGATTTCGTCACCCGCAACGCGCTGAAGAACGTCCAGGGGAACAGTCCCGACCTGCCGTTCTCGACCGCCGCGGACGTGATCGTCCCGGTCGACCTTCTGGGCCGGACGACCGCCGGGATCGGGCACCTCAACGCGCGCGTCGACGTCGACGGCGGGATCCGCTCCGAACCGCTCGTCCTGGCGCATTTCGACCAGCTCTATCCGTCGCTTTCGATGCTGATCGCGGCGAAGAGCCTCAACCTCGGCCCGAACGACGTCAAGGTCGCGCTCGGCGAAGGCGTGAATCTCGCCAATCTGCGGATCACCACCGATCCGCGGCTGCAGATGTACACCTACTTCTACAAGGATCGGGACGGCCGGCCGGCATTCCCGGTCGACTCGTTCTTCGACGTCTACTCGGGCAAGATCCCCGCCGACCGCTACAAGGACAAGATCGTCCTGGTGGGGCCGACCGCGCCGGGGCTCGGCACGGCGTCGGTCACGCCGGTCTCGCCCGCCATGCCCCCGGTGCTCGCCCTTGCGCACTCGGTGTCCTCGATCCTGCAGGAGCACTTCTTCGTCGTCCCGACCTGGGGCGTTTGGGCCGAATACGGCGCGTACCTCCTCGTGGCGCTGTACCTGATCACCGTGCTGCCGCGGCTCAAGGCCGGGATGGCGGCGGCGGTCACCGCGGCGCTGCTCGCGGCGATCGTCGCGACGCACTTCGGGCTCATGACCGGCAAGGGCCTGTGGCTGCAGCTCATGCTGCCGGCCGTGCTGCTCGTGCTCGGGCACGTGGCGCTCACGACCAAGCGCTTCCTCGTCGCCGAGGAGGGCAAGGAGAAGTCCGACGCCGAATCGGCCGCCTCGAACCGCATGCTCGGGCTCGCGTTCCAGGGCCAGGGCCAGCTCGACATGGCCTTCGACTACTTCCGCAAGTGCCCGGTCGACGACGCCCTGCTCGACAACGTGTACAACCTCGCGCTCGACTTCGAGCGCAAGCGCCAGTTCAACAAGGCCGAGAGCGTGTTCCGGTACGTCGCCGAGCGCAACCCGAAGTTCCGCGACGTCGGCCAGAAGGTCTCGCGCGCGAAGCAGCTCTCCGAGACGGTCATCCTCGGCGGCGGCGCGGCGCGCACCAACACCAGCATCCTCACCGCCGACTCGATCGAGAAGCCGATGCTCGGGCGCTACCAGGTCGAGCGCGAACTCGGCAAGGGCGCGATGGGCGTGGTCTATCAGGGGAAGGATCCGAAGATCGGGCGCGTCGTGGCGATCAAGACGATGGCGCTCGCGCAGGAGTTCGAGGCCGACGAGCTCGCCGACGTGAAGGCGCGCTTCTTTCGCGAAGCCGAGACCGCAGGGCGCCTCAATCATCCGAACATCGTCACGATCTTCGACGCCGGCGAGGAGCACGATCTCGCCTACATCGCGATGGAGTTCCTGAAGGGCCAGGACCTGGTGCCGTACACCAAGCCCGGTAGCCTCATGCCGCCGGCGCAGGTGGTCTCGATCGTCGCGCGCGTGGCCGAGGCGCTCGGGTACGCGCACAAGCAGAACGTGGTCCACCGCGACGTCAAGCCCGCGAACATCATGTACGAGCCGCAGACCGACGTCGTGAAGGTCACCGACTTCGGCATCGCGCGCATCACCGATGCGTCCAAGACCAAGACCGGCATGGTGCTCGGCACGCCCTCCTACATGTCGCCGGAGCAGCTCGCCGGCAAGAAGATCGACGGGCGCTCCGATCTCTTCTCGCTTGCGGCAAGCCTGTATCAGCTTCTCTGCGGACGGCTGCCGTTCGAGGGCGAGTCGATGGCGCAGCTCATGTTCAAGATCGCGAACGAGCCGGCCCCCGACATCCTGCAGTTCAACGCGAAAGTGCCTCCGGCGGTCGTCGACTTCCTCGCGCGCGCCATGGCGAAGGAGGCGGGCGAGCGGTTCCAGACCGGCGAGGAGTTCGCGCAGGCGCTCCGGGCATGCATCCGCGCCAGCGGAGCGCAGCAGCGAAACGTCGACATCTCACTGTAGATCATGAACTTGAGCCAAGCACTCGAAGTCGCGAGCTGTACCGATCCGGGCATCGTCCGATCGCACAACGAGGACTCGATCGCGGCGGATGCGACCAAGGGCCTGGTGGTGCTCGCCGACGGGATGGGCGGCTACAATGCCGGCGAGGTCGCGAGCGGCATGGCCACGACGGTGATCACGACCGAGCTGCAGCACCTGCTCGACGAGACGCCGCCGTACCGGCTCGAGCCCGCGTCGGGCCGTCCGTGGGCCGAGAAGCTGCTTAAGGACCAGATCGCCAAGGCGAACACGTCCATCTTCCAGGCGGCGCAGAGCCAGCCCCAGTACTCCGGGATGGGCACGACGCTCGTCGCCGGGCTGTTCTACGACAACAAGGTCATGCTGGCGCACATCGGCGACTCGCGCGCTTATCGTCTGCGCGGCGAGGCGTTCGAGCAGGTCACGCGCGATCACTCGCTGCTGCAGGAGCAGATCGACAGCGGCATGATCACTCCGGAGCAGGCCAAGTTCTCGCAGAACAAGAACCTCGTGACGCGCGCGCTCGGGATCGACCCGACGGTCGAGCCGGAGCTCAACTGCTTCGAGGCGCAACCCGGCGACGTCTATCTCCTCTGCTCCGACGGGTTGAACGACATGGTGAGCGACGAGGACATCGGCATGACGCTGCAGACGCTGTCGGCGAATCTCCGCCTGGCCGCGCAGCAGCTGGTACAGATGGCGAACGACAACGGTGGACGCGACAACGTGTCCGTGATTCTGGTCCGAGTGGTGAGGGACTACGCCGCGCCGAAGGGCTGGCTCTCGCGCTTGTTCGGTTGGTTGAAATAGACGGGGACACTGCCATGCCTGCAAAGCTGATTCTGAGTATGGACGGGTTGGTGCTCAAGGAGATCGCCCTCACCAAGGAGCGGACCACCATCGGGCGCAAGCCGCACAACGACATCCAGATCGACAACCTGGCGGTGTCGGGCGAGCACGCGGTGATCGTGACGATCCTGAACGACTCGTTCCTCGAGGACCTCGGGTCGACGAACGGGACGCTCGTGAACGGCCAGCCGATCAAGAAGCACTTCCTGCAGACCAACGACGTGGTCGAGCTGGGCAAGTACAAGCTCAAGTACATCAACGACCAGAGCCAGAAGTCGGTCGCGCCGCAGGACTTCGAGAGGACCATGGTGCTGCGACCGGGCGCGGTGCCCAAGGCCGATGCGCCCAAGCCCTCGACCTCGCAAGCCGTGCCGACGATGGGCGCTTCTCAGCCGACCCCGACGATGGGCGCCTCGCAGCCCACGCCGACCGCCGCTTCACCGGCCGCCTCGCAGCCGGTGAAGCCGGTCTCCGCCTCGCAGGGGGTGCCGACGATGGGCGCTTCGCAGCCGATGTCCGCGTCGCAGCCGATCGCGGCGGGCGGGAAGGTCGCTGCGATCCAGATCCTCTCGGGCTCGAACGCCGGCAAGGAGATGGAGCTCACCAAGGCCCTCACGACGCTCGGCAAGCCGGGCGTGCAGGTCGCGGTCATCACCAAGCGGCCGCAGGGTTTCTTCATCACCCACGTCGAAGGCGCGAACTTCCCGATCCTGAACGGCAGGCTGCTCGACGCGCAGGCGCACCCGCTCAACGACCACGACATCGTCGAGCTCGCCGGCGTCAAGATGGAGTTCTTCTACAAGACCTAAGCCGCTCCCGCGAGAGCACGGGGCGGCGATCGGCCGGGAGTCGCGGTGAGGCAGCACGTCGTCCGCATCGCTCTCGGGCTCGTGGTCGTCGCGCTGTTCATCGGCTACGCGGCGAAGTTCTACCGCATCGACTTCGTCACCCGCTTCGACCATCTCCTGTACGACACGCGGCTGCGCCTGACGGCGCCCGGCGGCGTCGACGATCGCGTCGTCATTCTCGACATCGACGAGCGCAGCCTCGCGACGCCCGGGCTGGGCCGCTGGCCCTGGGGTCGCGACGTCCAGGCCGGGCTCGTCCGGAAGCTCTTCGAGAAGTACGGCGTCGCGCTCGTCGCGTTCGACGTGGTGAACGGCGAACCCGATCGCTCGAGCGGCCTGCCGGTCCTCGAGGGACTCGCCGCCCGCGAGTTGAAGGACGTGCGCGAGTTCCAGGAGGCGCTCGAGCGCGTCCGGCCGCGGCTCGATCACGACGGCGTGTTCGCAGCCACGCTCAAGGGCCGCCCGGTGGTGCTCGGCTTCTACTTCACGAACCCCGAGACGGAGGCGAACGGCTCGCTCCCGGCGGCGGTGCTCGACAGCAGCGTCTTCCGCGGCCGGGGTGTCCAGTTCGCGCGGTACACCGGCTTCGGTGCGAACCTGCCGGAGTTCCAGGCCGCGGCGCTCGCGGCCGGGCACTTCACGCCGCTCGTGGACGAGGACGGCATCATCCGTCGCGTTCCGATGCTCGCGGAGTACAAAGGCCAGTACTACGAGCCGCTCTCGCTTGCCGTGTTTCGCGCGATCACGGGCGCCGCAAAGGTGGAGGCGGGCTTCGCGCCGGAGCGATTCCTGTCGCGCGGCTATGCGGGCCTAGAGTGGCTCGAGGTCGGCACACGCCGAATTCCGGTCGACGAGAACGCCGCGGCCCTCGTTCCCTATCGGGGAGGCGAGCGCAGCTTCCCCTACGTTTCACTCGCCGACGTGCACCTCGACCGGGTCCCGATCGAGCAGCTGAAGGGCCGGATCGTGCTGGTGGGCACCTCGGCACCGGGCCTCGTCGACCTGCGCGCCACACCGGTCGGACGCATTTATCCGGGCGTCGAGATCCACGCCAACCTGATCGCGGGGATGCTCGACGGCACGATCAAGCAGCGGCCGCCTTACGTGATCGGGGCCGAGGTGATCCTGCTGCTCCTGTTCGGCGTCGCACTTGCGGTGCTGCTGCCGCTCCTCTCGCCGCTGCGAGCGACGCTCGTGTTCGTCCTGGGCCTCGCGCTGATGACCGGGCTCAATTTCGCGGTGTGGACACAGGCCGACATCGCGCTGCCGCTCGCAGCGGGGCTACTCATGGTCATCGCGCTGTTCGCGCTGAACATGTCCTACGGGTACTTCGTCGAGACCCGGTCGAAGCGTCAGTTCACGGAGCTGTTCGGCCAATACGTGCCGCCCGAGCTCGTGGACGAGATGGCGCGCGATCCGGCCAAGTACAGCATGGAGGGCAAGAACGAGGTCCTCACCGTGCTGTTCACCGACATCCGCGGGTTCACGTCGATCGCCGAAGGGCTCGATCCGAAAGCGCTGGCCGCCTTTCTCAACGAGTTCCTCACGGCGATGAGCCTCGTCATCCGCAATCACCGCGGCACCCTCGACAAGTACATGGGCGACGCGATCATGGCCTTCTGGGGAGCGCCGGTCGCCGATCCGCAGCACGCCAGTCACGCGCTCGCCGCGGCGCTCGCGATGCAGGCGGAGCTCGCGCGCCTGAACACGGCGTTCAAGGCACGCGGCTGGAAGGAGATCAGAATCGGGGTCGGTCTGAACACCGGCCCGATGAGCGTGGGTGACATGGGCTCGCGGCTGCGCAAGGCCTACACCGTCATGGGCGATGCGGTAAACCTTGCATCCCGGGTCGAAGGCCTGACCAAGGAGTACGGCGCCCCGATCATCGTCGGTCAGACGACGAAGGAAGCGGTCACGGGAATCGTGTTCCGCGAGTTAGACCGCGTGCGCGTTAAGGGCAAGGACGAGTCGGTTGCGATCTTCGAACCGATCGGGCCCGAGAACGAGGTCGGCAAAGAACGTGTCGAAGAGCTTAAGCTCTGGGGCCAGGCGCTGAAGCTCTACCGCGCCCGGAACTGGGACCAGGCGGAACTAATCCTCTTTAATCTCCAGAGGTTATACCCGGGTGCACCACTTTATTCCTTATACGCGGACCGGGTGGCTAGGTACCGTCACGAGTCGCCCGGCGCCGGCTGGGACGGCGTGACTACGTTCGAGACGAAGTAGCTGGAGAGATTGCCGATGCCGAAGGCAGCGGTTTTGCTGACTTTGGGGCGCACGAAGGGGTGTCGCCCCTCGTGTCGTGAGGACTAGTGAGGATCCGCGTACTCGGTTGCAGCGGGGGAATCGGTGGGCGGCATCTGCGCACCACCTCGATGCTGCTCGACCGCGACATCCTCATCGACGCAGGCACCGGGGTGTGCGATCTGACGCTCGCGGAGCTGACGCCGATCGATCGCGTGTTCGTGACGCACTCGCACCTCGACCACGTCGCCGCGATCCCCTTCATGGTGGATACCGTCGGCGGAATGCGCGATGAGCCGCTGACCGTGCACGCGCTGCCGGCGACGATCGAGATTCTGAAGAACCACATCTTCAACTGGTCGATCTGGCCGGATTTCACGCAGATTCCGACGCCCGACAAGCCGTTCCTGCACTACGCGCCGATCGAGGTGGGCCAGGCGGTGAGCCTGGGCAACGGGCGCAAGGTCACCCCGCTGCCTGCGAATCACGTCGTCCCGGCGGTCGGCTACCAGCTCGACAGCGGCAAGGGCAGCCTGGTGTTCACCGGCGACACCACCACCAACGATCCGTTGTGGGCGATCGTCAACAAGATCGCCAACCTCAAGCAGCTCATCATCGAGTGCGCGTTCTGCAACCGCGAGAAGAACCTGGCGATCATGTCGAAGCACCTGTGCCCGAGCATGCTCGCCGAGGAACTCGCGAAGCTCGAGCGGAGCTGCGAGATCTTCATCACGCACCTCAAGCCGGGCGAGATCGAGCTCACCATGGAAGAGCTCGAGGAGTACGCCGGCCAATACCGGCCACGGATGCTGCAGAACAATCAGGTCATCGAGTTCTAGCGGCGCGGGCGAACAGAGCGAAAGAGCGGCGGCAATGTCCACGGACAAGATAAGCGTAACGGTGCTGAAGGGGCTCGAGCCGATCACCGCGCTCTCGCCGCAGCGGCTGGCGGAGCTCGCCGAGCTCTGTGTGGTGGAGCCGGTCAGCAAGACGCTCGACCCGTTCCGGGTCAAGGGCGTGGCGGGGCAGCTCGTGTTCCTGCTCAAGGGCGAGCTCGCGCTCATCCTGGGCAACGGCAGTTCGGACGTGGTGGTTGGGGGCACACCGGAGGCGCGACACCCGCTCGGGCGCAAGACGCCGTTCGCCCAGGCGAAGGCGATCACCGACATCGAGCTGCTGCGCATCGACGAGGATCTGCTCGACATCATGGTGACCTGGGATCAGCTCGCCGGAGCGGAGCGGACCGGGTCGCGCGCGACCGAGTCCGGATCGCCGTCGATGACGAACTGGTCGATTCTCACCGGCCTGTTCAGCATCAACAACCTGAAGTCGGGTGCGTTCGCGCAGCTCCCCAGCGCGCACATCAACGAGATGCTGCGTCGCTTCACCCGCTTCAACGCGAAGCGCGGGCAGGTGGTGGTCCGCGAGGGCGAGGACGGCGACTTCTACTACGTGATCGAGGCCGGCAAGTGCCTCGTGGAGCGCACCGTGGGCGGCGTCTCGATGCGGCTCGCCGAGCTCAAGAGCGGCGATGCGTTCGGCGAGGAGGCGCTCGTGGCCAACGCCAAGCGCAACGCGACGGTCACGATGCTGGCGGACGGCACGCTGCTGCGGCTCGCCAAGGAGGATTTCAATGAGCTGCTCAAGAAGCCGCTGCTCCAGAGCGTGAACCTGGACCAGGCGCGCGGCAAGGTCGCCGCCGGCGGCCAGTGGATCGACGTCCGCTATCCCTCGGAATATCAGTACGACAAGCTCCCTGGCGCGATCAATATCCCGCTCTCCGAAGTGCGCAACGCGGTCAAGGTCCTGGACCGGAGTCGCGAATACGTCCTGTACTGCCAGAGCGGGCGCCGGAGCTCCGCAGCGGCATTTCTACTCGCCCAGCGCGGCCTCAAGGCTTATGCCCTGGAGGGCGGGCTGCGCGGCAAGGGTGCTGGCTGAGCGCTCGCCTGCGCTCGCGCCGGCGGCGATTTGACAAAAGCCGCAGGCCGCCGCCGCGCCCGGTTGCTGGGGGTGCGCCGGAGGGGCTAAATTCTCCCTTTGAATCACGCAGGTTTCCGGCGCGTGCGGTGGCGCGCGCGCGGGACCGCGGCTTGGCCGACCCGACAGGACGCCATACATGAGCGCAGTGCTGAGTACCCAATCCGTCCCGCCCGGCGACGTCACGAGCCGGCTCGCGTTCCAGAAGACCCTGCAGGCGGTCACCAACCGCATCCACGCCACCAACAACATCGACGAGATCATGCTGGAGGTGAGCAGCGAGATCTGCGCGCTCTTCAACGCCGACCGCCTCAGCATCTACGTGACGGGCGAGGACAAGGCAACCATAATCTCGAAGGTCAAGACCGGCCTGAACTCGTTCCGCGATCTCAAGCTGCCGATCGCCGAGCATTCGCTCGCCGGCTTCGCGGCGATGTCGCGCAAGCTCCTCAATTTCAAGGACGTCTACGACGACGCCGAGCTGAAGAGCCACAGCCCCAACCTGCGTTTCCTGCAGGAGGTCGACAAGCGCACCGGCTATCGCACCAAGCAGATGCTGGTGTGCCCGATCCTCGACGGGGCGGCGGGCGAGCTGCTCGGCGTGGTGCAACTCATCAACCACAAGGCGGGCACGCCGTTCGGGCCGCTCGCCGAGGAGGGGATGATCGAGCTCTGCAAGACGCTCGCCATCGCCTTCAAGCAGCGCCAGAAGCTCGCGGTGCCGAAGTCGAAGTACGACTTCCTCGTGGCCGACGCGGTGATCACCGCGGCCGAGCTCGACAACGCGGGCCGCTCCGCGCGCAAGAAGTCGATCGACGTCGAGACGGTGCTCGTCGAGGAGATGAGCGTCAAGGTCAACTCGATCGGTGGGGCGCTGGCGAAGTACTTCGGCGTCAACTACGAGCCCTTCAAGCCCGAGCGTATCAAGCCGATGGACCTCCTGAAGAACCTCAAGCGGGAGTACGTCCAGGAGCACGGCTGGGTGCCGCTCGAGGAGAACCCCAAGGGCCTGCTCGTCATGTGCCTGGATCCCGAGCGCACCAAGGGCTCGCGGATCGTCAACAACATCTTCCCGAAGAACAACAAGGTCACCTACTGCGTCACGACGCAGCGCGAGTTCCGCGACACGCTGAATCTCTTCTTCGGCGCCGACACCGACCTCGGCGACATCGGCGACCTGCTCGAGGGGCTGGGCGACGACGGCGAGGAGGGAGGGCCGAGCGCCGACGACCTGAACGCGGCCGCCGACAACGAGCTCGTCAAGCTGGTGAACAAGGTCATCGTGGACGCGTACCACCAGGGCGCGTCCGACATCCACATCGAGTCCTACCCGGGGAAGGCCAAGACCGAGGTCCGCTTCCGCAAGGACGGCTCGCTCGTGCCCTACATCGAGGTGCCCGCGTCCTACCGGAACGCGCTGTGCGCGCGCCTGAAGATCATGTGCGACCTCGACATCTCCGAGCGCCGCAAGCCGCAGGACGGGAAGATCAAGTTCAAGAAGTTCGGGCCGCTCGACATCGAGCTGCGGGTCGCGACCATCCCGACGCAGGGCGGGGTCGAGGACATCGTGATGCGCATCCTCGCCGCCGGCGAGCCGATTCCGCTCGACAAGCTGGGCCTCACGCCGCACAACCTGCCGCGGCTCAAGGAGGTGATCGAGAAGCCCTACGGTCTCTTCTTCTGCTGCGGGCCGACCGGTTCCGGGAAGACGACCACGCTGCACTCGGTGCTCGGACATCTCAACACGCCGGACACCAAGATCTGGACTGCGGAGGATCCGATCGAAATCACGCAGAAGGGCCTGCGCCAGGTGCAGATCAACAAGAAGGCCGGCCTCGATTTCCCGATGATCATGAAGGCGTTCCTGCGGTGCGATCCGGACATCATCATGGTCGGCGAGATGCGCGACAAGGAGACGACCTCGATCGGCATCGAGGCCTCCCTCACCGGCCACCTGGTGTTCGCCACCCTGCACACCAACAGCGCCCCGGAGTCGATCGTCCGCCTGCTCGACATGGGGATGGATCCGTTCAACTTCGCCGATGCGCTGGTGGGCATCCTCGCGCAGCGGCTCGCGAAGCGGCTCTGCGGCAAGTGCAAGCAGCCCTACAACCCGGCCCCCGACGAGGTCAAGTTGCTCCTGCAGGAGTACTGCCAGGAGCTGCTGAACACGGCCGAGTTCAAGAAGGATGCGAAGGCCGGGTACGAGCGCGTGTACAAGGACCTGATCAAGACCTACGGCGACGAGAAGGGACAGCTCACGCTCTACAAGAAGGCCGGCTGCGAGGCCTGCTCGAACATCGGCTACAAGGGGCGTCTCGGCCTGCACGAGCTGCTGGTCGGCACCGACGCGATCAAGAAGCACATCCAGGAGCACGCGCGCGTCGCCGAGACGCTCGCCACCGCTCTCGAGGAGGGGATGCGCACCCTGAAGATGGACGGCATCGAGAAGGTGATGCAGGGCGTCACCGACTTCGCGCAAGTGCGCGCCGTCTGCATCAAGTAGCCGGACCGCGCCCGATGAGCAGCCTCCTCCAGCCCGTAGCGACCCGATCCGGCGATCGCCGCGCCGCCGAGACGGAGGACTGGCTGCGCCGGCTCGAGCAGCTCAACGAGATCGGCGCGGCGCTCTCCCTCGAGAAGAACCTCAACGCGCTGCTCGAGAAGATCCTGATCGCGGCCAAGACGATCACGCGGGCCGACGGCGGGACGCTGTACCTGATCGAGAACGAGGGGGTGAGCCAGCAGCTGCGCTTCGAGATCGTCCGCACCGCCTCGCTCGACATCGCCATGGGCGGGACCACCGGCAATCCGATCCCGTTCTATCCGATTCGCCTCTACATCGACAGCGACCCGAACACATCGATGGTGGCCGCGTTCGCCGCGCTCACCGGCCAGACCGTCAACATCGCCGACGCCTACACCGAGGTCGGGTTCGATTTCTCCGGGACGCGTCAGTTCGACCAGAAGACGGGCTACCGTTCCAAGTCCTTCCTCACGGTGCCGATGCGCAACCACGAGGGCGAGATCATCGGCGTCCTGCAGCTCATCAACTGCCAGGACCCGGTCTCGGCCGAGATCGTCGCGTTCTCGCACTCCGACCAGCGGCTCGCCGAGTCGCTTGCGTCCCAGGCCGCGATCGCGCTCACCAACCGGGCGCTGATCGTCCAGCTCGAGACCCTGTTCGAGTCGTTCATCCGGATGATCAACGAGGCGATCGACGAGAAGTCGCCCTACACCGGCGGACACTGCCAGCGCGTGCCGATGCTGACCATGCTGCTCGCCGAGGCGGTGAACGACACCGGCGACGGGCCGCTCGCCGAATTCGCGATGACGGACAAGGACCGGTACGAGCTGCGCATCGCCGGCCTGCTGCACGACTGCGGCAAGATCACCACGCCGGTGCACGTGGTCGACAAGGCGACGAAGCTCGAGACGATCTACGACCGCATCCACCTGATCGACACCCGTTTCGAAGTGCTCAAGCGGGATGCCGAGATCGACGCGCTCAACCGCAAGCTGGATCTCGCCCGCACTCCGGGCGTCGACGAGATCACCCGGCGCGAGCGCACCTACCAGATCGACGAGGAGCTGCGCGACACCCTGCGCCAGATCGAGGAGGACGGCACGTTCCTGCGTCGCTGCAACATCGGCAGCGAGTCGATGTCGAAGGACGACCAGGAGCGCGTCCAGCAGATCGGGCTCATGTACAAGTGGCGCGATCCGCTCGGCAACACCGCCAACTTCCTCACCGACGACGAGCTGAAGAACCTGACGATCCAGCGCGGCACCCTCACCCAGGAGGAGCGCGAGATCATCAACCACCACATCGTCTCTACGATCAACATGCTCGAGGCGCTGCCTTGGCCGAAGCACCTGCGCAACGTCCCGGAGTACGCCGGCGGGCACCACGAGCGCATGGACGGCAAGGGCTACCCGCGCGGGCTCCGGCGTGAGCAGATGTCGGTCCAGGCCCGCGTGATGGGGATCGCCGACATCTTCGAGGCGCTCACCGCCAAGGATCGACCCTACAAGAAGGGCAAGACGCTTTCCGAGTCGCTGCACATCCTCGGCAAGTTCAAGCTGAACGGCCACATCGATCCGGACCTCTTCGACGTCTTCGTCCGCAGGAAGGTGTACGTCAAGTACGCCGAGCAGTTCCTCGACGCCGAGCAGATCGACGCGGTCGACGAAGCGAAGATCCCGGGCTACGTGCCCTGAAATCCATCAGGCGCCGGCCGGAGCGGCCGGCCTGGGCGCCTGCGCATCCCTCCCCTCCGCGCATTCCCTTACGCAGGCGTGGCGGCGCGGACGGAGCCCTTCGCCACGTAGATGTTGTAGAGCAGCAGGTCGCGTACTACCCCCTCCTCGTTGATCTGGTCGACCCCGTGGAAGGATCGGTCCGTGCGGAGGAAGGCGAACAGCGAATTGGGCTTGAAGGGCATCGTCGCCACCTTCTTGAACGCTTCGAACGGCAGGTGCCGCGCGGGGTCGAAGCTCATCTCCGCGGCCTTCGGCGCATAGATGGATGTCCCCAGGTGAGCGAGCCTCTCGTCGGGGGGCAAGTAGAAGAGGAGCGAGACGAGCTTGGTCGGGGTGTCGGTGTGCGGCGAGATGGCGTAGCGCGTCAGGTCGCGCACCAGACGGCAATCCGTGTGCATCTTCAGTTTGGCGCCCGTGCCGTAATAGGCCGCGATCCCGTCGCCGAACTTGTCGGCCAAGAGCCGGGCGAAATCCGCCGACATCAGCCAGCGGTTGAGGTCTGCCCAGAATGCGCGCCCCTCGTCCGTCGCATCCCGTTCCTCGAGGTCGAGGAGCGAGCACACGGAGCGTTCCTGGTATGCGCCCTTGCTGACGCTGCCCGTCTCGTCGAGGCGGGTGTACGCGGCCGATTCGGGGAGCCGGGTACGGAGCTCGCGGTAGAACTCCTCGGGGAACACCGACTCGACGTAGAAGTGCGGGAACGGATAGATGAGCATCCGCGCGTTGGCGATCCGGTAGAGGACGTGATTCTCAGCGTCGAAAGACATAATTCCCCACGCCTTTGAAAGTACCCTCGTGGCGCTGCGAGCGTTCGACCTGGTCCTGCGAGTAGTCGAACCCGTGCTCGAGCATCAGATCGACGATGCCCCAGTGCTCGTCGAGGTTGGTGTTGATCTCGGCGAGCACGGAGCGCAGCCCGGGGTTGCTCAGCGTCCCGCGTGCGCCCGCCAGCACGGCGTGCTCGAGGCCGTCGACGTCGATCTTGATGTGCGTCGGGACCGGCATCGCGCCGCTCGCCACCACTGCATCGATGGTCGTCGAGAAACAGCCCTGCGCGAACGGCGAGCCGCGCGGGCGGTTCTGGAAGTCGAGCGGCGCTCCCCAGCTGTGGCACGAGCTTCCGGCCACGAACTCGCTCAAGTACAGCCGGTCGAAACCCACGCGATCCGACAATGCGACGCAGTACGCGGCGACGGTCTTGTCGACCGCGTTGAGCAGGATGTTCTGGTTCAGGACCGCGTAATTCTGCGATTCCGGCTCGAAGGCATGGACCGGCGTGCCACGGACTTTCGCGGCGAAGATCGAGTACATCCCCACGTTGGCCCCGACGTCCAGCAGCACATCGTCGGCGCCGAGCCCGTCGAGCCATTCGATCGTGTCGGGCTCCTTGGTGAAGAGGGTGTCCACCCGCCACGCGGTGTGCGCGTTCGGCGTCGCGAAGCGGATCCGGATGCCGTGATGCTCGACCTCGCGCACGCCCTCCATGTCCGCTACCGTTCGGGGTCAGGACTTCTTGGACCCGGAGGCGGCATCGGCGGGCGCTGCGCCGCGGGTGATGTAGACCATCAGCCCCTCGGTGGCGACGTCGATGAACTTCTCGCTGTAGCCGAGCTCCTTGAGCTGCCACTTGAACTCGTTGGCGAGCTTTGCCTTTCCGAACATGCCGAGCTTGTGCTCGCGTTGGAATTCGGCCCCTTTCGCGAGCGTCTCCTCCAGCACCCGGGTGAGCCGCGCCTCGGACACGCGCTTCTCGGGGCTGATGTCGAGCGAGGGCGGATAGCGCTTGGCGACGGTTTCGGCGAGTTCTTTCGCGAAGCCCGCGATCACGCCGCTAGAGAACGAGAAGAGCGCCATGGAAGTCCCCTTGTTGTGTGCAGGTCGCATTAGGGATGCGGCCCAACCTATTGAAGAAGTTTAGCATCTGGCCTAGGCTGGGGCGCCTTTCCGGCGTCCCGCGATGACCACCTCCGGGTAAGATTTCGCGGTTTTCCACCGCTCCTGTCGAGAATGGGCGCCACATTGCACGCTGTGTCGGTTCGGCTCCAGTGCTCGGGCCACTGCTGAAGGGGCTGTTGGCCCGCGCCCGCGGGGACGCGAAGGCGCCCCCCGAGCCCGCTTGGCTATCCTCCGCGCGAGCCGCCATCGCCAACGGACAGTTTGGGGCGGCGATCGACCTCCTGACTCCGCGCGCGGCGGGTCCCGATGCCGCTTTTGAAGCACTCCACCTGCTGGGTCAGGCCTTGGGCATGAGCGGGCGCCTCGCCGAGGCGCACGGAGTGCTCATGCGCGGCGTCGCGGCGCGCGATGGTGCGGGGATCCGCGCCGATCTGGGCAACGTCCTGCAGTTGTCGGGCGATGCTGCGGCCGCCGCGGCGGAGTACCGGCGCTCGCTCGCGCTCGATCGCGCACAGCCGGCGGTCTGGTGCAATCTCGGCCTCGCGCTCGCAGCGCGCAGCGACGCCTCCGAAGCCGCGACCTGCCTGGACGAGGCGCTGAGCCGCGACGTGACGCTCGCGGCCGCGCTCGGGGCGTATGCCGCGCTCGCGCCGCGGCACGCCGGACTCTGGGAGCGCTTCGAGCACCACGTGCAGCGCGCGCTCGCCGCGCATCCGCATTCCGCGGTCGCGCTCGAGGCGCAAGGCTTCATCGCCCTGAAGCGCGACCTGGACGCCGGCCGCGCCGCGGGGCTTTTCGAGCGCGCAATCCGTGCCGGCGGGGACCGCGCCGACCTTTTCGGCAACTACGGCATCGCGCTGCAGGACCTGGGTCGCGTCGAGGAGGCGATCGCCGCGTACGATCGCGCGATTGCGCGTGACCCGGGGCATGTGTTCGCGCGCTGGCACCGTTCGCTCGCCCTGCTGCTCGTCGGGCGCTTCGCAGAGGCCTGGCCGGACTACGATCTGCGGCTGCGCTCGGAGGACGTGCCGCAACGCACGTTCCCCGTGGCGCGCTGGGACGGTCGGTCGGCGCCGTCGGGCCTGCTCCTGCTCGCAGCGGAGCAAGGGCTCGGCGACGAGATCATGTTCGCGTCGTGCATTCCCGACGTGCTCGCGCTGGGCGCCCGCTGCGTCGTCGAGTGCCACGCGAAGCTGGCGCCGCTTTTCCGGCGTTCCTTTCCGGAGGCAATGATCCGGGCCGGCAGCCAGCTCGACGACCCGGCGTGGCTCCGGGACTACCCCGACCTTGCGGCTTATGTTCCGCTCGGCAGCCTGCCGCAGCGATTCCGGCGCAGCAGCGCGGATTTCCCGAGTCACCGCGGCTATCTCCGGGCCGATCCCGCGAAAGTGGCGGCGTGGCGTGCGCGGCTCGCCGCTCTTGGCCCCGGGCGGAAAGTCGGCATCTCCTGGCGCGGCGGTACCGCCAAGACGCGCCGCAAGCTCCGCTCGCCCGCGCCCGAGGATCTCGCCGGAATGTTGCGAGCGCCGAACACCCACTGGATCAGCCTGCAGTACGACGCGACGCTCGAGGAGATCGCGGCGCTCGCGGCGACCGCCGGCGTCGCGGCGCATTATTGGCCGGAGGCGATCGACGACTACGACGAAACCGCGGCGCTCCTGTGTGCCCTGGATCTGACCGTGAGCGTGTGCACGGCGGTGATCCATCTCGGCGGCGCGCTCGGGCGCCCGGTCTGGGTGATGGCGCCGTACAGCCCGGAATGGCGCTACGGACTGTACTGGGAGCGGATGCCGTGGTATCCCTCGGTACGCGTTCTGCGGCAAGCGTCACCGGGAGCGTGGGGCGGGCTCCTCCAGCGCGTGACAAATGAACTCGCCGCCTACGCACCGCCCCTATAAGGTTGTGAGGTTCAAGGTATGGCAGATACGATGTTCACCCGCGCAAACCCCAGTCCCCGCTATCGGGAGCTCGTCGAGCTCTACCGCACGATGCATGTCGAAGGCGAGAAGTTCCTGAATGTCTTGCCCGAGCGTACGTTCCCGGGACTGAATTTGCGGCCCGAGGTTCATCACATCAAACGCCTGATCGACCATACCGGTGCGCTAAGCATCCTCGACTACGGCAGCGGCAAGGGCCAGCAGTACGAGATCCGCGGACTGAAGCTCGACACCGGGGCGGTGATTCACAGCATCGTCGACTACTGGGGTGTCGATTACGTGCACTGCTACGACCCGAGCTACGCAAGGTATTCGACCCTCCCGCAAGGCAGGTTTGACGGCGTGATTTCGACCGATGTGCTGGAACATTGTCCCGAAGACGATCTGCCGTGGATCGTGACGGAAATGTTTTCCTATGCGAAGCGCTTCGTCTATGCGAACGTCGCATGCTACCCGGCCCGAAAACGGTTGCCCTCGGGGGAAAACGCGCACTGCACGGTCCGTCCGCCCGAATGGTGGGCCGAACTCGCGACCAGCGTAGGCCGCACGTTTCCCGATGTCAGCTGGGAACTCGCTACGCACGGCCTCGCGACCGGCTCCGACGGGGACCACCACATCGAGCACAGATTCGTATCGGGAGCCGAGCCGCTGGGGCTCGAGCACGCAAAGGTCCAATCAGCTTGCCAACAATGATTAACACCTTTCCCCGACGAGGGTTCGCATGATTCGCGTCTTCATCGGCTACGATCCGCGCGAAGCGTCCGCCTTCAGCGTCCTCGCGCACAGCATCCACGCCCGGGCGAGCGCGCCGGTGAGTGTCGCGCCCCTCATGCTCTCGCAGCTGCAGGGCGTCTTTACGCGCGAGCGGCACTCGCTGCAGTCGACGGACTTCGCATTCACCCGCTTCCTCACGCCCTACCTGTCCGGTTACGAGGGTTGGAGCCTGTTCACCGACTGCGACATGCTGGTGCTGGACGACATCGCGCGCCTCTGGGCGCTGCGGGACGACCGCTATGCGGTCATGGTGGTGAAGCACGACCACCGGCCTCGCGAGGCCGTGAAGTTTCTCGGCCAGCCGCAGACCGCGTATCCGAAGAAGAACTGGTCGAGCGTGATGCTCTTCAACAATGCGCGCTGCCGGACTCTGACGCCGGAGTACGTGAACACCGCCACCGGGCTCGAGTTGCACCAGTTCAAGTGGCTCGCGGACGAAGCGCTCATCGGCGCGCTGCCGCACCGCTGGAACCACCTCGTCGGCTACGACGACCACACCACCGAAGTCTCCCTCGTCCACTACACGCTCGGCGGGCCTTATTTCGACGAGTACCGCGACTGTCCCTTCGCGGACGAGTGGCGCCGCGAGCGCGACCGGATGCTGAGCGCCGTCCAGCGCGAGGCGCGCCCGAAGCCCGCAGCGGTCACCGGCTGAAGGCCCGGTCCGGCCCGCTCTCGCAATGTTGAGGAATCTCCTCGCCAGCGTGGCGCAAGGCCGCCGCGCCCGAGGGGACTCGGGCGCTCTCGCCCGGGCGGCGATCGAAGCGCGCGACCGCGGACAGCCGGATGAGGCGGTGCGGCTCGTGCGCCGCGCCCTCGACGCGGATCCCGCGAATGTCGGCGCGCAGCTGTTGTTGTCGCACCTCGTGCGGGACGCGGGCGACCACGCCGAAGCCGTCCGGATCGCGAGCAGCGCCGTCGCCGCGTCGCCGCGCGACCCCGAGGCCTTTTACGTCCTCGCCCGTGCGCTGGGCGCCGCCGGAGACACCGTGGCTGCGGAGGACGCGCTCCGCAAGGCGCTCGAGTTCGATCCGGATTTCGAGATCGCAGGCGTCGACCTCGCCGGGCTTCTGCTGCAATCGGCGCGGCCACTCGACGCGGAGGCGGTGCTGCGCCGCCTTCTGGCCTCGCGCCCGGACTCGGCCGAGGTGCACGCGAGCCTCGGCCTCGCGCTGCGGCTGCGCGGCAAGGCGCGCGAGGCGCTGGCGCACTTCGAGTCGTCGATGCGCGCGCAACCCGATGACGCGGGGCACCTGAACAACTATGCGCTGTGTCTGCGCGACCTCGATCGGCTGGACGAGGCGGCGGCCGCATTGCAGCGCGCGCTTGCCTTGTCGAGCGGCGACGCAAGTACGGTGGTCAACCTCGCCAACGTCCTGCGCGAACTGGGCCGTGCGGGCGAATGCCTGGACGCCCTCGAGGCGCTCGTGGGCGCCGCGCCGGACAACCCCGAGGCACGCACGACGCTCGCGAAGGTGCTCGCGGACGCCGGCGCGACCGACCGGGCGTCGCAGGAATTCGACGCGGCGCTCGCGTCGAAGCCCGGGTCGCCCGAGATCCGGCTTGCGCGCGGCATGCACCGCCTCGCACTCGGCGACTTCGCGGGCGGCTGGACGGACTACGCCGCGCGGCTGCGGACCGCCGAGTGGTCGTCGCGCGCGCTACCGTTCCCGGAGTGGGAAGGCGGCAGCTTCGCCGGCAAGTCGGTGCTCGTCTACGCCGAGCAGGGCCTGGGCGACGAAATCATGTTCGCGAGCTGCTTCCCGGATCTGGGTGCCGAAGCGCGGCGCTGCGTGATCGAATGCGATCCGCGCCTGGAGCGCCTGTTCGCCAGGTCGTTCCCTGCGGCCGCGGTGTTCGCCGGGCGATTGCGGCGGAAACATCCGTGGCTCGCTCGGGCCGGCGAGATCGACCTGCAGGTCCCGGCGGGGAGCCTTCCGCTGCGCTTTCGGACCGGCGGTCGGGCAGTTCCCGGCGCATCGGGGCTATCTCCGCGCCGATCCGCGGCTCGTCGCGGATTATCGCGATCGTCTCGCCGCGCTCGGGGGGCGAGTGCGCGTCGGGATCGCGTGGCGCGGCGGCGTCGCGAAGACGCGGGCTGCGGTTCGGACGATTCCGGCGGCCGCATGGCGTCCGTTCATCGAGCGCGACGATCTCTGCCTGGTGAGCCTCCAGCACGGTCCGGTGGACGACGATCTCGCCGCGCTGCGCCGGCTCGTACCCGGCCGCACCGTGCATCACTGGCCCGAAGTGCAGCAGGACGTCGATCATCTGGCCGCGCTCGTCTGTGCGCTCGACGTGATGGTGAGCGCGTGCAACGCGAGCGTTCACCTCGCCGGGGCGCTGGGCCGGCCGGTGCTTGCCCTGGTCCCTTCCGCTCCCGAATGGCGTTATGGATTGGAGGGGGAGGGGATGGTGTGGTACCCGAGCGTGCGGCTGTTGCGCCAGGGGGTGGCCGGGGAGTGGGGCGAGGTGATGGCCCAGGCGGCGGCGCGGTTGGGCTGATGTTCTCGCGTTTGCGCGACTGGGTGGGGCGTGGGGCGACCGGGGGGGCGGCGGGGCGACGCGCGCTGGAGCAGGCGCAGGCGGCGCTGAGGGCACGCGAGATGAGTGCGGTGCGTGCGCACCTGGAGCGCGCCGCGCAGGCGGCGCCGGAGGATCCGGGGGTGCTGGCGCGCTGCGGGCGGCTGCTTGCCGGGGCGGGGCTCGTTGCCGAAGCGGTGCGGTACCTCGAGCGGGCGCATGCGTTGATGCCACAGGATGCGGCGCTCGCGCTGGAGCTGGGCGAGGCGCTGCGCGGGAGCGGGCAAGTGCGCCAGGCGCGCGCGCTGGCCGAGGCGGTGCTCGCGCGCGAACCGGAGCACGGCGGCGCACTTCTGAGCCTGGGGTTTGCGCACCTTGCGGGCGGGGCGCCGGCGGCGGCGCGGGACGTGTTCGAGCGGGTGCTGGCGCGCACGCCGACCGATCCGGCCGCGGCGCACGGCCTGGCGCTCGCGCTGCACGCGCAGGGGCGAGCCGAGGAGGCGCGCGGCGCGCTCGCACGCGCCCTCGAGGCCAATCCGGAGCATGGGCCTGCGCTGGAGTTTGCGGGGGTGCTTGCACTGGAGCGCGGGGAGGCGGCCGAGGCGCTCGTCTGGCTCGAGCGCGCGGCCGAGCGGGAGCCCGACAACGCCGGGATGCAGAGCAACCTGGGGCTGGCGTACTTGCGCGCCGGGCGCATCGAGGAGGCGATCGAGACGCTGCAGCTGGCGATCCACCATCGGCCGGAGCTGGTGGCCGCGCGGGTGAATCTCGGGCTCGCGCATCTGGAGGGCCGGGAGTGGGGCGAGGCGGAGCGGGTGTTTGCCGGAGCGCTGGAGCGCGCGCCCGATCATGCGCAGGCGCTGGTCGGGCGGGCGCGCGCGCTGCAGGCGCTGTATCGGCTCGAGGAGGCCGAAGCGGCGTTCGAGCGCGCGATCGCCATCGCACCCTCGGCTGAGTCTGTGGAAGAGGCTGGGGCAAGTCCGATCGCGACCTCGGCCGTACGCGGAGGCCCGGGCCGCGTTCGAGCACGCCCTTGCGGTGGATCCCGCGCTATGCCCCGGCGCTGATCCAGCTCGGGATCGTGGCGCTGGATCTGCACGAGCCGGCGCGGGCGATCGAGTGCTTCGAGCGCGTGATCGCGAGCGGATCGGCGCTCGCCGACGAGGCGCGCTGGAACATCACCTGCACGCGCCTGGCCTGCGGCGACTGGGCGCGGGCGTGGGAGTCCTACGAACTGCGCTGGAACAGCCCGAGCCGCAAGCGGCGCCCGTTCCACTTCCCGGAGTGGGACGGTGGTGAGTTGAGCGGGCGGACGCTGCTGGTGTACGCCGAGCAGGGTCTGGGCGACGAGATCATGTTCGCCTCGTGCTACCCGGATCTGCTGGCGCGCGGGGCGCGCCTGGTGCTCGAGTGCTCGCCGAAGCTCGAGCGCCTGTTTGCCCGGTCGTTCCCCGGCGCGGTGGTGGTGGGGCGCAACCAGACCGATGCGGTGGACTGGCTCGATGAGGTGCCGCGCATCGAGCTGCAGGCGGCCTGCGGGACGGTGGCGAGCCGCCTGCGCCGCAGCGCGGCGAGCTTCCCGGCGCACGCGGGGTATTTGCGCGCCGATCCGGAGCGCGTGGCCTATTGGCGCGCGCGGCTCGAGGCGCTGGGTCCAGGGCCGAAGATGGGCATCTCCTGGCGCGGGGGCACGGCGCAGACGCGGCTGCGGCTGCGCTCGGTGACGCTCGCTGACTGGCGGCCGGTCCTGGAGACTCCCGCCGCCACGTTCGTGAGCCTGCAGTACCAGCGCGACGCGGCCGACGAGGTGGCCGCCTTCGGGCGCGAGTCGGGGATCGTGATTCACCACTGGCAGGAGGCGATCGACGACTACGACGAGACGGCGGCGCTGGTGTGCGCGCTCGATGGCGTGGTCTCGGTGTGCACGGCGATCATCCACCTCGCCGGCGCGCTCGGACGGCCGGTGAGCGTCGTCGTTCCCTTCTCGCCCGAATGGCCGTTCGGTCTCGACGGCCCCCGGATGGCATGGTTTCCGTCAGTCCGCCTCTTTCGCCAATCAGTGGTCGAGCCACTGGGAGGACGTCTTTGCTGCGGTCCGAGAGTCGCTCACGGGCTGGGCTCCACGAGCGCCGGCGGGCGAAAAAAACTGACGCTGAGCGTCACCTCTAAGTTCCAGGCTCGCGCCGGCCGTCGTGACTTTCTACGCCTGACCTTCGGCGACAGAACGTACATCCAAAAAAATATATATAAAAATCATGTGCTATAGGATCTCACCAAGCGCCTGAGAGGACGTGGCATGGAGGCTGCTTTAAGGGGAGCGTGGCGGTGACTCGCTGCACGACTTGGGGAACTCAACTTAGGAGAACTGCATGAAGACGATTCAAAAGGGCTTTACCCTGATCGAACTGATGATCGTGGTTGCGATCATCGGGATTCTGGCCGCGGTCGCGCTGCCGGCGTATCAGGACTACACGATCCGCGCGAAGGTGTCGGAGCTGGTGCTCGGTGCGAGCGCGCAGCGCACGGCGGCGACCGAGAAGGCGCAGGTCGACGGCGGGATCGGTTCGGCGGGCAAGGGCCTGACGATCGTGACCTACGGCAAGGTCACCAGCGGCGACGTGACCGACGGTGGCGTGATCACGATCGGTGGCACCAACGCGAGCACGTCGGTCGGCACGGTGGTGACGGTGGTTCTGACCCCGTCGTGGACGGGCACCACGGTGGCGTGGACCTGCCAGGGCACGCCGAGCAAGTTCATGCCGGGCAGCTGCCGCTAAGCCGATCTCGCAAGAGACTCGGCTCTGGAACGGGCGCCTTCGGGCGCCCGTTTTCTTTGCCGGGAGCTTCTGCTACGGCGCCGCGGAGGCGCGTACTGAGGCACGAAGTGACCCCCGAGGGCAGTTCTTGGCCTGGAGGACGCCTGCTTCGGGTGAAATCGGTCACGCTCAGCGCGCCGGCCAAGAAGTGAAAGCGCATCAAATCAATGCGCTGCGTTCCGGAGCACGGTGAGGAGATGAAACGGCACGGTATCGTGCGAGTAACCCGGGAGCAGCATTCCGCTGCTGGATGCGAGAAGCACCAACTGTGAGGGCTGCTGCATGAAGACGATTCAAAAGGGCTTTACCCTGATCGAACTGATGATCGTGGTTGCGATCATCGGGATTCTGGCCGCGGTCGCGCTGCCGGCGTATCAGGACTACACGATCCGCGCGAAGGTGTCGGAGCTGGTGCTCGGTGCGAGCGCGCAGCGCACGGCGGCGACCGAGAAGGCGCAGGTCGACGGCGCGATCGGTTCGGCGGGCAAGGGCCTGACGATCGTGACCTACGGCAAGGTCACCAGCGGCGACGTGGCCGACGGTGGCGTGATCACGATCGGTGGCACCAACGCGAGCACGTCGGTCGGCACGGTGGTGACGGTGGTTCTGACCCCGTCGTGGACGGGCACCACGGTGGCGTGGACCTGCCAGGGCACGCCGAGCAAGTTCATGCCCGGGAGCTGCCGCTAAGCCGATCTCGCAAGAGACTCGGCTCTGGAACGGGCGCCTGCGGGCGCCCGTTTCGTATTCGGGCTTCGAACGCCGGGTAGCGCCGCGACCAACGGCGCTTTCATCGTCGTCCCGCGCGGTAGACTCCGCGCTGTCGCCCGGTAACCCCCATGCTCCGCAACTTCCTGAGAACGGCGTTCGCGCGGCCCGCGGTGGATGTCGCGGTTGAAGCCCCGCCGCCCCGAGTCGCGGAGCCGTTCGTGGCGTTCGTGACGATGGTCTCGTCGGTGCAGCAGTGCAATCCCCGGGAGAGCGGGTTCCAGGAGCTCGCGAGCACGCGCCTGCGAGTGCTCATCCCCGCCAAGGCGCTTGCTGCGACCGTGCCGGTGGTTTTCGTTCCGGTCGACTACCTGCTGTCCGATCCGGCCCTGGAGCGGATTGGCAGTCCGCGCGCAATCGTTCTGGGCAAGCTCGCTACGACGTTCGTGTCGGGCCACCGAAGAATGATCGAGGCGCTGCTGGCGAGTCTGGCGGAAGCGGGACGACGCGTTCCGCTATTCGCCGACCTGTCCGACGACTATGCAGCCATGGGACGCATGGTGGGCGAGCCCTTCTTCGAGGAATACCAGCGCGCCCTCGGGAGGATCTGCACGTTGACCGTCCCGTGCCAAGCCCTCGCCGACCGGCTCGCCGGCGTGGCCGAGAAGGGAATCCGCGTGATCGAGGACCCGTGGGAGAGCCCACGCGCGAACCCACCGCGGTTCGCCCCTGGGACGCCGTTGCGCCTCTGCTGGTTCGGTACTTTGGGGGACGTCAATGTTTCATTGGTCGAGACCGAGCTGCTCCAGGTCGCGGCGCGGGCGACGGGTACGCCGATCGTGCTCGACGTGGTGGCAGGCGCCGAGCGACGCGACCTCGTGCAACGGCTGGGGGCGCGGCTGCTCGACCGCAGTCCCGCGTTCACGACCCGCTTCATTCCCTGGTCTCTCGAGGCGACCTGGCGGGCCATCGACGAGTGCGACTTGGTACTGCTGCCGCAGGATGTCGGAGGCGAGTGGGGTAGCGTGAAGTCTCACAACCGGATGGTGGAGACGATCCGCGGCGGGCGCCTTGCCGTGGCCTCTCCGATCCCCTCGTACCGCGAGCTCGCCGACTACGCATGGGTCGGAGACGACCTCGCGGACGGCGTCGCCTGGGCCCTCGAGAACCCGGCGGCGGCGCGCGCGCGCGTTGCCGCCGGTCAGGCTTACGTCGCTGGCCGCTTTTCGCCCGACGTGGTCGGGAGGAAATGGGCGGCGCTGCTCGGCGTTGAGCGGCCTGAGGAGCGCACGCCCGGGTCGAACGGAAGGGGTCGGGGTGCTCGGCTGAATCTCGGCTGCGGCGACAAGATACTGCCGGGTTACGTAAACGTCGACGTGGCGCCCAGCCGTGCCGGTAGAGCGCCGGACGTGCTGTGCGACCTGCGCAGTCTCGAGCCGTTCGAAACGGACGGCTGCGACGAGGTCCTGTCCGTGCACGTTGTGGAGCACCTCTGGCGCTGGGAGGTCGTAAGCGTGCTGCGGGAGTGGATGCGCGTGCTGAAGCCGGGCGGCGTGATGATCCTCGAATGCCCGAACCTCCTTACGGCGTGCGAGGAGTTCCTGAAGGATCCCGGTGGCGGCGCGCGGCCCGGGGCGGAGGGTCAGCGAACGATGTGGGTTCTCTACGGCGACCCGCAGTGGCGCGATCCCCTGATGTGCCACCGCTGGGGCTACACGCCGACGAGCCTGCGCGAAGTCATGGAGGAGGCGGGTCTCGTGAACGTTCGCCAGGAGCCCGCGCAATTCAAACTGCGCGAACCCCGCGACATGCGCCTGGTGGGCGAGAAGCCCGACCCGCAGCGCCGGGGCTAGCGCGGACTCCAGCAGGAGCGAAGCGGGAGGCGCCTTACTCCGGTGGTTCTACGACCCAGGGGTTTGGAAGCGCAGACACTACCGCGGCGCTCGCCCGTTATCTCTCGCGGTGACCGCGGTTGCGCCGCTGCGGGCCGCCGCCATATGCGAACATAGGCGCCGATGCTGGGGAGGCTGATCAAGGACTGGCTACGCGCGCGGTCGCCAGGCGCACAGGGCCGCGCGGACGTACCCAGCGGCAACGCCAACCCAGACGAACTGCTGCGGGCGCTATTGCGCGAGGGCAGTCGGCCCGCCGCGCCCTACGACTACGAACAGCTCGCCTACCTGATTGCGGGCGTGGCGTCGGCGCATTACATGGTCGAGCACATGTCGAGCGCCCGGAACCTGGTGGGTCGCGCCGCGCTGCTCGAGTACGCGCTGGCACAGTCCGCGGTCGAAGGGCTCGTGCTGGAGTTCGGGGTATACACGGGCGCCTCGCTTAAATGGATCGCGGACCGGTGCCCGCGTACCGTTCACGGCTTCGATTCGTTCGAGGGCTTGCCGGAAGACTGGACCCACGTCCAGAAGAAGGGGCGCTTTTCCCTCCAGGGCGAGCTGCCTGACGTCGGCGCCGCGAACGTCGTCCTGCACAAGGGCTGGTTCGCGGACACGCTGCCGGCGTTCCTCGCCGCGAGTCCGGGGCCGGTGCGCTTCGCGCACATCGACTGCGATCTCTACAGCTCGAGCAAGACCGTGCTCGAGCTGCTGGCCCCGCGCATGGTGGCGGGCACGGTTCTGGTGTTCGACGAGTACCTGAACTATCCGGGCTGGGAGCGGCACGAGTACCGCGCGTTCCAGGAAACGATCGCGCACACCGACAGACGCTACGAGTACATCGGCTTCGCCTCCACGACGCAGTGCGTGGCAGTGCGCATCACGGGCTGACCCGCGTTACCGCCTGCGTAGGCTAAGCCAGGCCCGCGTTCCCGGCGACGCCCTCGAGCCGCGGCAGGTTCAGCTTGCGCGGCACCACCACTTTCTTGTCCTTCAGGTAGCGCACGACGACGTCCCAGATCGGCTCGCCCTGTGCGCCTTCGGCCACGGGCGCCCAGCCGGCGACCTTGTAGGTCTTGCCCGGCTCGAGTGGCTTCCCGCCGAGCCGCATGTCGGTGATGCGGCTCCCCATCTTGGCGGCGGGCGTACAGGTGAACGTCATGCCCCCGACGCGGACCATGTCGCCGCCCTGCTGCAGGTACGGATCGGGATTGAAGAGGTTGTCGCAGACGTCCTCGAGCACTTCCTTGATCCGCTCGCCGCTGAGATCGCTGACCGTGCACTGGGGATAGGTGATCGCCGTCTGGTCGAGCACGTGCTCGAGCGTGATCTCGCCCCCGGGCAGCACCGTCGTTCCCCAGCGGAAGCCCGGCGAGAAGGCGATCTCGGCGCCTTTGTCCTCGAGCATGGCGTCGAGGATGAGCTGGTCGAAGGTGCCGTTGAAGTTGCCGCGGCGGTAGAGCAGGCCCTCGGTCGTCGCGAGCCGCTCGCCGAGCCGCGCTGCGTGCGGCGCGCGCACGCGCTTGATGAGCGCGTCCATGTCGGCGTCGGCCGGCAGGAGGTTCGCGAACACCGGCAGCAGGCGGTAGCGGAAGCCGGCAACCTTGCCCCCCTTGACGTCGAGATCGAGCACGCTCAGGAACTTCGCGTTCGACCCGCTGTTCGCGACCAGCGTCTGGCCCCCCGCGTTCTTTACGAGCGTCGGGTGCGGCACGCCATCGTGCGTGTGGCCGCCGAGGATCGCGTCGATGCCGCGCACTCGCGTGGCGAGCTTGAGATCGACGTCCATCCCGTTGTGGGAGAGCAGCACCACGACCTGCGCGCCCTTCGCCCGGGCCGCGTCCACGTTCTTCTGCAGCGCCTCCTCCTGAATGCCGAACGTCCACTCGGGGATGAAATGCCGCGGGTTCGCGATCGGCGTATACGGGAACGCCTGGCCGATGATCGCCACCGGCACGCCGTTGATCGTGCGGGTCGTCGACGCCTTGAACACCGGGTCGCCGAAGTCGGCGGTCTTCACGTTCTGCGCCAGGAACTCGATCCCGCCGAGCTCCGTCTCGACCGCCTCCTTCATGCGCTTCTCGCCGTAGGTGAACTCCCAGTGCGCGGTCATGAGGTCGACGCCGAGGAGCTTCTGGGCCGCGATCATGTCGGCGCCCTGCGTCCACAGCGCGAGCCCGGAGCCCTGCCACGTGTCGCCGCCGTCGAGGAGCAGCGCACCGGGCCGGTCGGCGCGCACGCGCTTCACCAGCGTCGCGAGATGCGCGAATCCGCCCACCTTTCCGTAGGCCAGCGCAGCCCGCTCGAAGTCGAGAAACGTGAACGCGTGGGCTTCGCGCGTGCCGGGCTTGATCCCGAACGCCTTGAGGAGGTGCTCGCCGACGAGATGCGGCGGCTTGCCCGCCGCCGCGCCGACGCCGATGTTGACGCTCGGCTCGCGAAAGTAGATCGGCAGGAGCTGCGCGTGGCAGTCGGTGAAGTGCAGCAGCGCGACGTTGCCGAACTTCGGGATGCGGTACAGCGCATCCGCGCCCGCCTGCGCGAGCGCCTCGGGCGCATCGAGCGCGAGCCCGGCGGCGGCGCCGGCCGCGAGGAGCCGGAGGAATTCGCGCCGCTGCACGGGCGTAGTGCTACTTGTTCACCGGCGAGCTCGGGTCCATCAGCAGCGCGACGAGGTCCCTGATCTCCTTCTCCGTGAGCGCGCCGACGTACCCGAAGCGCGGCATCAGGGAGCAGAGGTTGTACGCCTTGGCGTTGTAGATCTTGCCGTAGGCGTACCGCTGAACGTCGGGCCCGTACCCGCGGATCTTGGCGAACTGGTAGAGACTCGGGCCCACCGTCCCGAACGAGTTCTCGTTCGGCCCGATCTGGTGGCAGTTGTAGCAGCTGCCGCCCGTGACGCCCGGCTTGTCGCTCCACGTGAAGCCGCGGCCGCTCTGCGCCACCTGCTCGCCGGCCTTCCAGTCGCCGAGCAGCTTTCCGTCGGCCGGCCACTGGATGCCGGCCAGCTGGTCCTTCTCGAGCCGCTCCGCGATCTCCTTCGGCGGCTTGTCGTGCGTCCGGTTGCAGAGCGTCTGCACGCCGTCCTGATTCACGCGGTCGATCGTGGCGATGCCCCGCGACTTGAAGTCGCGCTTGATCATCTCCTGCGCGGTGGTGCTGGGATCGCCCGCAGTCGCAGGGAAGGCCGCGGCGAGCGCCGCCGCGGCGGCGCTGAGGATCGTTGCCGTACGGATTCTCACGCTCTGCTCCTTCCGTTCAGCGCTTGATTCCCGGGCCCTTGTAGACCTGGCCGTTCGCGCCCACGGCCAGGTACGTCAGGAGCGCGGTGATCGTGTCGGACGCGTAGTCCGGGGCGGGGAACCGCTGCTGGCGGAAGCAGTCGTTCATGCGCCATTGCAGCGTGTGCATGACGCCGCCGGTCATGCGGTACCCCGGCCAGCCCTGGTAGGCGCGGATCGCCTCGGCGGGCTTGGTGAGATTGGGCAGCGGCTGCGTGCGGATGCGCTTGCCGTCCTCGCCGTGACAGGTGGCGCAGGCGAAGTCGTACGGCCCGGCGCGGTAGTTGAAGATCTCGCGCCCGACCGCGTAGGTCTCGCGCTCTTCCGGACGATTCTGAGGGACGGCGACCTTCATGCCGCGCGACTGGCCCGCGACATAAGTGACGAGCGAAACCGGGTCGGGGGTGCGCGTTTCGCTGCTGAAGGGCTGCTTCGCGAGGTCCTCCAGCTTGAACCCCTGCAGCGTCACCATGCAGTGCACGATCCGGCGCTCGACGTCCATGACTTTCCCGACGTCGGGGTAGTAGCGGGGCGTGCGGACATACGCCCCCTTGACCACGCCGGTTCCGAGGCCGAGGTCGCACTTCTCGAGCGAGGCGTCGTTCGGCCCGCGCTTCGCGAACCAGAGCTCCTTGCCCTTGGCCTCGAAGAGCTCCGCGGGGTTGTCCTCCTCCAGGACCCCGCGGAACTTGTCGAACTCGGCCGCGGTAGGGTCGCTCGGGTGGGCCGGCGCGGCGGGCTGCGCCGCGGGCGGCTTGGACTGAGCCAGGGTCTGCGGGGCGCCGGCGATCGTCGCAATCGCCGCGACGGCACACCGCACGAGGGCGAATCTAGTCATGGCTCCTCCAGTGGTCGATCGGGGCCGTCCAGCCCCGCGCCGCGCTTCGCCGTCGCGGTCGCGTCACGCCCGCACGACCGGCGCTAACCGGCGCCGATCGCAGCTTCGTCCGTGCGCTTCTCGCCTTTGTTGTCGGTCCACGTGATGCTTATCTTGTCGCCGACCTTCGCGCCCTTCACCTTGAACGCGAACACGGGGTTGCGGGAGACTGCCTGGCTCACGTCGGCGGCGAACACGGTCTTGCCGTTGAGCTGGGCGGTGATGGTCTGGATGAAATGCACCGGAACGACGTTGCCGCTCGCGTCTTTACGCTGGCCGGTTTCCATCGGGTGCGCCATGAGCACGCGCACATCGGCGACGTCGCCCTGGAGCGTGGCGCGAATCTTCATCGGGTCTGCCATGGTTCTCTTCCTCTATCCGCTGGTCGTCATTCCGCGGGTCCGCCGCAGCCGCCCCAAGGAGGCTCAGCCTCCGCATCCACCAATAGTGACCTTCACTTCCTTCGCGGTCGTGAAGTACTTGCCGCCGGCGGCGACCACCACGCGGACCGGCGAGGACTCGCCGATCTTCACGCGCAGGTGAACGAACGGCAGCGCACCCTGGGAGACGTCGAACGTGCCGGTGTAGGGGAACGGGTTCTTGTCGATGAACACCGAGATGCTCGTCGTCCCCGGGATGGTGCTCGTGATGTCGATCGGGACGACCGCGCCGTTCTCGGCGATCTCCGGCGCGCGGATCTGGATGTCCTTGCTCTCTGCGGCATTGGTCACGCCGAGCGCCTTCATCGCGTCGGCGGTGGTTTTCGCGTCGAATGCGCCCTTGTTCCATGCCGCGAGCGCGCTGCCGGGCTTGACCAACCCGGCGGCAAGCGCCACCGCGAGGGCGCCGCCGGCGCCGGCACCCCTGAGTACGACTCGTCGTGAACGATCCATTTCGTCTCCTTCCGTGCAGCGCGTGCCAAGGCCGCGTAGCGTACTGAAGTTCCCCATACCTGTCCAAGGGGCATGCGCTGATGTGTCGATCAGCGCGTCGAATGGCGGGTCGCTGCCACCGGCCCCGGAACGCCTACCCGGCGACGAAGCTGCCGGACTTGCCGCCGGTCTTCTCCAGCAGGCGGATCGACTCGATCCGCATGCCCCGATCGGCGGCCTTGCACATGTCGTAGATCGTCAGCAGCCCGACGGCCACGGCGGTCAGCGCCTCCATCTCGACTCCGGTGCGGCCGACCGTCTCGACGGTGACCGTCAACGTCACCGCCGGCGGATCGTCGGCGTCGGCGAACTCGGCGGCGACGCGCGTGATCGGGATCGGGTGTGCGAGCGGAATCAGGTCGGCGGTGCGCTTGGCGGCCTGGATCGCGGCGATGCGCGCGACGCCGAGGACGTCGCCCTTCCTGGCCGTCCCCGCGCGCACCAGCGCGAGCGTCTCGGGCCGCATCACGATGCGCCCGGCGGCGCGGGCCACCCGCAGCGTCTCGTCCTTCGCGCCGACGTTCACCATGTGGGCCGCGCCCTGCGCGTCGAAGTGCGTGAGTGCCATGAGGCCGGATTATGCGCCCCGACCGCACTTGAAGGCACGCTCGGGGAACCCCGGATGCCGGCGGGTATCATAGGCAATGTGAAGCGATACAGCTGGCTCTTTCTCCTGCTCGCGCTCGCGCCCGGCCTTGCCGGCCACGCGCAGAACCTCCCCGACCTGGGCGAGACCGCGCAAGCCGACCTCTCGCCGCAGCAGGAGCGCAGGATCGGGGAGCAGATCATGCGCGAGATCCGCCGCGATCCGGACTACATCGACGATCCGGAGATCACGGCGTACGTGCAGTCCGTCGGGCAGCGGCTCGTCGCCGTCAGCGTCGATGCGCGCCAGGTGTTCACGTTCTTCGTCGTGCGCGACAAGATGATCAACGCGTTCGCCCTGCCGGGCGGCTTCATCGGCGTGCACAGCGCCCTGATCGTCAGCGCGCAGACCGAGTCCGAGTTCGCCGGCGTGATGGCGCACGAGATCGCGCACGTCCTCCAGCGCCACCTCGCGCGCCAGCTGCAGGCGCAGAACCAGCTCTCGCCCCTCGGCCTGATCGGTCTCGGTCTCGCGATCCTGGCGGGGCGCTCGAACCCGGGGCTCGCGCAAGGCGCCCTGATCGCGTCGCAGGCGGCGCCCGTGGCGGCGTACCTGAACTTCAGCCGCGAGTTCGAGCGCGAGGCCGACCGGGTCGGGTTCCAGATCCTGCAGGACAGCGGCTACGAGTCGGTGGGGATGTCGTCGTTCTTCACGCGGCTGCAGCAGAACACGCGCCTGTACGACAACAACGCGCCCGCGTACCTGCGCACCCACCCGCTCACCGTCGAGCGCATCGCGGACATGCAGAACCGCGCGCAGGACGCGCCGTACAAGCAGCGTCCCGACTCGATCGAGTTCCAGCTGGTGCGTGCGAAGCTGCGCGCCGACGAGGGCCGGCCCGAGGAAGCGGTTACGCACTTCCGGACGCTGCTCGCCGAGCGACGCTTCGTGACCGAGGCGGCCACGCGCTACGGCTACGCTCAGGCGCTGCTGCGCGCCAAGGAATACCCCGCGGCCGAGCGCGAAGTGGGGCTGCTGCGCAAGAGCGGGCCGCAGAACCCGATGTTCGAGACGCTCGCGACGCGCGTGCGGATGGCCGCCGGCGACCGGCCGGGCGCCGAGAAGATCATCGCCGCGGCCGCCCAGGCCTACCCCGACAATCTGGGCGTGCTCTACGAATACGCGGAGGTGCTGCAGTCGGCCGGCAATCCGGCGCGGGCGATCGAGGTGCTGCGCGCGATTCTCAAGCAGCGGCCGCAGGACGCGCGCGCCTACAACATGATCGCCAAGTCCTACGCCGCGCTCGGAAAGCGCACCGATCAGCACCTCGCGCTCGCCGAGGTCTACTACCTTCAGGGCGGTCTCGCCGCCGCGGTGGACCAGCTCGCGCTGGCGCAGAAGGCGGGCGACGGCGACTTCTACACGCTCTCTGCGATCGATGCGCGCCTGCGCGAGCTGCGCAAGCTGCAGCAGGAGGAAATCAAGGAGAAGAAGAAGTAGTCGGTCGCGTGCGGCTAGGCCTTGGCCGGCACCTCGAAGTACGCCTCGTACAGCAGGTCGAAGGTCTTCTCGCTCTCCGCGAGCAGCGCGTCGTCGCTCTCGGCGCGACGCTTCGCGCCGTTCAGGAGCGTGGCCACGCCGGCGGCCTCGGCCACGGTCAGGTCGCTGGCGTCGAGCGCGTGGACGATGCGCCCGATCTTCGCCAGCGCGATGTTCTTCTCGCAGCTTGAAGCTCGTGAGGAGCTCTTCGTACGTCACGCGGGTCTTGCTGTTGCGGAACGTCGCGCCCTCGAACGCGAAGCTCACCGCGGTCGCGGGGCACTCCTTGCGGCCGTCGAGCCACACCATGATCGCCTCGGGATCGATGAAGCGGCGGATCAGCCACGCCGACGCGAGGCGATCGACGAAGAGCGGCGTGCGGGTCGCCCACGCGCGGCGGAAGTACCGGCGGTTGGACCGCGCCACGCCGGCCTCCGGCGAGCGCGGCGCGTCGTCCGGGAAGATCATCCCGTGGACCTTCTCCTCCATCTCGGCGAGCACGGTCTCGGCCTTCGCCTTGAGGGGGGATTCGAAGAAATCGAGCGTGCCGATCGCGTCGAACTCCTGACGCTGCTTCATCAGCACGTGCCGGATCGCCGAGGGGTCGGAAACGCCGAATCCCGCCTTCAGAGAGTCCACCGTCTTGATGAGCTCGCGGTACTTGGCCGAGCGGTCGAACAGGCCGCGGAACTGCCGCGTCTGGGCCTCGTCGGCGCTGCGGACGGCGAGCAGGTGCGCCGAACCGTGGATGCGCGCGACGTAGTCGACGAGCCGTTGCAGGCCCTTGCGGCTGTCGGCGCTGTCCGGCAGCAGGTAGACGCCGTCGCGCAGAACCGCGCAGCCGAGCGTCTCGAGCATGCGCAGGACCTTCATCCGCCCCGCGGCGTCGTCGACCGGCAGCTGGGCGACCACCGCCAGCCAGCGCCGGCCGTCGCCTGCGGCCGCCTCGGTGGGCTCCGTCGCCGCCCGCGCCATCACTTGCCCCGTCCCGGCGCCGATGCGTAGTGCTGCATCACGCTGCGGTCGCGCCAGTTCTTCTCGTCGAGGACGCCCGCCGGCAGGAAGTAGCGCGCCTCCGGCGCGACCTCGGTTTCCTTGACGATGCGCTCGACCGCGTCGTAGGCGACCTTGCGGACGAGGCCGCTGGCGCCCGCCTCGCGGGCGACCATGAACTGGTCGTACACCCGGTAGACGTACAAGTTGAGCGGTCGGACGCGGCCCTGCGCGTCGCGGCACGCGAGGGTGTAGCGGGTATCGGGCTTGAACGCCTGCTTGTCCATGACGGCTCGAGCGCTTCGGAGTCTAGCAAGCCAGATTGGTAGCGACCAGCGGCTCGCCGACCCGGCGTGACGAATCGGCGAATCAGGCCCCTTGATCGGCCAATCAAAAGGTCTGCGTTGTGGCCTCCGGGGGGGCTGCGCAGAATAGCCCCTCCCCGGAGGGAGGCAACCCAATGCCCGGACTCGTCAGCCCCCATGGGGGCGGGCGTCTAAAGCCCCTGCTGCTCGACGGTGACGCGGTCGCCGCCGAGCGCACGCGCGCCCGCTCGCTGCCGGCGCTGCGCGTGAGCTCGCGCGAAAAGGGCGACCTGGTCATGCTCGGGATCGGCGGGTTCACGCCGCTCGACGGGTTCATGACCCACGCCGACTGGCAGGGCGTGTGCGACGGATACCGGATGGCGAACGGCCTCTTCTGGCCGATCCCGATCACGCTCTCCGCGGGCCAGGCGGCGGCGGACGGCATCAAGACCGGCGCGGAGGTCGCGCTCGCCGATCCCGACGACGGCAGCCTCCTCGCGACGATGCGCGTCACCGAGAAGTACGCGATCGACAAGGCGCACGAATGCATGTCGGTCTTCCGCACCACCGACGCCGAGCATCCGGGCGTGAAGATGGTCAT
This sequence comes from uncultured beta proteobacterium, assembly GCA_963716855.1. Classification (GTDB taxonomy): domain Bacteria; phylum Pseudomonadota; class Gammaproteobacteria; order Burkholderiales; family SG8-39; genus JAGVSZ01. Next base: position 217,913 of record CAVQUV010000019.1, on the reverse strand, counting down.
GGAGCAGGGCGAGGTCAACCTCGCCGGGCCGGTGAAGGTGCTCTCGGACGGCGGCTTCAACGCGCATTACGGCGATCTGTTCATGACGCCGGCGCAGACGCGCGCCGCGTTCGAGACGCTCGGATGGTCGAAGGTGGCCGCGTTCCAGACGCGCAACCCGATGCACCGCTCGCACGAGTACCTCGCCAAGGTGGCGATCGAGACCTGCGACGGCGTGCTGATCCACTCGCTGCTCGGCAACCTCAAGCCCGGCGACATCCCCGCCGACGTGCGCGCGAAGGCGATCGGCGTCCTGATCGAGCGGTACTTCCGCAAGGACACGGTGATCCACGCGGGCTACCCGCTCGACATGCGCTACGCCGGCCCGCGCGAGGCGCTGCTCCATGCGCTCTTCCGCCAGAACTACGGCTGCTCGCACCTGATCGTCGGGCGCGACCACGCCGGCGTGGGGAGCTACTACGGCCCGTTCGACGCGCACCGGATCTTCGACGAGATCCCGAAAGGCGCGCTCGAGACCCAGCCGCTCAAGATCGACTGGACGTTCTGGTGCTACAAGTGCGGGGGCATGGCCTCCGCGCGCACCTGCCCGCACGACGACGCCGATCGCCTCCTCGTGTCGGGGACGAAGCTGCGCAAGTGGCTGTCCGAAGGATCCGCGGTGCCGGCCGAGTTCAGCCGGCCCGAAGTGCTCGAGGTGCTGCGCGCGTACTACGCCGGCCTGGAGGAGAAGGTGGAAGTGAAACTGGCGGGCCATTCGGCCCGCTGAGGATTTCGTCGAGGAGGAGGTCGACATCCTCGTCATCGGCGGCGGCGTTCGAGCTGACGCGCTGGGCCGAGGGGACGAACCTCAAGATCAAGCGGGTCGAAAAGGCGGCGGACATCCACCGACGGCTCACGAGCTGAGTCCGGGGCATCGAAAACCCGCTAGACTCGTCCGCCTCATGAACGCCCTCTCAGGAACGCCCGGGCCCGGCGGTTGGCGCACGCCGACGGTCGTATTGGTGTCTGCCAGCGCAATCCTGTTCCTCGCGCTCGGCACGCGTCAGGGCTTCGGCCTGTTCCTGCAGCCGATGTGCAGCGCGCTCGGCTGGGGGCGCGAGACCTTCTCCGCCGCCATTGCACTGCAAAACCTGATGTGGGGCCTCGCGCAGCCGTTTGTCGGCGCGATCGCCGACCGCTTCGGCGCGGGCCGCGTGCTCGTCGTCGGCGGACTCTGCTACGCGGCCGGCCTGGTCCTGATGGCCTACTCGAACACCGGCCTGGAGCTCGGCCTGTCGACCGGGCTCCTCATCGGGATCGGCCTGAGCGCGTGCAGCTTCGGCGTCGTGCTCGGCGTGGTCGGCCGGCGCGCGCCGCCAGAACGCCGCACGATCGCGCTCGGCATCGCCGGCGCGGGCGGATCGATCGGCCAGTTCGCGATGCTGCCGTACTCGCAGACCCTGATCTCGCAGTTCGGCTGGCTCAACGCGCTGCTCGTGCTCGCCGCCTCCGCATTCCTGATCGTGCCGCTCGCCGCCGCGCTCGCGGGCCGGACGATCCACCCCCACGCCGCCGGGCAGGGGATCGGACAGGCGCTGCGGGAGGCCGCGAACCACAAGGGGTTCTGGCTGCTGACGGGCAGCTTCCTCGTCTGCGGCTTCCAGACGCTCTTCATCATGGTCCACCTGCCGGCCTACCTCGTCGACCGCGGCGGGACCGCGCTCGAGGGGATGACCGCGCTGGCGGCGATCGGCCTCGCGAACGTCGCCGGATCGTTCCTGTGCGGATACCTGGGCGATCGCTACAGCAAGAAGCATCTGCTCGGCGCGATCTACTGGCTCCGCGCCATCGCGATCGCCGCGTTCGTGCTGCTGCCGCTGTCGACCTGGACCATCGCGCTGTTCGCGATCGTATTGGGGTTCACGTGGCTCGGCACCGTGCCGCTCACCAACTCGCTCGTCGCGCAGATCTTCGGCGTGCAGTACCTGTCGACGCTGTTCAGCATCGCCTGGCTCGGCCATCAGGTGGGGGCGTTCGCGGGGGTCTGGCTCGGCGGCTACGCGTTCGACACCACCGGCAGCTACACCGCGGTCTGGATCGTCGCGATCGGCGCGAGCGTGGTGGCTGCGCTCGCATGCCTGCCGATCGACGAGCGCTCCCTGCGTGTCCCGGTTGCCTCGCGCGAGGCGTCCGCATGACGGCCGGCGCGACCCGGCGCGACGCGCCCCGCGCGGCGGGCCCGCTCGCCGTGCTCGAGACGCTTCCGGTGCCGGTCATGGTCGTCGCCGCGGACGGGCGCGTGCTGCACGCCAGCGCCGCGATGCGCGCGCGCGCGCGCGAGGGCGCGGCCGGGACCGGGTTCGATGCGTTGTTCCCCGAGTACTACGCCGCGCTCGCCGGCGATCTCGGCGCCGCGCGCGACGTGCCGGTCGCGCGCCAGGCGGACGGCGCGCTCGTGCAGGAGCGCCTGACGGCGCAGCCCACCCGGTGGGGCACGGTGCTCACGGTGGTCGACGAGGCGCCGTTCGCCGAGCGCACGCTCCAGGACGTGCAGACGACGCGCCTCGCCTCGCTCGGGTTCATGGTGGCCGGCGTGTGCCACGAGGTGAGCAACCCGCTCGCGGCGATCGACTCGATGGTGCAGATCCTGCGGTCCAGGCGCGGCGCCTCGCCCGAGATGCTCGAGCGCGGCCTCGCCTCGATCCAGTCGAACATCGCACGGGTGCTCGCGATCACCCGCACGCTGACCGACTTCTCGCGCGTGCGCGAGGGCCCGCTCAAGCCGGTCGCGCTCGCGCCGATCGTCGAGGACACCGCCGCGCTGTTCCGCCACCGCGGCGGTGCGCAAGCGGTCGCGGTCGAGGTGGCGATCGATCCCGACCTCGCCGCGCTCGCGCAGCCGAGCCAGCTCGAGCAGGTCGTGTTCAACGTCCTGCTCAACGCCGCGCAGGCGATGGACGGCGAGGGCCGGGTGACCGTGACCGGCGTGCGCCGCGGTGCGCGCGCGGTACTCGAGATCCGCGACGTGGGACCGGGAATCGCACCCGAGCACCTCGGCCGCGTGTTCGAGCCCTTCTTCACCACCAAGGCCGACGGCGTCGGCACCGGGCTCGGCCTGACGATCTCGCGCGAGATCGTGAACGAGCTCGGCGGCGAGCTGCGCGCCGAGAATCATCCGCGGTGGCGGCGCCTGCTTCGTGATCGAGCTGCCCGCCGCGACGCCCGGCGCGCATCCATGAACGTCGCGGCCGAGCGCGTCCAGGGCGCGTCCCGGGAGCGCATCCTCGTCATCGACGACGACCCCGGGCTCTCGGAGGTCGTGCAGCTGCTGCTCGCGGGCGAGGGCTATCGCACCGAGATGACCGGGTCGGTGCGCGACGGCCTGCGCGCGGTGCACGCGAGCGTCGTCGATCTGGTCATCACCGATCTCAAGCTGCCGGATGCCACCGGGCTCGACGCGATCCGCGGGCTGCGCGAGGTCGACCGCGAGATCCCGATCATCCTGATGACGAGCTACTCGTCGGTCGAGAGCGCGATCGAGGCGCTGCGCAACGGCGCGGTCGACTACATCATCAAGCCGTTCAACAACGACGATTTCCTGCACGCGGTGGCGCGGGCGCTGAACGAACGGCGCATCCGGCGCGAGAACGCGCTGCTCAAGCGCAGCCTGCGCAAGGCGTACGCCGACCGCCGGATCATCGGCGAGTCGGCGGGCATCAAGCGCGTGCACGACCTGGTGCGCAAGGTGGCGCCGTCGGACGCGAACGTGCTCATCTCGGGCGAGAGCGGCACCGGCAAGGAGCTGGTGGCGCGCAGCATCCACCGGGCGAGCAACCGCGCCGAGGGGCCGTTCGTCGCGATCAACTGCGGCGCGATCCCGAGCGAGCTGCTCGAGTCGGAGCTGTTCGGCCACGTCAAGGGGGCGTTCACCGGCGCAACCCACACCACCGAGGGCCTGATCCGCGAGGCGCACGGCGGCACGCTGTTCCTCGACGAGATCTCCGAGCTCGCACCGGCGCTCCAGGTGAAGCTGCTGCGCGTGCTGCAGGACCGCGAGGTGCGGCCGGTCGGCGGCGGCAAGCACGTGTTCCACGTCGACGTGCGCTTCGTGGCCGCCACCAACCGCGATCTCGAGGAACTGGTCGGCGGCGGCGGGTTCCGCGAAGACCTGTTCTACCGCCTGAACGTGATCGGCATCCGCGTGCCGGCGCTGCGCGAGCGCGGCAAGGACGTGCGGCTGCTCGCGGACTACTTCGTCGAGGTCTACGGCCGCAAGCTCGGCAAGAAGATCCGCGGCATCGGCGCCGACCTTGCCGCCTTCCTCGACCGGCATCCCTGGCCGGGCAACGTGCGCGAGCTCGAGAACCTGATCGAGCGTGCGGTGATCCTCGCCGACTCCGACCTCCTCACCTGCGCGGAGCTGTCCGACGGGATGGCGGCGACCGGTACCCGCCGCAGCGCGTCGCCTTTGCCGGAGCGCCCGTTGTCGGTCGAGGAATACATCCGCGAGACGGTGGGCCGATACCAGGACCGCTACAGCGAGACCGAGCTCGCGCGCCTGCTGGGGATCGGCCGCAAGGCGCTCTGGACGCGGCGCCGGGAGTGGGGACTGCTCCGCAACGGGCGCGCCCCGCGGCGCGACTAGCGTCCTGTTTCGCGGGGAACCCTTCCGGGTTTCGTTTCGAAACAGCGCGCCGGGGCAGCCCGTCCAGCCGGTTGTAATTGCAGGGAGAGGGGTGCGGCACAGGATTTGCTGCAGCAGGTCCGTTTAACCCGCATTCCAATACACCCCAGGAGGACACCGATGGCCGAGAAGCCTGCCGCGCCCACGCGCAAGAAGGTCACCATCCCGTCGCTCGTCGACAAGATGAAGAAGGGCGAGCCGATCGTGCAGCTCGCGGTGTACGACTACGAGACCGCGATCATCGCCGACCGGGTGGGCATCGACATCCTGTGCGTCTCGGACACCGGCGGCATGGTGCTGTTCGGCCACGAGACCACCACCTCGGTGTCGTTCGAGGAGGTGATGTTCATGGCGCAGGCGGTCAAGCGCGGGTCGAAGTACGGCCTGCGCATGGTCGACATGCCCTACATGAGCTTCCACCTCTCCGCGCAGCAGGCGGTCGACAACGCCGCGAAGTACGTCGCGCAGGGCGGGGCCGAGGTGATGAAGTGCGAGGGCAACAAGCACCACGCGAAGTACATCGAGGCGATCGTGAAGGCCGGCATCCCGGTGCAGGGGCACATCGGCATCACGCCCATGCGCATGCCGCAGCTCGGGGGATTCGTCGCGCAGGGCAAGACCGCGGAGCGCGCCAAGGAGCTGATCGACGACGCCTGGGCGATGGTCGACGCCGGCTGCTTCTCGATCATGTGCGAGGTGACGACTTCCGAGGTATGCGAATACCTCGCCGAGACGCTCCCGGTGCCGGTGATCAGCCTCGGCGCCGGCAACCGCGCGCACGGCGTGCACATCATCGGCTCGGACCTCTTCCATCTCTACGAGGCGCACGTGCCGCGGCACTCGAAGATCTACGTCGACCTGGTGCCGATCCTGGAGAAGGGCCTCTCGGACTACCGCGACGAGGTGCGCTCGCGCGTCTACCCGGGCAAGGAGCACACGGTGTTCATGAAGGAGGACGAGCTCGCGCGCTTCCGCGATCTCGTGGGCTGGAAGAAGAAGTGAATTCCGGCGCGCCGGGCGCCGCCGTCGCCGGGGAACTGGACGTCCTCGGCGAGGCGCGCTTCTTCGCGGGGCTCGGGCGCGCGCAGCTCGCGCGGCTCGCGCTGCTCGCCCGGCGCGAACGCTACCCGCAGGACACGCGGATCTACTCGCTCGGCGACCCGGCCGAGGACTTCTACATTCTCGCCGACGGCACGGTGCGGTTCACGCTCGGCGTCGGCCGGCGCGACACCTCGGCCGGCGAGATCATCCGCCGCGGCGAGGTGTTCGGCTGGGCGGCGCTGGTGGAGACCACGCAGCGCCGCATCGCGACCGCCTACTGTCTCACGCCCTGCGAGGTCCTGGCCCTCAACGGCGCGCGGCTCATCGCGCTGATGGAGGAGGACCACAGCCTCGGCTACGCCCTGATGAAGCAGCTCTCCATTCTGCTCACGAGCGAGCTGAAGGCGTTCGCCGCCGGCTGACGTTTCGCCCCCCACGTTGACCGCCTACCTCCTGCTCGCCGCGGTCGCGGTCGCCGTCGGCCTCTTCATCGGCACGGTCGGCGTCGGGGGGATCCTGCTGATTCCGGCGTTGACGTATCTCGGCGGGCTCACCGTCCACAGTGCGACCGCTACGGCGCTGTTCACTTTCGCGTTTACCGGAATCCTCGGAACGATCCTCTTCCAGCGCCGCGGGTCGATCGACTGGCGGATCACGTTCCCGGTGTGCGCCGGCGCGGTGGTGTTCAGCGTGCTGGGCGCGTGGGCCAACTCCCGCATCGACGCCCGCCCGCTCGCACTGATCATCGCGGCGATCATCATCTTTGCCGGCGCCTACATCCTGCTGCCGTCGCGTCGCGACGAGGGGCATCGCGACGGACGCTCACCGGCAGAGCGCGCGATGCTGCTCGGCGTCGGCGCCGTGTCGGGGTTCGGCTCGGGACTCTCGGGCGCGGGCGGGCCGCTGTTCTCGGTGCCGATCATGGTGCTCGCCGGGTTCGTCCCGCTCGCCGCCGTTGGTACCAGCCAGGTGCTGCAGATCGTCGCAGCGGTGTTCGGCACCGCCGGCAACCTGGCCTACGGCACGATCGACTTCGGCGTGGCGGCGTGGATCACGCTCTTCGAGCTCGCCGGCGTGGTCGCAGGCGTGCGCCTGGCGCACGCCGTCGGCGTCGGCACGCTGCGTCGGCTCGCGGCCGGCCTGTGCATCGTCGTCGGCGCGCTGATGCTATGGCGCAACCTGTAGCGGTTTACACCGACGCCGCGGGGGAACATCTCGCGACGCGGCGCGCGTGCGGCCTGTTCGATTTCTCGTTCATGGGGCATTTCGAGGTTGCGGGCGCCGGCGCGCGGGCGTTCCTCGACCGGCTTCAGACCCGGAACCTGTCGGCGCTCGCGCCCGGGCGGATCGCGTACACGCTGCTGCTGCGCCCGGACGGCACGGTGTTCATCGATGCGACGGTCTGGTGTCTTGCGCGCGACCGGTACTGGCTGTTCACCGGGCGGCGGTCGGACTTCGCGGTCGTCGCGGAAGCGGCGGGCGAGTCGGGCGTCGCGCTGAGCGATCTCTCGGGCGCGAACGCCGTGCTCGCGGTCCAGGGGCCCGAGTCGGCGCGCGTGCTCGGGCGACATCTCGGCGCGCCGCCGGAACTCGCGTATTTCGGCTTTCGCGAGGCGCGGCTGGGCGGGGTGCCGGTAGCAATCGGCCGGCTCGGCTACTCGGGCGAGCTCGGCTACGAGCTGATCGTGCCGACCGGCTCGGCCGGCACGCTCTGGCGCGAGCTTGCGACCGACGCGCGCGAGTGCGGTTTCGACGCCGCCGATAGCCTGCGCATCGAGTCGGGGTACGTCCTATTCACGAACGAGCTGGCCCGGCCCGTCGACCCCTTCGAACTCGGGCTCGAGCGGCTGGTGTCGTTCGACGGGCGGCCGTTCACCGGGAGCGAGGCGTTGCGCGCGCGCCGCGGGCGGGCGCCCGGCCGGCGCCTAGTCGGGCTCGAAGGGCTCGCGCGCCGCAATTTTTCATTGCCCCGCGACCTTCCTCGTGCTGAAGTAACGAGCCGGGTCCGATCGCCGACCTTCGGCTGCGAACTGGCCCTCGGTTTCGTCCCGGCGGAGGCGGCCGCGCCGGGCAACCTCGTCTCGATCGCGGACGCGGAAGTGGGGCGGATCTCCCGGCTGCCGTTCTACGATCCTGGACGCGTGCTCCCGCGGGGATCCACGTGACGGGCTACGAACCCGATTGGAATGCGTACCGCTGCCTGGCCCTTGAGTCGATCGCTCTGTTCATGACAACCCACACGGATCCGCCTTGAGTACCGATACCCCCGAGTCCAGCCGCAAGGCGCAGATCGACGCGCTGCTTCTCAAGCTCCCGGGCGTCAGTGCGCGGAAGATCAACGGCCTCGACGCCTACTTCGTCAGCGACAAGATGTTCGCCTGCATCAGCAGCAGCGGCATCGGGCTGCGCGTGCCTGCCGCCACCGCGACCGAGCTGCGGTTCTCCAGGGACAACGTCGTCCCGTTTCAGCCCGGGGGCATGGCGAGTTCCAGGGAATGGATACAGATCGACCGCGCCGATGCGGCCGAGTACGAGAAGGATCTCGAGCTGTTTCGCGCCTCGCTCGAGTTCGTGAAAGCCGCCAGGACCCGCTAGGCCGGCGCCGACAGGCCGAAGTCGGTCGGGACGGGCAATGCGCCGTGCGCGCCCTCAGACGTACAGATCCGCTCGCGTGAGCGGCACCCCGGAGGCGCCCTTCGAGCCGCGCTTGCTCGCGAGCACCTGGCAGATGTGCATCGAGCCGCTGTCGAAGCCGACCGAGACGCCGGCGAGGTAGAGCGCCCACATCCGGAACTTCTCGACGCCGACGAAGCGGATCGCCTCGTCGCGCCGCGTCATCAGCCGCCGGTACCAGTGCCGCGTGGTGAGCGCATAGTGCTCGCGCCAGGCCTCGACGTCGCGCACCTCGAAGCCGCAGGTCTCCATCGTGTCGATGGTGTGGCCGACGTTGTCGAGCTCGCTGCCGGGAAACACGTATTTCAGCAGCATGCGCCGCTCCGGCCGGATCCGGCGCGCGGCGCGGCGGGTCGGCTTGGCGCGCCGCGAGATGCCGTGGTTCAGCAGCAGGCCGCGATCGCGCAGCAGCGCGCTGAGCTTGCCGAAGTACTTCGGCATGTTGGCGATGCCGATGTGCTCGAACATCCCCACGCTCGCGATCTTGTCGTACTCGCCGTCGAGGGTGGCGTAGTCCCGGAGCTCGACGGTCACCCGGTCCGCAAGCCCGAGGCGCTGGATCTTCGCCCGGGCGTAGTCGAGTTGCTCCTGCGACAGGGTCACCCCATGTGCGCGGACCCCGTAGCGCTGCGCCGCGTAACAGACCAGCCCGCCCCAGCCGCAGCCGATGTCCAGGAACCGCTCGTCCGGCGCGAGGCGGAGCTTGCGGCAGATCATCTCCAGCTTGTCGCGCTGCGCCTGGTCGAGCGAGTTCGCAGGGTCGATGAAATAGCCGCACGAGTACTGCATCGCCTCGTCCAGGAACAGCGCGTAGAACTCGTTGCTGAGGTCGTAATGGAAGCGGATGAAGGCGCGGTTGTCCCGGCGCGACTCGTCCCGCCCGACCGCGTCGTCGGCGTAGCCGTGCGCCAGCGCCGCCTCGTCCTTGCGCGCGAGGAGCAGCGGCAGGAGCTGCTTCAGGAGGAAGATCCGGTCGAGCTGCTTCAGCTTGTGGCGGGGCCGCTTCTCGCGCGCCACCGCGGCAAAGTCGATCAGGTCGCCGTGGAGGTCGATGTGCCCCCGGACGTAGTGGGCGAGCAGGTTCTCGTAGGTCGGCCGGCGCAGCAGCGCGCCGATCACCCCCGGACCGTTGATCGCGACGTGGAACCCGGCGTCGACGTTCCTGCCGAGCGGGATCGTGCTGCCGTCCCAGAGCCGCACCGAGAAGCGCGCGTCGATGAGCGCGCCAACGTGCTCGACGATGCGGCGCGCCGCGTTCAGCCGGTCCTGGTCCGAATAGAAGGGCATGGGGAAGGTACTACGACCGCCCTGGCCCGGAGGCTGCGAGGCGCGCTCGTGCGCGGCGGAGTATCTGTTGCACCCTCCGCGCGGTCAAGCGCCAGGCCCGCCGCCGCGGTCCGCACGGCGGGGGCTCTCGCTCACATCGGGGGCTCCGGCCGAAGATCTTCGCCCAGCAGCGGAAACGCGCTGAGCGCCGCGGGCTCGACTACGGGCGGGGCGGCCGCGACATGCGCGGGCGTGAGCTCGGCCAGCGACGTGACGCCGAGCAATCCCAGGCAGACTCGAACCTCCTCCTCGAGCAGCTCGAGCGCGCGCACCAGTCCCGCGACGCCGGCGGCGGCAAGGCCGAGACAGGCGAGCCGTCCCAGGCCGACGCAACGCGCGCCGAGCGCGATCGCCTTGACCACGTCCGAGCCGCGCATGAAGCCGCCGTCCACCCAGACCTCGGCGCGACCGGCGACGGCGGCGACGATCTCGGGCAGCACCGCGGCGCTCCCGAGCCCGTGATCGAGCTGGCGCCCGCCGTGGTTGGAGACGTAGACCACCTCCACGCCGTGGCGCACCGCGATCTCCGCGTCCTCGCCGGTGGCGATGCCCTTCAGGATCACCGGCAGGTCGTGGCGGTCCCTGAAGCGCTTCACCTGGTCCCACGAGAGCGCGGCCTGGTATCTCATGCCGGCCGCCGCGTCGGCGCGCCACGGCTTGACGTAGCGACCGATGAGGTCGCGCTCGCGCCGGCTGTAGAACGCGCTGTCCACCGTGAAGCAGAAGGCGCTGAAGCCGTGCGCGCGGGCGCGCCGCGCCCAGTCGTCCACCCAGGCCTCGTCGCCGCGCACATACAGCTGGAACACTCGCAACGTGTCGGCGGCCGCCGCGGTGGCTTCGAGCCCCGGGTGACAGACGGAGGAGAGCATCTGCGGGATGCCGAATCGCGCCGCCGCGCGCGCCGCCGCCGCCGCGCCCTCCGCGACGAACGATTCCATGCCGCCCACCGGCGCGAGCAACACCGGCAGGCGCACTGCGCGGCCGAGGAACTGCGCGCTCGAGTCCACCGCGCTGACGTCGCGCAGCACGCGCGGCCGGAAGGCGATCGAGTCGAGCGCGAGGCGGTTGCGCCGCACCGTGGTCTCGGTCTCGGTGCCGCCGACCAGATAGCCCCAGGGTCCGGGCGCGAGATTCGCGCGCGCCGCGACCACGATCTCGTGGAGCGTGAGGAACTGCGCGGCGGCCGGGTCGCTCATCGATTCGGGTCCCTATTCCGCCGTGATCCGTCGCGACTTGATCAGCTTCGCAAAGCGCGTCGTCTCGCTGGCGATGAACCTGCCGGCCTCGTCCGGCGTCGTGACGAAGGCCTCCATGGCGTTCGCCTGGAACTTGTCCCGGACCTCCTTCGTGTTCAGCGCATCCTTGAGGGCCGAGTTCAGCCGCGTCACCACCGCGGGCGGCGTGCCGGCCGGGGCGAGCAGCACGAGCCACTGGGTGAACTGAGCGTCCTGCACGCCGGCCTCCTGCAGGGTCGGGACGTCGGGCAGCAGCGGCGAGCGCTTCGTATCGGTCACCGCCAGCGCGCGCAGCGTTCCGGCCTTCACGTGCGGCAGCGCGGCCGCCAGCGTGGGAAAGCTCATGTCGACCTGGCCCGCGAGGGTGTCCTGGAGCGCGGGACCGCCGCCTCGATACGGCACGTGAAGGATGAAGGTCTGCGTGGAGTCCTTGAACATCTCCCCGCAGAGGTGGAACGTCGTGCCGACGCCCGCCGAGGCGTAGCTCAGCTTGCCGGGGTCCGCGCGGGCGAGCCGCAGCAGCTCGTCGACGTTTCGCGCCGGCACCTTGCTGTGGACGACGAGGACGTGAGGAGAGGTGGCGACCATGCCGATCGGCGCGAAGTCCCTGACCGGGTCCCAGGTGACCTTCTCGAACAGGCTCTGGTTGGTGACGAGCGGAATGGTGTTCAGCACGAGCGTGTACCCGTCCGGCGCCGCGCGCGCCGCGGCCTCCATGCCGATGTTGCCGGAGGCGCCCGTGCGGTTCTCGATGACGATCCGGGTCCCGAGCTGGCCGGCGAGCGGTTCGGCGATGAACCGCGCGGTGATGTCGACGCTGCCGCCCGGCGGAAACGGCGCGATCATCCGGATCGGCTGACTCGGGTAAGTCTGCGCCGCCGCCGGACACGCCGCCGCCAGCGCGAGGGACGCGCACAGGAAACGCAGGGTCGTCGTCATCGTGGCTCCTCGCTTGCGAAGATCGGCATCTTCATAGGGGTTGGCTATGATAACGGCGATGCAGTCGCTCGATCGAACGCACCGCGCGCCCGCGGAGCCGCTGCCGGACGATTCCACGGACTGCCACATGCACGTCCTCGGTCCGTTCGACCGCTATCCGCTGGCGGCCGAGCGTGCCTACAACGTTGCCGACGCGCCGCTGGAGGCGCACGAGCGCATGAAGCGCCAGGTGGGCCTGGAGCGAACCGTGCTCGTCCAGGCGAGCGGGTACGGCTACGACAATCGCGCCATGCTCGATGCGCTGGCGCGGCTCGGCGCGCGCGGCCGGGCGGTCGCCGTCCTCGAGCCGCGGACGCCGGCCAGCGAGCTGGACAGGATGCATCGCGCCGGCGTTCGCGGCGTGCGCCTGAACCTGGTCACCCTGGCCTCCCGCCATTCCGGCGATCGCGCGCAGCTCGTCGGCGATTACGAGCGCATGCTGATGCCGCTCGGCTGGCACTTGCAGGTATTCGCCGACGCCGCGACCGTCCTGGCGCTGGAACCGGTGCTCGCGCGCTGCAGGCTGAACGTCGTGATCGACCACATGGGCCTGCCCGATGCCGCCGCCGGAATCGGCCAGCCGGGATTCCAGGCCGTGCTACGGCTGCTGACGGCCGAGCACGTCTGGGTCAAGCTCGCAGGCGCCGATCGGATCACGCGCACGAGCAGCCGTCTGCGCGATGCGATTCCTTTCATCCGGGCGCTCGCTGCCGCCGCGCCGAAGCGCCTGGTGTGGGGCTCGGACTGGCCGCACATCGGCTTTCATTCGGGTCGGCAGGTACAGGGCGACGCGGTGCTGGCACACCGCGAGCTCGATGCGGGCGAGCTGCTCGACGTTCTCGGCGAAGCCGTTCCCGACGCCGCGACCCGACGCGCCATCCTCGCAGGCAATCCGGCCAGGCTCTACGGGTTCGACGGCTGACCGGCGGTGTGCACGAACCGCTTCGTCGCCCCGTAGTAGATTGGAGTCGGTCGGGGCACGCGGGGTGCAAGCAATGGAACTGCTGGCCGGCACGAGCGGCTACTCGTACAAGGAGTGGAAGGGCAGCTTCTATCCGGAGAAGCTCGCCGCCGACGGGATGCTCCGCTACTACGCCGAGCGCTTCCCCACCGTCGAGATCAACAACACCTTCTATCGTATGCCAGGCGAGGGGATGCTCTCGCGCTGGGCGGACGAGGTGCCCGTCCATTTCGCCTTCACCCTCAAGGCGCCGCGGCGGATCACGCACGACAAGCGCCTACGCGGCGCCGAGGCCGAAGTGGCCGAGCTGCTTCGGCGCGCGGCCCGGCTCGGAGCGAAGCTCGGGCCCCTGCTCTTCCAGTTGCCGCCGTCGTTGAAGAAGGACCTCGCTCTGCTCGACGACTTCCTCGGGACCCTGCCGCCGGGCCGGCAGTTTGCTTTCGAGTTTCGTCATCCGACCTGGCAGGACGAGGACGTGTACGAGGCGCTGCGTACCCACGACGCGATGCTGTGCGCGGCCGACACGGACGAGGGGGAATCCCCGCCGCTGGTCGCCACCGGAAAGACCGGGTACCTGAGGTTGCGCCGGGCCGCGTATAGCGAGCGGGACCTGAAGGATTGGGTGAAGCGGATCGCCGCGCAGCCGTGGGCGCGGGCGTACGTTTATTTCAAGCACGAGGAGGAGGGGCTCGGCCCGAAGTTCGCGGCGCGCTTCGCCAAGGTGTGGAAGGCGGCCCAGGGATCGGGCGAAGCGTCGCAATGACGCGCGGCGACGCCCGGCGCCACAAGGCGCAGCCGAAGAAGCCGCGCGGAGGTCCCGGTGCGCTGCACGAGTATTCCGCCAAGCGCGCGTTCGAGGCGACGCCGGAGCCGGCGCCTGCGGCCGCCCCGGACCGGCCCGGGCCCCTGCTGTTCGTTGTCCAGCAGCACGCCGCGCGCCGCCTGCACTTCGACTTCCGGCTCGAGGCCGTAGGGGTGCTCAAGTCGTGGGCGGTCCCGAAGGGGCCGTCGCTGAATCCCGCCGACAAGCGGCTCGCGGTCCCGACCGAGGACCATCCCTTCGAGTACGCGTCTTTCGAGGGCGTGATCCCGGAGAAGCAGTACGGCGCTGGCGAGGTGATCGTCTGGGACTGCGGCGCCTATTCGCCCGACGAGAATCAGGAATATTTCTTCCACGATCGCGCGGAGGCCGAGCGCCGCGTGCTCGCCGGGCTGGAGAGGGGCAAGCTCAGCATCTTCCTCCGCGGCGTGAAGTTGAAGGGCTCGTTCGCGCTGGTGCGCACCTCGGACCGCAAGAGCTGGCTCCTGATCAAGCACAAGGACCGTTTCGTCGACACCGGGAACGTCACGGCGCGCGACGAATCCGTTCTGTCGGGCGTGACCGTCGAGGCGCTGAAACGGCGGCCGGCACGCGCGCGGATCGCCGCCGCGGCGCTCGCGCCGACCGGATCGCCCGAGGCGCTGCCGGCGAAGCTCGCGCCGATGCTCGCCGAGAGCCGCGATGCGCCGTCCACCGATCCGGCCTGGCGGTACGAGCCCAAGCTCGACGGCTACCGCGTGCTCGCGTTCATCGATCGGGAGCGGGTCGTGCTCCGCTCGCGGCGCGGCCTCGACTACTCCGGCCTCTTTCCCGAGGTCGCGGCCGAGCTCGGCCGGCAGCTCGTCAGCACGATGGTGCTCGACGGCGAGATCGTCGCGTTCGGGCCGAACGGCAGGCCGTCATTCGACGCGCTGCAGAACCGGGCGCAGATGAAGACCGCGCGCGAGATCGCGGCGGCGGAGCAGGCGACGCCGACGGCCTATGTCTGCTTCGATCTCCTCCACTTCGCTGGCGTCAACCTGCGCGCGGCGCTGTACGACGCGCGCAGCCGCTATCTCGCGCAGTGCCTGCTTCCGTCGGCGCGCGTGCAGCTCGTGCATGCTGACGACGATGCCCAAGCGCTGTACAGGGCGGCACTCGCCAGCGGGTTCGAGGGGATCATGGCGAAGCGGCGCGACAGCCCCTATCTACCGGGGAAGCGCTCGGGCCACTGGCTCAAGATCAAATCGACGCAGAGCGCGGAGTTCGTCGCCGGCGGGTACACCAAGGGGAAGGGCGCCCGCGCGCCGCTGGGCGCGCTCCTCCTCGGGGTCTGGGAGGCGAAGGACAGGCTCCGGTACGTGGGCCACGTCGGCTCGGGCTTCGACGAGGCGACGCTTGCGGCGATCACGCGGCGCGCCGGGCGCCTGAAGACCACGAAGTGCCCCTTCACCGAGCAGCCGCCGTCGAACGGTCCGGCGACCTGGCTCGAGCCCCAGATGGTCGCCGAGGTGAAGTTCGCGGGCTGGACGGAGGCCGGCAGCCTTCGCGCGCCGATCTTCCTGCGCTTGCGCGACGACGTCGACCCCAAAACGGTCAGGCGCGGCGCAAATCCGCGCGCCGCGGCGGCGCCGGCCCTTGCCGGCGACACCGAGGTCGACCGGGTTCTGCAGCAGCTCGAGGACAAGCGGACGACCTTCCAGCTGGCCGTTGGTGGGGCGGGCGTCAAGCTCACGCACCTCGATCGTGTCTACTGGCCCGCCGATCCCGCATTCGACCAGCCGGCCCTGACCAAACGGGATCTGCTCCGCTACCTCGCGCGCGTGTCGCGCTTCATGCTCCCCCATCTCGCCGACCGGCCGCTGACGATGATCCGCATGCCGGAAGGGATCGAAGGCGAGCGGTTCTTCCAGAAGCACTGGGAGCAGGCGCGGCCGGAGTTCGTGCAGACGGTGCGGGTGTTCTCGGAGAGCAAGGACGAGAAGCAGGACTACCTGGTCTGCAACGATCTACCGACCCTCCTGTGGCTCGGACAGGCTGGGACGCTCGAGTTCCACGTCTGGCACTCGCGGCTCCGGCCCGGCCCGGATGCGAAGGGCGCGGGCACCGATTTTGCAACTTCGCTGGAGGCGATGGAGCGCTCGGTGCTGAACCACCCCGATTACCTGGTCTTTGACATCGATCCGTACATCTACTCGGGCAAGGAGCCCAAGGGGGCCGAACCCGAGCTCAACACGAAAGCGTTCGAGAAGGGCAAGGAGGTCGCATTCTGGCTCCGCGAGCTCCTGAAGAACATGACGCTCGAGGCCTGTGTGAAGACCTCTGGCAAGACGGGCCTGCACGTCTTCGTGCCGATCGAGCGGACGTTGGACTTTGATGCAGCGCGGCAAGTCTGCGAGAGGGTGGGGCGGCACCTCCTGCGCCAGCACCCCAAGGACATTACGATGGACTGGAGCGTGAACAAGCGGACGGGGAAGATTTTCATCGACTACAACATGAACGTGCGCGGCAAGACTCTGAACGTCGCCTACTCCCCCCGGGGGGTGGCCGGGGCCCCGGTCTCGATGCCCCTGGGCTGGGACGAGCTGCAAAAGGCGCATCCCCTTGATTTTCGGCTGACAAATGCCCCGGCGCGCTTGGAAAAGACGGGGGATCGCTGGCAGAATGCCCTCCGGGACAAGCAGAACCTGGAGCAGGCCCTCGAGCGGTCCCCGGCTTGACCGGCCCCGGCCGGAACAACAGGAAGGTGAATCATGGCTGCCCGATCCATCGCATCGCTGACCGTCTCTTTCGGACTCGTGTCGATTCCGGTGAAGCTCTATTCCGCGACGCAGGCCTCCGGGGCGATCTCCTTCAACATGCTGCACAAGCCGCCCTGCGGCTCGCGCCTCAAGCAGCAGTACGTCTGCGCCAAGGAAGGTGTCGTCGTGCCGCGCGAGGACACGGTCAAGGGCTACGAGTTCGCCAAGGACCAGTACGTCGTCTTCACGCCCGAGGAGCTGAAGGCGCTGGAGGAGGCGGGCACCCACATGGTCGAGATCACCGAGTTCGTCCCGATCGAGAGCGTCGACCCGGTGTACTTCGACAAGGCGTACTACCTCGCGCCCGACAAGGGCGGCGCCAAGCCTTATGCGTTGCTCACCAAGGCGCTCGAGGAGGCCGGGCGCTGCGCGCTCGGCAGGTGGGCGGCGCGCGGCAAGCAGTACATCGTGATGCTGCGACCGGTCGAGAACGGACTCGTGATGCAGCAGCTGCTCTATGCCGCCGAGGTCCGTCCGATCGGCGAGCTCGAGATCCCGAAGACCGAGGTGCGCGAAGCGGAGTTAAAGCTCGCGCGGCAGCTGATCGACCAGCAGGCGACGGACACGTTCGACCCGGCCGGGTACACCGACGAGGTCAAGGCGCGGATCGAGGCGGCGGTGCAGAAGAAGGTCGAAGGGCAGGAGATCGCGCTCGCCGAGGAAGCCCCTGCCGGCGGCGCGCAGGTGATCGATCTCATGGAGGCGCTCCGCGCGAGCCTGCAGAAGCGCGCGCCCGCGGCGGCGCCGCCGGCGGAAGCGAAGGCACGCAAAGAGCCGAAGCGCGCCGCGCAGGCCGCCGCGCCGGCGAAGCGGGCGGCGAAGAAGTAGCGCACGCGCTTCCCCGCCCGTGTCGAACTTCGGCGTCCGCGACGTCGAACGTATGCTGCGCATGCCGCGCAGCGCGATCCTCGGGCTGGTCCGCGCCGGCTTCGTATCGCCGGCGCGCGGCCTGCGGCGCGAGTACCGCTTTTCGTTCCAGGATCTGATCGTGCTCCGCACCGCCCGCGCGCTGCGCGTGGCCAAGGTGCCTGCGCGCCGCATCACGCGGTCGCTCCGCGACCTGCGCCGCCACCTCCCGGAGAGCGTCCCGCTGTCGGGGCTGCGCATCTCTGCGGTGGGCGATCGGGTCGTCGTCGCCGACGGCCGTGCCCAGTGGCAAGCCGAGTCGGGGCAGTACCTTCTGGAGTTGGAGGTTAGCGTCGACGACGGCGAGCTGAAAGTCCTCGCCCGAGACGAGGCGTCGCGGACGCCGGGTGCCGCGGACTGGTTCCGCCGGGGCCTGGCGGCCGAGCGTGAAAGCCCGGAGCGTGCGCGTGCGGCATACGAGCGCGCACTCTCGCTCGACCCGGCACTGGTCGAGGCGCGCCTGAACCTCGGTCGGCTGCTGCACGAGATGGCCGAGCTCGAGTCGGCCGAGCGCGTCTACCGCGACGGCTTGCGGATCTCCGGGCAACATCCGACCCTCCTTTACAACCTGGGCGTGCTGCTCCAGGACGTCGGCCGCCCGAGCGATGCGATCGAGGCGTACCAGGCCGCGCTGCAGGAGGATTCGCGCTTCGCGGACTGCCACTACAACCTCGCGCTGCTGCTCGAGGCGTCCGGGAACCAGCGGGGCGCGATCCGCCACATGGCGGCGTATCGGCGGCTCGGCGGGCATTGACGACGCGGCCCGACCGGTCCCGGGCCCTCGTCCCGCTTCCCTTTCGCCGCCCGCGCGCGCATACCGCTTACAGCGGCAGATGGGTCCCCCAGCCGAGGTCGCGCGTGTCGAGCTTCACGTGGCGCGCGAGAAGGCGCGGCCGCCCGCGGTCGAGCGCGACGGTGTCGTAGTACTTGCCGACCGCGAAGAGCTCGGTCGCGCCGCCGTTCAAGCGCGGTCCGGTAGATCTGCAGGCTCGACACGACGTCGGCGCGATCGCCGTCCAGCTTCACCTTCCAGACCTGCGCGTGACGGGTCAGCGGGTTCGGGTCGGTGTTGTGCTTCGGCAGCATGCCGATGAACTCCTCGACCTCGCCGCGGTCGCGATCGAGCCAGGTCATGTCGGAGCGGATCTCCGGCGCGTACGCGGTGACCTTGTAATTGAAGCGCGGGTCGCAGAGGTCGAGGAAGCCCTTCCAGTCCTTCTCGTCGAGCCGGAGGCAGGTCTCGTACACGAACTCTTCCACTTCGGTGCGGTTGACGGTCATCGGATCCTCCGGTTCTTCAGGCGGCGCGGGCCCCGACGCGCTCGGTCGCGTAGGGATCGGCGGAGCTGCGGCCCATGCGCCGGCTCCATTCGGCGAGGTAGTGGCGCATGCCGACCTCGTCGTGGATGGTCGCGTCCTCCTCGCGCGCCTGCAGCACGTACATGGCCTGGCTGCCCTTCGCCATCGCGATGCCCTGGCCGCTCGAGGCGAGCAGGTCCTCGTGGAGGTTGCGCCCGAACGGGCTCCAGATCACCGCCGCGTCCTTCTCGCGCTGGCGCCGGATCTCCGGCGTGTCGCTCTTCAGGCCGAGTGCGCGGAATTCGAGGATCACCTCGTCGGGCCCGAGCGGAATGTAGGTGTCGATCCGCAGCACCGAGGTGCGCAGGTTGACCGTGATGCAGGGGAACAGGTCGACGAGCTTCCAGCCTTGGGGCGGGAGATGTGGCCACCCGAGCTCGGAGCGCCCGGTCGACTTGTAGGCGTCGTAGTTCACCACCATCGAGCCGACCGACGCGTGCCCGTTGGGAAACGGCGTGTACTTGCGCTGGAAGTAGCCGCTGTCGGGCTTGAGCATCCCGGTGATGCGGTTATAGACGTGCAGGTAGTCGTGGTAGAACTCGCTGTTCGTGTCGTGGATGAGCTTGAAGTTGGTCTTCAGCCGTGCCTGGTAGTACCAGAAGGTCTGCAGCGGCTCCGCCTCGAGCTCCGGCAGCATGTAGTCGAGGGCCGCGCCGATCTCGCTCTTGAGGGTCGGGGCGTTGTCGTCGAGGTTGACCCAGACGAAACCGCCGAAACCGACCTCGGTGCGCACTTCCTTCAGCGCGAGGTCGGTCTTGCAAACCCGGTCCTGGTAACCGGGCTTCTCGCGCGGGATGTCGACGCAGTCGCCGCGCACGTTGAACGCCCACTGGTGGAAGATGCAGACGAAGTTCTTCACGCTGCCCGAAGGCGTGTAGACGAGCAGGTTGCCGCGGTGCGGACAGATGTTGAAGAAGGTGCGCACCTTCTTGTCGTCGCCGCGGACGATCACGAGCTCGGCGTCGCCCGGGTGGTGATAGGTGCGGAAATCCCCGGGCTGCGGCAGCTCGCTCTCGTGGCAGGCGAGCCACCAGACCTTCTTGAAGATCTTCGCCTTCTCCTCCGCGAAGAGCGCGGGGTCGGAGTAGATCGCCGGGTCGGCGTAGTGGGTGGGCGGGAGCTTCGGCTTGGCGAGCCACTGCGCGGTGTTTCGGGACATGTCGGTGCGTCCTCCTCCAGGGTTGCGGAACGAAACGCGAACGTGCGTCGCGGTCGCCTTGGCGCATCGCATCTGCACGTGCCGTGCCACTCGCGCGGGCATCATCGGCCGAGTGCCGCTCGCGTTTGATCCACGTCAAACGGCAGGGCGCATTCGTGCCTGATTTGGAGGCCTGGAACCGCTCGGTGCGAGGAAGGAACGAGAAGCGCTCGCGTTCAGCGAGTGCAACCCGTTGCGAAACGAAACGCGTCGTCGCCGGAAGGAAACAGATACCGTACGACGCGATCCGCGCCGGAAGCCCGCGTCAGCTGCAGGTCAGTCGCACGCGCGCTGCCGGGACCAGCTGCAGTCGTGGCAGTGGTCGAGGCCGGGGCACTTCCCCTGTTTGCGCGCGTTGCAGCGGGTCCGCTCGCCGGCGAGCTTGAAGAACGTCGCGAAGAACGAGGGCTCGTGCCGCACGACGATCGGGGTGGCCCAGCCGGGTTGGAAACGGAATGGCTCGAACATGACTCGCGTCCCCTGATTGCGCTATTGCATCAATCTAGAGAAACGCGCGCGCGTCCGTATTGACCTGAATCACAGTCCTGCCGCACGAGCGGGCGCCGGTGCGCGTCAGCTCACGAGCGCGCCGTCTGCGCGCTGCCTCGCGAGCGCGCCCTCGGCCGCGCGGATCGTGTTGACGAGCAGCATCGTTACCGTCATGGGGCCGACGCCGCCCGGGACCGGCGTGATGAAGGAGGCCTTCTCGCGCACCGCCTCGAAGTCGACGTCGCCGACGAGCCGTCCGTCGGGGAGACGGTTGATGCCGACGTCGATGACCACCACGCCGGTCCGCACCATGGGCGCGGTGATCAGATTGGGCTTGCCGGCCGCGACGATGAGGATGTCGGCGAGGATCGTGAACTGGGCGAGGTCGCGCGTCTTGATGTGGCAGACGGCGACGGTGGCCTCCTTCTGCAGCAGCATGAGCGCCATCGGCTTGCCGACGACGGTGCTCGCGCCCACGACGACGACATTCTGGCCGGCGATCGAGATGCCGCTGTACTCGAGGAGGCACGTGACGCCGTACGGCGTGCACGGCGGGAAGACGGTACCGCCGCTCACGAGGCCGCCGACGTTGTACAGGCTAAAGCCGTCGACATCCTTCTCCGCGGCGATGTGCTGGAGCACCCGCTGGACCTCGATCTGGGGCGGCAGCGGCAGCTGGACGAGGATCCCGTGGATCGTCGGCTTGGCGTTCAGCTCCTCGATCCGACGCAGTACGGTCTCGGACGTCGCCGACTCCGGGAAGAGGTGTTCCTCGGAATGGATGCCGAGCTCGCGGCACGCGCGCACCTTGTTGCGGACGTAGACCTTCGAGGCAGGATTCTCCCCGACCATGAGGACGGCGAGGCCGGGCGTGATCCCGTCGGCGCCGAGGCGCTCGACGTGCGGTTTCCAGTCGGCGCGGACGCGCTGGGCGATCTCCACGCCGTCGATGATCTTCGCCGTCACGCCGCGCCCCCGCGCAGCCCGACGACCACGAACAGCAGCATGCTCGCTCCCATCAGCACGTACCCTGCGTTGTTCAGGTGGTCGGCGCGCGCCTCGGTCACCACGCCCTTCTTCTGCAGCACCGAAGCGGCGAGTGCGCACAGCGCGCCGGCGATCGCGAGCCCGATCACGACCGGGCGGCTCAGCAGGATCTCCATCGCCCCGGGCTGCCGCTCAGGCGCGGTTCGCGCGCTTCAGGTACGCCTCGACGAAGTCCGCGGCCGCCTTGCTGCCGCGCGCGAACGAGCGCATCGCCTCGGCATGCAGGATCGACAGCGCCTCGCGCTTGATCTCGTTGGCGCGGTCGTTCTCGACGATGTCGGTCAGGCGCCGCGGCCGCGGCACGTCGACCTCCACCACGGCGCGCACCTGCGTCGGGATGTTCGACATGATCAGCATCCGGTCGGCGAGGAACACCGCCTCGTCGATGTCGGTGGTGACGAAGAAGTTGGTGCGGCCGGACTCCTCGAACAGGCGCGAGTAGTACTCCCACATCAGCTCCTTGGTCATCGCGTCCAGGCCGCGAAAGGGCTCGTCGAGCACCATCACCCGAGGATTGTTGATCATCGCGCGCGCGAGCTCGGCGCGGCGCTGCATGCCGCCCGAGAGCTGCAGCGGGTACTTGTTGCGGAACTCCTGGAGACCGACCTTGTTGAGCAGGAACTCGGCGAAGTCGAGCGTCTCGCGCGTCACTTCGCCGCGCGCGCGCGGCCCGTACAGGATGTTGTCGTAGGTGGTCATCCACGGGAAGAGCGCGGTTTCCTGGAACACCACCAGACGGTCGCGGTCCGGACCGGTCACCGGCTGGTCGTCGAGCCGCACCGTGCCCTCCGTCGGCCGCTCGAACCCGGCGAGGAGCCGGATCAGCGTGCTCTTGCCGCATCCCGACGGGCCGATCATCACCGTCAGCTTGCCGCGCTCGATCGTGAACGAGCAATCGCGCACGACGTCCTTGTGCCGTCCCACGGCGCCGTAGCTCTTCGACACGCCCGTGACGACGATCTCGCCGGGGTCCACCGACGGCCGCGTGGTCTGGGTAACCTGGCTCATCGCGCTGCCTCCGAAGTGTCCGCAGTAAGAGCCGGCCGATGGCGTCGGCAGCCAGCCGGCGCGTTCGCCTTGCCGCCGATCCCCGTGCTACGCACGGGGCCCCTCGTCGGGTGGCTCATCCGGCTACCTCACCCGCAGCCAGGGCGTCACGTACTTGCCGAGCCAGCGCAAGAGCTCGCTCGAGAAGTAGCCGGCGATGCCGATCGAGATCATGCCGACCACGATCTGCTCGTACGAGCCGCCGACGTACGAGTTCCAGATGAAGAAGCCGAGCCCGCCGCCGGTGCCGGCCTGCTGGCTGCCGCCGCCGGAGATCATCTCCGCGGCGACGACCACCTCCCAGGTGATGCCCATGCCGACCGCGGAGCCGA
The DNA here is from genome assembly GCA_963716855.1 of uncultured beta proteobacterium. Taxonomy (GTDB): domain Bacteria; phylum Pseudomonadota; class Gammaproteobacteria; order Burkholderiales; family SG8-39; genus JAGVSZ01. The sequence continues at coordinate 195,058 of CAVQUV010000019.1, read as the reverse complement.
CGACGATCGAGGGCAGGGTGCCGGGCAGGATGATGCGGCGGAAGATGTCCCAGCTCGAGGAGCCCATCGACTGCGCCGCCTGGAAGTAGCGCACGTCGATCGAGCGCGCGCCGCCGAGCACGTTGATGACGATGGTGTAGAACGCGCCGAGGAAGGTCACGAAGGTGATCGAGAGCTCCTGCGTCGGCCAGAAGATGATCGACGCCGGCACCCAGGCGAGCGGCGGGATCGGCCGCAGCACCTCGAAGCTGGGGAAGAAGATCCCGTTCGCGGTGCGGCTCACCGCCAGCGCGAGGCCGAACGGGATGCCGATGAGCATGGCGGCGAAGAACCCGCTCATCACGCGGAAGAAGCTCATGTACGCGCTCTGCCAGTAGCCGGCGGAGCCGAGCACCTCGATCCAGGCCTTCAGCACGTCGCTGGGCGCCGGCACCGCGCCGATCCACGGCAGATAGTCCTTCTTGAAGCCCAGCGTGCCGAGGAACGCCTTGAGCGGGGCGAACATCTCTGGCGCCATCCATTGCTTCGAGCGCGACCCGATCTCCCACAGGACGAGGAAGACGACGATCGACGCCACGCCGCGCCAGAACAGGCTGCTCGTGGCCATCCTCCCGAGCTTTTTCGCCATCGCCTAGCCCTCCTTCTCGCCGGCCTGGAAGGCCTTCAGCGCTTCCTCGTGCACCGCCTCGTTGGTCTCCTCGATCAGCTCGCGGAAACGCTTCGACGTGAGCACGCTGTAGTCGCGCGGGTGGGGGATGTCGACCGAGAGCACCTTCTTCGGCTTGCAGGGCCGGGTGGTCATGATCGCCACCTTGTGCCCGAGGAAGATCGCCTCCTCGAGGTCGTGGGTGATGAAGAAGATCGTCACCTTGTTCTTGTAGTAGATCTCGAGCAGCGCCTCGTGCATCACGCTCTTGGTGAGCGAGTCGAGCGCGCGGTACGGCTCGTCGAGGAGCAGCACGCGCGGGTCGTTCATCAGCGCGCGCACGATCTCCACCCGGCGCCGCATGCCGGAGGACACCTCGCCCGGATAGCTGTGCTCGACGCTCGAGAGCCCCGCGTCGGCCATCATCGCGCGGCCCTTGTCGATCGCCTGCTTGCGCGCGAGCTTGCCCTGCATCACCGGGCCGAAGATGACGTTCTCGAGGTTCGTTTTCCACGGGAACAGGGCGCCGTTCTGGAACACGACGATCCGGTCGGGACCGGGCTCGGCCTTGGGTCGCTCCGCCGAGCACAGCACTTCGCCGTCGAGCAGGATGCGCCCGGAGGTGATGTCGTGAAAGCCGGCGATCGCGTTGAGCAGCGTCGTCTTGCCGCAGCCCGACGGCCCGACGATCATGCAGATCTCGCCCGCCTCGATCTCGAGCGAGCAGTGGTCCACGGCCATGACGGCCGCGCCTTCGGGATCGTAGACCTTGACGACGTCGTCGATCAGGATCCGACCGCGGGTCACCGGGGAGCCGGGCGGGCCGGCCGCGCGCATGTCCATGGTCAGCGTTCCGAGAGGGCGAGCTCGCGCACCCGCCACTCCATCATGTAGTCGCCGGCGAGGCGCACCAGGGCGCTCGTCGCGTAGCCCACGAAGCCCAGCGTGATCATGCCGATCACGATGGTCGGGTAGCGCACCATCATGTAGGAGGTGTTGATCACGTATCCCAGGCCGTACTGCCCGGACACCATCTCGGCGGCGACGAGCGAGAACCACGACACGCCGATCGAGATCTGCAGGCCGGTGAAGATGAACGGCATCGCGCCCGGCACGATGACGTGCCGGAACACCTGCCACTTGTTCGCGCCGAGGCAGTTCGCCGCGCGCACGTAGGATTCGTCGATCGACTCCACGCCGAGCATCGTGTTGAGGGCGGTGGCGAAGAACGAGGCGAGGAAGGCGAGGAAGACCACCGCCGACTCGGTGGCGATGAACATCACGATCGCGAGCGGCACCCAGGCGAGGATCGGGATCGGGCGCAGCAGCTCGAACACCGGGAACACGTACTCCTTGAACTTGCGCGACCAGCCGAGGAAGAGGCCGAACGGGACGCCGCACATCGTGGCGAGGAAGAACGCCTGCGCGATGCGCCAGACGGAGACCGCGATGTGCTTGTAGTACTCCTCGGTGTAGAACGAGAGCCCGTACACCGGGTTGGGGCTGAACCACTCCTTCACGACCTTCGTGATGCCGGGCATCTCGCGGAAGCGCGGCAGCTTCCACACCTCCACCGTGAAATACCAGGTGCCGAGCAGCAGCGCGAACCCGATGAGCATGAGGTACGGGCGCGGGCTCTTCGCCCACTGCCCGAGCCGGTACAGCGTGAGCTCGAGGGTCGACATCTCCTCGGGCTGCGGCTCGCCGGACAGCCGGCGCACCTGCGCGAGCAACTCCGGCACCGTGAACTCGCGCACGATCATCGACGCGAGTCGCTCCATCACCGCGTTCGCCGGCGCCGGCTCGGCCTCGAGGATCTTCACGAGCGCCTCGGTGTCGATGTGCACCAACTCGGACGCCTCGAGCGCCGTGACGGTCGCAAGCCGCCGCGTGTGGCCGAGCAGGAGACCCGCCCAGCCGAACACGCCGCCGCGCGTCATCCGCTTGAGCGGCTCGCGCGCGCCGACCTCCGAGGTGAAGATGTGCTCGACCCGGCCGCTGACCACGACGTAGACGTCGTCGGCGTCGTCCCCCGCGTTATAGATGCGCGCACCGGCCGCGTACCGGGCGCGGCGGGCGATCGCAGCGACCTTGCGCAGCAGTTCGTCGGGCGCGCCGCCGAACGGCATGGTCTCGCGCAGGACGCTCAGCACGTCGTCCGGAGCGGCGTTGCTCCCGTTATTGATTGTCAGCTCCATTGCCTTGCGCAGCCCCCGAGCTCCCTCACCCCTAGCCCCTCTCCCGCGAGGGGAGAGGGGGGCTTCGTGCCGGCCGCGCCGCTTCGCCGCGCGGACGACGACACGGATCGATCACTTCGGCGCTTGCGCGTCGGGCAGACCGTTCACGTTGCCGATCGGCGCCTTGACGTTGCGCTCTTTCAGCACCTGCTCGCTCCAGCTCGCGTCGATCGCCTCCGGACGAAGGCTCTCGACGTTGATGCTCTTGATCGAGTACAGGAACGCGGAAGCGCGCTTGATCAGCTCGCGCGTCTCCGGCGTGAAGGTGTAATGCAGCTGATTGCGCACCGCCGAGCCGCCCGAGCCCTGCGGGTACGTGCCGTAGAGCGAGTACCACAGCGCGCGCTCGGAAAAGCCGGTGGTCTGCTCCTTCGCCATCCTGATCACTTCGGCCGCGTTCTTCGGATCGGCGAGGAAGAGCTGCGCATCCAGCTCGGCGTTCATCCATGCCTTCACGACGTCCGGCCGCGCCTTGATGAGGTCGGCGCGCATGGCGAGGAATCCGCCGTCGTTCTCGCTCACGCTCGCGCCCGAGGCGACGCGCCGCGCCAGGCCTTCCTGCACCAGACGCGATGCGGTCGGCTCCCAGATCACCGCCGCGTCGATCTTGCCGGCGCGGAAATTCGAGGTGATGACCTCGATGTTCTGGTTGAGATACTCCTTCGGGTTGACGTTCTCCTTCTTGAACGTCGCCTGGGCGAAGCGGTCGGTGCAGCTGCCCTTCGGCACCGCGACGATCTTGCCGTCGAGCCACTTGATGAAGGCCTGCGGCGTCGCAAACTGCGGCGCATCGTTGCGGGCGAGGAAGATGTTGCACTGGTCGTAGCCGAGGCCGAGGCTGGCGACCAGCCGGATGTCGGCGGTCTCGGTCTTGGTCGTCGACACGATGGCCGGCATATCGCCCATGTAGCCGATCTGCTGCTTCCCGGCCAGCATGTTGTTGACGATGATCGCGCCCTGCAGCCCGATCTGGAATTCGACCTCGGAGCCCTTCGGCAGGTACTTTTCGTAGAACTTCTTGCCCCGCATGACGACGCCGGACCAGGACTGGGTGTAGTAGGGCTGGTAGCCGACCGTCAGCTTGACCGGGCCGCCCGGCTTGCCGTAGTCCTCCTGGGCGTGCGCGATTCCCATCGCAACGGCGAACGGCATGACCGCGGCCGTCGCCCAGCGCAGCATCGTTCCTCTCATGTTGACCTCCTTTGATATGCGTGTCATGCCGACACGGGGCTAGCCTTCGGCGTGTGTTCTTGTGGCCCCCGGGATTCGCCGCGACTCCCGGAAGTCCTCGTTCGTTCCCGCGTCACTTCGCTCCCGGTTCGGCCAGATAGCGCGCGATCAGCGCGGACAGCCGCCGCATGACCAGAAAGCCCGACTGCGGGTCGGCCTCCAGGACGCGCAGCGCCTCGGTGCCGTTGATCCGCAGCAGCGCCGATTCCTCGAGCGCACGCGCATTCGCGATGCGCCGCGGGTGGTTCTCGAGCAGCGCGGCCCACCCGAACACCTCGCCCTTGCGGAGCATGAACCCCGCCGGGCTGGTGCGCTCGTCGCGCCCGATCTGGAACTCGACGTGCCCCGATTCGAGCACGAAGAAGTCCTCGGCCGGGTCGCCGACGCGATATACCACCGCGCCCGGCGGATAGGTCTCGCGGCGCGCCAGTGCGGCGAGCTTCGCCAGCGTGGCCTCGGACGCGCCGGCGAACAGGGTGCCGACGTCGATCGCGCTCTTCGACTCGACGTAGATCGAGTCACCCTCGACCGACAGGTCGTAGCGCTCGAGCGGCGCCTCGGCGAGCCCGATCGGCGCGCCGCTGCGCACGTCCCACTGCCACAGGTGCATGTGGCAGGTGACCACCGTGCCGTCGTAGAGGCCCTCGCACAGCGGCACCTCCTGGTGCGGACAGATCGCCTGGAACGCGAAGTAATCGGCGCCCGAGTTCGCGACGACCAGCTTGAGCCCGCCCTCGGCCTCGCATTCCTTCATGCCGTTCGCGGGGATGTCGCCGGTGCGGCAGACGAGTCGCTTGGCCATTAGGGAAAGTCCAGGACAGAACGACGGAATGTCGCGAGGCAGCGCAGCTGGACGAGCGAGGACAACGCTCGATAGCGCCTGACGTCGGTTTGAGCTCGCGGTGTCATTCGCCGAATAACCTTAGCAGACGCTCCATCAGCTGAATTTGTCGTAGCGGATGTTGTCGGCCGTCAGCCGCGCCTCGAGCAGCAGGAACCGGATCGCCGAGTCCACCGCGGGCGGCGGCCCGGCGAGGTAGGCGCGGACGTTCTGATACTTGCCCTGCATCGCCTGCTTCGCGACCTCGTGCACCATTCCGCGCGCGAACCGGAGCGTGGGATGCCGCTCGGACGCGGCCGCCGGCACGTCCTCGTCGGACAGCGCCACGGTGACCTCGAGCCGGTCCGGGCAGGTGCGCTGGAGGGCGGCGAGCTCGTCGAGGTAGAACGCGTCGTTCAGGGTGCGCACGCCGAAGAACACGTATCCGCGGTGCTGGCCGAAGTAGCCTTCCTGGGTGGCGCGCGCGAGAATCGACATCATTCCGGCGATGCCGCTGCCGCCGGCGATGCAGAGCACGTTCTTCGCCAGGCTCGGATGGAACGTCGCCTTGCCGAGGGGACCGAAGAGCTTCAGCCGCGCGCCGGCGCTTGCGCCGCCGAACAGCCACTCGGAAACGCCGCCGCCGTGCTTTTTCTTGACGACGAACTCGACCCGGCGCGCCCGGCGCGCGAAGCCGACCATCGAGTAGCCGCGGAACCCGGCCACGCCGGGCGCCGCGATCGCCATGAACTGGCCGGCGTCGAAGTCGAGCGCCTCGTCCAGCGCGACGTCGAACGCAAGGACGTCCGGGGTAAGGCGCCGAATCGCCGACAGGACGCCCGTGACGTGGCGCGCGGGGCAGGCGCCCGGGTCGGTCGCGTAGACGAAGCTCCCGACCTCGGCGACGACGTCGCCGGCCGGGGCGCACTGGCACATCAGGAACTCGCCCGCGCCCTTCAGGTATTTCTTGCCGCTCGCGTCGGGCCAGGCGTCCTCGGTGCGTCCTTCGACGAGCCGCGCCTTGCAGGTGCCGCAGGTGCCGGTCGCGCACTCGTAGGGAAGGTCGATGTTCGCGCGCAGACCCGCAAACAGGATCTTCTCGCCCGGTTCGGCGTCGAACTCGTAGGCCCGGTTCCGCGCGTTGACCTGCACCCGCATTGATTCGTGCCGCCTCTAGTTAGCCACGCTACGAGGGGGCAAAGGAGGGGTGGGGGCCCCTCCGCCCCACCTGGCCGCTCCGCGGCGCCCCCTCGTGCTCCCCGAATTCAGCGAAAGCGATGCCGTCGGCATCGGTTTCCTCCTAGAAAGGAACGTGATAGCCGAAGCCGAGCAGGCGCGTGTCGAGGCGCACGGTGCGTGCGCCGAGCTTCGGCCCGCCGCTCCCGAGCTTCACCGTGTCGTGGACGTGCCCGACCGCGAAGAGCTCGGTCGCGCCGCCGTCGAGCGCGGTGCGGAACACCTGCAGCGCCGAGACCACCTTGGCCTCGCTCCCCGCCGCGTCCACGTCGACCGTGTACACGGTGGCGTGGCGGGTGATCGGAGAGTGGTCGCTGTTGTGCTTGGGCAGATTGCCGAGGAGGGTGGCGAAGCCGTCCTTGTCGTGGTCGAGCCACGTCATGTCCTTGCGGATCTCGGGGCTGAACGCGGTGATGGCGTAGCGGAAACCCGGGTCGCACAGCTCGAGGAAGCCCTTCCAGTCCTTGGCGTCGAGCGCGAGGCAGGAGCGGTAGACGAGCTCCTCGATGGCGTGGCGCTGTTCGCTCGTCGTCATTGCGGGATCCTCCTCAGGCGACGGCGCGCGCCGGCTTGCCTTCGTGGAACGGATCGTAGGCCGGACGGCCCATCCGCTGGCTCCACTCGGCGTAGTAGTGGCGCATGCCGACCTCGTCGTGGATCGTGCTGTTCTCCTGGCGGCCCTGGAGGATCCAGCGCGCGTCGGTCCCGCTGCGCAGCGCGATGCCCTGGCCGTGCACGCCGAGGAGATCCTCGTGCAGGTTGCGGCCGAACGGCCCCCAGATCACGTTGTGGTCGAACACCCGCTGCTTGCGCTGCTCCGCAGTGTCGCTCTTGAGGCCGAGGCCGCGGAACTCGATGATGACCTTGTCGGGGCCGAGCGGCACCACGGTGTCCATGCGGAGCACGGAGGTGCGCAGGTTGAAGGTCATGCCGGGGAAGATGTCGATCAGGATCCAGCCGCCCGGCGCGAGCCCCGGCCAGCCGACGGCGCGCTGCTTGCTGCCTTCGTACGCGTCGTACTTGATCTCCATCGAGCCGACCGATGCGTGCCCGTTCGGATAGCCGACGTACTTCCGGTCGAAGTAGCCGGGCTGCATCATGCCGGTGATGCGATTGAAGTAGTGCAGGAAGTCGTGATAGAACTCGCTGTTGGTGTCGTGCCACAGCTTGAAGTTCGTGCTCACGACCGCCTTGTGGAAGTGGAACACCTCCATCGGCTCGCGCATGTACGGCTCGAGCATGTCGAGCGCCGGCCCGATGAACTCCTGCAGCGTGGGCCCGGCGTCATCGACGTTCACCCAGACGAAGCCGCCGAAGCCGACCTCGCTCCGCACCTCGCGCAGGCCGGCGTCCTGCTTGCCGAAGCGGTCCTGGTAGCCCTGCTCGGCGCGGGTGATGTCGACGCACGCGCCGCGCGTGTCGAACGACCACTGGTGGAAGATGCACGTCATCCGCTTGGCATTGCCCGCCGGGTCGTACAGGATCGCGTTGCCGCGATGCGGGCAGATGTTGTAGAAGCTGCGCACCTTCATGTCGTCGCCGCGCACGATGATGAGCGGCATGCCGGCGGGGTGGGTGAACAGCCGGTAGTCGTAGGCGTTCGGGATCTCCGACTCGTGGCAGGCGATGATCCAGCACTTCTTGAAGAGCTTCTCCTTCTCCTCTTCGAAGATCGTCGGGTCGCTGTAGATCCGGGCGTCGACGTAATGCGAGGCCGGGAAGTTCGGTCGCGCGGCCCATTCGGCGGCGTTCTTGGCCATGTTCGCTCCTAGGACGGACGGTCAATCTTAAGGACCTAAAGGCAGGTTCTGTGCCATTCGGCGTGGTGCGGCTAAGCCGTTCTTTCTTGAGCCATCTCGCCGCGGTTTCGACCCTCGTCCCCCCGCCATCGTTTCGCAACGAAACAGCATGCGTTGCGCCACGCGCAAGCCTCACGCCTCAACGCAGCGGCCCGGCGTCTCCGATCGCGACGATCGGCGAGCGCCGGGCCGCTTCGGCCCGACTCGAGCGCAGGCTACTTGCAGTTCGTCATGCAGCGCACGGCCTTGGTGTCCGGCCGGTCGTCCACCATGAACCCGTTCCGGTTCGGCATCTGCACGGCCGTCAGCGTCTTTGCGTCCATCACGGCGTTGGCCGGCACGAGGCCGTTCAGGTTCAGCAGGTAGGCCGACAGTGCGTAGACCTCGTCGTTCGTCAGCGACTGCGGGCGATCCATCGGCATCGCGCGGCGGATGTAGTCGAACAGGATCGGCGCGTAGGGATACATGCTCCCCGGCGTCAGCACCCGCGTGCTCGTCGTGAACGAGCCGATGCCCCCGACCATCGTGCCGTACACCGGCCCGCCCTTCGCATCGGCGCCGTGGCACGCGAGGCACTTCGCGTCGTAGACCTTCTTGCCGTCGGCCACGGTGCCGCTGCCGGGCGGCAGCCCGCGCCCGTCCGGGGCCCGGACATCGATGTTCCACGGCGCGATGTCGGCTTCGGCGATCGGCTGGCCGAGCTTGACGCCCGGGTTCGCCACGCGTTCCGACGCGTCGGCTGCATCGCGCAACCGCGACCGCGACCGCGGCCGCCACTCCCAACCGCCACGTTAAGCGATCGCATTGCGCACCTCCCCGTTGGCGCTGATCGACCACGGCTGGATGCCGTTGTGGTGCTGCACGAATCCGACGATCGCCCGGCCCTTCTGGATGTCCGCGACCGTCGGCTGCACGTAGCCGGTCGAGTCGACCGCGCGGCTCTGGATGATCGCCGGCCCGCCGTCCCAGTTCCACGGGAGGCGGAAGCGGGTCAGCATCTTGTCGAGCACCGGGCCTTCCAGCTCGCGCTTCGCGCCAGTTCCTGCCGCCGTCGAGCGAGACGTCGACCGCCGTGATGCGGCCCTTCCCGGACCAGGCGAAGCCCTGGATCTCGTACGGTCCGCGGGCGCCGAGCTTCATCCCGCCCGACGGCCGCGTGATCACCGACTTGCACTCCATGTCGAAGCTGAACTGGCGCCACTTGCCCTCGGGCATCGGGTCGGTGTAGCGCGCCGTCTCGCTGCGGAAGTGCCAGGGCTGGTCGCCGACCTTGATCCGCCGCAGCCACTTGACCGAGACGTTGCCTTCCCAGCCGGGCACGATTGCGCGCAGCGGATAGCCGTTCTCGGGCCGGATCATCTCGCCGTTCGAGCCGTAGACGATGAGCACGTCGTCCATCGCCTTGTCGAGCGGGACCGAGCGCGTGTGGGTCGAGCCGTCCGCGCCCTCGAAGAGCAGCCACTTCGCGCCCGGCTGTACGCCGGCCTCGTCGAGCAGCCACGAGAGCGGAACGCCGGTCCACTGGACGCCGGAGAGGAGTCCGTGGGTCTGCTGCACCGTGGTCGAGGCGTTCTTCAGCCAGTCGGTGAGGCCGTTGCCCGAGCACTCGTGGAAGTGGAACCGCGACACCGCCGGGTAGCGCATCAGATCGTCCATCGTGAACTGCAGCGGCTGGCGGACCATGCCGTGGATCACCAGGCGATGCGTCGCCGGATCGATGTCCGGCGTACCGGCATGGTGGCGCTCGAAGATCAGCCCGTTCGGCGTCGTGATGCCGAGCTGGTACTGGAGCGGCGTCATGCTCCAGTCGGACCAGTTCTGGCGGTTCACGAAGACGTCGGTGCGGCGCCGCACAACGTTCTTCTCGAACTTGGACGGCATGCCGTAGGCCGCCGCGTCGATCGGGCGCCCCATCTCGAGCTCCGAGAGCGGCACCAGCAGCGGCGCGCCGCGCGCGGCGGAGGCGAGGCCCCCGGCGGCGAGCGCACCGCCGGCGACGGCGGCGCTGCGGCGGAAGAACGCGCGGCGGTCCTCGGACTCGAGCCTCGCGTCCTCTTCCTTGGGCAACGGGGTGCGCTTCGGTGTCGAGCGCGGTCGGGTGTCTTCTGCCATGGCGCCTCCTTTGGTGTTGTGAGTCCTGCTCGTTCGTGCGGCTCGTGCCGACCGCTGATCCGAAAGACGCTGAGTGCACGATCCGTGCCACGGGCTCGCATCGCGCTAAGCCCTTGTGCTTCCGCGAGTTCGGCGCAGGAGGTCGGGCGCGCCCCGGAACGTCTGTTTCGCACGGAAACGAATGCTGCGCCCCGCGACACGCGCGGATGCACGGAAAAACCGCGGTAGACTGACGCCGACGCCCGATCGAAGCGGAGCGACGCGATGACGATGAAGAAGGCTGCTGCAGTGCTCGGCCTGCTTGCCGCGGCCTACGCGGCGCCGCTCGCCGCGGACGACGCCGCGCGCGCGGTGTTCTCGATGATCTGCATCCGCGAGGCGCAATCGCTCGGCCACAAGGACGACGCGCTCCGCAAGTACGTGAGCGACTGCGTGGCCGCGAAAATGAAGGTCTACGACGACGACATGTCGAATCCCCTGACGGCGCACATCCCCAAGGCCTGCTGAACCGCTCACGGTGCAGAGCCGCGCGCCTTGCTCGGGCGCGCCCGAACCCCGACAATACGGCCCTTTTGCGCGGCCCCGCCCGGGCCGCCGACGGAGGCCGCCGTGCAGATCGCCTGTCTCGATCTCGAAGGGGTGCTCGTCCCCGAGATCTGGATCGAGTTCTCCAAGCGCACCGACATTCCGGAGCTTTCGCGCACCACGCGCGACGAGCCGGACTACGACAAGCTGATGCGCGGCCGGCTCGACATGCTCGCCGCGCACCACCTCGGGCTGCCGGACATCCAGGACGTGATCGCCGGGATGGGGCCCCTGCCGGGCGCGCGCGATTTCCTCGACTGGCTGCGTCACCGGCACCAGGTGGTGATCCTTTCGGACACCTTCTACGAGTTCGCCGCGCCCCTCATGCGCCAGCTCGGCTATCCGACGCTGCTCTGTCATCGGCTCGAGACCGACCCGAGCGGGAAGCTGATCGGGTATCGCATCCGCCTGCAGGACCACAAGCGCAAGACCGTGTCGGCGCTGCGCGAGCTCAACTTCCGCACGATCGCCGCGGGCGACTCCTACAACGACACCGCGATGCTCGCCGAGGCGGACGCCGGCATCCTGTTCCATCCGCCGCAGAACGTGATCCGCGACTTCCCGCAGTTCCCGGTGGCGTTCACCTACGAGGAATTGAAGGACACCTTCAGCGAAGCGAGCGCGCGGCTCGGCTGACGCTGCGCGATCGACTCCGGCCCTCCAGCGCCCCGCCGCGATCAGCCGCTCGATCGGGCTCACGATCGAGTCGGACCGGCGTACGCGCGGGGTCGGCTTGATCGCCGCGAACGGAGTATTCTCGCGGCCGATTGGTCGGACCGACAAGACCAAACCACCACCGGAGCGAGCGGCGCAGCCGCTCGAGCGAGAGGGCGGCTGGCGCGCCCTCGAGGCGGACGAACGGGCCTCGCGCGGCGGCGCGGCCGGCTGTCCGCCCGCACCCGGCGCGCTCACCGGCAACCGGTCGGAGCCGCACTCTTAACCAGGAGGAGACGGTCATGGTCTGGAGTCAGGTCTACGATCCGTTCCACAACATGCTGCTGTCGACGCTGGTCGCGGCCATTCCGATCGTGGTCATGCTCGGCTGCCTCGCGTTCCTGCACATCAAGGCGCACTGGGCCGCAATTCTCGGCCTTCTCGCCGCGCTCGCCGTGGCGATCTTCGCCTACGGGATGCCGGCGAAGATGGCGGGGCTCGCGGCGTTCAACGGCGCGCTCTTCGGGCTGCTGCCGATCGGCTGGATCGTCCTCAACATCATCTTTCTCTACCGGCTGACCGAGGAGAGCGGCTCGTTCCGGGTGCTGCAGGACTCGATCGCCCACATCACCGAAGACCGGCGCCTGCAGCTGCTGCTGATCGCCTTCAGCTTCGGCGCGTTCTTCGAAGGGGCTGCCGGGTTCGGAACGCCGGTGGCGGTGACCGCTGCCGTCCTGATCGGCCTCGGCTTCTCGCCGCTCGCCGCCTCCGGCCTGTCGCTGATCGCCAATACCGCGCCGGTCGCCTACGGCGCGCTCGGCTCCCCGATCATCGCCCTCTCCGCAGTGACCGGGCTCGATCTGCTGCAGCTCTCGGCGATGGTCGGGCGGCAGTTGCCGTTCTTCTCGCTCCTCGTGCCGTTCTGGCTGATCTGGGCGTTCGCCGGATGGCGGGGCATGAAGGAGATCTGGCCCGCGATCCTGGTGGCGGGCGTGAGCTTCGCGATCCCGCAGTTTCTCGTCTCGAACTTCCACGGCCCGTGGCTGGTGGACGTGGTGGCCGCAATGGTGTCGATGGCCTGCCTCGTGCTCTTCCTCCGGATCTGGCACCCCGCCTCGATCTGGAGGTCCCCGGCACTCAAGGGTCGGGAAGCAGCGGATCTGGCCGCAGCGCAGCTCGCCGGGAACCCGGGCGGTCCGGCCACGACCCGCCACGACCGGAAGACGGTGATCGTCGCCTGGATCCCGTGGATGATCCTCACCGTGTTCGTGTTCGTCTGGGGCGTGCCCGAGTTCAAGAAACTCATGGACGGCATCTCGGTGTTCAGGTTCCCGATCGAGGGGCTGCACAACCTGGTCGAGAAGGTGCCTCCGGTGGTCGCCAAGCCGGCGAAGGAGGGCGCCATCTATTCGCTGAACTACCTCTCGGCGACCGGGACCGGGATCCTGTTGGCGGCGATCATCGCGGGTCTGTTCATGAAGTTCTCGCCGGTCGGGCTGGTGACGATGTACTGGCGCACGCTGCTGCGCGTGCGCTACTCGCTCCTGACCATCTCGGCGATGCTCGCGCTCGGCTTTATCACGCGCTACTCGGGCACCGATGCGACGCTCGGCCTGTCGTTCGCGGTCGCCGGCGTTTTCTATCCGTTCTTCGGCACCATGCTCGGCTGGATGGGGGTGGCGCTCACCGGGTCGGACACCGCGTCGAACGTGTTGTTCGGGGGGCTGCAGCGGATCACCGCCGAGCAGATCGGCTTGAGCCCGGTGCTGATGGCTGCGGCGAACAGCTCCGGGGGCGTGATGGGCAAGATGATCGACGCGCAGAGCATCGTCGTCGCGTCGACCGCGACCCAGTGGTTCGGCCACGAGGGCGACATCCTGCGCTACGTGTTCTTCCACAGCGTGGCGCTCGCGGCGCTGGTCGGCATCCTGGTGACGCTGCAGGCGTACGTGCCGCCCTTCACGCTGCTCGTGGTCGGACGCTGACGCGGCGCGTCGCGGGCGACTTGGCCATGAAAAGGCCATGAAGACCCGGCCATGAAGGTCGGACTGTTCGTTCCCTGCTACGTCGACGCCTTCTTCCCCGAGGTGGGGGTGGCGACGCTGGAGCTACTCGAGCGGCTGGGCGTCGAGGTCCGGTATCCGCTCGACCAGACCTGCTGCGGACAACCCATGGCCAACAGCGGCTGCGAGCAGGACGCCGCTCCGGTCGAGAAGCTGTTCGTCAGGAACTTCGCGGGGTTCGACTACGTCGTGACGCCGTCGGGCAGCTGCACGCATCACGTGCGCGACCATCTCACCGCGATTCCGCAGACGCCGAAGGTCGAGAAGGTGCGGCGCAGCACCTTCGAGCTGGTGGAGTTCCTGCACGACGTGCTGCAGGTGCGCGAGTTTCCGTGGGCCCGGTTTCCGCACAAGGTGGGACTCCACATCGGTTGCGCGACGCTGCGCGCCCTGGGCGCGGCGAGCATGTCGGAGCTCGGCGGCCCGTCGTGGTCGAAGCCGCGCACCTTGCTTTCCGGGGTGAAGGGGATCGAGTTCGTGAAGCCGGCGCGCCCCGACGAGTGCTGCGGCTTCGGCGGCACCTTCTCGGTCGTCGAGGAGCCGGTGTCCGCCAAGATGGGCTACGACAAGGTGCACGACCACGCGAAGGCCGGCGCCGAGTACATCGTCTCGCCGGACATGTCGTGCCTGATGCACCAGAAGGGCTGTGCGGAGCGGCTCGGGTCGAAAATCAGGTTCATCCACATCGCCCAGGTCCTCAACGGGGCGCGCGCATGAAGCGCGTGGACCATGCGGAAGCCTCGTCGCGGTTCATCGCCGCGAAGGAACACGCCGACTTCCACGATCAGCGGCTCTGGGATCTGCGCCAGAAGCGCGACCGCGAGGCCGCTCTCCTCCCCGAGTGGGAGGAGCTGCGGTCGCTCGCCTCGGCGATCAAGGAGCACGCGCTGTCGCGCCTCGCCGACTATCTCGAGGAGTTCGAGCGCAACGCGACCGCCAACGGCATGCGCGTGCACTGGGCGCGCGACGCCGCCGAGCACAACCAGATCGTCCACGACCTCCTGTCCGCGCACGGCGCCCGGACGCTGGTGAAGAGCAAGTCGATGCTCACCGACGAGTGCGACATGCGGCCGTTCCTCGAGAGCCGCGGCGTCGAGATCATCGAGACCGACCTCGGCGAGCGCATCCAGCAGCTCGACGACGAGCCGCCGAGCCACATCGTGGTGCCCGCGGTGCACAAGCTGAGAGGCGACGTGGCGCAGGTCTTCGCCCGGACCATCGGCACCGACCCGGACAACAGCGACGTCCCGTATCTCGCCGAGAGCCAGCGCCGCCACACGCGCCCCTATTACCTGTCGGCCGGGGCGGGCATGACCGGCGCCAACTTCGCGGTCGCCGAGACCGGCAGCTTCGTCGTGTGCACCAACGAGGGCAACGCGGATCTCAGCGCAAACCTGCCGAAGCTCCACATCGCGAGCATCGGCATCGAGAAGGTGATTCCGCGGCTGGAGGATGTCGGCGTCTTCGTGCGGCTGCTCTCGCGCAGCGCCCTCGGCTCGCCCATCACGCAGGTCACCTCCCACTTCCGCAAGCCGCGTCCGGGAACCGAGCTGCACGTGATCCTCACCGACAACGGCCGCTCGGAGCGCCTCGGGATGGCCGACTTCTGGTACTCGCTCAAGTGCATCCGGTGCGGCGCCTGTCTCAATACCTGTCCGGTGTACCGGCGCAGCGGCGGGCTGAGCTACGGCTCGACCTACTCCGGGCCGATCGGGGTGATCATCGATCCCGCGTTCAACCTGCGGAAGTACAGCGCGCTGCCGTTCGCCTCCACCCTCAACGGGAGCTGCACCAACGTCTGCCCGGTGAAGATCAACATCCACGATCAGATCTATCGCTGGCGCCAGCTCATCGCGGAGCGCAACCAGCTCCCGATGGTGAAGAAGGAGGCCATGAAGATGGCCGGCAAGGTGCTCTCGAGCCCGAAGCTCTATCGCGCGGCGGTGCAGGCGGCGAACGCCGGCCTCGAGTACCTGCCGCGCTTCATGATCTACAACCCGCTGAACGCGTGGGGCCGGCAGCGCGAGGTGCCGAAGGCCGGGCGGCAGAGCTTCCGGGAGTGGTATCTGGCGAACCGGGGCGGGAAATGACCAGCCGCGACGAGATCCTGGCCCGTGTGCGCAGGAATCAGCCCGCGCCGCGGGATCTCCCTGCCGTGCCGACGTTCGACCGGACGCTCGCGTCGCCGAGCGGCACGTTCAAGGCGAGCCTGGAGCGCATGGGCGGCGCGTTTCTCGACCCGCCGCCCGGCACGGACCTCGAGCGGCTGATCCGCAAGAAGTTTCCCGGGGCGAAAGTCATCTGCTCCGCGACCGCCGAGGTCGCCGGCGATCGGCCGATCGATCGGGTGCGCGAGCCGGCCGCCCTGGAAGACGTGGACGTGGGCGTGGTGCGGGCCCGGTTCGGCGTCGCGGAGACCGGCTCGGTCTGGCTCAGCGAAGCCGAGCTGAAGATCAACGCGCTCGGCTTCCTGGCGCAGCACCTGGTCGTCCTGCTCGACCCGGCGGACATCGTCGCGAACCTGCACGACGCCTACCGGCACCGCGGCTTCTTCGAGGCCGGCTATGCCGTGTTCCTGAGCGGGCCGTCCGCGACCGCCGACATCGAGGGCGTGCTGATCCGCGGCGCGCAGGGCATCCGCAGCCTCACGGTCGTCGCGGCGCCGCGCGCCGCGGCTACGCCTTCCGGGCAGGCACGACCTTGACCGCGAACTCCTGCGGCCTCTTGGGCTTGATGACGTGGCCTTCGGGGTCGCGAGCGCGAAGTCGCGCGCGCCCAGGTGCGCTGAAGCTGGTGCAGGTCCTCGGCGCCGATGTCGGCCATGTCCTCCTTCGGAACGCCTACGGCTGCTTCGGCGTCTTGTATTCGGCTTCCTTCTGGAACGGTTTCCAGATGGTTTCGTAACCGACAAACCCCTTTTCGGTCGGCGCCAGCTGACGCGTCGTATAAAAGGGCGTGTGGCCGTCAGGAACCTTGGTGGTGGGTTTCTTCTCTTCGCTCATAAGTCACCTTTTCTGCCGTGAAGTCAGGACTGCAAGTGCAAGCAACTAAGCCGAATCGTGTCGCTGCCATTCGACTCCGCTGCTCAAACAGGTCGCATGAGTGACGGGTCGACATCCGCGCCCGCAACGACCGCACCGCCCGCTCTTGTCTCTTCATCAGTCGCGTCGCGCACGGTCAGTATATCGAGCGTAAAGACGACCGCTCTGCCGCAAAGCGGATTGTTGCCATCGACAGTCAGTGTCTCGTCGTCCATCTGCGTCACGAGAAAGCTGCGGGTCTGGCCCTTGTCGTTTTCCATGAGGATGGAGGTGCCGACTTGCCGATACTCCTCGGGGACGTTCTCGATGTGATCGGTAAAAACCAGCGACTCGTCTCTGGGGCCGAAGATCTGATTGCCATCGATCGGCACTTCGATGACGTCGCCTGCGGCTTTGCCCTCCAGCTCCCTGTGGACGGAAGGGGCCAGAATTTCATTGTGTCCGTGAACATAGCCCAGCGGGAATTCGACTCTGGTGAGGACATGCCCCGTCTTCTTGTCGGTCACCTTGTAGGTGAGCTCGACAAACTTGCCGTCCCGGATGGTTTCACTCATGCCGAAGCCGAACGAATCGCTCAGAAGATTGACGCACCAAAAATCCTGACCTGTCCATCTTCATAGCCGAGGACAAGTCGGCCAAGCCATTCGCCTTGCTTCTTGGTGCTGCGCTGCCGGTAAAGAACCGTCACATGCTCGCCCCGGCGGATGATGCCGAGGGAGTCGACGTCTTCGGACAGACTTCTCGCCAGTTCGCTGTTTGCGAACTGGTGGCCGGCCACAACCTGATTCATGGCAAGCGCCAGGGAATTGGAAAAGTTCCTTACGAATTCCCCGTACTTGCCTTCGTTCGAATACTTGACGAGGTCGCGCCACAGGGGATTGGCGATGGCGAGAATCTCTTCGTCGGTCTTTTCGATGATGTTCACGCCCGGCTCTCCGCGAGCGGAAGAGACCGGCTTCATGGGTCTCACGACATGCGACATGCTGGTCTCTTCTGCGCCGGGCAGAAGGTCAACGCGAGCTTCTGCCCGGGAACATTGCTACTCCTTGTCCCCAACCAGGTGATAGCAGGGCGCCTTCTCCATGGTGTATTCGCCGGTCTCCGGATCGCGACGCGAAACCGTCAGCACGTGCCAGTTCGCGTCGTCCACCTTCATGGCGTCGCCCCGGTAGTAGTAGCCCGGCCAACGGGTCTCCTTGCGGAACAGCGTGTGCTGCGTGACGCACTCTGCGGCGCGATGGCGGTGCTTCAATTCCCACGCACGCAGCAACTCGTGAATATCCTCTGCGGCGAGGCTCTCGAGGTCTTCCTCCATGATCTTGAGCTTCTTGAGACCGATATTCAGGAGCTTCTCGTTGGTCATGTAGTTGACGGTCACGCCACCGCAATACTCGTCCATCAGCTTCTGCAGGCGGTCCAGGCCCTGCTTGGGATTGATGTAGTGCGGGTTGACACTGCCCGCCACGATCGCGTTGCGGTACGTCTTGTAATGCTCGAGGGGCTTGTAGATCTCTTTCTTGCGGCGCTCGATCTGCGCATCGGACACGACGATACCTTCGGCCTTGCCGTCGTCGATGTACTTGCAGGCGGCCTTCGCAGCGAGACGACCTTCGGTGAACGAGCCGGATGAGAAGGCGTGCGGCGTGCCGCCGACTGCGTCGCCGGCGCCGAACAGGCCTTCGATCGTCGTCATGCGGTTGTAGCCCCAGAAATACTCGGGAGGGGAAACGTCCTCGGGACCCGAGCACCAGGCACCCGAGCCGGTCGCGTGGGAGCCCATGACGTAGGGCTCGGAGGTGGTCAGCTCGGGATTCTCGTTCTTGGGATCCACGTCGGTGGCGGCCCACAGCACCGCCTGGCCGATGGTCATGCCGAGGAAGTTTTCCCAGCCGACCTCTTCCAGATGCGGATCCTGGAAGGCGCGCATGGTCACCATGTGAATGGGGCCGCGGCCTGCATTCACTTCACTGATGATGCAATGGTTGCGCAGGCAGGTCGGGATCGGCCGATGCGTCAGGTGCGACGCTTCCGGATCGAGGTATTCCTTGCCGACCATCTTCTGCAGCTCGGGGAACCACTTGGATTCGTACTCCTCGCCCAGGCAATTTTGCGTATAGGTCTTCAGGTGCAGGAAGTAGGCGCCGACCGGGCCGTAACCGTCCTTGAAGCGCGCCAGCACGATGCGATTTTCCATCTGCGTCATCTTGGCGCCGGCGTCGATCATGAGCCCATAGGCGGACGCGGACGACCAGGGCGCATACCAGGTGCGGCCGGAACCTTCGCCCACGGAACGCGGCTTGAAGATGTTGGAGGCGCCGCCCGCGCCGCAGATCACGGTCTTGGACTTGAAGACGTGGTAATCGCCCGTGCGGACGTTGAAGCCGACGGCGCCGGCCACCCGGTTCTCCTTGCTGTCGTCCATCAGCAGGTGGGTGACGCAGATGCGGTTGAACACCTTGTCCGCCGATTTCTTGGCGGCCTCGGCCACGATGGGCTTGTAGGACTCGCCGTGAATCATGATCTGCCATCGCCCTTCACGCAGATAGCGCCCGGTCTTCGGGTCCTTCATGATGGGCAGGCCCCACTCCTCGAACTGGTGCACCGTGGAGTCGACGTGACGGGCCATGTCGAACAGCAGGTCTTCCCGCACCATACCCATCAGGTCGATGCGAGCGTAGCGGACGTGGTCCTCGGGCTTGTTCTCGCCCCAGCGGGTGCCCATGTAGCAGTTGATGGCGTACAGCCCCTGGGCGACCGCACCCGAGCGATCGATATTGGCCTTCTCGGCAATGACGATCTTCTTGTCCTGACCCCAGAATCTCGCCTCCCAGGCGGCACCGGTGCCGCCAAGACCCGCACCGACGACCAGGATGTCGATGCCGTCTTCGATGATCGTTTTGTAGGCCATCAGTAGTACACGCCTTTCTTCAACTTGAGGCCGGCGGACTGAAGCGTATGCAGGCCGCCGTCATCCATGCGAATCCATTTCGGCTCGTTGTACAGCAGCTGGCCGTCGCGCATTTCCTTGCTGGGTCCGGGAACATCCGCGAGCTTGGGGATCGCCGTCCCCCAGGGCTTGGTGGTGATGGGCGACAGGAAGTTCTTTTCCGTGCCGTTGCGGAACTTGATCCTCCAGGCGATCGTGCCTTTCTGTTCGTCGCGGTGGACGCGAACGCTGTGGCCCAGCGGGGCAAAGTCGGCATAGCCGCGCACATCGATCGCATGCTGCGGGCAAGCCTTCACGCAGGAGTAGCACTCCCAGCACATGTTGGGCTCGATGTTGTAGGCACGGCGATAGGTCTTGTCGATGTGCATGATGTCCGAGGGACAGATGTCGACGCAGTGTCCGCATCCGTCGCACCTCGTCATGTACACGAAGGTAGGCATAAGTCGGGTCCCTGATCTGTTCCGCTGGAAGTTGGGGGATGTTTTCTAGTAGTGGCGGGGCGCTTCGCGCTTGATGCCGAGTCCCATGTCCATCGGAGCGTTCTGCAGCAGCTCCATGGAGTGCCTTTTCTGTTGTTCGGGGTCGTCGCGGGTCTGCGTCGGCAAATTCTCGGCCGTCCCATCGGCCCTGGTCACTCTCTTCTCGAAGGCGGCCGCGGGCTTGAAGAACATGTGCGCGAACTTGGACCACGGCACCCCGGCGAAGAGCACCGTGGTGGCGAGGATGTACAGGCCGAACAGCACGTGCCCGACGCGGCGCTGCCCCGCGCCTGCAGCCAGGCCCAGACGAGGCCGAGCGTCGCGCTGGCGAGCAGCGACAGGATGAACAGATCCGCCTTTACGACGCGGAAGGGCGAGTTGCCCTCGGCGGCGACGTCCACGCGGATGAAGAACCAGAACCAGTAGCCGCCGACGCAGACCATCAGGCCGCCGAGCCACCAGAGCTGCGCCCAGATCGCGCCCGCCGAGGGGTCGAACACCATCACGACGGTGGCGAGCACGTAGAGCACGAAGCCGTACATGCCGAGCAGGTGCGCAACCCGACGGCGCGGGTTGCAGAACTCGCCCGGAGGCGAGCACGTCGACGACGGCGGTCTGCACGGCGATCGACACGAGCTCGCCGCCGCCGACCGGCTTGCGCGCCCTTGCGCCTTCGACTTGCGCCAGTTCTCGAAGAAGTACTTGGCGCTGCCCTTGTGCACGACGTCGAACAGCGTCCCGGCGACGACCAGCAGGAACATGAGGACGACGTAAGTCTGCATCGCGACGGGCGAAATCGCCGAGCTGGGCGAACGGATTCACTGTGAACATCGTGTCCCTCCCTTGGACCGCGGCAATTGTAGGGGCGCGCCCGCGCGGCGGGCGCTTGAATGCCGCTATGCGGCCATAGAAAAAACTTCGAAGCGCATCGCCGCGAGGTCGCCGAGCGCCCAGGTGGCGGGCGCGGCGAGGCCGGCCACGGTGCCGGGGTTCACCAGCCAGGTGCGACCGCCCTTGACGTTGGCCACCTGCTCGATGCCGGCGGTGTGCGAGTGGCCGCAGCAGACGAGGTCCCAGTCGCCGGTGCAGGCGAAGGCGTGGCCGTACTCGGGGTAGTGGACGACGAACACCCGCCGCCCGCCGAGCTCGAGCCGCGCATCGGCGCCGTGGTACTGGAGCTGCCCGCCGCTCTCGCGCGCCCAGCGCGCGAGCGACACCGGGTCGCCGAGGTTGTTGCCGTGGATCACGTGCATCGGCAGCCCGGCGGCGAGCGCCGCGCGCAGCGTCTGCGTGCCGATCACGTCGCCGCAGTGGATCACCGCCTGCGCGCCGGCGGCCTTGCCGGCCTCGACCGCGGCGGCGAGCGCTGCGGCGCGGTCGTGGCTGTCGGAGACGATGCAGATCTTCATGGGCGCGATCTTAGCTTATCAGTGCGCCCATAAGGCGGCTTCTGGCAGCCGGCTTATGACCGGATACAAACGACTCGTTGGCCCGGGGCGGACGTGCGGCGGACAATCGGGGCCCGCCCACCGCCCACCGGATGCCCGCCCTTGTCCGCCGACGAGATAAAGACCACCACCTGCTACATGTGCGCGTGCCGCTGCGGCATCCGCGTGCACCTGCGCGACGGGGTGGTGCGCTACATCGACGGCAACCCGAACCACCCGATCAACCAGGGCGTGATCTGCGCCAAGGGCGCGTCGGGGATCATGAAGCAGTACTCGCCCGCGCGCCTCACGCAGCCGCTCATGCGCAAGCCCGGGCAGCGCGCGGGGCGACAACGAGTTCGTCGCGATCTCCTGGGACGAGGCGTTCCGCGTGCTCGAGGAGCGCCTCGCGCAGATCCGCTCCACCGATCCGAAGAAGTTCGCGCTCTTCACCGGGCGCGATCAGATGCAGGCGCTCACCGGCCTCTTCGCCCGTCAGTTCGGCACGCCGAACTACGCCGCGCACGGCGGGTTCTGCTCGGTGAACATGGCCACCGGCATGATCTACACGATCGGCGGCTCGTTCTGGGAGTTCGGCGGCCCCGACCTCGAGCGGGCGAAGCTGTTCGTGATGCTCGGCACCGCCGAGGACCACCACTCCAACCCGCTCAAGATCGCGATCTCGAAGTTCAAGCGCGACGGCGGCAAGTTCGTCTCGATCAACCCGGTCCGCACCGGCTACTCCGCGATCGCCGACGAGTGGGTGCCGATCCGGCCGGGCACCGACGGCGCGCTGCTGCTCGCGCTCATCCACGAGATGATCGCGCTCGGGCTGTACGACCGCGACTTCCTGGTGCGCTACACCAACGCGGGCCACCTCGTGAACCTCGACGAGGCGAGCGACCAGTTCGGGCTCCTCGTGCGCTCGCCGGAGGCGGACGAGGTGAACCCGCAGTATCCGCAGAACCAGACGTGGTGGGACCGCCTCGCCAACCGGCCGGTCCCGACGCACGCCGAGGGCGCGGACCCGTACCTGCTCGGCGAGTTCCGGATGCCCGACGGCACGCCCGGTCAAGCCGGCGTTCCAGCTCCTCGAGGAGCGGGTGAAGCGCTACACGCCCGAATGGGCGGAGGGCGTCACCGGCGTGCCGGCGGCGACGATCCGCCGGCTCGCGCACGAGATGGGCATCACCGCGCGCGACCAGAAGATCGAGCTGCCGATCCCGTGGACCGACTGCTGGGGCAAGGAGCACGAGTCGGTGACCGGCAACCCGGTCGCGTTCCACGCGATGCGCGGGCTCGCCGCGCACTCGAACGGCTTCCAGACGATCCGCGCGCTCGCGATCCTGATGACGCTCCTCGGCACGATCGACCGGCCGGGCGGGTTCCGCCACAAGGCGCCGTTCCCGCGCGCGATCCCGCCGGCGGCGAAGCCGCCGAACGGGCCGCACGCGGTCAGGCCCGACACGCCGCTCGGCGGGCTCGCGCTCGGCTGGCCCGGCTCGCCCGACGACCTCTTCGTCGACGACGACGGCGCGCCGGTGCGCATCGACAAGGGCTTCTCGTGGGAGTACCCGCTGTCGGCGCACGGGCTGATGCACAGCGTCATAACGAATGCCTGGCGCGGCGACCCGTACCGCATCGACACGCTGCTCATCTTCATGGCGAACATGGCGTGGAACTCGACCATGAACACCATGGAGGTGCGGCGGATGCTGAACGACCGCGACGAGAGCGGGGAGTACAAGATCCCCTTCCTCGTCGTGTGCGACGCGTTCCAGTCGGAAATGACCGCGTTCGCGGACCTCCTGCTGCCGGACACGACCTACCTCGAGCGCCACGACGTGATGTCGATCCTCGACCGGCCGATCTCGGAGTTCGACGGCCCGACCGACTCGGTGCGCGTGCCGGTCCTGCCGCCCACCGGTGAGTGCAAGCCGTTCCAGGAAGTGCTCATCGAGCTCGCGGGCCGGCTGAAGCTGCCGGCGTTCACCCGCCCCGACGGGACGCGCAAGTTCCGCGACTACCCCGACTTCATCGTCAACTTCGAGACCGAGCCGGGATCGGGCATCGGGTTCCTGGCCGGGTGGCGGGGCAAGGGCGGCGAGAAGTTCATGCACGGCGAGCCCAACCCGCGGCAATGGGAGATGTACGCGCAGAACGACTGCGTCTTCCACCACAAGCTGCCGCTGTCGTACCAGTACATGCGCAACTGGAACCGGGGCTACATGCAGTGGGCGCAGCGCGCGCGCATCCGCCGCTTCGGCGACCCGATCCTGTGCCACCTCTACTCCGAGGTGCTGCAGAAGTTCCGGCTCGCGGCGCAAGGGCGCTGGCCGGGGAAGAAGCCGCCCGCGCACCTCGCGGGCCGGGTCGAGACCTACTTCGATCCGCTGCCGTTCTACTACGAGCCGCTCGAGGCACAGCTCACCGACACGCGCAAGTACCCGCTCAACGCGATCACCCAGCGGCCGATGGCGATGTACCACTCGTGGGACTCGCAGAACGCCTGGCTGCGGCAGATCCACGCGCACAACTACCTCTTCGTGAACCCGCGCACCGCGCGCGCGGGCGGGATCGCCGACGACGACTGGATCTGGGTCGAGTCGCAGTGGGGCAAGGTGCGCTGCATGGCGCGGTACTCCGAGGCGGTCGAGCCCGGCACGGTGTGGACGTGGAACGCCATCGGCAAGGCGCCCGGCGCCTGGGGTCTCGCGCCGGACGCGAACGAAGCGCGGCTCGGGTTCCTGCTGAATCACCTCATCAAGGAAGAGCTGCCCACGCCGGGCGGCACCGTCTCGAACTCGGACCCCGTAACCGGCCAGGCGGGCTGGTACGACGTGCGGGTGCGCATCTACAAGGCGAGCGCCGAGGAGCCGGCCGAGACCTGGCCCCGCGTCGCGGCGGTCGGCCCGGTCCCGGGCGTGGAGCGCGTGCGGCGCACGTGGCAGGCGTTCGTCGCCGGCAAGAGGCTAGGGGAATGACCCCGCTCGCAATCAACGAGCGCTTCCCGTGACCCAGCTCGCGTTGGTCATCGACCTGAACGTGTGCGTGGGCTGCCACGCCTGCGTCACGAGCTGCAAGGAGTGGAACACCTCCGGCATCGCCGGGTTCCTCTCCGACGACAACCCGTACGACAAGGACCCGACCGGCACCTTCTTCAACCGCGTCCAGACCTTCGAGGTGGGCGAGTACCCGAACACGCAGACCGTTCATTTCCCCAAGTCGTGCCTGCACTGCGAGGACCCGCCGTGCGTCCCCGTGTGCCCGACCGGCGCGAGCTACAAGCGCGCCGAGGACGGGATCGTGCTGGTCGACTACGACAAGTGCATCGGCTGCAAGTACTGCTCGTGGGCCTGCCCGTACGGCGCGCGCGAGGTGGACACGCACCAGAAGGTGATGAAGAAGTGCACGCTGTGCGTCGACCGGATCTACGACGAGCTGCTCCCGCCGGCCGATCGCCGGCCCGCCTGCGTGATGGCTTGCCCGACGAGCGCGCGCCTGTTCGGCGACGTCCACGACCCCGAGTCGCAGGTATCCAAGGCGATCCGCGAGAACGGCGGCTACGCGCTGATGCCGGAGTGGGGCACGCAACCGGCGAACCACTACCTTCCGCGACGCAAGACCGAGATCCGGGTGCGCGTCGAGGATCTCGAGCGCGTGGACAACCCGCTCAAGGTCGACGGCAAGCTGCCGCGGCCGCGGCCCGACGAGCCGTCGCTCGACGACGTCACGAGCTGGTAATGCGCCCCGCGGTCTCCGTCCTGCTCCTGACCACCCTGCTCGGCGTGGGGCAGGGGCTGTTCTTCGCGGTCTACTGCATCCAGGTGCTGGAGCACTTCGAGGTGCGGGCGGGGCCGGCGGAGACGCTCTTCTATCCGCTCGCCGCCGCGATCTCGCTCGCGTTGCTCGTCGGCGGCCTGGCCGCTTCCTTCTTTCACCTCGGTCGGCCGGAGCGGGCGTGGCGCTCGGCCGCGATGTGGCGGACCTCCTGGCTCTCGCGCGAGGTCATCGTGCTGCCGGCGTTGATGGGCTGCGTCTTCCTGTACGGCGTCGGCCACTGGCTCGGCTGGCGCGCGCGGCCGATTGCGCTCGGCGTCGACGCGACGCTCGCGATCGGTGCGGTCGGCACGCTGCTGTGCCTCCTGCTGTTCCTGTGCACCGGGATGATCTATGCATGCCTGAAGTTCCTGCAGGAGTGGCACACGCCGCTCACCGTCATCAACTATTGCCTCTTCGGGTGCGCCTCCGGCCTCATGCTCGCCACGGTGTATGCGTCGGTCGTAGAGCCGGCGCTCGTGAACTACATCGCCGCCTGGGCGGTGGGTTTCACCCTGGCGGCGCTCGTCACGCGCGGCGCATCGCTGGTGCGCAACGCGCGGCTCAAGCCCAGGTCGACGCTGCAGACCGCGATCGGGGTCAAGCACCCGCGGATCGTGCAGAAGGCGCAGGGCGCGATGGGCGGCTCGTTCAACACGCGCGAGTTCTTCCACGGGGCGTCGGACGGGTTCCTGCGCTCGATAAAGTGGGGGTTCCTAGTCGCGGTGTTCCCCGTGCCGCTCGTGCTGCTCGGCCTCGGGCTCGCCGCCAGCGCGCCGGGGCTGCTCGCCACCGCGTTCGTGGTGCAGTATCTGGGCCTCCTCGCCGAGCGCTGGTTCTTTTTTGCGCAGGCGAATCATCCGCAGAACCTGTATTACCAGCGCATCTCGTAAGGCTTTGCTGCTTTGCAGCACGACCGCCAGTCCTTCAGAGCGCTTGACGGCTCCGACGGAATATTAGAAATTACTGATATTCTGGTTTGACGGTGATCAGACCTGTACGCCGTTGGAGTTGAAAGGCGGGGACGCGTGCGCTATACCGATCCGCACCCTCCGACTTTCCCTCCCGAAAGGACTACGATGAATTTTGACAAGGAACTCGACGCCCGCGGCCTCAACTGCCCGCTGCCCATCCTGCGCGCCAAGAAGGCGCTCACCGACATGACGAGCGGCCAGGTCCTGCGAATCCTCGCCACCGACCCGGGCTCGGTGAAGGACTTCCAGGCGTTTTCGAAGCAGACCGGCAACGAGCTGCTCTCACATGCCGAAGCCAACAAAGAGTTCACGTTCTTCATGAAACGCAAGTGACCGTGCCCGCGTTCGGGCGGTGCGGAGGGTAAATGGCGACCTACGGCGAAATGCAGGAGGTCTTCGACGACATACGTCGCGATTTCCGCTACGAGCACGAGCTGAACGGCTGCCTCAACTGCGGCATCTGCACCGCCACCTGCCCCTCCGCGCAGTTCTACGATTTCAGCCCGCGCGAGATCGTGCAGCTGCTGTGGACCGAGAACGTCGAGCAGGTCTACGACGCGATGCAGGAGAAGATCTGGGCCTGCGCCCAGTGCATGACCTGCGCGTCGCGCTGCCCCTTCAAGAACTCGCCCGGCGGGCTGATCGCGATCATGCGCGAGGCCGCCATCAAGCACGGCATGCAGTCGGCAAAGGACGTGCTACGTCCGTTCGGCCGCGTGATGCTGAAGCTCATCACGACCGGCAATCAGCTCTCGCCCGACATGATCCAGCCGGATCACTTCCCCGACTGGGGTCCCAACATCCAGAAGGTGGAGGGCGACCTCAAGATCCTGCGCAAGGCGATTCCGATGAAGACGCTCCAGACCACCGACACCGCGTGGGAGGTGTCGCTGAAGACCTCGGTCGAGATGTACACGATCTGGGAGGACACCGGGGTGCTGCAGCAGCTCGAGACGATGGACGAGAACCTCTTCGACGTCATCGAGGACTTCATCGACGAGAAGCGCGAGGAGTACGAGGAGTGGGTCGAAGAACAAGCAGAAGCCAAGGCCGACGCCGATTAGTACGGACCAGGAACACGGACCAGGAGCGAGACATGAACCCGACCCCTCCCGCCAGCGGCGGCATCGCCGGCCACGGCGCGTTCTTCCAGCCCACCGACCTCGCGCCCGAGGACGCCCGCAAGGCGACCGCATGGGTCGAGAAGGTCATCGACAAGCGCTCCGTCGAGCTCGGCGAGCGCATGGACGACGTGCGCGACCACATGTTCGAGCTCGAGCGGGAGGGCGAGATCCTCGTCCACCGCATCACCGACGCGCACAAGCCGGTCGTCGCGCGCACGCTGTTCGGCTGGGAGAAGAAGATCCCGACCGCGCAGCTCTGGCACCACAAGTCCTGCGGCCAGTGCGGGAACATCCCCGGCTACCCGACCTCGCTGCTGTGGACCATGAACGAGCTCGGCATGGTGCCGGGCAAGGACTACCTCGACGAGACCGACCAGACTTCCTGCACCGCGTGGAACTACCACGGCTCGGGCATCGGCAACGTCGAGTCGCTCGCGGCGGTGTTCCTGCGCAACTTCCACCAGGCGTACGTCTCGGGCCACAAGCTCGGGCACCCGCCCGGTCACTTCTACCCGCTCGTCCACTGCGGCACCTCGTTCGGCAACTACAAGGAGGTGCGCAAGTACCTGGTCGAGAACGCCACCCTGCGCGAGCGCGTGAAGAAGATCCTCGGCAAGCTGGGTCGGCTCGTCGACGGCAAGCTGGTCCTGCCGGAGGAGGTCGTGCACTACTCCGACTGGGTGCACGTGATGCGCAACGACATCGCGACGAAGCTGCAGAAGATCGACGTGTCCAAGCTCCGCGTGACCGTCCACATGGCGTGCCACTACTACAAGATGGTGCACGAGGACGCGATCTACGACCCGGAGGTGCTGGGCGGCAACCGCGCCGCGACCGGCACCGGCGTGGCGCAGGCGCTCGGCGCGCAGATCATCGACTACTCGACCTGGTACGACTGCTGCGGCTTCGGTTTCCGCCACATCATCAGCGAGCGCGAGTTCACGCGCTCGTTCACGATCGACCGCAAGATCAAGGTGGCGCGCGAGGAGGCGAACGCCGACGTGATGCTCGGCATCGACACCGGCTGCATCACGACGATGGACAAGAACCAGTGGATCGGCAAGGCCCACGAGCAACAGTACTCGCTGCCGATCATGGCCGACATCCAGTTCGCGGCGCTCGCCTGCGGCGCGGACCCGCTCAAGATCGTCCAGCTGCAGTGGCACGCGAGCCCCTGCGAGGAGGTGGTCGAAAAGATGGGCATCTCCTGGAGCGAGGCGAAGAAGAAGTTCGAGGCTTATCTGCAGGAAGTGAAGGCCGGGAGGATCGAGTACCTGTACGACCCGAAGCTCGCCGACTCCATGTCGCGGGCGGTGGCGTAGCCACGCGCGGCGGAACGAGTCGGAGACGGTGATGAACGATGCAATCCTGGTGGTCGGGGCGGGTCCGACGGGGCTTTCGACGGCGCACGGCGTGGCCTCGATCGGCCGCCGCGTGGTGCTGGTCGAAAAGGAGAACGTGCTCGGCGGCGCGCCGATCCTGTCCGGGTACGCGAAGCTCGTCCCGTCCGGCGAGTGGGCGAAGGACGCGATCGGGCGGATGGTGGCCCGCGTCGAGGACTCGAAGCTCGTCGCGATCCACAAGGGCACGCAAGTGACCCGGGTCGACGGCGGGCACGGCAACTTCACCGCGACGCTCTCCAACGGCCAGACGGTGCAGGCCGGCGCGATCGTGCTGGGCACCGGCTTCACCCACTTCGACTCGATCAACAAGCCGGAGTGGGGCTTCGGCACGTTCGAGGACGTCGTCACCACGACCCAGGTCGAGCAGATGGTCGGCGCGGGCAAGATCGCCTGCCCGTCGGACGGCCGCACGCCCGAGCGCGTCGCCATCCTGCTCTGCGTCGGCTCGCGCGACCGCCAGATCGGCCGCGAGTGGTGCTCGAAGATCTGCTGCACGGTCTCGACCAACCTCGCGATGGAGATCAAGGAGCTCTCGCCCAAGACCGACGTGTACATCTACTACATGGACATCCGCACGTTCGGCCTGTACGAGGACAAGTTCTACTGGCGCTCGCAGGAGGAATTCCGGACCAAGTTCGTGAAGGCGCGCATCGCCGAGGTGACGCAGGGTCCCGACAAGCGCCTGCTCGTCAAAGGCGAGGACACGCTGGTCAAGCGCCCGATCGTGATTCCGTTCGACCTGGTCGTGCACGCGATCGGGATGGATCCCCAGGCGCTGAACCCGGAGATCGCGAAAGTGTTCGGCGTCGGCCTCGAGAAGCACGGTTTCATCGAGAAAGGCGAGCAGTACACCAGCAGCTTCGCGAGCACGCGGCCCGGCATCTACGTCGGCGGCGCCGCGCTCGGCCCCGAGGACATCGACAGCTGCATCGCGCACGGCCTGGCGATGGCGATGCGCGCGGTGGGCGACCTGAATGCTCTGGGCCAGAAAGCAGCCGCCTGAGCTTCCGGCTGTGCCGGCGGCGCTCGCTCCGGCGAGGCTGGCGGTCGCGCTGGACGCGCGCCTGTTCGAGCGCCATTTCAAGGCGCTGCTCGCGGCCGCCGAGGACCGCGACGGCATCGAGGCCTGGCTCGACGCGCTCGGGGAGAAGCAGCGTCGTCTCGCCGTTGCGCTCGCCCAGGACAACTTCGCCGCCGTGATCGATCTCGTGTTCGGGGCGCGGCGCAAGCTCGGGCCTCTCGCCGGCGATGCGGCGCTCGCGAGCGCCATCGCGGCGCTCGCCGACGACAGCGTTCCGATCGAGTCGCGCATCGCAGCGACGCTCGCGGCGACTCCGGCCGGCGCGGCCACGAGCCGCGAGGAACGCCGCGCGGCCGCGAAGCTGCGGCGCGCCGCGCACGATCTCGCGACCGAGATCCTCCACTTCCGCGACCCGGTTCGCGTGCCGCTCATGGCGCGCTGGGTGTGGGACCGCGCGACGATGAGCGGGGCGCTGCGGGAGCTGGTGGCCGGCGGCGAGTCGATGCGCGACCTGCCGCTCGAGAACGCGCCCGGCACCTACGCGGCGGCGCGATCCTGGGTCCAGGAACGCGTCGCGGAGCAGGGCATCTTCCGCGACGTGCACTACTGGGCCGACCTGGTGCTCGCCAGCGCGTACGGGCACTACTTCCGCGCCATGACCGGCGGCACGTTGGGGGCCGACTTCGAGCGCGGCACGCATCCCTCCGAGCAGATCACCGGGCTGCTCGGCATCGAATCCGCGCGATGCAGCCGGTCCAGGTCATGAGGCTATTCGGCGAACGCACGCGTTGCGACGGCCGCATTCTTCTGCCCAGCTCGCCCAGCGCGCTGGCTCGCGACGTGACCCGCTGAATGCCAATCCATGAAAAGTCCCTGATCGACCCGGCGAACCTGCTCGTCACCGAGAAGCTCGTCGTCGACGGCGTGGACGTGTCCGGCCACTGGAACACGATGATCACGCCGCGGACGTGGACCGACTACGACCCCGACTTCCAGACGATCATCGCGTCCTTCCCCGGGGCCGAGAACGTGCACCGCTGCTGGCAGTGCGGCTCGTGCACCAACGCCTGCACGATGTACGCGATCAACGCCGACTTCAACCCGCGCTACTGGATCTACCTCACCAACCTCGGCTACAAGGCGGAGCTCCTCAAGGACAAGGACATCATCTGGCAGTGCGTCTCGTGCAACAAGTGCACGAACATCTGCCCGAAGGACGTGCGTCCCGAAGGCGTGATGAAGGCGCTCCAGCACTGGCTCGAGTCCGAGGGTCACGCGCCGAAGTCGCGCTCGACCCAGTTCGACGAGGAGTTCACGCGCCAGTGCCTCGAGCGCGGCCGCATCGAGGACAGCGAGGTGCTGTTCAATTTCCTGAAGACGACCGGCGAGAATGTCGTCGCGCTGGTGAAGCAGGGCTGGCTCGGCACGCTCATCCGACGCATGAACAATCTTCCGCTACTCCAGCAGGGCCGCTACGGCGCTTTCCTCGCGCGGCTGCCGGTCACGCAGGGCCTGAAGATGGGCTGGGCGCTCGTCTTCAAGCCGCGCACGAAGTCCTGGGGACGCACCGGCGAGGTGCTGCAGCAGTACGTCGACGAGCAGCGGCGCGCCGCGCACGCGAAGGCCTGACCATGTCGAAAGTCGCCTACTACCCCGGTTGCGCGCTCGAAGGTTCGGGCGGCCCCTATGACCGCTCGACGCGGGCGCTCGTGAAGGCGCTCGACCTCCGCATGACCGAGCTCGAGGACTGGAACTGCTGCGGAGCGATGGAGGTGAAGAACATCCACCCGATGCTCCAGACCTACATGTCGGCGCGCAACATGGCGATCGCCGCCGAGAGGATGGGCTGCGACACGGTGATGGCGCCGTGCAACGGCTGCTATCACAACCTGAAGAAGGCCGAGTACGAATGCGCCACCGACGCCGCGACGATGCAGACGGTGCAGGACCTCGCCAAGAAGGCCGACGACCCGGTCTACCGGGGCGACGTCCGCACGCTGCACCTGCTCGAGTGGCTGATGGAGGAGCTGGGGCCCGAAGGCGTCAAGGCGCGCATCACCAACTCGCTCAAGGGCGTGAAGATCGCCAATTACTACGGCTGCATGTACACGCGGCCGCGCCAGATCTTTCCCGAGAAGGACCAGGGCCCGGGCTCGGAGTCGAGCCACGCGCCGCACTACATGGACGACCTGCTTGCCGCGGCCGGCGCGGTGAACGTGGAGTACCCGCTCAAGACGGCGTGCTGCGGCGGCGCGCACACGCTGTCGGACTCCGACACCTCGACGCAGCTCGTCCTGAACCTGCTGCAGGCGGCCGAGGAGTGCGGCGCGGACATCATCGCGACCGAGTGCCCGACCTGCCACTCCGGCCTGGAGATGCACCAGATCCGCGCCGAGGAGGCGTTCGGCATCAAGACCAGCGTGAAGATCGTCTACTTCACGCAGCTCCTCGGTCTCGCGCTCGGGCTCTCGGCGCGCAAGGTCGCGTTGCACGAGAACATCAGCGACTCGATCGATTTCCTGCACGAGAAGGGCGTGATCTAATCGGGCGCATGAGCGCCCACGGCTGCGAGTTCCTCCCCGACCTCCACTACGACGCCGAGTTCCAGATCTGGGTGCGACCGGAAAGCGACGGGACGGCATCGGTGGGCATGACCGACATCTCCCAGACCATCGCCGGCAAGGTGCTGCACGTGCGCGTGCGCAAGCCCGGCAGCCTGAGGCCGAAGGGCAAGCCGGTGGCGACCGTCGAGACCGGCAAGTGGGCCGGCCCGGTCCCCAACCCGTTCGACTGCACCATCGAGGCCGGCAACGAGGCGGTGCTCGACGACCCCACGCTGCTCAACCGCGATCCCTATCGGCACTGGATCGCGCGCGTGAAGCCGCGCGAGCCGATCGCCGCGGCGTTCGCCGGCCTCCTGACCGGTGAGGCGGCGCGGCGGGCGTTCGAGGAGCGCTGCCGGCGCGACGACATCCGCTGCAAGCGGCTCGCGGACTGACGCCCGTGTCCGGTCCGCGCTACCTCGAGCACGACGAGAAGACGGTGGTGATCGTGATGACGAGCGGCCCGTCGACGCCGAATCGCTGTGCGACGCCCTTCTACCTCGGCGCGCTGCTCGCCTCGATGGACGCCGACGTGACGATCTTCTTCACGATGGAGGGGGTGCGCCTGGTGACGCGGGGCGTGCCGGAGACGCTCGCCGCGATGGCAGGGGGCAAGCCGATCATCGAGTTCATGCGCGAGGCGAAGCAGGCGGGCGTCAAGTTCCACGCCTGCCGCCCCGCTCTGCCGGGATGGGACCTGGACGTGGATGACCTCGTCCCGGAGGTGGACGAGCTCTCCTCGGGCGGCGCGCTCGCCGACATGATCCTCAGCTGCGACAAGGTGCTGTTTTTTTGACGCAGCGCAAGCGTTCCGCGAGACGGCCGCACAAAATCGGACCAGCAACGGGAGACTGCGATGGCATCGGTCAAGAACTGCAACCTGCCCGACGACCTGTACTACAACGTCGAGAACAACGTCTGGGCGCGCAGGGAGGCCGACGGCACGATCACCGTCGGCATGACGGCCTACGCCTGCGCGCTCGCCGGCGAGATCGTCGCCTACACGCCGAAGAAGGCCGGCCGATCGATCGACCAGGGCAAGTCGCTGGTCACGGTCGAATCCGGCAAATGGGTGGGACCGGTGAAGGCGCCGGTCGCCGGCGAAGTCGTGGCCGTCAACGACGCGCTCGCGGGCAACGCGAAGGGCATCAACGCGGACCCCTACGGGGCGGGCTGGCTCGTGAAGCTGAAGCCGGCCAACTGGGACGGCGAGTCGGGCGGGCTCGTGACCGGCGCCGCGGTGGCGCCCGCCTTCGAAGCGAAGATGGCCGCCGACGGCTTCGCCGGCTGCCCGTGATTCCGCTTGTGGCCGGATGACCTGGCTCGAGACCGCGCGCGGCATCGAGGCGCTCGAGGTTGCGGCCCTCGACGCGGCGCTCGTCGGCGCGCTCGAGGCGCGCGGGCGACCCGGACCGGTCAACTTCCACGTCCCGACGTTCAAGGTCTTTGCGACGAGCGAGATCTCTGGCTGCGGGAAGAGCGCCTGGCCGGCCGTGTCGATCACCGGCGGCGACTGCAAGCTGCAGTGCGACCACTGCAAGGCGAAGATCCTCGAGCCGATGATCCCGGCGCGCACGCCGGAGGCGCTGTGGCGCGTCGTCAACGATCAGGTCGCAGCCGGCGCGCGGGGGATGCTCCTCACCGGCGGCTCGAACCACCGGGACGAGGTCGAGTACGGCGCGTTCTACCCGACGATCCGGCGCATCAAGGATGCGTTTCCCGCGTTCCGCATCGCCATTCACACGGCGCTCGTCTCGCGCGACGCGGCGCGGCGCATGGAAGAGGCGGGCGTCGACGCGGCGATGCTCGACGTGATCGGCGCGCAGGACACCATCCAGCAGGTGTATCACCTGAAGCGGCCGGTCGCGGACTTCGAGGAATCGCTTCGGCACCTCACCGAGACCACGCTCAAGGTCGTGCCGCACATCGTCATCGGACTGCACTACGGGCGGATGCTCGGCGAGTGGAACGCGCTCGAGATGGTGGCCCGGCATCGGCCCGCGGCGCTGGTGCTGGTCGTCGTGATGCCGTTTTACGCGCCGGCGCATCGGCCGTTCGAGACGGTGCCGAGCCGCGCGGTGGGGCGCTTCTTCCTCGATGCACGCGCGCAGCTTCCCGAGGTGCCGCTGCTCCTCGGCTGCGCGCGCCCGCCGGGACGCACGAAAGTCGAGATCGACGCCTACGCAGTGATGGCGGGGCTCGACGGCATCGCGCATCCGAGCGACGGCACGGTCGAGCTGGCCGTGCGATTGGGGCGTGACGTGCGCGTCACGCCGGCCTGCTGCTCGATCGCCGTGGGCGACGAGGTCCTGGCGCTGGAGGACGGCGCCGGCGCGACGACGATCGACGTCGCGGACTTCGTCCGGCGCGAGTCGGGCCGGCCGCGCGCTGCACGGCATCCCGATCGTGACGGCCTGACGAATGAGCGCGCCCGCCTGGCACTGGATCGACACCGGAGTGCGGCGGCCGGCGGAGAATCTCGCGCTCAACCGCGCGCTGCTCGAAGCGCGCCAGGCGCGCGAGATCCCGAGCACGCTGCGCTTCCTGCGCTTCACCCCTGCTGCGTTGGTCGGCCACCACCAGGACCCGGCGCAGGAGCTGGACCTCGCGTACTGCGCGAGCCGCGGCATCGCCGTGCAGCGCCGGCTCACCGGAGGCGGCGCGATCTACATGGACGAGAGCGTGCTCGGCTGGGAACTCTACCTCGAGAGCCGCGACGTCGGCACCCCCGAGATGGCGGCGATCTCGCGCCGCGTGTGCACGGCCGCGGCGGAGGCGATCCGCGCGCTCGGCGCGGCGGCGGAGTACCGCCCTCCGACCGACATCGTGGTCGCCGGGCGCAAGATCTCCGGCACCGGCGGCGCGCTCGATGGGGATGCGCTGCTCTACCAGGGCACGCTGCTGCTCGACTTCGACGTCGAGGTGATGCTCCGCGCGCTCGCCGCGACCGCGCCGCGGGTGACGCCGGAATTCCTCGCCGGCGCACGCCAGTCGGTGGCGAATCTGCGCGAGCTCGTCGCACCGCTGCCCGGGCTCGACCGGATCGAGGCCGCGTTCGTGGCCGCGTTCGCACGCGAGTTCGGCGTGCGCATCGAGCGTGGCGAGCTGGGCGAACGCGAGCTCGAACGCTATCGGACCGCGCTTGCGGAGATCGACGACCCTGCATGGATCGGGCTGCCGGAGGCGAGGGCGGCATGAAGCGAATGCAGACCGACGTCCTGGTCGTCGGCCTCGGGCCCGGCGGCAGCTGCGCCGCGCTCACGGCGGCGACGGCCGGGGCTCGGGTGATCGCAGTCGAGCGGCGCGCGGAGATCGGCGTGCCGGTGCAGTGCGCCGAGTTCGTGCCGCTGCCGATGGGCAAGTACGCGCTCGCGTCCGGGGTGTTCCAGCAGCACGTGACCGGCATGACGACGATCCTGCCGTCCGGAGAGAAGGTCAGCTCGGACTTTCCCGGGATCATGATCGACCGTGCGAGGTTCGATCAGAGGCTCGCGCAGCGCGCGGCCGAAGCCGGCGTCACCGAGCTGCTCGAAACGTCGTTCGAGTCGGTGGACGTGCAGCGCTCGATCGCCATCGTGCGCAAGGGCGACGCGCGCACGGAGATCGGCTTCCGCGTGCTGGTCGCGGCGGACGGCCCGGGCTCGCGCGTCGCGCAATCGCTCGGCCTGCCGCGCCTCGAGACGGTCGACACCCGGCAGTACGCGGTGCCGCTGCTCCGCCGCCACGCGCACACGGACATCTTTCTCTCGGCCGACTACCCGGGCGGCTACGCCTGGCTGTTCCCGAAGGGCAGCGTCGCAAACCTCGGTCTCGGGCTCGACCCGAAGCTCGCGCCCGATCTGAAGGCGCCGCTCGATGCGCTGCACCTGCAGCTTGCGGGCCAGGGGCTCGTCGGCATGGACGTCCTCGGCCGCACCGGAGGGTCGATCCCGGTCGGGGGGCTGCGCGAGCGCCTCGTCGTGGGCCACGCGATGTTCGTGGGCGATGCCGCGGGGCTCACGCATCCGATCACCGGCGCGGGGATCGCCGCCGCGGTGCTCTCCGGTGAGGCCGCCGGCGCGAGCATCGCGCGCCTGCTCGGCGGCGAGCTCGATGCGCTCGACGCCTACGAGGAAGACGTGCGCGACCAGTTCCAGACGACCATCGATCGCGCCGTGGCGCGCCGCCGCTGGATGATGACGGGCTGGGCGCTGCCGGCCGCGCGCGAGGACGCCCTGCACCGGCGCGGCTGGATCGCGTTTCCGGAGTATTTCGACGCGCCGGCCGAGCTCGGGCTCGCCGCCTGAACGATTGAGGGAGGAATCATGAAGAGGGCAATGATCGCCGTTGCGGGCCTCGCGCTCGGTTGCGCGAGCGCGGTCCAGGCGCAGGATGCGACGTTCACCGTGCGGGTGCTCACGCCAGAGACCGCGCTCAAGGCGGCACAAGCGGCGCTCGCGCGTTGCCGCGCCGGAGGGTTCCAGGTCGCGGTCGCGGTGGTGGATCGGATGGGCGTGACCCAGGTGATGTTGCGCGACCGCTTCGCGGGTCCGCACACGCCGGACATGGCCACGGCGAAAGGCTGGACCGCGGTGAGCTTCCGCACCAACACGACGGATCTCGCCGCCGCGACGCAGAGCGGCACGCAGAGCGGGATCCGCCATCGGCCGGGCGTGGCTGCGGTCGGCGGGGGACTGATGATCGAGGCGGGCGGGGGCATCCTCGGTGCGATCGGCGTGTCGGGCGCGCCGGGCGGCAAGGAGGACGACGCCTGCGCGGCGGCGGGGATTGCCGCGATCAAGGACAGCCTCGAGCTGTAGGAGCGCACGATGCCGCGGATGCTCTGGCTATTGCTGGCGGCGGCGTTCCTCGCCGCCTGCGACAACAAGGCGAAGGACTCGACCGCCGTCGACGTCACCCGCGGCGGCACGAAAGCGATGGAGCGCGCCCGGGACGTCTCGAAGGTGCTCGAGCAGGACGCCGCGCGCACGCGCGAGGCGGAACAGGGCGACGACGCGGCGAAGAAAGCGAGCCAGTGAAATGAGCGCAGTCATCGACGGCACGCAGCCGGTGCGCTTCTACCGGCCGAACCCCCACGTGCGCACGCCGCAGATGCGCTCGCCGGAGTTCGTGCAGATGAGCACCGCGGCGGCGATCACGCTGGGGCTGGTGCCCGGGCAGATGCACCGCACGGCGTGCACGCACTGCCTCAACCTGCTCGTGACGTACCCGGAGGGCTGCCGGGCGAACTGTGCCTATTGCGGGCTCGCGCGCCACCGCGAGGAGGCGCGCGACTACGCCGACCGCAACTTCATCCGCGTGGACTGGCCGACCGCCCGCTACGACGAGGTGATCGAGCGCGTGAAATCGGGCAGCGACCGAGGGACAGTTCGAGCGGATGTGCATCTCGATGAT
The DNA here is from genome assembly GCA_963716855.1 of uncultured beta proteobacterium. GTDB lineage: Bacteria > Pseudomonadota > Gammaproteobacteria > Burkholderiales > SG8-39 > JAGVSZ01. The sequence goes on along the minus strand of CAVQUV010000019.1, from coordinate 157,444 downwards.
CACGCACCCGGAGTCGAACGCCGACACCTACGTGCTGCTCGAGAAATGGGTGCGCGAGGTGCCGCAGGTGCCGGTCTCGATCCTGTCGAACCCCACGACCCTGGAGCGGGACGACCTGGTCCGCATGCGCGACATGGGCGCCGAGATCTTCACCGTCGCGCTCGACGCGGTGACGCCGGCGATCTTCGATCGCACGCGCGGCAAGGGCGTCGACAGCCCCCACAAGTACGAGAAGTACTGGGCGGCGATCGAATGGGCGGCGGAGGTGTTCGGTCCCGAGCGGTTCGGCGCGCACCTCATCTGCGGCATGGGCGAGACCGAGCGCGAGATCCTGGAGGTCGGCCAGCGCGTAAAGGATCTGGGCGGGCACAACCACATGTTCGCCTTCTTCCCCGAGCGCGGGTCGCTGATGGAGGACTGGCCGGCCGTCGATCGCGGGCAGTGGCGGCGGGTGCAGCTCGCGCGCTTCATCGTCGACTTCTGGAACGGCCGGGTCGAGGACATGCGCTTCGACGCGGCCGGGCGCGTGGTCGAATTCGGCGTCGAGCCGGACGATCTGGACGCGCTGATCGCGACCGGCAAGCCGTTCCGGACGTCGGGCTGTCCCGGCAAGGACGACGACCAGGTATCGGCGTGCAACCGGCCCTACGGCGACTCGAGCCCGACCGACATCCTCTCGTTCCCGTTTGCCCCGGCAGGGCAAGGACGTGGCGGTCGTCCGGCGCCAGATGGACGGCGAGGACGTGCCGGCGGGGGTCGTCGCCGACGATTGAGCCGCTTTTGAGCCCATAAAGAGGATTGCATCGAGGCCGGCCGCGATTCAAGTAGTGTCTCTGGTGCACTATCAGAACATCGGAATATACCGATGAACCCGGCGCCGGGTGCGGCGAGCCGGGAGATGACGAGGAGGACGATATGGGCGCGACTCCCGACATCGAAGTGATCGACAGCATCATCCGGCAGCGTCTCGACGAGATCCTGCCCGCGAAGCTCGACGAAGCGCTCAAGGCGCGCGAGCAGAACCGCACGCCGTCGATGACGATCATCGCCACCAAGGGCACGCTCGACTGGGCCTACCCGCCGTTCATCCTGTCGTCCACCGCCGCCGCGCTCGGCTGGGACGTGTCGATCTTCTTCACCTTCTACGGGCTCGAGCTGCTCAAGAAGGACATCAGCGGCCTGCAGGTGAGCCCGCTCGGCAACCCCGCGATGCCGATGAAGATGCCGTTCGGCCCCGACTGGTTCAAGTCGATCAAGTGGAACATCCCGAATGCGATCCAGTCGATCATCCCCGGCTTCGAGGCGTTCGCGACCACCATGATGAAGATGACGATCAAGAACAAGGGCGTCGCCGAGATCGCCGAGCTGCGCGGCCTGTGCCTCGAGGCGGGCGTCAACATGATCGGCTGCCAGATGACGGTCGACCTGTTCGGCTACTCGCACGGGGATTTCATCCCCGAGGTGAAGGAGTACGTGGGCGCCGCGACGTTCCTGCCGATGGCGCGGGACGCGGACGTGAGCCTGTTCATCTGATTTTTTTGCGCCAGGCGCGTCAGACGCCGGTGCCGCGCCAGGAGCGCGATTTCCCAGGGAGGACGACATGAAGCTGAAGCACATCGCGGCGCTCGCCGCACTCGCGCTGCCGCTCGCCGCGCAGGCGACCGACGGCTACTTCTCGCACGGCTACGGCATGAAGGCCAAGGGCCGCGGCGGCGCGGCGACTGCCTATGCGGACGATACGTTCGGCGGCGCCAACAATCCGGGCTCGATGGCATTCGTCGGCACCCGGGTCGACGTCGGCCTCGACTGGTTCCAGCCGAACCGCAGCGCGAGCACCCAGGGCAGCGGCAACGCCGCATTGGGCATTCCGCCCGGGTCGTTCGACACGTCGGTGGACGGCAACGACACGAGCAATTTCTTCATCCCCGAGTTCGGCTACAACTACATGATCCGGCCCGACCTCGCCCTCGGCGTGACCGTCTACGGAAACGGCGGGATGAACACCGACTACAACGGGAACGCGCTCACGAACGCGGCGGCGCGCGGCACGTGTAACTTCTTCCAGACCGGCGCCCTTGGCGGCGGGCAACGGCTCGTACAACCAGTTGTGCGGCAACGGCAACCTCGGTGTCGACCTTTCGCAGCTCATCATCGCGCCGACTCTCGCATGGAAATTCCATCCGAACCACGCCGTCGGGATCGCGCCGCTGATCGGCTACCAGCGCTTCAAGGCCTACGGGCTGCAGCCGTTCGCGGGCATCTCGTCGAGCCCGGGCAACCTGACCAACCAGGGCTACGACAGCGCCTGGGGCTGGGGCGTGCGCTTCGGGTACTTCGGCAACGTCATGCCGACGGTCTCGATCGGCGCGGCGTACTCGACCAAGATCTACATGGGCAACCTCGACAAGTACAAGGGCCTGTTCGCCAACCAGGGCGAGTTCGACATTCCAGAGAACCTGAACGTCGGCGTCCGGTGGAAGGCGATGCCCGCCCTCACGCTCGGGCTCGACTACCAGTGGATCAACTACGCCGGGGTGGATGCGGTCGGCAATCCGAGCACGCAGGCACCCTGCACGTTCGGCGCGCCGACCCAGTCCGCATGCCTGGGCGCGAGTTCGCAGAGCATCGGCTTCGGCTGGAAGGCGGTGAACGTGTGGAAGCTCGCCGTCGAGTGGGCGGTCGACCCGCGCTGGACGCTGCGCGCGGGCTACAACCACACCGACAACCCGATCCAGGCGCGCGACGTGACGTTCAACATCCTCGCCCCCGGCGTGGTGCAGGACCACCTGACCCTCGGACTGACCTACACGCTGCCGGGCGGCTCCGAGCTCACGGCGGCTTACATGCATGCGTTCGAAAACTCGGTGACGGGCGCCACCAACCCGCTCTACTTCCCGGTCGGCGGCACGCAGACGATCTCGATGTACCAGAACTCGTTCGGCGTCGCCTGGGGCATGAAGTTCTAGCGCGCAGCGGGTTGCGGTCGTGAAGGCCCCGCCGCGCGCGGGGCTTTTCTTTTGTGGGAGGCGCGCTAGCATGCGAGCTCTCCCGCCGGAGCAGGCATGAAGGGCATCCAGATCACCGACCTCGGCGCGCTGCGCAACGACGCTCGCGAAGTACAAGAAGGGAAAGAAGCTCGACATCCGCCAGTTCAACCAGGCGGCGCGGCTGGCGTGGCTCGGCAAGGCGGTCCTGTCGCCGCTCGACCCCGAGGACGCCGAGTGCGAGGCCTGGCTGCTCTACCTGCAGCGCCCCGAAGGACTCGCCGAACACTGCCTGGTGATCGACGAGGACCTGCTGCAATACATCCACATCCTCGACGCGGAGCAGGGCGCGCACCTCGCCGCGGTCCTCGAGCTGGGCGTCAACGAGCGCGCCGCGGGCCTCGATGCGCTGAACCGCCGCGACTTCTATCTCGAGAAATACTTCGATCCCGGGAAAGGGAAGCGGGAAGGGTGAGACCGGCGCGCTGGTTCGACCTGGGGGTCGTGGATCCGATCGCGTTCCACGCGACGTACGCCGGGCTCGCGGAAGTGCAGGGGCCGGACGCGGCCCCGCTCGTCGTGTGGGGCAAGACCGCCGCGCACGTCTGCCTCGGACAGAGCCAGGGTCGGTGCGAGCTCGACGACGCGATCGAGGTGCCGGTCGTGCGCCGGCCGCTCGGCGGCGGCGCGGTGTGGGTGGATGAGGACCAGCTCGCCTACGCGCTCGTCGCACCGCTCGCGCTTGCGCCGCGGCGCCACGAGGACTGGTACGCGTGGGCGCTCGCGCCGGCGATCGCGACCTTCCGCGCGTTCGGGCTCGAGGTCGAGCGGCAGGCCGAGGATCTCTGGCTCGCGCGCCGCAAGATCGCGGGGAGCGGGGCGGCGACGATCGGCCGCTGCGCGGTCGTCGCCTCCAGCTTCCTGCTGCGGTTTCCGCACGCGCGGTTCGCGGCGGGCGTCGCGTCGCCCGATCCCGCCTTTCGCGCCGCGCTGCACGCCGCGCTCGGCGCTGCGATGACCGACTGGTCGAGCCACGCCGCCCCCCCCGACGACGACTCGCTCGCCGCGGCGTTCCGCGCCGCGCTGCGTGCGACGCTCGGCTGGAATGCGGTCGCTTCCGCGCTCGGGACAAGCGAGTGCGCGGCGATCGAAGCCTGGCGCGACGAGCTCGCCGCGCCGATCGAGGCGGGGCGCCCGCGCGTCGCCGGCGGGATCAAGCTCAATGCCGCACTGACCCTGCGGCGCGACGCGCGCACCGGCGCGCCTCGCCTCGAACGCACGCCGGCCTGATGGCGACCCCGACGATCGAATCGCGGCGTCGCCGCCGATTCATCCTGCTGTCGTCACATGCGGCACTCCCGGCGAACCTGCGTGCCGCGTTGCCGGAGGGCTGGGAGATGACCGTCGCCACGGACGTCGATGCGCTCGGCGGGTTCGAGGAGATTCTGCAGCACCGCTTCCTGCTGCTCGATCTAGACGACGCCGCGTTCGACCCGCTCGCGACGATCGCGCATCTGCGCCGCGACCTCATGCTCAATATAGCGATCGTCTGCGTCGGCGGATCGAAGGAGTTGCGCGATGCAGCACGTCTCGCGCGCGCCGACCGGTTCTTCGAGCGCGCGGAAGCCGTGGAACGCATGCGGCAGTTCTGCGCGCAATACGGTTGGGGTGCATAGCGAATCGGCGTTGTGCGCCGCGGCAGCCGCGCCTTGCGGCGGCGACACTTGATGTCCATCAAATGGGCCCGGCGCAATGCGCCTAGCCTGCGTCGAACCGCAGGAGGCGCACATGCCGTATCAGATCCAGGAGTTCCCGGACCGGCTGGAGATCGCGATCGACGCGCCCCGCGACGACCGGGACGCATTCCTCGACCTGCTCGATGCCTGCACGCACGGCGAGCGCGGGTGCCCAGCGCTGCGCTGCGGTACGGTCGAGACGACCTTGCCCGCTGCGCCGGACAGTACGATCCGGATCAAGGTCGTCCCGCATCCGGGCGTGCGGGTCGATCCGAAACTGATCGAGCGCTGCCTCGCGTTCACGCTCGGTTGCGGCGCGCGCCGCGGCGGCGGCTCCTGCGCGTGCGCGTGACGGGCTAGCCGCCGGCCCGGGCGCCTGCAAGCGGGAAGGCGACTTCGACGGTCACGCCCCGACCGTCCGGCCGGTTGCGCGCGGAGGCGCGGCCGCCGTGGAACTCCGCGATGAGCCGGACGATGAAAAGGCCCAGGCCGAGGTGCGGCTCGCTCCGCGGCCGCTCCGGGGCGTGCGCGCCCGCCGGCCGCACCGACACCATCGACTCGAAGATCTGACCCGCCATCGCGTCGGGCAGCAGCGGCCCCACGTTCGAGACCGCGAGCCGCGCCCAGTCCCACTCCACGGCGACGACGATCTCGATCGGCTCGCCCGGCGCGGAGAAGTCGCGCGCGTTGTCCACGAGCTTGTCGAGCAGCTGCGCGATCAGGTCGGGGGCGCCGTCGAGCTCGACCGGATGCTTCGGCAGGTGCAGGTCGAACCGGTGCTGCGGAAAAGTCGCGGCGTATCCGGCAACGCATCCCGACACGATGCGCCCGAGGTCGAAGCGCTCGCGCTCGGTGCCCTTCAGCGTTTCCGCGAGCCGGCGCGCCTCGCTCATCCTCGTGAGGATCGCGTTCAGCCGCCGCACGCCTTCTTCCGCGCGCTGGATGTACACCTGCGATCCCGCGGCGTCCGGCGCGGTGCGGAGGTTGTCGAGGGAGGAGCTCACCACCGCGATCGGCGTGCGCAGCTCGTGCGAGAGCCGGTCCGCCATGCGTTCCAGATAGTCGTTGTACTCGGCCAGGCGGTCGAGCACCGTCCCGAAGCTGCGCGACAGGTCGCCGATCTCGTCGCGGTCGCGCTCGGCCCGGAACGCGCGGTGCACGCGCCCGCGCGCGTCGATCGCGTGCTCGGCCTCGTCGCGCAGGCGCGAGAGCCGCCGGGAGAGCTGCGTGGCGAACAGGAACAGCACCAGCGCGCCCAGCACGAACACGGCGACGGTCGTGGTCAGCAGCTGCTCGAACGCCCGGTTGCGCAGGCTCAGCACGCGGTTCGTCGATTCCTCCACCACGACCGCGCCGATCACCTCGGTGCCGTTCCAGATCGGGTGCGCGGCGGCGAGGATCACCGCGCGCTTGTCCGCGGTCTCGCGCCAGCGCGTCGCCGGCACGCCGGTGAGCGCGTTGTCGACCGCGCGCCCGCCCGAGAGCACGTCCTCGGGCAGGGCGTCGTCGAAGTCTTCGCGCGGGCGCTCGAGGAGAACCGCGAAGAGCGGGCCGAGCACGGCGTTCTGGATCCGGTCCCAGAGATCGGGCACGACCGCGGGGCGCGGGTCCGGGCGCAGGCTCCCCTCGAGGACGAGCAGGCGGCGGTCCTGGTCGATGACCCAGATCCGCGATCCCGAGCGGCGCAGCCCGCGAATGATCAGCTCGATCTCCTGCGTGGCGGCGACGGTGGTGCCGCGCGGGTAGACCGCGGCGCCGGCGCCGGTGTCGATGCGGCGCTCGAGGAGCTTCGGGCGGTCGTGGAGCGCGGTCGCCACCGCGCGGGCGGTCGCGATCACCGTCTGCTCCTGGGCCGCCTGCAGGACGCGCTCGATCTCGCGCACGTAACCGTAGCCGACGAACGGGATCGCGAGGAGGACGAGCGAGACCAGCAGCGCGCGCGTGCGAATGCTCAGGCCGGCGCGCGCGGGCTGGGGCGTCGCGCCGCCGCTCGCGCCCGCGCGCGAGGCGTTCAAGCCGCCTCCGGCGCCTCGGTCCAGCGGTAGCCCATGCCGTAAACGGTGTCGATCGCCTCGAAAGCCGGGTCGGTGGCGAGAAACTTCTTGCGGATGCGCTTGATGTGCGAGGTGATCGTCCCGTCGTCGACCACCAGGTTCGCCTCGCTCATGAGCTGGTCGCGGTTCTTCACGTGGCCCGGATACTTCACCATCGCGTGCACCATCCAGAACTCCGTGAGGGTCAGATCGACCGGCTTGCCGCGCCAGGTCGCGGTCATGCGCTTGAGGTCGAGCCGCAGCGGTCCGCGTTCGACCGCCTCCTCGCTCTTGGGCGGCGAGCGCAGGACGTCGACGCGCCGGAAGAGCGCCGCGATGCGCGCGAGCAGATGCGGCATGCTGATCGTCTTGGTCAGGTAGTCGTCGGCGCCCAGGCGCAGTCCCGACACGAGATCGAGATCGCTGTCGCGCGCCGTGAGGAAGATGATCGGCACCGTCTCGGACAGCGCGCGCAGCTCGCGCACCAGCGTGAAGCCGCCGTCCGGCTCGTCGCCGAGCCCGATGTCGACGATGGCCAGATCCGGGAGCCGCGCGCGAAACGCCGCGAGCGCGCTCCGGCGATCGGCGAACGTGGTCGCCTCGTAGCTCTGCCGGCGCAGCGTGTCCGCCACGTTCTCGCGGATGGCGACGTCGTCCTCGACGATGGCGATGCGGCGGCTCATGGCGTGACGCGGATCTCCGGAAAAAATTCTCGCGGCGACTATACACCAGCGTTTCCGCCGCGCGACGCGCGCGAGCGCGATGCCATCCTGCTGCCACATTCGCGCACCGGTTTGCCCGCGAATCGCGTGACCGAGTTCACGCGCGGCCGGCGGAGGGGAATGGATCACGCCCTGCGCGCCACTACTCCCCGGAAATGCGTCGCGGGATGGCCTAGGTTGAGGCGATACGGGTGGACTGACCGCCCGGCGTCCGAAGGAGGACACCATGCTTAATGCGCTCGGTAAATGGATTATTGGGGCCGCGGACGACCCTAAGCGCGCCCTCATTCTGTCGGGGGCGCTGAACGTCGCGCTCGCGCTGCTCCTGGTCGGCGGTTCGTTCGCCCAGATCGAATGGGTCGACGGTCGCCCGTCGGTCCGGCCGGCGGCGCGCGACGTGGGCAGCCAGGTCGCGACGCTCTTCGCGCAACCCGACCGTCGCGCGGAGCTGCGCGCGCTGCTCCAGGAGCAGGGCTTCTACGAGATCAGCGACGCAGGCACGAAGGACGGGCGTGCGGTCACGCGCGCGATCGTCGCGCTGGGCGAGACGCACGACCTGGTGCGCGAGCTGCGCGAGCTGTCGCGGCGCAACGTCCATCCGTTCGACGTGAAGGAACGCAAGGTCGTAATCGCGCCGACCGGGCGCAAGACCGTGACCGAGGGGGAGGCCGCCGTGTGCGAGAAAGAGGAGGACCTCAGCCAGAAATGGCTCCTCGTCTGGACCGACGCCGGCACCGGCGGGTTCAGCGTGAAGGTCTCCGAATCGATCGAGTGCCCGCCCACCGACCGGCAGATCGTCGAGGTCAGCCCGGCGGACTGGGCCAAGCTCAACGTCGACGGGCCCAAGCGGACCGACGCGGTGGTCAAGGTCTACCTTCACCAGCCGCCCGAGCACGTCGCGGGCGGCCACGCGGATGTCGCGACGAGCGCTCCGGCCACGACCAACATGTGATCGGCCTCCATCGCCTCCCAATTACGTAGGAGATCTGCAATGAGACGCAAGCTCGCAACCCTGTTCGCAGCGCTGGCGCTCGCCGCCGTCACCACGCAGGCGCTCGCCGACTGCCTGTTCAACGGCCGCTCGTACCCCACGGGCTCGGTGGTCGGCGATCGGGTCTGCACCGCCAGCGGTACCTGGCAGCGGCGTTAGCGAAGACTCAGGTCTCGCGGTCGGGCACGATGCCCTGACGCGCGTAGATCGGACGCACGGCGCGCCGCCAGCTGTCGAGGGTCAAGGCGAACCAGGCGGCCGCGGCGAAGAGGGCCACGCCGCAGCCGGCCAGGGTCCAGTGCACGCCGATGCGCTCGGCGACGGTGCCGGCCACGAAGTTGCCGAGCGGGGCGATGCCGAGGAACGTCATCACGTAGATGCTGATGATGCGGCCGCGCTTGTCCTCGTCGGCAAGCGTCTGCAGCACGGTGTTGGTCGAGGCGACGGAGGCGATCAGCCCGAACCCGAACAGCGCCAGCGCGGCGAGGGAGAACCACAGCCAGTGCGACACCGCGTACACGGTCAACGCCGCGCCGGCGATCAGCGCGCAGGTCGCGATCACGCGACCCAGGCCGCGCACGTTCGGGCGCATGGCGAGGAACGCGGTACCGAATAGCGCGCCCAGCCCCACCGCGCTCACCATCACCCCGAGCGTCCGCGAATCGCCGGCAAAGGTCTCGGCCGCGTAAATCGGCATGAGCGACATCCAGGGCGCCGAGAAGCACGACAGCGCTGCGAGCAGCATGATCAGCCGGCGGGTCGCGAGCGATCCGAATGCATAGCGAAAGCCCGCGTGCAGCTCCTGCCACCAAGCCGCGGGCGCCGCCGCACGCTCGCGCGGGGGCACGCGGATGAAGAAGTACGCTGCCACCACCGCCGTGTAGGAGATCCCGTTCAGCAGGAAGCACACCGCCTCGCCCGCTGCGGCGAGCACGATGCCGGCGATCGTCGGCCCGACGAAGCGCGCGCCGTTGAAGAGCATCGACTGGAGCGCGATCGCGTTCGGCAGATCCTCCCTGCTTCCGATCATCTCGAGCAGGAACGCCTGGCGCGTCGGCGTCTCGAATGCGTTCAGCAGCCCGAGAACGAGCGCGAACGCAACGACATGCCACACGGTCACCAGCCCGGCGAAGGTCAGGGCCGCGAGCGCGAGCGCCTGGACCGCGCACAGCGTCTGGACCACGATCAGAAGCTTGCGGCGGTCGAGGCGGTCGGCCCAGACGCCGGCCACCGGCGCGACGAACAGCATCGGCAACTGCTGCGCGCCGGCGACGAGCCCGAGCATGAAGGCGGAGCCGGTGAGGCGGTAGACGAGCCAGCTCGTGGCCACCGTCTGCAGCCACGTGCCGAGTAGCGACAGCCCCTGGCCGGTGTAGAAGATCCGGAAGCTGCGGTACCGGAAGGCGCGCAGCGCGGGGTGCATCGGGCTCGAAGTGGGAGGGGGCGGGACGAAGGAAGGAGAACGGGCGCCGCGGCCGCGTCGCCGTCCGGTCAGGCCTTCGCCTTCAGGCGGGCGAGTTGCGCCTCGACCTTCTCGAGCGTGGCGCGGAAGCCGGCGAGGCGCTCGCGTTCCTGGGCGACGACGTTGGCCGGCGCGCGGTCGACGAAACTCGCGTTGGCGAGCTTCCCGTCGGCCTTCGCGATCTCGGCCTTCAGGCGCGCCGCCTCCTTCTCGAGTCGAGCGATTTCGGCGGCGACGTCGATCTCGATGTGGAGCATCAGGCGGGCGTCGCCCACGACCTGGACGGCGGCGTCGGCGTCGGGCAATGCTTCCACTACCCTGGCGTCCGCAAGGCGCGCAAGGAACTTGAGGTAGGGAAAGTGCGGCGTGAGCGCGGCAGGATCGCCTTCCGCGATCAGCGGCACGCGCTGGCCCGGGGCGATGTCCATTTCGCCGCGCAGGTTGCGGCAGGCGTTCACCAACGCCTTCAGGGTTGCGGCCTGCTGCTCGGCGGCCGCGTCGATCTTCGCCGGCTCCGACTTCGGGTAGGGCGCGACGCAGATGCTGTCGCCCGTTTTTCCGGCGAGCGGCGCGACCGTCTGCCACAGCTCCTCGGTGATGAACGGGATGATCGGGTGCGCGAGGCGCACCACCGCCTCGAGCACGCGCACCAGCGTGCGCCGGGTGCCGCGCTGCTGCGCCTCGTTGCCGTCGGCGAGCTGCACCTTGGCGAGCTCGACATACCAGTCGCAGTACTCGTCCCACACGAACCGGTAGACGGCATTGGCGACGTTGTCGAGACGGTACTCGGCGAAGCCGCGTTCCGCCTCGGCCTCGGTGCGCTGGAGTTGGCTGACGATCCACCGGTCGACGAAGGACAGCTCGACGGGCAGCGACTCGTCCTGCCCGCAGTCCTTGCCTTCGGTGTTCATGAGGACGAACCGGGTGGCGTTCCAGAGCTTGTTGCAGAAGTTGCGATAGCCCTCGCAGCGCTTGAAGTCGAAGTTGACGTTGCGGCCGAGCGTCGCGTAGGCGGCCATCGTGAAGCGCAGGGCGTCGGCGCCGTACGCGGGGATCCCGGTCGGGAACTCCCGCTTCGTGCGCTCGCGCACCTGCGGCGCCTTCTCCGGCTTGCGCAGGCCCGTGGTGCGCTTCTCGAGCAGCGGCTCGAGGCCAACGCCGTCGATCAGGTCCACCGGGTCGATGACGTTGCCTTCCGACTTCGACATCTTCTCGCCGTCGTGATCGCGCACGATGCCGTGGATGTACACGTCCTTGAACGGGACGCGGCCGGTGAAGTGGGTCGTCATCATGATCATGCGCGCGACCCAGAAGAAGATGATCTCGTAGCCGGTGACCAGCACCGACGATGGAAGGTAGAGGTCGTACGCGACCTTGTCCTCGCCGCGCGGCTCGGGCCAGCCGAGCGTGGAGTGACAGACGAGCGCGGAGGAGAACCAGGTGTCGAGGACGTCGGGATCGCGGCGCAGCGCTCCCGTCCTGCCCGCGGCGCGGGCCTGGGCTTGCGCGGCGGCCTCGTCGCGCGCGACGTAGACGTTCCCGGCATCGTCGTACCAGGCGGGAATCTGGTGACCCCACCAGAGCTGCCGCGAGATGCACCAGTCCTGGATGTTCACCAGCCACTGGTTGTAGGTGTTGACCCAGTTCTCGGGGAAGAACTTCACCTCGCCGCGCTCCACGACCTCGAGCGCGACCTGCGCGATCGACTTGCCGGGATGCAGCGTGCCGGCCGGCGCCGGCTTCGACATCGCGACGAACCACTGGTCGGTGAGCATCGGCTCGACCACCTCGTTCGTGCGCGCGCAGCGGGGTACCATCATCTTGTGCGGCTTCACCGACTCGAGCAGACCGGCGGCTTCGAGGTCCGCGACCACGCGCTTGCGCGCGTCGTAGCGGTCGAGGCCGCGATAGGGCGCGGGCGCGTTGGCGTTCACCTTCGCATCCAGCGTGAGGATGGGGATCGGTGCGAGCCCGTGACGCTGCCCGACCTTCCAGTCGTTGAAATCGTGCGCCGGCGTGATCTTCACGCACCCGGTGCCGAACGCGGGGTCGACGTACTCGTCGGCGATCACCGGAATCGTGCGCCCGGTGAGCGGCAGGGTCACTTCCTTTCCGACCAGGCTCCGATAGCGCTCGTCGTCGGGATGGACCGCCACCGCGACGTCGCCGAGCATGGTCTCCGGACGCGTCGTGGCGACGACGACATATCCTTTGCCGTCAACACGCGGATAGCGAATGTGCCAGAGCCGGCCTTCCTCTTCGGCGCTCTCGACCTCGAGATCGGACACCGCGGTGCCGAGGCTCGGGTCCCAGTTCACCAGGCGCTTGCCGCGGTAGATGAGTCCCTGCTCGAAGAGCCGCACGAACGTCTCGGTGACCACCGGCGAGAGCTTCGCGTCCATCGTGAAGTACTCGCGGCTCCAGTCGCACGAGGCGCCCAGCCGGCGCATCTGCTCGGTGATCGTGGAGCCCGACTGCTCCTTCCAGACCCAGACCTTTTCCTGGAACTTCTCGCGGCCGAGCGCCTCGCGCGAGGTCCCCTGCGTCTCGAGCTGCCGCTCGACCACGATCTGCGTCGCGATCCCGGCATGGTCGGTGCCCGGGAGCCAGAGCGTGTTGTCGCCGCGCATCCGGTGATACCGGGTGAGCGCATCCATGATCGTCTGGTTGAAGGCGTGCCCCATGTGCAGCACGCCGGTGACGTTCGGCGGCGGGAGCTGGATGCAGAACGCGGCCTTGCCCGGCACGGCTCCGGCGCGGAAGTATCCCCTGGCGTCCCAGAACGGATACCAGCGCGCCTCGATGGCGGCGGGGTCGAAGGTCTTGGCGAGTTCCATGGGATCGGCGCGGTGGGCATAGCGCCGATGCGGCGCGGAACGCCGCGAATTATAGCGGGCGGTGCCTACTTCCCCGCCTTGAGGCGCTCGGTTTCCGCGGCAATCACCTCGCCGAGCGCGTCGCGCACCGCGCCGCGGACCTCGGCCTCGAGCACCTTTCGGGCGAGCCCCATCACTTCCTCGATCTTCGCGCCGATGCGATCGTGCACCTTCGCCTCGACCAGGCGCTCGAACTCCGGCCCGAGCAGCGTGAGCAGCTCGAGGCGGAGATCGCGCTCGAGCTGCTCGAGCTGCGCCTCCGTGTAGCCCGCCGCGGTCGCCTCCTGGAGGATCTCGGTCAGGACCGGGACGTCCACCGGCGGCTCGACGCGGGTCGACGGCCGCGCGGCCCGGTGCCGCGCGAGCAGCGCATTGGCCTTGTCGAGGATCTCCTCGGTGCCCGGCGCCGGCGGTTCGGGCAAGTCAGCCATCGCCGCCGAGCTGGTGGGTGTGGATCTCGTAACCGCGATCGCGGTAGAAACGGTAGCGGCCGCGCGCGGCCTGCTTGTCGTCGTCGTCGCGACCCACGATCTCGACCACACGGTGGAAGCGCGCGAACGCGGCCGGCTGTTCGCGGTCCAGGTTGACCAGCACGTCGTCGTGCGGCAGCGCTTCAGCGTCGCGCGCGATCACGACCGGCGTCTCGGCCGCCAGACGGTGGTCGGCCATCACGTGCGGCACGAAGCCGGTCGCGGGGGTCGTCCAGAGCAGCCGGTCGATCGCCCGCGCGACCTCGCCGTCGGGCGCGTAGATGAGCACCCTGTGCGCCTGCGCGAGGGCCTTCGCCGCGACCCGGCAGGCGACCTGCAGCCGGTCGTCGGCGTCGAGGTAAAAGTCGATACGCGTCACGCCTTTGCCGCGCGGTTCAGGACGAACCGGGTCAGCAGCGGCACCGGCCGACCGGTCGCCCCCTTGTTCTTGCCGGAGGTCCACGCGGTGCCCGCGATGTCGAGATGGGCCCAGGGGTACTTGCGTGCGAAGCGGGACAGGAAGCACGCCGCCGTCACGCTGCCGGCCGGCCGGCCGCCGATGTTCGCCACGTCGGCGAAGGGGCTCTTCAGCTGCTCCTGGTAGTCGTCCCACAGCGGCATGTGCCACGCGCGGTCCCAGGCGTCGCCGCCGGCCTCGAGCAGCTCGTCGGCGAGCTCGTCGCGGTTCGCGTACAGCCCGCTCGCGACGTGGCCGAGCGCGATCACGCACGCGCCGGTCAGCGTCGCGATGTCCACCACGGCGGCCGGATCGTAGCGCTCCGCGTAGGTGAGCGCGTCGCAGAGGATCAGCCGACCCTCGGCGTCGGTGTTGAGGATCTCGACCGTCTGGCCGGACATGCTGGTCACGATGTCGCCGGGCTTCGTGGCCGCGCCGCCGGGCATGTTCTCCGTCGTCGGCACGAGCCCGACGACGTTGATCTCCGGCGCGAGCTCGGCCAGGGCGCGGAAGGTGCCGAGCACGCTCGCCGCGCCGCACATGTCGAACTTCATCTCGTCCATCTCGGGCGCGGGCTTGATCGAGATGCCCCCGGTGTCGAAGGTGATGCCCTTGCCGACCAGCACGAGGGGCTTTGCGCTCTTCGCCGCGCCGTTGTAGCGGAGCACGATGAACTTCGGCGGCTGGCGCGAGCCCTGCGCAACGGAGAGCAGCGTGTTCATGCTCAGCCGCTCCATGTCGCGCCGCTCGAGGACCTCGACGCCGAGCTTCCACTCCTTTGCGAGCTTCGTCGCGGCTTCGGCAAGGTGCGTCGGCGTGCACACGTTGCCCGGGAGATTGCCGAGATCCTTGGCCATCGCGACGCCTGCGCCGATCGCTCGCCCTTCGGCGAGGCCGCGCGCCGCGTCATCGGCAGCCGTCTTCGACGCCGTCGCGATCACCAGGCGCCGGAGCGTGCCGGGCGGACTCTTCTTGCTCTTCATCGCGTCGAAGCGATACAGGGTCTCCGCGGCGACGGTCGTCGCGTGGAGCACTCGCCACCCGAGGTCCCGGTCCCGCACCGGCAGATCGGCCAGGAACAGGTGCGCGTCCGCCGCCCCCGTGTCGGCGAGCGCGCTCACCGCCGCGCGCACGGCCTCGCGGTACCCTTTCGCGCCGAGCTCCGCCTCCTTGCCGAGCCCGACCAGCAGCACGCGCTCGGCAGCGATGCGTCGCGTTCTATAGAGGAGCCGCACCGTGCCGGCGCGGCCGTCCATGTCGCCGCGTTTCACCACGGCGCGCACCGCGCCGCCGGAGGCGCGATCCAGCGCCTGAGCGGCAGCCGAAAGCTTGCGCGATTCGAAAACGCCCGCGACCACGCAGGCGCCCGGCGCGCGCTCTGGCGCGATGGTTTTCGTGCTAAATTCCAATCGGTCCTCCTGCGCTTCGCCGCGACGCCCGTGTCGCGGGCCTCTGTTACGAGTGGGAGCGGCCCGGATTATCCCCGCTTTGAAACGCGCGCGTCAAAAACCGCTCCCTCGCGGCAGCGAAGTGCACACGCCGCCCCCGCGCCCGTCGTGATCTTCCAGCGCTCGCTCCTGCGCGAGTTCGGCAGCTACGCGGCGGCCGTGTTCTCGGTGCTGCTCGCCATCGTGGTGACGAGCCAGCTCGTGCGCCTGCTGTCGCGCGCCGCCGGCGGCAAGATTCCCTCCGACGCGATCATCGCGCTGATCGGCTTCACCGCGATGAACTACCTGCCGATCCTGCTCGCGCTCACGCTGTTCGTCTCGGTCCTCATGACGGTGTCGCGCAGCTACAAGGACTCCGAAATGGTGGTCTGGTCGGCCTCCGGCGTGTCCCTCTTCGCATGGGTGCGGCCGGTGCTCACTTTCGCCGCGCCGATCATCCTGCTGAGCGCGCTCCTCGGGCTGTTCCTCTCGCCCTGGTCGAACGACCGCGCGCAGGAGTACCGGCGCAAGCTCGACAGCCGGGAAGAGGTGTCGCGCATCGCCCCCGGGGTGTTCCGGGAGTCCGCGAACTCGGAGCGCGTGTTCTTCGTCGAGGGGGTCGACGGCGAGGAAGGCCGGGTGCGCAACATCTTCATCGCGAGCACCAAGCGCGGCAAGGCCGGCGTCACGGTGAGCCGGGAGGGATTCATCGAGTCGAGCGAAGACGGCGACCGCTACGCGGTTCTGTCGAACGGGCGCAGCTACGAGGGCATACCCGGCACGGCAGAGTACCGGGTGACGGAGTTCGACCGCTATGCGCTGCGGATCAAGGCGAAGGAGTACGAGGCGCGCGGACGCTGGACCAAGGCGGTTCCCACGTTAGAGCTGCTGCAGTCGCAGAACCGGGAGTGGCGCGGCGAGCTCGTCTGGCGCATCGGGCTGCCGCTCGTGGCGCTAAACCTCGCGCTGCTCGCGATCCCCCTGGCGTTCGTCAACCCGCGCGCAAGCCGTTCGGTGAACCTGATCTTCGCGGTGCTCGCGTACATGGTCTACAGCAATCTCCTGAGCATCGTGCAGGCCTGGGTGGCGCAGGGCAAGGTGCGGTTCGAGGTCGGTTGGTGGGCGCTCCACGCGGTGATGCTCGGCCTGACTGCATTCCTGTTCTTGTGGCGCAACACGCTCGGGTTCAAGCTGTGGCTGCGGCGGTGAGGGCGCGCGACCGGTGAGGACCATCGACCGCTATCTCGGGCGCGAGATCTACAAGGCGACGGCGTTCGTGTTCGTCGCGTTTCTCGCGCTGTTCGCCTTCTTCGACCTCGTCAACGAGCTCGACGACATCGGCAAGGGCGGCTATCGCCTGCAGCACGCGTTCCTGTTCATCGCCTTGCTGCTGCCGGGGCACGCGTACGAATTGTTTCCGATCGTCGTCCTGATCGGCACGCTCGCGGCGCTCGCCACGCTGGCGGCGAACTCCGAGTTCACCGTCATGCGCGTCGCCGGATTCTCGCCCGGGCAGGCCGTGTGGACCCTCGGGCGGATCGGCGTGGTGCTCGTCGTCATCGCGGTCGTCTTCGGCGAGGTGCTGGCGCCGATCGCGGAGCAGGCGGCGCAGCGCCTGCGGCTCGAGCGGCTCGGCAGCGCGGTGGGATCCGATTTGCGGACCGGGATCTGGGTGAAGACCGACACCCGGTTCGTGAACGTGGGGCAGGTCCTCCCGGACTCGACCCTCAAGAGCGTGCGCATCTTCGAGTTCGACCGCGAGTTCCGCCTGCGCTCGATCAGCCACGCTGCGGTGGGGCACTACGAGGGCAAGAACCGCTGGCGGCTCTCGGACGTCACCGAGACCGAGTTCGAGAGCGATCGTACGAGCGTCCGGAAGCGCGACTCGATCGCCTGGGAATCGGAGCTCACGCCAACCATGCTGTCAGTGCTGCTCGTCGTTCCCGAGAAGCTCTCGGCGTGGGGCCTGTACCAGTACACCCGGTACCTCGCGGCCAACAAGCAGAGCACCGAGCGCTACGAGATCGCGTTCTGGAAAAAGATCGTGTATCCGTTCGCGGCGCTGGTCATGATGGCGCTTGCCCTGCCGTTCGCGTATCTCCAGGTGCGCCACGGCGGCGTCGGCGTGAAGCTCTTCGCGGGGTTGATGCTCGGCGTGCTGTTCCATTTCCTGAACAGCCTCTTCTCGCACCTCGGCGTGCTCGAGCGCTGGCCGCCCATCG
Source organism: uncultured beta proteobacterium (assembly GCA_963716855.1). Taxonomy (GTDB): domain Bacteria; phylum Pseudomonadota; class Gammaproteobacteria; order Burkholderiales; family SG8-39; genus JAGVSZ01. Next base: position 140,064 of record CAVQUV010000019.1, on the reverse strand, counting down.
CGCCGGCGGTGGTGCCCAGCGCTCCTGTTCCTCGCGCTGGCGGTGGCGATGATGTGGTGGGTCGAACGGCGCTGAGCCGCCTGACGCAGGCGAGCGCGTCAGCCCGCGCCGTCCATGCGGACGACCCGCGTGCGCGTCAGGCGATCATGCAGGAACTGCCGCTCCCGGTCGCACAGGATCCAGCCGAGGTCCACGCCCGCGGGCAGCGCTGCGAGCCAGCCGGGTACCGACGCGGGATGGTGCCAGAGCCACATCGTGGCGGCGGCTCCCGTGCCGAGCACGAGTCCGCTGAGGACGAATCGCGCCAGCGCTAGACGCGCGCCGACGCCGTTCCCGTCGGGGTCCACCAGCCGAAGCTTCCACGCCTTCATCGCGAGCGTCTGCCCGCCACGCATCCAGGATCGGATGAAGTACGCGCCGAGCAGCGCGGCGAGGAAGGCCTGAAGCGACACGCGCTCGAGATCTGCCGGTGCCCGCGCGCCCGGGTCGGTCAGGAGGGCAGTGAGCCCGGCCACGGCGGCGGAAAAAGCGAGCCCGCCGGCGACCAAGATCGCAGCGACGATCAGGCCTTCGTAAACCAGGCTCGCGATGCGGCGGAAAAGCGAGGGGTAGTGGGCAACGGGACGCTGCGTCACGCGCCGCGCGGGCGGGGGCTACTGCCGGGGTGCCGCGGTCGCGGCACCGCCGTCCGCCGCGGCAGCGTCGACGGACTTCGCTGCGCTATCGGTATCGGCCGCCTTGGCCGCCGCCTCCTTCGCCGCCTGTTCCTGCTGGAACTTGTCCCACTTCTCCCGCACGGCCTGGCGATCTTCGGGCGGCAGTTGCTCGAACTCACGGTACTTGCCGCGTGCCGCCCAGCGCTGCTCCGGGGTGAGACTGATCCATTCCTTGATGCGCTGCTGAAGCCGGGCCTGCTCGTCCGCGGTCATTTTCGGATAGCGCTCGGCAACGCCGAGCCACTTGCGCTTGCGAGGAGCGTCCAGGGTCTCCCACTCGCCCTGGATCGGCGCGAGGATGCGCTGCTGCTCGGGCCTAAGCTCGGTCCAGGCAGGGTTGTTTTTGTCGGCGTAGGCGGCGGGGTACGGGAGAGCGAGGACGAGCCAGACGGCTATTCCGAGGACTGCTTTAACCATGTCTGGAAGTCCTCGTCGAGATAGGCCTTGATCGGAAGGTCGCCAGTCAGCACCTGCGTGTCGACCTCGACCAGCTCCTGGGTGAGCTGGGCTGCGGCGAGTGCGGCCTGATGGGTTTCCTGCCAGAAGTGGACGCCGACGAGGGCGACGAGCAGGCACGCGACGGAAAGTCCGACCTGTGCCCAGGACCCTCCGATCCGCCCGAGCCGCGCCGTTGCGTCGCGGCCGGCGATCACCCAGGCAGCGCCACTCCGCGCCAACCCGTGGCGCTCGAGCGCGCGCTCGCGCGCGACCTTCAGGCGCGCCGCCGTCTCCGGCGTGAGCTGCAGGCCCGCAGTCGAGCGTTTTCGTGATCGTAAGAGCGAGGTGCTGTTCGTTCATAGCTCAATGCCCTTCGCCCTGAGCGCAGTGGCCAAGGCGTGCGTGGCGCGTGAGCAATGCGTCTTTACGCTGCCCTCCGAGCATCCCATCGCGGCAGCGGTTTCTGCAACGTCGAATTCCTCCCAGTAACGAAGGAGGAAGGCTTCGCGTTGACGCGCAGGCAGCCTCCTGAGTCTCTTTCTCAATTATTTCAATGAGTTGGGCCTGTTCCAGCTGCTCGTCGGGCGACTTTTCCTGAGTCGGGCCGGCCTCGGCCTCGAGCGTTTCCAGCGGGTCCGAGTCGTCGTCCTCGCGCTTGCCGCCGAGCGAGGAGAGCAGGGTGGTCCACAGGGACCGGACCTTGCGGCGGCGGTAGTAGTCGCGGATCGCGTTCTGCAGGATGCGCTGAAAGAGCAACGGCAATTCCTCGGCCGGCTTCCCGCCGTACTTCTCGGCGAGTCGCATCATTGCGTCCTGCACGATGTCGAGGGCCGCCTCGTCGTCGCGCACGGCGAACAGCGCCTGCTTATAGGCGCGCCGTTCGACGCCGGCGAGAAAATCGGAGAGTTCGGTGCGGGTGGCCAGGGGCGGATCCTTGGTATCGCCTGCGCGCGTGGTCCGACGCCCCGCCGGCCGCGGCTCGATCACCGGCCGGTGCACAGGGCGCTCTGCGGCGCCGCGCTGCTGCCCGACCGGGTTTGCAGGCGATGGTAGCAAACGGGGTGTGCCGCCGCAGTTTTCCTGCGCCGGCCGGCTTGACCCAACGCATCCGAGCCTTTACCCTTGACCGTTTTCGTCAAAGATTCAACGCAATAGGATTCCCCGCATGGACTCTGGGACCAACGTGACCAACGGGACCAAGCTCGTCGCTCCCGAGCTCTCCGGCGCCGAGATCGTGATCCGCTGCCTCGAAGCCGAGGGTGTCGAATACGTCTTCGGGTACCCCGGCGGCGCGGTGCTGTTCATCTACGACGAGCTCTTCAAGCAGGACAAGGTCAAGCACGTCCTGGTCCGGCACGAGCAGGGCGCGGCGCACGCCGCGGACGCCTATTCCCGGGCGAGCGACAAGGTGGGGGTCTGCCTCGTGACCTCGGGTCCCGGGGTGACGAACGCCGTCACCGGCATCGCGACGGCGTACATGGACTCGATCCCGATGGTGGTCATCACCGGTCAGGTGCCGACCCATGCGATCGGGCAGGACGCCTTCCAGGAAGTGGACGCGGTCGGGGTCACGCGGCCGTGCGTCAAGCACAACTTCCTCGTAAAAGATGTTCGCGACATCGCGCTGACCATCAAGAAGGCGTTCCACATCGCGCGCACCGGTCGTCCCGGGCCCGTGGTGGTCGATATCCCGAAGGACGTGACGGCCGCGCGTTGCCGGTTCGAGTATCCCGAATCCGTTTCGATGCGCTCCTACAACCCGACCGTAAAGGGCCACCCCGGCCAGATCAAGAAGGCCGCGCAGCTGCTGCTCGATGCGAAGCGGCCGATGGTCTATACCGGCGGCGGCGTAATTCTCTCCGACGCGTCCGCGCAGTTGAAGAAGCTGGTGAAGCTGCTCGGCGTTCCGTGCACCAACACCCTGATGGGGCTGGGCGGATACCCGGCGACCGACCCGCAGTTCCTGGGCATGCTCGGCATGCACGGCACCTATCAGGCGAACATGGCGATGCAGCACTGCGACGTGCTCCTCGCCATCGGCGCGCGGTTCGACGATCGGGTGATCGGGAACCCCACTCACTTCGGGTCGGTGCCGCGGAAGATCATCCACGTGGACATCGACCCCTCGTCGATCTCGAAGCGCGTCAAGGTCGACGTGCCGATCGTCGGCAACGTGCGCGAGGTGCTCGATGAGCTCCTGAAGCTGCTGGACGGCCAGGCGGGCAAGCTCGACCAGAAGGCGCTCAAGGCCTGGTGGGCCCAGATCGACCTCTGGCGGGCGAAGGACTGCCTGCGCTACGACCGGACTGCGGCGATCATCAAGCCGCAACTCGTCATCGAGAAGCTCTACGAGGTGACCGGAGGCGATGCGTTCGTCACCTCCGACGTCGGCCAGCACCAGATGTGGGCGGCGCAGTTCTACAAGTTCGACAAGCCGCGCCGCTGGATCAACTCCGGCGGCCTGGGCACGATGGGCTTCGGCCTGCCCGCCGCGATGGGCGCGCAGTTCGCGAACCCGGGCGCCACCGTGGCGTGCGTCACGGGCGAAGCGAGCTTCATGATGTGCATGCAGGAGCTCTCGACCTGCAAGCAGTACCGCCTGCCGATCAAGATCGTGAACCTCAACAACCGCTACATGGGCATGGTCCGGCAGTGGCAGCAGTTCTTCCACGGCAACCGGTACTCCGAGTCCTACATGGACGCGCTGCCCGACTTCGTGAAGCTCGCGGAGAGTTTCGGCCACGTCGGCGTGCGCGTCGAGAAGCCGGCCGACGTCGAACCGGCGCTGCGCGAGGCCTTCAGCCGCAAGCAGGATCTCGTGTTCCTCGATTTCCTGACCGACCAGGCCGAGAACGTGTACCCGATGGTGCCGGGTGGAAAGGGGATCTCCGAGATGATCCTCGCCGAGGACCTGTGATCCGGGCGCGCGAGAGGACACGACGAGCATGAATGCGCCAGCCGCCAGCCCCTACACGCTGCCTGCCACCGAAACGAAGGCCATGCGTCACATCGTCTCGATCCTGCTCGAGAACGAGCCCGGCGCGCTGTCGCGCGTCGCCGGACTTTTTTCGGCGCGGGGCTACAACATCGAGTCCCTCACCGTCGCGCCGACCGAGGACGGGTCGCTGTCGCGGATGACGATCGTCACCACCGGCTCCGACGACGTGATCGAGCAGATCACCAAGCAGCTCAACAAGCTGATCGAGGTCGTCAAGCTCGTCGACCTCTCGGAAGCGCCGCACATCGAGCGCGAGCTGATGCTGATCAAGGTGCGCGCCACCGGCAAGGACCGCGAGGAGATGAAGCGGATGGCCGACATCTTTCGCGGCCGCATCCTCGACGTCACCGAGACCACGTACACGATCGAGCTCACCGGCACCGGCGCGAAGCTCGACGCTTTCATCGAGGCACTCGACAAGGCGGCGATCCTCGAGACGGTGCGCACCGGAGCCTCTGGCATCGCGCGGGGCGAGCGGGTGCTGAGGGTCTGAGCTTCCAAGCTTCTAAGCGACGGGGGAAGGGGAAGGGAAAGGCCGCGACGGCGCTTGCGGTCGTGCCTGCGTCCGGTCCGTTTCTCCCGCGACAACCTGGGGGTAATGCAATGAAGGTCTATTACGACAAGGACGCCGACCTTTCGCTCATCAAGGGCAAGAAGGTCACGATCGTGGGCTACGGCTCGCAGGGCCACGCCCACGCGCTCAACCTGCAGGACTCGGGCGTGAAGGTGACGGTCGCCCTGCGCAAGGGCGGCGCGTCGTGGAACAAGGCGAAGAACGCCAAGCTGCAGGTGAAGGACATCCCGGACGCGGTGAAGGGCGCCGATATCGTCATGATCCTCCTGCCCGACGAGCATCACGCGCAGATCTACCGCGACTACATCGAGCCGAACATCAAGAAGGGCGCGGCGCTCGCGTTCGCGCACGGCTTCAACATCCACTACGGCCAGATCCAGCCGCGCGCCGACCTCGATGTCTTCATGGTCGCGCCGAAGGCGCCCGGCCATACGGTGCGCTCGACCTACGCGCAGGGCGGCGGCACGCCGATGCTGATCGCCCTCCACCAGAACCCGTCGAAGAAGGCGCGCGACATCGCGCTCTCCTACGCCGCGGCGATCGGCGGCGGACGCGCGGGCATCATCGAGACCAACTTCAAGGAAGAGACCGAGACCGATCTCTTCGGCGAGCAGACCGTGCTCTGCGGCGGCTGCGTCGAACTGGTGAAGGCGGGCTTCGAGACGCTGGTCGACGCCGGCTACGCGCCCGAGATGGCTTACTTCGAGTGTCTGCACGAGCTGAAGCTGATCGTCGACCTCATGTACGAAGGCGGCATCGGCACGATGAACTACTCGATCTCGAACAACGCCGAGTACGGGGAGTACGTGACCGGTCCCAAGATCATCACCGAGGAGACCAAGAAGGCGATGCGCGCGGCGCTGCTCGACATCCAGTCCGGCGAGTACGCCAAGAGCTTCATCCTCGAGAACCGCGCCGGGGCGCCGACCCTTCTTTCGCGACGCCGCATGACCGCGGAGCACGAGATCGAGAAGGTCGGCGGAAAGCTGCGCGAGATGATGCCGTGGATCCGCAAGAACCGGCTGGTCGACACGAGCAAGAACTAGGGGACGGCGAACTGCGGGCGGACGCGGCCCTCACGCAGTGAGTCGCGACTCTCTGCCTGCCCTGTGCGCTCCATGACCTCAGTGGCTGCCGTGCCCTCGTATCCGCATCCGCTCGTCGCCCGCGAGGGCTGGCCGTTTCTCGCCGCGAGCGTCGTGCTCGCGCTCGCGATCGGCTGGCTCGCCGGGTGGTGGTGGTCGGCGCCGGTCTGGCTGTGGGTGCTGTTCGTGCTGCAATTCTTCCGGGATCCCGCGCGCGCCGTGCCGGGCGACCGGCGGACCGTCGTCGCGCCGGCCGACGGCCGTATCGTGGCGGTGGAAAAGGCCGAGGACCCGTACCTGAAGCGCCAATCGACGAAGGTCAGCGTGTTCATGAACGTGTTCAACGTGCACTCCAACCGTTCACCCGTGGACGGCGAGGTGCGGCAAGCCTGGTATGCGACCGGCAGCTTCGTCAACGCGGCGCTCGACAAGGCTTCCGTCGAGAACGAGCGCAATGCCCTCTGGCTGCGCGCCGACGCCGGGCAGGACGTGACCTGCGTGCAGATCGCCGGGCTGATCGCGCGGCGCATCCTGTGCTACGTCAAGGCCGGGGATCACCTGAACCGCGGCGATCGCTTCGGGTTCATCCGTTTCGGGTCGCGCGTCGACCTCTACCTGCCGCTCGAGGCGCGCGTGCGGGTCGAGCTCGGCCAGAAGGTGAGTGCCGGCAGCACCGTCGTGGCGGAGCTCTGATGGCCGAACTGCACCGCGAGCGCAAGGGCATGCTGCGGGGCGCGCTCCGGCGCCGCGGCATCTATCTGCTGCCGAACCTGTTCACGACCGCGGCCCTCTTCGCCGGCTTCTACGCGATCGTCCAGGCGATGAACGGGCACTTCGAGCAGGCGGCGATCGCCGTGTTCGTGGCGATGGTGCTGGACGGGCTCGACGGCCGCGTGGCGCGGCTGACGCGGACGCAGAGCGAGTTCGGCGCCGAGTACGACAGCCTCGCCGACATGGTCTCGTTCGGCGCCGCGCCGGCCCTGATCATGTATGTCTGGGCGTTGCAGCCTCTCGGACGGCTCGGTTGGATCGCCGCTTTCGTGTACTGCGTCGGCGCCGCGCTGCGTCTCGCACGATTCAACACGAACATCGAGATCGTGGACAAGCGCTTCTTCCAGGGGTTGCCGAGCCCCGCGGCCGCCGCGCTGGTCGCCGGGTTCGTCTGGATCGTGGACGATTTCCAGATCGAGCGGGTCGTCTGGCTGCGCTATGCGGCGTGTGCCGTCACCCTGTTCGCCGGCATCACGATGGTCACGAACGCGCCCTACTACAGCTTCAAGGACATCAACTTCCGCCGCAGCGTCCCGTTCTGGGCGATTCTGATCATCGTGCTCGCGCTGATCCTGGTCTCCGCCAATCCGCCCATGGTGCTGTTCGGCCTGTTCGTGGCCTACTCGGTTTCGGGCTACGCGCTCTGGTTCTGGAACCGCCGCAAGCCGCGGCCGACGGCCTGAAGCCGCCCCCGTTGCGCGTTGTGCCGGTTGCCGCTATAGTCGGGCGCATGTCTCGCGAAGCGATTCTCATCCTCTCGCTTCTCCTCCGCAGCCTGCTGCTCGGGCTGCTGCTGCGCCTCGCGCGCTAGCACACCCACCCCCCAATTCGGTTTGTTTCGACGCGACGCGGAGATCCGCGGCGCGGAGTAGCCTTAAAGCGCGCACGCACCAGGAGACCGCCATGAGCACCGACCGCCTGATCATCTTCGACACGACCCTCCGCGACGGGGAGCAGAGCCCCGGCGCCTCGATGACGAAGGAGGAGAAGCTGCGCATCGCCAAGCAGCTCGAGCGCCTGCGCGTGGACATCATCGAGGCCGGCTTTCCGGCCGCTTCGAACGGCGACTTCGAGGCGGTGCGGGGGATCGCCAACGCCATCAAGGACTCGACGGTGGCGGGTCTGTGCCGGGCGAACGACCGCGACGTCGCGCGCGGCGTCGAAGCGCTGAAGGGCGCGAAATCGTGGCGCGTGCACACCTTCATCGCGACCAGCGCGCTGCACATGGAGAAGAAGCTCCGGATGACGCCCGAGCAGGTGCTCGAGCAGGCACGGCTGGCGGTGCGCTTCGCGCGCAACCATTGCCCCGACGTCGAGTTCTCGCCCGAGGACGGCAGCCGCTCCGAGGTCGACTTCCTCTGCAAGGTGCTCGAGGCCGTGATCAAGGAGGGGGCGACCACGATCAACATCGCAGACACCGTCGGCTACGCCGTCCCGCAGCAGTTCGGGGAGTTCATCAAGACGCTGCGCAGCCGCATTCCGAACTCGGACAAGGCGCGCTGGTCGGTCCACTGCCACAACGACCTCGGCATGGCGGTCGCGAACTCGCTGGCGGGCGTGGTGATCGGCGGAGCTCGCCAGGTGGAGTGCACCATCAACGGGCTCGGCGAGCGGGCCGGCAACACCTCGCTCGAGGAGATCGTGATGGCGGTGAAGACGCGGAAGGATTTCTTCGGACTTGAGACGCGCATCGACACGACGCAGATCGTGCCGGCTTCGCGGCTCGTGTCGCAGATCACGGGGTTCGTCGTGCAGCCGAACAAGGCGGTGGTCGGCGCCAACGCTTTCGCGCACGCCTCGGGGATCCACCAGGACGGGGTCCTGAAGGCCCGCCAGACCTACGAGATCATGACCGCCGAAGACGTGGGCTGGAGCGCGAACAAGATCGTCCTCGGCAAGCTCTCGGGGCGCAACGCGTTCAAGCAGCGGCTGCGGGAGCTCGGAATCGAGCTCGACAGCGAGGAGGCGGTCAACGTCGCGTTCCAGAGGTTCAAGGACCTCGCCGACAAGAAGGCCGAGATCTTCGACGAGGACCTGCAGATGCTGGTCGCGGACGAGGCGGGCACCGCCAGCCGCGAGCACTGGAAGCTCGTGCACCTCAACCAAGCGAGCGGGATGGGGGAGCGCCCGCATGCCGCGATCGTGCTGAACGAGGGGGGCGCCGAGCGCAAGGCGGACTCGCACGGGGACGGACCGGTCGACGCCACGTTCAAGGCGATCGAGCGCATCGCGCAGAGCGGCTCCGACCTGCTGCTCTACTCGGTGAACGCGGTGACCCAAGGGACCGAATCGCAGGGCGAGGTGACGGTGCGCCTCTCGAAGGGCGGGCGGATCGTGAACGGCGTTGGCGCGGACACGGACATCATCGTGGCCTCGGCCAAGGCCTACGTGAACGCGCTGAACAAGCTCGCCAGCGACGCCCGGCTGAACCCGCAGCACGGCGCGATGACGCCCTGAGTAGCCGCGCATGGCCGAGGACCTGATCGCGCTTGCGCGGGACAAGCTGTTCACCGCGGTGCTGTCGGACGTACTGGACGCCGCCGGAAGGCGGTCGCAGGCGCTGCGCCCCGGCGTTCGCCCGCTCGATGACGCGCTGGTGATGGTGGGGCGTGCGCGCACCGGGTTGTATGCGGACGTGTACCACGTCGAGCCGGGCGAGAATCCCTACGAGCTCGAGATCAGGCTGGTGGACGACCTGTCGCCGGACGAAGTCGTGGTGCTGGCGGCCGGCGCGTCGGGGCGCATCGCGCCCTGGGGTGAGCTCCTGTCGACGGCGAGCCGGGCGCGCCGCGCGGCGGGATGCGTGACCGACGGGCTCGTGCGCGACATCCGCGCAATCCGCGCGATGCGGTTCCCCGTCTTCGCGGGGGGCATTGGGCCCCTCGACACGAAGGGTCGCGGGAAGGTGGTGGCGATCGACGTCCCTGTGGAATGCGGCGGCGTGGCGGTGCGATCGGGCGACCTGGTATTCGGCGACGCCGACGGCGTGATCGTGATCCCGCGCGAGATCGAAAGCGAGATCCTGCGCGCAGCCCTCGAGAAAGTATCGGGCGAGGACCAGACGCGCGCGGCCCTCGAGCGCGGCGAAAGGCTCGCCGAGGTCTTCGCGCGGCACGGCATTCTCTAGGGCTCAGCGCTCGCGCAGCGCGCGGGCGCCGAAGACGGCGCATCCGAACAGCGCCAGCGCGAGCACGATCTCCAGCGCCGCCAGCCCGCGCACCGGCCCCGCCTCCGCCCAGGCCCGCACGGCCCCTTCGGCGAAATAGGCCAGGGCGAGGAACGAGGTCCACTGGAAGGTCCTGCGCCGGCCATGCAGGAGCCCGAAGAGCGGCGCAAGCAGCGGGAGCGCTTTGAGGACCAGCCACGATCCGCCGGGACGCGCAGGCGCCAGCCACAACTCCCAGGCGAGGCAAAGGGCGATCAGCGCGAGCAGGCTGCCGACCGCGCCCGCCTGCAATGCCGACCGGCTCATTCGCCGCGCGCGCGTCGCGCGAGCGCGGCGAGCGCTTCGCGCGCCTTGCCGGCGTTCGTCACCGGCGTGTCGAACTCGATCCGCACGAGCGCGCCGTCCGCACGCACGTCGAGACCGTCGCAGTCGATGCCGATCAGCACCGCGCTCGACGGCTCGGCGCCCGCGACGTGGCGGCAATAGCCGCGCAACGCATCGCCGTGATCCGCGTTCATGTGCGCGACGATCTCGTCCTCGGCTTCGGCGAGGCGGTTCTCCGGCGGCGCAAAGCTCTCCGGCGTAATCGAGCGGATGGCGCCAAAGCCGGCGATGTGCCGGACGAACTTCGTATGCAGGCGCCAGAACGTGAAGTCGCCGAGATCGAGCAGTCCCTGCGCGTCGGGGAAGCGGCGCAGATACCGGGCTGCAACCGTCGCCGGCTCCGGGACGGGCGCGGCATCGCCGACCAGGGTCAGGCGGGCTGCCGTCTGCACGTCCTCCGCAACGTCGTGCACGAGCAGGCTGGCGCGCGGATCGGCCGCCATGTTCTTAGTGTGCTCGGCAAGACGGCTTACCAGGACCACTGGCTGTGCATCGTGGTCGAGAATGAACGGGACGACCGAGCCGAACGGATAACCGCCAAGCCGCTTCGATAGCGTGGCAAGCACCCCGGCATGGTGCCGTCGCAGATAGCGTCGCGCTTCCGTTCCCTCGCTCATCCTGCCAGCCGTCGCGCGGTGTCGGCCACGCGCTGACCGAGGGCGATGCAGAGCGCCTTCTCGGCGTCGTCGACCGGGCGGTCCGACGCCGCACCGGCGACATGCGAGGCGCCATAGGGCGTACCGCCGCTCGTAGTGCGCATCAATCCCGGGTCGGTATAGGGCAGCCCTACGATCAGCATGCCGTGGTGAAGCAGCGGCATCATCATCGACACGAGGGTCGTCTCCTGGCCGCCATGCAAGCTGGACGTGGACGTGAACACCGCTGCTGGCTTGCCCGCGAGCGTGCCGCGGAGCCAGAGCGCCGCGGTTCCATCCCAGAAGTATTTCAACGGCGCGGCCATGTTGCCGAAGCGCGTCGGACTTCCGAGCGCCAGGCCGGCGCACTCCTCCAGGTCGGCGAGATCGCAATACGGCGCGCCCGCGTCGGGCACGGCGGGCTCGACCGCTTCGGCCACGGTGGAGATCTTCGGCACGGTGCGCAGGCGCGCCGACATGCCGGTGACGCGCTCCACGCCGTGCGCCACCCAACGCGCCATTTCCTTCACCGCGCCGTGACGGCTGTAATAGAGGACCAGGATGTCGGACATGAGCGCTTGGCGCGGGATGCGGCTGCTATTATACGAACCGGCTCTGCGCCGCTGGTTTCATTCCGCTGGCTCGATACCGCGTGCGATCACGACTTCATCGTCTCGGGCACTTCGTCGCGGGTGTCTTGAGGCGATTTTTCGACGACGGTTGCCTCACGCTCGCGGGCAGCCTGACCTACACCGCGCTGCTCGCCCTTGTTCCGCTGCTTACCATCGCGCTGACCCTGATCACCGCGTTTCCGGTCTTCGAGGACGTCACCCAGGGCGTGGATGACTTCATATCGAAGAACATGCTCCCGCCAGCCGTCGCGAAGACCGTGACCGGCTCGATCGAGAAATTCACGCAGAGCGCGGCCGGGCTGACCGCGGCCGGCCTGGCGGTGCTTGCAGTGACCGCCATCCTGCTCATGCAGACCATCGACCGCGCCTTCAACAAGATCTGGCGGGTGAGCCGGCCGCGGCCCCTTTCCCTGCGCATCCTGACGTACGGGGCCGTCCTGACCCTGGGACCGCTGCTGATCGGCATCAGCCTGACGATCACCTCGTATCTCGTGACCGTGTCGCTCGGGATCGCGAGGCACGTGCCCGGGGCGGGAGCCGTGGTCCTCGCCGTCGCGCCGGTGGTCCTGACCGCGATCGCGTTCACGCTGATTTACCTGATCGTCCCCAACCGACGCGTCCGCGTGGCCGATGCGGCGATCGGCGGTGTTGCCGCCGCGGTGCTCTTCGAGGTGATGAAGCGCGCGTTCGCCCTGTACGTCGCCAACTTCCCCAACTACAAGCTGATCTACGGGGCCTTCGCCGCGGTGCCGATCTTCCTCGTCTGGGTGTACCTCTCGTGGGTCGTGACCCTGCTCGGCGCCGTGATCGCCGCGATGGTTCCCGACTACGGCGTCGCAGGGGTACGGGTCGGCAACGACCTCAATACCCGGCTCCGGGCAGCGCTCGCCATCTTGCGCGTGCTGGTGCGCGCGCGGCGCGACGGGCGCTCGCTCGACACCCGGCACGTCCTAGGGCAAGCCGGCGTTTCGACAGAGGTCGGCGAGCCGGTCCTCGATCGGCTGGCGGCCGGAGGGTGGGCAGTGCGCGGCGTGGGTCGGCGCTGGGCGCTGGCGTGCGATCCCGATGTCGTGCGGCTCGCCGACGTTTACCTGGGACTGGCGTTGAACCCACAGCGCGGGTCGAGCGATGCGCCCGACGCCGCGATCGATCGCGATCCTGGAGCGAGCGGCGGCGGGCGCCGCAGAGGCGCTCGACGTGCCGCTAACGACGCTCGCGGACGAGACGGTCTCTAGCCGACCGCGCTGAACTGAACGAGCTGAACGCTGACCGTCCGCTCCAGCAGCCGCGTCGCGCGTACGCGCAGCTTCGACTGCAGGTCGCCCAGGCTCAGCTCGCAGGTCGAATCCAGCGGGAAGAGCGGCGCGAGGATGGCCGGCGCCTGGTTGAGCGACGGCACTTCGGGCAGCAACAGCACGTGCTCGGTGTCCTGGGCCGGGCCGCGCGTCTTGCGAATCGACACCGCGCGCGCGGTCGGAGCGAGTTCCTCGAGCCCGAGCTCGAGATGCTCGGGGTTGTCGGAGAGCACCCAGCGCACCACGCAGATGTGACAGGTCTGGCTGTCGCGGGTGCGCAGCCCGATCACCTCGCCGACCCGGAGCTGCTCGATCGGGCCCTTCACGTGCATCAGCGCAAAGCCGCGCGGGCTCTCGTTGGTGACCATCCACTCGCCCATTGCCGTGCGGGTGGCGCCACGCGAGTTGAGGAACTCCCAGATGCCGCGGATGCCGACGCAAATCTCGACGCGAGCGTGCGTCCTGAGACGGGTGAACCGGCGATTCGGCACCGCGCCCCAGTGCTTCACGAGGCGTCCCATGAGGTCGCGGAACGCGGGGTCGGCTGAATCGGCGGCGAGTCCGAAGCTCTCGGGCGCCTCGCCGGCGGCCAAGCGGGCCATCTGATCGAGGAGGGTCTCGGCAAGGGGCAGCGTGTTGAGCAGCTGGTCGTGTCCCTGCGGCAGCGGGTGGTGGCGCTTCGACAGCGCATAACCGGGCACGTCGCGCTGGGACTTGATCAGGAACAGGCCCTGGCCGCTCTTCTGCTGGCCGGCCGCGCCGATGGACGCGAGATGCCCGAAGCGCTCCAGCCAGCCGAGCACGCGGTCGAGGTCGCCCTGCATCAGCTTGAGCGGCTCGGAGAAGGCCACCAGCAGCGCGCTGCGGTAGACCGAGAGCGGCGTCTCGCCGCCGTCCTCCAGGGCACGGCCGGCGAGCCCGCGGCGCAACGCGAACTGGTAGAGCTCGTGCAACTCGAGCCACACGGACTTCGGATTGGTCGCGTACATCCGGTAGCCGAGCTTCAGGCGCTCGGCGAGCATCTGCATCGCGCGCACGATCGGGAGCAGCGCCCGGCCGCTCGAGGCGAAGCCGAACAGGCGCCGCGACTGCTCCACCAGGAGCAGCTTGTAGGAGTAGGCGAGCTCGGTGAGGAGGTCCTCGGCAAGGGCGGCGGCATTGCGGCTCGACATCGACAGCGGCAGCGTGCCGGAGGCGAGCGCGGCATCGAGCCGCGGCACGAGGAGCTCGACGTATCCAAGCACGCCCTCGGTCACGTCCTGGCGCAGTGTGATCCGGACGCGGCTGCGGTTGAACGGAACGAGCTGCTCGAGCAGCATGCGCCCGGCGCCGAGCGGGTCGTCCTTGGGCAGCGAGGCGAGCCACCCGGGCACTTGCTCGGGGGACAACTCGGACCGCGGCGGCTCGCCCTCAGGCGCCTGCGGCAGGCTCAGATGCAGTGGCATCTCCGGCTCCTAGTCAGTGTTGTAGATTGGCCGTAGTACTCGGGACCTCGCCCAGGGCGGTCGCAAGGCCCATGCCATCGGTCGCGCCCTCCACGCGGCGCAGCGTGAAATCGGTCCGCTCATGACGTTGGAATGAGCGACGCGGAGCAACCGGGCGCGAGTCTAGCGGAAGCGCCGCGTGTCGCCGTGCGTTTCCGCACACTCCACTGGCGGCGCCGAGGTGCGGCGCTGCGATGCGGTCGGCGCGAGGCCGGGAGGGGGAGGGCGCCGGCGCGCGGTGTGACGCCCGCACGACAGACGCGTCAGCCCGGCGGCGTGAACGGCGTCACGCCGCCTGGGACGCGAGGACCTCGATCAGATCGACGCTCTGGGTCTTTTCGATGACGCGGCCCACGCGCAATGCGAGCCGGCCGCGGCGGTGCCTGAGGCTGAACTGCTCGTTCGACTGCAGCCGGTTGGGCGGCGTGACGATCGCCGGCGCGCGCTTCTGCGCCGGCATCTCGGGGAAGAACAGCACCGGTTCGGCGGCGACTGGCGCCTGCTCGTTCGTCTTGTAGACTGCCGGCACCACGAGCGGAGCGATCTGCTGCAGGCCGAGCTCGAAGTGCTCCGGGTTGTTCGACTGGATCCAGCGCACGAAGCAGACGTACAGCGTGCCTTGCTCGCGCGATTTCACGGCCACGATCTCGCCGACGTCGATCGGCGGCAGTGCGCCCGACATGAACTTGAGCGCAAACCCGCGCGCGCTCTCGTTGCTGATGATCCACTCGCTCGACTTCATCGGCTGCTCGCGGGTGGTGATGTCGGCCTGCGGCGTTTCCGCGGGCGCGTCGGCGCGCAGGACGCGCCAGATCTCGCGCAGCCCGACCCACAGCTCCACGCGCGGGTGGAAACGCATCCGTGTCTGGCGTTGCTTGCGATCTCCGCGCCAGTGCATGATGAGTCGCTGCAGGAGCTCGCGGTAGCCGGGTGTACGCGCTTCGTCCGGCAGGCCTAGGCTCGTCGGGGCGACGCCGTCATGCAACTTCTTGAGCTGCCCTTCGAGACGCTCCACGAGTCGATGGGTGAGAAGCACGAGCTCGCCGTTCTCGAAGCCAAAGTCGGCGCGCTTCGTATAGGCGACGCCAGGCTTGTCGCGCCGGGGATCGATCGCGAAGACGCACGCCGGGTCCTCGAACTTCGCCCCGGCCGAAAGCTCCGCGAGGTCGCCGTGGGCGGCGAGGTAGGCCTGCACGCGCGAGAAGTCGCCGTGCATCAGCTTGGTCGGCTGCGCGAACGCGAGGAGCAGGGTCTCCCGGTACACGCGCTGCGGGGAGGTCCGCGGCGAGTCCGCCTCCCGTTCGACGATACCCCAGTCGCGCGCGATCTTGTACAGCTGGTGCATCTCGGCCCACACGGCGCCGGGGCTGCGCGCGTAGAGGCGCTGGCTCAGCGCGAGGCGCCGGGCGTGGAAGTCCATCGCGCGCGTGAGCGGCGCGTGCAACTGGCTCTTGAAGCCGATCGCAAGCCACGCACGCGGTGCGGCAACCACCACGCCGGTATAGCCGGCGGCGAGCTCCTTCAGCACCTTCTCGATGCAGTACGCGGCCTCGCGCAGCGCGGCCGAGAGCGGAGGCGTAACCTTCGCGACGCGCACCTCGAGCTGCGGCAGCAACCAGTCGACGTGGTCGCGGACCATGTCGAGCAGGCGCAGCCGCAGGCGCCCCGGGAGCTCCGCACGGTTGAGCGCCACGAGCCGTTCGATCAGCGCGCGGGCGGCGCGCTTCGGGTCGTTCGGCGGCAGCGCGTTCAGGAACGCGCGCATCCTCTCGGGCGAGAAGTCGCCTTCGTCCGTTGCGCCGCGTCCGGGCGCGATAAAATTCAGGAGCATCGTGTGTTCGAGTCGTTCGTTGCTCGCGTGTCGTCCCGATTTGAGCAAAGAGCGTGCCGGACCGGTTGTGCAATATTGCGCTCGCGCGGAGGCGCGCAGGGGCGCGGGTGTCGATCGCGGCCGCCTGGCGTGAAGGAGTGCGCATAAATGACCTCGGACCTTCGTTCCGCCAAGCCGATTGCGGCACGCGACCGGCTGATCGTCGCGCTCGACGTGGCCGCGCCCGACCAGGCGCGCGCGCTGGTGGCGACGCTTGGCGACACCGTGACTTTTTACAAGGTGGGACTCGAGCTCTTCATGCACCCCGGCTGCTTCGAACTGGTCGAGTGGCTGGTGCGGCAGGGGAAGCAGGTGTTCGTCGACCTGAAGTTCTTCGACGTGCCAGAGACCGTCCGCGGTGCGGTGCGCGGCCTGCGCAACCGCGGCGTCACGTTCGCGACCGTGCACGGCAACCAGGCGATCCTCGAGGCGGCAGGCGCGGAGAAAGGCGAGGTGAAAATCCTCGCGGTGACGGTGCTCACCAGCCTCGACCGCGGCGACCTCGACGATCTGGGTTTCAAGTGCGACGTCGCCGACCTCGTGCTGTCGCGCGCGCGCCGCGCCCTCGCGGCGGGTTGCGACGGAGTGATCTCATCGGGTCTCGAGGCGCCGCTGCTGAAGCGCGAGCTCGGCGAGCGCATCCTCGTGGTCGCCCCGGGAATTCGTCCGGTCGAGAATCGACCGGACGACGATCAGAAGCGGACCGTCGACGTGGCGCAGGCGTTCGCCAACGGCGCCGACTACATCGTGGTGGGGCGGCCGATTCGCACCGCACCGGACCCACGCGCGGCCGCGGCGGCCATGCAGGCGACGATTGCGGCGCTCTTTCCCGGCTGAGCGGCAGGACTACGCGAGACGCCCCTGATACTTGAACGTCCCGCGCCAGGCGGCCAGGACGAGGTTCGGGTAGTCGGGCTTTCCGAGGCTCCCGTTGTAGCGCCCGAGCGCGCGATACAGGTCGCCCTTCTCGATATCGAGGTAGTGGCGCAGGATGACGCAGCCGTAGCGGATGTTGATCCGCAGGTGGAAGAGGTTGTGCTCGCCTTCGCCGATGAGGTTGACCCAGAATGGCATCACCTGCATCAACCCGCGCGCTCCGGCCGTCGAGACCGCGTACTTCTTGAAGCCGCTCTCGACGTGGATGATCCCCAGCACGAGCTGCGGATCAAGCCCCGCACGGGTCGCCTCGTAGTGAACCGTCTTCAGCAACTCGACGCGGTATTTCGCGTCCGGAATGCGCTTGGCCAGACGGTCGGACATTTCCAGCAGCCAGCGGTAGCCGTCTTCGGGCTCCTTGAAGCGAAGCTGCGGCACGCCCTTGTCGCTGACGGCGCGCGACATCGCCGCCCTGACGCTCGCCGACAGGGGCTCGTATTGCTGCGCGCCGGCGAGCGCCACCAGGGGCGCGGCAACGATCGCAGCGACGACGAGGGTCAGGAAGGCGCGCACAACCTCTGCTCGAGAAAGGCCGCCGCGTCTGCCGCCGGGAGGGATGTCGGGGCAGTGTCGCTGCGACGCTGATATTCGATTCTGCCATCCTTGAGGCCGCGGTCCCCAATCACGACGCGGTGCGGAATGCCAATTAGTTCCACGTCGGCAAGGAGGACGCCGGGGCGCTCGTCCCGGTCGTCGAGGAGGACTTCCACGCCCGCGGCCTGGAGCCGGGCGTACAGCTCGTCGGCGTGCTTTCGGACCGCTTCGCTCCGGCGGTAGCCGAGGGGAACGATCGCGACCAGGAACGGCGCGATCGGATCGGGCCAGACGATGCCGCGGTCGTCGTGGCCCTGCTCGATCGCCGCGCCCACGATGCGCGTCACGCCGATCCCGTAGCAACCCATCTCGAAGACGCGCTCCTTTCCCTGGTCGTCGAGGAAGGTGGCCTTCATTGCTTCCGAGTACTTGGTCCGCAGCTGGAAGATATGGCCGACCTCGATGCCGCGCACGATCTCGAGGGCGCCATTGCCGTCCGGGCTCGGGTCGCCGCGCCGAACGTTTCGGATGTCCGCCACCAACGCCGGCTCCGGCACGTCGCGGCCGAAGTTCACGCCGGTGAGGTGGAAACCTTCGTCGTTCGCGCCACAGACGAAGTTCGACATCGCCGCCACCGACCGGTCCGCGATCACCCGTATCGAGGGGGGCGCTCCGACGGGTCCGATGTAGCCGGGCCTGCAACCCAGGTGTCGGACGATCTCGGCTTCGGTCGCAAAGCGGAACGGATCTAGTCCGGGGAGCTTCTGCGTCTTGAATTCGTTCAGGTCGTGGTCGCCGCGCAGGAGCAGCAAATGGAAGGCCTCGTCGTGCACCACGGCGATCGCCTTTACCGTGCGCTGCAACGGCAGGCCGAGCAATGCGGCCACGTCCTCGCAGCGCGTCTTGTCCGGCGTCTCGACCTTCTTCATCGGCTCGCTGGCCGGACCGCGCGGGGCTGCGGGGGGCAATGCCTCCGCCAACTCCACGTTCGCCGCGTAGTCGGACTGGGGGCAGTAGGCAATCGCGTCCTCGCCGGAGTCGGCGAGCACGTGGAACTCGTGGGACCCGGTGCCGCCGATCGACCCTGTGTCGGCAGCGACCGCTCGAAACGCAAGCCCCATCCGGGTGAAGATCCGCGTGTAGGTGTCGTGCATGCTCCGGTACTCGCGCACGAGGTCGTCGTAGCCGGCGTGAAACGAGTAGCCGTCCTTCATCGTGAACTCGCGGCCGCGCATCACGCCGAAGCGCGGCCGGATCTCGTCGCGGAACTTGGTCTGGATCTGGTAGAAGTGGACCGGCAGCTGCCGGTAGCTGCGGATCTCCCGCCGCGCGATGTCGGTGATGACTTCCTCGTGGGTCGGTCCCACGCAGAAGTCGCGCTCGTGGCGGTCCTTCAGGCGGACCAGCTCGGGCCCGTACTTCTGCCAGCGCCCGGACTCCTGCCAGAGCTCGGCCGGCTGGATCGCCGGCATGAAGACCTCGATCGCGCCGGCGCGGTTCATCTCCTCCCGGACGATCGCCTCCACCTTGCGCACCACGCGCAGCCCGAGCGGCATCCAGGTGTAGATGCCGCCCGCCAGGCGACGAATCAGCCCGGCGCGCAACATGAGGCGGTGGCTGACGATCTCGGCGTCGGCCGGCGCCTCCTTCGTCGTCGACAGGTAGAACTGCGAGACCCGCATCGCTCGGTGCTCCGGAAAGGCCTGCATTCTAGGGAATGTCTGAACAAAGGGGGATACGTCCCCCCTTCGCCCCCTATGGCAGAGGACGCTCTGCACCATTCATCGAATAGACCAGAGCTTCCCTAGTCGAGGGTCCCTGCGGCCCCGGCGCGCTCGCTAGGCAGCCCGTTGGAAATGTGGAAGAATCGAAGCGGACAACAGCATACGGAGCCGATCATGCTCGACCGGGACGGCTACCGCCCGAACGTCGGCATCGTCCTCTGCAACACTCGGAACGAGGTTTTCTGGGGCAAGCGGGTCAAAGAGCATTCGTGGCAGTTCCCGCAGGGTGGCATCAAGCACGGCGAATCGCCGGAGCAGGCCATGTACCGCGAATTGCACGAAGAGGTCGGCCTGCAACCGGACCACGTGAGGATCCTCGGCCGCACGCGCGGCTGGTTGCGGTATGACGTGCCGCAGCAATGGATTCGCCGGGAGTGGCGCACGAGCTACCGCGGTCAGAAGCAGATCTGGTTCCTGTTGCGCCTGGTCGGGCGCGATTGCGACGTTTGCCTGCGCACGAGCGAGCGCCCCGAATTCGACGCGTGGCGCTGGAGCGAGTACTGGATCCCGCTCGAGTCGGTGATCGAGTTCAAGCGCGACGTCTACCAGCAGGCCCTCAATGAGCTGGCGCGTTTTCTCAGCCGCGACCGCCGCGCGGGCGCGGTCCGCGAGCACGCGCTCGGTTCAGGCCCGCAACCGCCGTCCGAGAGTGGGGGCAGCATCGCCTGAGCATTCGGGCGGCGGCGCTGCGCCCTTGATCCGGCTGCTGGAGGACGCCGGCCGTGCGGTCTGGTACCTCTCGGGGACCGTGCCGGCGTGCTTTCTGTTCGTCGACGCGCGGGCGGGGGGGATCCTCGTGAACTCGCCGCCGTTCGACGCGCGGCTCGCCGCGGTCGTGGAGAGCGTCGCCAAGGTGCGGTTCATCTTCTTCCCGAGCCGATTCGGCGCGACGGACGTCGCGCAATGGCGTGCGGCGTTGGCGGCGCGAACCGCTGCGGGTGCGGAGGAATGCGCGGCGATCGCCGGTCCGATCGACGAGGCGATTGACGGAGGTGTCCGGATCCATGGGCGGCTCGATTTCCTCGCGCTACCCGGGCGGACGCGCGGGACGTGCGCGTTGCGCTCAAAGATGGACCCGGCCATCGTCTTCTTCGGGCCGGCGCTCGAGCACGGGGACTGGCCGCGGCTCGTCGCGCACGCCGACGACCACTCGTACGAGAATCGGCTGATCGGTGCGCTCGGCCTCAGCCACGTCGCGTTTGAGTTCGCGTTCTGCGACAACTATAGTCACGGCAGCAGCCGTTTCGGGCCGGGCGCCGGCCGGGCTGTGGCGACCGGACTTGCGAAACTGCTCGATCCCGAAGCCTAGCGACAGGAGAATCCGCGATGTCCCTCGACTATGCTGCGCTCCCCCTCCGCCCTTTGGTTCGCGGGGCGCGCATTCGCGCGGCAACGCCGCACGGCGGCGAGAGGCCCACGCTGGAATCGCGCGCGCTCCGACTGATGACGGACTTCGCGGTCGTTCCCGCGGCGGCCGTGGAACCGGGCATGGCGCTGCACGACGCGAATCAGTACATGATCCGGCGGGGGGTGCGATCGCTGCTCGTGGTGGACGCGGCGGGGAGGATCGAGGGCATCGTGACTGCGAACGACATCCTCGGCGAGCGGCCCCTGCAGGTGGCCCTGGAGCGCGGCGTCCGGAGCGCCGAACTCGCGATTCGGGAGGTGATGACCCCAGCCGAGCGGATGGAGGCCCTGCCACTGGAGTCCCTCCTCGACGCACGGGTCGGACACGTTGTCGCCACGCTTCAGCGCGCGGGACGCCAACATGCCCTCGTGGTGGAGCGCGTAGAGGAAGGCGATGTCGTGCGCGGGATCTTCTCTCTCTCCCAGATCGCCGCCGAGCTCGGCATCACGCTTGAGTACACGGCCCTCGCCTCGACGTTCGCGGAGGTTGAGGCCGCGCTGCGCTGATTTCGGGTCTGATCGTGGCGGCCCGCGACAGGATTTGACAGCTCGCTGGGCCGCTGTCTATACTCCATTCAGAGATTAGATCAAGTCTAAGTCGGGTCGCCGACGCGACTCGAACAGGGCTGCGAGATCGCTTGACCGAGGTCATATAGAAGGTCGCGGGAACGCGGAGTATCGAAGTTCACTCACGCAACAAGGAGGCTGCTATGGCCAAATCGCTCAAAGGCTCGAAGACCGAAACCTGTCTGAAGGACGCGTTCGCCGGGGAATCTCAGGCGAATCGCCGTTATCTCTATTTCGCAAACAAGGCCGATGTGGAAGGCCAGAACGACGTCTCCGCGCTGTTCCGCTCGACCGCGGAAGGCGAGACCGGCCACGCGCACGGCCACCTCGAGTATCTCGAGCAGGTCGGCGATCCGGCCACGGGGCTCCCGATCGGGTCGAGCCGGCAGAACCTCAAGTCGGCTGTCGCCGGCGAGACGCACGAGTACACCGACATGTACCCGGGTATGGCCAAGACGGCACGCACGGAGGGCTTCGAGGAGATCGCTGATTGGTTCGAAACGCTGGCGAAGGCCGAGCGTTCGCATGCGAACCGCTTCCAGAAGGCGCTCGACGCGCTGGTTGACTGAGCGGCCGCGCCGCTGTACGAAGGGAGCGGCGCGCGCGCCGCTCTTTTTTTCCCACGAGCCAAGAACCGGCAGGAATCCGCGCCAATGACCGTCCGTGAAGGCAGCCTCGAGGCGCCGACGCGCCATCCGATCGACTGGCGCTCGCCCGACTTCTACGACGAGGACAAGCTCAACGCCGAGTTGCACCGCGTATTCGATATCTGCCATGGCTGCCGCCGGTGCGTGAGCCTGTGCAACGCATTTCCTACGCTGTTCGACCTGGTCGACGAGGGACCGACCGGTGAGGTGGATGGCGTCGACAAGAATTCCTACGGCAAGGTCGTCGACCAGTGTTACCTGTGCGACCTCTGCTACATGACGAAGTGTCCGTACGTGCCGCCGCACGCCTGGAATGTGGACTTCCCGCACCTCATGCTCAGGGCGAAGGCGGTCAAGTTCAGGAAGGGCGAGGTCCGATTCCGCGACAAGCTCTTGTCGGCCACCGACGCGATCGGCAGGCTCGCCGCAATTCCGGTAATCGCGCAGACGGTCAACGCCGTGAACCGCAACGGCGCGGCACGCGCGCTGATGGAAAAGGCAATCGGCGTGCATCCGGAGCGCCGGCTCCCGCCCTACGCGCCCGCGAAGTTCCGCCCGAACGCCGCGGCAAGCGGAAACCACCCGGTCCGCAACGGCGAGCGAACCCCGGGCAAGGTCGCGGTGTTCTCGACCTGCTACATCAATTACAACGAGCCGGGCATCGGGCACGACCTGCTTAGGTTGCTCGACCACAACGAGATTCCGTACGTGATCGTCGAGAAGGAGGCCTGCTGCGGAATGCCGAAGCTCGAGCTCGGCGACCTTGAAGCGGTCGCGCGCCTCAAGGCGGTCAACGTCCCGCCGCTCGTCAAGCTCGCGCGTGAGGGCTATGCGATCGTCACCGGCGTGCCGTCGTGCACGCTGATGTTCAAGTCCGAGCTGCCGCTCCTGTTCCCGGAGGACGCGGACGTGAAGACGGTGGCGGGCGCAATGTTCGAGCCGTTCGAATACTTCGTGCTCCGCAACCGCGACGGCCTGCTGAAGACGGATTTCAAGAAGCCGCTCGGCAAGGTCGCGTATCACATCCCGTGCCACGCGCGCGTGCAGAACATCGGGCAAAAGACGCGCGACGCGCTGCAGCTTGTGCCCGGGACCACCGTGAAGACGGTGGAGCGGTGCGCGGGCCACGACGGCACCTGGGGCGTCAAGAGCGAGTACTACGCCCACTCGATGAAGATCGGTGGGCCGGTATTCCGCGCGATGGCCGAAGGCGAGCCGGACTACATCAGCTCGGACTGCGCGATGGCCGGTCGGCACATCGAGCAGGGAATGGGGGACACCCGCGCGGAGCGGCAACATCCGCTGAGCCTGCTCCGAATCGCCTACGGACTCTGAAACAGGGACGACAATGCTTGTCATGCCGAAGATCCAACCCGACAGCCTGATGACTCTCGAGGCCTACGCTCGCAACCGCAAGGAGTTCCGCGCGAAGGTCATGGCACACAAGAAGGACCGCAGTATCGCGCTCGGCGATCACGTGACGCTGGTCTTCGAGGACGAGCTCACGATCCGCTACCAGGTCCAGGAGATGCTTCGCATCGAGCGGATCTTCGAAGCGGAGGGGATCCAGGGCGAGCTCGAGGCGTACAATCCGCTCATTCCCGACGGCCGCAACTTCAAGGCGACGATGATGATCGAGTACCCGGACGCGGATGAGCGCAAGCGCGCGCTTGCCCGCCTGAAGGGGATTGAGGACCGCGTGTGGGTCCAGGGTGAAGGCTGCGAGAAGGTCTATGCGATCGCCGACGAGGATCTCGAACGCGAGACCGAGGAAAAGACTTCGTCGGTGCACTTCCTGCGGTTCGAACTGACCGACGAGATGGCCGCGTCGCTCAAGTATGGTGTCGGGCTCGGAATCGGCGTCGACCATCCCGAGTACAACGCCGAGATCTCCGCATTGCCGTCCAATATCCGCAACGCACTCGTGAACGACCTGGCGTGACGCGGGCCTCGAGAGCCGTCCTGGGCGCGATCGCGGTCGCGATCGCGGAGTCGGTTTTCGCGCAGGCGACGGGCCAGCGGTTGCGCGACTCGGCAGCCGATTCGATCGACTTCACCCCGAAATCTGCCGACGAGCTCCCGCTTCAGCTCCCGGCGCCGCCGAAGTCGGGGGATCTGCTTGAGTTCGAGCCCGGCCGCCCGGCGACGCTGCGTTTCTACATCGATCCGGCATCGCTTTCCGTCGGCACCGACGCCATCGTGCGCTTTACCGTCGTGGTGCGGGGCGAGGGCAGCGCGTCCAACGTGTCCTACGAAGCGATTCGCTGCAAGACGCGCGAGCGCAAGGTCTACGCGTACGGCCGCGCCGACGGCACGTGGTCGGAGGTGCGCGCGCCGCAGTGGACTACGATCGCCGGCTTGAACTCCGACGGATATCGGTTTGTGCTGTACGAGAATTACTTCTGCCCGTCGCGTCAGATCATCGCCAGCACGCGCGAGGGCGTCGAGGCCCTCCGGCGCGCCGGACATCCCCGCGCGTCCGACTTGCTCACGACGACCCCGCTCCCGCGCTAGTTCGCCAATCACACGACGACGAGGTTGTCCCGGTGGATGAGCTCGGGCTCGTCCGCGTACCCGAGGATCGACTCGATCTCGGTCGACGAGCGGCCGATAATGCGCCGCGATTCGGCCGCCCCATAGTTCACCAGCCCGCGCGCGACCTCGCGCCCATCGGGACCGACGCAGGCAACCAGCGCGCCGCGCTCGAATTCCCCCGTCACCGCTCGGACTCCGACCGGCAGGAGGCTCTTGCCACCCGTTGCCACCGCGCGCGCGGCGCCGGCGTCGAGATGCAGCGTTCCATTGACTTGTACGTGATCCGCGAGCCATTGCTTGCGCGCCGCGAGCGGCGGCGCATCCGACACGAGCAGCGTGCCGATGGGTTCACCCTGTCCGAGGCGGACCAGGACGCTCGGCTCGCGCCCCGAGGCAATCACGGTATGCGCGCCGCTGCGCGCGGCTCGTTTTGCCGCGAGGATCTTGGTGATCATGCCGCCGCGTCCGAGGTCCGATCCCGCCCCGCCCGCCATCTCCTCGAGGCGAGGATCTCCCGCGTGTCCCTCGGCTACCAAGGTCGCCGCCGGATCCTTGCGGGGATCCACGGTGAACAGCCCCCCCTGGTCCGTGAGGATCACCAGAACATCGGCCTCGATCAGATTGGCGACGAGTGACCCCAGCGTGTCGTTGTCACCGACGCGGATCTCGTCGGTGACCACCGTGTCGTTCTCGTTGATCACTGGAACGACGCCGAGCTCTAGCAGCGTTTTGAGCGTGGAGCGGGCGTTCAAGTATCGCCCGCGGTCCGCCAGATCGGCATGCGTCAGGAGAATCTGCGCCGTGCGCAGCCCGTGGACCCGGAACGAGCTCTCATAGGCTTGGACGAGCCCCATCTGGCCGACCGCGGCGGCCGCCTGCAGCTCATGCATCGTACCGGGCCGCCTGTGCCAGCCGAGGCGCTGCATGCCTTCCGCGATGGCGCCGCTCGAGACGAGCACGATCTCGCGACCCGCGGCGCGCAGCGTGGCAATCTGCCGTGCCCAGTTGGCGATGGCATCGATATCGAGGCCCGCGCCCTCGTTGGTGACCAGGGAGCTGCCGACCTTGACGACCAGCCGCCGGGCGGCCCGAACGCGATCGTTCATGACTTGGCTTCCAGGTGTCGCATCACAGCCTGGCACAACTCCCGGCATCCTTCGCCGGACACCGCGGAGACCAGAAAATGCGGTCCCTTCCAACGCAGCCGCCGGACGATTTCCTTGACCGCGTGCGCGCGATCCTCGGGCGCGAGCAGGTCTGACTTGTTCAGAACCAGCCAGCGCGGTTTGCGGTACAGCGTCTCATCGTACTTGCGCAGCTCGGCGACGATGGCGCGTGCGTCCCGGACCGGATCGACACCCGGGTCGATCGGCGCGATGTCCACGAGGTGGAGGAGGAGCCTGGTGCGCGTCAAATGACGCAGGAAACGGTGACCAAGTCCCGCGCCCTCGGCCGCGCCCTCGATCAGCCCCGGAATGTCGGCGACGACAAAGCTTCGGTGGATGTCGACCCGGACGACGCCAAGGCTCGGGTGCAAGGTCGTGAAAGGGTAGTCGGCGACCTTGGGCCGTGCGCTCGATACGGCGCGGATCAGGGTGGACTTGCCTGCGTTCGGCATTCCGAGCAGGCCTACGTCGGCCAGGACGCGGAGCTCGAGCTGGAGTTCGCGTCCCTCTCCCGCTTGCCCCGGAGTCGACTGGCGCGGAGCGCGGTTCGTGCTCGACTTGAAGTTGACGTTGCCAAGTCCGCCGCGCCCGCCTTTCGCCAGGAGCGCAGTCTGCTGGTGCGCGGCGAGATCCGCGACGAGGGCGCCCGTTTCCCGGATGCTGACAACGGTACCGACCGGCACTCGCAGATAGATGTCGTCCGCACTCCGACCGGTGCACTGCTTCCCGCTGCCCCGCTCGCCATCCCTTGCCCGGAAGATGCGGTTATAGCGGTAGTCGATGAGGGTGTTGATATTGCGGTCGGCAATCGCGTAGACAGAACCGCCGCGCCCGCCGTCCCCACCGTCCGGCCCGCCGCGCGGGACGAACTTCTCGCGCCGGAAGTGCACGGCGCCGTCGCCGCCGTTGCCGGCGTGAACCGCAATACGCGCTTCATCGACGAACTTCACTTGCGACGGCCCATATCGGGAAGGGTGAGGGAGCAGCGACTCCGCCGGTGCCGCAAACAAAAAAGCCCTACCGCAAGGATAGGGCTTCGTGGCGGGATCGGAAACTCAGGAGGCGGCGGGGATCACGCTCACGATCTGTTTGGCTGCTGGTCCTCGCGAGCCGAATAGGACGTGGCCTGTAACCTTGGCAAACAACGTGTGGTCCCGGCCGATGCCGACGTTGTCGCCCGCGTGGATCCGGGTGCCGCGCTGACGCACTAGGATGCTTCCCGCGTTCACCAGTTGTCCGCCGTAGCGCTTAACGCCGAGTCGCTTGGACTGTGAGTCGCGGCCATTGCGCGAGCTACCGCCCGCCTTCTTGTGTGCCATGGTGTCGTGCTCCTTGCCGTGCTTATCCGGGCCTCAGCCCGAGATCCCGGTGATCTCGATCTCCGTGTACTGCTGTCGATGACCTTGCGACTTCTTATAGTGCTTGCGCCGGCGGAGCTTGAAGATCGTGACCTTGTCGCCCTTGCCGTGGCCGACCACGGTGGCCTTTACTGCGGCACCCGCAACCAGCGGTGCGCCGACCTTGACCGCTGCGCCTTCGCCGACCATGAGTACCTGATCAAGGAGCAACTCGCTCCCGACGTCGGCGGGAAGCTTCTCGATTTTCAGTTTGTCGCCGGCCGCAACGCGATACTGCTTGCCGCCGGTCTTGATGACCGCAAACATGAGTGACTCCGGAGCTGGTTTCGCCTTGGAACTCAACATTATAGCGAGGGAACCGGGGCGGAGTCAAAGCCCCTTGTGCTAGGCTTCGGGTGCGCCCCGGTTCCGCGTCCCGTCCCGATGTCCGTTTCCCTCGACCCGATCCGCGCGCTGATCGCTCGCGACATGGAGGAGGTCGATGCGGTGATCCGCCGCCGCCTCGACTCCGATGTCGCGCTGGTGCGCCAGGTCGCTGAGTACATCGTTGCGAGCGGCGGCAAGCGTCTGCGCCCGGTGCTCCTTTTGCTGTGCGCCGGCGCGAGCGATTACCGGGGCCCGTATCACCATGAGCTCGCGGCGGTGGTCGAGTTCATCCATACGGCCACCCTGCTTCACGACGACGTCGTCGACGAGTCGGAGCTGCGCCGCGGCCGCCGAACGGCAAATGCAGTGTTCGGCAATGCGGCGAGCGTATTGGTGGGGGATTTCCTCTACTCGAGAGCGTTCCAGATGATGGTCGGCGTCCGGGACATGCGGGTAATGGAAGTGCTTGCGGAAGCGACGAACACAATTGCCGAGGGCGAGGTATTGCAGTTGCTGAACGTGCATAACGCAGACGTGACCGAAGCGGCCTACCTGGAGGTCATCCGGCGCAAGACGGCGAAGCTCTTCGAGGCGGCTGCGCGGCTTGGTGCGATTCTCGGCGGTGCCCCGCCCGCCATCGAGGCGGGGTTTGCTGCGTACGGTGCACATCTCGGCACGGCATTCCAGCTCGTCGACGACGTCCTCGACTACTCGGGGGATCTAAACGAAACGGGGAAGAATCTGGGCGACGATCTGAACGAGGGTAAGCCCACGCTACCGCTGCTTCACGTAATGCACCGGGGCACGCCGGCGCAGGCGGCACTCGTGCGCCGTGCCGTCGAGCAGGGAGGGCGCGACGACTTCGAGTCCGTGCTCGACGCGATTCGGAGCACCGGCGCACTCGACTATGCGCGTGCCGCTGCGCGCGCGGAGGCGGAGGTCGCGTGCGACGCCATCCGGCGCGTGCGCGATTCAAACTACCGCCAATCTTTGCTAAACTTGGCGGCCTTTGCGGTCGAGCGAACCCACTGAACCGTCGCCGACAGCGTATTTCCCGCAATCGGGGTGTAGCTCAGCCTGGTAGAGTACTGCGTTCGGGACGCAGGTGTCGGAGGTTCAAATCCTCTCACCCCGACCAACTGCCTTCTCGCCGACCCAACGTGCGTCACGGTGCGGCGTTTCCTGCGGCGCCCCGCGCCGATCAAAGGCTCCTAGAATCCCCTGAGCAGCGGCACGCAGGCAGCCGTAGGGGAATGCTCAATGGGTAAGTTGCTCGTTCTGCTCCTCGTTGGGGCGGTCTTCTACCTTGTGTGGAAG
This sequence comes from uncultured beta proteobacterium, assembly GCA_963716855.1. Taxonomy (GTDB): domain Bacteria; phylum Pseudomonadota; class Gammaproteobacteria; order Burkholderiales; family SG8-39; genus JAGVSZ01. The sequence continues at coordinate 111,399 of CAVQUV010000019.1, read as the reverse complement.
GGACTGGCGCGCAAGGGGCGAGCCGGTCGCAAGCGCGGCGCGGGCGCGGAGGCAGAGCGCATGGTCGGATGCCGTCAGTGCGGCGTGCATCTACCGATCTCGGAAGCAATCGAGGCCGACGGGAACCACTTCTGCTCGGAAGAGCACCGGCGGATGTTCATCCGGTGACAAGCGCCTCGGCCAGCCCGCTTTCCTCGGATTCGGTGCCGGCGGCCGGCGCCGTCCGGTTGCAGGACATCAGCGAGTCATTCTGGGTTTCGCTGCGCTACTTCAATGCCTACCGCCTCGCGGTGGCGGCGCTGTTCCTGGTTCTCGTTCTCGCCTACGGGGACGCCCTCGCTCTCGGGCAGAGGGACTTGCAGTTGTTCGGGGTGGTGAGCGTCGCGTATCTCCTTGCGGCGGCTGTGTTCCACGTCGTCATCAGGCGAATTCCGCAACGCTTCGAGACGCAACTCACCATCCACGTCTGTACCGACATCGTCGCAATCGTGCTGTTGACGTACGCGAGCGGCGGTTTCCGGACCGGGCTCGCGGTTATGCTCCTTATCTCGCTCGCGGGCGCGTCGCTGGTGAGCCGTGGCCGCGCGCTTCTCTCCTATGCAGCGCTCGCGTCGATCGCGGTCCTGCTGGAGCAGGCCGTCTGGGTGATCCGCGGCGACCATGGAGTGGCGGAATTCCTCCCGGCCGGGCTTCTCTGCATCGGGTACTTCGCTACGGCGCTCATCACGAACCGGCTTGCCGAACGCGTGATCACCAACGAACGCGTTGCCCGCCAGCGCGGCGTGGATCTCGCCAACCAGTTGCGTGTCAACCAGCTCGTCATCCAGGATGTCCAGGACGGCGTGCTGGTGGTCGACTCGAATGGCTTGGTGCGCCAGCACAATCCGGTCGTGGATCGACTGCTGGGACGACCGGCGCCGGAACTGGACCAGATCGATGCGTACTCAGAGGAACTCGCACGCGCCCTCGGTGACTGGCGCCACGGTCGGGCGCGCGCAGCGACAATGTTCCGGTTCGCCGATTCCGGGATTCTCGTTCGCGCGCGATTCGTCGAAGCAGGAGTGGCCGGGGACAGCTTCGCGGTGATCTACCTCGAAGACATCTCGAAGCTCGAAGACCAGGCTCGCCAGATGAAGCTCGCCGCGCTTGGCCGGCTCACTGCGAATATTGCGCACGAGATCCGCAACCCGCTGGCCGCGCTGACGCACGCGGCCGAACTAATGCTCGAGGAGAACCGCGGCCCCGCCCGGGAGCGACTCACGCGGATCATCCGCGACAACGCCAAGCGGCTCGACCGGATGGTGAAGGACGTGCTCGAGCTCAATCGGCGCGACCGCGTTCAGCCCGATCCCGTACGACTTGGCGCCTTCGTGGAGACGTTCCTGGACGAGTTTGCACAGAACGAGCAGATCGACCGTTCCGGCTTCGTCCTTTCGGCGGACGGCGATGGGGTGGTCGAGTTCGACCGGGTCCACCTGAATCAGATCCTGTGGAATCTGGCGCGCAATGCTTGGCGGCACTCTCAGAAGCAAGCAGGAAGCGTTCGTCTACGCATCCAGCGGCAGAGCAATCGACTAGAATTGGTCGTCGTCGATGACGGTCCGGGTGTGGCGAAGGATCTGCAAGGCCAGTTGTTCGAGCCGTTCTTCACTACGTACAGCGCAGGCACCGGCTTGGGTCTGTACATTGCGCGCGAGCTCTGCGCGGCGAACGGCGCGACCTTGGACTACGTCGATCGGCCCGTTGGCGCCGAGTTCCGCATCGCCTGGTTAGGACTACGGCAATGAATCGTTCGGAGCGTCGAGCAACTGCGAAGACCACCGTGCTCGTCGTCGACGACGAAGCCGATATTCGCGAGCTGCTCGAACTGACGCTCGTGCGCATGGGACTGTCGGTCGAATGCGCGGGATCGGTCGCGGAGGCGCTCGAGCAGCTGAAGCGACATTCCTTCGACCTCTGCCTCACCGACATGCGGCTGCCGGACGGGGAGGGCCTCGACCTGGTCCGATACATCGGCACGAACTGCTCCGATCTGCCCGTGGCCGTGATCACGGCGCACGGCAGCACCGAGAATGCGGTAGCGGCGCTCAAGGCGGGCGCCTTCGACTACGTTTCGAAGCCGCTTTCGCTCGAACAGCTGCGCACGCTGGTGAAGTCGGCGCTCGACTTGCCGCAGAAGGCCGCGCCGAAGGTCGCGACCGGCCACCGACTGCTGGGCGACAGCCCGCCCATCCAGCAGGTGCGGGCGATGATCGAGAAGCTCGCGCGCAGCCAGGCGCCGGTGTACATCACGGGCGAGTCTGGAAGCGGCAAAGAGCTTGCGGCGCGGCTCATCCACGAGAACGGGGCGCGGCGGGATAAGGCGTTCGTCCCGGTGAACTGCGGCGCCATTCCCGAGAACCTCGTCGAAAGCGAGTTCTTCGGGTACCGGAAGGGTGCCTTCACCGGAGCCGAGGCCGATCGGGAGGGGTTCTTCCACGCGGCGAACGGCGGCACGCTGTTCTTGGATGAGGTGGCCGACCTTCCGTTGGCGATGCAGGTGAAGCTGCTCCGTGCGATTCAAGAAAAGCGTGTCCGCAAGGTCGGCGCGACATCCGAGGACCCGGTTGACGTGCGGATCATCTGCGCGACCCACCAGGACCTGGCGCGGCTCGTCGAGGCCGGCAAGTTCCGACAGGATCTCTACTACCGGCTCGCGGTGATTGAACTCCGCATGCCGCCGCTGAGGGAGTGCGGCGAGGACGTTCCCGTCCTCGCCGAAGCGATCCTAGCGCGGCTCGGCGAGGACGGCGGTCGGGTCCGGTCCCGCCTGTCGAAGGACGCGGTCGAAGCGTTGCGCGCGTATGACTTCCCCGGCAACACACGCGAGCTCGAGAACATCCTGGAGCGCGCGATCGCGCTCTCGGCCCGCGACGAGATCGAGCCCGATGACCTCCAGCTCGCTCCGCCGAAGCTCGCCTCCGAGGAGACGGCGGGACCGAACGCGAAGTGGCCGCTGCAGGAGTACCTCGACCGCATCGAGCGGGAGGCGATTCTGGAAGCGCTCGACAAGACACGCTTCAACCGCACCGCCGCAGCCAAGCTCCTCGGTATCACTTTCCGGGCCCTCCGCTATCGGATGGAGCGCCTCGGTATCCATTGAAGCGGGCGACCGACCGCGGCGGGCGAACGGCGCGCGCAAGGCGGCTCGCATGCGGGATCGACGCGAGCGGCCTTGCAGCAGGCGTCCGGTTCATCCCCTCGCCGAATTGCGACGATCGCCCGGCCGGCGAGGTGGTGCGGCTCATCGTGATCCACAACATCAGCCTGCCCCCAGGCGAGTTCGGCGGGGACGATGTAATCCGCCTGTTCTGCAACACCCTCGACTGCGCTGCACATCCGTATTACGACGGCCTGCGCGGTCTCCGGGTCTCGTCCCACTTCCTTGTCCGGCGCTCCGGCGAGCTCCTGCAGTTCGTGCCCTGCACGCGCCGCGCGTGGCACGCGGGGGTGTCGTCCTGGCGCGGGAACGCTCGCTGCAACGATTTCTCCGTGGGAATCGAGCTCGAGGGCAGCGACGAGATTCCCTACGCCGATCCGCAGTACGCGGCGCTCGCCGCGCTCTCGGCAGCCCTTTCGCGCGCATATCCGGTCGAGGACGTGGTAGGTCACGCTGACATCGCACCGGGACGCAAGACCGATCCGGGGCCGGCGTTCGACTGGCCGCGATTCCGCGCCTTGACCGGCCGGGCGGCATAAGGCACGCGAACTCGCGCGCCGCTCGGGGCGCGCATCGCCAGCCATCCATCGCGCAGGTGACGAACGCGTGACGAAGTTCACACGTCGCGCGCGCAACTCGGTCCGAGCCGCTGAAAAGACACGAGAAAAATGTTGCAACTGCCGGGATCGCGCACTAGAATTAGTACCGAAGTCCCAGTTGCACACTATATATAGTGGTCCGGGCTAAGGTTCCGGACCGCGGGCCAGAGCTGGTCCGCTATACCAAAAAGATAAGAGAGAAGAGGAGACGCAAGAATGCAGCTTGCCGGTGAGGCCGCGCCGATCCAGTCTTTCGCTACCGCGGCGTTCGCCGAAAGCGCGCCGACGGCGCAGTCCTCGGTTCTCTCCCAGTACAAGGTCATACGGCGCAATGGCGCGGTCGTTGGCTTCGAGCCGGGCAAGATCAGCGTAGCGGTGACGAAGGCGTGCCTGGCCGTGAGCGGCGGCCAAGGCGCCGCGTCCGCCCGCATTCGGGAGCTGGTCGCCGGCCTTACGGGGGCGGTCGTGGCGGCACTGATCCGCCGTCAGCCGCAAGGGGGCACGTTCCACATCGAGGACATCCAGGACCAGGTCGAGCTCGCCCTGATGCGTTCGGGGGAGCACGATATCGCGCGGGCGTATGTCCTCTACCGCGAGAAGCGGGCCCAGGCGCGTGCAACGGAGTCGGCGCAGCGGAAAGCTGCCGCCGCCCAGCCGGTGCTGCACATTGTCGAGGCGGGCGAACGGCGTCCGCTCGACATGGCGCGCCTGACGGATCTGGTCCAGTCGGCCTGCGCGGGGTTGGGGGCGGCCGTGGGCCCGCAGGTCATCCTCCAGGAGACACTCAAGAGCTTGTACGACGGCGTGCCGATGGAGGAGGTGCGAAAGTCGGCCGTCCTGTCCGCCCGCGCCCTGATCGAAAAGGATCCCGCGTACTCGTTCGTTACGGCCCGGTTGCTTCTCAACATCATTCGTCGCGAGGTGCTCGGGGAGGACGCCACTCAAGCCGAGATGGAGACGCGTTACGCCGATTATTTCCCGCAATTCGTGAAGCAGGGCATCGCTGCCGGTCGCCTGGACGAGCGCCTGGCGCGCTTCGACCTGCTGAAGCTGGGTGGGGCGCTGGATGCGTCCCGCGATCTCAAGTTTGGATATCTGGGGCTGCAGACGCTGTACGACCGGTATTTCCTGCACGTGGAAGGACGCCGGATCGAGCTGCCGCAGGCGTTCTTCATGCGCGTCGCGATGGGACTTGCCCTGAACGAGATCAACAAGGAGGACCGGGCGATCGAGTTCTACAACGTCCTGTCGAGCTTCGATTTCATGAGCTCCACCCCGACGCTGTTCAACTCCGGGACGCAGCGCTCCCAGCTCTCGAGCTGCTACCTGACTACCGTCTCGGACGACCTCGACGGGATCTACGAGGCCATCAAGGAAAACGCCCTGCTCGCCAAGTATGCGGGCGGATTGGGCAACGACTGGACGCCGGTCCGAGCGCTGGGCAGCCACATCAAGGGTACGAATGGCAAGTCTCAGGGGGTCGTGCCGTTCCTCAAGGTGGTCAACGACACCGCGGTGGCGGTCAACCAGGGCGGGAAGCGCAAGGGCGCTGTTTGCTCCTACCTGGAGACCTGGCATCTAGACATCGAGGAGTTCCTCGAGTTGCGCAAGAACACCGGCGACGACCGGCGGCGCACCCACGATATGAACACCGCCAACTGGGTGCCCGACCTGTTCATGCGGCGGGTGATGGAAAACGGTGAGTGGACGCTCTTCAGTCCCTCCGACTGCGCCGATTTGCACGACCTGTACGGCAAGGCATTCGAGAAGGCCTACCTCGCGTACGAGGGGAAGGCGGCCAGGGGCGAACTCAAGCTATTCAAGAAGGTCCAGGCTGTCCACCTCTGGCGCAAGATGTTGTCGATGCTGTTCGAGACCGGGCATCCATGGATCACGTTCAAGGATCCCTGCAACGTCCGCTCGCCCCAACAACATGTGGGAGTCGTGCATAGCTCGAACCTGTGCACCGAAATCACGCTGAACACCAACGATCGGGAAATCGCCGTCTGTAACCTGGGCTCGGTGAATCTCGTTGCCCACATGCGGGACGGCAAGCTGGACCACGAGAAGCTGGCGCGGACGGTCACAACCGCGATGCGGATGCTCGACAACGTGATCGACATCAACTACTACGCCGTCGCCAAGGCGCGGAACTCGAATCTCAAGCACAGGCCGGTCGGGCTCGGGATCATGGGGTTCCAGGACTGCCTGCACCTGCTACGGGTGCCGTACGCGTCGAAGGAGGCCGTCGAGTTCGCCGATCGTTCGATGGAGGCCGTCGCGTATCACGCCTACTGGGCCTCGACCGACCTGGCTGAAGAGCGCGGTCGGTACTCCAGTTTCAAAGGGTCGCTCTGGGACCGGGGGATCCTGCCCCAGGACACGCTAAAGCTCCTCCGCGAGGAGCGCGGCGGCCATGTGGAGATCGACGAATCCGAGTCCTTGGACTGGAAAGCACTGCGCGAGCGCGTAAAGAAGCATGGCATGCGCAACTCCAATTGCCTAGCCATTGCCCCGACAGCGACCATCGCTAACATCATCGGCGTGTCGGCGTCGATCGAGCCGACGTTCCAGAACCTGTACGTCAAGTCGAACCTGTCCGGGGAGTTTACGGTCGTCAACGATTATCTGGTTGCCGACCTCAAGGACTTGGGTCTCTGGGACGAGGTGATGATCGCCGATCTCAAGTACTTCGACGGCAACCTCGCCCGGATCGATCGGGTGCCGGCGGACCTGCGGCGCCTCTACGCCACCGCGTTCGAGGTCGATCCGTCCTGGCTGGTCGAAGCGGGTGCGCGGCGGCAGAAGTGGATCGACCAATCGCAGTCGCTCAACATCTACATCGCGAATGCGTCCGGGAAGAAGCTCGACGACACCTACAAACTCGCTTGGGTGCGCGGGCTCAAGACCACTTACTACCTCCGCTCGCTCGGCGCGACTCATGCCGAGAAGTCGACGGTGAAAACAGGACAGCTCAACGCCGTCCCGTCCGATGGTGCCGCGGCCGCCCGCGCTGCGGACCCTGTCGAGCCAAAATTCTGTGCGATCGACACGCCGGATTGCGAAGCGTGCCAGTGATGCCGACAACAAGACATCGGAGGCCAGGATGCTGAAGTTCGACGACGATGCAGGCGCGCAGACGAGGGCCGGCGTGGCCTCGCTAACCGCGCTCGGCCTGCAGCAGGTTGCCGGTTTTGTGCCTTCCGGACGCGCGGCGCTCGCGCCAGCCGACCGCGCAGACGACGTCGAGGCCTATCGACGCATCCGCGTCGAAGACAAGCGGATCATCAACGGTCGGACCGACGTCAATCAGCTTGTGCCATTCAAGTACAAGTGGGCATGGGAAAAATACCTTGCGGCGTGCGCCAACCACTGGATGCCGCAAGAGATCAACATGAGCCGCGACATTGCGCTCTGGAAGGATCCCAACGGCCTCACCGAGGATGAGCGCCGGGTGGTCAAGCGCAATCTGGGGTTCTTCGTGACCGCGGACTCGCTCGCGGCGAACAACATCGTACTCGGGACCTATCGCCACATTTCGGCACCGGAATGCAGGCAGTACCTTCTGCGGCAGGCATTCGAGGAGGCCATCCACACCCACGCATACCAGTACATCGTCGAGAGCCTCGCACTCGACGAGGGCGAGGTGTTCAACGCCTACCACGAAATCCCGAGCATCCGGGACAAGGACGAGTTCCTGATCCCGTTCATCGACATCCTCACCGACCCGGCGTTCAAAACGGGCACGCCGGAAGCCGATCAGAAGCTCCTCAAGAGCCTGATCGTGTTCGCCTGCGTCATGGAGGGCCTGTTTTTCTATGTCGGCTTCACGCAGATCCTGGCGTTGGGACGGCAGAACAAGATGACTGGTGCGGCGGAGCAGTACCAGTACATTCTCCGCGACGAGTCGATGCACTGCAATTTCGGCATCGACCTCATCAACCAGATCAAGCTGGAGAACCCGCACCTGTGGACACCGGAGTTCCGCGAGGAGATCCAGACGTTGATGCAGAAGGCGGTGGAACTCGAGTACCGCTACGCGGAGGATACGATGCCGCGGGGCGTGCTTGGCCTCAATGCTCCGATGTTCAAGGAGTACTTGCGGTTCATCGCAAATCGACGCTGCCAGCAGATCGGCGTCGAGCAGATCTACACCGGCGCGGCCAATCCGTTCCCGTGGATGAGCGAGATGACCGACCTGAAGAAGGAGCGCAACTTTTTTCGAAACGCGCGTGATCGAGTACCAGACCGGAGGCGCGCTAAGTTGGGATTAGACGGTTGTCGAACGCCCACAATTGCTTTAAGGTTGTGGCGACCGGGCGAGTCGCCGAGAGAGAGTGCCGCTCCACTGCAGTTGTGGAGGAGTGGTACAGCGATTCAGGCGCGAGTACGTCGCGCGCCGCAGGTGTCAGAGATGTCGGAGCCCGTCCGGGTCTCCGACATTTTTGTATGGAGCGGCGACTCAACGCTCCGGGCGGGTCCAGCTGTCGGAGTTCGCTCGTGCGGCAGACTGCTGGGCTTACCCAGCCGGCTTCGCTGAGTGGTTGGTTGATTCTTTCAAACTGACGGGAGCATGGACATGGCAACGAAGGCAGGTAGGAAGAAGAAGGCTGCCGCTCGCGCCAAGCCGAAGCGGGGCGTAAAGAGGGCGAAGTCGAAACGCGTAGTGAAGAAGTCCGTCGCACGCGGCAAGGTGAGGCGCGTTGCGAAGAAGGCGAAGCGTAAGGTCAAGGGCGCGGTCAAACGCCAAGCCAGCCTCAGGACGAGGGAAAGCCAAGCGTGCGGTCGCAAAAGCGAAGCCAAGCAGCCGGCGACAAAGGCCGTGAAGTGGTTGCTGCTCCAGCTGCCCCGGCGGTGCAGGCGCCCGCGCCGACAGTGCCGTCGCCGGCACCGAGGACCGCTTTGAACCCCGCCGCAGCGTGGCCTTTCCCGTCGGGATCGCGCCCCTGAGTCGCGGACTTCGTCGAAGAATTCGACTGCTCGGGCGATTCGCCCGTCGGTTGGATGCCCGGCTCGCAAGGGCCGGGGTGTAGTGGAGCAGTACCTTTCGTCAACTCTTGAAGGAGCTTAAGCATGGCAACGAAGAAAAAAGCTGCGAAGAAAACCGCTAAGAAAAAAGCTGGCAAGAAGAAGAAGTAGCGCATCGCTACGAGCAAGTGGTAGCAAAGAAGAAACTTGCGAAGAAGAAGGCCTCCGCGCAGCGGAAGCCTGCCAAGAAAAAGGCCGCCTTAGAGGCGGCCAAGAAAAAGAAAGCTGCGAAGAAGCCCGCCAAGAAGAAGGCCAAGGCACGGATGAAGGCGACCAAGCGAGCGGTGAAACCGGCAGCGTCTGCACCGACAGTGGCTCCTGCAGCCACGTCGACGTCGACGGCGCCAAGGGCAAAAACTGCCCTCAATCCCGCTTCAGCTTGGCCGTTCCCAACCGGGTCGCGGCTCTAGGCGGTGGTCGAATCCTCTGCGGTCGGGCCTTGTGCAGGCAAAGTCCGAACCGCAGAGATTCGGCACTGGAAGTGTCCCCCGGCTTTCCTATCGAAGGACGCCTGCATTTTACCAGTCGGTCGATAGCGAAGCCGGGCCTCTTTTCCCCAAAATTTTTTTATTGTGCACCGCAGTACAAGGCGCTGATTTCGCAGCCCTTTCGACGGTGCTTGACAGGTGCTAAGGCCTTCAATAGACTGCGGTTTCGATCATTTCTGCAGTCACTCAATCTTGTTGCTGACCGCGCCCGAGACGCCTGCTGTACCAGCTCCTGCACCCAGGGGTTCGAGGCGTTGACCAAACGGTCGCCCGGGGCCGGGAGAACCCTTTTGGGGACTCACCCGAGCGCCGGATCTGCAACCTAACCTGTCCTGTTCCGCCCAGTCGGGCGGCTGACCTGGCGATCGAGGACTCTCGATGCCGGGCCGCGACAGACGACGGAGGTCAACATGAAACTGCTCGAGCTCAAGACGCACCTGCGCCGTGGGGCTACAGCGCTTATGAGCGCCACACATACCGGGTTCGCTGCATTCGGCCTACTGGCGCTCGCTTTGGTAGTCGGCGACGGTGCGTCCTTCGTGCCGATCCACGCCGCGCAGGCAGGCGCAGTCGCCCTCGGCAAGATGAAGGCCGAGGCAACTCCACCCCAACTCGCCCCTGCGGCTACCCCTAACGCAGTTGCCGACCCGCACCGACGCGCAATCGCGGACCATCTAGCGCGGCGCTTCCGGATCGCGGCAGACGCGCTCGACGGCCTGGTGAGCGAGGCATTTGTTGCTGGCTCCGCAACAGGGGTCGATCCGCTCCTCATCCTAGCGGTGATGGCAGTCGAGTCACGCTTCAATCCGTTCGCGGAAAGCGAGTTCGGTGCGAAAGGACTGATGCAGGTGGTGCCGCGGTTCCATCTCGACAAGCTGGCGGCGCACGGTGGCGAGGAGGCGGTGCTCGATCCGCGGATCAATATCCACGTAGGTGCGCAGATCCTGCGCGAATACGTTCGCCGGACCGGAAGCCTCGAGGAAGGCTTGCAACTCTATGCCGGCGCCGGCGACGATCCGGCGCAAGGCTACGCGCAGAAGGTGATCGCCGAGAAGCGCCGCATGGCGGACGTCGTCGCCCGCGTGCCCCGACTCGCAGCGAACGCGTGATCCTGCGCGCCGAACCGGCTCAGGTTCGGCCGAGCAGCTGCGCCAGACGCTCGATTCCCTCCTCCAGGTCGGCCATCGAGCGCGTATAGGCGAAACGCACGTGCATGCCCGCGCGGTGAGTGCCGAAATCCCGGCCCGGGGTGATCGCTACGCCGGCCCTCTCCAACACCTCCATCGCGAATCGCTCGCTGTCATTCGCGAGACGCGCGCAGTCCGCGTAGACATAGAACGCGCCTACCGGCAGTAGCGGCACCTCGAACCCAAGCTGGCGCAACGCTGGCACCAGAAAGTCGCGACGGCGCTGGAATTCCGCGCGTCGTTCCTCGAGTACCGCGATCGTCTCCGGACGGAAGGCCGCCAGTGCCGCGGCCTGCGCCGGCGCTGACGGGCAGATGTATGCGTTCTGGGCGAACCGCTCGATTTCCCGCACATAGTCCGCCGGCGCCACGAGCCAGCCGAGGCGCCAGCCGGTCATGCTGAAGTACTTCGAAAAGCTGTTTACCACGAAGAGATCGTCGCCCAGCCCGAGCGCCGTCGGGTGATGGGGACCGCCGTACGTCAGCCCCTGGTAGATCTCGTCGACGAGCGTATAGCCACGGCGTGCGCGCACCTCGGCCACGATGCCCTCGAGCGCGGCGCGCGGTACCACAGTCCCGGTGGGGTTGGAGGGCGAAGCGAGCGTCACGCCACGTGTGCGCTCGCCCCAGTGGCGCGCAACATCGTCTCGATCGAGCTGGTAGTGGCGCTCGGGTCCGGACGGGATGGCTTTCGCGGTGCCTTCGAACATCCGGACGAAGTGCCGGTTGCACGGATAACATGGATCCGGCATGAGCCACTCGTCGCCACGGTCGACGAGCGCGCCCATCGCGATCAGGAAAGCACCCGAAGCCCCCGACGTAACCACAATCCGCTCGGGCGCGATGTCGATCCGGTAACGGTCGGCATAGAAGCGTGCGATAGCCTCTCGAAGCGCCGGCGTACCGAGCGCCGCGGTGTATCCGAGGGGTTCTCCCCGAAGCGCCGCTACTGCCGCCTCGATTACTTGCGGCGGGGCGGAGAAATCGGGCTGCCCGATCTCCATGTGCACGATATGCCGTCCGGCACGCTCGAGTTCCTCGGCGCGACGCCCGATCTCCATCACGTGGAACGGTTCGATGTCGCGCATGCGAGCGGCGAGCCGCGGGGGTTCGTGCCGATGCGGGCCGGATGCCATGATCATGAGAAATATTCCGCGAAGTCTTGCTCCGAAGCCATGCACCCGATTCTAGCGTGCCCCTGCACCCGGGATGCTTGAGGAATAAGGCGCGGAACGACCTGCAAATCCTTGTTGCGTCGGGTGTACGGGCATAGACTTTCCGCGATGCGCCCGGTCCCGGGCGCGCCCCGGGACATCAGCCGTGCGTGACGTCGTGTTCTCGAAGGAGGACGTCCTCCTGGCGCTGGCCAGCATGTGCCAGTTCCAGCGCATTCCGTTCGACGCCGCACTCGTACTGCGCGAATTCCCGCCGCCGTATTCGCTCGAGACGCTGCTTCACGCCGCGAGAAGGCTCGGTTTCGACGTCGGCGTCCGCGACGCCCAGCCCGAGGAGATCCGCACCCTCGACTCGCCTTGCATCGCCCTGTTCAAGGCTCCGACGGTGACGTTGGAACCGGCGGCTGCGGAGGCAGCGCCAAGACCCATGCCCGCGACGCATCGCGTTGCGGTGGTCGTCAGGGCAAGCGGTGACGAGTTCCAAACGATCGAGCCGGGTCGCGTCGCGCCTGAACCGCTGACCATCGACGAGTTCGCGGCGCGATTTGCCGGACGCGTCGTGCAGTTCACCGTCGCCGGGAAGGCGGTTTCGGACGCCGACGCGCGTGCAGAGGCGCCGGAGCCGTTCGGGTTCCGTTGGTTCGTCCCAGAACTGATGAAGCATCGACAGATCTGGCGCGACATCCTGCTCGCGTCGCTCGCGATCCAAGTGCTCGCCCTTGCCACGCCCCTCTTCACCCAGGTGGTGATCGACAAGGTGGTGGTTCATCAGACCGCCAACACGTTGATCGTCATCGGCCTTGGGCTGGCGGCTGCGATGCTCTTCAGCGCGGCCATGGGTTGGGTCCGGCAGTACCTCGTGCTGCACACCGGCAACCGCGTCGACGCGGTGCTTGGCACGCGCGTCTTCGAGCACCTGCTCGGGCTGCCGGCACGCTACTTCGAGCACCGCCCGACCGGCACGATCGTGGCGCGGCTCCACGGCGTCGAGACCATCCGCGAGTTCGTGAGCGGTGCCGCGGTGACGCTGCTCCTCGACCTGCCGTTCCTAGCGATCTTCCTCGCGCTGATGTTCTGGTACAGCTGGCAGCTCACGCTGATCACGCTCGCGATCCTTGCGGTCATCGTGACCATGAGCATTCTGATCGTGCCGCTCATCCGCGCACGGCTCAACCACCAGTTCCTCCTCGGTGCACGCAACCAGGCGTTCCTCACCGAGTACGTCTCGGGGATGGATACCGTCAAGTCCCTGCAGATGGAGCCGCAGCTGAAGGCGCGCTACGGCGACTACCTCTCGAGCTATCTGGTCGCGGGCTTCAACACGCGGCAGCTGTCGAACACCTACAGCGTCGTGGCGAACGGTCTGGAACAGCTCATGACGTTGCTGATCCTTTGCGCGGGTGCGTGGATCGTGATGCAGAACGCCGGGTTCACCATCGGCATGCTGGTCGCGTTCCAGATGTTCGCCGGGCGACTGTCCCAGCCGATGCTGCGCCTGGTCGGTCTGTGGCAGGAATTCCAGCAGGCGGCGATCGCGGTGAAGCGCCTGGGCGACATCATGAACGCACCGGTCGAGCCGCATACGCTGCTGCCGGCGCGCGGGTCGTCCGAGCTCGTGGAAGTGGAGGTGCGGGAGATTGCCTTCCGTTACAGCGAGAGCCTGCCGTACCTGTACGAGGGGCTGAACCTGCGATTGCGGCCGGGCGCGTGCATCGCGCTGACCGGCGCCTCCGGCAGCGGCAAGAGCACCCTGGCGAAGCTTATCCAGGGCTTCTACATGCCGACCGATGGGCGCATCCTCGTAAATGGTCGCGACACGCGCGCGCTTGCTGCGAACGAATTGCGCGCCAACCTCGGAGTCGTGCCGCAAGAGACAGTCCTATTCGCGGGCACGATCTACGACAATCTGATTCTCGCGAACCCCCACGCGACCTTCCAGCAGGTGATCCTGGCATGCAAGATGGCCGAGATCCACGAAGTCATCGAACGCCTGCCCGAGGGCTACCAGACCGCGATCGGCGAGCACGGCGTTGGGCTCTCCGGGGGACAGCGCCAGCGGCTTGCGATCGCGCGCGCATTGCTAAAGCGGCCGCGCGTATTGATCTTCGACGAAGCGACGAGCAACCTGGACCAGGAAACTGCGGAGCATTTCGCGCGTACCGTCAACCAGCTGAAGGGCCGGGTAACGATGCTCTTTATTGCGCACCAGCTCCCACGCGCGCTCCAGGTCGACGAGGTGATCCGGCTCGGCGCACCGCCGGCGGCGCCAGCCCGGCCAGCCGAGCGCAGCGCATTGAAGCGCACCGGAGGCTGACATGGACGCCGCAACGCGGATCCGCACGCTGCAGGCCGGTCAGCTCGACTTTGCGCCCGGCATCCTCAGGCTCCAGGACGCGCCGCCGTCGCCGCTGCCGCGCCTGATCCTCTGGTGTCTGCTCGCCCTCGTCGCGGTGACCGTGGTGTGGTCCGCGTTCGGGCGCCTCGACATAATTGCCGTGGCGCAGGGGCGGATCGTCCCGCAGAGCTACCTGCAGATCGTGCAGCCGGCCGAGTCCGGCATCGTCAAGGAACTGCTGGTGCGCGAGGGCGATCTGGTCGGGGCGGGACAGGTGCTCGCGCGCATGGATACGCGATTCTCCGAGGCCGACCGCCAGGCGCTCAAGAATGAGCTGGCGCAGCGCAGCCTGCAGCTCAGACGCATCGACGCCGAACTCGCCGGGACGGCGCTCACAGCAAGGCGCGAGGACCCCCCGGCGCTCTTCGCGCAGGTCGATGCGCAGTATCGGGCGCGCCGGCAGGCGTACCTCGACTCGCTCGAGACCGAGAAGGCGACGCTCGCGAAGGCCGATCAGGACCTGCGCGCGGCGCGCGAGATCGAGTCGAAGCTCCGCCAGCAGCTGCCGATCTACCGCGAGCAGGAGGCGGCGTTCGAGAAGCTCACGCGCGAAGGTTACGCGGGGCGCATGCTCCTCCTCGAGAAGCAGCGCGACCGCATCGAGAAGGAGCAGGACCACAAGGCCCAGGAGTTCGCGATCCAGAGCCTGAGCGCCACCATCGAGCAAGGCCGCAAGCGCGTCGCGCAACTCCAGTCGAACTACCATCAGGCGCTGCAAAACGAGCGCGTCGAGACCGAGGCGCAGTACGCCAAGCTCGAGCAGGACTGGAACAAGCACGCGGCGCGCCACGACCTGCTCGAGCTCAGGGCGCCGCAGGACGGCATCGTCAAGGACCTCGCCACCCACACCGTCGGCAGCGTGCTGCAGCCGGGCACCGTGCTCATGACGCTCGTGCCGAGCAACGATCCGATGCAGGCCGAGGTCTGGGTGACGCACGACGACGCGGGCTTCGTCGGAACCGGCCAGCCGGCGAAGCTAAAGCTCGCGACCTATCCGTTCCAGAAGTACGGGATGATCGACGGCGAGGTGAAGCGCCTGAGTCCGGACTCGAGCGACATGTCGGATGCCCGAGGCGATCGGCGTACGAGTGCGGGCGAGAGCGGTTCCACGGCGTCCGGCTATCGCACGCTCGTGTCCCTGCGGACGCCATATCTCGAAGCCGATGGCAAGCGCTATCCGTTGACGCCCGGAATGCAGGTGACCGCCGAGATCAATCTCGGCACGCGCACGGTGCTCGAGTACGTACTTTCGCCGGTGCAGCGGACCCTGCACGAGGCGGGCAGGGAACGCTAGCGTTCGTGCGCGGGTCGCGCGACCCTAGAACCCGATCCCGATTCCGCCGTACCAGCCGCTGCGGCCCGGGTACCAGGCGTATCCGCCGTACGGGTAGAGGCTTGGGCCGCCATAGGGCCCGTACCAGCCCGAGCCCCAGCCATAGTAGTAGGCGAATTCCATGACCATGCGCGTGCGCGCATCCTGGTCGGCCTGCGCGGTGATTGCGTCAATTCGCTGCGCGTCCTGCTCGGCGCTTAGGAGGTAGTCAATCACGCGTTGGTCGACGCCATCGCGGCGCAGGCCGGCCTGCTGCGCGTCGGTGAGCTGCATCCGCGTCCCGGTCTGGTAGTAGCGGCGGATGATCTCCTCGTCCGGCATCCCCTGCCGCGCCATCTGCACGATCGTCGGGATGGTGAGTCGCACCGGGCGCTGCGGGCCGGTCGCTGACCACTGTTGTGCGGTCATTCGGGCGAGGACCGGGTTGCCCTCCGCGTCGCGCTGCCCGACGCCGGGCTTGTAATCGGGGTAGGTCGTGCACCCTGCGGCCGCAAGGGCGAGAAGGACGATGGGGATGGTGCGCATCGCCGCTTTCCTCTCGAGCCAACGCTTGAACGCTCTGGGTCCGGAAAAAGTTTACGCCAGGTCAGCCCGTGACATCCGTTGCAAGCACCCTGGCGACGCCGGCTTGCTGCATATCTTGCCACGCGGCGGCAAGCGATCCGCCGGTGTCGATGGCGCGACAGGCGTCTTCAATCACAGTGACCTCGAATGCGCCCTTCCGCCCATCCGCCGCGGACCACGCGACGCAAAAGTCCGTAGCGAGCCCGCACAGGAACACTCGCCGGATGCCGCGCTCGCGCAGATAGCCCGCGAGCCCGGTCGTGTGCTCCCCGTCGGCCTCGACGAACGCCGAGTAGCTGTCCACATCGGGGTGATAGCCCTTGCGCACGACAAGTTGCGCGTGCGCAATCGCGAGGTCGGCGTGCAGTGCCGCGCCCGCAGTCCCCTGTATGCAGTGATCGGGCCAGAGGATCTGCTCACCATAGCGGAGGCGGATACGCTCGAACGGCTGCCGTCCGGGATGGCTCGAGGCGAACGAGATGTGGCGCGGCGGGTGCCAGTCCTGCGTGAGCACGACGTTCGCGAACCGCCGCGCGAGCGCGTTGACGACGGGTAGGATCCCGTGCCCGTCCGGTACCGCGAGCGCGCCGCCGGGCATGAAGTCGTTCTGCACGTCGACGACGAGCAGAACGTCCCGTTCGCTTAAGCCGATCATCGCGGGGCGCTTCCGTACAGCGGCGAGTCGCTATGCAATCATCTTACGCCGCCCCGGTTGCCCGGCAAGAGCGCTCGGCACGGGGCATATAATCGCCCCACCCCGATAACAACATCCAGAGCAGGACGCCCGCCATGGACGACAGCATTCGGAAGGCCGCGCTCGACTACCACCGCCTCGCGCCCCCGGGCAAGATCTCGATCGCTCCGACCAAGGGACTCGTCAACCAGCGCGACCTCGCGCTCGCGTACACGCCGGGCGTGGCGGCCGCCTGCGAGGAGATCCAGCGCGATCCGGCGGAGGCGGCAACGCTCACTGCGCGCGCGAACCTCGTGGCGGTCATCACCAATGGGACGGCGGTGCTTGGTCTGGGCAACATCGGGCCGCTCGCCGGCAAGCCGGTGATGGAAGGCAAGGCCGTCCTGTTCAAGAAGTTCGCGGGCATCGACGTCTTCGACCTCGAAGTCGCCGAGCGCGACCCCGACAAGCTCGTCGACATCATCGCCGCACTCGAGCCCACCTTCGGCGGCATCAATCTCGAGGACATCAAGGCGCCCGAGTGCTTCGAGATCGAGCGGAAGCTGCGGGCGCGCATGAAGATCCCGGTGTTCCACGACGACCAGCACGGCACCGCGATCATTGTCGGCGCGACCATCATCAACGGCCTCCGCGTCGTCGGCAAGGACATCGGCAAGGTCAAGCTCGTCACTTCGGGGGCGGGCGCCGCCGCGCTTGCTTGCCTCGACCTCCTGGTCGAGCTCGGCGTTCGCATTGAAAACATCTGGGTCACCGACATCGCCGGCGTCGTCTACGAGGGGCGCAAGGAGGAGATGGACCCGAACAAGGCGCGCTACGCCCGCAAGACCGACGCGCGGCGCCTGGGCGAGGTGATCGGCAAGGCGGACGTGTTCCTCGGCCTCTCGGCCGGCGGGGTGCTCAAGCCGGAAATGGTGAAAGGAATGGCCGACCGGCCGCTCATCCTGGCGCTCGCCAACCCGGATCCGGAGATCATGCCGGACGTCGCGAAGGCGGCACGTCCGGACGCGGTGATTGCGACCGGACGATCGGACTACCCGAACCAGACGAACAACGTCCTGGTCTTCCCGTTCATCTTCCGCGGCGCCCTCGACGTGGGCGCCACCCAGATCAACGAGGCGATGAAAATCGCCGCCGTGCACGCGATCGCCGACCTCGCCACCGCCGAGCAGTCGGACATCGTCACCGCCGCGTACGGCGAGCAGAACCTGAAGTTCGGCCCGGAGTATCTGATCCCACGGCCGTTCGACCCGCGGCTGAT
Organism: uncultured beta proteobacterium; assembly: GCA_963716855.1. Taxonomy (GTDB): domain Bacteria; phylum Pseudomonadota; class Gammaproteobacteria; order Burkholderiales; family SG8-39; genus JAGVSZ01. The sequence goes on along the minus strand of CAVQUV010000019.1, from coordinate 93,480 downwards.
CGTCCAGATCGCCCCGGCGGTGGCGCGGGCGGCGATGGATTCGGGGGTCGCCACGCGGCCGATCGCCGACCTCGGCGTCTACCGGGACTCGCTCCAGCGGTTCGTCTACAGCACCGGTTTCATCATGAAGCCGATGTTCGCGGCGGCGAAGTCGGAGCCGCGCAAGATCGTATTCGCGGAGGGCGAGGACGAGCGCGTGCTGCGCGCGGTTCAGGTGGTGGTCGACGAACGGCTCGCGGCGCCGATCCTGATCGGGCGCCCCGCGGTGGTCGAGCGACGCATCGAGCTGTACGGCCTGCGGATCCGCCCCGGCGCGGACTTCGATCTCGTCAATCCCGAATCGGACCCGCGGTACCGCGAGTACTGGGAGGAATACCACCGCCTCACCGAGCGGCGCGGGGTGTCGGCCCGCTATGCCCAGATCGAGATGCGCCGCCGCAATACGGCGATCGGTGCGATGGCGATCCACCGCGGAGAGGCCGCCGGCATGCTGTGCGGCACCTTCGGCACCCACGGCCTGCACCTTCAATACATCGATCAGATCCTCGGTCGGCGGCGGGGCGCGAGCGCCTTCTACGCGATGAACGCTCTGATCCTGCCGAAGCGCACGGTGTTTCTCTGCGACACCTACGTGAACTACGACCCGAGCGCCGACCAGATCGCCGAGATGACCCTGCTCGCCGCGGAGGAGATCCGCCGCTTCGGCCTGGTGCCGAAGGTGGCGCTGCTCTCGCACTCGAGCTTCGGGACGAGCGACAAGCCGACCGCGCTGAAGATGCGCGATGCGCTCCAGTTGATCAATGAGCGCGCGCCGGAGCTCGAGGTAGAGGGGGAAATGCACGGCGACGCCGCGCTCTCGGCGGAGGTGCGTGCACAGGCTTTCCCGCGCTCGCGCCTGAAGGGCGAGGCGAACCTGTTGATTCTGCCGACGCTCGATGCGGCCAACATCGCTTTCAACCTGCTGAAGACCGCCGCGGCCGACGGAATCACCATCGGCCCGATCCTGCTCGGATGCGCGGCGCCGGCGCACATTCTCACGCCGTCGGCCACGGTGCGCCGCATCGTGAACATGACTGCGCTGACGGTGGTCGATGCGAACGCGCAGCGGACCCTGTTCTCGGCCTGAGACGAGCGCGCCGTCCGTACGGCGACATGCAGAAGAAGACCGCGCTCATTCTCACCGGTGGCGGCGCGCGGGCCGCCTACCAGGTCGGCGTCGTCAAGGCGGTCGACGAATTGCTGGGGCACCCGCGCAAGAACCCGTTTCCGATCGTGTGCGGGACCTCGGCCGGCGCAATCAATGCCGCCGCGCTCGCGATCCACGCCGACAACTTCGCCGAGTCGGTACGACGCCTGGTCGGTGTCTGGGAGAACTTCCGGGTCCACGATGTGTACCGATCGGACTGGCCGGGCATCATGCGAGCGGGTGCGCGCTGGCTTTCGGCGCTGATGCTGTTCTCGCGCAGCAACCCGGTCTCGCTCCTCGACAATACCCCGATGCGCGAGATGCTCGCGCGCACGATGGAGTTCAGCCGGATCGCGGCGAACATCGATTCGGGCGCGGTGCACGCGGTAGCCGTCACGGCGTCGGGCTACACGTCGGGGCAGAGCGTCACGTTCTACCAGGGCGGCTCGGGACTGGAGCAGTGGGAGCGCACCCAGCGCGTCGGCGCGGCGACGCCGCTCGGCGTCGAGCTGCTGCTCGCGTCGAGCGCGATCCCGTTCATCTTCCCGGCCGTGAAGTTCCACCGCGAATTCTTCGGCGACGGCTCGATGCGACAGATGGCTCCGATCAGCCCGGCCCTGCACCTCGGCGCGGACCGGGTATTGGTGATCGGCACCGGCCGCCAGTGGCAGGATTCGCCGCGCATGCGCTCCACCCTGTACCCGTCGCTCGCGCAGATCGCGGGCCACGCGCTCAATTCCATTTTTCTCGACAGCCTGGCGGTCGACATCGAGCGCCTGCAGCGCATCAACAAGACGCTGCAATGCGTGGCGCCGGAGAAGGCCCACGAGCTGGGGCTCAAGCTGCGTCCGGTCGACGTTCTGGTGATGCATCCGAGCGAGCCGATCGAGCGCATCGCCTCGCGCCACGTCCAGGACTTCCCTCCCGCAGTGCGATTCCTCCTGCGCGCGGTCGGCGCGATGAACCGCAACGGGTCGAACCTCGCGAGCTACCTGCTGTTCGAGGCGCGGTTCTGCAGGGCGTTGATCGATCTCGGCTACCGCGACACGCTGGCGCGTCGGGACGAGATGCTGGCGTTTTTGGGGCACGCGGCCTAAACTGACACGACCTTCCTCTGCCGCGCAGTACCCTCCCATGAGCCAGGAAACGCCCCTTCAGGACCCGTTCGACTTCCTCAAGAAGCTGTGGAGCCCGATGGGGCTGCCGATGCCGGGCGTCGTGGTGCCGCTGCTCGACCCGAAGGAGATCGACAAGCGCATCACCGACCTGAAGTCGGTCGAGAACTGGCTCAACCTGAACCTCAACGTGCTGCGCATGACGATCCAGGGCCTGGAGATGCAGCGCGCGACGCTCCTCGCGTTCCAGTCGATGCAGCCCTCGAGCGCCGGCGAGAGCGCGAAGGTCGAGCCGGCGGCGGCCGCGGCGAGCGCCGCCGAGGCCTGGTGGAGCCTGCTGCAGAGCCAGACGCAGCCGCCGGCCCCGCCCGAGCAGAAGTCGCGGAAATGACCTCGCACCGCGCGGCGCCGACCGTCGCCTTTCGCGCGGGGCACGCTCGCGGGGCCGACTGGCAGGAAGCGGTCGAGAGCGCGCTGCAGCAGATCGGCCCGGCGCAACCCGGCGCCAACCTCGGGTTTCTCTACGTGAGCGACCGGCTCGGCGGCGATGCCTCCGCGATCCTCGCGCGCGTGCGCGAAGCGACCGGCGTGCGCGACTGGGTCGGCACCGTCGGTGTCGGTGTGCTGGCGACCGCGGTCGAGTACATGGACGAGCCCGCGGTCGCGTTGATGATCGGCGCGATGCCCGAGGGCGAGTTCAAGGTGTTCTCGGGCAAGTCGCGTGCCCCGCAGCTTGGCGCGCGGACTGCGAGCGGTGCGGAGGCGGCCCACTTCGCGATCGTGCACGGCGACCCGAACACCGACGACATGCCGGAGCTGATCGAGGACATGGCGACCAAGGTGGCGAGTGGCTACCTCGTGGGCGGCCTCGCCAGCTCGCGCGCCGGCACCGTTCAGTTCGCGAACGACGTGCTCGAGGGCGGGCTCTCCGGCGTGGTGCTCTCCTCGCACGTCGAAGTGACGACGCGCCTCACTCAGGGTTGCGTGCCGCTCACCCCGCCGCATGTCGTCACTGCGGGCGAGCGCAACATCATCGTGACGCTCGACGGTCGTCCCGCGCTGGACGTGCTGCGCGAGGACATCGGCGCGGCGCTCGGCCGTGATCTTCACCGCGCGGCCCAGGTCATTCACGCCGGCCTGCCGGTCAAGGGCTCGGACACCGGCGACTACCTGGTCCGGAACCTGGTCGGGTTCGACCCGAAGAACGGCCTGGTTGCGATCGGGTCCTACGTCGAGAAGGGCATGCCGATCATGTTCTGCAAGCGCGACGAGCGCAGCGCGCGGGAGGACCTCCACCGGATGCTCGACAGCATCTCGGCCGACCTCGACGCCCCGCCCAAGGGCGGGTTGTACTACGCCTGTCTCGGGCGCGGCGAGAACATGTTCGGAAAGCGCTCGGCGGAGCTCGAGCTGATCGCCAAGCGCCTGGGCGACTTTCCGCTCGTCGGTTTCTTCTGCAACGGCGAGATCTCGCACGATCGGCTGTACGGCTACACCGGCGTGCTGACGCTCTTTCGGTAGGTGAAGGAGTGGTCGAGCGGGTCGCCGTCGTCACCGGCGGGAATCGCGGCATCGGACTGGAGATCGTCCGCCAGCTCGCGCGCCAGGGCGTGCGAGTGGTTTTGACTGCGCGCGATGTTGCGAAGGGGGAGGCAGCCCGTGCACGGCTTGCGGCCGAGGGCCTCGACGTGGCGCTTCACGCTCTGGACGTGCGCGACGGCGGCCAGGCGCGTGCGGCCGCGGTCTGGGTCGAGGCCCGGTTCGGGCGGCTGGACGTGCTCGTGAACAACGCCGGCGTGCTGCCGGACCCGAAGGGCGCTCGCGCGGCGACCGTGGATCCCGAGGTCTTGCGGGAGGCGCTCGAGACGAACGTCGTCGGCGCGCTTGCGGTCACGCAGGCGTGCCTTCCGCTCATGCGCAGGAACGGCTACGGGCGGATCGTGAATCTATCGAGCGAGCTCGCGCAGCTCGCATCGATGGGGACGGGAACGCCGGCGTACCGGGTGTCCAAAGCGGGGCTGAACGCCCTGACCCGCACGCTCGCCGCGGAGCTTGCGGGCACGAACATCAAGGTGAACACGATGAGCCCCGGCTGGGTGCGTTCGGACATGGGCGGCCCGTCCGCGCCACGCAGCCTGGAGCAGGGAGCGGACACTGCCGTCTGGCTTGCAACCTTGCCGGACGATGGCCCGAGCGGCGGCTTCTTCAAGGACCGCAGCCCGATCGCATGGTGACGATCGCTGCGCGGACCGGTATTCGCGTCTCTCGATTCAGGACCTACCATTCGCATTCACACCAAGGAGGATGACGTGCCCAAAGCGATTCGATTCCACAAGACCGGCGGCCCCGAAGTGCTCGTGTGGGAGGACGTCGAAGTCGGCGATCCCGGCGCGGGCCAGGTCCGGATCCGCCATCACGCGGTCGGCCTGAACTACCTCGATACGTACCACCGCACCGGGCTCTATCCGCTACCGCTCCCGGCCGGGTGCGGCTCGGAAGGCGCCGGCGTCGTGGAGGCGGTGGGAGCCGGCGTCACCGAGTTCAAGCCCGGCGATCGCGTCGCCTACGCATCGCCACCGGTCGGGTCCTACGCCGAGGTCCGGCTTTTCCCCGCGGACCGGTGCGTGAAGGTCCCCGACGGCATCTCGTTCGAGACGGCGGCCGCGATGATGCTCAAGGGCATGACCGTGCAGTACCTGATTAAGCGAACCTTCAAAGTCCAGTCCGGCATGACCGTCCTGTGGCACGCCGCGGCCGGCGGCGTCGGCCTGATCGCGTGCCAGTGGCTCAAGGCGCTGGGCGCGAAGGTGATCGGCACCGCCGGCTCCGACGAGAAGGCCGCGCTTGCGAAGGCGCATGGATGCGAGCACACCATCGTCTACAGCCGCGAGAACTTCGTCGAGCGCGTGAAGGAGATCACCGGCGGGCAGGGCGTCCCGGTCGTGTACGACTCGGTGGGCAAGCTCACGTTCATGGGCTCGCTCGACTGCCTGCAGCCGCTCGGCATGATGGTCACCTTCGGCAATGCCTCCGGTCCCACCGACCCGGTCCCGACCGGCCTACTCGCGCAGAAGGGCTCGCTCTTCCTGACCCGCCCGACCCTCAACACTTACATCGCGAAGCGTGCGGACCTCGTCGCGTGCGCCAACGACCTCTTCGACATCGTCAAGTCGGGCAAGGTGAAGATCGAGATCGCGCAGCGCTATGCGCTCAAGGACGCCGCGCAGGCGCACCGCGACCTCGAAGGCCGCAAGACCACCGGCTCGACGATCTTCACCGTGTGAGCGCGGCCCTGGAGCGATATCGGCAGGTAAGCGCCACCGCGAGTTAAGCGCGTGCGCGGCACACTGCCTCCCCCTCTCCCCTCGCGGGAGAGGGGCTAGGGGAGAGGGGGACGTGGACCGCACCGCGCTCTATCCCGAGATCGAACCCTATGCGTCGGGCATGCTGCCGCTCGACGCCATCCACACGATGTACTGGGAGAGCTGCGGCCGACCGGACGGCATCCCGGTCGTCTTCCTGCACGGCGGTCCGGGTTCCGGCTCGACGCCGAAGCATCGGCGGTTCTTCGATCCGGCGGCATTTCGCATCGTCGTCTACGACCAGCGCGGCGCGGGCCGCTCGACTCCGCTCGGGGAGCTGCGCGAGAACACCACCGTCCATCTGATCGACGACCTCGAGCGCCTGCGGCGGCATCTCGGCGTCGAACGCTGGCTCGTATTCGGCGGGTCGTGGGGATCGACCCTCGCGCTCGCGTACGCCGAGGCGCATCCCGAGCGCTGCCTGGGACTCGTGCTGCGCGGCATCTTCCTGTGCCGGAAGAGCGAGATCGAGTGGTTCCTGTACGGGCTGCGCCACATCTTCCCGGAGCCGTGGGAGCGGTTCATCGGGTTTCTGCCGCCGGCCGAGCGCGGCGACGTGCTGCGCGGCTTCCATCGGCGGCTCGTCGACCCCGATCCGGCCGTGCACATGCCGGCGGCGCGCGTGTGGAGCGTTTACGAGGGCTCGTGCTCGACGCTGTTGCCGTCGCGCGAGACGGTCGATCACTTCGCCGGGGACGTGGTCGCGCTCGGCCTCGCGCGCATGGAGGCGCACTACTTCGTGCACGACATCTTCTTGCCGGAGAACGCGCTCCTCGAGCGCGTGCACCACCTGCGCGCGATTCCGGGCGTTATCGTGCAGGGGCGCTACGACGTGGTGTGTCCGATCGCGTCGGCGCACGATCTCGTTGCGGCGTGGCCCGAGGTCGAGTACCACGTCGTGCCCGACGCGGGGCACTCGGTGTGGGAGCCGGGAACCTGCGCGGCGCTGGTCGCCGCCTGCGAACGCTTCAAGCGCCGCCTGGCGTGACGGGCGCGGCGAGCGGCCGCGCCTGCCGGAAGCCGACCCACTCGTTCGCGACCAGGGCGCCGAACACGATCACGCCGCCGGCGAGGGCGAGCTCGGTCGGACGCTCGCCGACCCCGATCCACACCCAGAGCGGCGCGAGGATGGTCTCGATCAGCGACAGGAGCCCGACCTCGCCGGCCGTGAGGTAACGGGTCGCTTTCGTCATCAGCAGGCACCCGAGCCCGAGCTGCAGGAACCCCATCGGCGCGAGCACCGCGAGATCGCGCGGGTCCGGGTCGAGCGGCAGCGCGAAGGGCAGGGCCACGGCGATCGAGATCAGGCCCGCGATCATGACTGCGGGAACCATGTCCACGCCGGCGTGCATCCGCCGCAGCACCACCACGTTGAGGGCGAAAGCGGTCGGCACGCCCAGGGCGAGCAGATTGCCGAGGCTGCGCCCGGCCTCGAGCCCGTCGGCGAACATCAGCGTGATTCCCGCGAGCGCCACCCCGATCGCGATCCAGGTGCGCAGCGGCACGCGCTCGCGCAGGAAGATCCAGCCGAACACCGCGACGAAGAACGGCCCCGTGCTCATGAGCACGAAGGTGTTCGCCGCGGTGTTGCGCATCAGCGACAGGATGAAGAAGAAGAAGGTTGCGGCGAGGAGGGCACCCGACAGCACGCCGGCGGTGCCGACCGCCGCGATCTTCGACCACACCGCACCGCGGTGCCACCACGCGAGCACCGCGAAGAGGAACGCGACCATGAACACCGAGCGCCAGAAGACGATCTCCCAGCCGTCGGCGGAGGCGACGTTGCGCACGAAGATCCCGCCGGTGCTCCAGCAGAGCCCCGCGGCGATCATCAGAAGCACGCCTTTGCGGCGCGCCGCGGGGTCGGTCGTCAATCGTTCCTTCGGTGGCTGGGGCTGCAAGAGCGGCGGATTCTACCGGACTGCCGGGGCGTGAATGCCGCGTGGCAGCCCGCGGCGCGCAACTTCGTCGCCACGGACCTTCCGGCGTGGAGCGTTGACGCGCCTCAGCGCGATGCGGCAGCGGGTGCGAGCCCGACCACACCGGGTTCGAGATCCCGCAGCGCGCCGGGCTGGCTCACGTACTCGAGAAACGCCTGCGCGGTGGGCGACAGCTGCTTGCCTTCCGCGTGCACCAGGTACCACCAGCGCTGGAGCGGAAAGCCCTCGACGTCGAGCGCGACCAGGCCGTCGTGCTGGGTGCCCGGCCCCATGGTGTGCTGCGACAGGATCGATACGCCGAGCCCGCCGAGGATCGCCTGCTTGATCGCCTCGTTCGAGCCGAGCTCCATGCGGACGTTGGGTTTGCGCCGATGCGCTTCGAATGCCTGCTCGGCGACGATGCGCGTCCCGGAGCCGGGCTCGCGCAGCAGGAACGGCTCGGCCGCGACGTCCGCGAACTTCAGGCCGCGCCGTGCCGCGAGCGGATGACCCGCGCGCGCGTAGACGAAGGTCGGGTTCGGGAGCAGCGTGTGCATCACCACCTCGATCTCCTCCGGCGGGTTGGAGAAGATGTAGAAGTCGTCCAGGTTTCCGGCGAGGCGGTTGAGGAGCTGCTGGCGGTTGAGCACGGTCAGCGAGACCTCGATGCCGGGCAGGCGCTCGAGGAATCTCGCGAGTACGCGCGGCGCGAAGTATTTTGCCGTCGTGCTCACCGCGATGCGCAGACTGCCGCTGTCGGGTGCACGCAGGCAGGACATGCGCGCCTCGACTTCCGCGATCTTGATAAAGATGTCCTGGCAAGCGGCGTAGAGCTCGCGCCCCGCCGCAGTCAGCTGCACGCGCTTGCCGACGATCTCGAAGAGCGGCAGCCCGATGGTCTCGGCGAGCTTCTTGATCTGGACCGACACGGTGGGCTGCGCCATGTGCATCTCCTCGGCGGCGCGCGTGAAGCTCGAGTGGCGCGCGACGGCCTCGAAGACCGAGAGCTGCGTGAGCGTGCCGTGCCGGAAGTAGCGGCGGAGGTTGCGGTGCTTCATCGTCGGGTCGTCCCTTCAAAGCGCGGGCACCAAAACAAAGCGGCCTTCACCAACCGGTGAAGGCCGCCCGCGTAAGCGAAGCCTTTGCCGGCGAGGCAAAGGTCTCGCTTGCAGCCATCTGGCTGCCAGTAGGGCCGGGTGAGAGCGCCTCGTCAGCGCGCTCCAGCCGGAATGACGACCCTACTGCTTTGAAGCTACTCCCCTTTGACGGGTGACCCTCCTCCAGCGCATCACGCCGGGAGAAGGCCGCAACTCAGGCTCCGATTGAACCACAGCATGCGGCGGCATCGCAATCGTCGATGGATTGCGAATCGCAATGGATCCGGGGGTTTGATCCATCGCACGAGGCAATTGTGCGCATTGCGAAGCTTCATTTCCCCCGCGGCTCGCGCGCACACAGAATCCGCTTGTCCCGTCACGGCGGGACGTCCCCCGAAGGGGAGTAGCTCCCGACTGCGGGATCGTCACCCCGGCGCCGTCAGGCTCCCGGTCCCGCAGGTGCGCGGCGCAGGGCGCCGCGCACGAGCGAGACCTTCGCCGCATCCGGCGAAGGTCCGCGGGCCCGGTGCGGTCGCTCAAGACCTGCGGACGTACCAGGGGAGCCTCATGGATCTGTTCTCACCCGAGTTTCTGTCCGCGCTCGCCGCGATCGTCGTCATCGATCTCGTGCTCGCAGGGGACAACGCGATCGTCATTGCGCTCGCGGCACGCAGTCTTCCGAAGCGACTGCAGACCCGCGCGATCTTCTGGGGCACGTTCGGCGCGATCGCGGTACGTTCGGCGATGACGCTGGTCGTGGTCTGGCTGTTGAAGATCCCGGGCCTGCTGCTCGCAGGCGGCCTGCTGCTGATCTGGATCGCCTACAAGCTGATCGCCCCGAAACAGGACGATGGCCATGCCGTCGACCCGGCGGCGAGCTTCTGGGGCGCTATGAAGACGATCGTGGTCGCCGACGCGGTCATGGGCCTCGACAACGTGCTCGCGGTCGCCGGCGCGGCGCAGGGCAGCTATGCGCTCGTGGTGCTCGGCCTGCTGATCAGCATCCCGATCGTGATCTGGGGCTCGACGCTGATCCTCAAGTGGGTCGAGCGGTACCCCGCGATCATCTACTTGGGCGCGGCCGTGCTCGCCTGGACCGCCGCCAAGATGGTCGCCAGCGAGCCGCTCATCCAGGAATATCTGGTCATCCACCCCGCGACCAACTGGGTCCTCTACGCCGCGGTCATCGGGGGAACCATCGGGTACGGGTACCTGCGCAACCGCCGCCTCGCGGTGGCAGCGCAAAACGCTTGACGCTGACACTCAGGAGGCCATCCATGCACAAGATCATCGTTCCAGTCGACGGCTCGCAGAATTCGCTCCTCGGCGCGGGGCACGCCATCGGGCTTGCCGCCGCACGTCCGGACGCGACCCTCTATCTCGTGAACGTGCAGCCGTCGCTCAATCGTCACATTGCGCAGTTCGCATCCCAACGCGACATCGACGCAGCGCACACCGCGCGGGGGCGCCAGGCGCTCGAACCGGCGCTGCGCCTCGTCGAGGCCGCAGGCGCGCGGTGCCGCTGGGTGGTCCTCCGCGGCGAGCCCGCGCGCGCCATCGCGCGCTTTGCCGCGGACGAGCGCGCCGACCAGATCGTCCTGGGCACCTCGCGCAAGAACGCGCTCGCGCGGCTGTTGACGGGTTCGATCACCGACCGCCTGCTCGTACAAGCGGAAGTCCCCGTGGCGGTCATCAACGGGGCGAGCCCGAGCGCGCTGCAGCGGTACGCGATTCCGGCGACCGTGGGCGCGGGCCTCGCCGCGCTGTTGATGGCCGTCGAGTAGGCAGTCCCCGCCCGGCGCAGGACGCGCCGGGCGGCAATCCTGCACGGCCGGCGCCGCGAAGCAGCGGCCGGAGCGGGGCAGCACGCGTAGAATCTTGCGCGTACCCGCTTCGACCCCATATTCGCTTCCGTGAACGCGCCGCACCCCTCGATCGCCTTTTCCCAGGACTGGTTGCGCACCCGCTTCGCGGCGCCCCGGCCGTTCGCACCCGTGACCACGGGCGACGGACACCTGTTTCGCCGGGAAGGCGGGATCCGCCCGGCCGCGGTGCTCGTGCCGATCGTGAACCGCGACGACGCGCTCACCGTCCTCTTCACGCGGCGCACGGCGCACCTTCACGATCACGCCGGGCAGATCAGCTTCCCGGGCGGTCGCGCCGAGGAGGGGGAGTCGGCGCGCGACACCGCCCTGCGGGAGACGGCGGAGGAGATCGGGCTCGGCGCCGACCGGGTCGAGGTTCTCGGACACCTCAACGACTACACGACGGTGACGGGTTACCGCGTCACGCCGGTCGTGGGCCTCGTGCAGCCCCCCTTCGAGCTCGCCCTCGACGACTTCGAGGTCGCGGAGGTGTTCGAGGTGCCGCTCGCGTTCCTGATCGATCCCTCGAACCACCAGCGCAACCTGCTGATCCACGACGGCCTCGAGCGCCACTACTACGCCATGCCGTACGGGCCCTACTACATCTGGGGGGCGACGGCCGGCATGCTCATGAACTTCTACGCGTACCTCACCGCGCCGCACTGACCCGCGGCGCGCCGCGCACTTCAAACGTAACTGCGTCGACCTCGCGCCCGCGCGCGTCGACGAGCGCGAGCCGATGCCTGCCGGGCCTGGGCGCCCAGAGCGCATCTGCGGCGGCGTCGGCGAGCACCGCGCCGTCGAGGACCCAGCGCAACGCCGCTTCGGCCGCGGTCGCCTGCAGGGGGATCCGCTGGCGGTCGGGCGGGATGTCCGGATCGAGCGCGACGATCGTGCCGTGACCGGGATAGGCAATGCGTGGCCGCGCGGCCGCGTTGCCGACCAGGGTCACGCTCTCCATTTCGGTTCCCGCGAGGAAGTACTCGACGCGCGCGGGCTCGCGCTCGCCCTCGAAGTGGACGCGTTTCGCGACGACGCCCTCGGGCGGAACGGGCGGACGCGACGGCGTGGCGCGGTGCAGCCAGCCCATCACCTCCTGCCAGACCGGCGCTGCGCCCGATACGCCCGACACGTCCCACATGGGCGCACCGGAGAAGTTGCCCACCCACACCCCGACCGTGTAGCGGTCCGAGAACCCGACCGCCCAGTTGTCGCGCATTTCCTTGCTGGTGCCGGTCTTGACCGCGGTCCACGAGCGCGTCGCGAGCGGCGATGCGAGCCCGAACGTCAGCGCGCGCGCGCCGCGATCGGCGAGAATGTCGGCGACGACGAACGCCGCGCGGGAATCGAGCGCCTTCACGCGCTCGGCCGCGACCGCGTCGGGCGAGAACCGCACCGGCCGCCACTCGCCGCCGTTCGCGAGCGCGCGATACGCGTTGGCGAGCTCGAGCAGGCTCACGTCCGCTCCGCCGAGCGCCAGCGCGTAGCCGTAGAAATCGGCGGGCTCGTCGAGGCTCGCGAGCCCGAGCGCGCGCAGCCGCTCGTGGAACGTGTCCGGGCCCGCGAGGAGCAGCGTGCGCACCGCCGGCACGTTGAGCGAGGCGCCGAGCGCATCGCGCACCGAGACCGGCCCCTTGAAGGTGCGATCGTAATTCTGCGGCACGTACAGCCCGACCGGCGTCGCGATGTTCAGCGGCGAGTCGTCGAGCACCGACGCGGCCGTCAGCCAGCGCCGCTCGATCGCGAGCGCGTACAGGAACGGCTTCAGCGTCGAGCCGGCCTGGCGGCGCGCCGTGATGCCGTCGACCTGCGCGGCGCTCGAAAGCGACCCGCTGGACGCGACGTATGCGAGCACGTCGCCGGTCGCGTTGTCGAGCACGAGGACGGCGCCATCCTCCACGTTCCGACTCGCGAGCGCAGCGAGATGGCGTGCGAGCGTTTCGCGCGCGAAGCGCTGCAGGCCGGCGTCGAGGGTGGTCGGCACGCGCGCGTCGGCGGTCGCAAGCAGGGTGCGTGCGACGTGCGGCGCGGCGTCCAGCATGGCGCGGATGCGGGGCGTCGCGCCGAGATGCCGCGCGGCGAGTCGCTCGAGGCGGTCGCAATCGGGCTTCTCGTCCCGATCTGCGGCGGCGCGCGCAAGTGCGCAGGCGCGGCGCCCGGCCGAGCGTTGCGTCGCGTTAGGGAAGGCGACCAGCGCGGCGAGCAGCCACGCCTCGTCACGGTCGAGGCCGGCCGGGTGCTTGTCGAACAGGCCACGTGCGGCGGCGTGGACACCCTGCAGCTCGCCGCGAAACGAGGCCAGGTTGAGGTACGCCTCGAGGATCTCGCGCTTGGTCCAGCCGTGCGCCTCGATGGCGAGAGCGGCTATTGCCTGGCGCCATTTTTGTGAGAATGAACGGCCGCCGGCGCCCGCGCGCAGATTCCCGTCGAGCAGGCCGGCGAGCTGCATCGTGAGCGTGCTCGCGCCGCGGCGCTTGCCGCCGGAGACGTTTTCCCAGGCGGCACCGGCAAAGCCGCGCCAGTCGACGCCCGCATGGTCGTGGAAGCGCCGGTCCTCGACGGCGATCAGCGCCGCCACGAGCGCCGGAGACACGTCGTCCAGGCGCACCCACTCGAGCCGGCGGCGCGTCGGATCGGTGCGCAGCTCGTGCAGCGGCTCCCCGTGCCGATCGAGGAGAACGGATTCCGAGGAGCGATGGGCGGCGCGGACCTGCTCGAACGTCGGCAGCTCGGGCGCGGAGCACGCGGCGCAGACCGCGGCGAGTGCGAGGACCATGAGGAGACGCCGCGTCATGTCGAGGCCTTCGCTATACTTCTCAGGCTGCTAGTCGAAAGGAACACGCGATGCGGCTCGATGACCAGGAACGGAGCGAGAACATCGAGGATCGTCGCGGCATGCGCATCCCCGGCGGGAAGGGCCTCGCCGGCGGCGGGATCGGTATCGTCGTGATCGCACTGATCGCCATGTTCCTGGGCATCGATCCCGGCGTGGTGACGCAGGTGGCGGAGCAGGTGAGCGTGTCGACGGCGCCGCAGCAGCGGGTGGAGACCAAAGCGCCTGCCCGCGAAGACCAGATGGCCGACTTCATCGCCGCCGTTCTCGGCAGCACCGAGGAAACCTGGACCGAGATTTTCGCGCGCGGCGGCAAGAAGTACCAGAAGCCGGTCCTCGTGCTGTTCAGCGGCACGGTGGCATCCGCATGCGGGCGCGCGCAGGCTGCGGTCGGGCCGTTCTACTGCCCCGCGGACAACAAGCTCTACATCGACCTCGCGTTCTACCGCGATCTCCAGGACAAGTTCCGCGCCCCGGGCGACTTCGCGCAGGCCTACGTGATCGCGCACGAAGTCGGGCACCACGTCCAGAACTTGCTCGGGATCGCCGAGCAGGTCCGGCGCGCCCAATCGCGCGGCGGCGAGCGGCAATCGAACGCGCTCCAGGTCCGCATGGAGCTGCAGGCCGACTGCTTCGCCGGGATCTGGGCGGCGACCGCGAACCGCAACAAGCGCCTCCTCGAGCCGGGCGACGTCGAGGAGGGATTGCGCGCCGCCGCGGCGGTCGGCGACGACCGGATCCAGATGGCTTCGCGCGGCTATGTCTCCCCCGAGTCGTTCACGCACGGGTCGAGCGAGCAGCGCATGCGCTGGTTCAAGCGCGGGCTCGAGACCGGGGATATCAAGGTCTGCGACGTCTTTGCGGCGAAGCAGCTGTAACCGGGCGTTCATCGCGGCTTCACCACGACCTTCGGATTCGGGATCTCGCCGAACATCTCGGGCGCGTACATCGCCTCGACGCGGGTCGACGGCAGGTCGAAGCTGCCTTCGTTGTTGAGCCGCGCGGTGTACTCGACGGTCCATTTGCCCTTCGGCACCAGCTCGTAGTACGCGCGGAAGGCCTCGAACGACCGCTCCTCGAAGGCAGGCCAAACCCAACCTTGCCGCTTCTCGGCCTGCGTGAGGAGCTGCGAGTCGCGGCCGAGGCCGGTGCCGAGGATCGCCGCGCCGGCCGGGATCGGGTCGCTGACGACCACCCAGGTCATGTCGGACTGCGCCTCGATCTCGAGGGTGACCCGATACACGTCCCCCCGTGTCCACTCGCTCCTGGCCTGTTGCTCGACGGCCGTCACCTTGCGCTTGATCGCATAGCCGGTGGACAGCGGCGCCTTGAGCGGCAGGGCGGCGCGGCTCGTGATCGTCACCCAGGGCTTGCCGCGCCCGTCGTGCGCGACCCCGAGCGGCGCGGTGCCCGCCGGCCAGGGGAATTCGAGCGTGCCGCCACGCGGGGCACCGAACCAGTCGAGCTTCTCCGCGCGGTCGGCAAGGCGGGCAGTGGTCGCGCCCCCGACACCGGTTGCCTCGAACTGCGCGGCGAACTTCTCCATCGCGAGCACGCCCCACGCGTTGGCGAGCGTGGTGTTCCAGTGTCCGCGCTGCTGGCGCAGCGCCGCACCGCGCACCATGCGCGGCACGTCTTCGCGCCACGCCGGGTCGTCGAGGAGCGCGAGCAGCGCACGCACCGCGTTCTGGTCGGTGGAGATCATCAGCCACCACAGCGCGTCGCTGCGCTCGGTCGAGAACCCCATGACCGTGCCCTGGAAGTTGAGGCGGGAGCGAATGACCTGCTTGGCCTCGGCGATCCGCTCCGCGCGTCGTGGCAGCTTGGCGGAGCGCTCGAGCAGTCCCACCCAGTCGATCACCGCCGAGGTGGGCCAGAGATTCGGCTCGATCGCGAACGAGTCGAGCATGCGCGGCTCGACGCGCCCGTAGCGGGAGAGCGCTTCCAGCGCCGCGACCTTGCGGATGGCGAGGTCGGCGGTCGGCAGGCGCGAGTGGCGCACGACGCGGCCCTCGACGAAGCCGGCCAGGCCGCGCAGCATGCGGTCGCGCGCGTCTTCCGGGACCTCCCAGCCGGCCTCGTGCGCGATGGCGAGCACGTAGGCGGTGAGCGAGTCGCTGCCGTCGAGCCAATCGGCCGGGAAGTAGCGCGCCAGACCGTCGCGGTCGAGGTGCGCCGGCAGGGTATTCATCGTCGTGCGCCACAGTCCTGCGTCGCGCAACGCAACCGAGCGCGACGTGCGCTGCTCGAGGCACGTGTACGGATAGCGCCGCATGTACTCGCGCACGCCGTCCAGCTCGGCGGCGATCGACGTGCGCAATGTCACGGAAACGCCGCCGCGGCCGGGAATCGCGTCGGCCGGGATCGCCACCGACATCTCGAGCGGCTTCTCCAGCTGCGCGAGCGTCGCCTGGTAGACGCGCACCGGATGTGCGGCGCTCACTCGCTGCCGGACGCGCATCCGGTCCGACGCGGAGCCGTCCTGCGCGCGCACGGCGACGTCCCAGGCGAGCGCGTCGGCGTTCACGGGCGCGGTCATCGCCCAGCCCAGCTCGCGCGCCTCGCCGGGCGCGAGCTCGACCGACTGCGCGGCCAGCGGCGGCGGCGCGGTGAGCGGCGTGCCCTCGGCCGCGACCGCGGCGGTAAGGTCGAGCACCAGCTTGCGATCGGAGGCGTTGCGCACGGTGAACCCGGCGCGGAATTGGTCGCCCTCGCGCACGAGCGGCGGCAGGCCCGCGTGCAGCATCACGTCCTGCGTCGTGCGGATCGAGCCCCCGCCGGTGCCGAACAGACCGGCGCCGGCGTGGGCCACCGCAACGATGCGGAAGGCGGTGAGCGAGTCGTTTAACGGGACCTCGATCCGCGTCTCGCCGCGCTCGTCGAGCGCCACGCGCGCTTTCCAGAGGAGGAGGGTGTCGAAGAGCTCGCGGCCGGCCTGCTTCCCGCCGCCGCCGCCGGGACGCGCCGCCTTCTTTCCGAAGTGACGCTTGCCGACGACCTGGCTCTGCGCCGTCGCCGTCGTTACCTCGGTCGGACGGCGCTGCATCATCGCCTCGAGCAGCTTCCATGAATCATTGGGCGCGAGCTCGAGGAGCCCTTCGTCGACGGCCGCGAGCGCGACCTCGGCGCCGGGGGGAAGATTGCCGCCGTCGGCACGCTTCACGGCGATGCGTACTGCCGCCTTGTCGCGCACCTTGTAGGTCTCGCGATCCGCGCGCACGTCGACCCTCAGCTCGTGCCCGGCCCACCCGACGTTGATCTCCGCCATGCCGAGCTTGAACGCCGGCTTGCCGAGATCGACGGTTGCCTTCGGCCGGGTCGCGTCGCTCGCCGGCAGCCAGCCGAAGATCCCGAACGGCACATCGGGCCCGAGCGCGACGCGCCCGAGCCCGGAGAACGGCCCGCCGCGCGGCGGTTCGAGGCGCCCGCGCACCGCAAGCACCGACACGAAGATGTTCGGCGAGTACTCGGGCTTGAGCGGCACCTCGATGACCGGCTCCCGTCCGGACAGGCGGACGATGCGGCGATCGATCACGCCTTCGCGCTCGATCGTCACGAGCGCGGTCGCGTCGGCGAACGGCATCCGCACCTGGAAGCGCGCCTTCTCGCCGGGTTCGTAGCGCTTCTTCTCGGGCAAGAGATCGATCCGGTCGTTGTCGCCGAGGCGGAACCACTGCCGGTCGGCGCCGACCACGTACACCGAGCGGCTCGCGACCGCGGTATTCCCCGCGCCGTCCCCCGCGCGCGCCCGCAGGATGATCTCGCCCGAGACTGCGGTCTTGAGGCTGCACACCACGAGGCCCCTGGCGTCGGTGCGACCGGCGCAGCCCGCGCCGAGGCGCGTCGTCTCGCTCCAGTCCTCGTAGGCGTAGAAGCCGCCGATCAGCCGCTTGCGGTGCGAGTAGAACTTGCGCTGGTAGAGGTCGACATTGACCTCGGTGTTCGCGACGGGTTTGCCGCGGAGGTCGAGCGCGAGCACCTGGAACCGCACCGCGTTCCGCGCCGCGGCCCAGCCTTCGGTCCGGATCCCGAGGTTGATCTTCGCCGGCCAGAGGGGCACGCGCGCCGACGCGCTCAGCGTCTCGCCGTTCGCGTCCTGATACTCCATCTCGACGAGGAGGTCCTGCGGGGCCGTGATCGCCGGCAGCTTGTCGAGCGTCGCGCGCGCCGCACCGGCCGCGTCGAGGGTGAGCGGCAGCACCTGGGCGAGCTTGCCGGGCTGCGTTGCGGACGGGGTCGCGTCGGCTTCCTCGTCGTCGCTCTCGACGTCGGCGTGCGACCGCCGGTCCTCTTTGCCTTCCTTGACGTCGGTCCCGCCGAAACCGAAGTCGGGATAGTCGGGGTACGAAAGGCCGCGCGGCTGCACCTGCGTCCGCAGCTTCACGGGCGCGTTGCCCGCGCCGCCGCCGGAGAGATACGACAGCAGCAGGTCGACGTTCGCCTGCCTCGGGTTCACGAGGGGCTCGCGCGGCGGCTGGATCACCGCTTTCATGGTCGGGACCCGGAACTCCTCGACGCGGAACGCGCCGCTGTCGAGCGAGTAGGGGCGCCGGTCGACGAGGACCCGGTAGGTCCCGAGCTTCGCATCCTTCGGAATGGACCAGCTCGCCTCGGCGGTGCCGGCCGCATCCCAGGTCACCGGCACCTCGTAGCGCTGGTCGGTGCCCTGGTGCTCGATCACGGCCTTGGCCGGGCGTGCCTTTGCATCCGGCACCGCAAAGCCCTCCATCGTCCGTTCACGCAGGAAGAGCTTCATCCCGACGGTCTCTCCGGCGCGCAGGAGCGAGCGATCGAACACGGCGTGCGCGCGCGCGCGGCCCTCGTACGAGCCGGTCGGCAGAGTTGAACTGCCAGGGCTGGATGCCCTCGTCCCAGGACGACAGCACGAACGCGAGGTCGGCGCCGTGGCGCACGCTGACGAAGAGCTGCGCCGGGAGGTGCGTGCAGTGGGGGAGCGTGTGCCGGCTGCCGATCGGCTGGTCGATCGCCGCGACGCCATCGGCGCCGGTCTTGCCGGACCAGAGCGCGCGGCCGTTGCAGTCGCGCACCGCGACCTCCGCGCCCGCGACCGGTTGGGCCTGGTCGAGCGTGGTCACCCAGACGATCGACGCGTCGCCGCCCCATTTGAGATGCGCCGCGAGGTTCGTGACGAGCGCGGCGGTCTGCACGAAGTACGGCTTCGGCTCGCCATGGAGCGCCGCGCCGAGGCGCGGGCTTGCCAGCTCGACCACGTAGAATCCGGCGCGCTCGAGCGGGATGCCGATGACCTCGAACTCGCGCGGCCCGCCGGGCTTGGGCACCGTGATCCGACGCGTGGCCACGCGGCCGTCCTCGAAGACCGAGACCTCGCCCTCGCGCGCGAGGTAAGTGCCGCGCGCCGTGCGCAGCGTGCGCGAGCGGACCTGGTTCAGGCGCTTCGTCCACTCGATGATGGCCGCATCGTCCTGGAGCGCGGCCACATTGCCCGGTATCCCGTCCGGTCCGGCCACGCGGCCCGCGAGCTCCGGCTCGAGGTTCCGCAGCGTCACCGGCAGCATCGCGCCGGCGTTCGCCTCGATGATCCCGAACCGCGCCGGGAATTTCGCGAGCGGCGGCGCATCGTCGGTGGCGACCGCGAGCGGAAAGCTCGCGGCGTTCGCGAGCCTGCGGCCGGCGTCGTCCTTGAGATTCGGCGGAATCTCGACGCGAAAGCGCGTCCGCTCGGGCAGCGGCCCGACGAATCGCACGCCGGTGACGTACGGCGAATCCCCGTCGGGAAGCCTGGCGGCGTAGGTGCCGCCGCCCTCGGCGCGCAGGAGGATGCGCGCGGCGTCCCCGCGCGCGACCGGTGCGGAGAAGGCCAGGTCGAGCGGCACGATCGGCACGCACGGGGCCTGCGCATTCACGCGCGTGCACTGGAACGCCGCGCTGAATGCCGGGCGAACGCGGAACGCGAGCTTCTGGTCCTGGCTCGTGCCGACGCCGTTCGGGGTGGCGACGCCCTTGCCCCAGACGAGCTGCAGCGCCGCGCCGTTCGGCAGCGGCCGGCGGCACTGGACCACCGCGACCGGCAGGGCGGACTTCGGGTCCTTGACGCGCGCGATCAGCGCCTGCGTGTCGCCGCGGAAATTCTTGAAGAGGAGCTGATAGAAGCGGTCGCCGAGGAGATTCCGGTTGGCCAGGATCTTGGCCTTCTCGTCGTCCTTGAGCACGTGCACGCCGATGCGCTCGCCGATGCCTTCCACCGCGCAGTACGCCTGCGCCTCGATGGACGCGTCGGTTGCGGGCGCGTCGAGCGCGAGAATGAAGACCTGCTCCTCGTCGACGCTCGCCCCTTCGTAAGGCGTCGCGCGCTTCACTGCCGGGCCGCCGGTCGTGAAGCTGAACTTCGTTGCGTCGACGCTCTCGCCGGCGAGCGTCTTCAGGCCGGGTTTGACGCTGAACGTGCAGACGACCCCGGCGGGCAGGTCGCGGGCAAAGTCGTACACCCAGTTGCGGCCGTCCGCCCAGCGGCCGGTGCCTTGCTCGGGGCAGGTCACGTCGAACGGCTCGACGAGGCGCGGATCGCCGAACGGCACGATCTGCGCCGAGAAGCGCGCGGCAATCTGGCGCACCCCCTTGACTTCGCCCTGCGGCGAGAAAGCGTCGACGGTCGCGCTGTGCGCCGGTGGGGCGAGAGCAATGGCGAGGAGGGCGGCGCTTGCGCAACGCGCGGCAGCGATCATGGGCGGCGGGCTCCGGATCGGTTCTACTTGATGCTTGCGCGGCGCAGGGTACCCGAGGATCGTGCTGTCCCGAGCGTGCGCGATGCACGGCCGCTGACCGATTCGGGCGGGAATCTGGCGCGCGCGCCGCGCGCGCGGAAGATTTCACGGCCGCGCCGACTATAATCGCCGCTCGCGCTCCGTCCCGCCCGCACCCGCATGAGCTTCCTGTCCCTGCTGATCGCGCTCGCCCTCGAGCAGTGGCGCCCGCTCGTCGACCGGCGCGCGCTGTTCACTCCGATGGCGGGCTATGCAGGGCTGCTCGAGCGCAGCTTCGACGCGGGGGAGGCGCACCAGGGGACGATCGCGTGGTTCCTCGCGGTGGTGCCCGCGGCCGTGCTTGCGTGGGCGGTGTATGCGGCGCTGACGGTCGCAAACCCGCTCCTGGGCCTCGCCTGCAACGTGCTGGTCCTGTACTTCACGATGGGTTTCCGCCAGCACAGCCACTACTTCACCGACATCCACAAGGCGCTGAAGGACGGCGACCTGGAGAGCGCGCGCCGGCTGCTCTCGGAGTGGCGCGGGCACGCTTGCGACACGCTGTCCGCAAGCGAGGTCGCCCGCCTCACGATCGAAGGGGCGCTGACCGTGTCGCACCGCCACGTCTTCGGGCCGATGTTCTGGTTCGTTCTGCTCCCCGGCCCGAGCGGTGCCGTGCTGTATCGCTTCGCGCTGTTCCTGAGCCGCCGCTGGGGCGGCATGGGGCGCGCGGGGGATACCGGCCCGCTGCTGGATCTCCCGGGCGTACCCGACGCTACGGTCGACATCGCGGGCCCGGAGACGCGCGCGGCGCTCGAGCGCACCGACGAGACCGCCGGCAGCCGCTTCGGCGAGTTCGCGCGCGCCGCATTCGCCGTGCTGGACTGGGTGCCGGCGCGGATCACCGCCACGGCGTTCGCCGTCGTCGGCGACTTCGAGGACGCCATCTACTGCTGGCGCACGCAGGCGGCGCGCTGGCCCGACCACCTGCTCGGCGTGGTGCTCGCGGCGGGCGCCGGCGCGCTCGGCGTGCGCCTCGGCATGCCGATCCTGCGCGGCGCGGTGCTCGAGGATCGGCCCGAGCTCGGCCTCGGCGAGGACGCCGATATTCCGTTCCTCGACAGCGTCGTGGGGCTCATCTGGCGCGCGCTCGTGCTCTGGCTCGCGGCGCTGCTCGCGCTCAGCGTGGCGCGCGCGTTCGGCTGATCACGTTACGCGCGCGGCCCCGCACTTCCAGCACGCGCCGAACTGTCCCTCGATCGACTCGCCGCACGAGGCGCACGTCCAGGGTCTGCCCGGAGGCGGCGGCCGCCGCCAGACTTCGAGGAGTGCCTCGGCGCGCGGGAGGTCGTGCTCGTGCACGAGGTGGAGCTCCAGCGCGCACTCGGTGAACGGGATCTCGCCGGCGAGGCGCGAGAGCAGCTCGTTCTTGATCCAGCAGCGGATCCCGTCGGCCTCGAGCACGTTCTTGAGGTGGTGGATCTCCAGCAGGTTGAGCGAGGTGAGAAGCGGCTTCATCGGCCCGCCGGGCCTTCCGCATCGAGGATGCGGTGGAGCAGTTCGACCCGCCGCGCATGGATCCGGCCGGCGTCGACTGCGGCGCGCACCGCGCAGCCCGGCTCGGTGCGGTGGCGGCAATCGTTGAACCGGCAGCGGCCCGCGAGCGGCCGCAGCTCGGGGAAACCGTGCGCGATCTCCGCCGGGCCGAGGTGCGCGAGCCCGAACTCCTGCACGCCGGGCGAGTCGACGATCGCGCTCGCGGCGTCCAGGCGGTAGAGACGCGTCGCGGTGGTGGTGTGCCGTCCCGAATCGAGGAACCGGGAGATCTCGCGCGTCGCGGCGTCCGCTTCCGGCACCAGCGCGTTCAAGAGGGTGGACTTGCCCATGCCCGACTGCCCGATCAGCACGGTCGTCTCGCCCCGCAGGCGCGTACGCAGCGGCGCGACGTCGCGCTTCGCGCTCACCTCGACGACCGCATAGCCCGCCTGCACGAAGGGCGCCAGCCGCCCGCGCGCGACCTCGGTCGGCGCGACCAGGTCGATCTTGTTGAGCACCAGCAGCGTGCGCAGTGACTGGCTTTCCGCCGCCGCGAGCACGCGCGCGACCAGTTCGTCCGCGAGGCTCGGCTCGCCGGCGCAGATCACCCCGACCTGGGTGGCGTTGGCGGCGATCAGCTTGCGCCGGTACGGCGCGGCGCGCAGGAACAGGGACGTGCGCGGCGCGGTTTCCTCGATCACCGCCTCCCCGGGGCTGGTGCGCGCCACCAGCACGCGGTCGCCGCACGCGACGAGGCTCTGCTTGCCGCGCGGGACGCAACGGAGGAACGCGCCGTCCTCGGCCTCGACGAGGTAGTGGCGTCCGTAGGCGGCGACCACCTGTCCCGAGGTGCGGCCCGCGCGCGGAGTCGACGGGCTCAAGCGGGAGCGGGCGGCGCGAGCGACTGGAGCCGCGCGATGCGGAGCGCAGCCGGCGGGTGGGAATCGTAGAACGCGGAGTGCACCGGGTCCGGCGTAAGCGTCGCGGCGTTGTCCTGGTAGAGCTTGACCAGTGCGCGCACCAGGTCCGCGGCATCGGCAAAGCGCGCCGCGTACGCGTCCGCCTCGTACTCGTGCCTGCGCGAGTACAGGCTGCCGAGCGGATGCAGCAGGAAGGTGAAGACCGGCACCACCATGGAAAAGAGCAGCAGCGCCAGCGCGGTGCCGCGGCTCTCGACGCCGAGTCCGGCGTAGAACCACGGGCGATCGATCAGCCAGCCGAGCAGCGCCAGGAACGCGAGGCTGCCGAGGAACAGCCAGGCGACGCGCTTCCAGACGTGCCGGAGCTTGAAGTGGCCGAGCTCGTGGGCGAGCACCGCCTCGACCTCGGGTGGCGCGAGGCGCGCGAGCAGGGTGTCGAAGAACACGATGCGCTTGGCCGCGCCGAAGCCGGTGAAGTAGGCGTTGCCGTGGCTGGAGCGCTTCGAGCCGTCCATCACGAACAGTCCTTTCGCGCGGAAGCCGCATTTCGCGAGCAGCCGCTCGATGCGCTCCTTGAGCGAGGCGTCCTCGAGCGGCACGAACTTGTTGAACAGCGGCGCGATGAACGTGGGGTAGATGAGAAGCATCAGCAGATTGAACGCCATCCACGTCAGCCAGACGTAGAGCCACCAGTAGCTCCCCATCTTCGCCATCAGCCACAGAACGCAGAAGAGGAGCGGCACGGCAAGCGCGAGGCCGAGCGCGATCTGCTTGAGGAGGTCGGCGACGAACAGCATGGGCGTCATGCGGTTGAAGCCGAACCGCGCCTCGATGCCGAACGTTCGCACGATCGAGAAGGGCAGGTCGACGGCACCGGTGATGAGGGCCACGCTCAGGATGAGGGCGATCCCGAACGCGTAGCCGCCCGGATCGAACGCGCGGGCCCAGAGCTCGAACAGCGCCTGCAGGCCGCCGCCGAGCGTGAACGCGAGCAGGAGCCCGGCCGACACCAGCGTGTCGATGATCCCCAGGCGGGTCTTTGCGACCGTATAGTCGGCGGCCTTCTGGTGCGCCGCCAGCGTCACGCTCGGGGTGAACTCGGGCGGGACGGCGCGGCGGTGCTCCCGCACGTGGCGGGCATGGCGCACGGCGAGCCACAGGCGCGTCGCGGTGGCGATGGCGAGTGCGGCGAGGAACGCGAGCGTGAAGGCGTGCATGCAGTGCGGCTGGTGGCGTGTGCGAGAATGCGATTCTACTCAAGTAACCTGTCACCAAGGTTGGTCCGCCAAATTTGGTCGCTGGATTTGGGGGATCGTCAAGGGGGCTGTGGCCCCCTTGATAGAATTTGGCCAACTCGTTGCGGGCGCAGCCGGGCAAATGGCGCAGGACCAGAACAATCTCGCGTGGCTCGACATGGAGATGACCGGACTCGACCCGGATCGGGACCGGATCATCGAGGTCGCGATCGTCATCACGAACTCGCAACTCGACACCGTTGCCGAGGCGCCGGTGCTGGTCGTGCATCAGGCCGATGGGGTGCTCGCGGCGATGGACGACTGGAACAAGAGCACGCACGCCAAGAGCGGGCTCGTCGAGCGCGTGCGAGCGTCGCAGCTCGCCGAGCCGGAGGTCGAAGAGCGCATGCTCGCGTTCCTCGGCGAGCACGTGCCCGCGCGGATCTCGCCGATGTGCGGGAACTCGATCTGCCAGGACCGGCGGTTCCTGGCGCGCTGGATGCCGCGGCTCGAGGCCTACTTCCACTACCGCAACCTGGACGTCTCGACGCTGAAGGAACTCGCGCGCCGCTGGCGCCCCGAGCTGGCGAAGGGGTTGACGAAGCACGGCAAGCACGAGGCGCTTGCCGACATCCACGAGTCGATCGCCGAAATGAAGTACTACCGGGAGCACTTCATCCGGCTGGCCGGATGAGGTGCTGGACGGGCGAGGGCGGAAGGGCGCGCGCGCTGCAGCGCGTCCGCTACAGCGGTACGACCTTGCCCGGGTTCATCAGGTTGTCCGGATCGAAGGTGCGCTTGATGGCGACCATCAGGTCGACCGCGTCGCCGAGCTCCTTCTTGAGCGACTTGATCTTGCCCGAGCCGATGCCGTGCTCTCCCGTGCAGGTGCCCTCCATGGACAGCGCGCGGTCGACCAGGCGCTCGTTGAACGCCTTCGCCTCGCCGAGATCGGCGTCGCTGTCGGGGCGGATCAGCACCATGCAGTGGAAGTTGCCGTCGCCGACGTGGCCGAAAAGCGGGATCGGCATCGAGGCGCGCTCGATGTCGCGCGTCGTCTCGACGATGCACTCGGTGAGCCGGGAGATCGGCACGCAGACGTCGGTCGACACCGCCCGCGCGCCGGGACGCAGCTGCAGGCCGGCGAAGTAGGCTTGGTGGCGCGCGGACCACAGCCGGTTGCGGTCCTCCGGCTTGGTCGCCCATTCGAATCCCTCGCCACCGTTCTCGGTGGCGATCGCCTGGACGAGCTCGGCCTGCTCGGCGACGCCCGCCTCGGTCCCGTGGAACTCGATCCAGAGCGTCGGCTGCTCCTTGTAGGAGGTCTTGTTGTAAGCGTTGATCGCTTTCATCGTGAGACCGCATAGCGCTTCGCTGCGCGCAATCGGGATGCCGTGCTGGAGCGTCTGGATCACCGTGTCGACGGCGCCTTTCATGTCCCGGAACGAGCACACCGCCGCGGACATCGCATCCGGCACTGCATACAGCCGTACCGTCACCTCGGTGATGATGCCAAGCGTGCCCTCGGAGCCGACGAAGAGCCGCGTCAGGTCGTAGCCGGCCGCCGACTTGCGCGGCCGGCGCGAGGTCTTGATGATCCGGCCGTCCGCCGTCACCACCGTCAGCGACAGCACGTTCTCGCGCATCGTGCCGTAGCGCACCGCGTTCGTCCCCGAGGCGCGGGTGGCGGCCATGCCGCCGATCGTCGCGTCCGCGCCGGGGTCGACCGGGAACATCAGACCGGCGTGGCGGATCTCCTCGTTGAGCTGCTTGCGCGTGACGCCGGCCTCCACGACGGCATCGAGATCCTCGGCGTGGACCGCGAGGACCTTGTTCATCTGGCTCATGTCGATGCACACGCCGCCCGCGGTGGCGAGGATGTGGCCCTCGAGCGAGGTGCCCACGCCGTACGGGATCATCGGCGTGTGGTAGCGCCGGCAGACATCGACGACGTCGCGCACCTCCTCGGTCGACCGCGGGAACACCACGGCGTCGGGCGCAGCGTAGGGGTAATACGACTCGTCCTTGCCGTGATGCTCGCGCACGCCGCGCGAGGTCGTGACGCGGTCGCCAAGCACCGCGCGCAGATCGGCGAGCAGCGCGGCGTCGAGTTCGCGTGCCTGGTTCATTGCCTTCGTCTCCCGGTCCGGCTCATTCCAGCTCGATCTTGCCGTCGAACTTCACGTTGAGCTTGAGGCCCGGCACCTCGAGGGTCATCGTCGCCGGGAACGATTCGTTTCCTCGCGCCGCCCCGGACTCCACCGCCCGGGCGACCGCGTGTTCGATCTCGCGCTGCGAGCTGACCCCGACGAGTTTGAGGAACTTGCGGATCGACTGGTTCAGGGTGTCCTCGTTCATCGCGGCGGCTCGGGGTAGGGGTGCGGGGAGGGTAGTCCGCAGGGTAGGGCAAGTCAATCTGGCGCGGCGCGCGCCGCGCGATCACGCGGGCGCAACTCAGCCGCGTCGGTACAGCCGGAATCGCTCCCGATCCCGGGGTCGGCTGCCCTCCCAGACCCGGCGCCACTTGCCCGCGGGCTCGATTTCCGGATCGCGCGTACTCGACTGGACGAGCAAGTAGGGACAATCGCTCGGACCGTGGGTTTCGACGCGACGCGTGACCAGGCCGGCGTGATAGTGAAGCACGGCGCGCTGCGTCTCGCCGAGCCCGCGGCTCTCGACGCAGCGGGTCTTCGGGGGCAGCGCTTTGCGCAGGCCCTCGGCGACCGGACGATAGCTCTTGGAATAGTCGATCCAGTCGAGCCAGAGCGTCGTCGCCAGGCCCCACACCAGCGTCACGCCTGCGGCCCAGAACGTGAGGCCGCGCAAGGTGGTGCGCTCGGCACGATTGACGAGCGCCAGCCCCGCTCCGGTGAGGAGCACTGCGATGACGATCGGCAACCATTCGACGCGCATCACGAAGCCCGGCGCGAGACGTGCGGCGTGCTTGGAGATCGACTCGGGAAATCCCGATCAGCGTGGCGAGCCACATGAACCACATGTAGCCCGCCGCGAGCGCGAACGTCATCACCGCG
Organism: uncultured beta proteobacterium; assembly: GCA_963716855.1. Classification (GTDB taxonomy): domain Bacteria; phylum Pseudomonadota; class Gammaproteobacteria; order Burkholderiales; family SG8-39; genus JAGVSZ01. The sequence continues at coordinate 66,658 of CAVQUV010000019.1, read as the reverse complement.
AACCACGCGAGCGCGTTGGCCGCGCCGCGGCGCGAGCCGACCGCCGCGACGCCGGCCGGGATTGCGAGCGGGACGAGCAGCGCGAGCATGTCCATTTCGCGCGGGCTTCCCATGAACAGCAGCAGCACCAGCGACACGATCGTCGCGACGAACGGTACGGCGAACCCGGGCTCGCGCAGCTGGCGCCGGTATTCCCACGTGGCCCAGGCGGTGAGCGGCCAAACCGGCCACGCGGTCCAGAGCAGCGTCTTGAGGATCTCCAGGGTCGCGTCGAGCCGCGGTGGGTGGCTGACCTGCAGGAACTGCCACGCCAGCCAGCCATCGAAGTACGCCGGCGCGCGCACCGCGAGGGCCCAGGGCCAGGCGAGAACGAGCGGGGCCATGATCGCCAGGCCGAGCCCGACCGACAGCGCGAAGTTGCGCTGCCGGAAGGATGCGCAGAGCGGCAGGACGAGCAGTGCCGCCGCGAGCGGCTGGAGCAGCGCGGCGAGTCCCTTGGCGAGGAACGCGACCGCGCTTCCCACGCCGAAGCAGACGCCGCTCTTGAGCGGCTTGCGATGGGAGATCGCGACGCCGTAGTAGGCGGCGGCCAGCCCGGCGAGCATCGCGGTCTCCGCGGTCGTCTCGTGGGCGTGCCAGAGCAGCCCGACGCAGCCCATCAGCGCCAGCACCGACAGGTCGCCTTCGCGCTTGCCGTAGAGCTCGCGCGCCGCGAGCCGCACGAACCAGAGCGTGGCGAGAATGAAGAGCGCGCTGGCGAGCCGCGCAGCATCGTGCGGCGGGAGGATGCCCGCGAGGGCCAGCACGAATGCTCCGGCGGCCCAGAAATAGAGCGGGCCGTCCTCGAAGTAAGGCTCCCCGGCGAGGTGCGGCGCGAGCCAGTCGCCGCTCGAAACCATCTGGTGCACGACACCGAACCCGATGGCGTCTTCCGTCTTCCACGGGTCGTGGCCAAAGAGGCCCGGCAGCAGGAACGCGGCGACGAACAGCGCGAGCGGCCAGCCCGCGAGCGGCAGCCGGATCGGCGCTCTGACCCAGGCGGGAAGTCGCACGCTTGCCGGCGCCACTACTCGAGGACTTTCACGATCGGTGCGCGGTGCGGCGCGCCGAAGTCCCGCCCATCGGTGACGGAATCGGCTGCACAGCCTGCCATGGCCGCCGCGAGGGCAAGCGCGGGAGCGAGGGCACGAGGCATGCGCGGGATTTTACCCGCCGGGTTCGCCGCGCCAGCTCCGAAAACGACAAAGGCAGCCGAAGCTGCCTTTGCGACGGGCACCGCGGTCGTCAGCCGGCGGCGGGCGCCTTGGGGGCCGCCTTGGCGCCGGTCTTGGCAGCGCCCTTGCTGTACTTCTGCCGGAATTTCTCCACGCGGCCCGCGGTGTCGACGATCTTCTGCTTGCCGGTGTAGAACGGATGGCATGCGGCGCAGACCTCGACGTGAAGCTCCTTGCCGAGCGTGGAGCGCGTGGTGAAGGTGCTGCCGCACGAGCAGATGACCTTGATTTCCTTGTATTGCGGATGGATGCCGGATTTCATGGGTGAGTCCTTTCGGTCGTGGCTCGGTCTCGCGGGCCGCGCACTGCGCGGAGGAACGCGTTTCGAGCCGGTGGCGAGGGGCGTTATTGTGTCAGAAAACGCCCGCTGAATCAACGACTCACCCGCGCCGCATCGAGTCGAAGAAGTCGCCGTTCGACTTCGTCGCCTTGATCTTGTCGACCAGGAACTCCGCCGCTTCGAGGTCGTCCATCGGGTAGAGCAGCTTCCGCAGCACCCAGACCTTCTGGAGGATCGGCTGCTCGATCAGCAGCTCCTCGCGGCGCGTACCCGACCGGTTGACGTTGATCGCCGGAAAGATCCGCTTCTCGTACATCCGGCGGTCGAGATGGATCTCCATGTTGCCGGTGCCCTTGAACTCCTCGTAGATCACGTCGTCCATCCGGCTGCCCGTGTCGATCAGCGCGGTGGCGAGGATCGTGAGGCTGCCGCCTTCCTCGATGTTGCGCGCCGCGCCGAAGAAGCGCTTCGGGCGCTGCAGGGCGTTTGCGTCGACGCCGCCCGTGAGCACCTTGCCCGAGGCCGGCACCACCGTGTTGTAGGCGCGGGCGAGGCGCGTGATCGAGTCGAGCAGGATCACGACGTCCTTCTTGTGCTCGACCAGGCGCTTCGCCTTCTCGATCACCATCTCCGCCACCTGCACGTGGCGGCTCGCCGGCTCGTCGAAGGTCGAGGCGACCACCTCGCCCTTCACGGTGCGGGTCATCTCCGTCACTTCCTCGGGCCGCTCGTCGATCAGGAGCACGATCAGCACGACGTCCGGGCAGTTGGCGGTGATCGCGTGCGCGAGCTGCTGCATCAGCACCGTCTTGCCCGCCTTCGGCGGCGAGACGATCAGTCCGCGCTGACCTTTGCCGATCGGGGCGATGATGTCGATGATGCGCGCGGTGATGTTCTCCTCGGCCTTGATGTCGCGCTCGAGCCTGAGGATGTTGTTCGGGTGCAGCGGCGTCAGGTTCTCGAACAGGATCTTGTGCTTCGAGGCCTCGGGCGGCTCGGCGTTGACCTTGTCGACCTTGACCAGCGCGAAGTAGCGCTCGCCGTCCTTCGGCGTGCGGATCTCGCCTTCGATCGTGTCGCCGGTGTGGAGGTTGAACCGGCGGATCTGGGAGGGCGAAACGTAGATGTCGTCGGTCGAGGCGAGGTAGGACGTGTCGGGGGACCGCAGGAAGCCGAAGCCGTCGGGCAGCACCTCCAGCGTGCCGTCGCCGTAGATCGCCTCCCCCTTCTTCGCGCGGTTCTTGAGCAGCGCGAAGATCAGCTCCTGCTTGCGCATGCGGTTCGCGCCGTCGACTTCGTACTGCGTCGCCATCTCGATGAGCTGGCTGACGTGAAGTTGCTTGAGTTCGGAGAGATGCATGATGGAGGTCGGGACCTGGGTCGCTGGCGCCCCCTGCGGGGGCGGCTCGGGGGAAGGGGGCGCGCCGGGAACCGGCGCGGCGGGACGTGGCTCGGATGGTAGCTCGGATCTCCGGGGTGCGCCAGAGCGGCGGTGCCGGGCGGACACTAGATGTTGCTGTCGAGGAAGGCGGTGAGCTGCGACTTCGAGCGTGCGCCGACGATCTGCTCCTCGACATTCCCGTTCTTGAACAGCATGAGCGTCGGTATCCCGCGGATGTTGTATTTCTTCGGCACTTCCACGTTCGCGTCCACGTCGAGCTTCGCGATCTTCAGCTTGCCGCCGTACTCCTTGGCGATCTCGTCCAGGATCGGCGCGATCGCCTTGCAGGGGCCGCACCACTCGGCCCAGTAGTCGACCAGTACCGGCAGGTCGGACTTCAGGACCTCGGGCTCGAACGTCTGGTCGGTGACGTGCACGATGTGCTCGCTCATTCGCTTCCTTTCGGGTGGTTCTGCAGGGGGCTCGCAGCGGGCGCTGCGGAGGAACATTCTTATTGGTCGCTATGCTAGCAAAAATCGCCCGTTCCAGCATCGTTGCACACCGTCCGCGGCCGTCCGGACTTTGGCGCGCTTCCCGTTGATCGCAAAGGGATATTCCCCGTAACCAGGCCCCCGGGATCGCGTGCTACCATGAATCGGAAGCCGGCCCGCCGGCCCGAGTGCGAGAAACCACCGGTTCCGCCATGACTTACGTCGTCACCGAAAGCTGCATCAAGTGCAAGTACACCGACTGCGTGGACGTCTGCCCGGTGGACTGCTTCCGCGAGGGGCCGAACATGCTGGTCATCGACCCCGAGGAGTGCATCGACTGCACGCTCTGCGTCGCCGAGTGTCCGGTCGAGGCGATCTACGCCGAGGACGACGTCCCGCCCGAGCAACGCCCCTATACCGCGCTCAACGCCGAGCTCGCGAAGCTCTGGAAGCCGATCGTCGAGCGCAAGAGTGCGCCCGCCGACGCGGACGAGTGGGCAAAAATCAAGGACAAGACGCAGTTGCTGGAACGCTGAGTGCGTTGCCGTACGGCCGGCGAATGCAGGCTGCCGGCCTTTGCACCCACGCCCGCGTGGTCTAACATCCAAGCGCGGCGCCTGCAGCGACCGCCGAAAGGAGGGGATGCCATGCTCGCCAAGGAAATCCTCCGCATCAAGGGCACGGTGCTGTACACCATTGCGCCCGAAGGCCGGCTCGCGGATGCGGTCGGCACGATGGTGGAGAACGACATCGGCTCGCTCGTCGTCATGGACCACGGGCGGCTGGTGGGAATGCTCACCTTCCGCGAGGTGCTTGCGGCCCAGCATCGGTTTGGCGACCGGCTCGCAAGCCTCAAGGTCCAGGACGTCATGCTCAAGGAGCCACGTTTCGTCGGCCCGGGCATGGAGGTCGACGACTTGCGCAGGACGATGCTCGAGACCCATGCCCGCTACATACCGGTGATGGACGGCGCGACCTTGATCGGCGTGCTGTCGTTTCACGACGTCGCCAAGGCGGTGCTCGAGGAGCAGAGCTTCGAGAACCGCATGCTCAAGGGCTACATCAAGAACTGGCCCGACTGAGCCACCGCCGCCGCTCGACCTCCCGCTGGAGCGGAATCTCGCGTCGCACGGCAGGCGACTGCCCCGGGGGCGTGGTCGGGACGCGCGCGTTCCGCGAGGGCTGTGCCCCCTGATATGCGTCGAATGACCTGACGCTGCTTGTCGCGTCGCACGCTACTGCGGTCAGGTTTCACGGGGCGCGCAGCCGCCGGCATGACAAAATCGCGGCGCACAGGAAACGACCGATGGCGGGGGAGAGTCAGTTCGGATTGCTCGGGGAGCGGCGCTTTGCGCCGTTTTTCGTCACGCAGTTTCTGGGCGTCCTGAACGACAACGTCTACAAGAACGCGCTCGTGATCCTGGTCGCGTTCCACGCCACCTCGCTCACCACGCTGCCGCCGGATGTGCTGGTGAACCTCGCCGGCGCGCTCTTCATCCTGCCGTTCTTCCTCTTTTCGGCGACCGCCGGTCAGCTCGCGGACAAGTACGACAAGGCCCGCATCATCCGCCTCGTCAAGCTGTTCGAGATCGCGATCATGGTCGTCGGTGCGGTCGGGTTCGTGCGCGCCGACCTGTCCCTGCTCCTGGGGGCGTTGTTCCTGATGGGGCTCCACTCGACGCTGTTCGGGCCGGTGAAGTACGCGATCCTCCCGCAGACGCTGCGGGACGAGGAACTCGTCGGTGGCAACGCATTGGTGGAGACCGGCACCTCGCTCGCGATCCTCGCCGGCACCATCGCCGGTGGCGTGCTGGTGGCGTCGGCCGTCGGTCCCACGATCCTCGTTCCCGCCGCGACCATCGGCATCGCCTGCGCCGGATACCTTGCGAGCCGGCTCGTCCCGAGCGTCCGCCCGCCCACGCCCGAGCTGCGAATCAACTGGAATCCATTCACCGAGACCTGGGCCAACTTCCAGTTCACGCGCCAGAACCGGACGGTGTTCCTCTCGATCCTGGGCGTGTCCTGGTTCTGGTTCTACGGTGCAATGTTTCTCACGCAGTTCCCCGTCTACGCCAAGACCTGGCTCGGCGGAAGCGAGAGCGTCGTCACGCTGATTCTCACCGTGTTCTCGGTCGGAATCGGCGTCGGCTCGCTTCTCTGCGAGCGCATGTCGGGCCACAAAGTCGAACTCGGACTGGTGCCGTTCGGCTCGATCGGGCTGTCGCTGTTCGCGTTCGATCTCTTCTTCGCCACGCCGGGGCCCGCCGCGACGGAAGCGATGACCGTCGCCGAGTTCCTGCGCGCGCCGGGCGCGCCGCGCATCCTCATCGACCTCTTCCTGGTGGCGATGTTCGGCGGCTTCTTCATCGTCCCCCTGTATGCGCTGATCCAGAGCCGTTCGGAGCGGTCGCACCAGTCGCGCATCATCGCGGGCAACAACATCCTCAACGCGGTATTCATCGTCGCCGCGGCGCTGATTGCGGCCGGGTTCCTGCATCTCGGGGCGACGGTGCCCCAGCTCTTCCTCCTGACCGGGCTGTTCAACGTGGCGATCGCCGCGTTCATCTTCTCGCTCGTCCCCGAGTTCCTCATGCGGTTCCTCGCGTGGCTGCTGATCCACGCCGTGTACCGCGTCGAGAAATCCGGCCTCGAGCACATCCCCGAGGAGGGGCCGGCCGTCGTCGTCTGCAACCATGTCAGTTTCGTCGACGCCGTGGTGATCATGGCGGCATGCCGGCGCCCGATCCGGTTCGTGATGGACCACAACATCTTCAAGATCCCGGTGCTCAGCTTCATTTTCCGCACCGGCGGTGCGATCCCGATCGCTTCGCGCAAGGACGACCCGGCGATGATGGAGCGGGCGTTCGCCGAGGTCGCGAAGGCGCTGCGCGAGGGGCAGCTGGTGGGGATCTTCCCCGAAGGCCGCATCACGGATACCGGCGAGATCGAGCCGTTCCGACCGGGCCTTCAGCGCATCCTCGAGGCGACACCGGTGCCCGTGGTGCCGATGGCGCTGCGCGGCTTGTGGGGGAGTTTCTTCAGCCGCAAGGGCGGACCGGCGATGTCGCGGCCGTTCCGTCGCGGCGTGTTGAGCAAGATCGGCCTCGCGGTCGCGCCGCCGGTTGCGGCCGAGCTCGCGACGCTCGAAGCGCTGCAGGCGAAGGTCGGCGAGTTGCGCGGCGAGTGGCGCTAGGGCTATGGCGCGCGTCGCGGTCGCGCGTCATCTCCGCCCGCTGCGCCCCCAGGCGTAGCGGATGAAGCGCTGCCAGCGGCTCTGCTGCTGCGCGAGCGGGTTGCCGGTCTTCTGCGCCGCACGGTCGCGCTCGACGCTCTTCTTCACCTGCTCGTGAATCTGGCGGATCGTCAGGCCGCCGGGGCCTTTCGTCTTGTCCGGATCGTCGTTCGACATGGTGCGTCGGCGGGGAAGTTGTCCAATTCCCCTATGCTAAACTCGATCGCACCTCAGCGCGATGCGGTGCGATGGCAGGAAACTCTCTCGGCAAGCTGTACTGCGTGACCTCGTTCGGCGAGAGTCACGGGCCGGCGTACGGCGGTGTCGTCGACGGCTGTCCGCCGGGCATGTCGCTTGCCGCGGAAGACATCCAGAAGGAGCTCGACCGTCGCAAGCCGGGCACTTCGCGCCACGTCACTCAGCGGCGCGAGTCCGACACGATTGAAATCCTTTCCGGGGTGTTCGAGGGCAAGACCACCGGCACGCCGATCGGGTTCCTGATCCGCAACGAGGATCAGCGCAGCAAGGACTACTCCGCGATCGCCGAGACATTCCGGCCGGGCCACGCGGACTACACCTATTGGCAAAAGTACGGGGTCCGCGACCCGCGCGGCGGCGGGCGTGCGTCGGCGCGCGAGACCACGGTGCGCGTTGCCGCGGGGGCGATCGCGCGCAAGTGGCTGCGCGAGAACCACGGCGTCGTGATCCGCGGACACATGACCCAGCTCGGGCCGATCGAGATCCCGTTCCGTTCGTGGGACGAGGTCGGGCAGAACGTGTTCTTCGCCGCGAATCTCGACATCGTCCCGGAGCTCGAGGTCTTCATGGACGAACTGCGCACGGCGGGCGACTCGGTCGGTGCGCGCATCAGCGTCGTCGCGGAAGGCGTTCCGCCGGGATGGGGAGAACCGGTCTATGACCGCCTCGACTCCGATATCGCCTACGCCATGATGGGCATCAACGCGGTGAAGGGCGTCGAGATCGGCGCCGGATTTGCGTCGATCACCCAGCGCGGCAGCGAGCACGGTGACGAGCTGACGCCGGAAGGATTCCTCTCCAACAACGCGGGTGGGATGCTCGGCGGCATCTCGAGCGGGCAGGACGTCGTCGTGAGCATCGCGCTCAAGCCGACCTCGAGCATCCGCATCCCGCGTCGCTCGATCGACAAGCAGGGGAATCCGGTGACGGTGGAGACGACCGGCCGCCACGACCCGTGCGTCGGCATCCGGGCAACGCCGATCGCCGAAGCAATGCTGGCGATCGTGCTGATGGACCACGCACTCCGCCACCGCGCACAGTGCGCCGGCGTGAGCACGCCGACGCCGCGCCTGCGCGACAAGCGGGACTGACGACAAGCGGGGCTGACGTCTACGAGCCGCGGGGCGGCGCCGCTTTCGCCACCGCGAGATACGCCCGCAGCAAGCGCAGGTCGAGATCGATTCCGGTACGCGCCGCCTCCGGCGAGTGCTTGTCCCACGCCCCCTGTGCGCGGTCGAGCTGTCCGCTGACGATGTTCCCCGCAAGCGAGGCGCGCAGCAGGAACTGCTTGTGCGTGGAGGTCAGCTCGCGGCCCTGGGCGAGCAGGCCGTCGGCGTGCGCGGCCATTGCGGCGGCGTCGCGGCGGCCGACGGCACGGAAGAGCGCCACCCACGCCCGGTCGTCCTGCTCGAGGCGCTTGAAGCACGGCGCGCTCTCGAAGCGCGACCAGATCGCGTCGGCCTCGGCGGGATCCAGCACCGAGTTCACGGTCCTCGCCACCTGGAACAGCGATTGCACCCAGACGTCGAAGCTCTTCGCGTCGATACAGTCGAGCCCGCGCATCTTCGAGAGCTCAAGGTTCTTCTCGAGATCGGTCGGGATGCCTACCGGCAGGGGTCGCTCGGCGGCAAGGTAGAAATCGCGGGCGTAACGGGCCCGGCGCGCAAGCTCGATCCGCTCCAGGAACTCGTCACCGTCGTAGGAGAGCGGTCGCACGGCCTGCTTGCGGCTCTCGAGCATGGCGACCAGCGGCACGCCGCCGGAGCCGATGCGCGTGACTTCGCCCGCGCCGGTCTGCAGGAAGCGATGCTTCGCTGCGTTCAGGTCGAGGTACGGCTGGTAGTCGGAGTTCGCCGGCACCCCGTACGACAGGAACAGCGGGTGCAGCGAAGCCTTTCCGCCCAGGCGCCGGACGTCGAGGTCGCCGATGCGCTGCACGTGCACCTTGCGCAGTTCGGCGGCGACTCCCGGCATCTGAAACACGTCGGCAAGCGGCTGCGCCAGGGTCTCGGCGTCGCCCGCGACGATCAGCAGGTCGGAGTCGGTGGCGGCGTAGATCGCGTAGTCGGGAAAGTTCTCCGCGAGGGCGCGCAGGACCGAGGCCACCAGGCTGATGTCGATCTCGTAGAGCTGGAACCACTGCACCATGACCCCGCCCGGATTCAGGTAGCGGCGCACGTGCCGATAGAACTCGGTGGTGAAGAGACTCGAGACGCCGCTCACCCACGGATTGGACGGCTCGCTCACGATGATGTCGTAGCGCTCGTTGTGGGTGGAGAAGTACGTCTTCGCGTCGTCGAAGACGATGCGGCTGCGCGGGTCGGCGAACGCACTCGCATTGCGGGCCGCGAACGAGCGCGAGGCCTCCGCCATCGCCGGCTCGATCTCGATCGTGTCGACGCGCTCCAGCGTCGTCGCGCCGAGCATCGTGTGGGTGGTGAGGCCGGTGCCGATGCCGATGATCGCGGCGCGCTTCGCATCGGGCTTGTACGCGAGCGGCACCGCCGCCGTCAGCACCATCGTCACTTCGTCCGAGATCCGGGCGCCTTCCTCGAGGTTGATCGCGCCGTCGGACTTGCCGTTGGTGCGCAGGCTCAGGCCCTCGCGGAACTGCATGAGGCTGACGGAGGTGGTCTTGCCGTCGCGGTAGTACTTCAGCTCCGCGTCCTGCGCGGTGTAGAGGTCGCCGCGGCGGAACACGCCCGAGGCCATCTTGTAGGGGTCGAGGCTGACGCCGAAGGCGACGATTGCCAAGACGACGGCCGACAGGAGCGTTGCGCCGAGAGTGAGCCCGGCCGGCAGGCCCGCCCCGCTGCCGCGCGTTGCGGCGCCGCGCTGGAGCACGCCGGTGACCGCGAGCCGCCACAGCAGCACGAGGCCGAGCCCGAGGTCGATGAGCGCGCCGGCGACGATGAGACCCTTCAGACCGAGCAGCGGCATGCCGACGTGCGCCGCGAGCACGACCCCGGTGATCGCTCCGAGCGTGTTCGCCGCGTACACCGCGCCGATCGAGCGCTCGCCATGACCCGCACCGAGCAGCGCATAGGTGATGAGCGGCAACGTCATCCCGGCGCAGAACGTCGCCGGCAGCATGACCGCGAGCGCGATGCCGTGGCTCGCGATCAGGAAGATGCCGTATCCCGCGTCGGTCTTCGCGGTGCCGCGGATCACGAGCTGCATGAGGTCGAATGCGCTGCCGTAGAGGGGCAGGGTGGCGAGCGCCAGCAGCCCCATCGCGACCTGGACGATCCCCAGGAAGCGCAGCGGCTCGGCGGCGCGGTCGATGCGGCTCCGGACCCACAGCCCGCCGAGCGCGAGACCGAGGATGAAGGCCGACAGCATCAGCTCGAACGAGTGCGTCGCGGCGCCGAGCACCAGCGTCAGCATGCGGATCCAGCCGATCTCGTAGATGAACGAGGCCGCGCCGGTGAGGAACGCGACGCTGAGCATGAGTCGCCAGGGCGCGTCGCCGCCGCTGCGCGTTTCGACGCGGCGGGCGAGTGTCGCGGCGGCCGCGCGCTCGGGCTCCGGATCGCGGCCGGGTGCGATCGCCCAGACCACCGCGGCGAGCACCAGATTGATGACGCCGGCGACGCGGATCGTGCCCGGAAGCCCGAGCGCGTCGATCAGGACGAAGCCGCTTGCGAGCACGCCGATCGCCGCGCCCAGGCTGTTGGTGAAGTAGAGCAGCGCGAGCGCTTCGCCCGGCCGCTCCGGGTGGCGGCGCAGGAGGCCGGCGCTCATCAGCGGGAACGTCATCCCGAGCGCGATCGACTGCGGCAGGATCATCAGGCCCGCAGACGCCCACTTGAAACCGGCCGCGGCGACGTCGCTGCCGAGCGCAGGCAGGATCGATTCATATGCGACATCCGTCGCGAAGACGAACGCGTCATGGAATACGAGCGCCGCGACGCCGATCAGCGCTTCGACGATCGCGTAGCCGCGCAGCAGGTTGCGCCACCGCCGCGACAGGCGGCTGGCCGCCAGGCTGCCGAGCGCCATCCCCCCCATGAAAAGCGCGAGCACCAGCGTCTGCGCGTATGCCGCGTGCCCGAGGAAGAGCTTCAGGTAGTGGCTCCAGATCGACTCGTAGATGAGCCCGGCGAATCCGGAGACGGTGAACAGAAGAAAGAGAACCGTGCGACGGTATGACGGAGAACCCAGCGGGGCGGGTGTGGCGGACGCGGGTGTGGCGGACACGGTTGTGGAGGACTCGGTGGTTCGCTTCGCTGGTTCGCGTCGGCGATGCCGTCGCGCGGCGATTCTACGGGAGGCGAAGCGGTGCGCAAAGCCGCGGCGCGCGGAATCCGGCACAATCGCCGCGAGAGGATCGGGCCCCGCTCGCGCGGCGCCCAGCCGCACCGCGTGTCTCCCTCCGTCCCGCTTCCCTACCTGCGCCTCGCCGCGCTGTATTTCGGCTACTTCGTCTATATCGGCGCGTTCGCGCCCTACTTCTCGCTGTATCTGCAATCCATCGGACAGAGCGCGTTCCACATCGGGTTGCTGCTTTCGCTGATGCAGCTGATGCGAATCGGTGCGCCGCACCTTTGGGCGTCGCTCGCCGATCGTCATGGCTGGCGCGCGCGCCTGCTGCAGGCAACGCTTGCAGCGGCACTGGCGGTTTACGTGGGCGTGTTCGCGACGACGAGCTTCCTGGGCCTTTTCCTGGTACTCGCCGGGTTCGCGTTCTTCACGAGCGCGACCATGCCGCTCCTCGATGCGATCACGCTCGCGGGGCTGCGCGATCGCGTCGAGCTGTACGGCGGGATCAGGCTCTGGGGCTCGATCGGGTTCATCGTCGCCGTGCTCGGCGTGGGCTGGATTCTCGACCGCATCGCGATCGTCAACCTGCTGTGGATCCTGGTGGTCCCGCTCGCGGTGACGCTCGCGCTGACCCTGACGCTGCGCGACACGCCCGCGCCGGGCGAACGCGTCCACGAGCCGGTGTGGCCGCTCCTCGTCCGGCGCGACGTGATCGTGCTGCTGGCGGCGAACGTGCTGATGAACGTCGCGCACGGACCGCTCTATGCCTTCTTCAGCATCTATCTCGCGGACGCGGGCTACGGCAAGACCGCGATCGGCGCGCTCTGGTCGCTCGGTGTGCTCGCCGAGATCGGCGTGTTCATGACGGCGCCGTCCTGGATGAAGCGCTTCGCCGCCGTCGACATCCTCATCGCCACCTTTGCGCTCGGCGTGGTGCGCTTCGCCCTGATTGCCTGGGCCGTGGACTCGCCCGTGGCGCTTGCGGTGGCGCAGGTACTCCACGCCGCAACGTTCGGCAGCTGCCACGTGGCGTCGGTGGCGCTCATCACCCAGTGGTTTCCCGGCGCACGGCAGGTGCGCGGACAGGCGGTTTACCTTTCGGCCGCGTTCGGATTCGGCGGATTCGTCGGGGCGCTGGCGAGCGGTGCCGCCTGGGAGGCGATCGGACCGCAGTGGACGTACACTGCGGCCGGCGCGGCGGCGGGGCTCGGGCTCGTCTTGCTCGTGCAGCACGCCGGCCTCTTGCGGCACGCCTCGAGGTCGGCAGGCTAGGCCGTACACGTGTTTTCACGGTTCGTCGGAAATCGTCCGTATGCCAAGTGTTCTGCGCAGCGTGTGGGTCGCGGCAGTCGCCGCGTCGCTGGTTGCCGGATGCGCGACCGTCAAAACGACTCAGTCCGGCGCGGTCGGCGTGGACCGGTCGCAATCCATGCTGGTGTCGTCGCGGGAGGTCAACCAGTCGGCCGAAAAGCAGTACGCCCAGGTCATCGCGCAGGCGCGCCAGAAGGGGTTGCTCAATCGCGATCCGGCCGAGACCGAGCGCGTGCGCGCGATTGCCAATCGCCTGATCCCGCAAACCACGGTATTCCGGCCGGACGCTTCCGGGTGGCGCTGGGAAGTGAACGTCATCACCTCGAACCAGCTCAACGCGTGGTGCATGCCGGGCGGCAAGATCGCGGTCTACAGCGGCCTGATCGAGAAGCTGAAGCTCTCCGACGACGAGATCGCCGCGATCATGGGCCACGAGATCGCCCACGCGCTGCGCGAGCATGCGCGCGAGCGCATCTCGCAGCAGATGGCGACCAGCGCGGTGGTCGGCATCGGGGCGGCCGTGCTGGGCGTCGGCTCGGCGGGCGCGGATCTCGGCAACCTCGTGGCGCAGGTGACGTTCACGCTGCCGAACTCGCGCACCCACGAGATCGAGGCCGATCGCATCGGGGTCGAGCTCGCCGCGCGCGCCGGCTACGACCCGCGGGGTGCGGTCAGCGTGTGGCAGAAAATGGCCAAGGCGGGCGACGGCGGCCCGCCCCAATTCCTGTCCACCCACCCGTCGCCCGAGAATCGCATCAAGGATCTCGAGGTGTACGCGCAGCGGGTGATGCCGCTCTACGAGGCCGCGCGCAAGAAATAGCCCGGGCCTGCAGGAAGGGGCCGTTCCGGGCGGGTCGTTCGCTATAATCGACCCCTTTCCCCCGACTATCGCAATGGCATCGGCAATGGCGCCGCAAACTCTCTACGACAAGCTCTGGGCCAGCCACGCGGTTCACGCCGAGGACGACGGCACCACGCTCCTCTACATCGACCGTCATCTCGTCCACGAAGTGACGAGCCCGCAAGCCTATGAGGGACTTAGGCTCGCCGGCCGGCCGGTCTGGCGCATCGACTCGATCGTCGCCACGGCCGATCACAACACCCCGACCACGGGCTGGGAGCGCGGCATTGCCGGCATCGAGGATCCGACCTCCCGCGTACAGGTCGAGACGCTCGACGCGAACATCCGCGCGCACGGCGCGAAGGCGTATTTCCCATTCCTCGACCGGAACCAGGGGATCGTGCACGTCATCGGGCCCGAGCAGGGCGCCACCCTGCCCGGCATGACCGTCGTCTGCGGCGACAGCCACACCAGCACCCACGGCGCGTTCGCCTGCCTGGCGCACGGCATCGGCACCTCCGAGGTCGAGCACGTCCTCGCGACGCAAACGCTGGTCACGAAGAAGTCCCGCAACATGCTCGTGGCCGTCGACGGCGCGCTCGCGCGCGGCGTGACCGCCAAGGACCTGGCGCTCGCCATAATCGGGCGGGTCGGGACCGCGGGCGGCGCCGGATATGCCGTCGAGTATGCCGGCAGCGCGGTGCGCGGCCTGTCGATGGAAGGGCGCATGACCCTGTGCAACCTGTCGATCGAGGCGGGCGCGCGCTGCGGCATGGTCGCGGTCGACGAGAAGACGATCGAGTACCTCAAGGGCCGGCCGTTCGCACCCAAGGGCGAGCTGTGGGAGCGCGCGGTCGCGCACTGGCGGACGCTCCGCAGCGACGAGCATGCGAAGTTCGATCGGGTGCTGACGCTTGCCGCGGCGGAGGTCAAGCCGCAAGTGACCTGGGGTACGTCGCCCGAAATGGTGCTGCCGGTCGATGCGCGCGTGCCGGACCCGGACAAGGAGAAAGACCCCACGCGACGCGAAGGCATCGAGCGCGCCCTGACGTACATGGGCCTCAAGCCGAACACGCCGCTCACCGACATCCGGGTCGACAAGGTTTTCATCGGCTCGTGCACCAACTCGCGCATCGAGGACATCCGCGCCGCGGCGGCGATCGTGCGCGGCCGGCGCGTCGCGGCCAACGTCAGGCTCGCGCTGGTCGTCCCCGGGTCCGGCCTCGTGAAACGGCAGGCCGAGAAGGAGGGGCTCGACCGGATCTTCACGGACGCCGGCTTCGAATGGCGCGAGCCGGGCTGCTCCATGTGCCTCGGCATGAACGCCGACCGGCTCGAGCCGGGCGAGCGCTCCGCTTCGACCTCGAACCGCAACTTCGAGGGCCGCCAGGGCGCGGGCAGCCGCACGCACCTCGTGAGCCCCGAAATGGCGGCGGCGGCGGCGATCGCCGGGCACTTCGTCGACGTGCGGCAGTGGCGATAGCGGGACACGGCACGATGGAAAAGTTCACCACACTCAACGGCCTCGTCGCCCCTCTCGACCGGGGCCAATCGACCGGCCGCGCTGCTTCGCACCCGCGCGCGGCCTGACACACCTTGCCATGGAAAAGTTCACCACACTCAACGGCCTCGTCGCCCCGCTCGACCGGGCAAATGTGGACACCGACCAGGTGATCCCGAAGCAGTTCCTGAAGTCGATCCATCGGTCGGGATTCGGACCGAACCTGTTCGACTCGTGGCGCTACATGAACGTCGGCGAGCCCGGCATGGACCACTCGAAGCGGCCGCTCAATCCGGACTTCGTCCTGAACCAGCCGCGCTACAAGGGTGCGTCCATCCTGCTGGCGCGCGAGAACTTCGGCTGCGGCTCCTCGCGCGAGCATGCGCCATGGGCCCTGCTCGACTACGGCTTCCACTGCGTGATCGCGCCGTCGTTCGGCGACATTTTCTTCAACAACAGCTTCAAGAACGGGCTGCTCCCGGTCGTGCTGACGGACGCGGAGGTGGAGCGGATCTTTCACGACGTCGCGGCATTTCCGGGGTTCCGCCTCACGGTCGACCTCGCGCAGCAGGTGGTCGCCTACCCGGACGCGAGCCGCGCCTATCGCTTCGAGATCGACGCGTTCCGCAAGCACTGCCTGCTCAACGGACTGGACGAGATCGGTCTCACCCTGCGGCACGCGGACAAGATCCGCGCGTTCGAGGCGCGACGCAAGGCGGAACAGCCGTGGCTGTTCGGGTGACCCGGTGAAGATCGCGGTTCTTCCCGGCGACGGCATCGGCCCGGAGATCGTCGCGCAGGCGCTGAAGGTCCTGCGCGCGTTCGCGGGCGCCGGCCTGAAGCTGGAGACGCAGGAGGCGCCGGTCGGCGGCGCCGGCTACGACGCAGCGGGCGACCCGCTGCCCGAGGCGACGCTCGCGCTCGCGCGCGAGGCCGATGCGATCCTGTTCGGGTCGGTCGGAGGCTGGCAGTACGACCAGCTGCCGCGGGCCAAGCGCCCCGAGCAGGCGCTCCTGCGGCTGCGCAAGGAACTCGGGCTCTTCGCGAACCTGCGTCCCGCGACCCTCTATCCGGAGCTCGCCGGCGCCTCGACGCTGAAGCCCGAGGTGGTGTCCGGCATGGACATCCTGATCCTGCGCGAGCTGACCGGCGACATCTATTTCGGCCAGCCGCGGGGGATTCGGGTCGTGAAAAGCGGGACCACCGACGCCGGCGAGCGCGAGGGCTTCGACACGATGCGGTACGCCGAGTCCGAGATCCGGCGCATCGCGCACGTCGGCTTCCGGGCGGCACGCAAGCGCTCGAAGCGGCTCTGCTCGGTCGACAAGGCCAATGTGCTCGAGACCTCGCAGCTGTGGCGGGAGGTGGTCACGGCGGTCGGGAAGGAGTACCCCGACGTAGAGCTGTCGCACATGTACGTCGACAACGCCGCCATGCAGCTCCTGCGCGCACCGAAGCAGTTCGATGTGATCGTCACCGGCAACATGTTCGGCGACATCCTGTCCGACGAGGCCTCGATGCTCACCGGGTCGATCGGGATGCTCCCGTCGGCTTCCCTGGACGAGCACGGCAAGGGCTTGTACGAGCCGATCCACGGCTCGGCGCCGGACATCGCCGGGAAGGATGTCGCGAACCCGCTTGCGACGATCCTTTCAGCGGCGATGATGCTCCGCTACAGTCTCGATCAGGACGGCGCCGCCGGCCGAATCGAGGCGGCCGTGCGGAAGGTGCTGGGGCAGGGCCTGCGGACCGCGGACATCCACGCGGCCGGGACGACGAAGATCGGCACGAGCGCGATGGGCGACGCGGTGGTCGCGGCGCTCGGCTGAACGGAACGGACAGGGGAACGGTGATGCAGCGAGTGGCTCTGGTGGGCTGGCGCGGAATGGTCGGCTCCGTGCTGATGCAGCGCATGCGCGAGGAGCGCGACTTCGATCACATCGAGCCGGTGTTCTTTACCACGTCGAACGTCGGCGGCAAGGGCCCGGACGTCGGGCGCGGCGATTCGGGCCCGCTGCGGGATGCGAAGTCGATCGACGACCTCAAGTCGACCGACATCGTCATCACCTGCCAGGGCGGCGACTACACGAGCGAGATCTACCCGAAGCTGCGCGCGGCCGGGTGGACCGGCTACTGGATCGACGCGGCCTCCGCGCTGCGCATGAAAGACGACGCGATCATCATCCTCGACCCGGTCAATCTGCACGTGATCCAGGACGGCCTGGCGAAGGGGGTGAAGAACTACATCGGCGGCAACTGCACCGTCAGCCTGATGCTGATGGCCCTCGACGGCCTGTTCAGGAACGGCCTGGTCGAGTGGATGACCGCGATGACCTACCAGGCGGCGTCCGGGGCCGGCGCGCAGAACATGCGGGAGCTCGTTGCCCAGATGGGCGTCGCGCATGGCGTCGCCCGGGATCTGCTCGCCGACCCGGCGTCCGCGATCCTGGAGATCGACCGCAAGGTCGCCGACGCGCTGCGCTCCGACGCGTTGCCGACGGAGCACTTCGGGGTGCCGCTCGCCGGGAGTCTCATCCCGTGGATCGACAAGGACATGGGCGACGGGCAGAGCCGCGAGGAGTGGAAAGGCCAGGCGGAAGGCAACAAGATCCTGGGCCGCGCAGCGAGCCCGATCCCGATCGACGGCATCTGCGTGCGCATCGGGGCGATGCGCTGCCACAGCCAGGCGCTCACGATCAAGCTCACGCGCGACGCGCCGCTCGACGAGATCGCGGGAATGCTCGCCGCGGCGAACCCGTGGGCGCGGGTGATCCCGAATCAGCGCGAGGCGAGCATGCGCGAGCTCTCGCCGGCCGCGGTGACCGGATCGCTCAATGTCCCGGTGGGACGGCTGCGCAAGCTGTCGATGGGGCCGCAGTATCTGGCGGCATTCACCGTCGGCGACCAGCTGCTGTGGGGCGCGGCGGAGCCGTTGCGCCGGATGCTGCGCATCCTTCTCGAGCACGGCGTGAGCCGCGCTCGGTCGGGGAACCGTGCGGCGGCGACGGCCTAGGCGGCTGCAACGGTCGGGGGCCCGTGCGGGCCTCGCCGGCAGCCCGAGTGCACCTGTCGCCGCGACGGCACCCAAACCCACTGAGTAATAGTTCCCTTGGGCGACAATCTCACGCGGAGGGTTAGCTTGCATGGCTAACCCCCTGATGCTATTTTAATTACCTCGATCCAAGACCCCGAGGGGGCATGGTGCGAACTTCAATCATTAAAACGACACGGGTCGCCATGGCGGGTCTCCTCCTTCTGCCCCTCGGGGCGATGGCGGCGGGACTTGGCAAACTCACCGTGCTTTCGGGTCTCGGCCAGCCGCTCCGTGCCGAGATCGAAGTGGTGTCCGTGCAGCGCGGAGAGGGCGACACGCTCGCCGCCCGGATCGCGACACCCGAAGCGTTCAAGGAGGCCGGCGTCGATTACGGCGCGGTGGTTCCGCAAGTGCGCGCGGCACTCCAGCGTCGGCCGGACAGCCGCTATGTCATCACGCTGACCACCCAGCAGCCCGTCGAGGAGCCGTTCCTCGATGTGCTCGTGGAGCTGAACTGGGCGGCGGGCCGCCTGGTGCGCCAGTACACCTTCCTGTTGGACCCCGCCGAGTACAAGGGGCCGCAGGCCATTACCGTGCCGCCCAAGGTTGCCGCACCCGAGGTGCAGCCCGTCGCGCCGCCGAAGCCGCCCGCCGTGACTGCGGAAGCGGTACCGGCGCCGGCACCGGCTCCGGCGCAGCCGGCCCCGGCGCAGCCCGGTCTGGCCAGGGAGCCCGCGGGAGCCGCCGGCACGTACGAAGTGAAGCAGGGCGACACGCTGGGCAAGATCGCCGCGGCCAACAGAGTGGAGGGCGTGACGGACCAGCAGATGCTCGTCGCGCTCTATCGCGCGAACGAGGATGCGTTCATCAACAAGAACATGAATCTCGTCCGCGCCGGCCGCGTGCTGACCATCCCCGACAAGGCGGCCGCCGAGTCGGTCGCTGCTCCGGACGCCAACAAGATCGTGCTGGCCCAGGCGCAGGACTTCAACGAATACCGCGCGAAGCTCGGACAGACGGTGGCGAGCGCACCGCCGCGTGAGGAGCCCCCGCAACAGCGCGCCGCGGGCCGCATCACGGCGAAGCCCGAGGAAACCGCGGCCGCGCCGAAAGCCGCGCCCAAAGATGAATTGCGAATCTCCAAGGCCGACGCCGCGAAGGGCGGCAAGGCCGCCGCGACGGCCCGTGCGGACGACACGGCGGCGCGCGAGCGCGCGGCGAAAGAGGCGAACGAGCGCGTCGTCGCGCTCGAGAAGAACGTACAGGACCTCCAGAAGCTCCTGGAGCTGAAGAACCAGCAGTTCGCCGATCTGCAGAAGCAGGCGCAGGCGGCGAAGGCAGCCCCGCCGCCGGCAGCCGCGAAGGCGCCGGAGGTGGCGAAGTCGCCCGAGCCGGCGAAGGCCGCGCCCGAGCCCAAGCCGGAGCCGGCACCCGCGCCGACGATCGCAAAAGCGGAGCCGCCCAAGCCGGAGGCTCCGAAGGCAGAACCCGTCAAGCCTGAAGCACCGAAACCGGAGGCCGTGGCCGCCGCACCGGTCGTCGCGCCTCCGCCGCCCGTCGAGGCGCCCAAGGCCGCGCCCGCGCCCGAGGCGCCGAAGGCCGAAGCGCCCAAGCCCGAGGCGCCCAAGGCGGCGGCACCGAAAAAGCCTGCCCCGCCCCCGCCCGAGCCGAGCTTCGTCGACATGCTCCTCGACGAGCCGCTCTATCTTGCCGGCGGCGGTGGAGGGATCCTCGCGCTGCTCATCGGGGGATACCTCTGGCGAAAAAAGCGCAGCGCCAAGCTGGAGAATAGCCTGCTTGGCGTAACTACGACCGATTCGAGCTCGGTTTTCGGCACCACGGGCGGTCGCAGTGTGGACACCGGGGGCAGCTCGCTCCAGACCGACTTCAGCCAGAGCGGGATCGGTGCGATCGACACCGACGAAGTGGATCCGGTGGCCGAGGCCGACGTGTACATGGCCTACGGCCGCGACGCGCAGGCCGAGGAGATCCTGAAAGAGGCGCTGCAGAAGGACCCGAACCGCCAGGCGGTGCGCGTCAAGCTCCTCGAGATCTACGCCGCCCGCAAGGACCTCAAGGCGTTCGAGACCACCGCCGGCGAGCTGTATGCGGCCTCCGGCGGCCAAGGGCCCGACTGGGCGAAGGCGGTCGAGCTCGGCCAGCAGGTCGACCCGGCGAACCCGATGTACGGCGGGCGGCCGGGCGCTTCGCCCGAACGGTCTCAGCCGAACGTGATCATCCCAGCCGTCGCCGCCGCGGCAGCCGCTCCCGATCTGTCCCTCGACCTGGCCGCAAAAGCGCCGCCGTCGATCGACTTCGACCTCGATGCGGGAACCCGGGGTGGCGGCGCCGCCGCGCCGGATCTCGCGCTCGACGTGACGAGCCAGGCACCGTCCGATCTCGGTTTCGACCTGAACCTCGATGGCGACACGCAGCAGCCGGCCGAAGAAGCGAGCGATTTCTCCCCGAGCGGGACATTCATCATGGACGCCGCGACCAAGAAGGCCGTGAGCGACATGGTGGAGTCGCAGGGCGACGCCGGCTCCCTCTCGATCGATTTCGAGCTGCCCGGCACGAAGCCCGCCGGGTCGCCCGCGTCGTTCGACGCGACCGCAAAGATGATGGCGCGCTCGCAACCGACCAACGTCGTCGACTTCGACTTCAAGCCCGAGGCGCCCAAGGCGCCGGGGACCTCGCAGGGGGTCGACCTCTCGGCGATCAGCTTCGATCTCGGCACGCCCGCGGGAGCGGAGGGCGCGCCGGTGAACTCGGGGTGGCAGGAGGTCGCGACCAAACTCGATCTCGCCAAGGCGTACCAGGAGATGGGCGACAAGGACGGTGCGCGCGAGCTCCTGAACGAGGTTCTGAAGGAAGGCGACGCCGCGCAGCAGCAGCAGGCGAACACGATGCTGGCGGCGCTGCGCTAGACTCCGTTTCGCAGCTTCCTATTCGAAGGCCGCTCTCGCGGCCTTCTTTGTTTCTGATCGACCGGGTCGCGACCAGTCGACCGGTCCGCGCGCAAGCACCCCTGCGCGGCCCTGTAAAGACGGGCTGCGCGGCCCACGGGTCGCGGAGGAAGCGCTGGACTGCTGCGAGGGTTCGAGAGGGGCGCGCCGGGTGAGGATCGCAATCGGGATTGCCTACGACGGCCGGCCGTTCAACGGGTGGCAGTCGCAGCCATCGGGCAACACGGTGCAGGACCGCCTCGAGGCCGCGCTGGCGGAGATCGCGGGCGCGGCAGTGCGCGTCACGGGCGCCGGCCGCACCGACGCAGGCGTGCATGCAACCGGCCAGATCGCGCATTTCGACGTCGTTGCGTCGCGTCCCGAGACCGCCTGGGTGCGCGGCACGAATGCCCATCTTCCCGCGGAAATTGCCGTGCAATGGGCGTGCGGGGTGGACGACGAATTTCACGCACGGTTCTCGGCGACGAGCCGCGGCTACACCTATGTGCTCTACAACCACCCGGTGCGCCCGGCGGTGTTCGCGGGCAGGGTGGGCTGGTTTCACCTCCCGCTCGACGTGGATGCGATGCGCGCGGCCGCCGGGGCACTGGTGGGCGAGCACGACTTCAGCGCGTTCCGCTCGTCGGAGTGCCAGGCGAAAACGCCGGTGAAGGTGCTGCACCGGATCGCGATCGACCGGCGCGGCGACCACGTGGTGTTCGCGTTCACTGCGAGCGCGTTCCTGCATCACATGGTGCGCAATCTCGTCGGATGCCTCGTACAGATCGGCAAGGGCGCGCGGCCGGCCGGCTGGCTGACCGAGCTCCTGGAGAGCCGCGACCGCGCGCGCGCGGCGCCGACCTTCGGCCCGGAGGGGTTGTACCTCACGTCGGTCGTCTACCCGGAGCGGTGGAACCTGCCGCGCTTCGCGCCTATGCTTGCGCTCCTCGGAGCGGAGGCTTGAGCATGCGCACGCGCGTCAAGATCTGCGGCATCACGTCGGTGAGCGACGGACGGGCCGCCGCGCGGCACGGCGCGGATGCGATCGGGCTCATCTTCTACCCGCCCAGCCCGCGCCTCGTGACGCTCGAGCGCGCGCGCGAGATCGCGGCGAGCCTGCCGGCCTTCGTCGCGCGCGTCGCCGTGTTCGTGAATCCCGCTGCCGCCGATGTGGATGCCGTGATTCGCGCCTGCCGGCCCGATCTGCTGCAGTTCCACGGGGAGGAACCCGCCGATTTCTGCCGCGGCTTCGGCGTTCCCTACCTGCGCGCGGTGCGGGTTCGTTCGGGGGTCGATTTGCTAGAATCGCTGTCACCGTTCGGCGACGCGGCCGGATGGCTCCTCGACGCGTACCGCCAGGAGCTGTACGGCGGCACCGGGGAGGCGTTCGACTGGGAGCTGATCCCGCGCGAGCTCGCGCGGCCGGTGATCCTGTCGGGCGGCCTCGACGCGGAAAACGTGGGCGCGGCAATCCGCCGCGTGCGGCCCTGGGCGGTCGACGTCTCGAGCGGCGTCGAGGCGGCGAAGGGCGTGAAGGACGAGCGGCGCATCGCCGCGTTTATGGAGGCGGTGCGAAGTGCGGACCAGGAATCCCAGTAGCGCTCCGTCGCGCGACGCATTCGGGGATGTACAAGGGGGCCAGGTTGGGAAAGGAAGGGTCCCAACCCTCCCTTTAGCCCCTTGTTGGAGAGTGGGGGATATACAAGGGGAATCTCACCCCTTGTTCGTATGATGGCCTTTTCTGCCAACGCTCAGCGGTGACACACGATGAAGATGTATGACCTTCCGGATGCCCGCGGGCATTTCGGGCCCTACGGCGGCGTGTTCGTCGCCGAGACGCTCGTGCACGCGCTGGACGAGCTGCGCGCGGCCTACGAGCGCTACCGGAAGGACCCCGAATTCGTCGCCGAGTACGAATACGAGCTCGAGCACTACGTCGGTCGCCCGAGCCCGATCTACCACGCGAAGCGCTGGTCGGGTCTCCTCGGCGGCGCCCAGATCTACCTCAAGCGCGAGGACCTGAACCACACCGGCGCGCACAAGGTGAACAACACGCTGGGCCAGGCGCTGCTCGCACGGCGCATGGGAAAACCCCGCGTGATCGCCGAGACCGGCGCTGGGCAGCACGGGGTCGCGACCGCGACCATGGCGGCGCGCTTCGGGCTCGAGTGCGTCGTGTACATGGGGTCCGAGGACGTGAAGCGCCAGGCGCAGAACGTCTACCGCATGAAGCTCCTCGGGGCGACGGTCGTGCCGGTCGAGTCGGGCTCGAAGACGCTCAAGGACGCGCTCAACGAGGCGATGCGCGACTGGGTGACCAACGTGCACGACACCTTCTACATCATCGGCACGGTCGCGGGCCCCCATCCCTATCCGATGATGGTGCGCGATTTCCAGACGGTGATCGGGCGCGAATGCATCGAGCAGATGCCGAAGATGTGCGGGCGCCAGCCCGACGCGGTGCTTGCGTGCGTCGGCGGCGGCTCGAATGCGATGGGCATCTTCTACCCGTACATTCCGCACGAGGGCGTCCGCCTGATCGGCGTGGAGGCGGGAGGGTACGGCGTTGCGAGCGGTAAGCATGCGGCGTCGCTCTCTGCCGGGAAGCCGGGAGTGCTGCACGGCAACCGCACCTATCTGCTGCAGGACGCGCACGGCCAGATCGTGGAGACCCACTCGATCTCGGCCGGCCTCGACTATCCCGGCGTGGGTCCCGAGCACGCCTGGCTCAAGGACACGCGGCGCGCCGAGTACGTCACGGTGGACGACGACGAGGCGCTCAAGGCGTTTCACGACTGCTGCCACTACGAGGGCATCATCCCGGCGCTCGAGTCCGCCCACGCCCTCGCGTACGCCGCTCGCATCGCGCCGACGATGGCGCGCGACCGGATCCTGCTCGTGAACCTCTCCGGACGCGGCGACAAGGACATGCACACGGTCGCCGAGAAGTCCGGGATCAAGTGGTAGACGCGTCGGGCATGTCGCGCATCCCGGCCGTCTTCGAGCGCCTCGCCCGCGAGCGGCGCAAAGCGCTGATCCCGTTCGTCACCGCCGGCGATCCGGCGACCGGCGCGACCGCGCCGCTGATGCATGCGCTCGTAAAGGCGGGCGCCGACGTGATCGAGCTTGGCGTGCCGTTCTCGGACCCGATGGCCGACGGCCCGGTGATCCAGCGCGCGAGCGAGCGGGCACTGAAGGGCGGCGCGAATCTGGACACGGTGCTCGCGTCCGTCGCCGAGTTCCGCAAGGCCGACGACCGCACTCCGGTCGTGCTGATGGGCTACGCCAACCCGATCGAGGCCATGGGGACCGCGAGCTTCGTCCCGCGCGCCAAGGCGGCGGGCGTCGACGGGGTGCTGGTGGTCGACTATCCGCCCGAGGAGAGCGGGCCGTTCGCCGCGCTGGTGAAGGGCAACGGGATGGACCTGATCTTCCTGCTCGCCCCGACGTCGACCGAAGCGCGCACCGAGAGCATCGTCCGGCTCGCGAGCGGGTACATCTATTACGTGTCGTTGAAGGGCGTCACCGGCGCGGGCCACCTCGATGTCGCAGAGGTTGCCGCGAAGCTCGGCGCGATCAGGCGCAAGACGCAGCTTCCGCTCGGCGTCGGATTCGGGATCCGCGACGGCGAGACCGCCCGCGCGATCGGCGCCAACGCGGACGCGGTGATCATCGGCAGCGCGCTCATCGAGGAGATGGAGCGCGCAGGGCCCGGGGCGGCGCCCGCTCGGGCCGGCGCGTTCCTCGCGTCGATCCGCACGGCCCTCGACCAGCCGGCGGCCGTGGCGAAGACCGCATGAGCCCGGCGGGCCATCCCGAGGGCGAATCCTTGGCGCGCAGCGCCCGGGCAAGCCGATGAGCTGGCTCCAGAAGCTCCTGCCGCCGAAGATCAAGCGCGCCGAAGGCGCCGCACGCCGCCAGGTCCCCGAGGGACTGTGGTCGAAGTGCCCCTCGTGCGATGCCGTTCTCTACACCACCGATCTCGAGAAGAACGCGGGCGTCTGTCCGAAGTGCGCGCATCACAACCGGATCGGGGCGCGCGCGCGTCTCGACTTCTTCCTCGATCCCGAGGGCCGCTACGAGATCGGCGCCGAGGTCCTGCCGGTGGATACGCTCAAGTTCAAGGACTCGCGTCGCTACACGGAGCGGCTCGAGGAAGCGGCGAAGGCGAGCAACGAGACCGACGCGCTGGTGGTGATGCAGGGCGCGGTGCGCAACGTGCCGCTGGTTGCGGCCGCCTTCGAGTTCGACTTCATGGGCGGCTCGATGGGCGCCGTGGTGGGCGAGCGCTTCGTGCGGGGCGTGCACGCCTGCCTCGACCAGAACCTGCCGTTCGTGTGCTTCACCGCGACCGGCGGCGCGCGCATGCAGGAGGGCCTGCTCTCGCTGATGCAGATGGCGAAGACCACCGCCGCGATCACGCAGCTCGCCGCGCATCGCCTGCCCTTCATCTCCGTCCTGGCGGACCCGACGATGGGCGGCGTCTCGGCGAGCTTCGCGATGCTCGGCGACGCGGTGATCGCCGAGCCGAAGGCGCTCATCGGCTTCGCCGGCCCGCGCGTGATCGAGCAGACGGTGCGCGAGAAGCTGCCCGAGGGGTTCCAGCGCGCCGAGTTCCTGCTCGAAAAAGGGGCGATCGACATGATCGTCGACCGGCGTCAGATGCGCGACCAGATCGCGTCGCTCATCACGCTCCTGATGCGGCTGCCGCCCCCGGGCAGCTGATTCCACGACGCGCGGTCCGCGACCGGAGGGTCGCCGCCCGATGACGCTTCCCGCCGACCTCGCCGGCTGGCTCGCCTATGTCGAGCGGCTGCACTCGAAGACGATCGACCTCGGGCTCGAGCGCGTGCGCGTCGTGCTGGACCGGCTCGCGACGCCCAAGTTCTGCCCGATCGTCGTCGTGGGCGGCACGAACGGGAAGGGCTCGACCTGCGCAATGCTCGAGGCGATCCTGCGCGCCGGCGGCTATCGGGTCGGCTGCTATGCCTCGCCGCACCTGCTGCGCTACAACGAGCGCGTGCGCATCGCCGGCCGGGAGATCGACGACGCGCCGCTCGCCGCGGCGTTCGCCGAGGTGGAGCAAGCGCGGGGTGACACGCCGCTCACGTACTTCGAATTCGGAACGCTCGCCGCGTGGGTCGCATTCGCACGCGCGCGCACGGACGTGCTCGTGCTCGAGATCGGCCTCGGCGGCCGGCTGGACGCCGTGAATGCGTTCGAGCCGGACTGCGGGGTGTTGACGAGCGTGGCCCTCGACCACATGGAGTACCTCGGCGACTCGCGCGAGCGCATCGGCTGGGAGAAGGCGCACATCTTCCGCCCCGGCCGCCCCGCGATCGTCGGGGACCCTTCGCCGCCGGCCGCGGTGATCGACCATGCGCACGCGATCGGGGCCGTCCTGTCGTGCATCGGGCGGGATTTCGGCTACGAGGCTGACCGGCAGCAGTGGCGTTTTTGGGGCCCGGGCGGTACGCGGGGCGGCTTGGCGCACCCGGCCCTGCGCGGCGCGAGTCAGCTCGGCAACGCGGCGACCACCATCGCCGCTCTCGACAGCCTGCGCCGCAGCCTACCGGTGACGGCACAGGCGATCCGCGACGGGCTGGCGCGGGTCGAGCTGCCCGGCCGCTTCCAGGTCCTCCCGGGGCGACCCGTGGTGATTCTCGACGTCGCGCACAACCCCCAGGCCGCCGGAGTCCTGGCGGCCAACCTCGCCGACATGGGGGCCTTCCGGCGGACCGTGGCGGTCGTCGGGATGCTGCGCGACAAGGACCTCGCGGGGGTGATCGGCCCGCTTGCCGGTCGGATCGACCGCTGGTATGCGGCGACCCTGGACAATCCGCGCGGCGCGACGGCCGACGAGGTCGCCGGGGCGATCGAAGCCACGCGCCCCGGCGCGGCCGTGGAGCGGTTCGCCAGCCCGCGCGAAGCGCTCGCTGCAGCCCAGGGAGCCGCAGGGCAAGGTGATAGAATCGTCGCGTTCGGTTCCTTCTATACCGTGGCGGATGTGATGGCCGCTCGCGCCGCGCCTTCCCGACCTTCCGATGGCCGATAACGACGCCGCGCTCGACCTGCGGCGCCGGGCGCGCCGGCGCCTGATCGGCGCGATTGCGCTCGTACTCGCGCTGGTGATCGTGCCGCCATGGATCATGGATCTCGAGCCGCGGCCGGTCACGACCGATCTGAAGGTCGAGATCCCGCCGCAAGACACGAACCGCCTGAAGCCGCCCGCCGCGGTGGCCAAAGCGCCCGATGTCGCGACCGCGCCGGCCAAGCCCGACGTGCCGCCTTCGGCGGATGCGAACCCCGCGCCCCCACCCGCCCAGGAGAAGCCCAAAGCCGAGGTGCCCAGGCCGGCGGCGAAGGCCGATGTCGTCGCGCGCGCCGCACCGGCCGCGAAGGGCACCGATGCGAAGCGCGCCGAGGCGATCCTGAATGCCGAGGGATTCGTCGTTCAGCTCGGCGTGTTCGCGGATCGGGAGAACGCGAAAAAGCTCGAGGCGCGGCTCGCGAAGGCCGGCGTCAGGCACTACACCGAAAGCGTGGCGGTGGCGGGCGGCGAACAGACCCGCGTTCGGGCCGGGCCGTATCCGACCCGGGAAACGGCCGAGCAGGCGCGCGAGCAGCTGAAGGGCATCGGGCTCGCCCCCGGCCCGGTCATCGCGCGGCAATGACGTGGTTCGACTATACCGTCATCGCCGTGCTCGCCGTTTCCGTCCTGATCGGTGTCTGGCGGGGCTTCGTGCGCGAGGTCTTCGCGCTGGGCGGCTGGGTGGCCGCGTTCGTCGCGGCGATGCTCTTTGCGGGCGAGGCCGGAGAACTGCTTCCCGCGAGCTCCGCGACGCCCTTCGTGCGGTCGGCGGCCGCGGGTGTCGTGATTTTCCTCGTGGTCCTGATCGCGTGCAGCTTCGCCGGGATGCTCCTGGCGAGGGTCCTCCGGGTGGCTGGATTGGGGCTCGCCGACCGGACCTTCGGCGGGGTCTTCGGTTTCGCGCGCGGCGCCCTCATATCCGTGATCTCGGTGCTCGCTGCCGGTCTGACCGCCCTGCCCAAGGAGCCGTTCTGGCGCGAGGCGGCGCTCAGCGGGCCGCTGGAGACCACCGTGGTGGCACTGAAGCCTTATCTGCCCGCGCCGCTGGCGGCTCGGGTACGCTACGACCGGTGAGGTGAAGCCATGTGCGGGATCGTAGGCGCGATCTCGAAGACGCCCGTGAATCAGCTGCTCTACGACGCGCTGCTGCTGGTGCAGCATCGCGGCCAGGACGCGGCAGGGATCGTCACGAGCGACGGCCAGCGGCTGCACATGCACAAGGGTCCCGGCCTGGTGCGCGACGTGTTCCGCACCCGCGACATGCGGTCGCTGCCGGGGCACCTCGGCATCGCGCACTGCCGTTACCCGACCGCGGGCTCGGCGTTCTCGAGCGGCGAAGCGCAGCCCTTCTACGTCAACTCCCCGTTCGGGATCGTCCTCGGGCACAACGGCAACCTCACCAACGCCGAGCAGCTCAAGCAGGAGATGTTCCGCACCGACCTGCGGCACATCAACACCAACTCCGACTCCGAGGTCCTGCTCAACGTGCTCGCACACGAGCTCGAGCAGGCGGCGCGGGGACCGCGGCTCGACCCGGACACCATTTTTTCCGCGGTCGCGAGCGTGCACCGCCGCTGCCGCGGCGCCTACGCGGTGGTCGCGATGATCGCCGGGGCGGGCGTCCTCGCCTTCCGCGATCCGTTCGGCATCCGTCCGCTCATCATCGGGCGCAACGACACCGACACCGGCCCGGAGTGGGTCGTCGCCTCCGAGAGCGTCGTGATCGACTCGCTCGGCTTCACGGTGGTACGCGACGTCGCGCCCGGCGAGGCGATCCTGTTCGACGAGGCGGGGAACTTCTTCAGCCGGCAGTGCGCCGCGACGCCGGTACTCTCGCCCTGCATCTTCGAGCACGTGTACCTCGCGCGCCCCGACTCGCTCATGGACGGCGTCTCCGTCTACGAGGCGCGGTTGCGCATGGGCGAGCAGCTCGCCGACAAGATCGGGCGGCAGTACCGCAACCTCGACATCGACGTGGTGATTCCGGTGCCGGACACGAGCCGCCCGTCCGCGCTGCAGCTCGCCACGCGGCTCGGCGTGACGTACCGCGAGGGATTCGTCCGGAATCGTTACGTCGGCCGCACGTTCATCATGCCCGGTCAGACGATCCGCAAGAAGTCGGTGCGGCAGAAGCTGAGCGCGATCTCGCTCGAGTTCAAGGGCAAGAACGTGCTGATCGTGGACGACTCGATCGTGCGCGGCACGACCAGCCGCGAGATCGTGCAGATGGCGCGCGAATCCGGCGCCAACAAGGTGTTTTTCGCCTCCTCGGCGCCTCCGGTGCGCTTCCCGAACGTCTACGGAATCGACATGCCGACGCGCACCGAGCTGATCGCCACGGGACGCACCGAGGACGAGATCGCGCAGGTCATCGGCGCCGATGCGGTGATCTATCAGGATCTGGACGCCCTGCGTGCGGCCGTCCGGCAGGCGAATCCGGCGCTGCGGCACTTCGAGACCTCGTGCTTCGACGGCAATTACATAACCGGCGACGTGACATCGGAATACCTGGCCGCCGTCGAGACGCGCCGCGACGACAAGCGGCAGGAGAGCCCGGACGAGGCCGACGACGCCGCTTCAGCCGACATCAATTTGGCCGCCTGACGGGCGGCCGTCCCCACGCCTTGACCGTCGCGGGCCGACGGGGTAAGGTTTCGCTCAGCGCCGATTTGAAGCACAGCTTGCGGGCGCCCGCGGTCCTCGAAAGAGCCCGCGCGACAAACAAATTCGGCTAAAGCGTGGGCAACCCGTTTTGAGCTGAGCAAGCCAAAACGGGTTTTGCTTTTTTGGGACCGCGGGCCTGCCATGGGACCGGGCGCCGCATTTCATTTGCGCGCGGCGCCCTGTAAAGGCGGCACCCGATCGGTCCGCTGTTAACTGCGGCTTCGCGCCGAATCCGTCGAATCACGACGGCGAGACTGCTGCGAAGCCCTTGGGCAAGGTGTGAGCATGAGCGAACAATTCGATTTCGACACCCAGGCCGTCCGGGCCGGGATCCACCGCAGCGAGTTCAACGAGCACTCGGAGGCGCTCTACCTGACCTCGAGCTTCGTGTTCCGGAGCGCCGCCCAGGCGGCGGCGCGGTTCGCGAACGAGGAGCCGGGGTACGTCTACTCGCGCTTCAGCAACCCGACGGTGACGGCGTTCCAGGAGCGCCTGGCCGCGCTCGAGGGCGGCGAGGCATGCGTCGCGACCGCTTCCGGCATGTCGGCGATCCTCGCCTGCACCATGGGCCTGCTCAAGAGCGGCGACCACCTCGTCTCGTCGTCGAGCATCTTCGGTGCGACGGTCCAGCTGTTCACCACGGTGCTCGGAAAGTTCGGCATCGAGACCACGTTCGTCTCCGGCGGCGATCCCGCCGCCTGGGCGCGCGCGGTGAGGTCGACGACGCGGCTGCTGTTTCTCGAGACGCCGTCCAATCCGCTGACCGAGGTCGCCGACATCAACGCGCTCGCGGGCGTCGCGAAACGTGCGCGGGCCGTGCTCGCGGTGGACAACTGCTTCTGCACGCCGGCGCTGCAGTTGCCGCTCGCGCTCGGCGCGGACCTGGTGATCCACTCCGCCACCAAGTATCTCGACGGGCAGGGCAGGGTGCTCGGCGGGGCGGTGGTCGGCCGGCGCGAGCTCGTCATGGACGGCGTGTTCCCGTTCCTGCGCACCGCGGGTCCGAGCCTCTCGCCGTTCAATGCCTGGGTCCTGTTGAAGGGCCTGGAGACGCTGCGGATCCGGATGGACGCGCAGTCGCAACGGGCGCTCGAGCTCGCGCACTGGGTCGAGGCGCACCCGCGCGTCGAGCGCGTCTACTATCCCGGGCTCGATTCCCACCCGCAGCACGCACTGGCGATGCGCCAGCAGACCGCGGGCGGCGCGATCGTCTCCTTCGACGTCCGTGGCGGGCGCGAGGCGGCGTGGCGCGTGATCGATGCGACGCGGCTCATCTCAATCACCGCCAACCTGGGCGACACCAAGAGCACCATCACCCATCCTGCAACGACGACCCACGGCCGCATCAGTGCTGAAGCGCGCGCGGCTGCGGGGATCGGCGACGGGCTCGTGCGCGTCGCGGTCGGGCTCGAATCGGTGGAGGATCTGAAGGCCGACCTCGCGCGCGGGCTCGACGCGTAGCCGGCTCATTCGAGGGCGACGGGAGCGCAACCGCCCGCATCGCAGCGCAGATAGCTCGCGCGCTGGTACCAGTCGCCGAGCACCCACCGCTCGCAGGTCTGGCCGTCGATCGTGTGGACATGGCGTGCGGGGCGGTGCGTGTGCCCGTGGATGAGCCGCGGATAGCCGTGCGTGCGCAGCGCCGCCTCCACCGTGGGGACGCTGACATCCATGGTCTCCGGCGCCTTCACCCCCTTCTCGGACTCGCTCATCGAGCGCAGGCCGCCCGCGATCGCACGCCGCAGGCGGCGCGGAAGCGCGAGGAAGGTGCGCAGGACCGTCGGCCGGCGGACGCGGGAGCGATAGCGCTGGTAGCGCACATCGTCCGTGCAGAGCGTGTCGCCGTGCATCAGAAGCGTGCGCGTGCCGAACAAGTCCCGGACCGTCGGATCGTGGATGAGTCGCAGGCCGCCGCGCTGCGCGGCGCGACCGCTCATCAGGAAGTCGCGATTGCCGTGCTGGAAGAAGATCTCGACGCCGGTCGCGGCGAGCGCTTGGAGCGCTGCGAGCACTTCGCCGTTGAAGGGCACGTCGGCGTCATCGTCGCCGATCCAGTGATCGAAGAGATCCCCGAGGATGTAGAGCGCCGAACCGGTGCGCGCCTCCGCGGCGAGGAAGCGTAGGAACCGGGCCGCCATCTCCGGCCGCTCGGGCGAGAGGTGCAGGTCGGAGACGAAGAGCGCCGGGCGCTCCACGACGGCGGCGGGGCCCGTTGCGCGGCGGCTAGACGACCTCGGCCCGCTCCAGGATCACGTCCTGCTGCGGGACATCCTGGTGCATGCCGCTCCGGCCGGTCTTCACCGCCTTGATCCGGTCGACGACGTCCTGCCCCTCGACCACCTTGGCGAACACGCAGTAGCCCCAGCCCTGCGGCGTCGGGGCGGTGTGGTTCAGGAAGTCGTTGTCCTTCACGTTGATGAAGAACTGCGCGCTGGCCGAGTGCGGGTCGTTGGTGCGCGCCATCGCGACGGTGTAGCGGTCGTTCTTGAGGCCGTTCGTCGCCTCGTTCTTGACCGGCGCGCGCGTCGGCTTCTGCTTCATGCCCGGCTCGAACCCGCCGCCCTGGACCATGAACCCGTCGATGACGCGGTGAAAGATCGTGTTGCCGTAGTGGCCGCTCTCGACGTAGGCGAGAAAGTTCTTCACCGTCTCGGGCGCTTTGGCCGCGTCGAGTTCGAGCGTGATGACACCGAAGTTCGTGTGCAGTTTGACCATGGCGATCCCCTTACTTGGCCGGCAGGATGGAGGCGGATTCGACGATGACCGGCTCGCGCGGGACGTTCTGGTGCGGGCCGGCGTTGCCCGTGGGCACCTTGGCGATCTTGTCGATGATGTCCATGCCGGACACCACTTTCCCGAACACCGTGTAGCCGTAGCCCTGCGGCGTCGCCTCGCGGAAGTTGAGGAATTCGTTGTTCTTCAGGTTGATGAAGAACTGGGCGCTCGCCGAGTGCGGATCCGGCGTTCGTGCCATGGCGATCGTGCCGTAGTCGTTCTTCAGCCCGTTCGCCGCCTCGTTCTCGATCGTGGCACGGGTCGGCTTCTGCTTCATGTCCTTGTCGAAGCCCCCGCCCTGGACCATGAAGCCATCGATGACGCGGTGGAAGACGGTGCCGTTGTAGTGCCCGTCCTTCACGTACTGGAGGAAGTTCGCCACCGTCTTCGGCGCTTTCGCCTGGTTGAGTTCGATAACGATCGCGCCGCGATTGGTCTTGAGCTCGACGCGCGGATCGGCGGCGGACGCCGCTCCGCTGGCGAGCGTGGACAGGGCGAGCAGAGCGAGCAGTTTGCGCAAAGCGGTTCCTTTCGTCAGGGTCATTTCGGCGCCGGAGCGTCGGGTTTCTTCTTCGGGGCGAACCCCACGAGCTCGCGCGCGAGCGCGAGCTTGGCGGTGGCATTGCGGTTGCGCGAATCGAACTGCGCCGCTTTCTCGTAAGCCTGCGCGGACAGCCGCGCGTAGACGTCGCCGAGGTTCTCGTACGCGGTCGCGTAGTCGGGCTTGGCGCGGATCGCCATCTCGAGGTTCGCGCGCGCGCGCTCGTACTCGCCGCGCGCGGCGTAGAGCACGGCGACGTTGTTGTAGGGTTCGGGCAGCTCCGGGTAATCCTGAGTGAGCACCAGAAACACCTGGAAGGCCTCGTCGGGTCGCGCAAGCTCGGTCAGGATCACGCCTTTCAGGAAACGCCCGTCGGCGTCCTGCGGCTTCGCTGCGAGATGCTTGTCCACCGCCGCGAGCGCGCCGGCAGGATTGCCCGCGCGCAGCGCAGCACGCGCTTCGCGCAATTCGCTAACCTGCGCGTCCACCTGCGCGTCGACCGGCGTGCCGACCGCAAGCGCGAGAGCGGCGAGCAGGGCGGCGATGATGGGCGCGGGGCGCATTGTGGGCTATACTGCGGCGCAATTCCAAGGCGCTGAATTCTAGCAAGAAGCCCGAGCCGCCAACAGGCAAACGGCCTTCCTGCAGCGCGCCGGCGCCGCGCTCCCAACGTCGGTTCCGACATGCTCAAGCTCTACAACACGCTGACCCGCAGCAAGCAGGACTTCGTCCCGATCGAGCCCGGCCGTGTGCGCATGTACGTGTGCGGCATGACCGTCTACGACTACTGCCACATCGGACACGCGCGGGTCATGGTGGTGTTCGACGTCGTGCAGCGGTGGCTGCGGGCGAGCGGCTACCAGCTGACCTACGTCCGCAACATCACCGACATCGACGACAAGATCATCCGGCGTGCCGTCGAGAACAAGGAGTCGATCGGCGCGCTCACCGAGCGTTTCATCGGATTCATGCACGAGGACGAGCGCGCCCTCGGGATCCAGCCGCCGGACCACGAGCCGCGCGCGACCCAGTACGTCCCGCAGATGCTTGCGATGATCGGCGCGCTCGAGTCGAACGGTCTCGCCTATCGCGCGGCGAGCGGCGATGTGAACTACGCGGTGCGCAAGTTCCCGGGGTACGGAAAGCTCTCCGGCAAATCAGCTGGACGAGCTGCGCGCCGGCGAGCGGGTGGAGGTCGACCAGGACAAGCAGGACCCGCTCGACTTCGTGCTGTGGAAGCGCGCGAAGGAGGGCGAACCCGCGTGGCCGTCGCCCTACGGCGGCGGGCGGCCGGGCTGGCACATCGAGTGCTCGGCGATGTCCGGGACGCTGCTCGGCAGGCACTTCGACATCCACGGCGGCGGCGCGGACCTGCAGTTCCCGCACCACGAGAACGAGATCGCGCAGTCGGAGGGCGCGAACGGCGAGACGTTCGTGAACTACTGGCTGCACAACGGGTTCGTGCGCGTCGACGACGAGAAGATGTCGAAGTCGCTCGGCAACTTCTTCACCATTCGCGAAGTGCTCGCGCGCTACGACCCCGAGGTGGTGCGCTTCTTCATCCTCCGCGCGCACTACCGCAGCCCGCTGAACTACTCGGACCAGCATCTAGACGAAGCGAAGAGCGGACTGGCCCGCCTCTATACGGCGCTGAAGGCGCGCGCCGGCACCCGCCGGATCAATCGATTGGAGCGATGCGCGTGCGGCGCGGTTCCGCGGCGGCGATGGACGATGACTTCAACACGCCCGAGGCGATCGCGGTGCTGTTCGAGCTGGCGAACGACGCGAACAAGCCGGGGGGCGGTGAGTCGGCAGAGCTGCTGCGGCGGCTTGGTGGCGTGCTTGGGTTTGCTCGAACGGCCAGCCGGCTGATTTTCTGCAAGGAGTCGTTAGGGTGCCGCGACGGTCTCGGCCGGTCCCAAGCAACCTCAGTGCTTCGGGGTGCGTGACCCGTCTCCCGAACCGCATTCAGTCACTCATCGATGCTCGCATCGCCGCACGAAAGGCGAAGGAACTTCGCCGAAGCCGATCGCATCCGCAAGGAGCTGCTCGACGCCGGGCATCGTGCTCGAGGACGGCCCGCAGGGGACGACCTGGCGGCGGGCTAGGTAGCCGCACGAAAACGAAAGGGCGCCTTGGCGCCCGTTCTGCTTCTCCGGATCCCGGCGTCCGCCGGGATGACGCGGTGAGCTAGTCAGTCCTTGAACGCGAGGTCGCGTCCGAGGATGGTCAGGCCGACGAAGCTGCTGCCGTTGTGGTTGCTCGGGGTGAAGTTGACGATGTATCCGCCGAGGTCGTAGTTCTGAATTGTGTCGAGCGCCTGCAGCAGCTTCTCGCGCGTGGGCTGCGGGCCGGCGCGGCGGATGCCTTCCACGAGCACCTTCATCGCGATGTAGGACTCGAGCGCCTGGAAGGAATTGTCCTTCTTGCCCTTGAACTTCTCGATCGCCTCCTGGTACTCCTTGACGATCGGGATCGAGCGCTTGGACACGGTCGGCACGACCTGGGTCATCGCCACGCCGAGGCCGTCGGAACCGAGCGCGCCGGCGAGCGCCGTCGAGCCGGGGAACGAGTTGCTGATGAACTGCGCGCCCGAGCCCTGCTTGCGCGACATCTTGACGAAATCGGCGGCGTGCTTGTAGAGCGTCGTTGTGATCACGACGTCCGGATTGGCCTGCTGCACTTTCGCGACGTCCTTGCTGATGTCGGTCTGCGTCCGCTGCAGCGATGCGACCGCGACCACGCTGAGGTTGCGCGCTTTCAGGGCGCGCTCGACGGCGCCGTAGTTCGCCTTGCCGATCGCGTCCTCGTAGTGGACGATCGCGAAGCGCTTGATGCCGAACGTCGTGTAGTGGTCGACGACTTTCTCCATCTCGTCGGCGTAGCTGGCGCGATGGTTGTAGACGAAGCGGTTGAACTTGCGCATCGGGTCGGCACCGGTAAAGGGCGCGACGAACGCGATGCGCGCCGACTCGACAAGCGGGAGCGCCGGCTGGCTGAGCGTCGCGCTGCCGTAACCGAAGAGCGCTATCGCACCCTGGTCGATCAGCGTCTTTGTGTTCGCTTCGGACTTCTTGGTGTCGTTCGCATCGTCGATCGAGACGAGCTCGATCTTGCGGCCATTGACGCCGCCGGCATCGTTCACCTTCTTCAGGTACGCGAGCGCGCCTTCCCGGATGTCCTCGCCGAGCTCCTTGTTGGAGCCGCTGAGAGGCACCGACTGGCCGATCACGATCGGGCCGCCGGGGTCTTTCTGGGCGAAGGCGGGCAGGGCGAATGCCGCGGCCAGGGCGGCGGCAACGAATGTTCTGCGGTGCATGGGGGGCTCCTCCAAACCAGCTCAGACAAGGCGCAAAGAATCGCGGCTAATGCCGCGTCGGTCCAGGAAGAATTGCCGATCTGGGGGGCTGGCGCAAGGGGGGGATGCAGGGCGGGGCAAAACCTCACGGCAGCCCGTTCCCCGGGACCTCGAACGAGGCCGGGGAAAGTGCACGCGGGCATGTGCAAGCCGGACCGCCCGCTCGATGAACGCGCCGCGCTCGGGCACTGCAAGTTCCCCAAGGCCTGCCGCGGTCAACGGGCTGGTTGCGGTTCGCGCCGGGGGCGCGATGCCCGTCAGTGTCAGCACCGGGAGCCCCATCCATAACGCATCGCAGGTGCCCGTGATCGCGTTGTAGTGGAATGCGTCGAGGAACAGGTCCGCCAGCGCTAGTCGCGCGAGATGGCGCGGCAGCGGCTCGTGTGCCGCTTCCACCAGCCGGCGCGGATCGAGCCCCGCGGCCTCGGCCGAGCGACGCAGGTTCGCGCGGCAGGCTGGGCCGCTGTCGAGCAGCCAGAGCACGCTTTCCGGCGTCCGGCGGACGAGCAAGCGCCAGCGCAGCGGCCAGATGCCGGGCCGTTCCCATCAACATCTCCACATCCGATCAATGGGTTATGGGCGAATCTTAGGGGAAAGCCTCAGGAATGCGCAATAGGCGCGCGAATGCAGCGCGTGGACGGAGCCGATCGAGGCTCATCTCTTGTAGGAAAGCGACGCCCCGGAGCCGGGGCGGGCGATCAGGACGCAAAAAACTCCCGCACCTTGTCCATCCAGGACTTGGCGCGCGGGTTGTGACGGTCGCTGTGCTTCTGCGTGATCGCGTCGAACTCCCGCAGCAGCTCCCTCTGACGCTCGGTGAGGTTCACCGGCGTCTCGATCACGACGTGGCAGAACAGATCGCCGTGCGTGCTGGAGCGCACGCCCTTGATCCCCTTGCCGCGCAAGCGGAACACCTTGCCGCTCTGCGTCTCGGCGGGAACCTTGATCTTCGCCGCGCCGTCGAGCGTCGGGATGTCGATCTCGCCGCCGAGCGCGGCGGTCGCGAAGGCGATCGGCATCTCGCAGTGCAGGTCGTCGTGGTCGCGCTGGAACACCGCGTGAGGCTTG
Source organism: uncultured beta proteobacterium (assembly GCA_963716855.1). GTDB lineage: Bacteria > Pseudomonadota > Gammaproteobacteria > Burkholderiales > SG8-39 > JAGVSZ01. Next base: position 29,350 of record CAVQUV010000019.1, on the reverse strand, counting down.
ATCCGGATCTGGACGTACAGGTCGCCAGGGGGGCCGCCGTTCATCCCGGGCTCGCCCTCGTTCGCGAGCCGGATCCGATCGCCTTCGTCGACGCCGCCCGGGATCTTCACGGACAGCGTCTTCTGGGTCTTCACCCGGCCCGCGCCCTGACAGGCGCCGCACGGTTCGGCGATCATCTTGCCGGTGCCGTGGCAGCGCGGGCACGTCTGCTGGATCGAGAAGAACCCTTGCTGCATCCGCACCTGACCCTGGCCGTTGCAGGTCGAGCAGGTCTGCGGCTTCGTGCCCGTCTTCGCGCCGGTCGCGCCGCAGCTCGCGCAGTCCTCGAACGTCGGAATGCGGATCTTCGTCTCGGTGCCGTGCGCCGCCTGCTCGAGCGCGATCTCGAGGTTGTAGCGCAGGTCGGCGCCGCGATAGACGCCCGAGCGCGTGCGCCCCTGCCCGAAGATGTCGCCGAAGATCTCGCCGAACGCGTCGGCGAAGTTCGAGAACCCGGCGCCGCCGGCGCCGGCCATGCCGGCCTGCTGATCCACCCCGGCGTGGCCGAACCGGTCGTACGCGGCGCGCTTCTGCTCGTCGGAAAGGACCTCGTAGGCTTCCTTGGCTTCCTTGAAATGCTCCTCGGCCTTCGGATGGTCCGGATTGCGGTCCGGATGCCACTTCATCGCGAGCTTCCGGTAGGCCTTCTTGACGGCCTCCTCGTCCGCGTCGCGGTTGACGCCGAGCACTTCGTAGTAGTCGCGTTTCGCCATGCTGCGAGTTCCGCTTCCCGATAACGCACGGCCGCGTTAAGCGACGCGCCTTCTGCGTCGCTTGAACGCGGCCAGATATTCCGTCACCGCAGGTGGCGGAATATCACTTCTTGTCTTTGACTTCGGTGAACTCCGCGTCGACGACGTTCTCGTCCGCCTTCTTGCCGCCGCCGGCCTGAGCCTCGGCCCCGGCCTGGGCGGCGCCGGCCGCGGCCTGCGCGTCCGCGTACATCCGCTCGCCCATCTTCTGTGACGCGGCTGCGAGCGCCTCGGTCTTCGCCTCGATCCGCGCCTTGTCGTCGCCCTTCAGCGTCTCCTCGAGGTCCTTGAGGGCGGCCTCGATCTTCGCTTTCTCCTCCGCGCCGACCTTGTCGCCGTACTCGGCGAGGGATTTCTTGATCGAGTGCGCGAGCGCATCGCCGCGGTTGCGCGCGTCGACGAGCTCGTGCAGCTTCTTGTCGTCTTCCGCGTGCGCCTCGGCGTCCTTCACCATGCGCTGCACCTCTTCCTCGGTGAGGCCGGAGCTCGCCTTGATCGTGATCTTGTTCTGCTTGCCGGTCGCCTTGTCCTTCGCGGACACGTGCAGGATCCCGTTCGCGTCGATGTCGAACGCCACCTCGATCTGCGGCATGCCGCGCGGCGACGGCGGGATGCCCTCGAGGTTGAACTGCCCGAGGCTCTTGTTGCCGGACGCCATCTCGCGCTCGCCCTGCATCACGTGGATGGTCACCGCCGACTGGTTGTCGTCGGCCGTGGAGAACACCTGCTGCGCCTTGGTCGGGATGGTGGTGTTCTTCTGTATCAGCTTCGTCATCACGCCGCCGAGCGTCTCGATGCCCAGGGACAGGGGCGTGACGTCGAGCAGGAGAACGTCCTTCACCTCGCCTTGCAGCACGCCGCCCTGGATCGCGGCGCCGACCGCAACCGCCTCGTCCGGGTTGACGTCCTTGCGCGGCTCCTTGCCGAAGAACTCGCGCACGGTGTCCACCACCTTGGGCATGCGCGTCATGCCGCCGACGAGGATCACGTCGTTGATGTCGGAGACCTTGACCCCGGCGTCCTTGATGGCGATGCGGCAGGGCTCCACCGTGCGCGCGATCAGCTCGTCGACCAGGCTCTCGAACTTTGCCCGCGTGATCTTCATCGTGAGGTGCTTCGGCCCGCTCGCGTCGGCCGTGATGTACGGCAGGTTGATCTCGGTCTGCTGCGTCGAGGAAAGCTCGATCTTCGCCTTCTCCGCGGCCTCCTTCAGGCGCTGCAGCGCGAGCACGTCCTTCGACAGGTCGACGCCCTGGTCCTTCTTGAACTCGGTGACGATGTAGTCGATGACGCGCTGGTCGAAGTCCTCGCCGCCGAGGAACGTGTCGCCGTTGGTGGCGAGCACTTCGAACTGCTTCTCGCCCTCGACGTCGGCGATCTCGATGATCGAGATGTCGAACGTTCCGCCGCCCAGGTCGTAGACGGCGATCTTCATGTCCTTCTTGCCGCCCTTGTCGAGGCCGAAGGCGAGCGCGGCGGCGGTGGGCTCGTTGATGATGCGCTTGACTTCGAGCCCCGCGATGCGGCCGGCGTCCTTGGTCGCCTGGCGCTGCGAGTCGTTGAAGTACGCCGGCACCGTGATCACCGCCTCGGTGACTTCCTCGCCGAGGTAGTCCTCGGCGGTCTTCTTCATCTTGCGCAGGACCTGCGCGGACACCTCCGGCGGCGCGATCTTCTTGCCGCGCACCTCGACCCATGCGTCGTTGTTGTCGGCCTTGACGATCTTGTAGGGCATCAGGCCGATGTCCTTCTGGACCTCCTTCTCCTCGAACTTGCGGCCGATCAGCCGCTTGATCGCGTAGAGCGTGTTCCTCGGGTTGGTGACCGCCTGGCGCTTGCCGGGGGCGCCGACCAGCACCTCGCCGTCCTCCATGTACGCGACGATCGACGGAGTCGTGCGCGCGCCCTCGGCGTTCTCGATCACCTTGGGCTTGCCGCCCTCCATGATCGCGACGCACGAGTTGGTGGTGCCGAGGTCAATGCCGATGATCTTTCCCATGGCCGTATTCCTGTCGTTGATCCGAGTGTTGTGCCAGATGTGGGGCTAAGTTCCCGCGTATCAAGCGTCTTTCGGCTTTGCCACCGTCACGAGGGCGGGGCGGATGACACGGTCGTGCAGGCTGTAGCCCTTCTGCAGGACGTTGATGACCGTGTTGGGCTCCTTCTCCGAGGGCAGCATGCTGATCGCCTGGTGCCGGTGCGGGTCGAACTTCTCGCCCGCCGGGTTGATCTCGCGCAGCTGGTGCCGGTCGAAGGCGATGTCGAGCTGACGCAGCGTGAGCTCGACGCCGCTGCGCATGTTCTCGACCGTGGCGTTCTCGGCGGCGAGGGCCGCCTCCAGGCTGTCCCGGACCGCGAGCAGGTCCGCGGCGAACCGCTCGATGCCGAACTTGTGCGCCTTTGCCACGTCCTCCTGCGCGCGCTTGCGGACGTTCTCGGCCTCGGCCTTGGCCCGGAGCCACGCGTCGTGGTGCTCGGTGGCCTTCAGCTCCGCGGCGCGCAGTTGCTCGTCGACGGTTGCCGGGGCCGGCGGCGGCGTCGTGCCCTCGGGGGCGGGCGCCCCCTGAGCGGTGGGTGGGAGGTCGTGTTGGTTGGGCTGCATTCGAGTCGCGATTCCCCTAGGGACGCGTGGGTAATTGGGGCGCTTCCAGCGAATTCAAGGCCCGTGCGAGAATCGCGACGGATCAAGGGCCTAGCGAATGACTTCGGGCATCGTCGACCTGCGCGCGGAGCCCGCTGCCCGGGTCCAGACGGCGGCGTACTACGCGGTCCGCGATCTCCGTCCGGGCGACACCGTAATCCTCCTTACCGTCGCCTCACCCGTCCTGCTGATGGCCAGCCTCAACCTCCAGCTGCGCGACGCCGTCGCCTGGGCGATCGAGCGCGACGCGCCCGGCTGGCGCACGATCGTGCGCCGCCGCGCCGACACCGCGCCGAGCGGCGTCATCGACCTCCTCGTGCGGGACCACCGACGCCTCGACGAGCTGCTCGCGGTCGCGCTGCGGCGCGTGAACGCGAACGACCTCACCGCTGCCCGTCCGCTCGTCGCGGAGTTCGCGGCCGGCATCGCGCGCCACCTCCGGGCCGAGAACGAGCTGCTTGCGCCGCGCCTGCCCGCGGTGGCGGCGGCGAATGGCGCCGAGCACGTCGGCATCATGTTGCGCGAGCACGACGAGATCCTTGCCCAGCTCGAGCAGGTCGAGGCCGCCCTCGGCGAGGTCGCACCCGAACCCTGGGAGGTGGAGCCGTTCATCGCGATCCTCTCGGGAACGCTCGCGAAGCACGAGTACCGCGAGGAGTCGAACCTCTTTCCGCTCTGGCAGGGGGCGCTCGACGCGCTTGCGCCGGCCGCCGCGGGCGAATTGTTCGACGCGGTCCGGCGCGCGCTGGCTAGCGGCTAGCGGTTCTATCGAAGATCAGCGAATTCGCCGCCCAGGTGATGAGCGAGTAGAGGATCGCGCCGAAGAACGCCGCCCAGAATCCGCTCACCTGGAATCCGTCGATGAACGACGCCGCGAACCAGAACAGCAGGGCGTTGATGACGAGGATGAACAGCCCGAGGGTCAGGACCGTCACCGGGAGGGTGAGCACGACCAGGATCGGGCGGACGATCGCGTTCAGGAACCCGAGCACCAGCGCGACGATCAGCGCGATGTAGAAGCTCTTCAGCTGGATCCCGCCGACGACGTACGGGAGCGCCAGCAGCGCCAGCGCGTTAATGATCCATCGCAAAATGAACAGCATCGGTCCCCCTATGCGGCCGCGCCGAGTCGCTTCGCGCGCGCTGCCGAGTCTCGCGCCGCCTGTTCGGCGGCGTTCCGATCCCACCCTTCCGCGCCCCAGCCGGCGAGATGGTCGCGCGCAATTGCCGCGAGCGCCTCGATCCAGCCCGGACGATCGTTCAGGCACGGGATGGCGTTGAACTCCTTTCCGCCGGCGCCGAGGAAGATCGCCTTCGCCTCGAGCCCGATCTCCTCCAGCGTCTCGAGGCAATCCGAGACAAATCCCGGGCAGACGACGTCGACCCGGCGGATGCCCTTGCGCGCGAGCTCGGTCAGCGCGTTCGCCGTGTAGGGTTTGAGCCACTCGGCCCGCCCGAAGCGCGACTGGAACGCGATCTGCCACGCGGCGTCCGGGAGCTCGAGATCCGCGGCGAGGAGGCGCGCGGTTTTGTGACACTCGCAGTGGTACGGGTCGCCGCGGTCGAGCGTGAACTTCGGCACGCCATGGAAGCTCATGACGAGCTGATCGGGCCGTCCGCGCGTGCGCCAGAAGTCGCGCAGGGTGTCGCCCAGCCCCTTGATGTATGCGGGGTGATCGTGGAAGTGCTTGACGACGCGCAGCTCCGGCTGGTTGCGCGCGCGCCGCAGCCAGTCGGCCACCGCGTCCATCGCCGCGGCCGTCGTGCTGGCGGCGTACTGGGGATAGAGCGGAAGCACCAGCAGCCGCTCGACGTGCGCTGCGCGCATGCCGGTCAGCACCGTCTCGATCGACGGCTCGCCGTAGCGCATTGCGTACTCCACCGTCACCGGCAGCTTCAGGCGCTCGCCGACGAGGCCCTGGAGCAGCTTTGCCTGCCGCGCCGTGTAGACCTGCAGGGGCGAGCCGTCCTTGGTCCAGACCGCGGCATAGCGCGCCGCGGAACGACGCGGCCGGGTGTTCAGGATCACCCCGTGCAGGATCGGGTTCCAGATCGCGCGCGGGAGCTCCACCACACGGCGGTCGGAGAGGAACTCGCGCAGGTACCGGCGCACCGCGGCTGCGGTCGGCGCCGCGGGCGTGCCGAGGTTGATCAGCAAAATGCCCGTGCGGGCGATCGTGCCGTGCGTGTACGGCGGCTCTTGCGCGAAGGCCATGCCGGGGGCGGTCGACTGCGGGCGACTCAGTGCTGCGACAACGCGCTCGACAGCAGCTTCGCGGTGATGTCGACGATCGGGATGACCCGCTCGTACGCCATGCGGGTCGGTCCGATCACGCCGACCGTCCCCACGATCACGCCGTCGACCTCGTAGGGGGCGGTGACCACGCTGCACTCGTCGAGCGGCGCGATGCCCGACTCGCCGCCGATGAAGATCTGCACGCCCTGCGCGCGGCTCGACACGTCGAGGAGCTGCATGAGCACCGTCCGCGTCTCGAACAGCTCGAACAGCTCGCGCAGGCGCTTCATGTTGGAGGCGAGGTCCGCCGAGTCGAGCAGGCGCCGCTCGCCGGAGATGACGTAGCTCTCGGTGCTCGCCGAAAGCGCCTCGTCGCTCGCCTGGAGCGCCGCCGTCATGAGGGAGGTCACATCCTCCCGGAGCTGGCGCAGCTCGTCGTGGAGCCCGCGACGAATCTCCTCGAAGGTGAGGCCGGCGCAGTTCTGGTTCAGGAAGTTCGCCGCCATCGTGAGCTCGGCGGGCGAGTAGGTGCGGTCGGTCAGCAGGATCCGGTTCTGGACGTCGCCTTCCGGCGTGACGATGATGAGCAGGACGCGCTTCTCCGACAGCGCCAGGAACTCGATGTGCCGGAACGCCGGACTGCGGCGGCGCGCCGCGACCACCACGCCGGCAAAGCGGGTCAGGTCGGAAAGCGCCTGCGACGCCTGGCTGATCACGCGCTGCGGGTGGTCGGGATGAAGATTGCCCTCGAGCCGATCCAGCTCGACGCGGTCGAGCTGCTTGATCGTCAGCAGCGTGTCGACGAAGAAGCGGTAGCCGCGCGGCGTGGGAATGCGCCCGGCCGAGGTGTGCGGGCTCGCGATGAAACCGAGCTCCTCGAGGTCGGCCATCACGTTGCGAACCGTCGCGGGGCTGAGATCGAGGCCCGAATACTTCGAGAGGGCCCGCGAGCCGACGGGCTCGCCTTCGGCGATGTAGCGCTCGACGAGGGTCTTCAGCAGGAGCTGCGCGCGCTGATCCAGCATGTGGTCGATTCTAACCAAAGTCGGCCGCCCGCAAGCGGCGCGCTGCGCGCGCCGCGGGTGGGGCCGGGTTGTAGTGTAAATTTGGCGCCATGTCCGCCGCCTTCAAGGCCGTCGCGCTGATCGGACGCTACAAGAGCCGCGACGTCGCCGAGCCGATCCGCGTCCTCGGGCGCTTCCTCGTGGATCGCGGCTGCGCGGTGCTGATCGAGCAGGACACCGCCGTCGAATCGGGCGTATCCGGGTTCCCGGTGGCCGACTTCGCGGCGATCGGCGCGCAGGCCGACCTGGCGGTCATCCTGGGTGGCGACGGTAGCATGCTCTCGGCCGCCCGCGCGCTGGCGCCGTCCGGCGTCCCGCTCGTCGGCGTGAACCAGGGGCGGCTCGGGTTCATGACCGACATCGCGCTCGGCGCGATGACCGACGCGATGGCGAAGATCATTTCCGGCGAGTACGCGACCGAGGCGCGGACGATGCTCGCGGCGACCGTCTCGCGCGCGGGCCAGGCGGTCCTCTCGATGGTCGCCCTGAACGACGTCGTGGTGAGCAAGGGGGCGACCGCCCGGCTCATCGAGCTCATGGTGCGGATCGACGGGCAGTTCCTCTACGATCTGCGGTCGGACGGGCTGATCGTCGCGACGCCCTCCGGCTCCACAGCGTACGCGCTGTCCGCGGGCGGCCCGATCATCCAGCCGGGGGTGCCGGCGCTCGCGGTCGTGCCGATCTGCCCGCACACGCTTTCCAACCGCCCGATCGCCGTCGCCGAGACCACGACGATCGAGATCACCGTCAAGCGCGGCGCCGACGCGCGCCTGCATTTCGACGGTCAGCCGCAGTTCGATCTGATCGAGGGCGACCGCGTCGAGATCCGGCGCGCGGAGCACGCGGCGAAGCTCGTCCATCCGCCCGGCTACAGCTACTACGCAATGCTCCGCGAGAAGCTTCGCTGGAGTGAAAGCCTCTTTTGATGCTGCCAGGCACTCGTGTTCAGTGCCTTCAGCGTGGGAACCCCTTCGTACGAACAAGGGGACATTCCCCTTGTATATCCCCCACGATCGAACAAGGGGGCGTGCCCCCTTGTATATCCCCCATCTGACCTCTCGTCACGGGCACCAAGTTACTGATCGACAGCTCTCGTGCTGATCCACCTTTCGGTCCGCGATTTCGCGATCGTCGACGCGCTCGAACTCGAGTTCGAGCGGGGTTTCACCACGCTCACCGGGGAGACCGGCGCGGGGAAATCGATCCTCGTCGACGCCCTGGAGCTTGCGCTCGGCGGGCGCGCGGATTCCACCGTGGTTCGCGCCGGAAGCGAGCGCGCGGAGGTGGTCGCCGAGTTCGCGGTCGAGCGGCTGCCGGCGGTGCGCGCCTGGCTCGCCGAGAGCGCCCTCGAGGGCGACGAGGGCCGGCTGCTCCTGCGCCGAGTCGTGGACCGGAGCGGGCGCTCGCGGGCATTCATCAACGGCACGGCCGCGACGATTCAGCAGCTCGGCGAGGTCGGAGAGCGGCTGGTCGACATCCATGGCCAGCATGCGCACCAGTCGCTCGTGCGTGCGCCTGCGCAGCGCGACCTGCTCGACGGCCACGCCGGTCTCGCGGCCGCGGTGCGGGAAGTGGGAACGGCCTATCGCGAATGGCAGCGGCTGGCGAAGCTGCGCGCGGAGCAGGAGACGCACGCGGCCGCGCGTGCCGCGGAGCGCGAGCAGCTCGCGTGGCAGGTCGACGAGCTGCGGAAGCTGGCGGCGCGGCCGGGCGAGTGGGACGAGATCCAAGCGGAGCAGAGCCGCCTCGCGCACGCCGCGAGCCTGATCGAGGGCGCGCGCGCCGCGCTCGACGCGATCTCGGAGTCCGAAGACGCCGCGTCGGGCGCGATCGCGGCGGCCACGTCGCGGCTGCGCGCGCTCACCGGCTACGATAGCGGACTCGCCGAGCCGGTCGCGCTGCTCGACGGTGCGGCGGCGCAGATCGAGGAGGCCGCGCACGCGCTGCGGCGCTATGCCGACAAAGTGGAGCTCGATCCGGCACGGCTCGCCGACGTGGAGCGCCGGCTCGAGGCGCTGCATTCGACCGCGCGCAAGTTCCGGGTCGGCCCCGAGACCCTGCCGGAGCTCGCCGAACGCCTCGCCGCGCGGCTCGCCGAACTCGAGGCCGCGTCCGACCCGGACGCGTTGCGGGAGCAGGAGGCGACGGCGAGACAGCGTTACGGCGAGCTCGCGGCGAAGCTGTCGGCCGCGCGCCGCCAGGCGACGACGAAGCTCGCGCGCCAGGTGACGGCCGCGATGAAGGAGCTGGCGATGGGCGGGGGGAAGTTCGAGGCGGCGCTCCGCCCGCTCGAAGCCGGCAGCGCGCAGGGGAACGAGGCAGTCGAGTTCCTCGTGTCCACGAACCCGGGTGTCGAGCCGCGCCCGCTCGCGAAGGTCGCCTCCGGCGGCGAGCTCTCGCGGATCAGCCTGGCGATCCAAGTGATCACCGCCGATGCCGCCGCCGTACCGACACTCGTCTTCGACGAGGTCGACTCCGGGATCGGTGGCGCTGTCGCGGAGGTCGTGGGTCGGAAGCTGAAGCTGCTGGGAATCGAGCGCCAGGTGCTCTGCGTCACCCATCTCGCGCAGGTCGCGGCGCAGGCCGATCACCAGTGGTCGGTCGCGAAGCTGACCGTGAACGGCGCGACCCGCAGCCGGGTGACGGTGCTCGCGGAGGCCGAGCGGGTCGAGGAGGTGGCGCGCATGCTCGGCGGGATGAAGATCACCGACACCTCGCGCGAGCACGCCCGCGAGATGCTCCGGTCGGCGACCCGCAAGGCGTGAACCCCGGTTTGCCGGGGTGCCGCCTACTCGGATAGAATTCCGCTCCCCAGGCGCGTAGCTCAGCTGGTTAGAGCACCACCTTGACATGGTGGGGGTCGTTGGTTCGAGTCCAATCGCGCCTACCAACTCTCTCGACGGAGCCTGCGAACGTGGCGATGCGAACTACGACCGGCGTCGACTGACGACCCGACGGTAGAGCGCGTCACGACGAAGAAGTGCGGCTCGCCGCACTTTTTTTTGCCCGACGAGACCCCCCGACATGATCAACATCCGACTCCCCGACGGCGCGGTGAAAACCTTCCCGGGTCCGGTGACGGTCGCCGAGGTCGCGCAGTCGATCGGCCCCGGCCTCGCCAAGGCGGCGCTCGCCGGCCGCGTCGACGGCAAGCTCGTCGATACGTCGTTCAGGCTGGAGCGCGACGGCGATCTCGCGATCGTCACCGACAAAGACAAGGACGGGCTGGAGCTCCTGCGGCACTCCACCGCGCACCTGCTTGCATACGCGGTGAAGGAGCTCTTCCCCGACGCGCAGGTCACCATCGGCCCGGTGATCGAGAACGGCTTCTATTACGACTTCTCGTATAAGCGTCCGTTCACGCCCGAGGATCTCGCGGCGATCGAGAAGCGCATGACCGAGCTCGCCAAGCGCGACATCCCCGTCGCGCGCGAAGTGTGGGAGCGCGACAAGGCCGTCGCGTTCTTCAAGTCGATCGGCGAGCACTACAAGGCCGAGATCATCGCGTCCATCCCGGCGGGCGAACCGATCGGACTCTATCGCGAGGGCGAATTCATCGACCTGTGTCGCGGACCGCACGTGCCCTCGACCGGGAAGCTCAAGGTCTTCAAGCTGATGAAGGTCGCCGGCGCGTACTGGCGCGGTGACTCCAAGAACGAGATGCTCCAGCGCATCTACGGCACGGCGTGGGCGAGGAAGGAGGAGCAGGACGCCTACCTGCACATGCTCGAAGAGGCCGACAAGCGCGACCATCGCCGGCTCGGCACGCAGCTCGATCTCTTCCACACGCAGGAAGAGGCGCCCGGCATGGTGTTCTGGCACCCGAAGGGCTGGGCGCTCTGGCAGCAGGTCGAGCAGTACATGCGCACGGTCTACCGGGACAACGGCTACCACGAGGTGCGCGCGCCGCAGATCATCGACCGCAGTCTGTGGGAGAAGTCGGGGCACTGGGAGAACTACAAGGAGAACATGTTCACCACCGCCTCGGAGAACCGCGACTACGCGATCAAGCCGATGAACTGCCCGGGGCACGTGCAGATCTACAAGGCGCGCCTGCACAGCTACCGCGAGCTGCCGCTGCGCTACGGCGAGTTCGGCGCCTGCCACCGCAACGAGCCCTCGGGCAGCTTGCACGGCATCATGCGCGTGCGCGCTTTCACCCAGGACGACGGGCACGTCTTCTGCACCGAGGACCAGATCCTCGAGGAGTGCGTGGCGTTCACCGCGCTGCTCCAGAAGGTCTATCGCGACTTCGGCTTCACCGACGTGATCTACCGGATCGCCACGCGCCCGCCGAAGCGCGTCGGCGCGGACGAGCTCTGGGACAAGGCCGAGGCCGCGCTGATCGAGTCGCTCAAGCGGTCCGGCTGCGAGTTCGAGATCACCGCGGGCGAGGGGGCGTTCTACGGGCCCAAGATCGAGTACTCGCTTAAGGACGCGATCGGCCGGGTCTGGCAGTGCGGGACGATGCAGGTCGACTTCAACATGCCGGGCCGGCTCGGCGCGGAGTACGTCGCCGACGACAACACCCGGAAGGTGCCAGTGATGCTGCACCGGGCGATCGTCGGCTCGATGGAGCGGTTCATCGGGATCCTGATCGAGCACTACACGGGCGCGTTCCCCGCCTGGCTGGCGCCGCTCCAGGCGATCGTGCTCAACATCTCGGAGCACCAGTCGGAGTACGCGGCCGCGGTCGCGGCGCGCCTGAAGGCGGCCGGTTTCCGCGTCGAAGCCGATTTGCGGAACGAGAAAATTACCTATAAAATCCGCGAACATAGCTTGCAGAAGCTGCCCTATCAGCTGGTCGTAGGCGAAAAGGAGCGGGCAGCGAACAAGGTGGCCGTGCGCACCCGCGGCGGCGTGGATCTCGGCGCGTTGGACTTCGAGGTCTTCGTCGAGCGCCTTCGCAAGGAGGCGGTCCCGGGCAGCGCGGCCTGATTTTTTTAACCGGAAGGGGAGCACCGAACATCGTTCAGGAAACGCGTGCGCAGCGGCTCAACGGCGAGATCACCGCACCGGAGATCCGCCTGGTGGCCGAGGACGGCGAACAGCTCGGCATCGTCCCGATAAGGGATGCGCTCCGGTTGGCGGAGGAGCGCGAAGTGGACCTGGTGGAGATCGCGCCGCTCGCGAAGCCGCCGGTCTGCAAGCTGATGGACTACGGGAAGTTCAAGTACCGCGAGGCCAAGAAGGCGCACGAAGCCAAGCTCAAGCAGAAGCAGATCCAGGTCAAGGAAGTGAAGTTCCGCCCCGGCACCGACGAGGGCGACTACAAGATCAAGCTGCGCAACCTGACCCGGTTCCTCGAGGAAGGCGACAAGACCAAGGTGACGCTGCGCTTCCGCGGCAGGGAGATGGCGCACCAGGAGTTCGGCATCCGGCTCCTCGAGCGCGTGAAGGCGGATCTGGAACCCTACGGAATCGTCGAGCAGTTCCCGCGGATGGAAGGCCGGCAGCTCGTCATGGTGCTCGGGCCCAAGAAGACCGGAATCCCGGTGAAGAAGAAGGCGGCCGCGAAGCCCGCTGGAGAGAAGGCCGCTGGAGAGAAGCGCGTGGGAGAGAAGCCCGCGGGAGAGAAGCCCGCGCCGGAAAAGGCGGGAGAGAAGGCGGCAGAGGCGGCGGCCGAGACAGCCGCAGAAAAATCGGCGACGTCGCAATAGCGACGTCGCAGACGGATTCCCGCGCGAGCGGGAAGGCAGGACCCGCCGGCAGGCGGGAAAACAAGTGGTGCCGCGGTCGTACAAGCGCTCCCTCTGTCGGGAGCCACCCGGCGCCAGGCTAAATCGGAGTCACCATGCCCAAGCTCAAGACGAAGAAGAGCGCTGCCAAGCGTTTTCGCGTGAACGGCAGCGGCGGCGTCAAGCGCTCGCGAGCGTTTCTGCGCCACATCCTCACCAAGAAATCCACCAAGCGGAAGCGCCATCTCCGCGGCACGACATCGGTCCACGGATCCGACAAGCGCGCCGTGAAGCTGATGCTGCCGTACGCCTGATCGCGGGAGGAACGAGACATGCCACGAGTCAAACGCGGCGTCACCGCGCACGCCCGCCACAAGAAGGTCCTCGCCAAGTCGAAGGGTTTCCGCGGCCGCCGAAACAACGTCTTCCGCGTCGCCAAGCAGGCGGTCATGAAGGCGGGGCAGTACGCGTACCGCGATCGCCGGGTGAAGAAGCGCGAGTTCCGCGCCCTGTGGATCGCCCGGATCAACGCCGGTGCGCGCCAGTTCGGCCTGAGCTACAGCGCATTCATGAACGGCCTCAAGAAGTCCGCGATCGAGATCGACCGCAAGGTGCTCGCCGACCTCGCCGTGGCCGACAAGGCCGCGTTCGCGAAGCTCGCCGAGCAGGCGAAAGCCCGCCTGACGGCCTAACCACCCGCCGATGCCGGACAGGGGACTCGGCGCGCGGGGTCCCGATCGGAGCATGCACGATCTCGACGCAATCGTCGCCGAAGCGGTCGCTCTGTTTGCAGCGATCGCCGATCCGGTCGAACTCGAGCAGGCCAAGGCGCGCTTCCTGGGCAGGCAGGGCGCGCTCACCGAACGCCTGAAGGGCCTCGGCAAGCTCCCACCGGAGGAGAAGCGCACCGCCGGCGCGCGCATCAACGACGCGAAGGACCGCATCGAGCAGGCGCTCGCCGACCGGCGCGCCGCGCTCGCGCGTGCGAAGCTCCAGTCGCGCCTCGCCGAGGAGGCGATCGACGTCACCCTGCCGGGCCGCGACCGCGGCCGCGGCGGCATTCATCCGATCATTCGGACCTGGCAGCGCATCGAGTCGATCTTCCGCTCGATCGGGTTCGACGTCGCCGACGGACCGGAGATCGAGACCGACTGGTACAACTTCACCGCGCTCAACAACCCGGAGAACCATCCGGCGCGCTCGATGCAGGACACCTTCTACGTCGAGGAGAAGGATGCGAGCGGGCTGCATCTGCTCCTGCGGACGCACACGAGCCCGATGCAGGTGCGCTATGCGCGCATGCACTCGCCGCCGATCAAGGTGATCGCGCCCGGTCGCACGTATCGCGTCGATTCCGATGCGACCCACTCGCCGATGTTCCACCAGGTCGAGGGGCTGTGGATCGACGAGCACATCAGCTTCGCCGACCTGAAAGGCGTCTACACGGACTTCCTGCGCCGGTTCTTCGAAACCGACGACCTGCAGGTCCGGTTCCGGCCCTCGTTCTTCCCGTTCACCGAACCGTCGGCCGAGATCGACATGGCGTTCCGCGACGGCCGCTGGCTGGAGATCTCCGGCGCCGGGCAGGTGCATCCCAGCGTCATCCGCAATTTCGGTCTCGATCCCGAGCGCTACATCGGGTTCGCGTTCGGCTCCGGCCTCGAGCGCCTGACGATGCTTCGCTACGGCATCAACGATCTGCGCCTGTTCTTCGAAGGCGACCTGCGCTTCCTGCGCCAGTTCGCCTGACCCCCGAGCGACGATGCAGTTCTCGGAAAAGTGGTTGCGCACGATGGTCGACCCGACGTTGACCACGGACGAGCTCACCCATCTCCTGACGATGTCCGGCCTTGAGGTCGAGGGCTGCGAACCGGTCGCCCCGCCGTTCACGAAGGTCGTCGTGGGCAAGGTCCTGGCGGTGGCGAAGCATCCCAACGCCGACCGGCTCTCGCTCTGCACGGTCGACGCGGGCGGGGGCACGCCGCTCGACATCGTTTGCGGCGCGCCGAACGTCCAGGCGGGGATGAAGGCGCCGGTGGCCCTCGTGGGTGCGGAGCTGCCCGGCGGGCTCGCGATCAAGCGGGCCGCGGTGCGCGGCATCGACTCGAACGGGATGCTGTGCTCAGCGCGCGAGCTGGGCCTCTCGGAGGATCACTCGGGGCTTCTCGCGCTCGCTGACGACGCCCCGGTGGGGCGCGACTTCCGGGACTACGCGGCGCTCGACGACCGCGTGATCACGATCAAGCTGACGCCGAACCGCGCCGACTGCCTGTCGGTGCTCGGCGTCGCGCGCGAAGTCGCCGCGCTGACCGGCGCGAAGCTCGCCGCCCCGACGTTCGCGCCCGTGCCGGCGCGCGCTACCGACAAGTTGTCCGTGCGCGTCGAGGCCCCCGACCTGTGCGGCCGTTTCTCCGGACGCGTCATCCGAAACGTCGATGCGCAGGCGCCGACGCCGGAATGGATGAAGCAGCGGCTGGAGCGCTCCGGCCAGCGCTCGATCTCCGCGCTCGTCGACATCTCGAACTACGTCATGCTCGAGCTCGGGCGGCCATCGCACATCTTCGATCGCGACAAGGTCCACGGCGGGCTGGTCGTGCGCTGGGGGCGCAAGGGCGAGAAGGTCGTCCTGCTGAACGGGCAGGAGGTCGAGGTCGACGCCGCAGTCGGCGTGATCTGCGACGACCGCGGCGTCGAGGCGCTCGCCGGGATCATGGGCGGCGACCCGACCGCGGTGTCCGACTCGACGCGCAACATCTACGTCGAGGCCGCATTCTGGTGGCCCGCGGCAATCGCCGGCCGCGCGCGGCGCTTCAACTTCACCACCGAAGCGGGGCATCGCTTCGAGCGCGGCGTGGACTACGCCACGACCGTCGCGCACATCGAGCGCATCACCGCCTTGGTGCTCGAGATCTGCGGCGGCGAGCCCGGACCGATCGACGACACCATCACGCGGCTACCCGAGCGCAAGCCCGTGCGGATGCGCGTCGCGCGTGCACAGAAGGTGATCGGCGTGAAGATCCCGGCCGAGGAGATGGCCGGCATCTTCGGGCGACTCGGACTCGAGCACCGGCGCGAGGGGAGCGGGATGGAGGCGGCGTTCGTCGTGACGCCGCCGTCGCATCGTTTCGACCTCGAGATCGAAGAGGACCTCATCGAGGAGGTGGCGCGCGTCCACGGCTTCGACAACATCCCGGTCGCGCCGCCGCTCGCCCCGGCGACGATGCGCGCGCAGCCGGAAGCCGAGCGGTCGCAACACGATCTGCGCGCCCGCATCGCCGCGGCCGGATACGAGGAGGTGGTCAACTACAGCTTCGTCGACGAGGCGTGGGAGCGGGACTTCGCCGGCAACGCGAACCCGATCCGGTTGCTCAATCCGATCGCAAGCCAGCTCGCCGTGATGCGCACCACGCTCATCGGGAGCCTGGTCGCGAACATCCGTTACAACCTGAATCGGAAGCTGCCGAGGGTTCGGGTTTTCGAGCTGGGGCGGGTGTTCCTCCGCGCGCCCGGCGCGCCGGACGGCGAGCTCGAGGTGGCGGGGATCCGTCAGCCGGTCCGTATCGGCGGCGCGGCCTATGGCCCGGCGCATGAAGAGCAATGGGGCATGCCGCGGCGGGCCGTCGACTTCTTCGACGTGAAGGGCGATGTCGAAGCGATCATCGCGCCGCGCGCCGCCCGGTTCGTCCGGGCGGAGCACCCCGCCCTTCACCCCGGGCGCAGCGCCCGGATCGAGCTCGACGGCGCCGCCATCGGCTGGCTCGGGGAGCTGCACCCGGAATGGCAGCAGAAATACGAGCTTCCGGCCGCGGCGATCGTGTTCGAACTGGATGCGGCACCGCTGATGCGCCTTGCTGTGCCGCAATACGCCGAGGTTTCGAAGTTCCCGGCCGTGACGCGTGACCTGTCCGTCGATGTCGCCGAGAGCGTACCGGCATATGCCTTGCTAGAGGGCCTCGCCGCCGCGCGCCCGACCCTGATCCGGGAGGTCCGGTTGTTCGACCTTTACCGCGGGGATAATCTCCCTAAAGGCCGAAAAAGCCTTGCGTTTCGGGTAGTTATGCAAGATACTGCCCGCACACTTACAGACGCCGAAGTAGACGCCGCGATGGCGGAACTCGAGCAAATCCTCTCGACCCGATTCGGCGCACAAAAACGTGTTTAGCGTGAAGGAAGAGGAGGGGCTGACCCCTCCCTGGGGAGACAAATGACCCTCACCAAGGCCGAGCTGGCCGACATGCTGTTCGAGAAGGTCGGCTTGAACAAGCGCGAAGCGAAGGACATGGTGGAGGCCTTCTTCGAGGAGATCCGGATCGCGCTGGAGAGCGGCGAGAGCGTGAAGCTCTCCGGCTTCGGCAACTTCCAGCTGCGCGACAAGCCGCAGCGCCCGGGTCGCAACCCGAAGACGGGGGAAGAGATCCCCATTACGGCCCGACGCGTGGTGACCTTTCACGCCAGCCAGAAGCTGAAGGCGCTCGTGGAGCAGGCGCACGGTGGAAAGCAACAACAGATCGGCGAAAGTTAGTCTCCCGCCGATCCCGGCGAAGCGCTACTTCACGATCGGTGAGGTCAGCGAGCTGTGCGGCGTGAAGCCGCACGTGCTGCGCTACTGGGAGCAGGAGTTCACCCAGCTCAAGCCGGTGAAGCGGCGGGGCAACCGCCGCTATTACCAGCACCACGAGGTCCTGCTGATCCGCCGCATCCGGGAGCTCCTGTACGAGCAGGGCTTCACCATCAGCGGCGCGCGCAACCGCCTCGACGAGACGATGCGCGATCGCGGCAACCACCGGGAGAAGCCCGAAAGCCCGGGCCTGATCGGCGGCACCGACTTCGCGCGCATCCGGCGCGAGATCACCGGCGTCCTCGACTATCTGAGCGCCTGACCGGCGCTCCCCACGACGCTTTCCCTCGTATAATCCGCGCTCCGGTCGGGGCGTAGCGCAGCCTGGTAGCGCACCTGCATGGGGTGCAGGGGGTCGAGTGTTCGAATCACTTCGCCCCGACCAATAATCAATGACTTGGGCGGGGACACAAAAGTCACTGTCTCAAATCCTGCCTGAATTGTCCCAAATCGCGATGGCGTAGTTCATTGATTTCTCGCGATAGCGCACCTGCAAAGCTGGCAGGTGCGCTACTCGCCCACCCAGTTCTTGCCGGCGCCGTCGCACTCGACTATCATGTACTTACAGACGTAAGTACATCGAGGTCGGTATGGCGGACGCTCCACAGCGCTACGCGGGCAAGGTCACGCAGGTCGGTAATTCGAAGGGCATCCGGCTCGACGCCGCCTTCTTCAGGGCGCACCCGGAGTTCGGCGGCGAAGTGCAGGCCACCGTGCTCGCCGAAGGCCAGGTGCTTCTATCGGCAAAGGCGAAGCGCCGGACACGCGTCAAGAAGGCCGAGGCGCCGGACCCCGTCATGGCGTCGTTCCTGGGTTTCCTTGAACGGCAGATGCGTCGACACCCGGAGCGGATCCGACCGCTCGATGCGAAGCTGCTCGAGGAGATCGGCGAGCTCGTCAAGGGCGTCGACGTCGAGTGAAGCTCTACAACGGTTGGCGGCTCTACGCGTTCGAGCCGTTCGCCGAGCGTCTGGCTGCGCTCAAGAAGGAAGTCGAGCGCCTGCGAGCGAAAGACCCGCAGGGCTACCGCCGCCACCCGACGACTGCGCTACTCGCTTCTGTCTACAAGGCGATCATCGAAGTCGTCCCGGCGAACCCCGATCAGCCGGAGTTCCGCGTCGGTCACTCCCTCGGCCCGCAGTACGCGCACTGGCGCCGCGTGAAACGCGGCCTGCCTTCGCGCTACCGGCTCTTCTACCGCTTCAGCAGCAAGCCGGTGCGGGTGATCGTCTATGTCTGGCTCAATGACGAGGCCACGCTTCGCAAGGCGGGCGCGAAGACGGACGTGTATACGGTGTTCCAGCGCATGCTCGCCCGGGGCGAGGTGCCGTCCGATATCGATGCGCTGACGAAGCGTAGTGCGGCGATCGAGGAGTGACGCTGCGGCCGCGCGGACGGGCTCGATCAGCCCGTTGGACGGGTGACCGCCCAGCAGTGCTTCTCCCCGCCTCAGGGGCATGGCGCTCGATTCACCTCGACGCGATGCTCCGGACGAACTTCTAACCGTTAGTCACGCCTATCCTCACGTCGCGCCACGCCAGCTACGCTCACTGGCGTGAGTGGGCGCCCGACCTCGGCTTCGGCCGTCGGGATCACACTGTGAACCCCGGGGATCGCCAACCGCTCGCCGATCTCGGATCCGCCAACGACGATGATTCCGACAATTACGAAGAAAGCGAGTCGTTTCAACATGATCATTTGGATTCTCCAATCTTAAAATGCGCGGGCAAGTCACCTGTGCCCTCAAGCTTCCCTAGCTCGACCTTTTTCGCCTTGGTTCTGTTCTTGAAGCTGAAATCAGTGGCTGCAACCTCATTTCCAGTTTTCCAATCCCTGATCTGAATGATGTATTGAGGTTGGCCGGCAAGGTCCTTCGTGGCGATGCTATACCGACAAGGATAGGGACGTTTCCCTTGTGCGATCCAGATCTGCCAATCAACTTCCTTTTTTCGAAGAGCCAGGTAATCGCACTCAACGCCGCCGATGACGCCACTGCCAAGGTCCTTTACGTCGACGACATCACGCATCAGCGCGTCGTAGGAATTCGACAACAGCAGGTTCGCGGCAGGGAGGTGCCGGTGATATGTCGTCCGCAACACATCGATCAGGTGATCAATCGTGCCCGGTATATCCTGTTGTGCGTAGATGTTCAGGTTCTTGCCCAGCAAGGTCAGTGTTTTCCCGTCAAAAGAAGTCTCGACATCGGCAAACCCGCCGGCACGCACGGCACGGATCTTATCAGGCCGGTTAAGTGTCACGGCCCCTGAACTCACCAGTGCGAGTTTTTGTTCATCTTTGGTGACGACCTCGAGGGTGGCGTCGTATTTGAACGAGATCGCCTTCTGCGCCGCCAGATAATCGGACATGGCCTTGAGCATCTTCTTGGCATCTGCCTCATCGGCTCTCACGTCCACGGACGTCCCCAACATAACCGTCAAGGACAATGCCAACGCGGACATGCCGCGCAAAGCATTTTTCACTGCTTTTCCTGCCGTCTTCTTCATCTAGGCGTACCCCCGTGAAATGGAGCGCCGAACTCGGCCCTCCGGAATGCTTGAACTTGGCGCAACATCCACTGACGTAGCTTGGACAGTGGCGTGCGGAACCGCACGACGAACTCTCGCTCCCCTGGAAGAGGACTCCAAATTGTCATGGGCAATTCGTCTAGTTCGCTATTAACCTTACCATCACATGACAACCCAATCCGAGCATAGGACCTTCAAACGCCCCCGGCAAGGCTCAGGACTGGGCCCCGGACCGGCTCGCGGCGGCCTGAAGTCCTTGGACTTGGCGCCTCAATCGCCCTTTGTGCCGCCTACCTGTGTGTGCCCACTGCTGCGGGGCCTCCTTCGGGGGCCCAGGTACGGATATTGTCGGAGATACCGCCGTCCACAAGATGAAGGTAGGGTCGCCTCGACCGGTCGGCGTAGGCGCGCAATTCCTGCAAGTGTTGGATCGAGCGGACGACGGGGCGCGGAGGATCGGGAATGTCGAGGAATAGCCTGGCCCACGCGGGGGGACGGTAATCGCAGGTCCCGCCGTAGTTGTCGATGGTGATGGCCGACAGGGCTACCGGAACGGCGGACGAAGCCGCGGCCGCGCGGGCGAGGCGGAAACCTCCCAAGTCCGTGCACAATGTATCGAACGTCGGCTTGTTGAAGTCGATGCGCGTGCCCTCAGACAGGTCCGTGGCGCTCACGAAGATCTGCGGACCGTCACGCTTCAGGTCGGCGTAGGTCGCGCCGTTGAACAACACCTGGTCGTAGAGATCCGCGGCAAGCTCGGATCGGCCCCATCCCGTTGACGCGAGCGCGCCCCAGTTGAAAGGATTGAGCACGCGGGCGATCAGCTGGCCCTGCACGTCCCGCTTGAGAAACCGCCGCTCGTAGTCGTCGAAGAGCTTGTCGCCGTAGAGCCCGTAGGCAAGAGCGGTGAAGCTGCCGCCCGATACTCCGGTGATGACATCGACTTCGTCGAGCGCGCGGACCTTGCGACCGCTCGGGGTGGTGATCTCCATGTCGCGCAGGGTCTCCAGCACGCCATAGGAGAAAGCAGCCGCACGCATGCCCCCGCCCGAAAACGCAAGCAAGACGAAATGCCTGCGATCGTCTAGGCTCTCGGAAGGCCGGTGGAACGTGTAGGTCGTCGCAGGATCGAAGTGCTCGATCCGCGGAGTCACCGGACGCGTAGCGCACCCGGCGAGGCCGAACGCAATCAGCAGCGCCGCGAACGCGAAGGAAGCGCCCAGCAAGCGATCCTTGGCTGGTCCGGGGCTCCACCGCGCTGCACGGCAAGCGGCACACGCCGCAGGGATGCCCAGGATTCGGAGGGCGTCCTTGTCGGGGACGGAGTCGTGATTGTCCTCAACCGCCCTCAAGCGCCTTGCGCTCGTGCCAATACCGTGGTCGTACACGACGATCTGCTTCTCGCGGTTATCGAGAGCGAGCAGCTTCATCAACCGGGTCACGTTGGAAGCGCTCTTACCGAATGTATTACCTGTTCCGTCTGAGCACACACCAATGTTCTTGCCCAACGATCGTCCTTTACAAGCGGACGTTCAATCGCTGCTCCGGACCGTTCCGCGTGTCCCACGGCGTACCTCCCCAACTCGGCTTAACCTTCTAATTTCGTAGGGGAAAACCTCGGGGAGCGCCCTGGCGATGTTATTGACGCGCGTCAATCCGGGGTGCTCGCGCTCTGGTGAACTGTCGCATGCGACGCGCCGCCGGCGGCAGGCGGTTTGTTGGGCGCGACGGCAGCGCCACGCATATAGCATCATAAGGAAGGAGCCGGCGCCGGCCGGGGGTGCTTCGCTCGCCGGCTCGGTGGTCGCGCGTATCGCCTGAGACTCCCGACCGAAATGTTGCCGCGTACCGTCCAGCCTAAATCGTCGGCTCCCTCCCAGCCGGCGCACGTGCGCTTCGACCGATTCCGGCTGGACGAGGCGAATGCATCCCTGCTGCGCGACGACACGCCTCTCGCGCTCGCGCCGACGCCGTTCGCCGTGCTGTGCGCGCTCGTCCGGAATCCGGGGTCGTTGCTCACCAAGAATGCGCTGCTCGATGAAGTCTGGGGCCACCAGTTCGTGAGCGAATCGGTCCTGAAGACCGTGATCAGCGAACTCCGGACTGTGCTCGGCGACGATGCTCGGCATCCGCGGTTCATCGAAACCGTGTCCCGACGGGGCTACCGCTTCATTGCCGCGACGACCGGGATATCGGCCGCACCTCCAACGTTCGACCGCAGCCTCGGGAAACTGGAAGGCACCGAGACCCTCTGAACGGGTAGGCAGAGCACGATTGGGGTCGCCGGTCGCCTTCTACAAAGCGCGCCGGAACGCTGCTCTCTCGAAGGAGTGCGCACTGAGCTAGGGTGCGGCTCGTAGAAGCTGAGCCAGGCTAAGGCATTGATCGGGGCCAAATTGAGGCTGGGACTCGAAATCTGTTGTACGGTTTACCGTACCGTGGGTTCGAATCCCATCCTCTCCGCCAGAAACAACGAAGCCCGCGCGAGCGGGCTTCGTTGTTTCTGGCGCAGGGAGCGAGCCAACGGCTTGGCTCGCGTGGGGGATTCGAAGGGTTCGGCGATGCGCGGAACGCGCCGCCGAATCGCGGCCGGCGGCACGTCCGTGAATCCCTCCCTCTCCGCCAGATCAAAGCATTACGTCGATGCTGACGCTGCCTAAGAAATAGGCAGACTTCTACAATCTTCTGCAATTTCGCGCGCGCACGGCGTCCGCGTCACCATCGCAATGCTCCGAGGAATCAACGGCCTCGTTGTGAGGTGGCGCGGATGTCCGCAGAGTAGGACTGTGCGCTAAGGCACTCGAGCGAAGACTTTCCCATCGCGGCAACGAAGTGAAAACTCACAACGTCCTGGCTACGAAGTAGCGGGTCGTGGGTTTAAATCCTGCGCTACGCGCGGGCCAATCGCTAGTTTAAAGTGTCGTGCAGGGCGGTCAGGGGGGATCATGGAGCGCAAGCGCCTGGAGGACGAACAGCCGAAAGCTGGCATCTTCGTCGATCACGCACCCGTCGTGCACGACGCAGGCGATCTAGCACGAAAGAGCCGAGATCTGCTCAAGCGCTATGGCGTTGCCGTGGCGCTGGCGGGCCTCGCGCTCACTCTGCGCGGCGTTCTTCCGCACCCGGAAGGCGTCGGCACCTACCAGCTTCCGCTTGCCGCCGTGGTCCTGAGCGCCTGGTACGGCGGACGGGGACCCGGCTTGCTCGCCTCGCTGATCTGCGCCACGGGAGTTTGGTATTGGTTCATCCCTCCGGTGCATTCGTGGGACATATCGCCCGAGTATGCGCCGGGCTTCTCCATCTTCGTCGCGCTGTGCCTGCTGCTCACCCAGTTCAGCGGAGCACGCCGGCGCGCCGAGCACGCGCTCCGCGCGAGCGAGGAGCGCTTCCGCGCTCTCGTGCAGTTCTCCTTTGACGTGTACTGGGAGAGCGACGCCGAGCACCGCTTCACTCGCCAGGAGTTCTCCGAACGGCTCACCGACGCGCCGGCGCCCCGCTCCGAAATCGGCAAGACGCGCTGGGAAATTCCGTACCTTGAACCGGACGAAGAGGCGTGGCGCAAGCACCGCGCGATGCTGGACGCGCACCTGCCTTTCCGCGACTTCGAGCTCGCGCGTCCGACGCCCGACGGGGGCAAGCGCTACGTGTCGGTTTCCGGTATGCCGGTCTTCGACGAATTCGGGCGGTTCGTCGGCTACCGCGGCGTCGGCCGCCATATCACCGACCGCAAGCTCGCCGAGGCGGAGCGCCGCGCGCACGTGTGGTTTCTCGAGTCGATGGACCGGATCAACCGCGCCATGCAGGGGACCAACGACCTGGAGCAGATGCTGGGCGACGTGCTCGACGCGGTGCTCGAGATCTTCGTTGCCGACCGCGCCTGGCTCCTCTATCCCTGCGACCCGGACGCACCTTCCTGGCGACCGGTCATGGAGCGCACGCGTCCGCAGTATCCGGGCGCGGCCGCCCGCGGACGCGATCTGCCCATGACAGTGGACTCTGCCGAAGTGGCGCGCGCCGTGCTCGGTTCTAGCGGTGCCTTGCCTGCCGGGCCCGGGCATGAGCGCCAGGTGAAGCCCGAGATCGCGTCGCACTTTGGCGTTCAATCCGAGATCCTGATGGCGTTTCGTCCGAAAGGCGATCGGGCGTATCTCTTCGGCCTGCACCAATGCTCGCGGCCGCGCACGTGGACGAAGGACGAGCAGCGCCTTTTCGAGGAGGTCGGCCATCGGCTCACCGACGCGCTGGGCAGCCTCATCGCCTTCCGCGGCCTTCGCGAAAGCGAAGCGAGGCTCGAGGCGGCACAGCGGCTTGCGCGCGTGGGCTGGTGGGAGCGCGACTACGCGACGGGCCACGTATCCCTATCCGACGGGGCTTGCCGGATTTTCGGCGTGCAGCCGCCCGAGCTGCCGCAATGGCACGGCCGCTGGCTGAGCCTCATACATCCCGAGGACCGGGAGAACACCGCGGCCGCGAGCGACCTGGCGCTGCGCGGCGGTCCCCGCTACGACGTCGAATACCGAGTGGTGCGGCCCGACGGTGCCGTGCGCGTGGTGCACAGCCAGGGCGACGTCACGCGGGACGACTCCGGCCGTCCGGTGCGCCAGTTCGGCGTGATGCAGGACATCACGGAGTTGCGGGAGGCTGAAGCGGCTCTGCGCGAGAGCGAGCAGCGTTACCGGACGCTCTTCGAGAAGGCGAACGACGCCATATTCCTGCAGAACGAGCGCGACGAGATCATCGAAGTCAACGAGCGGGCCTGCGCGCTCCTCGGTTATTCGCGCGATGAACCGCTCAAGATGAAAGTGCCCGAGCTGCAGTCACCGGAAGTCCGTGGGCAGGTCGGGCGGGTTGTTCGCGAGGAGATCGAGAAGTACGGGAACGCCACGTTTGAAACGTTTGACCTGCACCGCAGCGGGCGCCCGATTCCGGTTGAGGTGACCAACACCGAGATTTCCCATCGCGGCGAGAACTTGGTGCTTTCCGTCGTGCGCGACATCACCGAGCGCAAGCGCGTCGAAGCGGAGCTCCGTGCGCGGCAGGAATTACTCGACCTCGCGCAAAAGGCGGCACGCGCGGTGGCATTCGATTGGTACATCGGCGCGCGTGAGAGCGAAAACCGCTGGTCGCCCGAGCTCGAGGCGATGTATGGCCTCGAGCCGGGCACCTTCGATGGAACGTATCAAGGCTGGATGAAGCTCGTCCATCCCGATGACTGGCCGGCGGTAAAGGCCGCGATCAACCGTGCGCACGAATCGGGCGACGTCGCGGCCGAGTACCGGGTCATCCACAAGGATGGCGCCGTGCACTGGTCGCGGGCGAAAGGTCGCATGTTCTTCGACGCCAAGGGCCAATCCGAGCGCATGGTCGGCTTCATGATCGATGTCACGGATTGGCGGCAAGCCGAGCAGGAGCTGCGCGCGAGCGAAGTGCGCTTCCGCACCTTCGTCGACCATGCGATGGACGGCTTTTTCCTGCTGGACCAGCAGCTCAACGTGGTCGACGTCAACCGCCAGGCCTGCGAAAGCCTCGGCTACAGCCGCGAGGAGCTGGTCGGTATGCACCCCCGCGATTTCGATGCCGGCCTCGACGAGCCGGCGATCGCTCGGCTCGCGGAGCGCGCCGGCGCCGGGCAAAGGGTCACCTTCGAGACGCGCCATCGACGCAAGGACGGAACCGTATTTCCGGTCGAGATACGCACTGGCACGTTCAAGCAGGCGGGGCAGCTCCTCTACCTGGCCCTCGTGCGCGACATCAGCGAGCGCAAGCTCGCGAGGAGACGTTGCGCGAGAAAGACAACGCGCTGCAGATGGTCCGGACGGAGCTTGCTCGCATGTCGCGGCTGACGACGCTCGGCGAGCTGACCACGTCGGTCGTTCACGAGGTCAGCCAGCCGCTGGGGGCGATGATCGCCAGCGCGGCGGCGGGCGCGCGCTGGCTGGCCGCCGATCCGCCCGAGATGGCGGAAGCGCGCTCGGCGCTCGACAACATCGCCGCCGACGGCAAGCGGGCGCGCGAGGTCATCGCGCGAATCCGCGCGCTCGCGAAGCACCAGGCGCCGCGCCTGGAGCTGCTGGATATCAACCGCAAGATTCTCGAAGTCCTCGCGCTCACGGAGCACGAGTTGCGCAGCCACGACATCGTTCTCCAGGCGCAGCTCGGCGAGGCGCTGCGGCGCGTGGCGGGCGATCGCGTCCAGCTGCAGCAGGTGCTGCTGAACCTGATCTTGAACGCGATCGAGGCGATGAGCGGCGTCCACGATGGCCCGCGCCAGTTGACGATCGTTTCACGAGAGGACGCCCCGGACGCCGTGGTGGTCGAGGTGCGCGATTCCGGCACCGGGCTCGACCCGGAGGGCGCCGAGCGGATGTTCGAGGCGTTCTATACCACCAAGGCCGAAGGCATCGGCATCGGCCTGTCGATCAGCCGCTCGATCATCGAGGCGCACGGCGGGCGGTTGTGGGCGAGCTCGAACGAGCGTCGCGGCGCGGTCTTCCATTTCTCGCTGCCGGTTGCCGGGGAGGAACAATCATGAGCGAGGAGCGGGCAGTCGTCTTCGTCATCGACGACGACCCGTCCATGCAGCGTTCGCTTGACACTCTGCTCAGGTCGGTAGGCCTCGACGTGCGCCTCTTCTCCGCGGCGCACGAATTCATGCACGCAGAGCGGCCGGACGCACCGGGCTGCCTCGTGCTCGACGTGCGGCTGCCGGGCATGAGCGGACTCACGTTTCAGCAGGAGCTCGCGAAAGCGGGGGTCGCTCTCCCCATCATATTTCTCACCGGACACGGCGACGTTCCGATGACCGTGCGCGCGATGAAGGCCGGCGCAGCCGAGTTCCTCACCAAGCCCTTCGACGACCAGGTGCTGCTCGATGCCATCCACGCGGCGATCGACCGGGACCGCGCAAGGCGCGCGCACGCGGCCAGCCTCGCCGAGCTGAAGGCGCGTTACCGCGAGCTCACGGAGCGCGAGCGGCAGGTCATGAAGCTCGTCGTCGCGGGGCGGGTGAACAAGCAAATCGCAGCCGAGCTCGGGCTGAGCTTGGTCACCGTGAAGGTCCACCGCGGGCAGGTGATGCGCAAGATGCTGGCGAAATCCGTTGCCGAGCTGGTGCGCATGGCGGACCGGCTCGGCCTGCCGGGCACCGCCTAGCGCGTTATACCAAGGTGTTAGCGCGGCACGCTTGGGTGCAATGGCCGTTGGCCGCCGCGCAGGCTAGGCTGGGCTCTCAACTGCTGGAGGCGACATGGCCGAGAGGCCGCTCGTCGTGATCGTGGACGACGACCAGTCGCTCCGCAACGCGACACGCGATCTATTGAAGGCGGCGGGTTTCTCCACCGCCACGTTTGAGGACGCCGAGAGTTTCCTCGGCTCGGCGAGTCGCGCGAGCGCGGCTTGCCTGGTCGCCGACATGCGAATGCCCGGCATGACGGGGCTCGAGCTGTATCAGGCGCTCGTCGCGTCCGGCGACCGCATTCCCACTGTGATCATCACGGCCCACCCGGAAGAGCGAACGCAGTCGCGCGCGCGCGACGCGGGAATCACCTGCTACCTCAGCAAGCCGTTCGCCCCGGACGACCTGCTCGAGTGCGTGCGCGAAGCGCTGGCGAAGTCGCAGCGCGGGCCTATACCAAGGTCTTAGGCGGCGATCCTCTGGCGTCAGCGTTCAATCGCTGCGCACATCAACGGTGTACCTCGGCGCAATGGTAGGGCGAACGGCATGCGCCTAGGCTTTGCATCGTGACCTCTACGACCTCGCCACGGCAGTCCCGGGACTTTCGTCCCCTTCCTCCTCCCTCCTCCCTGAAGAGAGTCCCGGGCGTGGCGAGGTCTTTCTTTCATCTCAATGGAGCGAGCGATGCTTAGTCCCGCAATGAAATCGGATCTGCCTGGTGCGCGCCTGCGCTTCGACCGGTTCGAACTAGATGAAGCCGACGCACGGCTGACGTGCGTCGGCGAGCCCGTAGCCCTCGCGCCGAAGCCGTTCGCCGTCCTTTGCGCGCTCGCGCGCACACCGCGGATGCTTGTCACGAAGAACGCCTTGCTCGACGCCGTCTGGGGCCATCGGTTCGTCACCGAGTCGGTGCTCAAGACGGCGATCAGCGAAGTACGGGCGGCGCTCGGCGACGACCCCAAACAGCCGCGCTACATCGAGACGGTATCGCGCCGCGGCTACCGCTTCATCGCCGCGCCGGTTGGCGCGCCCTCGCAAAGCGCGGCTGCCGTCGAGCGGAACGGCGCCGGCGGGCCGGGCCATCCCGCCCTGGCAGCGCTCACGGCATTGTGCCGCGGCGATGCCGCGCTCGCCGACCTCATCCGCGCGGTCGCTGCCACGCTCGAGCGCGAGCGGCTTGTCCTCAACGATTCCTAACGCAGGGTGCCTCCCATGAGACCCCCCGAGCAACGCCTAAGCGAAGCGCGTCGCCAGCACACCGAGGCGATCGTCGCCCGGCACGTGCACCAACTATTCCAGCGCCTGCCGATGCTGTCGGGCTTCTGGCTGCGGCCCGACCTCGAGGTGGCGGAGCTCTCGGTCTTCACTTGGCCCGGCTACACCGCCGGCCGTGATCTGTACGAGGAAGTGATGCAGTCGCTCGTCGATCTCGCCGAGGAGCGTCCCGAGGCGGTGCAGCTCATGCGCGGGCGCACCTTCGCGCGCGCGGTGCACTGATGGCTCCGAAGACCTGCGCGGATTGCCGGCGCAGCCGCACTATCAACGGCGCCATGCACTGGGAACTGGTGCGCTGAAAGCGAGGACGCCATGCAGATCCTTCCGGCGAACGAACTCGAGCGGCTGGTCCGGCAGACCTTTCCGGGCAAGCCCACGTTCTCGGCCGAGGCCGAGCTCGGCATCGGTCCGCGGCGCCACCCGATCGTCACTTTCGTGCATGGTGGGGCCGACCCGTTTCTCGACCGCCCGTTCGAAGGCTGGCTGCGCGGCGCGCCGGTGTTCGTGGATGCGCATCAGTTGCTCAACCGGCTCTGCCGCGCCGGCGCACTCGCGCCGGGAGAGTACGTGATCACCCGGGCACGTGGCCCGAACCCGGCCGGGTAGTGGGGCACATCGACCTGGTCGAGTCGCCGGCGAACCGTCGCGATTCGCTCCGGATCCGCGGCGGACGTCACGGAGGTTCCGGCTCAACTTTGACCGAATGCCGATGCTTTGCTGACGACTCGAAATGGAGCGGCGGCTAAGGTGCGCCCCATGACATCTCTGTGCAGAGTTGCCGGGTCCGAGCGGGCCCGACAATCGGACGAAGGGGCTCCGACATCATGGACGTAGGCGACAAGCTTTCCCGTATCGACATTTCCGAATCCATCACCCGCGGGCTGCAGAAGCGGGTGCAGGCAGCGACCGAGCGGTTCCAGGAGCGCGCGCGAGAGGTCCTGAGCGGCCTGCCCGGTGCGGCTGCCGTTCACTAGAGAAACGCCCGTGGACCTCCCGCATTCGCAGCTGTTTTCGACGGTCCTCTCGGGCCGCAAGGGCTTGATTGTCGGCATCGCGAACGAGAACAGCATCGCCTACGGCTGCGCGCGCGTCTTCCGTAACCTGGGAGCAGAGCTCGGCGTGACGTGGCTGAACGAGAAGGCGAGACCGTACGTCGAGCCGCTGGCGCACTCGCTCTCGGCGACTATCGCCATGCCCCTCGATGTCGAGCAGCCTGGCCAGTTGGAGGCCGTCTTCTCCGCCATCAAGGAAAAATGGGGCCGCCTCGACTTCGCGCTGCACTCCATCGCGTTCGCGCCCAAGCAGGACCTCCACGGCCGGGTCGTCGAGAGCTCGCGCGAAGGCTTCG